>NZ_JARACP010000005.1 GCF_028765545.1 Aliivibrio sp. S4MY1 | reverse complement strand
GTTTAAAAATAGTTCAATATAATGATTGACATTCTTGTAAATCAGGAATATAAGAGTAAGAAAATTCAGCATACGTTATGTTGATTTTCATTATTTTATTAATTCGAGGTTTACATTGGATATTGCCATTTTACTTTTTTTAATTGTGATTAATGGTGTGTTTGCTATGTCTGAGATTGCACTCATGACAGCAAAAAAGAGTCGATTACAAAAACTGGCTTCAGAAGGTAGTAAGTCAGCCGCTAAAGCGATCAAATTAGGTGAAGAGCCTACTCAATTCTTATCTACCGTACAAATCGGTATTACTGGTATTGGTATCTTAAATGGTATTTTAGGTGAGGCTGCATTTTCTGGCCCGATCTCAAACTTTATCATGTCATTTGGTCTATCTGCGAGCTTAGCATCAACCATTTCTACGATGTCGACTGTTGTGATTATCACTTATGTTTCGATCGTGGTGGGTGAGTTAGTTCCAAAGCGTATTGCCCAGTTTCATGCAGAGCGTATAGCAACGTTAATTGCACCGTTGATCAGTTTATTAGCCTCTATTTCTCGACCATTTGTATTCTTACTGTCTATTTCAACTGATGCGCTTTTACGTCTACTTGGACGCTCAAATAGCGATGAAGCTTCAATTACAGAAGATGATATTCATGCGTTACTTTCTGAGGGCTCTGAGCAAGGTGTTATTGAAAAAAATGAACACAGCATGGTACGCAATATTCTTCAATTAGATGATCGACGAGTCGCTTCTTTAATGATCCCAAGAAATGAATTGGTTTATTTCGATACGGAACAATCATGGGATGAAAACTTACCAAAGTTGCTACGTTCAGAATACTCTATTTACCCAGTAACGCGTGGCGGTATGGATAATGTACTTGGTTTTACTACTTCACGATTTTTGCTAAAAGCAGCGCATCAAGAGCACCGCACCAAATGGTTGATGCGTAACTTATTACCTTGTTTGACGATCTTAGAAAATAAGTACGGTAGTGAATTATTGGAGTTATTGAAAACAACAGGCGAAGAAATCGCTTTGGTTGTCGATGAATATGGCGACGCGCAAGGTATTGTTACACAAAAGAATCTGCTAGAAGCACTAGCAGGAGAGTTTAAATCTGAAAACCCAAATGATGCATGGACTGATCAAGTATCAGAAATAGAGTGGATTTTAGATGGTTCTATTCCAACTACGGTATTGAAAGACACATTGAATTTAGGGAGTTTACCTGAAGAAAAAGAAGGTGATTATCAAACACTAACAGGTATGTTCATGTGGTTAACTAGTAATGTTCCAGCGGTAGGTGACTCTGTTCAGCATCAAGATTGGAACTTTGAAGTACTTTCAATTGATAATAATAGAGCAAGTAAAGTAAGAGTTACTCTGACTTAAAAAATAGAATAGATCCAGTATCAAAAAAATTACTGCGATTATTATATCGCAGTAATTTTTTGATTATGCTGTTTATTGAGGATTTATTAAACAAAAATAAAGGATATTTTGAAAGCGATGAAGGATCGCATGAGTGCTTTCACTTGTAGTGCATCATATTAGATAATTAATGATGCATTTTTAGTTATTTATGACTAATGATATATAATTAAGCGCTATGAATGATATAAAAAAATTATGGTTTCTTAAACCCTGTTTATTTTCCGTTTTAATTTTAGGGATATACTCATCATTGTTTTATTACAATGTGTTATCTATTGGGATTTTAGAAAAGAAAATTAATATAAAATATCAAGATATTGTGGATATAACAAAACGATTTTATGGTTATTACATTAATTCTAATACAGTAACAATTGAAGAGGGTATCTACAACTTTAATAATGTTGGTATCATTGTTAATAAAACAGGAGAAGTCAAAGTTTTATCACCAGCGATAAATTTGCTTTCACAAAGCCTTTTAAAAGCTATTGATAAAAAGTATATATGGACTATTGCAGTTATTGAAAAACTACATGACAAGAATACAGGCAATTCCTATTTTTTACCTTTAAGAGATATTTACATAAAATTTAATGATAAAACATTACATGACTCATTAATGTTAGACAGAATCGTTAAGTTAGAAGGATTAGATGAAAGCTATAAAGGCTTTCATAATGATGATATAAGAATCACAGAGGTGTATACAGAAGATTCATCAAATGAAAGAATACATTCTGTTATATATCCTATTTATTTAAAGTCAAAATTAGTATCAGTTATCATTGTTGATATTAAAGAAGGTTGGAATGAATCATTAGTCACTGAATTTAGTGATAAGAGATGGGTGTTTATTACGAGAAATAAAGGGTTTGACTGGGCTACATTTAATATAAAAGTACCATATACATTAAATTCCCCGCCATTAATGGTTAGCCTTGATATATTTAAAATGTTAAGTGTTAGCTTTTATGCTTCTTCTGCAATCTATTTATTCTCGATATTTTTGTATTGTTTATATCTAAAAATTAACAATATTAGATGCAATGATCGGATGACTGGTTTTTTTCGTCGAGATTTTATTGAAAGTAAACTGAATCGGGTTGAAGGCGCTTCCTTTCTTATCATTGATATAGACCATTTTAAGCAAGTAAATGATAACCATGGCCATGCTGTAGGTGATCGAGTTATCCAAGTTGTAACTCAGCGTATAAAAGAAAGTATTAGAGAAGATGATATTGCTATCCGTTGGGGAGGAGAGGAATTTGTTATTGCTTTCTATCATATGAAGCATGATTTTTTTCATCAGAAAGCAGAAATGATTCGAGAAAGAATAGAAAGTGAGAGAATAGAAAGTATGCATATTACCATTTCTATTGGAGGCTCTAAACAGCAATACTCTGAATTGGCTTTTGATGCGATAAAAAGGGCGGATATGGCTCTTTATCAATCAAAAAATACGGGGCGTAACCGCGTGACTTTAGATAAGAACGAAGATAATGCGTGAAATAATTAGTATTAAGAATAAATATTTGAAGACATTCTTATTCTTGTTCCTATTATCTTTTTATATGTTATATCAATATAACAAGTTAGAAGCTAATTCATTTAGAATGGAGTTTCATGAAAAAATAACAAAGTTATATGATACGGTTAGAAAAATTACGCCTTTTTATTTAAACACAACAACAGCAGTGCTTAGTAAAGGTACTCATGAACGTGATGATGTTTCAATTATGGTTGATGAGGATAGCCAGGTTAAAAATTTGTCTTGTGGTATTAATTTATTAGAAGAAGAGTTAACAAATTATATAAATGATGATTATTGGAGTATAGCTATTCTAGAGAAGTTAGAATCTAATGTTAATATCGGCCATTTTAAACCATTACATGAAGTGCATGAGAAATTGAACTCTAAGGAAGCATCAAACTCAAGTTGGATTGATCGGATTGTAGATAACGAAAAAATGTCAAAGAGTTATCAAGCATTTGCTCGATGTGATCTTAAATTAACAGAGCCTTATGTAGAACCGCTTACTGGTAAAAATGTTAGAAGTATATTCTATCCTATTTATGAAAATAAGCAGTTAAGAGCAATGTTCATTTTAGATATGAAAGCAAGTGTATTTTTAAATTGGTTATACGATTTTAATAAAAAGAGATATAGCTTTCTGAATTACGGTGGTGATCATGCGTTATCTTTATCAAGTGATTTTATTGAGATCCCTTGTACACCGGTAAGTAATAAACTAAATCTATCTATAAATATGGTTGATTTGTTTGCGCTGAGCTCAGGCATTGCATTGGTGATAACATTTTTATTATTCTCAATTAATAGGTCGCTATATCGATTTCTGTCATATTGTCGGTTAGATCATATGACTGGTTTATATCGTCGTGATTTTTATGAGTTAAAACTGAACTTAACGTTTGGGAGAGCTGTTATCGTAATTGATATCGATGAGTTTAAACGTATTAATGATCAGTATGGGCACCAACAAGGTGATGTAGTGATAAAAGAGGTATGTCATCGAATAAAGCAGCATATGAGAAGAGATGATATGGCCATTCGCTGGGGTGGTGAAGAGTTTATTATTGTTATTAATCATATATCGAATAGTGAGTTACTAAAGAGAGCAGAGGCTATTCGAAGATCTATCTACGCAGAGACTATAGCGGAGATTTGTGTGTCAGTTTCTGTTGGTGCAACAGCAGGTAAAAATATGTCGTTTAAAAAAGCATTTAAACTGGCAGATACTGCATTATATCAATCAAAAAACTCTGGTAGAAACAGAGTCACTGTATTAGAAGACGTAATCTAAATGAAATTTATTACTAATAAGTATATGGTTGGCGTTATTATTATATTTATCTTGTTTGAATATGTTATACGAGCAGATTATCAGCGATATGTTGAATCAAATATAAAAAATACGATGAAAAATATCGAGTTTAGGTTTGATAAAGCAAAAAAATCAGTGGATGAACTCGCTTATCTTAAAGGTAAAACGTGCCAAGAGATGATGTTACCGTTACAAAAAAAAGTGGCACGTTGTCCATCAATTAATAGTATATCAGTTATCCAAGATGGCCAGTATTTTTGTAGTTCGATTGTCGGTAGTAATATATCGAAAAAAAACATACCTGAAAAAGAGATATACATAAAAGAAAAGAACCTGTTAACGGATCAACCAAGTATTTCATACTACCACCGCTATGATAATGACAATGGTATTCAATTTTTTATGAAAGAAATACCTGTAGAGCTAGAGAATACTCGATTTGGGCTGATTTCGTTATCAAATTCACAATATATAATATCAAAAGGGAATATATTTAGCTCTCATAGTCTAACAGATGAGAAAGTATATTCATCAGAGAAATATGATTTTCATCTATTATTTAAATACGATAAATGGCGCTCTGTTGAATCATATGTTATTGATAATACTCAATTTATTTTCATCTCATTATTAATGTTAGTATTATTCCGTATTTTGTCTTTCTCAAGTACATGGTTTAATTTGGATTTTTATAAATTAAGAAATGCAATTAGAAAAAATCAGATAACACCGTATGTTCAGCCGATAGTCAGTGCCAAAGAACAAATTATTGGTGGTGAGGTATTAGCACGATGGATCAAACCTTGCGGTAGCATTATTTCACCTCTGGAATTTATCCCTAAAATGGAGAAATTTGGACTTATTGGTGAAATGACAAAATCGATGCTACGCCAACTTAGTGATGGCTATCAAAATTCGATTCATAATGGTTTAAGAATAAGTGTAAATCTAACTGAAAGTTGTCTTTATGATGATGAAATTTATACATTATGTGAGCAGTTATCTAAAAAGCTTACGTTAGTATTAGAGTTTACTGAATCAACTGAGTTTGAAAATAGAGAAAAAATCACAAGTTATATGCAAAAATTTCGAGCGATTGGCGTGAAGTTTGCCTTGGATGATTATGGTACTGGTTATTCTTCTTTACAGTATTTAAATTATTATGAATTTGACTTTATTAAGATTGATAAGTCATTCATTGATGATATTGAAACTAATTCACAGTCACTTAAGATACTGGAAAATATTATTTTATTGGCAAATAATCTGGATATTAAATTGGTTGCTGAAGGAGTAGAGAACAAGAATCAACAACAGATATTGAATGAGTTACAGATCTCATCACATCAAGGTTTCTTGTACTTTAAGCCAATGCCACTTAAAGACTTTAACATAGTAGTTAAAGGTAAGTAGTAGCTAACAAAAGTAAGGGAGAGCTCTATTTTATGCGCCTCTCCCTTTTTATTTACTTATTAAACAACCAACGTGGGTTTAATGATTGCCAAGAGATCTCAGTAGTTCGATATAAAGAGATACTAGCGAACAATGAAATAGCGCCAAGTAAACTATACAAGCTTAAGAATCCAGTCCCAGCTTGTGAAAAACTCATCAAAGGCTCTGAAGAGAGCAAGATCGTAGTTGGGAGCTTATACATATGAGTGAGAAATACGGCAATACCATCCCAGTTTAGCACCCAAGTTGACAGCAGTTTCAATGCATAACCGCCTAATAGTAAGATGATTAAAGGTGAATTACTGACTTGAGATAGCGCTAAAACTAACCCTGCAATAGGTAACATAACTACACTAACCAGTAGCATTCTTCCCATAAACTGCAGCCAATGGGTAATCACCGACATAAACGAGGTGTGCTCATGAAGCATAGCTAATACAGTGTCGCTTGATAAGCTCATTATCCAAAAGGATAGATTGGCGATAAGTACTAATGCAGAAAAAATCAATGGAATTACAATTAAACCAAAAGCCAGTTTTATTGCATGCGTATATTGGCTAGAGACGGGCATGCTGCGCCAAAATGCAGAGCTGCCTTCATTACGCTCTTTACGTAATGTTTTTGAGAGATAAGTCGTTGTGAGAGCTAATGATAAAATACCAACGATAAAGCTTAACGCGAGCTGTAGGTCGTTTGAAAATTCAGAACTAAAAGGGGTGAAGTTACCCTGAGTCTCGACTGAAATAAATAAATTATCTTGTAGGCTAGTGTTCATCATTAAGCTAATGAAAAGTACTGCACCGCAAAGAAGGATAAACAGAGGGACACGAGTAATCGTTTTGTGTTCAATAAGCTCTTTTTCAAACATATATAATGATTGGCGCATTAAATAGATTCCTTTTGAAGGGCAATAAAGAGTTCAGCTAATGTACCTTGAGGAATGCTATCCATACTCTCTTTCTTCACGCATTTACCTTGTTTTAAGATCAATACATCCGTTAATAAATGCTCAATTTCAGCCACTTCATGACTCGCAATAATTAAACAGCGCTCTCCCGCATTAAACCAAGTCGTTAAGTGCTGATAAAACGTATCGCGATATAATAAATCTAATCCTAAGGTTGGCTCATCTAAGATCAGAACTTTAGTATCGGTTGCAATTACTATTGCTAAATGAACTTGTACCTTCATGCCTTTTGATAGTGAGCTTATTTTGCTATTTAATTTGATATTGGTGTTACTCAATACAGAAGCTGCTTTATTACTATCAAAGCTTGGGTGAACTCCTGAGGTATAGTTTAAAAGTTGTTTTACGCTCATCCATTCAGGTAACACATTGACATCAGAAATATAGGCTAAATGCTGCATTAATTCAGCGTGTTGATCGATAGGATGCAGACCATTCACTCTGATCTCTCCCTCGTAACGATGAGCGCCCAACAGAGCATTTATCAGTGTCGATTTTCCCGCACCGTTGTGCCCAAGTAAGCCAAGAACTTGTCCTGCTTTTAAATCAAAACTGATATCGCTTAATGCTTGTTGATTCTTATTGGAGTCTGAATAGTGTTTTGAGACATTTCTTACATTAACAAGAGAAGTCATTCTGTGCCTTACATTATTGAATTACTTAGTACTATTGAGTAGAAATACCATGATAAGTTCCATAAAGAAAGAATTGGGTGAGGAGCATCAGTGTTTACTAGATTCAATGTTTATACTTAAAGCCAATATAAATACAGCATTCGAATTAGTTTTGCGTCTTAGAGTGAGATACGTTAGATTCAGCTTTTGTTCGATCAATAAAATTAGAGGTTACCATGTTCAGTCAACTTCCCGTAAAACCTGCAAAAACCATTGATAATGTATATGGCAGTGCTTTTTATCACCTTGAAGCAAAAGACAGAACCATTGATGAGTTAAGAAAAAAGCTTGTAGCGAAGACGGATAATCAAGAGTGGATTGATACCGTACTTGAAGACCTCATCGGGCGTGGCTATCTAAAATCGGATAAAAATTTTGCGATTAATTTTGTTGAAATGGCATTTAGTAGCGAGAAAGGCAGTCAGTTTATTTTGTCTAAATTGAGAGAAAAAGGCATTAATGAATCCATTGTTAACGAAGCAATAGCATATGTATCTAATCGTGATGAAGTCTGTGAAATAACATTATTGAACAACCGATTAGCTAATATGAATTTAGACTCCTTATCGAGTGATAAACTCTACGCAACATTGACTAAGTATGGTTTTAAATCTGCCGATGTTCGTGAGGCGATTAAATCTCATCCTGTTGCCTCAACCTTACCTTCTAAAATGCAAATTAAAGCCGATAAAGCGGATCTCGTTAAAGAAATTGAGAAGCTTGCCCGTAAACTAAAAGGTAAGTCTGTTATCAAGCGGGAGCTAAAACAAAAGCTGATAGATATTTCAACCTTTGATGAAGAGATTGAAAAACTAGAGATGGATGGTTCGATTGATTTTTATGAAAATTGCCAATTGCGATTAGACAAAAAGCGCTTTGATTTGAGCAACTCAAAAGACAAAAGCAAAGCTTATGCTTATCTGTATTCTCATGGTTTTAGCTCGGATGAAATTAAAGAGACGTTAAGTTAATTACATTGGGGTTTGGGATGCGTTGACGACGACAAAAAGCAGAAATATAAAAAAGCCCCATAGTTCGAGAGAGTGAGCTATAGGGCCAAACATCTAAATTGTCACAATGAATAAAAGAAGTAAATTTGCGATTTCATTCGAATGATAATCCCACGAATTACATCTAAGAAAGCCATAAAACCAATGGGTTTCTCACCTGAAATCCATGCTAAACCAACAGAGCCAACCGGAATATCATAGCCTTCGCCCTCTTCAAGTTTTAAACGTACAAAGTGGTGCTTATTATTAACGTTTAATCCTGTCGTTTGGCGAACATTCGTTTCTCTGCCTAGTAAGTTACCTTGTGCTTCACCTGTTGCTTCAACAATGCCTTCTACCTCTGCCACAAAGACTTTTCCAGGATAAACTGCGCTAGAGAACTCAGCAGGACGACCAACCGTCACATTACGTATTGCTTGGTGGTTAACTCGCATTAATACATACTTCTCATTGGTATACATCTGCATACGCGGAACTGCACCAATATATTGACCTTCACGCAGAATAAAGTTTGTCACATAACCATCAGCAGGAGCGTAGATTTTAGTATTGTCTACATTCCATTGTGCTTGAGATACGCTTTCTTTTGCATTGGCAAGCTCACTTTCTTTGGATTTTACGCCTAACTTTGCGTTATCAAAATCAAGCAGTGCTTTTTCATTGGCTAGTTTTGCTTTATTAAGCTGAGCAATTGCGCTCGCAACTTCAATTTCACCTATAGAAACGAGTGTGCCTTGCTCATCTAACGCACTTTGCGTGATGGTATTTTTTACTTTTCGATTTTGCTCAATATAACGCTGTAGTGTGAGTTTCTTGTATTTTAGATCTTGGCTCTTAGCTTCAATTTGTTTTTGGCTAACCACAATGTCACTTTCTGATGCGGTGATAGCTTGGTGTGCCAGTTTCACGTTTTGATTTGCAACTTCAAGTCCAATAGCGCTCGCTTCTTGTGAGACTATCGCTTTGTTTAACGCAATTTGGTAAATCTCATCATCAATTTCATAAACCAGTTGGCCTTTAGTCACTTCTTGGTTTGGTTCAACATAAATCTTGGTGACGACGCCTTTAATTTGCGTACTCGCAGGACGAAGTTGAATGTGTGGTGATTGCACGACGGAACCACCAGAAAGATCCATTGGAGTGAAATTTAATAATCCTGCCCATACAAACAACAACCAAGACCCGCCGCCAATGTAGGCAAAACCTTGAGTAAACTTATTCCAAGGCATGCCAACCATTCTAAGTAGGTATATAAATAGAGCCCATACTGCTAACCCCTCAAGCATTGTGATTCTCCTCTTGAGTTGGCTGTGCTGCGGTGCTTTCTGTTATTGGTGTTTGTGCTTGTGTCTGTAATGGTGAAGTAGGTTGATGCCAAATATCACGAATTTTGATCAATGCTTTTTCGGCATCAACAAAGGCGCAAATCACGGCTAAAACCCAGACCCAATGCCAGACAAATCCTATCCAAGTGAGGGCGGTAATAAGCCCTATTTGCTGGTGTTGTTTACTGTGTGCTTTGTTAATTGGTAGTTCATGAAGTTTCCAGAAACCATACGCGAGGGCGATAATACTTCCTATCATGACGACGCTCGCAGCAATATGCAGCCCAAGATCCTGACCTGATCCAACGAAGGGCATGCTGACTAAACTCATAAATGATTTACCTTAAATAATAATGAGCAGTAAGCATGAAGGGTAACGGAGTGATATGTCGATTAAATGTATTTAAATATATCAAGTAATGGCAAAAACTGATGTTTTTGACTGTTTTGTTTAGGTTTTAAAGTAGTGTTTTTCTGTATTGTACAGGGGTAACACCATACATACGTTTAAACGCAACAGAAAATGAAGCCGTAGTTTTATAGCCAACTCGTTGTGTAATTTCTTGCATGGATAACTCACTTCCCATTAATGTGATAGCCTCATCACAAATGCTGTGATGAACAATATCGGTAAAAGCAATACTTTGATCTTGTAAGCGACGTTGAAGAGTAAGTGGCTTCATCCCCATTTTTTGAGTGACAAACTCAAGCGTAGGATAACCAAAAAACAAGGCATATTTAGTGAGTTCAAATACCACTTTTAACGTATCTTGAGGCTGTGGAATAAGCATATAACTCATCGCTTGCTCTACGGTAAATGCCTTCACTTGTGATGTTGGTAGTTTAAAGCGACGAGGGCAAGTGATGTCTTTAACAGGAAACCAGACTTGAGTATTTGGACTGTTCCATATGATAGGGCAGTTAAAGATAGCCTCAATTTCTCCTGTTTTACCAATCATGTTACCTGAAAGATGAATTGCAACCGGTTGATAATCATCGCCATGGAACAGTTTTAATAATCGAACGAATGATCCCGCGGCCAAAATACTTTCATGAATACGAGCTTGAGGCAGCATTGTTGGGGTTAAAATTCGCCATTTTGCTATCGAACCACTTAATAGCATATTTACCTGCACCCCAGACTGAAGAGCATTGTGTATGGTATTCATACGCTTAATTGCCATGCCCAAATTGGTCGAGCTTGCTAATAGCTGCACAAAAGGACCAAACTGCTTCAAACTGTCTGATTGTGTTAGCTTTGCTGTGTAAGCTGGATCTTGGGTTAACAATTCAATTTTACAGAGTAGAGATTCGAGATCGCTTAATGGCATCAATTTTAGTTGATAATCAAATAGCTGAGGCGGCATATCAAAATCGGCATAGGTTAGTCCATAATATTTCATTGCATGGTCTATCAGCATTTTCGCACTGTGCACTCGCACAAGATAAGTTGCGTTTGGTTTAGCCATGAAGCCTCATTAAAAGTCACTTTAAACAGCATTATATCTTACTGATATCAATATCTCATGCTACTATTTTTAACTTCATCATCGATATCATTGAGAGGCTATTTTGTTTAAAGGTAAATGGAGTGACGATATTCAAGGGGCTGCATTACACCCTGTTATCATTGAGATTATTCAAAAAGTAAAAGAACAAACAATAGAAAATACAGAAGTAGGCAACTACCCATTACCTGATGAGTCAGTCTATTTTATAGTGAACGATAAAACGGAATTGAAAGAAAATCGTCGTTCAGAAATTCACCATAAATACCTTGATGTTCAATTAATTTTGGAAGGTACTGAGACGTTCGGTTACAGTGAATATCCATTATTATCGATTGAAGATGATTACCTTGAAGAGAAAGACATCGCTTTTAGTAACGACGTTCAAGATGAGCAGTTTGTAACGTTAGAGGCGGGTGAGTTTATTATTTTCAATCCTAAGCAGCCACATCGCCCATTGGTTGCGGTTGATGAGCAACCAGCAGCAGTGAAGAAGCTGATTATTAAAGTGAATAGTGCGCTGTTGGTGTAGTTATAGTTATATATTTAGATTTAAAAAAACCGATGATAGTAAATATTCATCGGTTTTTTGAGATTAGTTATAAAGAAAAAGCTAGATTAAGCTAACTTCAACATCTGATTGAACTTGGCTTGAACACGCCAATGCATAACCTTGATCGATATCTTCTTCTGTTAATGTCTCAGTACTTGTTCGACTTACTTCGCCTTTCTCTACTTTACATTTGCACGAACCACACATACCGCTGCGACAAGCGATAATTATTGGAACGCCACTTTCTTCAAGTACATCAGCCAGTGTTGCGCCTTTATCTATTTCTTTTGAAACACCAAAAGCGGGTACTTCAAACTGAACCACGCCAGAGGCGTCTTCAGTGTTACTTACTTCCGCTTCAATCGGTGTAAAGCTTTCTTGGAAAAAGTGCGCCATATCTAAACCAATGTTTTCTAGGTTGGTTTTCATGTCTTGCATGAATTGGTTAGGGCCACACAAGTAAACTGTGCGTTCTATTAAGTCAGGACAAAGCGTGTTTAGCCACTCTTGGTCTAGGCGACCTTGTGGGTGATTTGTCTCTGCATTATCTTTTAATAGCAGCTTCAAATGAAAATTAGCATGAGTTTCATGCAGCAACTCTAACTCTTCAAAAAAGATGGTTTGTTCTTTGCTTTTTGCCATATGGATAAAGCTAATATCGACCTCTATATCTTGAGCTATCCATGTTTTCGCCATCGACATCACTGGTGTAATACCACAGCCAGCGCTTAATAACGCGACTTTTTTTCTTGGCTTGCAATCGATTGAATTGAATGGACCTGCTGGTGCTAAAACAGCAACCTGCTCACCTTCATTTAACTGTTCAATGAGATAGTTGGATACCTTGCCGCCTTCAACCCGTTTAATGGTTAATTGCAGAAAATCTTGATTTGGCATTGAGCTGATGGAGTAGGCGCGATATTCCATCTTTCCTTCAATTTCAAAACCGACACTAATAAATTGACCCGGTTTAAAATCAAAGCTTTCTTGGTTTTGGCTTGTTAGTTGTAAGCTAATAGTATCATCAGTCTCAAACCATTTTTTATTGCAGCGAAGTTGAACAGGAGTTGTTGGCCAAATAAATTGTGTCATATTTATTCTCTATTACTTATAAGTTATTGCTCAGAAGTTATAACTTGCTTTAGAGCGAAAAATGCCCCAGATAACTGAGGCATAAATTAGAAATGGTATGCGCGAATTACGCGGTTAAAATCGTTTTTAGATCTTCTTCAACTGTCGTGATACTACGCATATCAAATTTATCTTGAATAATAGCAAGCAGGTTATCCGTTAAGAACGCAGGGGCAGTTGGACCGGTGTAAATACCTTTAACGCCAAGAGCAAATAGAGTCAGTAGGATAACAATCGCTTTTTGCTCGAACCAAGAAAGTACCAGCGTTAATGGAAGTTCGTTGATGCCACAATCAAACTCTTTAGCTAGTGCAAGTGCGAGTTGAATAGCTGAATAAGCATCGTTACATTGACCAACATCCAATAAACGCGGGATACCATTAATATCGCCAAATTGATTTTTGTTGAAACGGAATTTACCGCAAGCAAGCGTTAAAATTACTGAGTCTTCAGGCGCTTGAGCTGTGAAATCTGTGTAGTAGCTGCGTTCTGATTTGTCACCATCACAACCACCAACAAGGAAGAAGTGGCTGATGTTGCCTTCTTTGACTTGTTCGATAACTGCAGGAGCAGCTGCCATTAACGCGTTACGACCAAATCCAACGGTGATCATCTGTTCGATTTCGTTGTGTTTGAAGCCTTCTTGCGCTAATGCACAATCAACAACTGCTGTAAAATCATCACCTTCTAAGTGAGCAACACCAGGCCAACCAACGATGCTACGAGTAAATAGACGGTCTGCGTATTGACCCACATTTGGGTTTAATAGACAGTTTGATGTCATTACGATAGCACCAGGGAAGTTAGCAAATTCTTTTTGCTGGTTCTGCCATGCACTGCCGTAGTTACCTACAAGGTGAGGGTATTTTTTAAGCTCAGGGTAAGAGTGAGCAGGAAGCATTTCACCGTTAGTATAAACGTTGATGCCTTTGCCTTCAGTTTGTTGAAGGATTTTTTCTAAGTCATGTAAATCGTGACCAGAAACAAGAATACATTTACCTTCGATAGTTTTTACGTTTACTTGTGAAGGCTCTGGATGACCAAATGTTTTTGTCTCACCTGCATCTAGCATTTCCATTACACGGTAGTTCATTAGACCAATTTTCATTGAACAGTCTAATAACTCACCAAGTTCAGTAGGATCAGTACCTAACCAAGCCATGATTTCATGATATTCAGCAAACACAGCGTCGTCAGTTTGACCAAGAACACGTGCGTGCTCCATGTAAGCCGCTGCGCCTTTTAAGCCGTAAAGACAAAGTAAACGTAGGCCAATAACATCTTCATGCTGCGATTCGTGACCACGGTTAACCGCAGCTTGTGGTGCTAATGCTATAAGCTCTTCTGCATTGGTTGGTAAATCAAATAAGGCGGCAGGAGATAGCTCAGATAATTTGGTATTGCTAAGAAGAGCTGCTGCACGAACTTGTTCTTCAAGTTGTTTTTTGTAAGCGTGTGCTTGCAGTGCGAATTCGATAACACGCTCAGGGTCGAAGTTGACGTTAGTTAGTGTCGCGAAGAAGGCTTTAGGTGCCCACTGGTCGATCTCATCAATTACTACGTTTACTTTACGGCCTTGTTCTGCCCAGAAAGAAACACCTTGTAATGCATAAACTAAAATATCTTGTAAGTCAGATACTTCTGCTGTTTTACCACACATACCTTGTGCAAAAGAACAGCCTTTTGTTGTAGGTGTTTGAATTGTTTGCTCACATTGGATACAGAACATAGTTGGAACTCCAGTCATTGAATACATATTGTTCAAATCACGTCAGTTCAGTACGTTCTACCCTTGTGGAATAGATTGCTGAACTCATCTCGATTTGAATCGACATTGATGAGTTCCTTATTGCACAGGGTGTGCCAATTTTAACTTGTTGATTTTATTGATGTTACTTTGGATTGAAAAGCAGTCTGATGTATTTATCACATCGAATTTGTTGTAATAAACACATCAGTGGGTTCGATTTTATGAATTAGTGATCCCTAATTTTTTACCCATTCGATACAGATTACCTCTATCCATTTGTAAAAATTCGGCGGCTTTTGACCAAGTTCCATTCGATTCAGCTAAAACGTGTTCAATTAATTGTTTTTGATAGGTTTCTACCAGCTCTCTCATTGGCTTACTTTCTTTAGGTAGTAAGTTTGTTGTTATTTTAACATCATTAGAATGTTCCACATCTCCTAAAAAGTGAGCTAGAGTAATACTCGTATCGTTTTCTTGTATTGCACGAAGCCCTGCTCGCATTAATGTATGTTCAAGTTCTCGTACATTACCTAACCACGGACTATTCTCTAAATGAGTTAATGTACGTGGATGAATATGAAGGTTAGGCACGTTAAATTGGGTACGAACTTTATCTAATAAATAGCCCGCTAAAACAGAAATATCCCCGTCACGATCACGCAATGGAGGCACATTTATAGGGAATACATTTAAACGGTGAAATAAGTCAGCTCTAAAGCATCCTGCTTCTACTTCTTGCTCTAAATTTCGGTTAGTTGCGGCGATGATACGCACATTCACCATTATGTTTTTATCGGAGCCAACACGCTGAACTTCACCTTGTTGGATAACACGTAATAATTTGGCTTGAATTAATAAAGGCAATTCACCGATTTCATCTAAGAAGATCGTACCGTTATCCGCTAATTCAAACTTGCCCGCTCGATGGTTATTTGCACCAGTAAACGCGCCTTTGACATGGCCAAATAATTCACTTTCTGCGAGAGACTCTGGTAATGCGGCACAGTTTACATAAATCATTGCTTGGTCACTCCGGGAAGATTGCTCATGGACTGAGTGCGCAACTAATTCCTTACCCGAACCCGTTTCACCACTGATGAGTACAGTATAATTAGAATGCGCTACCATCTTGATATTATTACGTAATCGTTCAATTTGAGGGCTAATTCCAATCAATTCACCTTTTTGATTTCGGGCTTGTTGGATTAAGGCTTGGTTTATCGATTTCTGTTGTTGATTACTGTTTTTTAGTGTCTCAATTAAAGCTTTATTATGTAAGGTTGCTGCCGCTAATGCTGCGAAAGTTTCAATGGTTATGTTATCTATCTTTTTAAAGGCACCAACCTCTAATGCATCTAGGGTTAGTAAACCCACTAAAGTATCTTCGACATATAAACTACACCCTAAGCAGTCATGCACTTCAATATTGACATGTTCATCAACCAATAATAAGCCATCAAAGGGATCCGGTAAGTCTGAGTTTGATTCGAATCGAACAGGGTGTTTACTCTCTAGAATTGCTTGTAATCTCGGATGTACTTTGGGTGGAAAGCTACGGCCTAACACAGCGGCAGATAAGCCTTGAACAGCAACGGGTTTTAAGATCCCATCATGGTCTAATACAAACAATGCACTGGCATCACAGGGAAATACTTGATGAATAGAAGAGATCAAACGTTGGTAATGTAAATCACTTGATAAATTAGAACTAAGATCCAATGCGATTTGAAGTAAGACTTTTTCGATAGAAGGTTTCATTGCATACACCGATAGAAAGCAGAGAGACTAGGGTATCAGTTGATGTTAAAAATACATCATCAATAGCTTAACCCAGATCAACAAAAGGCGAATCAGTAAATAAAATGAGCTTACATGAGAGCTGGATAGTCCATTTGTTTAACTCTTTGTAGGTAAAGTATCTACTTTTTCTTTTTATGGTTTGATGTTCTGTAATTTTTAAGGCAAAATCTTGGTGTTTTTTTATCCATATTGAGTTTGCCTGCCATGAAATTATTGAGTAACCGAAAATTACTAAGAGTGCTGCAATATCTCCCTATTGTGATCATTCTTATATTTACCGTAGTGCTGAACTTTTTTATTGTGAAAGACAACAAGGTCAAAGTAAATATTTTGGTGGAGTCGGTACGGACAGATGTTATTGGCACTCAAAAGCAAAAAATAAAGTCGAATATTGATCAGTTATATCAACAAATAAATCATGAAAAGATGCTGGTAGAGCAGATTGCCAGAGAAAAACTTCGCTTTCGTGTTGATACGGCAATTAGCATCGCCAATGGATTGTTGCTTGAAAACCAAGATAAGCCGATAGAAGAAGTGAAACAGCTTATTATTGATTCATTACGTCCTATTCGCTTTGATGGCGGGCGTGGATACTTTTACATTTCGACGCTGGATGGGATGAATGTGATGCATCCGATTAGCCCTGATTTAGAAAATACTTCAATACTTAATCGCATGGACTCTCGTGGTAATTATTATATTCAGCGCAAAAAAGAAGAATTAAATAATAAAGGAGAAGCGTTTAACCATTATTGGTATATCAAACCAGGCAATGGAGGCGAGGAGTTCGCTAAGGTCAGTTTTGATCGAAAGTTAGGTGCATTTAATTGGTATATTGGTTCTGGTGAATATGTTTTGGATATTGAAGAAGGGGTTCAGCAGCAAGTATTAGGAATGCTCTCTAGTATCAACATGGATGATGATGGCTACATCTTTGTGTTTGATTTAGACGGTGATGCAAAATTAATTAATCAAAAAGTAATTACAGACCATTCTATCGACGTTTATAAAGTGAATGATGAGCTTGGTAAGTTATTATTTAATGCGACTGAGAAAAAAGGCTTTCTACTCTATAATAACAAATTAGTTGAAGGGGCGAATTTACTCGGGCCTAAAATCAGTTATTTCCGAGTTATTGATGGCTGGGATTGGGTCATTGGGACCGGTTTTCATACCAACCGTGTCTCAGCATTCATTAAAGAAAAAGAAAAAATGCTAGTGACGCAAGGGAATGAAGAGCTACTGAAACTCCTAGGATTAACCTTGCCTTTTAGTTTCATTTTAACGTTTTTAACAGTGAGCGTTGGTCGTCGTGTATACCGACATTTTGTGACGTTAGAGGGGCAGGTTATAGATGATTTTGAGCGATTAAAAATAAGTAGAAATGAAATGCAGTACATGGCTAAATATGATCAATTAACCGATTTGCCTAATCGTATGCAACTTACTGAAAATATAGAAAAATTGATTGCGTTATCAAAATTACAAAATAAGAAAGCTGCGATTTTTTTTGTTGATTTAGATGATTTTAAGCGCATTAATGATCAATACGGACATGCTGCTGGAGATCAATTATTAAAGCAAATTGGTCAACGATTTGAAAGTATTCTTGGAAATCATGATTGTGTTTCTCGTTTTGGTGGAGATGAATTCATATTTTGCTTTTCTATGTTAGATAGTCAGGAAGGGGCAAAATGTAAAGTTAGGCAGATTCAAACCTTATTTATGTCTCCTTTTTTGTTAGATGGTGTCGCTGTTGCTACAAAATGTTCAATTGGGGTATCAACCTACCCTGATCATGGCACTAACTCCGAAGAACTTATATCAAAAGCAGATATTGTTTTATATAAATCAAAAGAGGAGCAAAAGGGCGATGTAATGTTTTACAACGCAGATATTAATCAGCAGGTTCAATATAATACATTACTTGAAAACCAACTTAATCAAGCAGTAAAAAGAAATGAAATCAGTGTGGCTTACCAGCCACAAATCAATACCGAAACACAAGAAATAGAGTCGGTTGAAGCCTTATGTCGCTGGCACAATCCCGAATTAGGCATCGTGTCTCCTCTTGAATTTATTCCTGTTGCAGAGCGTATTGGTGTTATTCACGACCTTGGTGATTATGTATTCCATTTAGCATGTAGAGATACACTGGCATTAATGCCTAATGGGGAAAATGCAATAGGGGTTTCTATTAATATCTCACCTAAACAATTAGCTCGCCTCGATTTTGAACAACGAGTGATGGCAATTGTGCAAGAGTCAGGAATTGATATCGACAGGGTGACATTGGAGATCACTGAGAATATTTTTATTGATGATCTTGCGATGGTTTCTCCTGTATTACAAAGACTCAGGGCGCAAGGATTTGGCATTTCTCTAGATGATTTCTGTACTGGGTATTCTTCACTAAATTACTTAAATAACTTGCCTATCAGTGAAATCAAAATAGATCGTTCTTTTGTTGATAAGCTATTAAACAATAAGCAAAGTGATACTTTGGTGAAAGCGATCATTGCGATTGGATCTTCATGCCAAATGAAGGTTGTAGCAGAGGGTGTTGAAACCCTAGCGCAGCATGAGAAATTAAAAGAATACCACTGCGATTTACTGCAAGGGTATTACTTTGATAAACCTTTGAACATTGATGATTTAATTAAGCGTTATACAGATAAACAAATATTGGTGAGTTAATAAGTGAAAGTAAAATGGAGGGTTAGGGTTGAATGATTCAAACATTAACACTCCATTTATATATTTTTAAAGGGCTGTCATTTAAGCGATTGAGCTTGCCTTTTCTTTTCCTTTCATTCTCAAAGCTACATTAACTAAAGCGATTAAAACTGGCACTTCGATTAGAGGCCCAATAACCCCTGCAAAAGCTTGGTCAGAGTTCAAACCAAATACCGCGATAGAAACCGCAATCGCTAGTTCAAAGTTATTTCCCGTTGCTGTAAAAGCGATAGAGGCGTTCTTGTCATAAGGAATCCCCATCTTCTTGCCGATAAAGAAACTAGTGAAGAACATTAAGACAAAATAAATAGCCAGTGGAATAGCAATGCGAACCACATCCATTGGTAGCTCAAGGATCATTTCACCTTTTAAGCTAAACATCAGAACAATCGTACCCAATAGAGCAATCAAGGTGATAGGTGAGATTTTTGGAATGAAAACCGTGTTGTACCACTCTTCACCTTTTTTAGAAACCAAGATTTTACGGCTTAAAAATCCAGCTAAGAATGGGATACCAAGATAAATCAGAACACTTTCAGCAATATCCATCATAGAGATATCAACCACCATGCTTTCATAACCAAATACCGGTGGTAGCACACTAATGAATAACCACGCCATAAAGCTGTACGTTACGATTTGAAACGCAGAGTTAATCGCAACTAAAGCCGCACCATACTCTTTATTACCGCCACCAATATCATTCCAAACTAATACCATGGCAATACAGCGAGCTAAGCCAATCAGAATAATACCGACCATGTAGCCTGGGTGATCACCTAAAAAGATTAATGCCAGAATAAACATCAGAATAGGGCCGACAACCCAGTTCATAATTAGAGAAAGGGTAATGGCTTGTTTGTCTTTTACGACCGTACCAAGTAAGTTGTAATTCACTTTTGCTAACGGTGGATACATCATTAAGATCAGACCAATCGCTAATGGAATATTGGTTGTACCGACCGACATGGATTCATTCCATTGTGCCACTTGAGGGAACTGGACCCCAAGTAATACACCAATAGCCATAGCGATAAAAATCCACAGTGTTAAATATCTATCTAGAAATCCTAGTTTAGGTTGCATAATCTCGCCTTAGTTTAGGTTGTAAATTTAAAACTCATTAATCGTAAATCGTCGAAATTCGATTGATATAATTAAGAATTATCACGAAGTTTCTCTATTACAAAGCTTAAAGTGCCTAGTTTATTTAACTGCTAGGCCATTACGTATTTGTGACAGTGTATCGCTAATAATCACGTTGGTATTAATCTAAAATACTTTGAGTCAGGTTTTCAAATTGACGAATACACTCTCGGTTTATGCGATAGCACATTTTGGGTGGTATTGACTCAGCAGTAATAAACCCAGCCAATTTTAAAATACGTAAATGCTCAGAAACGGTTGATTGCGCCAAGCCTAATTCAGAGACTAGGTCGCTGTTTAGGCAGCCACCTGCTTTTTCTAGAGCAGATAGAATATGTAAAATTCGCACACGTGCAGGATGTGAAAGGGCTTTTGCTAATAGTGCAAATTCTTTCTCTTTTTGAAGATCTTGCTCTGTAGAGCGAAAAGTTGAAGTATCATTAACATTACAAGTCATCGTTATTATCTTACCTTTTTTACTGCACTGAAAGTTAATCGTCGAATTGCGATTAACTATAGGCGGAGATAAGAAAGAGATCAAGCCCTGAATTCGACTTATGAAAAATAAACAATAGTAAAGGCAGCAAAAAAGAGTGAAGCGCATCAAAAAATCAAATCAATAGACAATAAATATTCACAAGTTTTCTATTTGGTGACCGATATAATTGATAGACGGTTAATTATTCATCAAAGGACAGAGTAATGATAAGTGGCGTTTCTTCATATCAAAATGCAATGACATACAGTAAAGCTGTGCCTTCTACTATCATGGTTGCTAACCCAAGTGTGAAGGTCTCTTCAATGGGAAATACGATATCGGTAAGTGATAACCAAGTCAGCTTATCAAGTGAAGGAAAGGCCTTATTGTATGCGCTTCAAGATATAGAAAAAGAAAGCCAACTAAACCGTGATTTAAACAAAGACATGGGGGACGACGTTGAGTCTTTTGCTCATGGTGCTTTAGGGATGGATCATCCAGATAAAATCGAAGAAGAAAATGACTCCTCTTATTCCGCTGGGCAATACTTATCTGCAGCATTAACTGTGGGTGGAGTATTATTAGCATTGGTTTGATAATCTATTCTCGTTATTGTGTATTCTTACCTAAACTTAGGTTATCGTTAAGAAAATATACAATAGGTATGATTATGTTGGCTCGATTAGGAATAGCAATACAGGCGATATTAGCAATCTCAATTTTTTATTTGGGGTACACCATTTACGCGTTTACTAACTCAGTAAATACCATTGTTGATAGGTATCCTGAATTAATGACTGAGGTAAATAAAACGGCTGATAAATTGGAAATTGATCAATGGCTATTATTGGCTCAGCACATTGAAGATCTCACTCCTCAAATTTTAACCTTAGTCAGTGAAGTGAAAGATACGGTAAAGGATGTAAATCAGACCGTTGCTTCTGTTGATAATAAAATTCCACTTATTCTTGATGAAGTTAAGTCCATTCGTACGGAATCATTACCTGAAGTGATCACGGTAATGAATACTGTTAATAAAGAAACAGTGCCTAATACTCTGGTTGAACTGCAAAATTACCGCGAACAGGTCTTTCCTAAAGCTTTTGTAGAAAGTAAAGGGTACCGAGTAACAACCATTCCTGCTGTGATTAAAGAATTGGAGAGATTGCGTAAAGAAGTGCCCCCTATCATGGCAAAAGCCGATCAAATTATCGATAAAACGGAAGAGTTATCTCAACAAGCGACTCAAGGAGCCGTAAAAGGCGTGATAATGTCGCCGTTTAATTTATTGAGAGAAGCAGGAACAGAGATTCAATCGAAGGTTCAACAGTAAACACCCACTTGTAGCCAAGTTATTTAGTAAAGATTCACCATAGCATTTTAAAAAAGCGAATGTTTTTAGATGCCATTAAGATGTAGAGGCCGTCTGCAATAATACTTGGCCACTTGTCATTGGTAGCTTTATGAAACTGCTCGAATATAAAACGGAAAGATCCATTATTACACTTTCTTACGAACTGGGAACTTTTCTATATAATTCGACATACCTTCATATTACCTTGTTGCTGTTAGATAATAATAAGAAACATAGTTCTAAAGTTGGAATGGATATTCTTGATTTAATTGATTCAGCTTGGATTGAAAGGTATGAGAACTTGATAATAGATAATTATTTTACTAATGAAATTTGGTCTTAAATAAAAACGGCGCAGAGTTATATCTGCGCCGTTTTTTTTATTTATCAAAAGTGACTACAGCTTACCAACGGTAGCCCAAATAGCAGATAGCGTGTCTTGACCAAAGGCGATGCTTCGCTCTGGAGACCAACCATACAGCTCATCAGCGTGGCTAATGTGATCTTTAAACGGCATTTCAACAGTATAAGACAGACATTTGAATTGCTCACCAACCCAGTTAGAACCAACGGTTAAGTTTGCCGTACCTGGCTCGTCTTTATCGTAACCAATCTCGTCTTGGAACTCAGGTGTGATAGTCAATAGAGCTTGTTTAAAGGTATTCTCTAAAGCAGCAATACGCTCATTGTAAGAGGGAATACCTTCACCACCGGCAACGAAGTTGTATGGAATAGCCTCATCGCCGTGAATGTCTAAGAACATATCAACGCCTGTGGCTAGCATACGCTCACGAACAAGGAATACTTCCGGTGATCTTTCCATTGATGGTGTTTGCCATTCACGGTTCAAATTCACACCAATCGCATTGGTACGTAAATGACCACGGATACTGCCATCAGGGTTCATGTTAGGGACAATATGGAAAACAGCTGTATCAAGTAGGGCACGGCCAACCGTGTCGGTTTCATCTAATAGGCGTGATAATAAGCCTTCAATGAACCATTCCGCCATTGTCTCCCCCGGGTGTTGACGACCAGTGATCCAGATATTCTTCTTACCTTCGGCAGGTTCACCAATCGTTAGAATACTGATGTCATTATTATCTAATGTCACACCAAGCGTTTCTAACTGGCAGCGGTGGTGGGTTTGTGCACCGTGAAGTAGGTCTTGGTGACGGTCGTACGAGTAAGGTGCAAAATATGCGAAATACATTGAACGGTACTCTGGCATCACATTAAAGCTAAGCGTATCGCCATCAAACTCTGTAGGGATGCGGAACCACTCTTCACGGTCATAAGAAGCAACCACATCGTAATTTTGCCAACCTTCAGGATAAGCTGATTTTGCTAACCCTAAGATTTTAAATGAATGCTGTTGTTGAGGCTGGCTTTCTAAACGAAAGTGAAACCATTGAGCGATCTCAGTTTGGTTATCTGCAGGAATAGTTAACTGAATATCATCAGGCGTATTCGCTGCAACGACATGGATGTTACCACTTTCAAAATTACTGAATATTTTCATTTATATACCACTTAAATTATAAATTTTATGATGATTATCGTTATCGCTTTACAGAATTAGCTTAACGCTTCATTCAATACTTTCGTTAGACGACCAACGGCTTCAACTAACTCTTCTGGGTTTGCATTAGTAAAGTTTAAACGCAGTGCAGAGGGGGCGCCTTCTGGTTTTGGATAAAATACAGGGCTTGGTACTACAGCAACACCGTTAGCAATTAACGTTTTAGCCAGAGCGAAAGTGTCGCAATCAGGTAGAGATAACCAAATGAACATGCCGCCATCAACAGGGTTTAGCACGCAAGTTTCAGGTAATTGTTTTTTCAGTTCTGCGAATAACACATCATAACGCGTTTTGTATAACGCTTGAATTTGTTCCATGTGCAGACCAAAGTCAGCGTGCTTTAATAAGCCAACCAATAGAGCTTGCATTGGTACACTTGAGTGTAAATCAGCACCTTGTTTTACTTTAATCAGAGGCTCTAAATAGCTTTTCTTGCCCGTTACTGCACCGATACGTAAACCCGGAGAGGCAATTTTTGAGAATGAACGTAGCACAATAGAATCGTCAGGACAAAAAGTGGAAACCATTGGCAGTGCTTCACCGGTAAAACGCAGTTCACGATATGGCGCATCTTCTATGAAAGCGACTTTGTATTTAATGCACAACTCAGCCACTTTTTTTCGTGTATCTAATGACCAACATACGCCCGTTGGGTTGTGGAAATCAGGTACTGCATAGAACATTTTTGGTGAGTCTTGAATAAAGCATTGCTCTAGCTCTTCAAGATTAGGACCAAAATCTGTTTGAGATACGGTCGCAATATTGGCTTGAACCAAACCAAAGACTTGCATAGCACCAAGGTAGCTCGGAGCTTCCATTACTACGGTATCATTTGGGTTGATGTAAGCTCGTGCAATAAGATCTAGTCCCTGTTGAGAGCCGGTACAGATCATTGGCATGTGCGTTTCTGGTAATTGGTACATTTCTGTCAGTAGCTCTAACAGAGGACCGTAACCTGCGGTTGCACCGTATTGAAAGACTTCTGGCATATCAGATAGGCTTTCTAATGTTGGCTTCATTAAATCAATTGGGAACGTTTTCTCATCAGGTAACCCACCTGCGAGAGAGATAACATTCTTGTCCGTTGCTGCCGCTAAGATCTCTCTGATATAAGAAGATTGGATCTGTTGCAGTGAGTGAGCTATTTCCATATGTGTTCCCATCATTATCTTATTTATTTTATCCTTTGATAGTACAAGGCGTTGCACAACTATGTTTGTCCGTTTATGCTTATAAATATGTCCATTTATGCTATTTTGAGTTTATGAGCCAACAACACATATCAAGAATCAATGATGTTCTGTTTTATATACATAAAGACATCAGCAAAGAACTTACGGCAAAAGAGCTTTCTGAGGTGGCAGCGTATTCAGAGCAGCATTTTCATCGTATTTTTAAACAAGTGGTGGGAGAGTCGATTCATCAGTATATTCGCCGAACTCGTATGGAATATGCCGCGAATCAGCTTATGTTTGATACTAAGTCGACCGTTTTAGATATTGCCAATACCTGTGGTTTTAGCTCGCTCTCTTCTTTTAGCCGTGCATTTAAATCAACCTTTGATATGTCTCCGGGTGAATGGCGTAAGCACGATTTACAAATATCAGATAAACCGTATTTGAAAGATCCTGAAGTTGCGGCAGGCTATTTAAGCGTGGCTGATAGAGTGTTACCTCAACCAAAAATTACAGAGATTTCAGAACTGCTGGCGGCTTATGTGAGACACGATGGCTATAACCGCTCTATTCGTAATGCGTGGTTGGTATTAAAAGCGTGGGCAAATACAGAGAATCGAGATTTCTCTACTCAGTTTGGCTTACACCATTCAAATCCTGCATGGGTTGAACTTAATAAGTGCCGTTATGTGGCGTGTATTGCGATTGATAAACCATTGAAATACCGTGGTGTGGTAAACCAAATGGTGATCCCTGGCGGGTTACATGCTGTGTTTCGACTTCATGGTGTTTATGGGCAATTACTGCCACAAATCAGTACGGTATTAGAGAAATGGTTGCCAGCATCAGGCTTTAAATTAAGATCAACACCGGCGTATGTGCGTTACCACAAGAATCATTTTTTGAATGAATCTGAAGAATTCGAATTGGATTTTTATCTTCCAATTAGCTTTTATTAGCAAGGTTCGGCTTATTTGGCTTCTTCATTTTTATGTTAGCAACCATGATAGAGAGAATGACTAATATCAACGCGCACTTTTGACCGCTAGAAATCGGCTCATGATAAACCCACATCGCTAAAGCAAGGTGTAAAGTTGGCTCAATATATTGAAGTAAACTTATTTTGCTTAATGGTGTTTTGAGAATGGAAATACTCAATAATAAAATAGGGATAAGTTGCAATGGTGCAGCTCCCATTAAGGTCGCCCAGTTAAGTGCAGAAAGTCCATCAGAGTGAGTGATGATGTACCACAAAGCAATAGGTGCAAAAAGAATGTGCTCAAAGAAAACAGCACCAAACGTATTTAATTTAATCAGTTTTTTTATGGCAATATAGCTCGCAAATGAGAGTGAAATAGCCAAACTTAACACAGGCAATTGTTGGTCTAAATACACATAACTTACAATGGCTAATACCATCAGAAATAGAGCGATTTTTTGTGGTGATTTTAGCTCTTCTTTAAAAAAGACAAAGCCCATAAAAAACACAAAAACAGGCGTAATATAAAAGGCTAATGACGCTGCCATGATGTTATTAGTGATGGTAGCGTATACAAATCCTAACCACGATAAATTCATCATGATCCCAGCCATAAACGCAATAGAGATATTTCTAGCCGTACATTGCTTTTTGTCTATTAAATTAGGCTTGAGACAAAAAACAGCAACCAGAATCACCGCCGACCAAAAGATACGATTAGATAAAATTAATGCAGGGCTAAAGCCTTCCAGTTGGTGGAAGTAAACAGGAACTAGTCCCCATAGAATAAAAGCCAAAGCCCCAAAAAATGTATACATAACGACCCTTTTAATAATCTACATCAACACGACAGTAGTGCGCTATCTGAATGGTGTCGATTCTATGCCCTTCTTTGATGTTTTGCTATTAAGTAATGCATCCCATATGATGAAAGTAATTATTTAAAAGGAATTAAATTATGTCAGAGGAAAAAGCGATACTTTATTACGTTTACGACCCAATGTGCTCATGGTGCTGGGGCTATAAACCAGTATGGAATAAGGTTAAACAAGCCGTTTCTAGCGACGTCGATATTGTCTATGTTCTTGGTGGGTTAGCACCTGACTCCGAAGAGCCTATGTCGCAAGAGATGCAGACCCAAATCGCATCATATTGGCAAAAAATAGAAAACTACTTAGGTACTTCTTTTAATCATGACTTTTGGGAGAAGAATACCCCTCGTCGCTCAACATATCCTTCTTGCCGTGCCATTCTTGCTGCACGAGCTCAAGGTGCTGAATTAGCAATGCTTGAAGCAATTCAAACCGCTTATTATTTAAAAGCGATGAACCCGAGTGATAATGACGTATTGCTCGGCTGTGCGAGAGACATTGGTTTAGATATGGTGAAGTTTGAGTTGGATTTATTATCTCCAGAGACGCACCAAGCATTGTTAGATGAAATTGCATTTTCTCGCTCAATTGGTCGAAGTGGTTTCCCCTCTTTATTTTTTAAAACAGAGGATGAGTTGATTGAGTTCCCTATTGATTATGAAAAATCAGAAGGGACCGTTGCACTGTTAAAAAGTCGTCTATATTAATAAGTAATTAATGCACGTTACTCCGAATGGATAAGGATCTATCAATGACAGCTGAATACACACCACCAAAAATTTGGGTTAATGATACTGATGGCGGTAATAAATGGGCGAACATTAACAGTCCTGAATCTGGTGCAAGGTATGAGAGAGAGCTTCCGATTGGCGAGCACGCTTTGCAACTGTATTCACTTGCGACGCCCAATGGTCAGAAGGTAACGATTCTGTTAGAAGAGTTACTGACACTAGGCATCAAAGAGGCTGAATACGATGCCTACTTAATCAATATTGGTGAGAGCGATCAATTCTCATCAGGCTTTGTGGATGTGAATCCAAATTCAAAAATCCCCGCTTTGGTTGATCACTCTGTTGATCCTGAAGTTCATGTGTTTGAATCGGCTTCTATTTTGGTTCATTTGGCTGAGAAATTTGGTCAGTTTTTACCAAAAGAAGGCAGTGCGAGAGTGCAAACCTTTAATTG
Source organism: Aliivibrio sp. S4MY1 (assembly GCF_028765545.1). GTDB lineage: Bacteria > Pseudomonadota > Gammaproteobacteria > Enterobacterales > Vibrionaceae > Aliivibrio. The sequence goes on along the minus strand of NZ_JARACP010000005.1, from coordinate 241,457 downwards.
GCTATTTTGGGCACAAGGCTCAGCCCCATTCTTAGGTGGTGGTTTTGGTCACTTTTATGCGTATGCTGATGAAAAACAAGAATACCCAATTAACCGTTTTTCAATGGAAGCAAAACGTCAATTAGACGTACTTGATAAACAACTTGCTAAAAATACTTACGTTGCAGGGGAAGAATACAGTATCGCTGATATGGCGATTTGGCCGTGGTATGGCAACCTAGTATTAGGTAACTTGTATGATGCCGCCGAGTTTTTACAAGTAGACTCTTACACCAACGTAGTGCGCTGGGCAAAAATGCTTGAAGCTAGAGAAGCGGTGCAACGTGGACGCATTGTAAACCGTTCATGGGGCGAAGAGTGGGAACAAGTACCAGAGCGCCACAGTGCCGCTGATATTGATGAAGTATTAAAGAAAAAACCGAAGTAAATTTCATTGTTATTTTTATATACCAAAGGCGACAGCATAATACTGTCGCCTTTTTTATTCGCATTTATCTGATCACTAACTTATTTTGGTTTGGTTATTGTTACGATCTAGCAACAAGTTACATCTCAAACAAGAAGTAGTAACCATAGCCAACTACAAAGGCAGGAACGGCTGAGTAGAAGGTCGCTAGCATTGCCGCTTTTGGCGCTAATGCAATTGCTGGGAATAGGGCGTCACCATCATTTGAAATTGCATTTGAAAGCTGTGCTGACATTGGCATCGCCCCGGATAAATACAGGCTAGTCACTAAAATCTGAGGACCACAACCCGGAAGTAAACCAATTGCCAAGCCAATCAGTGGCATCCACATTCCATAACCTAAAAATACCGTGTGTAAATCGATGCCAGAGAAGTAGGTTGATAGCTCAAAAATTAAGAAAGCGACAATTACCCAAGCAGAGACAAAATTGGTGTCTTGTGCCGCCTTTTGCATTGGATGAGAACTTACACACTTATTATCTTCTGAAACCGTTGATTGATAATCACTGATCTCTTTGGTTAACGACCATAACATCATGCTACCAATCGCTAATATTGCGCCAATCCATTCAATGCTGTGTTGTGGTAAATGAAACAGTTGATTGATATCTAGTTGGAACGAACCGAGTAGGGCAATCACAGTTGCAGGAATTAATACCCATTTCCAAAATACACCTTGTAAGTTGATTGCTTTTACTTGTAAGCATGATGTGTTTTTCTCTGAATTTTCAGATTTTTGATCTTGTTGTTTCTCTTGAGTCTCAGGGCGTAAAAAATCGTCTTTATGTAATGCATTTACAACAATGCCTGAGATGGCACCAACCACAACGCCTAATGCCATTACGCCAAATCCTACTTTAGGTTGTGCTGCAATTAATAAGAACGCCGCATCCCCCATGGTAGCCGTTAATACTGCGACGACTGAGCCAAAACCTACTTTACCGCTGATGTATTGAGTGGTCACCACTATCGCACCGCCACAACCCGGTAAGGCACCAAGTAATGAAGAGAAGACAACTTGATTGGTACGAGATTTATTATAAAGCGCAGTAATACGGTTGGTTTTACCCATTATATTCGATAGGTAATGATAAATAACCAATGTGAAAGCTACGTAGGTAGATACCGCCCAAAAGGCATCAGATAACGTTGTGACGGTGATTTCCCGTGTTGTCTCTGCACCTACTAAAGCTAATAAAGTAATAGGCAATAATAGACGTTTGTATTGCAGAGAAAACTGTGAAAATGAAAATGAGTGTGAAAATTTATGAGTAGTTATCATAATAATAAAGCCATCAGTAAATGCGAATGGTTATCAGTATATGTAAATGAGAATTATTATCAACTATCATTTCAATAGTTTTTACCGATGGATAAATTAATTTTATGGAAACAGATTGATTAGCATAAAAGTCTGCATAGTTATTTGATAACAGAGAATAGTTAATTAAAAGTCGTCAAATGTTAAATAAAAGTTGTGATTGTGCGCTTGTTTGGTGAGATCAAATGCTGACGAAATCAAGAAATTTGATAGTATCGGCTACTAGAGTGGGCCAGAGAGCTTACTAAGCAATAACTTTTATACAGTTAAAAGTGATACAGTCATGAGGGAATATATGAAAGCAGTTGAAGCGAATTTTGATGGCCTTGTTGGGCCAACGCATAACTACAGTGGTTTATCGGTAGGGAATATTGCCTCTAAAAATAATAAATCCGGTGCATCGAACCCAAAACAAGCTGTAAAGCAAGGCCTAGAAAAGATGAAAGCTCTGCATGATATGGGCTTTGTTCAAGGAGTATTAGCACCACAAGAGCGTCCAGATATTCATACTCTACGCCGTTTAGGTTTTTCCGGTTCAGACGCTGAGGTGCTACAGAAATCTCATCAATATTCACCTCAATTGCTTGCTGCATGTAGCTCAGCGTCAAGTATGTGGACAGCAAACGCAGGTACGGTTTCTCCAAGTGCCGATACCTCTGATGGCAAAGTCCATTTTACTCCAGCTAATCTAATTAATAAGTTTCACCGCTCAATTGAAGATGAAGTCACTGGCAATATTTTAAAAGCCACGTTTGCAGATGAAAAACACTTTGCTCACCATGAAGCGTTGCCACACAGTGATTACTTTGGTGATGAAGGTGCAGCAAACCACACTCGTTTTTGTAATGAATATGGCGAACAAGGCGTTGAGTTCTTTGTTTTTGGTAAAAGTGCGTTTGATGAAAGCTACCTTGCTCCGAAAAAATACCCAGCACGCCAGACGTTAGAAGCCAGTGAAGCGATTGCACGAACGCATGGTTTACGCGATCAATTTACGGTGTTTGCACAACAGAACCCTGATGTTATTGACCAAGGGGTATTCCATAATGATGTTATTGCTGTTGGTAATAAAAATACCTTATTTTGCCATCAACAAGCATTTTTGAATCAAGAAAAAGTGAAGTTAGATCTAAGTGCTTCTTATGGTTCTGGCTTTAATGTTATTGAGGTGCCAACAGATAAAGTGTCGGTGCAAGATGCAGTCGAAACTTACCTGTTTAACAGTCAGTTAATCACTAAATCAGATGGGACTACCTTGATCATTCTTCCACAACATTGTCGTGAGAATCCAAGAGTATGGGCGTATCTAAATGAGCTAGTAGAACAAAAACGCGGTATTGATGAGCTGCATACCTTTGATTTAAAACAGAGTATGCAAAATGGCGGTGGGCCAGCTTGCCTTCGTTTACGTGTGGTATTAAATGAAGCAGAACAAAAAGCAGTAAATCAACATACTTTGATGAACGATCAGCTATTTACAACGTTAAATCTGTGGGCTAATAAGCATTACCGAGATCGTATTGAGGACAAAGATCTTGCGGATCCACAATTGTTATTGGAATCACGTGCAGCATTGGATGAGTTAACACAAATCATGCAGTTGGGATCTGTTTATCCATTCCAAAGATAAATTGAACCGCTAAAAAGAAGCCAGAGTGAGAGCTCTGGCTTTTATCTTTTACATTGTAAATCGTCGTTATACGGTGGTTTACAGCTAATATTTCTGTTTAATCTAATGATTTCTTAAATCGTTTTGACGCAACGAATAAACCAATGATGGTAAAAATGATCATCCATGCCGTATCTCGCCATAAATCCACCAAATCAGCCCCTCGTAATACAATGCCTCGAATTAATCTCATAAAGTGTGTTGCAGGTAAGATTTCCGCAATCCATTGAGCAATGACAGGCATTCCTTCATAGGGAAACATAAAGCCTGATAATAAAATTGATGGTAATAGGATGAATATCGTCATCTGCATCGCCTGTAACTGTGTTTTAGCGATGGTTGAAATCACTAACCCAAGCGTAAGGCTCGCAGAAATAAATAACAATGTGCCGAGCAAAATTTGACTTAATGAACCATTAATAGGAACGTCAAAAATGAAATACCCTAACCCAAGAATAATAAATACTTGAATCAAGCCGACAAAGATATAAGGGATGATTTTAGCAACCATTAGTTCAAAAGAGTGGATAGGGGTAGTAATAAGTAATTCTAAGTTTCCTCTTTCACGTTCTCGTACAATGGCTGAGCTAGTGAACAGTATCATTGTCATGGTTAAGATGACGCCTAATAATCCCGGCACAATGTTCACTGCGGATTGTCGACTAGGATTGTAAAATAGCGTCACTTCAAATGTTTTAGCATAGGCACTATTACGAATATCAAAATCCAAATCGCTTAACGGCATGCTTTGCAATCCAAGAATGGCTGCACTTATCATGGTGTCTGAACCATCTACAATCCATTGGCCTAGCTCTCTGCCTTGTACCATGCGTTGTGTAATGTCTTTGGGTAATATCAATGCAGCACGCACAATGCCTTGCTGAATTGCTTTTTCGGCTTCTTTTACTGTTGGATAATGTTGTTTAACGCTGACGACTTGCGTGACTTTCACTGATTCAGTAATGAGTCGGCCAAAAGTACTCTCACTTTGGTCAACAACCGCAATAGGTATATCTCTAATATCGGTATTAATGGCGTAGCCAAACAATAACAACTGAATTAAAGGGATCATAATAACCATACCAAAGGTCAATTTATCTCGTGATAATTGACGAATTTCTTTGGTCATTATGGCTTTCATACGATTAAGTGACTTCATTGGCGCCCCTTCCCAGTTACGGTAACAAAGACATCTTCTAAACTTGGACGTGCGATATTCATTTCGGCATTTTTTAATTCAGGGAATTCAGCTCTTAACCATGAAATGGGGTCATTAATATCTTGATGAATAAGTACTCGTAATCGAATACCTATTTGGGCGGCAGACCTGATTTCATTACGTTGAACTAGTGTGTTCTTTAATGTGCGTAAATTATCTGTTTTCACTTCAACGATATTAACCCCCATGTTAGCCATTAATGTCTCTGGCTCTCCATCGGCACGAATAACGCCTGATTCCATTATCGCCAATCGGTGACAACGTTCAGCTTCATCCATGTAATGGGTTGTGATAAGGATGGTGGTTCCTTTATCTGATAAATCAAATAGTTGCTCCCAGAAATCTCGACGATTCTCAGGATCAACTGCAGAGGTTGGTTCATCTAAAAACAATAGTTCAGGCTTATGCATGGTTGCAGCAGCCAGTGAGAGGCGCTGTTTTTGACCTCCACTCATGCCTGATACTCGTTGTTTTCGTAATTGGTCAAGCCCATAGGTAGAGAGTTGCTCTGTAATACGTTGGAGTAACTTTTGTTTTTCCATACCAAAAATTTGGCCAATGAATTCGAGGTTTTCTTCCACACTCAAATCATCATACAAAGAGAATTTTTGAGTCATATAGCCAATTTTTAGACGCAACGCTTCTGATTCTTTAGGGATGCTTAACCCAAGTACATCTACATGACCAGAGGTTGGGCTTAGTAACCCTGTTAGAGTGCGAATTGTGGTGGATTTTCCGCAACCATTTGGCCCTAAAAACCCATAAATACAGCCTTTAGGTACAGATAAGTTAATGCTATCAATAGCAGTAAAATTCCCAAATTTTTTCACAACATCAGTGGCTTGAATAGCAAACTCAGTCATCTGTGTTGTCCTTTTCTAAGAGGACTTGGGCAGGTACGCCAGAAGGTAAAGAGGCCGCAGATTCAGGTAAATCAACTTCTGCTAAATACATTAAATGAGATCGGTCTTCTTCTGTTAAAGCGTAATATGGCGTAAATGACGGTTCAGAGGAAACCCAACGAACGGTTCCTTTAAATGGAGAGCTAACACCGTCTACAGTCACTGAAAATGTTTTCCCTGGGATGAATCCAACACGATAAGAGGCAGGAACGTAAACACGAGCGTAAGGGGTACGATTGGCTTGAATAACAGCAACAAAACCATTTACAGGAACACGCTCGCCAAGGTTATACGGAAGATTATCTAAAATGCCGTCACGAGTGGCGACGATAGTTAATTCATCCAGTTTCTGTTGCTGCAATACCACTTTAGCATCCATCGCATCAAGCTCAGCTTTTGCTTGGTCGATATCTTCTGGTCTTGCTCCTGCGGTTAATTTTGAGAATTCTTCATTAGCTGAGTTTAATGTAGCGCGCGCAGAGTCTCGGGAGGCGAGGGCAGTATCTTTATTGGATTGGCTGGTGAGTTTTTTCTTTACGAGTTCAACCATTCGACGGTAATTTTTTTCAGCATCAATAAGCTGTGCTTTTGCTTGGTCTACTTTGGCTTTGGCTGATGCAATATCTTCTGGACGCTCACCATTAGTTAAGCGTAATAAATAGGCTTGGGCTTTCGCGGCGTTTGCAACGGCATGGGCAAGGATGGCGTTTTGATTTTTTGTGTCCAATTGGACTAATACGTCACCGACTTTGACTTCACTGCCTTCTTTGATAGGTAAAGCTCGGATAATTTCATTTGAAGTCGCGGAGAAAGTGACCCGGTCTCGCTCTAAGGTTCCTAATGCTTCATCTCCTTTGTCTGAGCCACAACCTTGTAATAGTGCGACACATAAGAATCCTAAGAATAGCTGTTTCATCTTTAAATCTCCTGACATTGATTGTTTACTTATAGCCTAATCAGGGGATCGTCATAGCTTAAAGTAATATCAATTGCTTATAAGGTATTTAAAGAAACTATACTCAATTAACGAGAAGCGCAAATTATTTGATGTAATTAAAATGCGCTTTCACTTGATTTAGACTTATCTAGTAGAATTCCTTTTTGAAAATTATCAATATGCTGTATCAGTTTGAGTCTCAAAAAGAGAATACAGAATTCTTATTTTAATTCCATTTATTATAATTGCAGTAAAAAATTATTGATATCAATTACTTAAAAGTTTGGTATGGGTTGTGCCTTTCTCATTATACGCTAGGTATAAATGAGGGAATATTATGAAAAAAAGCAGATTACTTTCTTGTATCGCTACATTAAGTCTTACTGTTGGAGTCAGTGGACAAGTGGAAGCTGCAATTCCATTTGCTTCCTGTCCAGGACAAGCATTTATGATACAAAACCCTTCAGGAACTCCGGTGGCTTATGGCATTAACTTGGATGTAGGTAGCTATAGCACTTTATCTTGGGAAGTTGGAAGTGGAAAAATTAATGCTATTGGCTATAGCGTTCATGATGATTATATTTATGGGTGGGATTATGGAGCGAAAACCTTAACTAAAATTGGTTCCGATTTCGTATCAACGCCATTATCTGTCTCTAACCTAAATGTTGGACCTACTTCAATTTATGTTGGTGATGTATCGACCATTGAAAATGCTTGGTATGGCTACAGAGTTAATCAAGGACTTTTTAGAATTGGCTTAGATGATTTGATTATGACTAAAGTTGCCAACTCTGGCACTATTGGCAATATTCGTATACTTGATATGGCTTTTCATCCAGATGATGGACTTATCTACAGTGTTGATAATTCTGGATATCTTTATAGAATTGAACCAAATACAGGGTTAAGTACCCAATTAAACAAAGTTATCAGCAGTGATAATGTTGGTCATAGTTTAGCTTTTGGTGCTCAATATTTTGATGTCGATGGTAATCTTTATCTCAGTAATAATGGGAATGGGTATATCTATCTTATTAATATTGATGATGTAAATTCAACTTCAGCCTTTTTTGCTTATGGGCCATCGAGTAATTCAAATGATGGTGCCCGCTGTGCATTTGCTGCGGTGGGACAAAATGATAATAGCGATTACGGTGATGCTCCCGATACTTACGGTACTTTATATGATTCATTTGGTGCTCGTCACGGTATTTCTGATTTAAAATTGGGTCCTATCGTTGATGGAGAAAGTGAAGCTTATGTGTACCCGCTTTCAGATGACACATCAGATTCAAGTAATGATGATGATGGTATTTCATTTCCTGTACCACTTGAAATTAAGGAAACAAGCTTCATTTATGCCGATGTTGAAGGTGCAGAGGGAGAAGGGGTACTTAGTGCTTGGATTGATTGGGACCAAGACGGGGTGTTTAATGATGATGAAATGATCCTTAACAGTGAATGGGTAGATGATGGCCAGAATCAATTCTATTTTGAAGTACCAAGCTGGGCTCTAGCAGGAGATACTTGGGCTCGTTTTCGTTTAAGCCATACTTATGATGTTGGTCCAAATGGTGGGGTAAGTGCAGGTGAAGTTGAAGATTATCAAGTTACTGTTACAGACCAAGGTGTATCCGTTGAGCTTTACCCTGTAGGATCTGACTACACCACTTTCGCTTATGAAGATCAATTTCCTAAAGTCGGTGACTATGATATGAATGACGTCCTTATGAACGTCAAGTACACTGAATTTAGTCATAATAACCAAGTGATTCAACTTAAAATAGAAGGGCAAGTTGCAGCTCTTGGCGGTACTTATCACTCTGGTTTTGCTATTCGTTTGCCTAATATCAGTCCAGATAAAATAAAGGCTGATTCAGTTAAATTATTCATTGATGGAGAATTACAAAATACAACAGTGTTAGAGAGTGGCACTTTAGATGCCGTTTTGATTATTCATGAAGATCTTTGGTCACTTACCGAGTCCGGTGAGGCTGACGGTTGTAATATGTTCCGAACTGAACCAGGTTGTGGGACTCAATATCGTCCTAACTGGTCACTTACCGTCCCGTTTGAATCACCTATTTCTCAAGGGCAAATGCCTGCCTTACCTTACGACCCATTCATTTTTGCGACGCCAGGTTATTACTACGGGGAGAATGGCTTACAAGTGAGTGGTGGCCATCCGGGACGTAATTTAGAAGTACACCTGAAAAACAAAAAACCGACCTCTAAGTTTGATTATGGCTATATTGGCAGAAGTGATGATACGACCAATACCGCGAATAGTACTTACTTCCAGACAGATAATGGTCTTCCATGGGCAATTGAAATACCTCTTAACTGGGAGCACCCAAATGAGTCAGTCAGCATTCTTGAAGCGTATCCTCAATTTGCAGATTTTTCTCAGGATGCAACAGGACAAACAGCTGCAGATTGGTATGTAACCCCTAGTGCGGGAAAAACTTATATAGATTAAGGAGAGATCTTATGAATAGTATCGTGAATAAAATGAATCTATTACTTTTTGTTGCTAGTTTTAGTCTGCTTACTGCTTGTAATAGTGATAGCTCTGGTGGCTCAAATGATCCAGGTTCTGGTACAGGGTCACCTGTGAGCCCTCAATTATCGGTTTTAGATTTAAAAATTAGTGCTGAGAATAGCCTTAGTTCGGTATATAGCGTTGATATTGATGTTGATATTTCAGAGCGCTCCACTAAGCGTGCATTTATTTCTATTTGTGATAATAGCCAAGCACAAGGTGATTTATCTAAAGTAGATTTTGATATGTGTTTACTTAAAGGTCGCTTAGAGCAAGGTGTTGGTAAATTTGACCTTCGTGTTGCGAATCATTGTGAAGAGTTAATTACCATCATCTGGATCATGGAAAAAGATCGGGAACCTCTTATTTACACTTTGGCGCACAATAACCAAAAAGAGAATTATTGGTTAATTAATTAAACCCATCAAGGCTGTTAATAACCCGCCTTGATGGGAAGGCGGGTTATTAATTTATTTTATACGAACATTCATTAAATCATCGATAAAGTGATTCAATGCACGCTCTTCAATAATCCTAATTTTTTTCTGTTGAGAATCACTTAGCATGTGGTACATACTCGCGGCACCAAAGTCGCCAAAGATAATGTTCGCGTCTGCATCAAATAAGGTATTATGCGCATACAAGTCACCATGACACACTTGGTTATCATGCAGGTGGTCAAACACATTACGCATTTTAGCGGTCATTTTATTGATGTGCTCTAACGATAAGGTAAACCCTTCAGGAAAAGTATCACGAGTGCAGCTTTCTAAACTTGGCGGTAAACCTAAGTTTTTATAATGTAAAGGGATCAAGTTCATGATCAACGCCAGATGATTGTCTTCATTCACCTGTGCTAATGATTGTACCAAACTTGGGTGATTGCCGACTTTTAAACACGCTTGCAACTCATCTTCAGGGTAACCATCACTAGTCACTTCACCTTTAAATACTTTAACGGCAATTTCTTGTGGGAAATCTGTTTGTTCTTTATTCCAACGCGCTTTAGAAATGACACCTGATGCGCCTTGGCCTAATACATCTTCTAAAGTGTAGTCCGATGAGGCGATACTAGGAACGGATTTCACTTTCACATCGGATTTACAGAATGGATTACCCGCAAAGGCAAACCATGCCAGTTTTGGTAAATTAAGCAGTTGAACTGGGCACTCAATTAATTGGTTTGCTGAAATACGCAGTAATTCCAAGTTATGAAGTTGAGACAAGTTGCTTGGCAGTTCAGTCAATTTGTTGCCTGCTAATGCCAGTTTTTGCATTAAGTGGCAGGCACCCAATGAGTTTGGTAATGCTTCAACTTGGTTATCGGTTAAGATCAACCAACGCAATTTTGGAGGAAAGGCATCTTCAGGAACATGTTGAATTTGACACGATTTGAATCCAATCATCTCAAGGTTTTGACACTGTGCCAGAACATCAGGGAACACAGTAAATGGGTTGTTTGATGCAAAGAAGATCTTCAATTTAGGTAATTGAGCGATCTCACTTGGTAGCGTAGTTAGTTGATTATTCGATAAATCTAAGATTTCTAATGAATCAGCAAGAGATAATATCTCAAGTGGAAACTCTGTTAACCCTTCACTTAATTGTAATCGAGTAATACCTTGTAATTCACCGGATTGTAACTGCGCTAATGTATGCAAACTAATTTACCTATGCTGTTTATATTTTGCCGCCGATTGTACGGTGTTTCAGAATGAAAATCTAATGACAACAACATGGCATTAATGCTTCGTCATCTTCGGTGGTAAAATATTATCCACTAACCGTTCTATCCAATTAAATTTTTCTGAATTCATGTACTTAGTATTGTAGATGAGGCCTATCTTCATCTCATGGCGTTTTAATTTATCTTTAACTTTCACAAGGGCGTATTTTGCTGGATCAAGCACTTCCATTAAGCTTTGTGGAGCGATGAAAAGCATATCTGATTCTTCAAGAGCCTTTAAAATCGGATTAACTTGCTGACAACGAAATTCAGGTTGATGGCTGATGTCTCTATCTGAATATTGAGGGGCTAACATGGTTTTAAAGTTAAATTCAGGGACGATTAACCCTGCCAGTGGGTAGTTAAAAACCTCTTGAAGATCAATGCTTGTATTAGCCATTGGATGGTTAATATTACAGATCCCAGCATAAGTGAATAGGCCAACAGGAAGCTGTCTTAATTCTTTTGATATATCAATCGGGTAATAATTAATAGCAAAATCAAGCTCGCCGTTAATTAAATCATCCGCAGTGGTTTGAGTAAAACTATGCAGTTCAATACAGACATTAGGCGCATCTTTTTTAATGGCTTGGCAGATCTGATAACCATGAGTTTCAATCACAAACCCATTCATTGCGATCTTGATTTTCCCTGTCAGGTGTTTAGGCGAGAAGCTGTCGCTCTGTAGGGTTCCTTCAAGCGCTTCGAAGATCTTAGGTAAACTGATCGCTAATTCTTCAGCTTTTGGCGTGAGTTTTAACCCACGAGACTGTCGGATAAATAAAGGATCATCAAACTCTTCTCGGATCTTGGCTAGAGTACGGCTTACTGCGGGTTGGCTAGTATTAAGTCGCTCAGCTGCTTTATTGGTGTTTTTTTCTTGCAGCAGCACTAAAAGAGTTTTCAGTAGATTAAGATCAAATTTGGCTAAATCCATTTTATGCCCTTATTGATAAATGTTGATTAACTATAAACTAACGTCATTCATTAGAAATATCAAATCTGTTATATCAGCAATACGTGTATGCCATTGGTAGAGCCCTCCATATTCGTTACCTTCATTATATCGAATTTAGATGTGCCATTTTAAGGAATAAGAGGGCTTAAAATCTAAGGATAAATAGAATAACGACAATAGGTGTTCCAATGCAGATACATCCTACCAGTTTAGAGTTTGAAAACCTCCCTAGTGTTTATGCACTTCTCGATTCCATTGTATTTATGTGGTTTATTGTTTTAGTTACGGTTGCCATTATTTCATGGGTAGCGGCTAAGATTTGGCATATTCATTCTATTCCAAAGCATTTGGCGAAAGAAAAAGGCTTAGCGCAGGCAAAATTGATTTTTTGGATGTGTATTTTAGGTCTAGTGTGGAAACCACTATGGGTGCTGGCAGTTCTGGCTATTGTCACCGATTGGGATAAAGTTCAAGCATGGTTTAAAGGGGCACAATCATGAAAGAGATAATGCTGCCGTATATTTTAATCGTGTGGTTATTGTTTAAATTTAATGTATTAAAGCGAACTGCGGGGAATTACTTTGTCACCACTTTTGTGGGTGTAATTTTAGCACTAGCACTATTTTTTGGACATCGATTCTATTCGCCAGCGGATTTAACCAATTCGACGACAGTTAAAGCGCCTCACGCTGTGCTGTCTCCATCCGTTGGTCAGCATATTGATGAGATCTACATTGATCATAACCAGCATGTTAAGAAAGGCGATATACTTTATCTACTTAAAGATGACAAAATTACTTCTGCGATAATCGAGGTTGAGTCGGCTCAATTAGAAGTAGAAAAAAGCATTGAAGCAAAGAAGGTCGCTTTACAGCAAGCAGAGCGTAATCATCAGCGAAACTTAGGAATGAAAGAGCATGTGTCAGTGCGTGATACTGAGGAATCACAAGACTTGGTGGAAATGTTAATCGCTGAAATTCATGTGTTAGAAGCCAAAGACTTAGGTTTAAAAGCTCAACTTACGAATTTAAATTTTGAATTGGATCGTTTGACGATCACCGCGCCTTTTGATGGCATGGTGACACACGTATTTATTGCTGACGGCTCTCGTATCGGTTCACTTCACTTATGGGATACCAGTAAGAAGTTTGTTGAAATGCGTATTCCAGATCAATCGTATAAAAATATTAAACCGGGGCAATTTAGTGAGTTTTTTGTAACGGCGTATCCGGGGGAAATCTTTAGGGCAAAAGTACACAGTGTGGTCAATGCGACTGGTGAAGCGCAAGGTAGCTTATTACCTCAAGAGCAGCTTGTATCGCGTCATATTCAACGTGGTTCGGCACCAGTCGGGCGAACGGTGATTCTTGAGATAGACCAAGAAACGATGGATATGCTACCAATTGGAGCGACAGGCTCTGCATGGATAAGTGCTGAGAAGCCACATTCAATTTTAGGGTTTATGGATATTATCGGTGGAGCGACGGTAAGACTAACGGCTGCAAAATCTTATCTACAAGCTTTGTAGTTATATAATGTAGAGCAATACAATGTTAAGAAGACGAATTAATTACGGAGAGGGTAGTTAATTCGTTTTTTGTGTGTGTATTGATGCGATAAGTGATCTTTTTACGCTAATCTGCCGTAATATTAATAAGATAAAGTTAAGGGAGCTAACGATGATGATAAAACGTATAACAAAAATAGGATTCATAGCAACAGTATTATTCATGCTAAGTGGTTGCTTAGGGATGCCAAAGGGCGTTGAACCTGTATCAGGCTTTGAGTTAAATCGCTATTTAGGAAAATGGTATGAAGTGGCGCGATTAAATCATTCTTTTGAAGAAGGGTTGAGTAAAGTCAGCGCCGAGTACAGCATTAATGAAGATGGAAGCGTTAAGGTTATTAATCGAGGCTATTCAAAAGAAGAGCAGGAGTGGAATGAAGCAGAAGGAAAAGCGAAATTCATTGATGCAGAAGACCAAGGTTATCTTAAAGTATCGTTCTTTGGCCCTTTCTACGGTTCATACGTGGTATTTGAATTAGATAAAGAAAATTACCAATATGCGTTTGTCTCAGGCCCTGATCTTGATTACTTATGGTTACTATCTCGAACAAAAGAGGTTGATCAAGAAGTGATTGAGCGTTTTGTATCAACGGCTCAATCACTAGGTTTTAAAATAAATGAACTTATCTTTGTTGAGCAATAATTAATTGTCGCGTTAGTTAACGAATATTGGATATTCCAATCTATTAATTAGCGCGCTAATTTATGATGTGCTCGAGAGAAGTGCCCCGCACAGAATGCCCCTACGATGGATAGCTCTCCAGCTAAACATAAAGCCGCACATACTTCAGCCAGTGCTTGAGATTTACCTGCGCCATGTAATCCCATTAATTCTAAGCACGCTTTTTGGCTTGGTAATCCGGTACCACCACCAACTGTCCCAAGCATAAGGTTAGGTAGAGTGACACTTGCATATAAGTCACCATTTCTATCCACTTCAATGCGTGTCATCCCAATGGCTGATTCAGCTACACATGCCGCATCTTGCCCACAAGCGATATAAAGAGCGGCAAGGGCGTTAGCATAATGTGCATTAATACCAATGGTTCCACTGAGTGTGGCTCCAACCGTACTCATTTGGGTAAACTGCATCATTTTTTCAGGGGTAGTGTGTAGGTATTTTTTCACTAACTCCGCAGGGATGTGTGCTTCTGCAGTAACTTTTTTACCTCGAACACTACGCAAAGTTTGGCTGCTGGCTTTTTTATCACCTGATAAATTGCCATCTAAATAGGCATTCTCTGGAGTAATTGGAGAGTTTTCCATGATGTAGCTAAACACGGCATTGGTAGCAATAGTGACCATGTTTTGTCCTGAAGCGTCACCAGTTAAAAACTCAAAGACCAGATAAACATGATTGCCTTCAATACTGATATTAATGTCGCTGAGTTTCCCATGAGAGGTGGTGGATTCAGCCAGTTGTTTGAATGTGTCGTATTGAGTCACCGCCCATGCCACAAATTGTCCCGCTTCGGCTAAACTAAAAAAAGCAAACGCAGGCGTTCGTGTTACTCCTTCGTTTAACAGCATGGCACTTGCGCCGCCACTTGCCGTCAATAGCTGTGCTCCGCGGTTATAAGAGGCAACTAAGGCGGCTTCTGTGGTGGCAAGAGGCACCAAGTAATCATTATTGGCAAATAAGCCATTCACACGTAATGGGCCTGCAAGACCAACTGGAAGTTTTACTGTGCCAATAAAATGCTCGATGTTTTTCTCGTACACATGCATTTGATTTTGGGTATGTGGATCAAGAAGTTCTGATTGGAGTTCAGGTTTTCCAAGTTTATCCCAACGGCGAGTAAGGTTTTTTTCAGTTAGGTAAGGGCTTGGAGTGATTTTGTTTAGTGGTTTTTCAAAATGTGGATTGAGCGATTGCTCTAATTTATCTGCAGAGATATCGCCTCCTAAGATTGATACATAGTCACGGCGATGCAGATTCAGTTTTGGCATAAGAACATATTAATTACAGCAAATGTTGAATGAGATTCTACTGTTTCGTATCAGATAAACAAGGATAATGACAAAAAGCGTTACAGTTTTATCTCTCAATTTTGAACCAAAATAACGACAAATTTTTTCGATTCTTACGATAAATATTCATTATTGGACTACGTTTAAAGAATGTTAGTTAATGCCGTCGACAATTTGTTAGATTACAAGGATTGTTAGGGATAACACGCCCTAGGTTATGCTTCGATATTCCAACGAGGTATTTTCTTTTGATGGCCCTATTTATGTGAGGTCGAGATTTGGAACATTCGGTTAATTTGGATCGTATCCGTGCTGAGTATAATGTAAAGCACTGGAGCCAAGGTTTTTACGGTATTGATGATAATGGTGAAGTGTATGTTTCACCACGTAGTGAATCTGATCATCAAGTCCCATTAAGTCATATTGTGAATCAATTAGAGCAGCGAAATATCGGATTGCCTGCTTTGGTTCGTTTTCCCCAAATCGTTCATCAGCGCGTACATAATATTTGTAATGCATTTAACCAAGCGATTGATGAATACCAATATGAAAACCACTATCTTCTTGTTTACCCAATTAAAGTAAACCAACAAAAAGAAGTGGTTGATGAAATTCTTGCAAGTCAGGCGCAATTAGAGCAAAAGCAATTAGGTCTAGAGGCGGGCAGTAAGCCTGAGCTATTGGCCGTACTAGCGCTAGCTCAAAAAGCGAGTTCAGTTATCGTATGTAACGGTTATAAAGACCGCGAGTACGTACGCTTAGCACTGATTGGTGAGAAACTTGGTCACAGTGTTTTTATCGTTCTTGAAAAATTATCAGAATTAGATTTAGTTCTATCTGAAGCAAAAGCATTAGGTGTTAAACCACGCCTTGGTTTGCGTATTCGTCTTGCTTCTCAAGGCGCAGGAAAATGGCAAGCAAGTGGTGGTGAAAAATCGAAATTTGGTTTGTCTGCCTCTCAAGTATTGACGGTAATTAACCGTCTGAAAGCAGAAGACCAACTAGATATTTTAGAGCTTGTGCATTTCCACCTTGGCTCACAAATGGCCAACATTCGTGATGTGCGTAATGGTGTAAGTGAAGCGGCCCGTTTTTATTGTGAATTACGTGATATTGGCGCAAAACTAAAATACCTCGATGTGGGTGGTGGTTTGGCGGTGGATTACGATGGTACTCGCAGTCAATCATCTAACTCGATGAATTACGGCTTGGCGGAATACGCGCGTAATATCGTGATGACAATCGGTGACATTTGTCAGCTTTACTCACAACCAATGCCAGTGATCATTTCTGAATCTGGTCGTTCGTTAACGGCGCATCACGCGGTGTTAATTACTAACGTTATTGGAACTGAAAGCTACACGCCAGAAGCAATAGAAGCGCCTTGTGGTGATGATCCTTTGTTATTACACAATATGTGGCGTAACCTAGAGCAGTTAGAAAATGGCGGCGATGATCGCGCATTAATTGAGATTTATAACGATACTCAATGTGACGTAGCAGAAGCGCATAATCAGTTTGCGACAGGCATGATTAACCTGCAACACCGTGCATGGGCAGAACAAATATCATTACGTATTAACTATGAATTAAGCGTAAAAATGAGCACCAAGAACCGTTACCACCGTCCAATTCTAGATGAATTGAGTGAGCGTTTAGCGGATAAATTCTTTGTGAACTTCTCTCTGTTCCAATCGTTACCGGATGCGTGGGGTATTGATCAGGTATTCCCTGTTATGCCGTTAAGTGGTCTTGATAATGCGGACGAACATCGCGCAGTTGTGCTGGATATTACGTGTGACTCAGACGGTACGATTGACCAATACGTTGATGGCCAAGGTATTGAAACCACACTGCCAGTACCGGCTTGGAACCCTGATGAACCTTATTTGATGGGCTTCTTCTTAGTGGGTGCATACCAAGAGATCTTGGGTGATATGCATAACCTATTTGGTGATACCCACAGCGTTGTTGTAAATGTTGATGAAAATGGTGAAGCGAATATTGATTATATCAATGAAGGCGATACCGTTGAAGATATGATGCGTTATGTGCATATTGATGTGGATTTGATCCGTCAAAACTACAAAGACATGGTGACAGCGAAAGTTGCAGAAGAAGAACAACAAAGCGTGCTTGAAGAGTTAGAGCAAGGCTTAATGGGTTACACCTATTTGGAAGATTTTTAATGAACGATTTATTTACCAAAAAAGATTATTCATTGTACTCAAATGCAATGACATTTATGCGTCGCCCATTGGTACAAAACCCAATTGATAACGATGCTGACATCGTTGTGTTAGGTGCGCCATTAGATATGGCAACCTCAGGTCGTCCTGGTGCGCGTTTAGGCCCTGACGCGATCCGTCGTGCATCAGTAAATCTAGCGTGGGAAGGCAAAAAATTCCCATGGGATTTCAATGTATTTGATCATACTAAAGTTATCGATTCAGGTGACCTTGTTTTTGATACGGGCGATGCAGAAGATTTAACGGTACGCCTTGAAGCTGCAGCTGATGCTATTTTAGATAGTGGTAAAACGTTATTAGGTTTAGGTGGTGATCACTTTATTACTCTGCCTTTGTTACGTGCTTATGGTAAAAAATATGGTGAAATGGCATTAATTCATTTTGATGCTCATACTGATACTTATAGCCATGGCAGTCGTTACGATCACGGTACTATGTTTTACCATGCACCAAATGAAGGGTTAATTTCGCCTGAGCATTCAGTGCAGATTGGTATTCGTACTGAGTATGATCAAAAAGATCACGGCTTTAATGTAATTAACGCCATGCAAGCCAATGACATGAGTGTTGATGCGATTATTGAACAAATAAAAGGCATTGTTGGTGATAAACCAGTATACCTAACGTTTGATATCGATTGTCTTGATCCTGCATTTGCACCGGGTACAGGTACACCTGTTTGTGGTGGTTTGAATTCAGATAAAATCTTAAAAATCATCCGTGGTTTGCAAGGCATCAACATGGTTGGTATGGATGTGGTAGAAGTATCACCTGCGTACGACCAAAGTGATATCACAGCACTGGCTGGTGCGACGATTGCTTTAGAGCTTCTGTATGTTTGGACTGCGAATCGTTTAAACAAATAACCGTTATAAACTGAGTAAAAATAAACCCGTTGAATGAGAGTTCAACGGGTTTATGCTTTTCAGGTTCAGGTTCAGGTTCAGGTTCAGGTTCAGGTTCAGGTTATTTAAAGCAACGAGATTGTGACACTTGTGCTTTTTTGTTTATTGCTTGCATCACAGCACTAGGGTTAGCTTTATACAAACGGTTTAAAGACGTCGTTGTTTTTAATTCTGTTTGTAAATATGAAGTGTAATCTTTGAATTTATTCATCTGCTTAGAACCGTAATTTTGTTGGCATGACTGAACCCAATCAACATAATGATTAAAGAATAAGGATGCCTCTTTGACTGGCATCGCCGTCATTAAATACGCCATATCACGGCTGGTTTGAAAGTGCTGGAAATCAATGGGTGTATCCCAATAGCCGCCCCAGTAAATGAATCCGTTTTTAGCAAAAAGATTAATAACCTCTTCTGCAAATCCCTTTCTGTCCTCCTTCCCTAAGCGCTGTAACATTCGGTTTGAATATTCATGACCTTTTAGTGGTTTAAATGTCGCAGTTCCCCAAGACGTAAATTCAACGAATGGGTTTTGTAGAGGATTGATATCAATAGCAACGCCATAAGCGTGTAAAGAGAGGGAAGATTTTCCTGCAATCGGTCGGTAGTTAAATGCTGAGGTGTTATTAGCATCCATGGATTTAACATCATTGCCAGCGTAATACTCGATAGGTTTGGCTTGTTCAATGGGGAAGCCTTGCTGAAACAACGCATCAAAAATACGTTCAACATGAGGTGCCACAGCATCTAATACAACCAGTTTACCTGTCGTTGTTTTTCCATCAAACGTGTAATGTTTAAAGGAAACATTACGTAAACGATTACATTGAACTGGCGCTTTAGTCGACATAACACCTTTGCCGATCATGGCTTGGCATTGAGATGAACTAAGTGGAGTTACGTTAGCCCAAAGTGGGGTGGAGAAAACAGTCATAGCAACTGCACTTATTATAGAGATGACTTTCATTTTTAGAGTACCTAACCATGAACGGGGTAAATTATTTTATGTGTTGATAATAAATGCATAACAGGACTATGGCAGTATTTATTTAGGGATTTAGAGTAAATACCGCACCATTGAGGATGGTGATCTCGCTTCAAAGTTACTTTTGTCGAATTTTGATGATCGATACGAGGAGATTGGTAGACATCAACAAACACTAGAGATAAAATTTTGGTGCTTTACTTAGGTATCATAGGAATAAGTAATTATTCTTGTCATTATGCCATTGATGGCTTTTTTAGTTAATCAGGGAAAGATGCGTATCTGGATAAGTTTTAGTGTTAAAGAATATCCAGATGAGTATCTGATCCTTGTCGATATAGACGTAGGAGTATAGAGTCATAATGTCGAACAAATTTAAAACAGCAATAGCCACGTTTCGTGCTTTTCCTCGACGTATTCGTTGGAGTACGTATGGATTAAGTGCTTATCTTTTATATGCCGCATTGTTTGGTTTACTGGTTCCTTATATTGCTAAACAGCAGATCCCAGAACACCTATCTAAACTCATAGAACGCCCAGTGACTCTAGCTGATGTGACGTTTAACCCTTTTACTCTTCAGTTAGATATAGATCAGTTTTCTATCCAGGATATTGAGTCTTCAGATTCTTTTGTCAGTTTTGAAAATGCCAGCGTCCAAGTTAATTTTTGGGAGTCCATTTTTAATGGCGCGATCTCAATTGAATATATTGCATTAGATAAGCCTTATATTGATATCGAACGCCTAAATAACACAGAACAGCTGGTATTTAATTTCAGTGATATTTTAGATGCAGTAAATCGTAATTTGGCTTCAGAAGAAAAGCCTGAACCCAAGATACAAGAGCCCAGTGATCGCCATAAGGCACTATTCCCTGTATTGATTAAGCAAACCACCCTAACACAAGGTAATGTGAGTTTCTTTGATGGTATTACAGCAACAGAATTAGCGTATCCAGATATTAATTTCACGTTAGGTGCGTTTTCTACCCAAAGCTTATTTACAGATGCAGAGAAAAAGAATAACTACCATTTACAAATTACCGATGCAGATTCTGGCAAGGCAGAGCTGAAAGGTCAATTGCAATTAAAACCGTTAGAAGTGGTTGGCGATGTTAAGGTTCAATATATTCAATTACCACGTTTATGGGGATTCATTGAAAAAGACATTATTGCCAAATTAACTTCGGGTAATGTGAATTTTTCATCGAACTATCATCTGGCTCAAACCATCGGTGATATCGAAAGTGATGATACGATGAGCATCACTACTGATAATGGTATGTTCTCAGTTAATGACCTAAATTTTAATGCAGAAGATAAATCGATTGTTTCTTTACCTAATTTTTCAGTGAATGGCATTGCAACTAATGTAGAAAATCAGACTGTTAACATCGCTTCTGTTACTTCTCATGGCTTAAATGTGTCAGCAAGAGTCGATAATAAAGGTGCCGATCTTGTTGCCTTATTCACCCCTAAATTTATTACTGAAGAGTCAAAAGAAAAGAAAGAAGAATCGGTAGAAAAAGAGATTAAACCTACTGCTGATGCGCCTTCATGGTTAGTGACACTGGGTGGCGTAGAAATTAAAGACTACCAGTTAAACGTCGAAGAGAAAGTCATTACCAAAAAAGCCAATCAATGGCAGGTATCTCCAATTAACTTAACGACAAGTCAGATTGTAAGTGATCTCTCTAAACCGATTGATTTTGATTTCTTTACGTCGCTAAATGGTAAAGGTGATATCAGCGTTAAAGGCCAAGCCGATGCCAAACAACAAGCCGTATTGGCTGATATTGATGTGAAGTCATTGAAGTTAGCGCAATTCCAACCTTATTTAGCAACCGCAGTAAATGCAACCTTAACCAAAGGGGAAGTGAGTACGCAAGCTAAGTTAGACGCCAATGCAAAAGGTAAAGTTGAGGTTAGCGGTGGTATTCAAGTAAATCATCTTTCGATTCGTGACAATAAACTAAGAAAACCGTTCGTAAAATGGCGCTCATTAGCGGTCAATCAGTTTGATTTTGATTTACAAAAAAATAAATTAGCAGTCGATACGTTAAGCTTAAGCCAACCTTATGCGAGAGTGGTGATCAATAAAGACCGTACCACCAATATTGGCGACTTAATTGTGACACAGCCGAAAGCTAAAAAATTGAAAACAACAGCCAAGAAAAAGGGCACAAAACCGTTTGATTTGAGAGTTCGAAAAATTGCGTTCAATAATGGTTCGGCATTCTTTGCAGATAACTCCCTTACGCCGAATTTCTCTTCAGGCATTGAGCAATTAAAAGGCAATATCGGCCATGTATCGAGTATTCCAGGCACCAAAGCAACGGTTGATATTAGTGGTAATATTGAAAAATACGCACCGGTAAAAGTAAAAGGTGAAATAAACCCATTACTCAAACAGCCTTACTTAGACCTTGATGTCATATTCCAAAGTGTAGAGCTAACCACGGTTAACCCTTATTCAGGCACGTATGCAGGTCATTACATTGATAAAGGCCAATTAACGTTAGCGCTTAACTATAAATTAGAAAACAACCAATTAAAGGGTGAGAATCACGTAATTATCGATCAATTACAGCTAGGTAAAGCCAGTGACAGTGATTTAGCAACCTCACTACCGTTAGAGTTAGCGATTGCTTTATTGCAAGATAACGATGGAGTGATTGATTTAGGGGTTGAAGTAACTGGAGATGTAAATGATCCTGAGTTTAGTTTAGGTGCTGTTATTTGGAGTACGATTTCAAACATCATAACTAAAGCAGTAACTGCGCCATTCTCGTTCATTGCAGGTCTTGCGGACTCAGATGAAGAATTGAATGTGATTGCGTTTAACTTTGGTTCTAATGAGTTAACGACTGAAGAGCAAGAAAAATTAAAAACGTTAGGTACAGCTTTAGAAACTCGCCCGAAACTAAAACTAACGGTTGATGGTGCTGTTAATGCGCCAGAAGACAGTAAAGCGCTAGCCCTAACGCAATTTAATCAACTTCTAGCTGATTCTGCACAGGTAATGATCACCGAGTTACCGACAAACTTGACTGCGAGCACAATGCCTACATCAGGTAAGTTATCGGATGCTTTACAACAACTGTATAAGCAAGAGTTTAGCGAAAAGGCAAGCGTAGTAGAAGACAGAATAGAAGACGAAGAAGATAAAAAAGGCGTAGAGTTAACTGATGAAGAGTTAGCGAAACGTTGGCATATTGCGTTATATAATTTGGTATTAAATAAGCAAGAGGTATCACCAGCACAGTTAGGACAATTAGCTCAAAAGCGTGCTCAAGCAGTAAAAGCGTATTTGGTTGATACCGTTAAAGTCGATGCATCTCGTGTTTTTCTACTTGATAGTAGATTCGATATAGAGCAAAACACCAGTAGCGTATTATTATCGTTAGAGGCTAAGTAATTTAACATATCCTAAATAGAGTTTTACAGAAAGAAAAGAAATGGCGCATCAAGATAGGATGCGCCATTTTTCTATGTAATGATCATCTACTTCGTTAATTAAAACGGCATTGGGTATTTTCTAAATACGGCATTGATCTCTGAAATAGCATCGTTACTTAATGGTTTTGAGAACGCCTCAATGTCTTCTTTTAGTTGATCTAGAGACGTAGCACCAATAATGGTTGATGTAACTCCATCTACTTGGTCGCACCATGCTAATGCAAGCTGACAAGGTGTATAACCGTGTTTTTCTGCTACTTGCATATACGCTCGTACTGCTTCATTTGCCGCAGGCGTATCTCGAAAAATACCATTACGTTGTGAGAACGTCCAACGGCTGTCTTCTGGCATTTTTCCATCTAAGTATTTGCCACTTAACATACCGCCCGCTAATGGTGACCAAGGTAAGTATGCAATATCTTCATGAACACAATTTTCAATTAAATATGGCCAATCTTTCGCGTGTAATAAGCTGAATTCATTTTGAATTGAAACCATTTTCGGTAAATCGTATTTAGCACTCAGTTTAAGGTAAGTGTTAATACCCCAAGGCGTGTCGTCTGATAACCCGATATGACGGATCTTACCTGCTTTAATGCAAGTATCTAATGCTTGCAAGATTTCAAGCATCTCTGTTTCTTCTTTCTTTGCATCAAAATCACTGAATTTAAACTGGTTAGGAAAATGCTTACCAAAATGTGGAGAAGTACGGTTCGGCCAATGCAACTGGTAAAGATCAATATAATCCGTTTGTAAACGAGTAAGTGATGCATCTACTGCAGCAATAACGGCTTCACCTGTAATTGGCGAACCTTCACGAACCCAAGGTAATCCCGGACCTGCGATTTTAGAGGCTAAGATAATCTCTTTACGTCGTTCAGGGTTTGCAGCTAACCAATTACCAATAATGGTTTCTGTTTTACCGTAGGTATCAGGCGAAGGAGGCACTGCATACATCTCAGCCGTATCAATGAAATTAATACCTTGGCTAAGTGCGTAATCAATTTGTTGATTGGCGTCTTCTTGATTGTTTTGTTTTCCCCATGTCATGGTACCTAAGCAGATACGAGAGACTGATAGATTACTGCTACCAAGTGTTGAGTATTCCATTTGAGAAGGCTCCTTTATTTGATTTTTATTAGATCATTGATCTAGAAAACGGACTAATACTTTCCCTTCTTTAGAAATATTATGTTTGAGGGTCAGTTGTAATGTGATGGTAACTGATATTGTCAGCATAACAAAAATGGCGATTAAAATAAGTAATTGATATTTGATGGCGACCATTGGATTAACCCCGCCTAAAATTTGACCTGTCATCATGCCGGGAAGGGTAACTAAGCCAGTCGTAGCCATTGATGCCATAATAGGGGCAAAGGCTTTTTGCATCGCAGAGCGAACAAAAGGGAGCGTGGCATAACGAGGCGAGGCACCAAGAGCGATGGCCGCATGGTATTCACTCTCACGCTCTTTAAATGCGGTGAATAAGTTTTGCAATGCAACGATGTTTCCACTCAAACTATTGCCTAGTAGCATGCCGGCTAAAGGGATCACATATTGAGCGCTGTATAGCGGTGTTGGCTGAATAATCACAGAGCTAAGTAAAATAACTAAAGGTGAGAGCCCAACCAATAACCCCGTTGCAACAGGAAACAGTAATCGTTTTTTAGGAAGTTTAGCTTTAGAGATGATAGAGCTAGAGCCTATGCCTATCATTAAAATAATCCAAAGTGTATTCAGTAGTGGATTATTCAGCTGGAAAACAAACTCAAGATAAAGACCAATAAAAGCCAGTTGTGCCACCATACGAAACACACTAATACCGATCTCTTTAGCAAGATCCAATTGGTAAATGCGATTAATGGTAAATGGGATCACAAGAGTAAGGCTAAATAGCCCCATCAATGCCCAACTGATGTCTAAGGATTCTTGCATGCATTTTGCCTGAAGCGGTTGATTAACGTTATTTGAACATAAAAAAACCGCTGATGTCAGCGGTTTTTGTTATTTATGAATTTAGTTAACGTATATTCATTAATTACAGAGTTCGTACAACACGGAAACCAGTGTAGTTAGCGCTTGTTGATGGATTTAGCTCTAGAGATTCATAGGCTTTTGCTTTTGTTGGTGCAAAGCTCCATGCGCCACCACGAACAACACCTGATTTAGTGTTTGTCCATTCCCAAACATTACCTGCGGTATCATAGATACCGTAAGGGTTTGCGCCAAAGCTACCTACCGGAGAAGTTGACTTGTTTGCCCAAGATGAACCACCCCAACCTGTGTTTGCGTTGCCTGAGCCAATGTCAGAACCCCACCAGTATGCATCTTTACTACCAGCTCGTGCAGCTACTTCCCACTGTGTTTCAGAAGGCAGTGCGTACGTAAAACCAGTTTGTTTTGTTAACCAGTTTGCGTAGGTTTCTGCATCTTTTTTAGAAATACATACTGCAGGTGCATTTTTAGATTGTTCAAATCCAGGTTTACGCCAGTTTTGGTTTTGGTGACGTTTTGTTTCACCGCCATTGATAGCATTACAGCCAGCACCTTTTTCAGCTTCAGTAATGTAGCCTGAGCTAGCAACAAACGCATCAAATTGATTAACGGTTACAGGAGTAGCTGCAATAGAGTAGGCTGTTGAAATAGTTACGTCTTTTGCTGCATCTTTACCAATATGGTAATTACCAGAACCAATTACAACCATTTGTGGTGCTAATAGATTGTTGCTTAGACGGTCAGCAAACTTCTTGCCTGGCTTTGGACGATTTTCCTGAAGTTTCAATTCAGCCCATACCGTCATGTCTTTAGATAGTGACATTTGACGACTGTATGGCTCAAAACCTGATTTCTCAACGGTAATTTGATGCTGACCAGCAGGTAGCATAACGTCTACCGGTGTGCTGCCATAATTAACACCATTAACGGTTACGTTATCTTCATGACGGTTAGAGCGAATGGTAATACCAACCCATTTCTTCTCTTTTTTGATTTTATCATTTGATGATTGCGCTGTGCCTTCTTCAATACAGTAACGGTTTTCTAGGCCCAATAATTGACATGCTGCTGTTGTGTTCGGACGCGCACGTAATGAAGCTTGTAATTTAGTGGTGTAACGGTTGCTTCCATTAAAGCCACTGTCAATAATCGCACTGTCTAATACATGAATATTTAACGATACATTATCTACATGCTGCTTCACTGTTTCTGCTTCAGTAAAACCGTTGATCAACTGCTGCTGAAAGCTGTTTACTGCTTTTTGCATGCTTAGCGTTTTACCTTGGCTTGAACATGCGCTTAATGTCATCGACATCTTACAAGTAACAGTATGAACTACATCTAAAGTATCTTGTGCTGCTAATTCTTCTTGTAGGCGAAGTACACGAGCTTCTTGACGAGATTCACCAAGAATTTCAAGTTCGTCTAATGCACGTTGTTTTTTAGTGCTGCTTGTTTTTAATACTCGAGTTTGTTCTTGAATATCCTGTTGAATGGATAATTTAGCGACTTGGTTCTCTTTTACTTCTTTCCAAGAGTCTTGGTATTGCTTTTGGAAAGGAGTGATATCTAGATCTGGGTCATCAATCATTCGATTGTATTGCTCATCTAAATTACGTTGAGCAAGTTTACGTTTAGAATCTAATTGTGTTGCTTTTTTATCTAAAGCATCACTTTGATTACGCAATTCACGAAGACGACTTTGATCATTAACCACAGTGTTTTCTAGTTGCTTAACTTCATCACGTTTGTGAGTCAGTTTAATATCAATAGAAGCAACAGAATCAACAGTAGGCGTTATTGATTGAGTGTCGGTATTAGCAAGCGCAACAGAGGTAAAAAGCGCCGGCGATAACAGTAGTGCTAGAGCGGGTAGTCCTTTACGGTTCATAATTTTTCTGCTTTTAATAATAGACATAAATAATTTTTTTAGTAATAAATTCATAAAAATTAACCCATCTCCGCACCGCTGATAGAAGAACGTGATATTGCATTTGTTCTTCTTCATTTAGTGAGGGCTAATCGTATATTGATACTGATCTACATACTTCACTTTAATAATACCAATCTATACTCATTATCGCCAATTATCTATTCAGTGGCTTCTTTAAGGTTGGTACAAATGATTTATGCAGATAAGTATCTGTTATTCATAGTTTTGACGCCATATAAAACAAAGCAATTTTTATACCAACCTTTTGTGTTTGAATGTGTCGAAGATAGCCTTAATTTGATCATCGTTTCGGGCTAATGGAACAATGATCAAGTTTAAAAATAAGAAAGTGGATTCTCTATTATTTAACGTTTCATTAATCTATTGTTAATAAAGGTTTTTTTAATTTTATTAGTGCACTATTTTTGAAGTAATAAAATTGAAATGACATTGACTGTATTATATTGATTCATGATCATGCTTTCGAATAGCTATTATCAATAGATTGTTTTTATGATCTTGGTTACACTCTTGTTCATTAGTAATATTAGTTATTTATGGATTTATCATACAAATGGATTGGATTTTCCCCACACAAATTATCATGCTACCTGAAGAAAGAGATCTGCATTCGCATGAGTATCATCAGCTAGTGATTGGCTTAAAAGGGCAAGCGGAATTTGAAATTAATGATAAAAGCAGCATGATTTATGCGGGAAAAGTCGGTGTCATTCCTGCTAACTTTCAGCATGCTTTTTCAAGTTTATATCAGGCAGAAGTCTTAGTACTTAATTTCCCTCAGTTTTTTGGGAATGACGAATTGGCAAATAGAGTAAATGAACTCTTTGTTAGTCATGGGTATTATCAATTAGATGCACAAATCCAGAACCTAATACAATTATTAGTGTGTGAAATTCAAGCTAATATTGATGATCATCTTTTAAATAAAGCATGTAGCGACACGATAATTTCTTTGCTTCACCGTCATTTAATTGATGAAAATGAAGAAAAAACGATTAAACGTTTAAATCAAGAGGTGATCGACAATTTTATAACGCAACACATTGGAAGTAAGATCACAGTCGCGCAGCTATCAAGCACGGTTTTTCTTGGGGAGAGTCAATTTTACGCCATTTTTAAGCAAGAGTTTCGAGTTACACCGCATAAATATATTGTAGAAAAACGCATTCAATATGCAAAAACATTGCTTGAAACAAGTCAATTTACAGTAGGTGAAATTGCTCAACAAACCGGTTTTGCTAATCAAAGTGCTTTTAGTCATGCATTCATGAAGTATACAGGAGGAGCCCCAAGTAAATATCGTCAATTGCATTTCAGTACAATATAGCCACCTCTAAAGGGGTAACTCTTCTTAATTCTGTGCATCAATCTCACTTAATTCGTAACTTAAAATTACCGCCTTTGTTCTCATTTTGTAACTAGATGGACGATTTAGCAATTAAATCGGAGTTTTTGACAAGTATTTTTCGTTAATAGGAAATAGACTCTTTCGCAACTTGCTTTAATAATCAAAAATAATTAGAAGCATAATCGTTTAGTTAATCATGTCAGATAATTAGAGGAAACAGGTATGTTTCATGCGAAAGATGTATTGTCTTCATCCATTATTAATCACTCTTTACCTACGTTATGGTCGGCCATTTCTCCTCTTTATATGGTTGATGAAGCTAAATGGTTAAAAGAGCTTATCCCACTAGCTCAGCCAAGTGAGCGTGAAGCTATTATGATGACAGATCAGGCGGCTCAACTGATTCAGCGTGTTCGTGATGATAAGCAAGCTGTGCAAATGATTGATGCGCTGCTATTAGAGTACAGCTTAGATACTAAAGAAGGCATATTATTGATGTGTCTTGCTGAAGCCTTAATGCGTATTCCTGATGCAGAAACGGCAGATGCACTTATTCGTGATAAATTGAGTGCTGCCGATTGGAAGTCACATCTTAAAAATTCAGATTCGACGTTTGTAAATGCCTCAACGTGGGGTTTATTACTGACAGGTAAAGTGGTCAGTATGGACGTTAAAGCAGATGGTTCACCTTCTAATGCCATTAGCCGTTTAGTTAATAAATTCTCAGAGCCTGTGATCCGTCAAGCCATGAATCAAGCGATGAAAATCATGGGGCACCAATTTGTATTAGGTAGGACCATTGAAGAAGCGCAGAAAAAAGGTAAGGCGATGCGCGAGAAGGGCTATACCTACTCCTTTGATATGCTTGGTGAAGCAGCATTAACCCAATCAGATGCTCATAAGTATTTTAAAGATTACATCATGGCGATAGAAAGTGTAGGCCGTGCCGCTAGTATTGCTGGCTCACCAGATCCTACTGTATCTATTAAGCTATCCGCATTGCATCCTCGCTATGAAGTGGCGAATAAAGTTCGCGTAATGGGGGAGATGTGCGACACCGTTCTTAAATTGCTTGAGCGTGCGCGTGAATTGGATGTTGGTATCACGATTGATGCAGAAGAGATGGATCGCTTAGAGCTTTCTTTACTGTTATTTGAAAAGTTATATCGTAGCGACATTGTCAAAGGCTGGGGTAAATTTGGCATTGTAGTGCAAGCGTACTCTAAGCGTGCGTTGCCAGTTCTCGTTTGGTTAACGGCACTCGCAAAAGAGCAGGGGGATATGATCCCACTTCGTTTAGTGAAAGGTGCTTATTGGGATACTGAACTTAAAATATCTCAACAATTTGGTTTTGCACGTTACCCTGTGTTTACACGTAAAGAAGCGACGGATGTTTCTTATTTAGCTTGTGCGCGTTATCTGTTGAGTGATCATGTAAAAGGCAATATTTTTCCTCAATTTGCCAGCCATAACGCACATACTGTTGCAGCGATAACGTCAATGGCAACTCATGATGAATTTGAATTTCAACGACTTCATGGTATGGGAGATGCGTTATACGATCACGCGATGGAAATGTTTAATCGTAATGTTCGAATATACGCTCCAGTGGGAAGCCACAAAGATCTACTGCCTTATTTAGTGCGTCGTTTACTTGAAAATGGCGCAAACAGCTCGTTTGTTCACCGTTTAGTGGATGCCAATTGCCCAATCGAAAGTTTAACAGAGCACCCAGTTGATACA
The DNA here is from genome assembly GCF_028765545.1 of Aliivibrio sp. S4MY1. GTDB lineage: Bacteria > Pseudomonadota > Gammaproteobacteria > Enterobacterales > Vibrionaceae > Aliivibrio. Next base: position 211,540 of record NZ_JARACP010000005.1, on the reverse strand, counting down.
TTATTAGCGTGTCCATCCCTAGATAATCAATTAATTCCATTACCACCCCAAATTTTCTCTGATCGTAAAAACTCATACAGCATTAATTTAGATGTAGAGAGTGAAGCACAGCCATTTGAAGCCTTAATTCAAGCACAGATGACAACTTACTGGCAGGGTGGACCGATTGTAAATAATACGCGTGATTACGAAAGCATGATCAAGGAACACGGTTCTGCACTTCATGTTATTAGTTCGCCTTATGATCGTACAAATGATGTCGGCTCTTTAGTTTGGAGTTCACAAGAGCAAGTATCTAACGCGTTAGATATTGCACATGACTACTTTCCTATTTGGCAACAAACACCAGTAACAGAGCGTGCAGATTACCTTGAAGCATTAGCTGATAAACTTGAAGCAAACATGCCAGAGTTAGTCGCGTTATGCCATAAAGAGGCGGGTAAAACAATTCATGACAGTATTGATGAAGTGCGTGAAGCGGTGGATTTTTGTCGTTATTACGCCGTTCAAGCCAAGCTGAATTTTACCACCCCTGAAACCATTGTTGGTTTTGATGATGTTTCACATCAAATTGCTCGCCAAGGCCGTGGTGTTTTTGTATGTATTAGTCCATGGAACTTTCCATTGGCTATTTTCCTTGGTCAAGTTACGGCAGCCTTAGTCGCAGGTAACACCGTGATTGCAAAACCGGCAGAGCAAACATCGTTAATTGCGGTTCGAGCAATGGAGTTGTTGTTAGAGACAGGTATTGCACCACAAGCGGTTCATTTATTGCCGGGTGATGGTAAAACAGTCGGCGCGCCATTAACATCAGATCATCGTGTTGCAGGCGTTGCATTTACTGGGTCGACAGAAACCGCACAGTTAATAAACCGTACATTAGCGAATCGAACAGTTAAAGATGTTGGTGTAGCTCCTGTGCCTTTTATCGCAGAAACCGGTGGTCAAAACGCCATGATAGTGGACAGCACCGCTTTACCAGAACAAGTGGTGCGTGATGTCATGCGCTCTGCGTTTGCTTCTGCAGGTCAACGTTGTTCTGCACTGCGTGTGTTGTTTGTTCAACAAGACATCGCAGACAGAATTATTAATTTAATCAAAGGGGCAATGGCTGAACTAAAAGTCGGTTTACCTGAACTGCATTGCACGGATGTTGGTCCTGTTATCGATTTAAAAGCCAAAGAGAAGTTGCTCGCGCATATTGAAAAGATGACGTTAGAGGCTCACTTGGTTGCACAAGCAGAGTTGCCAGATTGGTCAGATAATGGTGATTTTGTACCACCAAGTGCGTTTGAAATTGAGTCCATTAGCCAATTAGAAAATGAGCAATTTGGTCCTATTCTTCATATTGTGCGTTTTAAAGCGAATGAGATTGATAAAGTGGTGTCTGAAATCAACTCAACAGGGTTTGGTTTAACCATGGGTATTCATAGTCGTAATGAAGTGACATACACACGAATTGAAAAAAACATCAAGGTGGGTAACTGCTATATCAATCGTGATCAAGTTGGTGCGGTCGTTGGTGTTCAACCATTTGGTGGTCAAGGGTTGTCGGGTACAGGGCCAAAAGCGGGTGGGCCTCGTTATTTATTCCGATACACTCAAGCACAACAAATTTCCTCTACTGCCACTGACTCTAAATGAGAAAGGAGAACCTCATGACAACAATTACTCATATTATTGACTCTGCACTTTCTCAAGGGAAAATGGAATGGCAAGCGGATTCATTCTCAACGCGGATGGAAAAATTATTACGTTGGTCAGAGTATTTAGCTGAGCATCCTGATTTTGGCGTTTTGGCAGCAAAAATGGTACGTTTTCAATGCCAACGAGCACAGCATTTAATTTCTGAAACGGAGTTAATGCCGGGCCCAACAGGGGAGAGTAATGAACTTTACACAGTCGCGAGAGGTGTTTTTTATATCACATCGGATGAAAAATCATCGGTTGTTGCTTTAGTTGGGCAAATAACTGCAGCATTAGTGGCAGGAAACGCTATTATTGTCGCCCTTTCGAGTCAGGATGCGAAACTAACTTCAGTTATTCTTGAAGGGTTGCATAAAGCTAAGGTTCCAAGATTAGCAGCTCAACAGACAGAGTTTGCAATAATAGACATTAATGATGTTCGTTTAGCTGGCGTCTGCTTTGTTGGTAATGAGCAACAATCGATAGCGATTAACCAACAACTAGCGAAACGAAATGGATTATTAGCGCAATTGATTGCAGAAACCGATCAAGAACGCTTACCCGTAATTACAGACCCTCACTTTGTTCTACGTTTTATTACAGAGCGTACACGAACAATCAATGTGACAGCGGTTGGCGGCAACGCAACATTGCTTGAACTTGGAGGTGGTAACCACTGATATTTAATGACTGATATCAATTTGGATAAGTAGTTGTCCACATTGGTGTCGGATCCCATCGTCGTTATTACACCATAACAATAGGGCTAAGATGCTCATACAGCAGTAACGACGTTAAACTTACTGCCAATAACATAAAGGAAATACAATGATTGAAAATAATTTTGCCATTACAGGGACGTTTATCGCTTACCTGATAATGATGCTTGCGATTGGGGTTTATGCATATAAACGAACGAACAGTTCATCTGATTACTTTTTAGGTGGCCGCACATTAGGACCATGGCCTGCAGCGTTATCTGCTGGTGCTTCTGACATGAGTGGTTGGTTATTACTTGGCTTGCCTGGTTATGCTTACGCTGCAGGTTTAGAGTCGTTATGGCTTGCTGGCGGTTTATTAGTGGGTACGTGGTTGAACTGGCTAATTTGTGCGAAACGGCTAAGAACTTACAGTATCACTACTGATGACTCATTAACACTTCCTGAATTTTTATCACGCCGTTTTAATGATAAATCGAAACTGATCCAAACTATTTCAGCTCTATTTATTTTGCTGTTCTTCCTTTTCTATACGAGCTCAGGTTTGGTTGCAGGTGGTAAGTTATTTGAGACTGTATTTGGTTTAGATTACAAAGTAGCTGTTGTGATTGGAACATTATGTGTCGTCTCATATACCTTATTTGGTGGGTTCCTAGCAGTAGCATGGACCGATTTAGTTCAAGGGCTTTTAATGTCTGCTGCATTGATGATTGTACCCATTGCCGCGATGCAAGGTGGTTTTGGTCAGTTGAGTACTGATTTAGTGGCAATTAATCCAGAACTTATGACGCTATGGACAGGTATGGATGGCAAACCGCTAAGTGCAATTGCTATTATCTCATTAGTTGCTTGGGGGCTTGGTTATTTTGGTCAGCCACACATTCTTGCTCGTTTCCAAGCATCACGAACGAATAAAGACTTGACCACCGCGCGCCGTATTGCCGTGGTATGGACTGCATTATCTATGTTCGGCGCTGTGCTGGTTGGCTTAGTCGGATTACTTTATGTAACAGGTTCAATGGGGGGCGAAGCGATTGATGGCGAGAAAGTATTTATGCTGTTAGTCAATGCGATTTTCCATCCGGTTATTGCTGGTATTTTATTAGCTGCAATTTTAGCGGCAATCATGAGCACTGCAGATTCGCAGCTTCTTGTTTCTTCGTCGGCATTGTCTGAAGATTTATACAAACAGCTGATCAAAAAAGACGCGACAAGCAAAGAGATTGTAAATGTAGGTCGTTTTGCCGTGATCGCTTTATCAGTAGTTGCTTTACTATTAGCGATGAACCCTGATAGTTCAGTGCTTGGTTTAGTGTCTTATGCATGGGCAGGTTTTGGTGCTGCATTTGGCCCTGCAATTGTACTAAGTCTTTATTGGAAAGGTATGAATCGCAATGGTGCTCTTGCTGGTATCGTCGTTGGTGGTATCACTATTGTTATCTGGAAGCAGCTAACGGGCGGTTGGTTTGATGTGTACGAGATTGTACCTGGGATCATACTTGCAACAGTAGCGATTGTTAGCGTAAGTAAGCTGACGGGAGAGCCAGAAGAAGAGGTTCTAAAACAACATGAGCAGTTTGAGCGTAACTTGGTTGAGTTTGAATAAACGTTCTTATTAAAACAATGTAGATGAAAGCCCCATAAAGTCTCTTTTCTTTTTGGGGCTTTTTTGTATGTTCAATGAAATGAAACTGTTACAATTCACGCACTTCAAAGAGAGATATAACTATAATCAATTACAGCGCAATACTAGGAGAGTAAACATGAAATTAATTCGTTTCGTGCTTGGAAAAGTTATTTTGGGTTTAGATTGTATTTTTTCGCCATCAGGCGTTAAGCGTGATGCTGAAAAACAAGCAGAAATAGATGCCGAAACAGAAAATTATTCATTGTATCAATTTGAAGCTTGCCCATTTTGCGTCAAAGTTCGTCGTACAATTAAGCGTCAATCACTAAAAATTGAGCTGCGTGATGCAAAAAATAATGAAGATCATAGAGCAGAATTATTAGACGGTGGTGGGCAAGTAAAAGTGCCATGCCTACGCATTGATAAAGATGGCGAAACGACTTGGATGTATGAATCATCAGATATTATGGCCTTCTTAGAGGGAAAATATCCTTAGTATTCACAAGGTTACAGGTACCTATAAAGTAGTAGTCAAGAGCGGGCTTATTGATAGTTCGCTTTTTTATGTGTGTTTTTTGTAAAATTACCGCTGCTTTATTAATGAGATTTACTTGTTAATAGTTCTATTGTTAGTCATTTTTGTAACTTTATGAGACTCAAGTCACAAAATGCTTGGCTTTAAGTTAATGTTAGGTTAAACTGCTCTTCGTGACTTGATTCACAAATAAAATAAAATAAAAACACATTAGGCTAGTTATTATGGAAAGAGTGAGTATGACTCATAAATGGTCAATTAAAAATTGTCCCAAGGATATAGAGAGCCAAGTTTTATCTGTTATTGGACTTATCGATAAGAAAGGTTCAGCATCAGACATGGATCTTTGCAAGATCTTTGCAAGATCTTTGGTGAAGTTCTATGGAGTGATGGGAAATACTTTAATTCTCATGCATTTCGCTTCTTATTTGATCATGAGACTCTTTCATGTGAAGTAACGAAGAGACACTTACACTAAAGTAAACAAGCTATGTATTTTTAAGGTCATTATTGCTCCCCCTATAATGACCTTTTTTATTGTCTGTTATAAGCCAAAGTTATACCAATTCCAATAATGTTCATCTAATTAGTTACATTGGTATTAATCATTTATCTCTTCTAAAAACACGTCTTTTGGGTCAATAAACCTTACATTAAGTGCGTCTTTACAATCTTTACTTTTTTATTCTGGTGAATGCGAATCGTTTTCATTATAGTGAATCTCAAATACGAACAATTATCACTTGAGTGTAAAGAATATGAAAAAAAGTATCGCTACAATGTTATTTGGTTTAGTGGTTTCTGCATCAAGTTATGCTGAAACTATTACCGTTTCTCACCAACTAGGTAAAACAACGCTTGAAACAAAACCTCAACGTGTTGTTGTGATTGGAACAGGAACTTTAGATGCCATTGATTATTTTGGTATCAAGCCAGTAGCGGTTACTCAAGCAACTGCAATGCCTTCATATTTATTAAAGTACAAAGCAAAAGAGTTTGCTTCTTCTGGTAGTTTAAGTGAGCCAGATTTTGAAACGATTTATATGCAAAAACCAGATGTAATCATTATTGGTTCTCGTGCTGTTAAAGCCTACAAAGAGTTATCTGAAATTGCACCAACAATCGTATTTACTGCAGATTCAGAAAGCTATTGGAAAAGTACACAGCAACAATGGCGTATGCTAGGTAATGTATTTGAAATTCAAGATAAAGTTGAAGCAAAAATAGCGAGTGTAGACTCAGAGTTTAAAGCGATTGCTGAACACAACAAAACGAATAATGTCGCAGCGTTAACGGTTATGAGTGCAGGCGGCAATATTACGACCTTCGGTGCGCAATCTCGTTTTTCTGCTATCTATAAAGATTTTGGTTTTCAAGAAGCAGTAAAAGGCATTAAAGAATCTCGCCATGGTGATTTAGTGTCGTATGAATTTATCCGTGACGTAAACCCATCAAATCTTCTTATCGTTGATAAAGACAAGTTGATCAACAAAGATAAAAGTCGTACTCGAGAAGAGTTTGCTAATCCATTAGTTAAAGCAACCGATGCTTATAAAAATGACAGCCTAACCTACCTTGATATAAATGCATGGTATTTAGCAATTGCAGGTGTTACAGCAACCGACCAAATGATTGCTGATGTAAAGCAGTCTATTCATCTTTAAGTTTTATTTTAATTCCACTGTAAAGCGTGCTATTTCTTTGAGATAGCACGCTTTGTGCAGGCTGAGGTTAGCTTTGAAAAAGTTATTGCTTGTTCTTATTGTGCTGAGCTTTGCTTCGGTATTTATCGGTGTTGCTGACTTGTCGTTATCAGCTATTTTCCGAGGAGATACAGAAGCTCTAGAACTCCTTGCAGTAAGTCGTCTCCCACGTTTATTGGCCATTTTATTATCTGGTGCAGGCTTGAGTATTGCTGGGTTAATCATGCAACAGATCAGTCAAAACCGATTTGCTGCACCATCAACCTCTGGCACCATCGAGTGTGCAATGTTGGGTTACGTATTAAGCTTGGTGATCTTTGGGCATGGCGATAATTTATTGCTGATTTTTGCCATGGCGATTGGCGGTACACTTCTTTTTATTCAATTCATTCATCGTATTCAATTTAAAAATGCCATCTATGTACCCTTAATCGGCATCATTTTTGGTAACGTTGTCTCTTCTGCTGCAACCTTTGTCGCTTATAAATACGATGCAGTACAAAACCTTTCTGCATGGACGGTTGCGAACTTCGCTAATATTCTGCAAGGTAACTATGAGCTGTTATACATTGCGGTGCCAATTTCAGTGATAAGTTATTGGTACGCGACGCGTTTATCTGCCGTTGGCATGGGGAAAGATTTTGCGACCAATATTGGTTTGAAGTACAAGCAAATTCTATTTCTCGGTATTATTTTAGTTTCTGTTATGTCAGCAACGGTAGTGATGATTGTAGGTCAATTGCCTTTCCTTGGCTTAATCGTACCAAACTTAGTTGCTCAGTTTTATGGTGATAACCTACGCAGAAACATCCCTTTAACGGCGATTGTTGGCGCGATATTAATCCTTGTATGTGACGTTGTAGGACGTGTGATCATTTTCCCTTATGAAATCCCAATCTCTATGATCATTAGTATTCTTGGTGGAATGGTGTTTATTTTCTTTATCGTTAAAGGTAAACAAAATGTCTGATTCAATTAAACTAACGGCATTGGCTTTTATAACCGTTTTATTCACCTTTTTGTTTATTGGTATTGGGCTTGATGCTTCCAATTATGAGTATTTTTTGTCTCGTCGAGTGCCTAAAGTATTGGCGATGATTTTAGCCAGTATTGCGATTGCACAGTCGTCTTTGGTATTTCAAACCATTACGCATAACCGCATTTTAACACCAAGTATTATGGGGTTTGATGCCTTGTATTTACTGACTCAAGTATTGGTTGTGGTTATTTTTGGTTGCTTTAGTATTTTCCTATTAAACCCATTTGTTAATTTTGCTATGTCAGTTGTGATAATGGTCGGTTTTTCTTTGTTGTTATTTGGCTTTTACTTTAAGAAAAACAACAGTAATGTCATTACCTTATTATTGCTTGGTGTGATTTTTGGGCAGCTGTTTTCTAACGTTTCTTCATTTTTTATGATGTTGGTTGATCCAAACGACTTTGCTTCGATTCAATCTAGTATGTTTGCAAGTTTTAATAATATTAACAAAGAGTTAGTTTATTTGTGTGTTATCCCATTATTACTAATTAGTGCCGTGTTATTTCGAATGTCGAATGTGCTTGATGTATTCTGGCTTGATAACGATAACGCGACCAGTTTAGGTGTTGATGTGGGTAAAGTAACTAAGCAGGTGCTTATCTTAGTGGCTATCTTAATTTCAGTATCGACAGCATTAGTTGGTCCTGTAATGTTCTTTGGTTTATTGGTGGCTAACTTAGCAAAAGAGTTTTTCCATACCTATCGTCACCGAACTTTACTACTGGGAAGCAGTTTAATGGCGATGTCGATGCTGCTTTCAGGACAATGGGCGATTGAGAATATCTTTAAGTTTGAAACGACATTAAGCGTAGTGATTAATTTTATCGGTGGTTTGTACTTCTTATCGCTGTTAGTTCGACAAAAAATTCAATAGAGAAACGTATGATTTCATTATCTCAACTATCAAAATCATTTGGTCAGCAAAAAGTTGTCGACCAAGCTTCTGCTTCTTTTATTAAAGGTGAAGTGACGTCGATCATTGGACCTAATGGTGCCGGTAAAAGTACCGTGCTATCTATGGCAAGCCGCTTATTAGCAAAAGACAGTGGCAGTGTGCTCATTGAAAACCAAGAAGTGGTGGATTGGGACACAAAAGCCTTAGCGAAAAAACTAGCGGTACTTCGACAATCAAATAATTTAAACATGCGTTTTACGGTGCGTGAGCTTGTTGCTTTTGGTCGATTTCCTTATAGCCAAGGTAAGTTAACAAAGCATGATAATGAAGTAATGGATAAGGCGATCAATTATTTAGATCTTGCACCTATTCAGAATAAGTACTTAGATCAATTAAGTGGTGGCCAGCGTCAATTGGCATTTATTGCCATGGTGGTTGCACAAGATACGGATTATGTCTTTTTAGATGAGCCGTTAAACAATCTAGATATTAAGCATTCATTGCAAATCATGAAAAACATTAAAACGCTGGCTCATGAATTAGGAAAAGCCGTAGTGATAGTGATTCATGATATTAACTTCGCATCCTGTTATTCAGACAACATTGTGGCGCTTAAAAAGGGCAAAGTAGTAGCAAATGGTACCGTTGCTGAAGTGATCAGAAAAGACGTGTTATCCGAGATTTACGAAACTGAATTTGATATCCATGAAGTTAATGGCCAACGTATCTGTATGTATTACGGACAATAAAGGATTAAGTTATGAATAAGAAACCCTCTCCACGTGTATTGACGGTTATTAATAGCACTCAACTAACAGAAAACATGCAGCGCATTACGTTTAAAGCCGAAGACCTTTCTACTTTTGATATGGAAAGTGAAGGCGGTTACATCAAGCTGATGTTTAACGAGAATGGCGGAACCGATCTTTCTGGTATTCCTGACGGGACTCGTCCAATGATGCGTACTTATACCGTGCGTAATTTGAGAAAAGAGCAGAATGAGCTGGATGTCGATTTTGTTCGCCATCACCATGCGAATACAGTGATGACAGCTGAAACAGGAGGCTTTGCTTCGGCATGGGCTCAAAATGCAGTAAGTGGCGATACGATTTCAATTGCAGGTCCAGGAAGCATCAAAGGGCTTAATCATAGTGCAGATTGGTTCTTTTTAGTGGCAGATATGACAGCGTTACCTGCTTTGTCTGCAAAACTAGAAGCCTTACCAGCAACAGCGGTAGGCTACGCTGTGATTGAAATTAATCATGAATCAGATAAACAGACGTTAGCTAAGCCACAAGGCATTGAGTTAGTGTGGGTACTCAAATCTGATACACAAGACTTAACAGGTACAGTTCGAGCACAAGAGTGGAAAACGGGCAGAGTTGCTGTGTGGAGTGCTTGCGAGTTTAATCAAATGAGACAACTTCGCACTTATTTCCGTAATGAAAAAGAAGTCGATAAAGACGATCTTTATATCAGCAGCTACTGGAAAGAGGGCTGTACTGAAGATGGACATAAAGTAGCGAAGCATGAAGATCAACTCGCTGAGGGCTAATACCTTGCAGAAGATTCGTGATTAACTTTGCGTGATACGGCACATTTCTTTTGATGGATTGCTCCTATACTGGTAAATAATCTGATAGAAAAGGAAGTGCCAATGCTAAATGAAAACCACGCTTTTATCTTAGATTTTCCAGAGCTTAAATTAGATATTGTTCAGCTCAATCATGACGATCCTAAATTTAAAGCCGATCTCCAGCAATACCATCAATTGGATTACGACATTCGACAGCTAGAAATATCCGGTAGCCCAATTGATGATGAGAGCATGAATGCATTAAAACATCAGCGTATGGAGTTAAAAGACACTTTGTATAAGCAGCTGACTGAGCATCATGAGATGGTAGGTAACTAATTTCCATTTAATTATTCAGTAATAACTAACGAACACCCACAAAAAAGCCGACTTATAGACAGTCGGCTTTCTTATATCATGTTAATACTAACAATAATTACGCTTTGATAAGTTCGTTTGCTTCTGGTTTGGCTTTTTTGGTTTTAATTTGAGCCAAGATAACACCAGAAATTACCATTAAACCACCCATTAAATGGTAGCTCTCAATCTTCTCACCCAACAGAATCGCGGCTAGAGATACCGCCACTACAGGCAGTAGATTCATGAACATCGCACTTGATTCTGCACCAATGACATCAATCGCTTTTACCCACATCCAAGGCGCGAGAATAGATGCTGCAATTGAGGCATACATGATGAGTGGAATAGAGCCTTCAGTAGGAAGTAATGTTTCACTCGTTAGCCACAGTGGGGTCAACATAGCAACAGCAAATAAGCCTTGCATGTAAATTAGCTGCCAGTTGGTGATGGGCATTTTCCAACGTTTTAATAAAACACAGTAGGCCGCATAGCAAAGAGCTGCGATAACCATTAAGCCATCACCTTCAGTAATTGGTTGATGTAAGAAGAAAGTCACATCGCCATGCCCAAGCATGAATGTTAAGCCAGCTAGCGAGATCACCGCACCCACAATACTTAATTTAGAAATACGTTTACCTAGTAGAGGTAAGCTTAAGAAAATACTAATCAAAGGCACTAGCGAGGTAATAAGAGACATGTTGGAAGCCGTTGTTGTTAGGCCAGCGTAATATCCTAGAGATTGGTTTAACACCATGCCAAGTAGGGCTAAAAAAGCTAATTTACTTAAATAAGGACGGATCACATGACGAGATTTGATGACAGAAGGCAAACAAAATGGAGTCAAAATCAGCATGGCAAAAGCCCAACGATAAAAACTCATTGCACTTGGCTCAATAGCAGAAGCTGCCATTTTATTAATAATAGAATTGCCGCCCCAAATAAGTACGGTGAATAGCGGTAAAAGATAATACATGTGAACTGCATCTCATCAGAGGATAATGGGATGCAGTTTGACAGGTACAATTAATTATATATATCTCTAATCGGACACTTTGATTTATTAGAAAGACATGATTACATTTTGTGCTTCATTCCTGCCATTACTTTTTTTACTGGTGCTTTAAATACTTCTTTATCGCCATTTGCAAAGTTAAGGTTTACGTCAATAAACTCTTCTTCTTTTAACGGGCCTGTTAGTTCAAAAAGCATGATGTGTAATCCACCTGGCTTTAAAACGGTGTTTGAGTTTTTTGCAATGGTGATAGATTCTACTTCACGCATTTTCATCATGCCGTCCGTCTTTATCACGGTATGCAGTTCAACTTTATTTGCAGCTGAGGTCGTGGCTGATACCAATGTTCGATCTTTATCGCCGTCATTTTTTATGGTCATGAAAATAGCACTATTAACCGCATTGGGTGGCGTTGCACGTGCGTATGGATTTTCAATGGTTAATTCACTTTGAGCAAAAGCGGTAGAGCTAAGTAAAAGAGTACTTAGAGCAAAGATGGTTTTTTTCATCGGATATTCCTTTAAGAAGTAGTGGTCCCTTAGGGACACGAGTTATTTTTATTGCGAAAGAGACATAATCGCTTTCACTATTGGTTCAGGTGTCACGGTATGAGGTACTTTGGTGATTAATGTTCCGTCTGGTGTTAGAAAGTAAAAATAGGAGGAGTGATCAATCGTATACTCTAATGCAGAGTCTTTCAGTTCAGTTTTATGGAAGGTGACGCCGTAACGCTCAGTTAACATATTGATCGCTTGCAGTGAGCCAGAGCTGCCTTCTATCTTTTTGTGAAAGTAATGTGCGTATTCAGCTGAGTGCTCTGGTGAGTCTCTTTGTGGGTCAAGCGTGATAAAAATAGGGCGAAATTGAGATAATGTGGTGTCGTCTATCTGGTTGAATGCGCCTGATAGCATAGCTAATGACGTAGGACAAACATCAGGACAGCGTGTAAAACCGAAGTAGATAATACGAATACGTGGATCGTTAAGATCAAACAGATCAACGGCATTATTGTTTTCGCCATAAAGAGAGGCATCATCAGTGAGATTTGCTAAGTAGATCTGTTTTAACGCAAATCCTGCGAATACGATCGCGATAATGAGTAAGAGTTTTTTCATTGTTGAGCCTTTAATGAAATAGTGACTTCTGTATTTCCATCAGTGAGGGTTCCTGTCCACACCATTGTATTTTGAGTACAAATAGGTAATAGGATCTCGCCTTCAAATGTGCTGTTGTTGGTTTTGGTTAGTTGGAAAATAGGATTACCCATTTCCATATCGACCCCTTGAAGAGAAAGAAGGAGTTTTTCTGAGTTCGTATTTGGCCATTTAACGGTAATAGAGCTAGGCTCTAAAGGCGTAAGAGTGTCTTTTTGTAACTGAATATCAACGCCATTTTGTATGCAGGGTTGAGTCGATAGCTGGCAAGTATCTTCAATCGCAATGCTTGGCTTGAGCTGATTTTTGACAAAATGAGTCATGTCAGAGAAAAAGAAGCCGATAAGTAATAAGGCAGTAATACAGAATGTTTTGAATACAGTTGAAAGAATTTTCATACAGACAGCCACTCAGAAAAAAGTGCGCAAATGGTAGCATAATGACAATACAGAATAGGATACTAGTTGCGGTAGTGTGAACTCAGTTAAGTTGTCTAAGAAAAGAGGTTATAACAATGGATAAAAAGCGTTGTGAATGGGCAGAGGTTTCTGATTTAGATAGAGATTATCATGATAATGAATGGGGCGTTCCGGTTTATTCTGATGATGAATTATTTGAGTATTTAACTCTAGAAGGGGCTCAAGCTGGATTAAGCTGGTCGACTATTTTAAAGAAGCGAGAAGGATATAGGCTTCTATTTGATCAATTTGATATTGAAAAAATCAGTCAATACGATCAAGAAAAAGTAGATGCGTTAATGCTGGATGTGAGAATTATACGCAACCGACTTAAAATTAAATCTACAATTACTAATGCTCACGCTTTTATTAATATACAAAAAGAGTTCGGCAGTTTTTCTAATTACCTATGGGGTTATGTCGGCCAAACGCCTATTCAGAATCATTGGAAAAGCATGTCTGAGGTACCAGCAACAACTGAGTTATCAGATAAATTAAGTAAAGATTTAAAGAAACGTGGCTTTAAGTTTGTGGGATCTACTATTTGCTATGCCTTTTTGCAGGCAACAGGGGTCGTGAATGATCACTTAGTTAGCTGCCCTTGTTATAATAAAGACAGTAAGGAAAAGTAATGAATAAGAAATCATTACCTAATGTAGAAGAAAATATTATTGATACGGTGGATGTTGACGGAACGTATCAAGAAGAATTGCGTAAGAAAGAAGACCGTCGAAATTACCCTTCTAAACCTGTTTTGTATGAGAGACGATTTAAACAAGATCGTCGCCATAAAGATAAGATAGACATCAAAATCTAAATCTTATATTTACTTATTGAGTGTGAACTATGTCTCATTTTGTGTTTTTTTAAAATAGTTGTAAATTTTCTCAATTTTAATGCTTGCAGACCTGAAAATCGCTTGTATTCCGTACAAAATAGGAGGATTATCCGACCTTCCTATTCACTTGTATCAAAATGTTACTAATATGAACCAGTTCGACTCTTTATTACCGCCACAAATGGCTGAACGCGCTGCTGAAGTTGGCGTAGCAAAAGCAACTAAAGACCCATTCAAATCATTTTTATTAGCGATCACTGCTGGTATTCACATCGGTATTGCCTTCATTTTTTATACCACAGTTACTACTGGCGCAGAGTCAATGCCATGGGGTATGTCTCACTTTATTGGTGGTCTTGCCTTTAGCCTTGGTCTTATTTTGGTTGTCGTCACTGGTGGTGAGCTGTTTACGAGTTCAGTATTAACACTGGTTGCCCGTGCAAGTGGTAAAATTAGCTGGAAAAGCTTGTGTGCTAACTGGGCGGTTGTTTATGTCGGTAACTTTATTGGTGCTATGTTGCTTGTTGGTATCATGTTAGTTGCTAAGCAATACATGAATGATGGCGGTGCAGTTGGTATTAATACGATGAAAATTGCTCAGCATAAAATGCATCATGGTTTTTGGCAGGCGGTTGCGCTAGGGCTAATGTGTAATGTGTTAGTGTGTGTGGGTGTGTGGATGACATTTTCAGGTCGTACATTAACGGATAAAATTTTAGTTATTATTCTTCCTGTAGCAATGTTTGTTTCTGCTGGTTTTGAGCACTGTATTGCAAACATGTTCCAAATTCCAATGGCTGTCGGTATTAAAACATTTGCATCTCCTGAATTTTGGGCGGCAAGTGGTTATTCTGCATTAGATTTTGCAGACTTAACATTAAGTAATTTTGTTATTAATAACCTTATCCCTGTGACGATTGGTAACATCATTGGTGGTGGTATCTTCGTTGGTATGGGGTACTGGATCATCTATCTACGTGAGCCAAACCATCATTAATTTGATGCGCTAACTGCTTATGTAAATTTTAGATAGACGTTAGATAAAGAAAAGGAGCGTATTGAACGCTCCTTTTTTATGCCAGTTATTTAGTAATTTTCAACTAGTGGTTTACCTTGATCCTAAAGAACATCGCATAAAAGAGTGGGATAACCACTAATGTCAGTATGGTTGCGAACAACAAACCAAACATAATAGTCACTGCCATGCTTTTAAAGAATGGGTCGATAAGCAGGGGAGCAACACCAAGTATGGTTGTTAGTGCTCCGAGTAATACTGGTCTTGCACGACTTAATGACGCATCAATAATTGCATTATAAGGGGGCTTACCATTTGCTACTTCCACATCCGCTTGGTCAACAAGTACGATGGCATTTTTTACCATCATGCCGATAAGGCTTAAGAACCCAAGTATTGCCATAAACTCAAATGGCGTTTGGAATACGATTAACCCAACCGATACACCGATAATGGCTAAAGGTGCCGTTAACCAAATAACCAATGGCTGACGTAATGCGTTGAACATGAAGATCACAGATAAAATCATCGCTGCAAACCCATAAGGTGCTGATATTACCAAGCCTTCATTCGCGTCTTTAGAGGCTTTATATTCCCCATACCAAATTAACTGATATCCAGATGGAAGTTCGATAGCTTCAATTTTCTCTCTTACCTGTTTAAAGGCATCCGCAGTCAGTACGCCCGGTGCTGGGTCAGCTTGTACTAAAATGGTCGGCATTCGATCAATACGGCGCAGAATGGCATCTTCCCAAACTAAGTTTGATGATTCAATAAGTTGGCTTACTGAGATAAAACTGCCGGTTGTTGGGCTAAAGACCTCTGTATTTTCTATCGCACGTTGATGGTTACGCTCTGTTTCTGGTGATCGAGCCACAATCGGAATTAAGTCATTACCTTCACGATAAACACCAACGTTTCGCCCTGATAATGTTTGAGCGATGGCTTTATTTATCTCTTGTGTTGTTAATCCAAATTGTTGTGCTTTTTCTTCTGAAAATTGAGGGCGTAGCACTGGCACTTGTTGACGCCAATCGTCTTGTACTGCAATCAATTGTGGGTCATTAAGCATGATCGCTTTTGCTTGCTCTGCTAATTGACGCAACACATGGCTGTCTGGGCCTTTAAATCCGGCTTCAATTTTCTTACCGCCGCCGCGGCCTAGCATGAATTTCCATACTTTAATCGACGCATTGGTGTATTTTGCATCCAACTCAGTTTGAAGTTCAACCAACAGTGGAGCAATGTTTTGATAGTCATCAATATCAATCAGTAGCTGACCATAACTTGGATTACGCGCTTCTGGTGAGTAGGTTAGCATGAAGCGTAAACCGCCACCGCCCACAAAACTAGTGATATTAGTGATGCCTTCTTTTTGTTTTACATCTTGCTCTATGGCCGCAATAGTTTGCTCTGTACGCTTAATGTCTGACCCTTGCGGTAAATAAACATCAACCACAAACTGAGCACGTTGAGACTCTGGCATAAAGCCCGGTGGAATATAACGAACACCATAAATAGAAGTAAACAAAACAACCAATAAAAGACCTAGGCTGATACCACGATGTGCTAATACCCACGTTAATAATTGACGGTATTGTTGACTAATACGGCTTGGTGGTGCTTGGTTATCTATTGCTTTCACGGTTAGAAAATCGTGGCATAGCATTGGCGTGATTGTAATCGCAAATACCCAACTTAATAGCATCGAGTATAAAATCACCCAAAATAGAGATCCTGCGTATTCGCCCATGTCTGATGGAGAAAGACCGATAGCGCTGAAAGCACAAATACCTACAACCGTACCGCCCAGAAGAGGCCATTTAGTTGCATTAACGACATCTGAAACGATCTCATCACGGCTGTCATTTGGAGTGGTTTGTAAACGCACTAAAATACCGTCAGTGACCACAATCGCATTATCTACCAGCATACCCAATGCGATGATCAATGCACCCAAAGAGATCCTTTGCATTGCGATGTCTTGGATTAACATGATGCATAATGTACCTGCAACCGTCAGTAGCAAAACAAAGCCAATGATGATGCCTGAGCGTAATCCCATAAACAGTAATAAGACGACAAATACAATCACAACAGCGGCAATGAGGTTATCAATAAAGTTAGTTACCGACGCACGAACCGAATCCGATTGCATAGAAATGACATTCAGCTCTATCCCTAATGGACGTTGACCTTCTAGCTCTGCAATACGCGCTTTTACGGCATCGCCCATATCAACCACGTTACCGCCTGATACGTTTGAAATACCAAAACCTACGGCGCGCTCACCATTGTAACGAACCAGCATAGACGTCGGCTCTTGGTAGCCACGAGTAACCGTGGCAATATCACCTAAACGAAGAACGGTATGATTATTCCCAAGGCTTACTTGCAGGTTATTTAAGTCATTAATTGAGTTAATTCCTGAGTTTGGGATCACAGGAATACGCATTGCATCTGTTTCAATACTTCCGGCAACCGTTACGATGTTTTGCTTTTGTAGTACTTGATACACTTTCTCTGCAGACACACCAAATTGCGCCATGCGCTCGCTCGACATTTCAACGAAAATAGTTTCTTGGCGCTCGCCTAGTGTTGCTGTTTTTGCAACGCCAGGGACAAGAACAAGTTCACGGCGCAAATCATCCACATAATCTTGCAGTTGTTTGTCACTAAAGCCTTCGCCTGTTACGGCAAAAAATAGCGAGTACACATCAGAAAAGTCATCATTAACAATCGATGCGCTTGCTCCTGGTGGTAATTGGCGTTGTGCATCCCCAATTTTACGACGCAGTTTATCCCACACTTGTTGCAAAGCGGCTTGGCTTTGAGCAAATTCAAGTTTGATTTCAACCGTCACTTCAGACATGCCTTGTTTAGAGACAGATTTCACTTCTTTTACTTCTTGAAGTGATTGAACGGCACCTTCAATAATGTCGGTTACTTCGTCTGATACTTCCTGAGCGGTGGCGCCAGAATAAGGGGTATTGATTACCGCTTGGCGAATGACAAACTCAGGATCTTCAAAGCGACCTAGTTTTAAATAGCTTAAGTAACCACCAAATAAGATCAGAGTGATAAGCACCCACACTGAGGTACGTTTAGTAATGGTATAACGTGCAATGTCCATTTCTATTCCCCGTGACTCATTGCTGATTGTTCAGAATAGGGTTTTACGATCATGTCGGTTTTAATGCTAGTGACACCGGCAATGATAATGCGCTCATTCATTTGCAAGCCTTGAGTAATAACCACTCGGTTTGTCAGTAATTCACCAGTATTAACTGCGCGTTGTTGTGCTTGATTTTGAGCATCAACCACCCACACAAATTTACCGCCTTTGTTATCCGGTACGATAGCGGTTAAAGGCACGGTAATGAGTGTATTCTCTTCTGCTGAGTCTTTTGGATATACAGGAGTCACTTTTACTGTCATGCCAGGTAATACATTAAAGCCGCTTAATTCTTTAAACTTTAGTACTACTGGGTAGGTTTGCGTTATTGGGTCTGCTTGGGTGCCATACGTACTTAATACAAGAGGAAAGCGCACATTAGGAACAGCACTGATTTGAGCAATCGCTTCAGAGCCTTTTAATTCGCCTAACATGACACTGTCTGGAATATTGATAAGTACCTCTAAGTTATCAAGGTCATGAATGGTCAATACTGGGCTATTTGCTTGTATTTGCACATGATTGTCGATCATCTTACGACCAACAATACCATCAAAAGGAGCGGTCAATTGGGTGTACTCTAATTGACGTTTTGCTTCTTCTAGTCGATTTTTAGCTAGGTTATAGCGAGTGCTTAACGTATCTAAATCACTCTTAGCAATGGCTTGGCTTTTTTCATAAATTGCTTTGCCACGGTTGTATTCTGCTTGGCTGTTTTTATATTCAACACGCGCTGACTCTAGTGCGGTTTTCGCATCACGAGGATCTAATTGCGCCAGTAATTGTCCTTTGGTTACCTGTTGGCCTTCTTCAACCAGCACGCTAATAACACGTCCATTCATTCTAAAAGCTAAATCAGCACGTTCGGCTGAGCGTACAACACCGTTAAAGCGTAGTTGTGCATTTATACTTGGGCTAATCACTTCAATAAGTGCAGGGCGAATCGTGTCGACTTTTGTTGTTTCTAATTGTGCGTCGGTTGAGTCACACCCAGAGATCATTAGTGTGCCAATCGCAAGGCTGACAGCCAGTACGGTTTTCTTCATTAACATAACAGTCGAAATACGTGAGCTCATTGACTCATTCCTCATGAAAAGAGTGGTTGGTTGAACATAAAA
Source organism: Aliivibrio sp. S4MY1 (assembly GCF_028765545.1). GTDB lineage: Bacteria > Pseudomonadota > Gammaproteobacteria > Enterobacterales > Vibrionaceae > Aliivibrio. The sequence continues at coordinate 192,630 of NZ_JARACP010000005.1, read as the reverse complement.
TAGTCGAGTAAATCATTTTTTAATTACCAAAGTAAACTCGTGAGTTTATTTTATGGTTAAATTTTTTAAAAGTAAACTCTTGAGTGTACATATTTATTTTGAATGGGTAGAATGGTCTAAATTTAGTGATGGAGGGACTATGAAAAAACTGACACGATCACAGCAAAAGCACCTTGATATTATCAATGCGGCAAAAGAAGAATTTATTGAACACGGTTTTCTTGCTGCCAATATGGATAGAATTACCGCCTCGGCTGAAGTGTCTAAACGTACCCTCTATCGTCATTTTGAAAGTAAAGAAGTGTTATTTGAATCGGTATTAACCATTATTAATGACTCAGTAAACGAAAACGTTTCTTATCAATTTGATGAAGAGAAAAGTACCGAAGAGCAATTGAATGATATTGCTTATAAAGAGATAGAAATACTTTATCAAACCTATGGTATTTCCCTTGCTCGCACCATAGTGATGGAGTTTTTACGTCAACCAGAAATGGCAAAAAACTTAATAAAAAATATCTATAGTATTCGCGCAATAACGCAGTGGTTCAATGCGGCAATTGAGGCTGGGCGATTAAAGAATGTCGATTCAAAATTAATGACAGATGTGTACGTGAGTTTATTTCAAGGGCTGTTCTTTTGGCCGCAGGTCATGAATTTGGACACTGAACCGACAGGTGATGCGGTGAAAAGTAAGGTCGATACGGTAACGTCTATTTTTATTCAATCTTATGGTATTAAGTGAGATTGATTTTTTTACCATAAAAATGGCGGTGAAGATAAGGTGTATAGACTTGCTTTCACCGCCATTTTTGTTTTTATAGCTTGTTCAAAAAATACGTATTACTTGTCGTTTTTCTTTGCGTACATTTCTAAACCAACCACCAAACCTATACCTAGAATCACACCAATAACAGCAAAGCCAATAAGCGCAGGTTGCTGTGTTACTTGCTCATAGTCAAATGGAGATAGGTTGTGTTCAATTAAAGGGGTTTGTTCACCTTTTGAGTTCACGCGCCATTCAATCACTTCTTTCCAAGGCCAAATTTTACCTAGCGTACCTACCATTAACCCGGTTAAAAAGATTAAGGTAATATCACGAAATTTTCTTAGTAAGAAAGATAAAACATGAGAAAAGCTTAATAGGCCAATGACACAACCTGAAGCAAATAGTCCCATAGTGACCAAATCAAGAGACTTTACGGCACCAAGAACAGGGCTGTACATACCAATAAGCAGAAGAATAAAGCTGCCTGAAATACCCGGTAAAATCATGGCACAAATGGCAATTGAACCAGCAAGAATATAAGTAAAGGTTGATGGTGTCATTGTCATTGGGTTTAGTACCGTAATGCTATAAGCAAACGCGGCTCCTGCCAATAACATAACAAAACGATCTAATGACCATTTCTCAATTTGCTTAGCGATATGAATAATAGAGATGATGATCAAACCAAAGAAGAATGACCACAGAGGAATCGGGTGCGTATGCAGCATCCATGTGATGAATTTTGCGAGTGTTAAAATGCTCGTTAAAATACCACCAAAAAGAGAAATGAGGAAAAAACCATTAATGTGTGCAAATGCCGCTTTAAAGCCTTCACGTTTCCATAACCCTAAAATAGAAGGATTAATACGACGGATGCTTTCTAAAAGCGTGTCATAAATACCAGTAATAAAGGCAATCGTACCACCAGATACTCCAGGAACAACATCAGCTGCGCCCATTGCCATACCTTTAAAGAATGTCGTTAAATAGTTCATTTTAGCTCTATATAAATGAAAAAAAACTTATGCATAATGCACGAAGGTACGTGATTATACATAAGTTTTTGTATAAAAAATGTCGTAAAATTAATTATCCCAATATTACTAACGAGATAATAGCTAGTATGAGATTACTTCATCATACTAACTAGTTCATCAGCCATAGCAATTGCTGCCTTTCTATTTGCTAAATTTAACTTTTGGTATAAATTTCGGATATGGGTTTTTATTGTAGTAGGGGCAACATCAAATTCTGCGGCAATTTGCTCATTACTGAAACCAGAATAAATTAATCCAAGCACTTGCCATTCACGATGAGTTAGAGGGCTCGTTCTGATCAACTCGGGAACCTCTGGATTATTAATCACTTTTTCAATAAAGGTTTCATCAAAATGTGCAGAGCGAGAGCGTTCATTATTAGATAATGCTTTTTGTAATTGCTCAATTCGATGCTTTTCAAGTTCGGTGATATTTCCTTTTTGTAGTAATTTGGCTAAGGGTTTTAAAATGTCTTTACCCGCCATTAAAAAGCTACCAATAATACCCGTTTGATTGGATTGCTTTATAGCAAGATGCATAGCCTCGATTGACTCATTTACTTGCTTATTTTCATAAAGTAAAACGGATTCCATCACCGCGTTACGATTAATATCGGTGATTAATTTATGTTGCTGTGCAATGGTCTGAGACTCTTGTAATGTGATAATCGCGGCATCTACCTCACCTAAGTGGTACTGGGCTCTTGCTATGTTACGCCATTGCAGTTGAGTAAAGTGGTTACAACGGGTCTCTGGCTTTTCTGTGTGAGTTAGCCAGTAACTGATAGCATCGATATTGCCTTTTGCTTGCCAATAGAAAAGCTGAGCAGAAGACGCGTTCGCTTTCCAATCAATATGGTAATCAGCTTGGCTTAATAGCTGTTGGCACTTCTCAAGATAGCGCTCGGCTTTGTCTAGTTCACCACGAGCTACTGCTAAACGAGCAAGCATTGAGTAACCACGTAGGTGTTTGGTCTCATCAAAGGGTGAAAGAACGTCTAAGCCTTTCCAGGTGCATTGCTCTGCCTCGTCAAAACGGAACCAGAACCAATAAATCTGAGCGCGCGAACGAAGTAAAAACTCATGCAAAGGTAACTGGCCTAAATCTTGGTCTTTAATTAGTTTGAAACCATTATCTTGTAAATCAAAGGCAGCCTGCATAAAGCCTTGAGCCATTAAGATTTCACTCTGTTGTAGAATCGCCCAGAGTGCTTGGTGATAAATACCATAAGTCATGGCCATTTTTTCAGTTTGCTGCATTAAAGCAAGCGCTTGTGCAAGGTTACCAGAAACGTGGTGGTATTCTCCAATCACCGATGTTGCAACAATCCGGCTGCGGTATTTATTGGTCTCAAGCTCTTCAAGTGCTTTTTCAGCAAAGGCGAGAGCGGCTTCAGGGTCATTTTTATTGATGGCTACTTGTGCGCGTAAAGCATCGATTTCGCCTTGCATGTGTCTGTCTAACGTAATGTTGCGTGCAGACATTTCTTTTTGGCCTTCAGAAAGAAGATCGTCCACTTGTAAATAGTTGTGCTGACTTTGTGCTAACCATGCACGAATGATCACAAGTCTGGGTGATGCAAACAAGACTTCTGGGTCAAGTTGTTTAATGGTTGATTCAAGTAACACAAGCTCGCCATTATTAAACAAATGCCAGCCATATTGCGTGAGGATATTAGCAATTAATTGGTCATCTTTAGCGATTTTTGCATGACGAAGGGCTTGATAAATGTTCTCTTGTTTTAACCAAGCTTGGGCTGCTTTTTGTTGTAAATCGGTTTCTTCATGAGAAAGATGACTTTGTCGTTGATGAGTTAAAAACTCGGCAAAGAGGTTATGGAATTTATACCAATCACCATTATCACCATCACTGTTAATAAAAAGCCCAAAGCGATTTAAGTTTTCAATAAGCAATTGAGAGTCATTACGGCTGGTGACTTCTGGCAGCAGTTGGGTGCTGAAACGTTCAAAGACGGCACAACGCATTAAGAATGCTTGAGTTTCTTTATCTAAATGGTCAAACACTTCTTCAGCAAGATAATCCCATAAATGAGTATGATTAAGCTGAGCCATGACCTGCGCCGAGTTACTTAACGGCTGATTGTGTTGAATGCTGTGGAGTGCAATTAATTGCAAGGCAGATGGCCACCCTTCAACGTGTTTACGAACATTGGTAATTGATTCTTGGTCAATATCACTATTAAGGCGTTGATTAAAGAAAAGAGAAGTCTCAGATTGATCAAAAGCCAAGCTTTGATTATCAATCTCAATAAGCAGATCTCGAACTCGTAAATTAGCGGTATTTAGTGGTGGCTGAGAACGGCTAGTAATAACCAAAGTGAGATTATCAGGTAAATGTTTAAGGAAGAACTTTAACCCAAGATGAATCGCTTCATTGGTGATTAAATGATAGTCGTCGAGAACGAAGTAGGCTTCATCTTGAAAAGGAATAAGCTCAGTAAAGACTTGGGAAAATAAGCTCGATAACGAAGCAAATTGACGTTTTTCAGTCAACGCTTTGGAATGGGGGAGCTCTAATTGAGTCGCATTGCTGATGGCTTGAATGAAGTATTTGGCAAATTTAAATTCATCATTATCCGCCTCATCTAAACTGTACCAACCTGTTGCTTCTTTGTCGGATAACCATTGTGCTGCCATGGTTGTTTTCCCGTAGCCTGCGGGAGAGCGAAATAAAACGAGTCTATAATGCATCGCATCAGCGAGGATATCGAGGACACGTTGTCTTATGATGGCGTTATGCAAACGCCTTGGGAAATGCAATTTCGATGGTATTAACATAATTATTGTTCTTCTTAAAAATACTGAGGTAATTATCCTTAATAATGTTACGAAATGTCTTATCTACGCCCCATAAATGTGATCTATGTTTTTATTTAGTTTGTGTTTGTTTTATAAATCAAGATCTTTAATTACACATTAAAGATTAATTTTGATAATGTTTAAAATTGTGATCTTGTTATCATTTTGTGTTTTAGGTGGAGAATGTGTGTTTTTCATCACACCAAAAAAGCAGGTAAGCCTACAAAACTTGCTGCTTATCACACTTAAATTGACTATTTTTTACTACGCCTTACTTTCATTTATTCTCCTCCCCCTAGGAGGATGATGCGACCACTGGATGAAAAAGGCAGGATTAATCACAGTTGATTTATGAACCTTCGTGAGAGACACAAGATGAAAACGAACAACATTAAAGATTTTGATAAAGCAGCATTTCAAGCTTCTGTAAAACAGCATTTAGTTACTACGTTTGGTGCGGATGAAAAAACAGCATCATCAAAAGTATGGTATTTAGCGATGGGTAAAGCTCTGGCTGAACTAACTACATTTGACCTTGTAGGAACTGAAAATGATGAGAAAATTAAAAACGCACGCAGTGTAAACTATTTATCTTTAGAGTTTTTAATTGGCCGCCTAACAGGCAACAACCTTATTAGTATGGGGCTTTACGAAGAAATTACGGCGGCAATGGGTGAGTTAGGGCATAACTTAACGGATTTATTAGAAGAAGAACGTGATCCTGCATTAGGCAATGGTGGCCTTGGTCGTCTAGCTGCGTGTTTTATGGATTCGTTAGCGGCACAAGAGTTCCCAGCGATTGGCTACGGTCTACACTATGAATACGGCCTGTTCCGTCAGTCTTTTGAAGATGGAGCCAACAAGAAGCACCTGATGCATGGTGTGGTGTAGAAGGCTACCCTTGGGAAGTAGCGCGTCCAGATTTCGCGCAAAATGTTGGTTTCTATGGTCATGTTGAAACTTATACTGAAAATGGTGAAGAGAAGCGCCGTTGGGTTCCTAGTATGTCAGTAGAAGGTATGCCTTGGGATCTACCTATTGTAGGCTACCAAAGTGACACGGTTTACCCGTTACGTTTATGGGAATGCCGTGCAAAAGCGCCTTTCAGCCTAGCAAGTTTCAACAATGGCGATTACTTTGAAGCGCAGCACGCTCTGATTGATGCGGGTAACGTAACGAAAGTCTTGTATCCGAATGATAACCATGAGAAAGGCAAAACACTGCGTTTAATGCAGCAGTACTTCCATTGTGCATGTTCGATTGCAGATATTTTACGTCGCCATGATGCGGCAGGTCATAAGATTGAAGATCTTCCAAAATACGAAACGATCCAACTAAACGACACTCACCCAACGATTGGTATTCCTGAATTAATGCGCATTCTAGTAGATGAGCGTGGCTTAACATGGGATGCGGCTTGGGCTATTTGCTCTAAGACGTTTGCTTACACTAACCATACGTTACTTCCAGAAGCCTTAGAAACGTGGAGTGAATCGTTAATTTCTCGTTTACTTCCTAGACATATGGAAATTATTTATCACATTAACTATCTATTCTTAGAAGGCGTAAAACTGAAATGGCCGGGTGATGTAGATAAACTACGTAAGCTATCAATTATCCAAGAAGGTACTCACCGTATGGTGCGTATGGCGAACTTATGTGTTGTTTCTTCTTATGCGGTGAATGGCGTAGCGGCACTTCATTCTGAGTTAGTTAAGCGTGATTTATTCCCTGAGTTTAATGAATATTTTCCGGGCAAATTAACCAATGTGACTAATGGTGTGACGCCTCGCCGTTGGTTGAAGTTCTGTAATCCAGGGCTTTCAAATCTAATTTCTGAAAAAATTGGAAATGAGTGGCCAGCAGATTTAGACCAGTTACGTGATATTGCAAAATTTGCCGATGACGCGAAGTTCCAAAAAGACTTTATGGCGGTTAAGAAGCAAAACAAACAGCGTCTTGCGGATTGGGTTCAAGAGAACATGGGTATTGAACTAAATACTGATGCGATCTTTGATGTGCAAATTAAACGTCTGCATGAATACAAACGTCAGCATTTAGATCTGTTGAATATTCTTTCTTTATACCACCGTATTTTGAATGAACCTGGTTTTGATATGCACCCACGTGTGTTCTTCTTTGCTGCAAAAGCTGCGCCGGGCTATCACTTAGCAAAAGAGATCATCTTTGCTATCAATAAAGTGGCTGAGAAAGTAAATAACGATCCTCGTGTATCTGATTTACTGAAAGTGGTCTTCATTCCTGATTACCGTGTAAGTATGGCTGAAATCATCATTCCAGCGGCGGATGTTTCAGAGCAAATCTCTACTGCAGGTAAAGAGGCATCTGGTACTGGTAACATGAAAATGGCGCTAAACGGTGCATTGACTGTCGGTACGATGGATGGCGCAAACGTTGAGATCCGTGAAGAAGTTGGCGACGAAAACATCTTTATCTTCGGTCTTGATGTTGATGAAGTTGAAGCGCTAAAAGCCTCTGGTTACAACCCATATAAATATTATGAAGCAGATTCATTACTGCAAGCGTCATTAGATCTTCTTGCTGGTGATGAGTTTACTCCTGGCAAAGTTGGATTGCTATCAGCAACGCGTGACAACCTACTTTATGGCGGTGACCCGTACCTAGTACTGGCTGATTTTGCAGATTATGTTCGTGCTCAAAATGACATTGATGCGGCATATCGTGATCAAAAACAGTGGGCGAAAATGGCTATTTTAAACACTGCTCTTGTAGGCAAATTCAGTTCTGACCGTAGTATCCGAGATTATGTAAATAACATCTGGAAACTAGAAGCAGTAAACCGTTAATTGATTATGAAATAAATAATGAGGGCAGTGTTATGCTGCCCTTGGAGATAAGCGATGAAAGATAATAATAATGTACTACATCAGGTCGCAAAGCAGGCTGGGCTAGCAAATAGTTATGTAAGCGCTTGGGGCGATGAAGCAAAAGTCAGTGACGATACTTTAACGTGTCTATTGGCTTCTTTAGGTTATGATACGAAAAATGATAAAACATTACTTAGCTCTTCTGAGAAAATGTTGAAGAAAGACGTATTAGCGCCGGTTAAAGTGATTCGCGATAATGAGCCATTACAAATAGAAATGCACCTAGGAAAAAGTGCTCGCATTAGTGAATTTAACTGGAAAGTAACTACAGAAGAGGGTGAGACGCTTGAAGGTTATTTGCAATCTCAAATCATTGAGGATGACCGTGAAAATGGTGGTGTATTATTATTCTCTTTACCTACGTTAGCATGGGGTTACCATACATTAGAAATCATTCGCAAACGTCGTAAAGCACCTTATGTAATGACATTGATCGTGACACCTCAAGCGTGTTTTAAACAAGAAGCGATCACTCAAGGCAAAAAAATGTGGGGCCCAAGTGTTCAGCTTTACACGTTAAGAACCGCGCATAACTGGGGTATCGGTGATTTTGGTGATCTTAAGCAATTAGTCGGTGATATTGCGGTACGTGGTGGTGACTTTGTTGGTTTAAACCCTATTCATTCTCTATTCCCTGCCAACCCTGAAGGAGCTAGCCCGTATAGCCCATCTTCTCGTCGTTGGTTAAATATTCTTTATATTGATGTTTGTTCAGTGCCTGAGTTTGCACTGTGTAATAACGCACAAGAATTGGTTGGCAGTGCTGAATTTCAACAGCGTCTGAATGAAGCTCGCCAGTCTCATTGGGTAAATTATACTGAAGTATCTGCGCTAAAAATGAGCGTGCTTCCTTTGTTGTTTACTGAGTTTAAAACACGTCATTTAGATAAGGGTAGCGCTCGCTCTGATGCGTTTCTTGCGTTTGTTGAAGAAGGTGGTGAAAGTCTGCTTCATCAAGCGGCATTTGATGCGCTGCATAATTCACTTTATACCCAAGATCAAAGCATTTGGGGATGGCCAGTATTCCCTAGTGATCTTCAACACTTTGATAATAAGCAGGTACAGCAATTCATTAAAGACAATCGCGACCAAGTTGATTTGTACATGTACTTACAATGGATTGCTTTTACGCAAATTAATGATGTTCAGCAGTTTGCCGAGAAAAAAGGCATGGACGTAGGTCTGTATCGTGATTTGGCAGTTGGGGTTGCTGATTCTGGTTCTGAAACGTGGGCAGATCATGGCAATTTATGCCTAGATGTAAGCATTGGTGCTCCGCCAGATATCTTAGGTCCACTAGGTCAAAACTGGGGTTTACCACCATTAAATCCCCATGCATTACAAGCGACAGCTTATGAAGCGTACATCGAATTACTGCGTGCCAATATGAAAGCTTGTGGTGCATTACGTATAGACCATGTATTAGGACTATTACGTCTGTGGTGGATCCCTAAAGGAGAAAATGCAACTAAAGGCGCATACATGTACTACCCAGTAGAAGACATGTTGTCTATTTTAGCATTGGAAAGCCATCGTTATGAGTGCTCTGTGATTGGTGAAGATTTAGGTACCGTTCCTGATGAAATCGTTGATTTACTAGCTGATGCTGGTATTCATTCTTATAAAGTGTTCTTCTTCGAAACAGCAGAAGATGGTGGCTATTACTCTCCAACACATTACCAAGAGCAATCAATGTCTGCGTTGTGTACGCATGATATGCCAACTTTGCGCGGCTTCTGGCATTGCGATGATTTAAAAATGGGTGAAGAAATTGGCTTATACCCAGATGCGGAGCAGTTAAAAGCGTTATTCGAAACTCGAGCGGAATCTAAGCAAGAGATCTTAAACAGTGTTGATTTCCATGGTTTCTTACCTGAAGGCGTTGGTCGTGATGCGGCTTATGTACCTATGGATAGACATCTGAGTAATGCGCTTCAGTGTCATTTGGCAGCCGGATCGAGCACGCTTCTCAGTTTACAGCTTGAAGATTGGCTAGAGATGGATAAACCAGTTAACATACCGGGGACTGTTGATGAATATCCAAACTGGCGTCGTAAGTTATCTATTACTTTGGATGAGATCTTTAATCGTCAAGAAGTGAATGAGTTAACTAAGCGTTTAACTGACATTCGTGCTCAAGCTAGCCGAACATAATAGGAGTATTTACGTTGAACTTACTTGTTGAACGTAAAGAAAAGGACATTTATATGCAGCTTGAAAGAGCTGCATTTTCAGATCCATTTTCTTTTTTAGGTCCACAATATCAATCTACTGACATTGCATTGCGTGTTTGGCTTCCGGGAGCCACTTCCGTTAGTGCACGCCTTTCTTCAAATCAAAAAAATTACATATTACACACTGAACCTTCTCAAGAGGGGATGTTTATTCTCAATGAGCCTCTCGATTTAACTGATCAACATTATCAGTTAGTCGTTAATTGGGACGGTATAGAGCAAGTAATTGACGATCCTTATCAATATCATGATATTGCCCCAAGTGATACTCAAGCGCATACGCCAAAAGAGATGTATAACCACCTAGGTGCACATATCATGACTGTTGAGCGTTGTGGTGAATCAGTGCAGGGTGTGCGTTATGTTGTTTTTGCTCCAAATGCATCAGCAGTCAGTGTGATTGGTGATTTCAATCAATGGGATGGCCGCCGTCATCTAATGCAGCGTATTGATAATGGGCTTTGGGCTTTGTTTATCCCTGAACATACAACAGGGGTAAAATATAAGTTTGAGCTTAAAGGGCCTCAAGGAGAAGCTCTGCCTCATAAAATGGACCCATTTGGCGCTCATAATGAACAATACCCTTCTTTTGCTTCCGTGGTTTATGACCAGGCAAGCTATCAATGGCAAGATTCTACCTGGCAAACACGCTCTGTAACGCAAAAACAAAAAGAAGCTCTCTCTTTTTATGAACTTCATGCGGGATCGTGGAAGCGAAATGAGCAAGGAGAGTTTCTGACTTATCGTGAGTTGGCTGAGCAGCTAATTCCATACATGGTTGATATGGGATATACCCATCTTGAATTAATGCCTGTATCTGAGCACCCATTCTATGGCTCTTGGGGTTATCAGCCGATAGGCTTGTTCTCACCAACTAGCCGATTTGGTACGCCTGACGATTTCAAATATTTTGTTGATCAGTGTCACCAAGCTGGCCTTGGAGTAGTATTGGATTGGGTTCCAGCACACTTCCCATCTGACTCGCATGGCTTAGCAAATTTTGATGGTACATCATTGTTTAATGATCCAGATCCACGTCGTGGTTGGCACAATGATTGGCAAAGTTTTATTTATAATTATGACCAACAACACGTACGTGAGTTTTTAGTTTCAAATGCTTTGTATTGGTTTGAGCATTTCCATATTGATGGCTTGCGTGTTGATGCGGTAGCCTCGATGCTTTACCTTGATTATTCTCGTGAAGATGGTGAGTGGATCCCTAACTGGGATGGCGGAAATCACAACCATGGTGCTATTGCGTTATTGAAATGGATGAACGAAGAGGTTTACTCTCATTATCCAAATGCAATGACTATTGCTGAAGAATCAACCGCATTCCCTGGCGTTTCTGCACCAACGTTTGATGGTGGTTTAGGTTTTGGTTTTAAATGGAATATGGGCTGGATGCATGACAGTTTAAGTTATATTCAAGAAGATCCAATCCATCGTCGTTATCATCACGACACCATTACTTTCCCTATGGTTTATGCTTTTAGTGAAAATTACGTATTATCACTGTCTCATGACGAAGTAGTATATGGAAAGGGCGCTATTCTGGATAAAATGCCAGGCGATGAATGGCAAAAAACCGCAAATATGCGGGCATACATGGGTTATATGTATGGCCAGCCTGGTAAGAAGTTAAATTTTATGGGGGCAGAGATTGCCCAAAGCGCAGAGTGGGATCATGATAGTCAACTGCAGTGGTTCTTAACCGAGTTTGATCGTCACTCTGGTATGCAAGCTTTAGTTCGTGATTTGAATAAAATGTACACGTCACAACCAGCACTGTATCAAAATGACTGTAGCTCGTGTGGTTTTGAATGGCGTTTGCAGGATGAAGCAGAAATGAGTGTGTTAGCTCACGAACGTTTAGGCGATAACGGTGAGCGTATTTTGGTGGTGAGTAATTTTACGCCAACACCAAGAGAAAACTTCCGTCTAGGCATGCCTGTTTCTGGTGAGTATGAGTTACTACTTAATAGTGATGCGCACTTCTATGGCGGCAGTAATTACGATGTGGTTAGTAAAGTGAAAACGGAATCTATCGAGTCTCAGGGATTACCTCAATCTATCTTAATCACCTTACCTCCTCTTTCAACGGTATTCTATCGTTTAAAGTAAGCTGTCAAAAAATAGTAAGATAATATATAGCCCTGAATTATGTTTGTGATTCAGGGCTATTTTTATGTATTTATTTTATTCGGGTAATAAATATTCGTCAAAGCCAAGTTGAGTAAGATTTTCAAACGCTTCCCATACCTCTTCGGGAATATTTTGTGCTTCTTGATAACCTAATGTTGGATAGACTTTTAATCGATGTAATTCACCTAAAATAATACTAGCCACATGATCAAAAGTTACGTCGTCAGTCGGATAATTGATAAAGCTAATATTAGGTGAGCTAATACAGAACTCTATATTGTCCCAGTTCTTTAAGAAAGTGGCGAGTAGCCTTCTTTCCATATAAGGTTTCTGAACTAACAGTAGAGATTCAACGTTGATATTTTTTTCTTTAAGTAAACCTTGAGTAAAGAAAATATTTTCACCCGTATTAGTCGCTTTTGTTTCCACAAGAATAGCAGAAGAGGGAACCCCCATATCTTTCGCTACATTTGCAAAAGTTTCAGCCTCACTTAAATTGAACAAGCCTTCTGTCGCACGTCCTTGCGCACCAGAGAAAATAAGCAAAGGGGCATAACCATCAAGATAAAGTTGGGCTGCATGCTCAGCAACACGTAAGTCATAGCTACATAATACAAAAATAGCATCACTTTTTTTGATTGGTTGATTTAAAAGATGATAATCCCAAATAAGTTGAAGCTGTTGAAACAAGCTGAGTGCCATACCATTATTCCTACTAAGTAACTATTGATAAAATAATTGCACTGAAAGTCATCACTTTCAATTACTATTTTAAGGAATGAGTGGCTATATATCGGATTGGTAAATGTAATGTTAACTAATTGCGTTGTCTAGACTTGAAATATTGAACTAAAGCACACTATTGTATGAATTCATATTGCAAATAAATATAAGATGAATATTTCTCAGTTTTGCAAATGAAATATGTTAAGTTAATCTCAAATAATGATTAAAAGCGCTACTAATTAGTAGTGACTATATTAACAATAATCTCAAGGAGAGAAAATGGCTGGTGTATTAGGAATGATTTTGGCAGGAGGTGAAGGCTCACGTCTTCGTCCGTTAACGGAGTCTCGTACAAAACCTGCAGTACCGTTTGGTGGTAGTTACCGTTTAATTGATTTTGCATTAAATAACTTTGTAAATGCTGATTTAATGCGAATTTATGTCTTAACTCAATTTAAGTCACAGTCTCTATTCCAACATATGAAAAAAGGTTGGAATGTAAATGGAATTACCGATCGCTTTATCGATCCTGTTCCTGCTCAAATGCGTACAGGAAAGCGTTGGTATGAAGGAACAGCCGATGCTATTTATCAAAATATTAGCTTTATTGAAGCATCAGAGCCGGAGCATGTATGCATTTTTGGTTCTGATCATATCTACAAAATGGATATTCGACAAATGCTCGATTTCCATAAGAAAAAACAAGCAGCACTGACTGTTTCTGCACTTCGTATGCCTGCGAAAGATGCAACAGGTTTTGGTGTTATTGAAGTTGATGAGCATGGGAAAATGATTGGTTTTGAAGAGAAACCAGCAAATCCAAAATGTATTCCAGGCCAACCAGGCATTGCTCTTGTTTCTATGGGAAATTACATTTTTGAATCTGAAAGTTTATGTAAAGAGCTGAAATATGATGCAGATCTTGCAGATTCGTCGCACGATTTTGGTAAAGATATCATTCCTAAGATGTTCCCTGAAGGAAATGTCTATGTTTATGATTTCAGTACTAACCATATTACGGGTGAAAAAGAAGAGGTATATTGGCGTGATGTAGGTACGATTGAATCGTACTGGGAAGCACATATGGATCTTCTTAAAAAGGACGCTCCATTCTCTTTGTATAACCGAAAATGGCCTCTTCATACGTACTATCCACCATTACCACCAGCCACATTTACTGATTCTGATAACGGCCGTGTGCAAATTATCGATAGTTTTGTATGTGGTGGTAGCTATGTTCGAGGCTCTCGTATTGAAAAATCAGTTTTAGGCTTCCGTAGCAATATTGCTTCAGCGTGTGATATTAGTGAAAGTATTCTTTTGGGTGATGTAAAAATTGGCGAAGGTTGTGTTTTACGCCGTGTTATCGTCGATAAAGGTGTAGATATTGCCCCTGGAACTGAAATTGGTGTTAATCTTCAAGAAGATAAGAAAAAATATCATGTTTCAGACGAGGGTATCGTAGTTATCCCTAAAGGAGAGAGAATTGGTTACTAAGACGCTTTCAATTTTATTTGTAGCATCTGAGGTCGAAGGATTGATCAAAAGTGGAGGCTTGGCCGATGTTGCCAAGGCTCTGCCTAAATCGCTTAAAAAGTTAGGTCATAATGTCAGCATTGCAATGCCTGCTTATATCACTATTCCAGGTCGAGATGACGCAGATATCTTATTGACTACAAAATTAGAGCACTGGCCACACACCGCATATCAAGTTCGAGCGTTAGACGTGGACGGTGTACCTGTATTTGCTATCGAGTGTGCAGAGTATTTTGATCGTACAGAAATGTACGCAGAAAATAATCAAGCGTATGCTGATAATGGTGAGCGTTTTGCTTTTTTTAGTGCGGCTTGTCTAGATATGCTGCCAAAATTGAACATTAAGCCAGAAATCATTCATGCTAATGATTGGCATACAGGCTTAGTCCCATACCTACTGAAAAAACGTTATAGCAATGATGCGTTTTTTGCACAAACCCGAAGTGTGCTTTCTGTTCATAATGCGGTGTTTAAAGGTATCTTCCATTATGATGAGATTGAATGCCTTTCTGAGTTTAAATCACATTATGTGCCAGAAGCGGCTGTCAGTCATAGCCATGTCAGCTTACTTAAAGCAGGAGTGTTATGTGCAGATAAAATTAATGCAGTAAGCCCTACGTATGCCAAAGAGCTGCTGACAGAGCTTGGTTCTCATGGTATGGCTAATGAATTTCAGTCAAGAGAAGCCGATCTGTTTGGTATTCTGAATGGCTGTGATTACAGTGAGTGGAGCCCTGAAGTAGATAGTTTTATACCTAAACAGTTTAAAGCAAATCGTATCAGCATGGTTCGAGGCAAAAAAGCGTGTAAAGCGGCTTTGCAAGCAGAAGTGAATCTTCCTCAAAAAGATGTTGCTATCTATGGCATGGTTTGTCGTTTGACTAACCAAAAAGGCATTCATTATCTATTACCAATCTTAGAACAGTTCTTAAAAAATGATGTTCAAGTCGTTATTGTGGGTACTGGAGATCCCTTTTTGGCGAACCAACTGGCTGAGATCTCTGCGATTCATAGCGATAAATTTGCTTTTGTTGAAGCTTACAGTAATAAGTTAGCACACTGGGTAGAAGCGGCTTCAGACTTCTTTTTAATGCCATCAGAATTTGAACCTTGTGGCTTAAATCAAATGTATAGCATGGCTTATGGCACATTACCGATTGTGCGAGAAGTTGGTGGTCTTAAGGACAGTGTTATTGATTATGATACTGACTCTGAAAATGCGACAGGCTTTAGTTTTAAAAAACCAGATCCAATAGAATTACTGTTGGTACTAATGCGTTCTTTATTACTGTATAGCCAAGATCTTAATGAGGTTAAGCGTGTGCAGTTACATGCAATGACGCAAAATTTTAGTTGGGATGAAGCGGCAGATAAGTACCTTAAAATGTATTTGTCGTAATTTGAATAAAACAGTTAATTGACAATATTTAGAGGAAAGGCATTACGTCTTTCCTTTTTATTTAAGGTCGATAAGTGTATAGGATAAGATAAATTTTTCTGAAACTGTATCTTGACGTTACTTGGGTATAGAATAACGCTCTTTACTGGCTAGGTATCGCATTGTGATTTCAAAACTTCCTAAATGGGTCGAATATGGCACCTTCTTTCTAGCACTTTTAGCTGGGATCACTAACTCAGTAGGCTTACTGGGTTTTCAGCATCAATCTATCTCTCATCTCTCTGGTACAGCAACGTTGCTTGGAACTCAACTGCTTGGGTTCAATGAAACAACATGGCACTTATTCTTTATCATCTTTAGCTTTATCTTAGGCTCTTCATTAAGTAGCTTAATTGTCGGTTGTACCGCATTAAAATTAGGGCGACGATATAATTTCGCACTCTGTATTGAAAGTATTTTGTTGTTTACTGCAATGATTGTTTTAGGTGAAGGAAGTCAGTGGGGACATTACTTTGCTTCTGCAGCTTGTGGATTACAAAACGGCTTGGTTACCACTTATAGTGGTGCAGTAGTTCGTACCACGCATGTAACCGGAGTGCTTACTGATCTTGGGATTATGCTAGGTATGAAGTTAAAGGGAGAGCCGATTCATCGTCGTCGTTTAGCATTGTATTTATTTATCGCATTGGGCTTTGTGTTTGGTGGCGTGATTGGTGGTTATTTCTATCCTTTTCTTGGGATAAATACGCTAGCTATTCCTGCGACATTATGTGCGTTGTTAGCGTTTTCTTATTCAGTTTATTTATACCAACATAAAGATTATTAAGTAATCTTACTTAAGATTATCAAATAAAAATGGCCGCTAACTTAGCGGCCATTTTCAGTTTTAGTAACTAACGCTTAATTCAATATTAAGAGTTTGATGTTTGTACTAGTGGTTTGTATGGGTTATCAGCTTTACGGCACGCTGCTGTAGTAAAGATAACATCTGTTGAGCTATTTAGCGCCGTTTCAGCTGAATCTTGAACTACACCAATGATAAAGCCGATAGCAACGACTTGCATTGCAATATCATTTGAAATACCAAATAGGCTACATGCTAATGGAATAAGCAACAATGAACCGCCAGCAACACCTGAAGCCCCACATGCAGAAACCGCAGCAACTAGGCTAAGTAGTAATGCTGTAGCTAAATCAACTTCAACACCAGCTGTATTTACTGCTGCAAGCGTTAATACGGTAATTGTGATTGCAGCGCCTGCCATGTTAATCGTTGCACCTAGTGGAATTGATACTGAGTAAGTATCTTTGTGTAGGTTTAGACGTTCGCACAGTGCCATGTTTACCGGAATATTTGCCGCAGAACTTCGAGTGAAGAATGCCGTTACACCACTTTCACGTAAGCATAAGAAAACAAGTGGGTATGGATTACGTTTCGTACGGATAAATACGATAAGAGGGTTTACAACAAGGGCTATGAATGCCATTGAACCAAGCAGGACAGCTAATAGGTGAGAATAACTCGCTAGCGCATCAAAGCCTGTTTCAGCAAATGTGCTTGATACTAAACCAAAGATACCAATCGGAGCGAAACGAATAACAACAGTTACAATGTCTGAAATACAGTTCGATAGATCAATAAAGACTTTTTTGGTAGCATCAGAGGCAGAGTGTAGGCCTAAACCTAACGCGACAGCCCAGCCTAAAATACCAATGAAATTACCTGTTATTAACGCATTGATTGGGTTATCAATGATTTTAAACAGTAAAGTATGAAGGACTTCAGCAATCCCTTCAGGGGCGCTGTTAGTTGCAGCATCTGTAACTAAAGTAAGGGTTGTTGGAAAAAGGAAGCTCATAACCACAGCGGTTAATGAGGCACAAAAAGTACCCACTAAATACAAAACGATGACAGGTTTCATGTTTGAATCTTGTCCTCGTTTTTGGTTAGCGATAGAAGAGGCAACCAAAATGAAAACAAGGATAGGAGCAATTGCTTTAAGTGCGCTAACAAATAGCTGACCAAACAATCCCGCAGAAGTGGCGATATCTGGGGATAAGGTAGCAAGTGCAACACCTGCAATAATACCAATAAGTATTTGAATTATGATGTTTGTATTCATCATACGAACGAATAGGGGCTGGGCTTGCGACATATAAAATTCCTTTAAATGAGTACTACATGCATCTTATCTGATGCTTATGCGAAGAATGGTAACATTATTGTCTATTTTTTTGCACTATCTTGTTAAAGACTTCTCGAAAAATGCCGATATTATAGATAATTAATGAGTTATCAAACCAATAGTTGACTATATTATCAACGAAAATAATAAAATGAGCGATATATATGAGTGGAATGTTAAATAGTGTTGACCAACGTACTCAACTTGTAGGTGAAAATCGGTTGGAATTGTTGCTTTTTAAGCTTAATACAACTCAAATTTTTGCTATCAATGTATTTAAAGTTAAAGAAATTCTGAAAGTACCAAAGTTAACTAAGCTTCCAGGATCTCATTATCATATTTCAGGTGTTGCGAGTTTACGTGGTGAATCAGTACCAGTGATTGACTTGCGTGGTGCTATTGGTATGAAAGCGATGGGTAACGATGAAGAAATGAACTTGATTATTACCGAGTACAACCGAACGACTCAAGGGTTCTTAGTTGGCCAAGTGCAAAATATTATTAATACAACATGGGCAGACATACAGCCACCACCGAAAACGGTTGGGCGTCATAACTATCTTACAGCAATCACTCAAGTTGAAGTTGAGCCTGAGAATAGTCGCATTGTAGAGATTATCGATGTTGAAAAAGTGCTGGCCGAAATTATTGAATATGATATTTCTATTTCAGAAGGTGTATTAGATCAAGAGTTAGTAAATCATATGCATGGGCGTAGAGTACTGATTGTTGATGATTCAAGCACTGCTCGTACACAGGTGCGAAACACACTAGAGCAACTTGGTTTAGAAGTGATAGAAAAAAGTGATGGAAGACAAGCACTTAATTTACTAAAACAATGGTGTGATGAAGGCAAGAACATTAATGATGAAATATTATTGATGATCACCGATGCTGAGATGCCAGAAATGGACGGCTATCGTTTAACTCATGAAATCCGTACCGATCCTAGAATGAATGATTTATTTATTACCTTAAATACATCACTAAGCGGAAGCTTTAATGATGCGATGGTAGCAAAAGTAGGTTGTGACCGATTTATCTCTAAATTCCAGCCAGACTTGATTGTTGGAGTCGTTCAAGATCGTTTAGCTCAAATTATATAGAGCATGACGTATAGTATTTATATTGTGACAATAATGTTTTATTTTGGTAAGATTTTGACAGTTCCATGACATTGGGGCGACTAGAACAAGACACTTTGTCTTTTTACACATCAATTTAAGGTATATTGTTCGTATATGATCTGGATGACATCCAAGTTAGTAATTACGCTGATGGTTTTAGCGTATAGAACATATCACAAGGGACGTGTAAAATCGGAAGCTAAGCTTGATGATTAGCTTAGTCGATGAATTAAAAAGGAGGCTGATTAGCCTCCTTTTTTATTCTGCATTAAATATAGCGATAGATAGTGCTGAAAGGCTGTAATCAAAGATCACATGTTTTGATTCGATTGTGGAGTATTGGGTATTACAGACCAAAGCCCAGCGATTATGATGCTGAGATTTAGGCAACTCAAAACGAGTCGGTACATTGGACTGATTTATCATTATTAATAACTCTTTTTCACCATCATAAATGTTGAGGTGAAGACACAGTGCTTCGGCGCGGTGCCAATCACCATGGGTCATGTTATTTCCTTCAGGTGTATACCAATTTACTTTTTGCTTTGTTCGTTTACTGCCACTAAAGGCGTTAATCATGGGTACCATATGAGTTTGTCGTGCTTGGATTATATCGGCAAGCCAAACTTTAAATTCATCAGCATGCTTATCAAGTTTCCAATTTACCCAGCTAATATCACTGTCTTGGCAGTAAGCATTATTATTGCCTTTTTGAGTGTGCGAGCAAGCATCGGCAGCAAGAAGGTGAGGAATACCAAAACTAAATAATAATGTTGTTATCATATTGCGCTTTTGTTTCTCACGTAACGCAATAATCCTTGAGTTCGTTGTCTCTCCCTCGACGCCATAATTATCTGAGCGGTTATCTCCATGACCATCTCGGTTATCTTCACCATTAGCATGATTATGACGTTCTTTATAGCTTACGAGGTCTTGAAGCGTAAACCCGTCATGATAACTTACATAATTTACCGGTAATTTGTGCGGCCATCGAGAAGCACTGACAAGATCACGAGAACCCATAATTCGAGTTGCAATGGATTTTAGATAATTTTGCTCGCCGCGCCAAAAGCTCTTAGTCGTGTCACGAAATTTATCGCTACATTCATTCCAACCATCAGGAAACTCTCCAACTTGATAGCCATTCGGGCCAATATCCCAAGGTTCGGCAATCAACTTTACTTTTTGAAGAGTAGGATCCTGAGCAACCGCTTTAAAAAAAGCATTGTTAGGGTTAAATTGGTCATATTCTCGACCTAGTGTTGCAGCTAAGTCAAAACGAAATCCATCAACATGGTAATGCTCAACCCAATACCTTAAAGTATCCATGATTAAGTTGAGGCTTGGTTGATGAGTAATATCTAACGTGTTACCACAACCAGTATAATTAGTATAATTGCCATGGTGATGTAAATAATAATCTTGGTCTAACCCTTTTAAGTTAAACGTTGTACCGCCATTTCCACCTTCAGCGGTATGGTTATAAACGACATCTAAAATTACTTCGATATTGTTTTTATGTAGCTCCCTAATGGCTGTTTTTAGCTCATTGACCGCGTCTGATTTCGCGTATCTAGGATCTGGGGCCATAAAGGCAATCGGGTTGTATCCCCAGTAGTTCACCATATTCATCTTGAGAAGATGTGGTTCATGCATGCACGCGGCAATAGGAAGTAGCTGTACTGTAGTGATCCCTTGTTGTTTTAGATGGTTAATGTTTGCAGGATCAGCTAAGCCAAGGTATGTACCTCTAACAGACTCTTCAACGTCAGAATTTAGCAAGGTAAACCCTTTTACATGCGTCTCTAATAAAATGGTTTCAGAGCGAGGTATCATAGGTCTCTGACTTTCTTGCCAATCGAAATCGTTATTAACAACAACACATTGAGCTAATGTCCAACTTTGTTTAGCAGTATAGGGAACTTGATAGTGAGGACTATTTTTTAATGCTTTAGCATAAGGGTCGAGTAATAAAAGGGCCTCATTGTCTTGAATTATTTTGAAGCCATAAACAGTATGTTCAGTCACATCATCAATTAATGTGTACTTAATGGTTCCATATTCTTCCGTAAATGGGTGCTCTGTATGATTTCCATTATCATCAAAAATAATCAGAGAAATAGGGTATGGTGAAGCATGGTGCACAGAAAAGTTACACCCATTTTTTGTAAGCGTCGCACCGAGTGGGTACGGAAAGGCATGCTGTATGTTCACAATATTCCTCGAATAAACAACAAAAGCCCAATTGATGGTTGGGCTTTTAAAAATGAGATCATTACGATTAATGTAATATTTATTGAGCGCCAGCTTCTTTATAGAGCCTTTGGCACGCTTTTCCATCATTATGAAATAAGTGGCAGCGATGAGCGGGAATACCTACAGAAAATGTATCACCAGCCTCAACGAGTGCTGTATCTGGTACACGGTATATCATATCGGCATCGGCATCTTCAATTGTTAAATAAATTTGTGTTTCATATCCCAATTTTTCAACAACTAAAACATTTCCTTTAATAACTGCATCACCATTTTCTTCGGACACTAAATGTTCAGGGCGAACGCCTAATGACATTCTTTCACCGCGAGTAACATTTGTGCCATCAACCGGGATCCATAGTGTTGAGCCATTTTTAAACTGAACTTTAACTTGATTCTTTTCTACATCTTCAATAAAGACGCTAATAAAGTTCATTTTTGGAGAGCCAATAAAGCCAGCAACAAAACGATTTTTTGGGTAATGATATAGCTCTAGTGGCGCACCAACTTGAGAAACATATCCGCCATCAAGTACCACGATTTTCTCTGCCATTGTCATTGCTTCTACTTGGTCATGAGTTACGTAGATCATAGTACAGCCAAGTTTCTTATGCAGTTTGGCAATTTCGATACGCATTTGAACACGTAATGCGGCGTCTAGGTTTGATAAGGGCTCATCAAGAAGAAAAACGTTTGGTTGAGATACCAAAGTACGGCCAATAGCCACACGTTGACGTTGACCACCAGAAAGTGCTTTTGGTTGACGCTCTAGTAAGTGACCAAGTTGCAGGATATCAGCCGCGTGATCGACGCGCTTTTTGATCTCGGCTTTGTCGGCCTTTGCTAATTTGAGACCAAACGACATGTTATCAAATAAGTTCAAATGTGGATAAAGCGCGTAAGATTGGAATACCATCCCAACCCCACGTTTAGAAGGCTCGACGTCATTCATGCGTTTTTCACCCATGTATAAGTCGCCAGATGTAATGTCTTCTAAACCAGCAATACAACGCAATAAAGTGGATTTGCCACAGCCAGATGGCCCTACAAAAACAACAAACTCACCAGAGTTTATATCTAAATCAATATTCTTCGAGATTTTAACGTCGCCATAGGACTTGCAAACGTTGCGTAAAGTGACACTCGTCATTGTGTCTATCCTCATTTAATTTTAAATAATTTTTACCAACTACTTATTCAGCTTGGTATTAGCTATGCGCTTTTATAGTGTCATTCTTAAGCAAAAGAGCGAAAACGTCATCCTCCTCCTTCCTATTTTTTTTGGGGGAGTAGGGGGGAGGAGTACGTACGTCACATTTTTAATAAATATCGATGGAGTTCAAAGTTTTTTTAAATTTCAATGTGAGGTGAATCGCATTTGAATGGCATTCTGTGATGTGGCGCAATATCAATTAAGTTTTAGATCACGCTTTTACGTCATAAAGAAAAAGGCGTAGAGAGTAGGATGATGAATTCAACGTGAGAATTTATGAAAATACATCCTGAAAATAGAATCATCACCTACTTTTACCTAACCCTACGGATGATTCATTAATTATAAAGGAAGGATTCACAATGAAAAAAGTCCTCAGTACTGTCGCACTATGCACAATGGCAGCTCTTGGTTCAATTAACGCTTCTGCTGCAATCGAAGAAGGTCAACTTACTATTTGGGTGACTGGTGATAAGTCTTATGAAGGTATGGCTGAAGTAGGTAAACGATTTGAAGAAGATACCGGTATTAAGGTAACGGTTGCTTTTCCTGATAAAGCAGAAGAGAAGTTTGCTCAAGTCGCTGCCGCAGGTGATGGCCCAGATATGATTTTCTATGCACACGACCGTTTTGGTGGTTTTGCTGAGGCTGGACTGTTAGCAGAAATCAAACCATCTGAAGGGCTGAAATCTGAAATCGTAGATTTTGCTTGGGACGCGGTAGAGTATAAAGGAAAAACAATTGCATACCCAATCGCGATAGAGTCGGTTTCATTAATTTATAATAAAGCAATCATCAAAACGCCACCAAAAAATTGGGAAGATATTCCAGCATTAGATAAAGAACTAATGGCTAAAAACCAAAAAGCAATCATGTGGCCTTTACGTGGTGGCGCTTACTTCACATGGCCTCTACTTGCTGCAGATGGTGGATATGCCTTTAAGAAAACGGCTGATGGTTATGATATTAAGAACGCAGGTGTGAACCAAAAAGGGGTTCAAGATGCGATGAGCTTTATCGAAAAAATGGTAAAAGATAAAACCATTTCTGCAGATATGGATTACTCAGTTGCCGAATCTGAATTTGTAAAAGGCAATGTTGCAATGATGATTAACGGTCCTTGGGGCTGGGCAAACATTGAAAAAGCTGGCATCGACTATGGCGTAACAACCTTGCCTAAATTCCACGGTCAAGCATCTAAACCATTTGTTGGAGTTTGGGTTGGTGGTATTAGTGCTGTTTCTCCAAACAAAGATCTTGCTGTTGAATTTTTTGAAAGCTACTTATTGACAGATGAAGGTTTAAAAAGTCTGAATGATGATAAGCCACTAGGCGCAGTAGCCTTAAATTCATACCAAGCACAATTAGGAAATGATTCTCGTATCGCAGCGACAATGGACAATGCAATGAATGGTGAAATTATGCCAAATATTCCACAGTTCACGACGTTCTGGTACAGCATGGAAGAAGCTCTTGGTAATGTGGTCGATGGTCGTCAAATGATCAATGATGCATTAGCAGCAGCAGAACAACGCATGACTAAGTAAGTCGAAATATAAAGAGGGAGAGCTGGGATTTCCATTTCTTCCTCTTTAAATATTATTATCAAATTACCCTCTATATACCCATCGTAGTAAGTTTGTTATCGCTATTAATTGACTTACTAGGTTGGTATTTTTAAAAAGGTCTTGGAGCTTATGACAACAGCAGTCGCTTCGCATTCAAATTATAAATCATTGGCAAAATGGGGACTTTTATCCGCTATTGCAGCGATAAATGGTTATGTTTGCGTACTTATGTATTCTCGTGGTGAAACTGCATTTGCAATGTTAACGCTTGTATTAACATCGTTAGCTGTTTATGTGTTTGGTAGTAAAAAAACGTATGCACATCGATATACCTTCCCTGGTATTGCGGGCATGATTTTATTCATTATTTTCCCATTGGTTTATACCGTAGGGTTGGCATTTACCAATTACAGTGCAACGAACCAAGTTACCTTAGAGCGTGCTCAAGCAGTTCATCTATCAAAGACGTATCAAAGTGGTAAGAGCTATAAGTTTCAATTAATGAATCAAGGTGATGGCTACGCGTTAACGATTAAAGATTCAGGTCAACTGTTAGCAACAGAGACTTTTCAGATTTCAGAGGCGGTTGAGCGTCATTTAGATCTGAAGCCTGTAGAAACAGTGAAAGGAAAAAAAGCTAAGATCAAAGAGATCATTGCTAAGCGCCCAAGCTTAAATTTAATTACCTTGTCTATGCCATCTGGTGAAGAAATTAAGATGAGTGGGTTACGTAAGTTTGCTGCGGTTGGACCACTGTTTGTATTACAAGATGATGGTGAAACGTTATACAACAAAAAAACAGAAACCTACTTCAAAGCAAACCATGAAACAGGGTTTTATCAAGAAGTAAATGATAAGGATGCTTTTGTTGGTGATCCTATCTCTCCTGGTTTTGTTGTTAATGTTGGCGCGGCGAACTTTGAGCGTATCTGGAAAGATGACGGTATTAAAGAACCATTTATTAGCATCTTTATTTGGACGGTTATTTTTGCAACTTGCACAGTGGTGTTCACTCTAGCCATTGGTTTGGTTCTTGCTGCGGTAGTGCAATGGGAAGAGTTAAAAGGCCGTGCAGTTTATCGTTTATTGCTTATTCTTCCTTATGCGGTTCCTGCGTTTATCTCTATTTTGATTTTCCGTGGTCTTTTTAACCAAAGTTTCGGTGAGATCAATATGTTATTAGAGAGTATGTTTGGGATTCAGCCTAATTGGTTCTCAGACCCGTTCACCGCCAAAACAATGGTATTAATTGTAAACACTTGGTTAGGCTTCCCTTACATGATGATCTTATGTATGGGTTTATTAAAATCGATACCTGAAGATTTATACGAAGCATCAGCGATTGATGGCGCTGGGCCAATTCAGAATTTTTTCAAAATCACAGTACCAATGATGGTTAAACCATTAACCCCGTTGTTGATTGCTGCATTTGCCTTTAACTTTAATAACTTTGTAATGATTGCGTTATTAACTAAAGGTGGGCCAAACATGATTGGAACGACTGAACCTGCCGGTTATACCGATTTACTAGTAAGTTATACGTATCGAATCGCGTTTGAGGGCAGTGGTGGCCAAGACTTCGGTTTAGCAAGTGCAATTGCAACACTTATTTTCTTATTGGTTGGTGGCTTAGCGTTACTGAACCTACGTTTTACCAAATTATCAAATAACTAAACTAATAATAGTTAAGTAGCTATTTATAACGAAAATTGTATTTAGCTACTTGCAGACTAAATAAATAAGGATTCATTGATATGGCAATGGTTCAAGGAAAAAACTTAAAGTACCGCGTTTGGGCAACTCATGTAGCAATGTGGGTATTTTTAGCAATGATTATATTCCCACTGCTAATGGTTATTACGATTTCATTCCGTGAAGGTAACTTCGCTACAGGTAGCATTATTCCTGAAAATCCATCATTAGAGCACTGGAAATTGGCTCTAGGGATTGCAGTAGAGCACGCAGATGGCTCAACCACGCAACCTCCATTCCCTGTTCTTACTTGGTTATGGAATTCTGTAAAAATAGCAGCCATCAGCTCTATACTGATTGTTGCATTATCGACAACAAGTGCTTATGCGTTTGCAAGATTGCGTTTTAAAGGCAAAGAAACCATCCTTAAAGGTATGATGATTTTCCAAATGTTCCCAGCAGTTTTAGCGCTTGTGGCACTGTATGCTCTGTTTGATAAGTTAGGCCAGTACATTCCATTCTTAGGTTTGAATACGCATGGTGGTTTGATATTCGCTTATTTAGGAGGGATAGCCTTACACGTTTGGACGATTAAAGGCTATTTTGAAACTATTGATAATTCATTAGAAGAAGCGGCAGCATTAGATGGCGCAACACCATGGCAGGCATTCCGTTTAGTATTGTTACCATTATCGGTGCCAATTCTTGCAGTTGTGTTCATTTTGTCTTTTATTGGGGTAATTACTGAGGTTCCGGTAGCATCTTTACTACTTTCTGATGTAAACTCGTACACATTAGCAGTTGGTATGCAACAATATTTATACCCTCAGAACTACTTATGGGGTGATTTTGCGGCCGCTGCCGTATTATCAGCATTACCTATTACATTGGTTTTCTTACTTGCTCAGAAATTCCTTGTGGGTGGTTTGACAGCCGGTGGTGTAAAAGGATAACGATAATTATACGAACCCGACACATTTTGGGCAGGGTTCATTTGCGTAAAGAGCTTTATGATGGTTTGGTCGCCGATCGGTAAAGTGTTCAGCGCAGTATTGGCATTACGCATAGCTGGGTAAGTGTTGCAGGATGCAACTTTACTTCTTGTAATCAGAGCCTGAGTATTATCACTCAGGCTTTTTTCTGCCTATGTTTTTATTAGATTGGTGTTACTTAATGGCGGGGTGGTAGATAGTTGATTGATTTCGACCATGTTCTTTTGAGTAATAGAGCGCCTTATCTGCCATTTCTAACCAAGTTAAATAGTCATCATTGTCGGCTGATAATTCACAAATACCTATGCTAATTTTATAGCTTATAATCACATTATCGCAGTTAACTTCTGCTTTCTCTATACGTTTTCGTAATCGTTCTGCAAAATATAATGCTTGCTCAGCGTTCGTTCCTGGAAGGATAACGGTAAACTCTTCGCCACCGTAACGACCACAGATGTCTGTATTTCTTGAGGTTTTACGAAGTAAATCAGCAGCGTTACGGATCACCTCATCACCAGCTGTGTGGCCATAAGTATCATTTACTTTTTTAAAATGGTCGATATCAAAGATCACAACAGAGGCGGTAGAACCAGACATTTTAGCTTGTTCAAACTCTCTCTTTAAGCAGGACTCCCAGTAAGCACGATTAAACAGTTTAGTTAAACCATCCGTTTTACTGAGATTCGATAATTGTTGATTTGACTCTTGTAAATGCAGCTTGTTTTTTGCTATATCAGTTACATCATTAATCACCAAACTAACATGAGAAACTTGGCCATTTAAGGAGGTTAGTGGTGAGAAAGTAATGTTTTGACGCATTTCAGTCAAACCATTAGAGATCGGAGTAAAGTTCTTAAACTTAAATAAGTAAGGCCGATCCTCCCAGCATGAAAACCCACGAGAGTTTAAGGTAAAAGAAGCGTCAACTTTCTTTCGTAACCACGTTTCTGGCAATTCAGGAACAACATCAAAAATAACTTTTCCAAGGATCTTATCTGAGGTGATACCACTGTAAGATTGCATAAAGCCATTCCACGCACATACTTGAAAATGTTTGTCTAACACAATTAAGCCAGCATCGAGATCGTAAATAACTTGCATTGCCCAATGAAAGTCACTCATATCTGAGGTTATCATAATACACTCTCCAAAATAGACTTAATGGCAGTTAAAGAGTCGTTATCCATTAAAAAAATAACATCGCACTTTAAATCGATAGCTTCTGCAGAGTAGACAAATTCGATAGTGAAAATGTCGCTCTCATACTCTTTAAGAAAAGAGGGAGTGTGTTTTAATGCGACTTTTAATTGCTCTGTTTCTAATACAATAGGCTGACGTAATGAAATGTTGATATCTAACTGTTTATTGAATGAAGAAAGAAAAGAGGAAACTAGAAGGTTAGAGATATCTAAAATAGCTTCATGGGTTGTTATTTGTTCTTCTCCATTATCAACGCTTAACAATTCGGATAATTCGTTACCGTGCAAACAGACGAGAGCCTCACCATTAATGCCATTACCAACAAAACGTTGGGAAATAGCTCGGTATTCAGAGTTATTAACAATATCTTGTAATGTCATTTGCAATTCTGAATGATGCAAAGAGGCAACATTTGGTAGTGGCATATCGATAAAGCGATCAAATTGTTCTGAGATAAGAGCGGCACTGGTACCTAAAGCCACATTGCTAATTTCTCTAATATTAGCAATAACCTCTGAAAAAGTAAGGCTACGATTATGGTTATGTATTGCGATTTTAGAGCTTGGAGTAATGCCATAACGATGAAGCAATTTTGCTATTTCTTCAGGTTTAAAGGGCTTTTCAATAAATTCATTTGCACCAAGTTCATAACAGCGTTGCTTTGCTTTTTCCTGGATATCTCCTGAAATAACAATTATTTGAGTTGATTTGGCGTTGTTCGGGAACTGCTCAAGAACCTTAAACCCATCCAATACTGGCATGGTCAAATCAAGAAAGAGTACATCAATCGAATGCTCTTTTAATATAGCCAAACCTTGAGCACCGTCTTCAGCGTAGTGAAGCGTAATCTCAGAAGTAAGCATTATATGCTTTGAGAGCACTTTACGTGCGATGGCAGAATCATCACAGATTAATATATTCATACTAAGTTAGTCAAAATTTGAACGGTATGTCATTATTATTATTATAGGAGCCTAAATCAATGATTTTATGTTGATTTTTCATTATTAAGATTGAGGGCGGGTAACAGCCTATATTTACTAATGTTGATCTAGAATAAGGAATTGATAAATAAAATATGAATAAACAAAAACAAAAGTTGAATAATTAAAAAAAAGTTGAATAATAGAAGGGTAACAAAAGGCACAGATCTATGTGCAACCTACAGATGTATAATAAAGAGAATAATGATGAACAACGAATACGTATTAGTTATCAATTCAGGCAGCTCTTCACTAAAGTTTGCTGTTATCGATTCTGCTTCTGGTGATGCAGTATTAAGTGGCCTTGGTGAGTGTTTTGGTCTGGAAGATGCTCGTATGAGCTGGAAGTATCAAGGACAGAAAACTGAAATAGCCATTGAAGGCGAAGAGAACCACCATAAAATTGCAATTGGCAAATTAGTAGGGCTGACTGAAGAGTTAGACTTTACTGATGGTATTGTTGCAATTGGTCATCGTATCGTTCACGGTGGTGAAAAATTCACACAAACAGTTCGCATTTCTGAAGAAGTAACTCAAGAGATTGAGAGCCTATCAGATCTTGCTCCATTACATAACCCAGCAGGTGCTATTGGTATCCGTGCTGCTGTTGAAGCCTTCCCTTCTCTTCCTCAATTTGCGGTATTTGACACAGCGTTCCACCAAACTATGCCAAAGCGTGCATACACGGGTGCTATTGCTAAAGAGTTATATACTGATTTTGGTGTTCGTCGCTACGGTTTCCACGGTACAAGTCACTATTTCGTAAGCCGTGAAGCTGCGAAAATGATTAACAAGCCAATCGAAGAATCGAGTTTTATCTCTGTTCACCTAGGTAATGGCGCATCAGTTTGTGCAATTAAAGACGGTAACAGTGTTGATACGTCAATGGGCTTTACACCGCTTTCTGGCTTAATGATGGGTACACGTTGTGGTGACTTAGATCCAGGCATCATTGAGTACCTACTTAAGAAAGGTTGGTCACAAGAGCAAGTATTTAACTCTCTAAACAAAGAGTCTGGTTTCCTAGGTGTGTCTGGTCTAACAAGTGATGCTCGCGGTATCCTTGAAGCAATGGAAGAGGGACACGAAGGTGCTACATTAGCATTCCAAGTGTTTACATACCGTGTTGCTAAGTACGTGGCTTCTTACCTAGCTGCATTAGATTCTTTAGATGGCATCATCTTCACTGGTGGTATCGGTGAGAATTCATTACCAATTCGTCGTGAAATCTTAAACAACCTTAAAATTCTAGGTTTTGTTGAAGATGTTGCAGGTAACGAAGGTGCTCGTTTTGGCGCTGATGGCATTATTGCTAAATCAGAAATGCTGAACGCTGTTGCAATGGTTATCCCAACCAATGAGGAAAGAGTGATAGTATCGCAGTCAGTGGCGTTACTTTCAAAGTAGTCGTCTCTTATAGGAACAGCAAAGGGCTAACACTAGTGTTAGCCCTTTTTTTATCTTTAATTCATGGGTTTGCGATCTTGATCGCTAAAATACAACTTAGAGTATTGATCAATTCCTCAAAGGTGCAATAATAACCCCAACACCATATGAGAGAACAATAGTACCTTTTAATGTTTCTAAGGATATAAAATGAATAAAGCTACAACTCTCTTAAATACCCACACTGCATATATCTACTCTCGTGTAAGCAAAGAAGCACAAGTTAATGGAGACGGTCTTCGTCGTCAGATTGATAATGCTTTTCGATTTATTGATTCAAAAAATAGAGAATTGATGGAGAAGGGCTTACCAACTTATGTCGTAGCAGACGAATTAATTACGGATAGGGGTCTATCTGCATACAAAGGTTACAACACTGCGGCTAATGGTGGGTTAGGTGCCTTTTTGGAAGCGGCTAAAAGAGGCGAGGTAAAGCGAGGCTCACTGTTAGTGGTTGAAGCAGTTGATCGTATAAGTCGAATGCCAGCCGATGAGTCACGTAAAACATTCGGCTTGTTCAAAGAGTATGGTATTGATGTCGCCATTGTGAAGTTTGGTGTAATTATAAAACATAGTGAAAGTACAACTCTTGAGAATGATTTATTGATCACCGCAGCAATCCACCTCGCACATATGGAAAGCCAGCAGAAGTCTAATAGGATTAATGACCGTTTCGAAGAAAAGCGTAAGCAAGAAAAGTTAGGTGGAGCTAAGCGCACAACTATTTGTCCGCTCTGGATGAAAATATCTGAAGATAAAAAGAGTTTTGAGTTAATACCAGATCGCGCTCGTGTAATGCGTCGTATTATTGATATGAAATTAAACGGTATGGGCTGTCAACGTATTGCTAGTACCCTTAATGAAGAGGGCGTACCTTATTTCAATGGTAAAACGTGGTCAACGCGTATCGTGCTTAAGTATTGCAAGATGATACAGCTATATGGCGCTTTTCAGAGAGTCCGTCATGTAAGAACGGAACACTGTACTCAGAAACAGCCTTGGGGTGATGTAGAGCAAAACTACTACCCTGCGTTAATCGACGAGCAAACATTCTTACGATTAAAGAACTCGTTTAAGAAATCGGGTGGACGACAAACAGGAGCTTTTAGTAACTTGTTTAGTGGCCTTCTTTGTTGTCCGAAGTGTGGCTCTTCAATGAGCTATTACAAACCAAACAGAGGAAGTCTTAAAGTTCGATGCAGAAAGCAGCTAGATAAACAAGGTTGCGACCAGAGGGCGTTAAACTATGAAGAAATCGAAGAACGTCTAATACGTGCTCTAGCTGGTTTAGATTACGCAAAGATCAATGATAGTAGTTTTATTGACGTAAGTGCAGAACTAAGTCTGTTAGAAGCCACTATAGCAGAGCTAAACGAGAACGTTAATGTTGTTGCTGCACAGCTTATGAAAAACACCGACCCGCGTATGTGCGAGACGCTTACGGACAAGCTTAGTCAGTTATATAATGAGATCGATTCCAATAAAGTTAGATTCGATGAGTTGTCTATTTTACATAGTAATTATGATATTTCGGTCATCGATAACTTAGAACTCAGTGAGAATAAAGATAGAGAGCGTTATAATCACTTTATTAAACAGTTCGTTAAATACATAATCTGCACTGATAAGAAGCAAGGTGGCTCTCTGAGAGTAGTGTTTAAAGCTGACGCTATAGGAGAGCTACCATTCAGCTTTGATGGCGATGATAGGAATGATAAGGCAGTAAGTGATGTATTCACAGCTAACAAGGCGGTTAGCCCGTCAAACACAATACGCACTATTAACATGGATAAAAGCTCTACAGTATATCTACCAATACTAAAAGAGATAACAGATGTTAAGCAACCAAATGACTTGAACGACACTAGGGATCGACTAAGGTATATGCACGCGATACGTGTTGCTGTGAGATTTAATCCAAGTAAGTGGGCCGAGATAGCTAAGAAAGCCCAGTTAAAGTATTGAAAAAAAACTTAATAATTACCGCCGTTAATTTAAATGATTACGGCGGTAATTTTTAAACGTATTTTCCTATCATTATTAAATAATAAATACTACTTCTATTATTCATTTTAATTAAACTGATTGATTATAGTAATTACATTGATAATAATTTAAAGTAATTCACTAATTATAAATATTAAATTTAAGATAAAATGCATTTAAAATAATTATCTTATTACTCTATAAGAGAGTAAACCTCTTTAAAAAATTACTCTACTATATAGTAATCTTGGTAATTACTCACTCTGCATAAGTACAAAAATAAAAATAATCCGTACTAGCTCTCTGCAAAATCCTTTTGTTTTTCATAAGCCTTAAATAAATTGAGTGGCTATGCTTTTAAAATATTTAATTACAATGGTTAAAAAGTAATACTTAAATCTCACAAAATAATAGATAATAAATATATGAGATTAATTCACCCCCTCTTTTTAATAATTAATCTGATGGCAAGCTGTGTCTGGTCGTCTATTTGTTCCAAATAGCTCCCAACCTTGTACTCCGCCTGTTAGTTGGTTGCACTAACCACCTTCGGTGTTAGCGCTAATAAGTCACTTGCTTTAACTATGTTTTAATAATTAGAAACGTACTACCAATAAAATAAAAATAATAAAAGGTAAATAAAATGAATGCATCATTATTGGATACTCTACGAAATACTAACCCTGACGATTTTAAAGCCATTGAGGCAGCGATTAAGGTAGTAAAGAAGGAGCAATATAAAGCAAGGAAGGAACCTGCTGAGCTACTAATTAAATCAGTTAAAACGAATCTTACTAATCTTGAGCATCAAGAACTAATAAAAAAGCAATGTGCTGCTGGATACTCAAAGTTATCTTCATTTATTCGCGATGTAATAAATAATGCAGTAAAAGTTAAACCAATTGTTTTAGAGCCGTCAAAAACCTTCTTCTCTAAAACATCTGATTTAACCAACTATATCGAAACAATCGCAGAGCACATAGAGTGCGGCAGGACTCTTAATAAAGACGAGGCAACAGCAACACTAATAGTGCTGCAAGGGCTTCGAAGAGAGTTCCAAGCCACAAGGCATCTTCTCGTTAATAGCTTTACTCAAGAGGCTGCTTACGAAGTCGCTAGAGAGCATCTGACCATAGAACAACTTCTAGCACTACTTCAAGAGAAGGAATGCCAACATGATCTATAAAGAACCAGATCAAAAGGGTGGAAAGCATTCCGCTTCAACTGCTGAAACGTTAGTTAACTATATCGCTGGCGATGATGAGCGAGTCGCTAAATACCTTGTTCAGTACGTTAAGGGCGACACTAAAGAAGCTGGCGCGGTTACTGAATTCATCTGCGCTAACAACATCCTTAATATCCCTGAGAACGCGAGGAGCGCATCAGGTGAAGATCTGGATATGTCAGCAGCAATAAGAGAAATGCAGGACTCGATCAAGCTTAACCCGAACGCCAAGCAGCAGTTTAAGCATATGATTGTTAGCCTTGATACTGACGAACACCTCAGTAAGGCACAATGGCGCAAGACAGTAAGGAAGCTCATGAGTTACTTAGGTTACGATAACTGCCGTTACATAGCCTTTAAGCATAACGATACTGATGAGCAGCATGTCCACATTGTTACTTCCACTATCGATACCATTACGCGTAAGCGTGTACGCGACTCATATAGCAAGATACGCGCTCAAGAGGTAATGAGAGAGTTAGAGAAGGAATTTGGATTACGTGAACTAGTTAGTAGTAAAGATATTGGTTATGACGTTAAAGCAGAGATTAACGATGCATCCATCTTCAACAAGAAAGCTCAGATAGCTCGGTTAGTAAAGCAAGGTATCAATA
Organism: Aliivibrio sp. S4MY1; assembly: GCF_028765545.1. Classification (GTDB taxonomy): domain Bacteria; phylum Pseudomonadota; class Gammaproteobacteria; order Enterobacterales; family Vibrionaceae; genus Aliivibrio. The sequence continues at coordinate 158,568 of NZ_JARACP010000005.1, read as the reverse complement.
AGCTTACAGAAGGTTCTACGCTTGCTGATTTTGTTGTTGCTGTAGAGTCAACACATACCGATCTTAAAGTGGAGATACAACGCAAGGGTAATACTGCTACTGGCTTAGTGTTTAACCTTAATGAGATTCGCATGTCAGCCTCCCAACTAGGTGGTAATCGCAAGTACACGCTTGGTAAGCTGATAGGTAGCGGTATCTTAGATAAAGAGTGTAGATGCTTAGATAATCACGAAGAAGAGCTAGAGAGAGCGGCAAAGCACGCTCAGAAGCAATTGCTTGATGCTACTGCGGCTGCTGACGATAAACGCGATGAAGATAATAGAATCACACTGATTAAGTTCTCAGCAAGCGCTAGACACGCTAAAGAGGTTAATAACTTAATAAGCGACATGCGACTCGCAATGAGAGCGCGTAGAGCATCAAGGGGCGCTTCTGATGTTGCTTATGTAGTTGAAGTTAGGTCCGCACTTAAAGATTTGGGCGGAAGCATAGGAAACATCGCTGAAGCAATCATTGAGCATCTTCTTTATCAGCTTCTTGAGAATAAAGAAAAGGTGTATGCGGAACGCATGCAGAAAACATATAACTCAACGATCGTAGAAGAAATCAGCGAAACTGAGTATAAAAACTTTACTGCTAATGCGTATACTGAAATTTTAAATAAAGATAGTAAAAACAAAAAGGATAAAGTCTATAATGCTTTTGGCTCTGTTATAGATAAGGAATTACACATTCATAACTAATAATAAATGAACTTATCAAATGCTTTGAGATTATTTAGTCTAGCAAGTGTTAGGCTAATAATCGTTAGCTTGCGACGCTTTTATGTATACACATTTTGGGCGTAATAGAGGCTTCAAAAGAGAGTTATACCGTTCCTTTGTATTTAATATTCCTTATGTGCGGTAATTTCGGGAGCTAAAGGATGGTTTGATATTCGTGAATATATCCTCGCTCACTTAGGTAACTATTCAGACATCGCTGAAGTTTGAATATTCGGGAAATAATCTTCTTAAATTATATTATCCATTATTAATATAATTTAAGTAATTACTATTTATTGTAATGAAAGCACTTGTGAAATATATGTATTTAACTTGACTAGATAACTAATAAGGTAGTTACGTTAATTTTTGGTAGTTATATTAATTGAATTTGGTATTTAAAATGGTTAATATAAATTAAAAATAGAAAAAGGTTATTTATGGCTAGTGTCGCTGAAATTCTCACATCAAAATACAATCAAGACATATCAAAATCAAATTTTGGCCTTGCTGGTTATAATATTTATAAGCATCCAAAGGGAATGCAGTTACAACTTAAGTATAATGATAAGAATTTAAAGAAATACGTTATTATAGCTAAAGTTAAAATCAAAGATAACATGCCTGAAACTATCAGTAATTTCATTGAAATGTATGGGAGTGCAGATTTAAAAAATGGTAAATACAAGATTACACCAGAAATTTTTAATAAATTATGCCAGCAACATAAAAAATATAACGAGCTAATTATTGATTGCAATGTAGAACAAAGTCGCTCTCAAGTGGTAATTGAACGAGCAGGGATCAGAAAAAACATTTCAAAAATGGCATTAAGTATTCATGTTGTTGCAGATATTGTTGAAAAACTTTCTGTGAGTAAATGTTTAACTGCATTAGAGGCACAAGATTTATGGCAAGCTATGTATCGGATCGAACAAGCTTTAACCGCATATAAGATGCCATCGGAATTATTTCAAAATATGCTTTTTTATAATGAAGCTAAGAAAAAAGAAATCAGTAATAAATTTGTTACAGCATATGTAATCGGATCTATAGATAACGCTAAGCGCTTTTTACCTTATCGTTCTGATCTAGATGGGTTTGGTGTAGGAGCAAATAAGAAGTCCATATCAAATAATAAAAGTTTGATTGATTCTTATATGAATAGATTAGATGGTATCTAAAATACAGTGATGCTATGCGTGTGCTGATCAGCACGCGCAATTTATGATAATACAAAGAAGTTATCGGGAATTTAAGTCCTATCATTTTACCTTATATCAACGACTTAAATGTTGCTAACTTTCCCATTAGTACTTAATTATAGAAAACTTCTTTGAAAAATAGTAGCTTATATAGAAAAGGAACCTCGTTTAAGCGGTTCCTTTTTGGTAGCGTTAACTTACATTAAAGCCGTACGAAGATAGAGAATCTTGAATTTTTTTCAAATTGTATTCTTTTTTTCTACGATAATGCTTTATAAAGAAAAAGATGTTTTGGATTAAAATTGGGAAGCCTATTATTAAAAGAGAGAGGGGTAAAGCTATAATCATTCCGAATAAGGCAACTTTAAGGCAGGAAGTAGACTCTCTATTGATAAATGATACTTCCGAAAAGTCTATAATTTTTCTACTATTAACTACGAGCGCTAGTAGAATATAAGAATCGTAGAATTTTTTTAGGTATAGCTCTACATTCTCACCCACTAAGAGAAACGAATCACATGTGTTATATGCCAATACATTCTTTAACATGATATATTCATTATTCTCATCGATAAGTTTGATATAGGCATATTTACTAGATGTTTGATCAAATTTTTTTTGACCCAACATATCAATTCTTCCTTTGTATACTTTTACAGCCATGATCAGCATTTACCCGCTGCTTTTAATAGCGCATTACAATTAGCACTAGAGGGAGTTCTTTTTCCATCTGTTGCAGAACAAATAGCATCACTTGTAACCAATACACCACCCGTGTAATAACACTGGAAGCGACGACCTTTGTATATTGCATCAAACTCAACTTTCATTAAATCTGCTGTTCGATTTTCAATTCGAATCTTATCTGCGCTTGTTCCTAATGCAAATGCAGCCTTTCTCTGAATACTTGTATTATCCCGAGTATTATTATCAATAACGCTACAGCCAGATAGAATGCCTGTCATTAATAGAAATAAAGTATATTTCGTATGCTTCATTGCTCGATAAACCCTTTTTTATAAATACCTTTGCACCCGTATGGGTGCAATTCGGGGCGATAATATCTGCGATAGTGATTGCACACAAATAGGAGCAATCATAAGTATGATAGAGATCACGGTTCGTAAAAACATTACTGGTTCTAGAATAAAAAGTATCAGGCTATCAAAAGAATTATCACAGCAGGATGTTGATCGTATTGCCTCATTACAAGGTATAGATCTCACTCGTAGTAAGTTGGCAAAAATTGAAACAGGTATGATACGAGTTACAGATGAAACTTTGCGTGATCTTTCTATTGTGCTTGATGTTAATGTTAATGAGTTTTTTGAATAGCAAAAATTCTTGGTGGGATTTAGGCTATTGGGTTAGCCATTTTTTACCGTTGTTTTTTATATTTCATACCTTAACTAGTTACTGTAAATATTCATTTTAGGCACTTTACTATTCATTAAGTTAGATCAAAAGAAAGCTTCCCAACTAAGATCTAAGTTACTTACAAACATTACATTGACTCGTTATCCATCAAATCTATAAATCGAACAAAGTTAATGAACAGTCGATTTTTAAATAAAATATCCTGTCCGATCTATTGCTTCTTATCTACAAGATAATCTCTTCTTTTATGTGGAAACCACGCAGTTTACCTCATTATCATTTGTGATGAAGATCTCAAAACATAAAATAGAATAAATTGTTTTTTGGCGTATTAAAAGTCTTACTTTATACAAAATGAATAATTGAACTTGGTTGATAAATAAGTGGGAATTTGATGTGTTAATTGTCCTTATTATATCTTGCCATTAGATAAAGGTCAATTTTATGTTGTTGTTTTACATGTATTTATAGTTTGACGTTATGGTTTTTCTATCATAGTTTATCGCCAGAAGAACATGGTTCTAACAGTCGTACTCGTGCTAATAAAACTAATATAAATAACTAAAATGGTGATAATTATGGCTAGACTTAAATATTATTTAGAAAATAAAACAGGCTTAATACTTGAGGATGAATGTCAAAGTGTGGCGGGGATTGGTGTAGGTAATGACATCTATTTGACTCGTTATAATGAGAGCGAAGGAGATTCGGTTGTTCTAGCTGCAATAGATTCACAAGAAAGTGACACGTCTATGATAAATCGCTTTAAGATTTTTGAAAATGAAGAAAGTTACGACGATTATGTAGAGAAGTGCAGTCATGTTAATGGTTTTCATTTTATGTGGAACGATTGGAATTTTGCATTGCATATGTACAATAATATGGAAAGTCGACACAGTAGTCGCTGGGCAGAAGATGATTACGAATCGTTTGATTACTAAAAGCTGCCGATAGCCTTATCTGACAGGATAAAAGAAGAGGTTGGTGTATAAGTAAAATCAATATCTATGAGTGAAAACTTTAAGTCATAGATTAGAAAGTATGTTAAATATAATTAGAAAAAAGCGGCGTCTATTCGTTGCCGCTTTGATGTTATCAATTTGAAGCTATTAATGAACCCCAAGCGCCTTATAAACCGCATCGACAGGGTCACTGTAGAAACTTACTTGGAACTTCGTGAATGTCTCCGCAGGAACTGTCGGGATATCCATTGCTGATGCCATTGGGATTAAAATCTTCGTTGCACCAGCTTCAAGAGCAACCTGCATAGAGCCAGCAAGGTCTTGAACAGGGTTGATAACGCCACCCAAAGTAATCGAGCCTAAAACCACCATAGACTCTTGCATTGGTTTAGCAAGCAGAGTAGAGCAGCTAGCAATTAATGCAGCAAGGCTAGAGCTATGAGAGTTTCCTGACATTTGTAAATCAACAAAATGCAGATGGAACTCATGATCAGAGAATTGATTGTTGGCAGCAATTCGTGAAAGGTTTCCTTTAAAATATTCAAAACCAACTTTTACTTGCTCTTTTGCTTCCGTATCAGAGCCTAATCCCGAGGTCGAGAGCTTGCCATTACCCGCTGTTTTTTGGGTTTCAATACGGAATACACCAAGCTTTCCAGCTTTCCCTGGACTAACAAAGTGAATTACCCCAGGATTTGGTGTCCCTGGAGCAATGATTTGTGAACCACCTTGCTCAGGAACATTCACAAAAAACTCTTCAAGTGAATCATTATCAATGTAAGAGAAATTCACATCGAAAAACTCCATACCACCGATTTTCTTAAGTTGTTCTTTTACTCGACGACGCACTTCCAAGGCGTAAGTTAAACAAACACGCACGTCTTCCTTGGTGTACTCACCATGAGGGACAAGTAACTTTAATAAGCCTGACGTTGTTCTACGAACCCCAATAACATCACGTTGGTTTAAGTTATTACCTAGCTTGAAGAACTTATCAATCGCATCTGCAAACGCATGTTTGCGCATTTCACGCATGTACTCTGCTAGGTAATCCGTAATTAGACCAAAGCGATTTGTGAAAAATTCAGGGCGCATTTTCGGGATTTCCCAACCAGGGATATAAGCATGAAAACGGTCAAAGAAAGCGGCATCAATCATTTCTTGAGGGAAAGGAGCGAGTAGGTGACTGGTTTTAACTAGAGTCTCTACACTTTGGTCAATGTTACCCACAAACACCATAGAGGCTTTTGCTTCAATCGAATCACGACCACGACTAAATGAGCCTGAAGCCATGTAGTCCTTCATGATCTGCACGCCATCCTTATCTTTAAATCGAATGCCAGCAACTTCATCAAAGGCAACAACATCCCACATGCCTACTAAACCAACTTGGCGTGAAGACATATTGTAGAACAGGTTAGCCACCGTTGTTTGACCACCAGATACCAGCAGAGAGTTTGGTGAACACTCTTTGTAGACGTGAGATTTACCCGTACCACGAGGGCCAAGCTCACACACGTTATAATTATTCTCAACAAATGGGATCATACGAGCCAAAATATGCCATTTAGCACGTTGCTCTAAATTTGCAGGCTCCATACCAATTGAACGCAGCAACAAATCTAACCATTGATCCATTGAGAAATTACGGCGGGCGTTAAACACCTCATCCATATTCATAGACGGCATTTGTATTGCTTTTAAACTAAGAACAGAGAAAGGGGATGTTTTTTGTCCCTCTTCAAAGAAATAGCTTAGTGTAACAATACACCAGATACCGCCCGTTAATAACTTCTCATTATCTTTAATGATGCTTGCAGGAATAACGGCATCTTTAATGCCGAGGTTCGATAAACTTGCTTCATAAACATCTTTCTTCTGATTCAGTTTTACCGAAATCTTATCAATGACTTTATGTGTACCACGTTCACGGATCATTGATTTTACTTTTTCAGCTTCATCAGGACGAACGTAGTTATCCGTTAATATCTTCTTAACACGCACCATACCTGCTTCGATAAGGTCATTATCCGTTGCAGAGCAATACATACCAAGTAGATACTCAAGCACGTATACAGGCACGTTAGCGCCTTCTTTTAGTTGCTTAGTTAAGTCTTTACGAACAACGCGACCTTTAAATTCAGAAGTCATTAGATCATCGAGGTCAATGTCTTTTGCTTCTTTAATTTCTTGAGCAATATTATCGTTAATCATTCATTATTATCCATTAAAAAAGGTCGTCAAAGTCATCTTGAATCGCTAAATCAATGGTTACAGAGTAACTATTAAAGCGATCACCTTGTTCAGTATCTAACATAACAAGTTTGTATGATGTTGTGCGATCAAAACCAGTGCCGTTTAAAGAGAGAATAGCACTACGTTTTCTGTCATCAGAATTATTGGATTCAGAATCAAACAATACTTGAGCCTTATTAGAGACAACTGTGCCATCAGGATCTTCAATCCAAATCGTTAGATTACGCTCTTTAAATTCATCACCAACAGCATTGGTTTGTAAGAATTCAATTTTTTCAGTGAGTGTCACTAAGCGGAGAGGGTTGCTCAAAGGAACCACGCCCACTTTTTGTTTTGCTGTTGTTTTTTGTTTCGCCGTTTTTAAATGCTCAATGCGCAAAACAGGAACACAAATCTCTTGCGGCATAATGCCACCGTGGATGAATTTAGCACCGCCAACAAAATTGAAACGGTTAGAACCACGAGGGATCATAAATTCAGCTTGATCACTATTAGAAGATAAGTTCGCCGTTACCGCCATATCTCCAGTCCAATAGAAACTGTCTTTTGGAAGTTGTTGTCCAATTAAGTAACGTTTCTTCCCTTCTACTGTGCCATGTGGCTTAACGGTAAGCGCAGTTTTGTCAGATTCAACCACATCGCTCGATTTAAATAAGAAGCCATGATCAGCCGTGACTAAAATACGATTACCATTTAACTTATTAATGATGCGTTCAATCAATAATTTAATTTGTTTAATGCCATCAGAGCAGGCTTCAAACGTTTGGTTCTCTGTTACGGCTTTATCGCCAATAGCATCGATTTGGTCGTGGTAAATATACACAACTCGTGCATCAGCAATGGCTTTACGGCCTTCATCATTACTCCAGTTAAGTACATCAGAAGATTTCACCGCGATACCACTGTATTTCTCAAGAACTGTGTTACGTTTTTCCAGGCCATGAGAGCTTAATCCATCAACTTTATAGGTAACGTCTTTACTAATATGCGCAGTCAGCTCTTGATGAGGAAGCAGAGAAGCCATTCCTAGTTGGGTATAACTTGGAACAACCCCAAGTTGAGAAGTGATGGTAGATTTAAAGCGTTGTTCCTTATTGATTTGTTCATGAATCTCATGAGCAACTTCATAGCGAAGGGCATCACTGATGATCACAAAAACACGCTTAACTTGTTTTGATTGGAAGATACGCTCAACTTCATTGTTATAGAAATTGTATTGGTTGAATATGCCATTAAATTTCCACGTATCTAATAGTTTTTCGCTATCTACGTGATTACCCCAAGCAATAGCAAGGTCATGCAGATACCAGTTAACATAGAGATCTTCGATACTTGCCACAAGTTGTGTGTTCTTTAAAATATCAGAGCCGTGGTGTGCGACTTGATTGGCGTTTTCACAGAACACACGATAAGCAGAATCAAACATAAACAATTCACTTTCATAAGCGCGATACAGTGCTCTTGCCGATTCAAACACGAATCCATCAATGTATTTTGCTTTTAAAGCATAGAATTGCTTGGCAGCTTTGAACGCTTGATAAACACAGGCGTATTTAGTGTCTACAAAGATTGGTTTAACATGACACCAGTGCGTAGTTAAACGATGTGAAGCGATGGTATTTACTTCTTCTTGCTCAAGAGTGTTGATATTTTTAGCAAGTAAAAGTGATAACTGTTTATCCGCAACTTCAAAGGTTTCTACATACATCAATTTTTCTGGTTTCGAGATAAGATAAAGTTTATTTCGAATTTCAAAATCATGTTCAATGCGTTTTGCAATTAGATTATAGCTGTCTTGATAAACACGGCTTTCACGTAATTGAACAACAAAGTTAACGACATGAGCACGGCGACCAGAGTTTATTCCGATACGGTCAATACTGTAACCCGCTTCAATTTGCTCATTGGTAAGCATAGGCAGTAGGTGAGAACTAAAGCTCTCTAAAACGGCATCCGTAGATGAGCATCCACTATTAACAAGAGATTGATGACACTCAGTAAATAATAATTTAACAGCAAGATCTTGTAATGTTGGTTGGCGATTTTCTTCTTGAGCTGATTCAATGATGTAGCCTAGCTCATCATAAGCGATTGACCAAAATGATTGCGTTAAATTGTATTTATCTAATTCATCTAAAAGTGAATCAGTATCAAAATCGTTAGCCAGTTGAGCGAACAGAGTTTGTAAAATATTCGTAAAGGTAGGTGTGTCCAGCTTTAACGTTGCTGCGATAAGAGCTAACTCTAATTCACGCTCAGAAGCGGATTTAGGTAAGATTTTTTTTAGACGAGCGACACGCTGCTTATTAGAAAAAAAGCCCTTAAATTTAGTAATAACAGGACGAAACTCCATGTTCATACCAATATCGTTTAATACCATTGAGCTATTGTCAGCGTAGAACTCTTGAGCATACAGTCGAATGTCATACAACCAATCGCGAATTGGCTCATTTGGTTTTTGTTGGCTATAAAGTAAAAATGCCGTATTTGGCTCTTTCAGCTCAATGCGATGTTTAACTTCAAGGTGTGAAAGTGCATCTATCTCAATGATAGTGGCAGGGCCATATGACGTGTCTAGCTGAAGAGAAGGGAGTTCATCAGTAAACTCCCCATCGGTATCTTGCCAAAAGACGAGACGACATTTGTCGAATTTGGCTTTAATGCCAGTAATTAGTTGCTCAATATTCATTATTCAATCTTCGCCAAAGTATAAGGCTGAGTTAAGTGGTAACTGCGAGTAGTTTACCACTTTAAATAATGAATAGGGTGCTTTTTGGCTTAGAACCTATCTCAATAGGCGTTGTCTGAGTTAAATCAACACTGATTGAAAATATTGTAAATGAATTCAACACAATACTTAATCTCTGATGCCATATGGGGAAAAGTTGAGCCGTTATAAAACGGTTTGATTGGAGTTCCATATCATGGATGCTTGCCAACCCTTAATTCTCCGTGTAGAGCTACTATTACTATTTAAAACAATAAGGTAAAATTATATGCATACCACGTAGTAAGCCATCATATAACATAGTTTCGTTATTGAGCACAGAGGTCAGTTGTTTTGCAAAATCAGAAAATTCTAATAATAACAAGTAGCTATGACAAAACTTGCTCCTATCTTATAAATAAGTTTCGCCACCTTGAGTTTTTCCGTCTAGATTTGGATAGATTCTCTGACTATCACATCACTTTTTCACTTGATGGCTTTAGAATAAGAGATGGGAATAACATCATCGATTCTGTATCGTGTGCATCTATCTACTTTCGAAAACCTTCATTGGAAAATCTTGATGGTATTTTTGAAAATCACTATCACACTTATATCCATAAAGAGACATACTCCTTTATCGAAGGTATTGTAGAAAGCTTTAGCGGTACTGTCCTCACAAAGCCATCCGTAATGCGTCGAGCCAATAACAAAGTGCTTCAGGCTTCTCTCGCTTCGCAAGTGGGATTCCATTTACCCGAGTTTGCAATTACAAATGATGCAAATTTATTAAAACATTTTTCTAGTAATGCAGGAATTATAAAACCTATTGCTCTAGGTGAAATAACATGTGGTTCGAGTAAAGAATTTGTCCAAACAAACTTGATAGATCCTACTTTTAAGGTTAACAATTTTGAATATTCACCTGTTTATTTACAAAACTTTATAGATAAAGACTTCGAAGTTCGAATCACCGTAGTAGATGGTGATTTTTTCCCCGTAAAAATTCATTCTGAAAATAACATAGACTGGAGAAAACCTAACAATAAAGTTTCTTATGAAGCTTGCTCAATACCATCAACTATAAGACGTAATTGTATTAATTTTATGGATCTTTGCGGTATGAAATTCGGTTGTTTTGATTTTATCGTGAAGAATAATGTCTGGTATTTTCTTGAAATGAACGCTAATGGTCAATGGGCATGGTTAGAGTTTGAAACAAAACATAACATCTCTGATGCCATCATTCGCTATTTGATGAAATAGTTAAGCAAAAAAGGAATTATCATGGAACATAATAGCAACTCTATTTGGTATAAACTTGGATTGTTTTTTTGTTGGATACTTAACATTTCACCTGTTCTCCACATTTCTCGAGATGAAGAATTTGATTCAATTAGTCAGCTCACAGATCTTCGAATTTCTATACTTTCTCTACCCTGGGCAGACAAGCATTTATACTTCATATCACGAACCAAAGAAAAGGGGTTTGAAATATTCTCAGTTCTTAAAATCTCTAACTTGCAATCGCCACGAAGTCGAAAAGAACTCCAAGAGTGTAAAAGTAAATTTTCTGAACTCACAGATGATGCCAGTGGCATAAAAAGTCAGTTAAGAATAGATTTTTTAAAACACAAAAGTATGGATTGCCAGAACAGCATCAACACACTTAACAATAAAGTGAATAGCTATATTGCAATAGCTTTAGTTTATGCAGGTTTATGTACATTTTTATTCAAATCGCTCCTTAAACTACCAGTTTCTACTATTAGTCTTGTACTATGGGGTGTTTTTAGTCTTTCTGTTATTTTCCTTATTAATGTTCTAGTTCTATTACGCAGATACTTACAAGTTAAAGGCGCAGAAAAAAGCATGTTTAGTTCTTTCAAAGAATTTCCTGACTGGAAAACGTTAGCTGAAGGAATATACATTGATTGGTTAACATCACAAGAAGAGCAGATTGCAGCTGCAACACTGGTAAAAAATATTGAAAAATACTTTATTAGAAGTGTTGCTTTAAGCTCAGTTCTACTTATAGCTGCAACTTTACAACCACATAGCTGGTTTTTAACCAAACCACTAGATAGAAATGGCTCGGACACAAAATTCGTTTTAGTCGATCATGAAGGGAACTTTTCCTCTCAAGAATTATTAAACCTATCAAAGTCTCTATCTCCCAATGATAAAGTGACTTTTATTTATTCCTCGTCAAATAATCTTGGTAAAGCGACAACAGCCTTTACAATTAAAGCTCTTGAACTTGTGGGGAAAAACTCGACAATAGAGCTAGATGACACTTTGTTTAACACTAAGTTATTAATAGCAAGTATGGAGGAACAACAATGAAACCTTACATTATGAATTATAGCCAGAAAGTAGAAATTTCCCCTGTTTCTGCTGTATGCACGCTCTCAGACACAACAACTCAGACATTTACGCTCGAAAACCAAGATCAAGATACTGTAAGTTTGGACTGGACTATACAGACAAATACCACTGAGCCAACTGACCACGATAGTGTTTACTTTTTAGATGAAACCACGATAACAAAAACCTTAGAATCGACCGACCAGGATCAACTACAACTTGACTCTACATATGAGACTCGAGTGTTAGAATCCAGTGATAGTGATGAGATCTATCTCGATACTACGCTCATGACTGAATCTCTTGAAGGGTTGGATCCTGATGAGATTTTATTCACTCATTAGACACAACTATCCTGTCATAGGGGGTTAAGCTAAATTTTAAAATCCCACTGTTAGTTCGGGGGAGATGTTTCCTATGTAATAAATTACCTTTGTGAGGAAGTAATGTCAGAAATATTATTAGATACATTTACGGCATTAGACTGGGATAACGCTATTAAAATTATCCCTGAGTATGATCATTCATATGAATTTCATTTGCATTCTTTGGTTGAGAAAGAACTAGTCCAAAATAAAAAGCATGTGTTGTCCATGATAGGAAAGGCACTAAGCCTTAAATTGCATCATCCTGAATTAGTTAATAGCCCTTTTACAAAAGGAATATTTTCAGCAACATGGATGCCTGAGGAGTTTTCACAAATAGAGCTTGAATTCTATGAAGCTATTTTGCCATTAACAGACGATAATTGGTTGAAAGCTAGGCTGGCAGACATCCTTTGGCTTTGGACAAAAAGAGGAAGAAATCCTGATTGGGCAAGGCTTGCTGTAGATTGTTATACCAAAGAAGATCTTTGTGCTGATGCTTGGCTATCATATCAAGATAAACATTGGGAACGTGCAATAAGACTCTGTTTACAACTAAATGATACAGTGCGTTTAGGTATTATAGTCGACAGATTAGAGAGAGAGCTTGATATTGAGCATGATGAGAACAAATTCATGGTGCTTTGGATTTCTAAATTGCTAGAAAAAACAGGTTGTATTTCTCAAGATTTGAATGTGTTTTTTACTCGACTTACTACATTAGCGGTAAAATTAAGAGATAAGGAAGACTACTATGCTTCACGTATGTTTATGGAGTTGGCGATACAGATTTCAGATAAATTTGATGATAAGTCTAAATGGTTAGAATCACAGATTTTCTTTGCTGATAGTTATGAAAACGAAGGTGATAATAGATTGCAGCGATCAGCAATGATTGCTAATTCGTTCTATGAACAATCAATTGAAGCTTATAGAAAGATCCCTAACAAATTTCGAGAAGAGCATAAAATTGATGACCATATTAGTGCGCTAAGGCATAAAATAACGTCATCAGGCGCTAAAATGCTTGATGAATTGAAGACGATATCATTTCCAATGCCAGATGTTACTGCCATAGTTGAAGGTTCAAAACTGCATGTTTCAGGAAAAGTGGATACACATAAAGCTCTGTTGTACTTCTGTGGGTTGAATGGTGCAGGGAGAGATATGGGTACAATGCAAGCAGAAGCATCAAAAAGTCTTGAAGCATCAGTATTTAAATCAATTATTAGTATGGTACATACTTCGCGTGATGGTCGTGTAATTGGTCACACGCCAGCGCATGATTTTGAAAGTAAAGAGGGTAAATTTAATAGTGTAATAAAAAGGCAATTAGTAGAAAACTATTTATTTAACATGAATTTTGTGACAGGGACTTCAATACTTCCAGCTTTAAGGCAATTATTAATCGAACATCATTTTTCCCGAGAATATTTGGAATCACTGTGCTTTCATTCACCGTTAGTTCCATATGGTAGAGAAAGAAATCTAGGATTGGCATTGTGGCTAGGCTTTGAGAATGATTTTTCTGCTGCTATACATCTCTTGTGCCCTCAAATAGAACATATGGTTAGAATCAAACTTAAAGAGGCTGGTGAGCATACGACGACTCTTGAACATGGTATAGAACATGAAATAGGGTTAAGTTCTTTGACTGAAAAAGGTAAATTTACAGAAATATTTGGTGAGATGACTGCTTTTGAGCTTACAACAATTTTTACTGAAAATTTAGGATGTAATTTTAGAAATGAAGTAGCGCATGGTTTATTGAGTGATAATGACGGTCAAAGTTACTATTCAGTTTATGCGTGGTGGTATGTGCTTCGTATGATTTGTTTTTCTTTGGTTAAATCTGATTAATATTAAATAATTATTTAGGTGTTTATCTTGAAGCCTATTATAAGATAGTGAGTGTTTTTTCCGAAAAAACAATAGGCATTACCTGATAAATACAAAAAAGCACAGCCCGAAGGCTGTGCATATCCAATACTAATTAAATGAGTTACTTAATCTTCTCTGGCGCTTTGCCGTGAATGGCTTTTACATCACTTAGCAAGTTGCCAAATTTGCCGTAGTTCACCTTAACGCCATCATCAAGATCTTGTGTGATCTTCATTTCGGCTAGGTGCTTTAACTCCTCATCGAACTTAACAAGCTCTGCTTGTTTTTTAGCGATGGTTTTCAGGTCTTTGTCAATCGTACGTTGTTCTGCACCCGTTGCCGTTGCTTTTGAATTGCCAAGCATATTCTTGCTGCTCTCAAGTTTACCCATTAGCGGCTGTTATTAACCTTCAACTTGCATATCAATAACTTGCTGGATCAGTTGGATAGCATAGGGAATGTCTGATAATTCATTAATTTTGAATCCCACATCGCCATTTCCCCAACGACCAAGGTTAGTTACGTCTTTACATAGGTTCTTTGGATCATGAATCTCGGTGAACTTACAGTTGAGAGACAGTCTTAATCCAGAAGCTTGAGGGACAACATCGACAAAGTTGGTATCCAGTTTGAAAGCGACATAAAGCTTCAAAAACTCTTGTTTCACGTTTTCGTCGAGGGACATGACTTTCTGGCTAAACACTTGGAAAAGCTCTTTTGAAGAACCTACAGCAATATACGGATGATCCGAAATAGTGTAAGCGGTTTTTTCGGTTGGTTGGGCTTGGTATTTCTCCAAAATTTCAGTGCTTAAATTCGGATAACTCCACACCGTCTGCATTTTGTCCGCGAGTAATTTAGAGCGATCTTGAATTGACTCCTTGTTCCAAGTCTCATGATTTCTTAAGCTTTGGTTTAGGGCTAGTGGACTGCTCGCGAAACCGCCGTCCATATCTCGCTTATCAGTAAAGAACTTGTCGCTTAACTCAGAGTTATAGCCTGTTAGAGTGAGATTACCAATGGTATGAACGTACTCCTCTTGTATTGATTGCCACTCTTCACCTAGTGCTTGCTGCCATTGGGAAGAAAGGTTTTTATTTTGCGGTAATATGTGTTCAATCGTGTAATTTTCAACACTAATGCGCTCTTTCTTATCGTAGTTTTCTAGTCGACGTAACCAATATGCTCGGCTACGTACGTTGTACATATCTTTATGCTGTAAACAGCGATTTAACTCAGTGTCTGAAGGAAAACGGCGATAAGATGCGAGATGAATTAGTTCAGCCTTAAAGCTTTCCAAATAGCTTGATTTGCGAATTGAACGAGCAAAGCTAGCGAATGTCTTGTTTAGCGAGTTCGTTGGAATGTCGCATACATAACGTCGGAACACATAGTTTTCAATCAGGCGCACACACTCAATGAACTCGTCGAGTGTTAAAATCTGACTATCGTAATCATGATATAACTCTAGTATCAATGGGTAAGATACATCTACTTTATAAGCGTTTACGTCTTGAAATGCTTCGAGTAATTTTTGTTCTTTTTCTTTTTCGAGAGAAAAGGCAATATAGTATTGAGCATGCTTGCGAACATCTGCCACGACATCTTCGATATCAAGATGTGAGCTACTGACATACTTTTTGAATGCTTCATAAACATCATTGATTCTTGGTGGCTTGTTAGTTTTAAGCGTCAAATAGTCGCGCATAAACTGATTAAATAGCCAGCTATACTCCCCGTTACCAAAGTCGCTTTCCATTGGGAACCAATATCTTTCATATAAAATATTTTGCTGTTTTGGCTCTAGTCCCATAAGTACGAAGTTACGGATCAGATCGGCTTGGCTTAAGTCTAAACCTGTTGAGTTAAGGCTTTCAAAAATAAGTTGTGGGTTATCTCTTTCACGATCTAAAGCAATATCTACAATGAGCAGTTTTTGTAAGCCTAGGTAGATCTCTGATACTTGCTCGTTATTAAGGCGATTCAACTTATTTTTGAAGAACTGGTAGTTTTTAATAACCCGAGACGTTGCATCATCATCGTGTTTTGCTTGATCGTCGATGATTGCTCTTAGCTCTTTATCATCGGCTTTTGTGAGTAAAAGTTTGTAATAGAGATCACCATCTTCGGCATCATTACAAAGATAATACTTCTTAAGCTTTTTAGCATTTGTACCATCAATGACAGGTGTATCGTCTGTATTACGGTCATTTAACTCTGAAACTAATGCAGCGATTAATAGAGTGGTGGAGGTTAGTCTCTGCTGACCATCAATCACAAGTAATTGAGGGACATCACTATGGCTGTAAAGTCCTCGCTCAACGTATACCACTGAGCCAATGAAATGAGCTTCAAGATCAGTTGTTCCTGCACGAACAATATCTTTCCACAATTGCTCACATTGTTCTTGAGTCCAGCTATATTGACGCTGATATATCGGGATGATGAATTGAGCCGATTTTTGTAAAAATTTGAATAACTTACTTTCTGTTGCCTTCATGGTTACACCAACTGAGTTTAATTAATTTTTATTATTTTCTATTATATTATGCACAACATTTTTTATATTTTTTACCAGACCCGCATGGGCATGGATTATTTCTACCGACTTTGTTTGAACTGGCAGGTACTTTTATTGATGCCATAAGTTCATTCCATTCGATTTCACTAGGCATTTCAACTGGCT
The DNA here is from genome assembly GCF_028765545.1 of Aliivibrio sp. S4MY1. GTDB lineage: Bacteria > Pseudomonadota > Gammaproteobacteria > Enterobacterales > Vibrionaceae > Aliivibrio. The sequence goes on along the minus strand of NZ_JARACP010000005.1, from coordinate 141,998 downwards.
TTGAAATGGCGACAAAATCTAGCTTGTTCAGCATTACTGGAAATATTTTATTGTTGTGAATAAATAGAGCTAACAATTCTCCAATTGATGGCTGGTAGAAAAATAGGTCAATTTGAATGTTGTGTTTTTCAAATAACTCTCTTTGATCATTAATGTTAAAACAAGAGACATAAATGCTGCTGTCAGAGTCAATAAAAGCCATTCCTCGGTGTTGAGGTAGTGCTTTCGCGACTAATAAGCTATCTGGTTTGTTGAGTATTTGCTGTGTTAATGTTTGATGAATAGCGTCATAGTCATTGCCTTCATAATTTATAGGGCTTAACTCTTTGTAGTTTAATTCAAGAGTTGAGAATTGGTGAAATGGGTCTAATTCAGGTTCTGGTAAACCTGCTTTTTCTATCATCGCATCGGTTAGGGGGATCAGATTATCTTTGATTTTTTCTGCATCACAATTAACAGGATGTAGTGATAGATAATGAGGATAATTATAATATTTCTCGCGTTGGTAAGATTGCTGGATATCTTTGTAGCCCTCACCAGGAATAGCAAGATTCATTAATTCTAACTTTTCGTAGGCTTTTACCATGAAGTTAAAGATAACAGGTTCAAGGTTGAAGAAATCACCAAAATCGATAAGTTGGCCTCGAATGCGGCTGATTTTGTTTTCTTCCCCGTGCTCTAAAGTTGGTTCGTGGTTGATAGCGAGATTGACAGTAGATTTTTTTACTAAGCAAACACGTAGTAATTCCAACTGCATACTTTTAGCAAATTCGATGTCGATGCAATACGCTTCGCCTAAAAACTCTCCTTGATGGACTGAGTAATTACGTAATGCTTTTAAAAGTAGAAACTCATCTAATTCGAATAATCCAAGTTTAGACATTGGATTTTTTCTGAGACGTTCGTGTAACTTATACGCTTCTTCAACCAAATATTGAAGACTTTCGAGACTTGATGACTGAGTATGTTGGTAATAAGTGTTAAAGAGTCTTGCTGCACAAGGCTGGATAATTGATGTTGTCATTTTTTTTCCATATAAAAAGCACAGCCCGAAGGCTGTGCATATCCAATACTAATTAAATCAGTAACTACTTAATCTTCTCTGGCACTTTGCCGTGAATCGCTTTTACATCACTTAGCAAGTTGCCAAATTTGCCGTAGTTCACCTTAACGCCATCATCAAGATCTAGAGTGATCTTCATTTCTGCTAGGTGCTTCAATTCCTCATCGAACTTAACAAGCTCTGCTTGTTTTTTATCGATGGTTTTCAGTTCCTTGTCAATCGCACGCAGTTCTGCACCAGATGCGGTTGCTTTTGAATCGTTAAGAATGTTCTTGCGGCTTTCTAGTTTACCCATCAGCGGTGTTACATACTCGGTACGCATGCGTGACAGCGTGCCTTCGTTATAACGGTGCAAATAAACCAAACACTCAAAGGCTTTCTCTTTACCTGAGCTAAATAGCCAGTAAATAGGGCGCTTCTTGTACGTTTTTAAATGGTCTTTAAAGAACTGAGTAGAGAAATAGCGACGGATGGTATCCATCGAGCTTTCACCTTTCTTCGGTTTGATTGCATCTAAGCATAGGCTTTCAGCTACAAAGTCTATGTTTTCTTGAAGGTGCTCTTCACCCCAAACCGTTTTCACAAATTCACGGAAGCGGGTAGTGGCATCATCATCAAACAACCATTCTTCATCAGCTAATGGTACGATACCATCATCATCAGCGGGGAAAGTTTTGTATGCCCCTTCTACAACAAGCTCTTTGAAGCCGTTGTTGCCTGAGTGAGCATAGATTAAGCCTGAGCGATCTAGGGAGTACCTACCAAACGTATTGCCCAGAAAGTAACTGATAAACGAGCAAACCACTTTGCTTACAATACTGTCTTCAATTTCTCCATTAGTGTTGCTTCTCAACTTGATAGATTCTATGTTCACATCTGTAGCAATCAAGTGTTCAAGTCCTAAATGTTTAACAAATATCGTGTTTATACTTGTCTGGATACATTTTAGCGTCTTGGCATTTTCATTGCTGATATTTATAATTTTGTAGATGTTATCAGCGATAGAACTGCTACTCGCATATTTTGAGTCGATAAGTTGATGTGCTTTAAATTCAAGAGCAGTTTCCTGACTATTCCAATCATTCCTAGAAATTTCAATGGCTTCTCTGACGTGTTCAACAATATTGCTATCGAGAAGTTCTTTGTATGGAACTCTTTGTATATCACCAACAAGGTAGTTTACGGTTTGAGTATTTACCTTGACGAAATAATCAAAACAGCTTGAGTTAAGGTAGCCGAGTAATACTTCTACCGAAATATTTTTTGGGAAAATGCATAAAGCAGCGTTGTTTGCTACGTGTGCTTTATCTAAAAGTCTAAATGAAGGCTTTCCAGAGCTAATTGCAGACCACGATACCCCCTCTAAATTCCAATACTTCTCGTCAAGAATACGAGCAATGTGGTCACTTTTATAGTGCTTACGGGCGCAGTCAGTCCAGAGAACAACGCTATCTATATTTCCATACCACTTACGGTATTCTCCTCCTTTAGGGTGTAGTCGCCATTTAGAGTTTGTTCCAATTTCAAAAGCGTTCACTTCCCATAGGTTACGAAGAAACTTGTCGTTGTTACCTGTCTTTACGGAGCCGTCAGAAATTAACTTTCTATCTAACAACCCGAACGAGTATGTCTGAATTGCAGGATGTGAAAGCCAATAAGCAATGGGGGCCCCTGGAATCTTTTTGAAATCGTCTTGAGTATTGTTACTGAACAGGTTCAAACGTGCGATCATTGCGGCCTTTTTGGCTGCTTCGTTTCCTTCGGTTAAGTTAAGAAATGAAGGCTTATAGCTTCTGACGTATTTCTTAGATAATACCCATGCTGTAGTTTGTACAACTTCCCCAGAAATCTGACCAAAAGCCTTGGAACCTAAATGAGCCATGGTGATTATGGTTTTTTCATCAAGTAATGATTCTCGCAGACTTTCAAAACTAGATAAAAACATCCAAGATTGCATGTTGACTTGAGCGTTATAACCATCTTCTTTTAAGAAGTTAAAAACGCGTTCCATAAAAATAGCAAAAAGGTCGGATTTTGAATTAGGGAAAGATTTCTTAGCAAAATCTTTTAACGCAGTGTTCATACCTTTTGAACCCATATATGGCGGGTTCGCTACCGCTACATCGTACTTAGTGGCTAATACAATGGCTTGTCCCACAATGGGAAGTAGCACTTCTGCTGCTTCTTTTGTGGTTGGCTCACTACCTTGTTCTTTATCAGTTAGTTTTTCTTGTAATGTAGCTAAAGATTCAAGGTGCTGGCTATCAACCTCAATCAATGAACCTAAGTTTTTCGCATCAATAAACTGTTCTTTCAGGTAACGCAGTAAATCAAGGTAGACCTTGTTTTCTGCTGAAGCTTCAACTAATTCTAGTTGAGGTTCTGCAAATAGATCACCCATAGAACCAGTTTTTTGGTTACCATCTAAATCCAAATCTGCCCATAACTGGTTGATGTTCAGGTTTTCAGTTGATTGAATAGAACGGATATTTAGTTTGATGTCACGCGAGAAAATGCGCTTGTCATCCTCACGCGCTTTCATTAGCACCGCAAAGGCTGCCATTTGCGCTGCGCGATCATCAATATCCAAACCATAAATGTTTTTAGTAAGGATTAGTTCTGGAATTTCACGTGAGCGGTAGCCGCGTTCTAGGTAGATTTCACGCAACACTTCATAGACTTCCACCAAGATGTGGCCTGAACCACAAGCAGGGTCGAGCACTTTAATCTGTTCTGGATCAATGCTGGTTGGCGTAATGGCTTTTAGTTGCTCGATAACATCATCACTTTGCTCGGCAGGGGTGATGTAATACTCCATCTTCTCTTTTAGTTCAGAGTCAGGGTAGGTAGCAAGCCATTGACGACCCAGAGAGTTTTGCACGAGGTACTTAACAATCCAGTTAGGGGTAAATAGCTGAGTCGCCGCAGGAATGTCTTCGCGTTTAACGACTTTACCAATAACCGCATCTTTGTGTTCAGAGATGTAGAACTGGTATAACCAACCAATGACCTCAATCTCTCGCCAATTATCTTCTGGGATATCGTTAACCAAATCTTTCAAAATGGAATCGGTTTTTGTCAGGTTATCTGGCAGTAGTAGTTCGGTTGCATTATCCAGTTTTTCAAACATGAAAGACATGGCTTCACTTAGTTGATGACACTGACCTAGAAGAATTGTGCGGTATAACTCTTCTTCTTTGTTACCATCTAGCACCATATCAATGATGCTTTCTTTGTTTAAGCCTAGGTCATCAGCTACGTCTGCCGCTGAACCTAAAATCTCAAAGCCTTCACCAAATTGTGCGCCTTCGCTTTTGCTTAATACACGGAAACCATGATCAAGGTATTCGTTCACTTCCATGTAACGGATAGCCGTTAAGCGGTTGAACCATGTAAAGGCTGTTTCGTTAATGAATTGGTTAAAACCGTCTTTTAATACGAACTTATCGTTGTTCGTGCCTAGCTCTTCGATACGTTTAACGAGTTGGGCACGTTGTTGACCTTGCTGGCGAGTAAATACACGGCCTTCAATGACGGCACTGTCACCATCAATGGTCATTTCTGCAATGCGGTCAGCGTATAAGCCAAGAAACGCTGCTCGCTTTGTTACGGCTTCCATAAAAGCCAAACGGGCTTTAGGAGCGTAAGCTTTTAATTTGTTGGTGTTCATTATTTATCATCTTTTAGTTGATTAATCACAGCCTGACCGTGTTGAGTTATTCTGTATTTTTGCAGGCGGCTCTTAGGTGTTTCTGGAATGGTATATTCAATTAGCTCTTGCTCTAACGCTGGAGCAATGTAGTTATTACGTAGGCTTGGGCGGTGTTTTAGCTCAAGGGCTTGTAATAATTCAGCAGCAGACAGTGTCGTTTGTTCGAGTGCGAACAGTAACTTTTTAAGTGGTTCGCTTAGCTCTACCTTAACGGATGACTTAGTCGCTGACTTAGTCGCTGACTTGATCGGTGAGTTAGTCGGTTCTTGTTCGGTTGTTGGATTTTCTCCGATAAAATCAGGGTGAATCGGCAAGATAGTCACAAAATAATTGTTATCGTCATCGGTGATAAATTGTGGCTCTAGTGATCCATTTTTTTGCATAAAACGACGGATCTTTGGAATGCCAGTGCCTCGACCTTCGGTTAAATCTAACTCTTTTAAAAAGTCACCTAAACGGCTGTTACGGCAATCTTTAGCGATAATTAAATCACCATTTAACATGGTTTGGTTAACTGGGGGCAGTGGGCCTGGGAAGTTAACCACTTCAATACGATGGTGACGAATATTTATCTCTATCGGATTTTGTCTGTCATACCCTTTATGAAAGACAGCATTAGAAATTGCTTCTTCAAGAGACTCAAACGGATAGTTATAAAAACGCTTGGCTTCGGCTTGTCCATCAATTTTGATAATTTGTTCTTTTATCACATGAGTTTGGATGTGACGTAATACGTCTTTAAGTTGCATCCATACTGGGCCTTCAAAATAGGTTTCTTGAAATTTATCACCAATATCGTCTTGGTAATGAACCATTTCTATGCGTGCGCCACGGAAAAATTCATGCGGTTTATTGGCAAACATGAGTAAGCCAATATTCAGCGGATGTAATGATTCACTTGAACCATTGGCAATGCGCATTTGGCGACATAACTCAGAAGTAGAGAGGTTCGGTTGTTCTGCACGAAGATCACTCTTTATGGTGTGTAAAAAGTTACTGATGTGCACTTGGTCTAAATCATCAATAGAGGCGTGATAATTGATTTGGTTATCAAAGGGGGTTCTGCCTGCAAAATCCATTAGCCTCTGTAAATCGGTGTCTTTTGCTTCTACGGTAGAAGACATGCGACGCACATAATAAGGCTTATTGATTTGGTCTTTTTTACCTAGTGTTTTTGGTGCTTTATAAGGTCGATATTGACCTGGTGGACACCAAATTATCAGGATATAACGGTCGCCTATTTTTTCTGGGTGAACCACTGGGAAGTAATCAGGCTGAATAAAGTGACAGACACGTAATAACTCTTTTTGAATCTCATCCAGTTTACTGGCTTCAAGTCCAATAGGAGGTAATACCGCAACGCCATTTTTTTCTTCAACACCCACGACGATGTAGCCACCGCCGACGTTGTTTAAATCGTTAGCGAAAGCACAAATCGAGCGCACGATCACTTCAGGATTCCATCCTGTTTTAAATTCGATACGCTCGGTTTCAATGACGCTCCCCTTAAGGAGAGCGTGAATATCTATTGGCAATGCCATTATTTAATTCGTACCTTGTGGTTAGAGGCGATTAACTCTGATAACTGTGTTTTCAGTGCAGCAAGGTAAGCGTCTAGCTCTTGCTCGGTTTCTAAGTAACTGTTGTCACCAAGATCACGGAAGATAGAGCCTGTATCAATCGTTACCACTTTTTTCGCTTTCGGTTTTACGATTGGCTCTGCCACTGTTAGGGTTTCTTTGGTTGCTGCCCCATAGTTATTTGATGGCTCTGATGCATCTGGCGTGCTAGCTGCTTGTTTTGCTCGCTCTATGGCTAATGCAGCTTGACGCTCTGCTTCTTTGGTTTGTTGATCAATATAAGCATTGATGATCTGCTCGGCTTGTTCAACCAACTCATTAGAGTTACGCACTTCTTCATTCATCTCTGCAATGCTGGTTAATTTATCTAAACGTTGCAGTGACTGTTGCAGTGGACGCAGGGCATTGTGACTGATGTTATCAGGTGCTTTCGATTCTGAGATGTGCTCCTGTACATTTTCAATCGCTGCTTGCAGCTTATTTGTTGCGTTAGTACGGCTGCTTGCCAAAAACTCATTATTAACGGTTTGTACCGTTTCAATTAAGCCTTGTACTTGACGGATTTTGCCATAAGGACGTTTGTCTTTATAAATCGCCTCTAGCTTATCTAATGCTGTTTTTGCGCTCTCTGAGGTTTCAAGCAAGTAGCGGTTTTTAGCAAACTCAACGGTGAGTGCGCTTGCTAGGTTTTGCCATGTTGAGAACTGAGTTTCGTAGAAGGTTTCTAGATCTTCAAACTCTTCTTCAAAGTCTTCTAATTCGTTACCTTTACGCAGTAATTCATCAATGAACTTAAAGCTGCCTTGCTGCTCAAGTAATGATGAAAGCAGCATGATGCCATCTTCAATTTCATTTGTGCCTGGGAATGTGCCTGTAGTGGATTTTGCTTTAAAGTCTTTCAGCTTGGCTAACATGCCTTTTAATAGTTGGCTTGCTTGCTCGAATAACTCTTTTTCTGTTGATGGCGCATTTTTGTGGAACAGGGTTTTATACAGAGTTGCGGCCTTTTTCAGGTTCGCTTCTGATTGTTGTTGAATACGGCGGATACGTAAGTTTGCACGCTTGGCGGTTTTATCCAGATGTTCAAAGGCACTGCGTAAAGCGATGTCTTGTTGGTTGGCTTGCAATGTTAGCTTATTAGCAACCGCTAAACGTGCGATCATCAAGATAATTTCGTTATCATTCCAACCAAATGGACGGCGAGAGAATTTCTTCACCATGTCACCCGCGGTAATAGGGCGACCGTACTCATCACTGATGGCAATATGCTGTTCCATCTCTGTGAGTGCGCGAGGATTCGCTTCTACATCAGATAAGTCGATGTTCATTTGGCTTAAATCATCAACAATTAGGGTTTGTTGAATTTGTTGACGAATATCGCCTGTGTACGGTTGTACGTATTTTAGTTTACTGAAGGTGTTTTCAATTACATGGCAGTAGGCATTATCAACAATGGCACTTGGTGTTGCGCCTTTGGTGTTGTAGTTTTGACCTAGTACGTAGAAATCCGATTGTTTGATCAGCTCTTCTAGCTCAGTGACGAGCTGTTTACGACGAGCACTGTTTTCTGCGGCTTTTGCACGGATCAAGACTTCCATATCGGCATCACGGCCTGCATTGCGTTTGGTGTATTTTGCGGTACGAATGTAAGTACGTAGCTCACCAAATAAACGCGATTGGTCTTGCAGTTTGATAAGGATAGAGTCTGATGATTCGTTGCCACATACCGCATCGTTCATTTCATCGTAGCTAGAGTCGATAGGTGAAATCACTTTTAACAACAAGTCGTTATCGGTTGTGCGATCAAACGGTTGACCATTACAGAAGCGTGAAACAGGGAAATCCTGCTTGTTTTCTGGGTAACGGTAGTTGTTGTTGGTTTTTAAGATCTCTTCAAACAGAATCTTGCTTAGTTCTGCGGTTTCATCTGATGATTCTATTTCTGTATTTTGGATCTCTTTTTCGATCTCTTTTTCTTCGTTGGTTAAGAAGATGTACTCGTCACCTTGGCGAGCAATTAGGTTATTGTTTTCTAATGCGTCTAGGCTGTTGGTAATATCAATACGAAGTTGACGTTTGTCTTGATCCACTTCTGAGATGCATAGCGTTACGATGTTGTCGATGGTGGATTTCATCTCTTCAACATAACGGATCATAAATAGCGTTTGTAGTACCTGAACAGAAAACTCGGTAATAGAGCTTTTCTCTGATGCTTGGTTGATATCACGTACCACTGCGGTATCTAAAAACTTCTTAATAGATGGGTAGAAGCTGTAAAGTGGGATCAAACGACCAATATTGTCATCGACAAATTGATTGGTTGCGGTTTGGAAGGCTTCAATTAATGAACGCTCACCTTTTGCTAAGTGTGTACCTGCCGCGCCAGCTTGACTGATGCCAGAAAACACTTTCTGAATAAGGTTGTATTGGTATGGTGCAAACGGGTAGCTTGATACGAAATTATCTGCCCCAGTAAAGTTTGAGAACTCGGCTTTGTTGGTGTGCTCAAAACTTAACTGGCTACGAATGATGTCGCCTTTTTCATTGTATAACGCAGCTAGTGCCGTTTTTGCTGGATCTGTTTTATCAAGCAGACGCTTTTCGATAACTTCGTTTACGTTGGAGCTTGAAAGAGAGATACGATCAAAACGTTGTTGAATGCGTGAAAAATCGTTCTTACGTGAGCCTTCTTGCATTTTGCCTAATACAGCATCAATGTCTTCTTGTGAGGTAACTACAACCCATGCGCGACCTTCACAAATAGTGCCTAGGTTTTCTGTGATGGTTTGCAGCTTAAGCATCATTTGGGTATTTTGACCGATGTATTGACCAATCTCATCGACGAAGAAGCTAATACGACGCTCTGAGCTACCATCAAGGTACTGTTTAACCCATTTACAGAAGTTTTGAATGTCTAGGCTGAAGTTATTTTCTAAACGCTCAATGGCTTGACGACCTGCGTCTTCTGATTGGCCTGTTACTTGTGCAAATGCAGCAGCTAGATCATCACGGTAGAAGTCATAAGAGTCACGTTCTTCTAACCACGATGAACCCGATAAATCTTCAAATACACGATGGAATTCTTGCAGTTTGCCACGAGCATCTAGATCGCGTTCTAAATCGGCAATATGAGCGTGATCGCCTGAGTAGCCCATTTTTTCATTGAATACTTTTAGGAATACTTTCAGGATTGCGTCTTCTTTATCATCGGTATCAGCACGGCTATCGATGTTAAATAGAATAACGTTGTTTTCTTTTTGAATTGCACGACGCATATCGCCCAGCAGCATTTGGTCTTCTTCAAGTTTTTGCTCAAAGAAGTCAATAGCACGTTTGTTTACGCCTTCATGGGTGGTCTCTACATTTTTAAGTAGGTAAGACATGATTTTGATGAAGTGCGATTTACCTGAGCCAAAGAAACCTGATACCCAAATGCCTGATTTGCCCGTCATTGATGCTTTTTTAGGATCATCCACTGATGGCATGTAGTATTTGAAAAATTGCTCAATATGGCCTTTAAGCTCGGCGGTAATAACGTATTCGTCTAATTCAATGAAGACGGTGTCGTTTTCAACTTGATCGGCTTTTACTACACCATTAATAGGGCGAGTAATGTCTTTATTAAATAGCTGCTGTAACTGCATGGTGGTTTCCTAGCTAATTTTTTATTTTAATTTTGGTTAATGCACTTGGTTACTCTGTTTTTGTAACGTGCTGCATTACGACTTGTTATATAAGGCAATTAAGCAAGCTTAAAGGCTCGATAATAGTTGTTGGATTCGATTCGTCCAAACGGCTTTAATGATGCGCCATCGTATTCGCCAGGGTAGAACATCACTGTTGGTACTTGTCCTACTTTAGCGTGTAAGGCATTAAGCAAGCCATGACCTCGAACGATAGGCCACACACTACCAAGGCCATGAAGCATAATGAAATCACAATTCTCAATATTGGCTTCTTGAACGATAAATTCAGCGACACGGTTTTGCTCTAGTGGGCCTTTTAATGCTTTAAATAGAGCTTCATCGCCTTTCTCAAATTGCATTTTGAAGGATTTATCCAATAAACGACGTGATTCTAGTAGCTTAACGATCATCTCAAACAGATTGATGCTAGCAAAAGTGTAACCTCGATTGGTGAGTTTTTTCTCTAATACTGAAATGTGCTCACGAACCGCTAATTCTTGCTCTGGCTTGTAATCGAAAATATAAAAACCGATTTCACCACCCAGCTCTTTGTTTTGCAGAAAGCCTTCGCTTTCCAGACGCGATTGAATGGTGTCGAGTCGTTGCTGTAATTGCTGCATTAGTAAGCTTCCATCGCTTGGATAATGTCTTCTTTATTCATATCAATAAGAAGAGTACGAACATCAGGCGTAATATAGATGTTGGTTAAAATCTTAGTTTTTGTGCTTTCTAAAAAACCACCATCGGTCATGACTTTAAAAGCAACTTGGGCAATTTTGTAGGTCGATGACTCTGACATCTCGGCAAACTCAGGGTAAAGGCGAGATTTGTCTTCCCAGAAGTATTCCCAATCTTTGCTGTCTATGCTTTCACGGTACATGCGTTTGGCATCCATAACGACGGTACGCATAAAATCAGCAAGAAGAGGAGAGTTGATGAGTGTTGCTGCCATCATCAATTGTGCGGCCTCTTCGTGATTGGCTTTGGACAGCGCGTGCAGAAAATCGTTATTAAGTGAGCCAATGCGTTTTCTTATGGTTGCGGCATTACGTTTTGCAGACGCAGGTGAGCGCTTTTGTAGAATATTTTGATCGACAATTGCATCATCCCATTGCTCTTTGGTTGGGTCAGTCAATAATAGCTCTGCTATCAGTTGGCTTTCTTTGATCATCAAACTGCCACCGATTAGGTCGCCGAGGTATAGTTTATGCTCTGCCATTGTTTGCTCCTAAATGAGTGGTAAGTGTGTTGTCTGATGTTGTTTGTGCTAAGTAACCAGAAGCTAAGTGTAGATTGTCTACGCCATATAGGGTGGCTCTATTAGCTAACCACAGTTGATGCTCTGCTGTATGTTGCGTTGCGTTTTCAGAGCAATCGACATTCCAACGGCGAAGTAGATAGCCTGTTAATGCCGCACGAACCTCTATATTGAGTTTTCCATCTTGCATTGAGTAATCTAACTCTATGGCTTTTGGATAATTGATATTGTTTGGATGCGGTACTAATTCTAATGGCACAAATCGCATCCACTGTTTATCTGCCAGTATTGTCTGATCTTCTTTGATTACGTTGTCTGATAATTTTGCTTTAATGATGCGTGAAATAACAAAATCTCTAAATTGTTTACTTTGACAGTCGTAAGCACGAATATGCCAACGTAATCCATTATCGACAATGGAGTGAGGCACGATGATGCGATTACTTTCACCGCTACTTAATGAAACATAACGGATGTTGACGGCTTTGGTATTTAATGCCGCTTGAGTTAATACGGCGACAATATCAATGTTAGGTGCATTAAGCTGACTTGGCGCTTCAAAAGGAATACCTAACCCGTTAATCACACTGTCTTCACCTGATAATTTGGTGGCTAGCTTGGCAAGTGTGTCGTTATTGTTGTGATTAAACAGTGGGGTAAATTTGGCTGTTTGGAAATAACACTTTTCTGCGTTGTCATAGATTAAGTTATCGCTTGCCAATTCTTTGTAGAGGTTAATGTCTCTCGTGGCATTAGATAAGCCCATTTTAAAGTGTTCAACCACTTCTGAACGCGTAAAGTGACCTACAAACATCAGCTTAAAGTCAATGTAAGCCAATCTTTGTTTTTGTGCGTAGTTGAGTTTATCCATATCTTTTTTATTATTAATCATTTGGGCTAGAGTATGCACCATTTTGGGTTTTACTTCAATTGGAATACATGGAGGTAGTTAATAAATCAATCTAAAAAAAGATAGGAGAAACTTGTCAGTTTCTTTCTTTAATTTATGAATTACCAAGGTTGTGGCACTATGCTTTCGTATACTTCTTTAATCTCATTGCTAAGGTAATAAAATTTAAAATCATTATCTTTTCTAAATTTTATTTCTTTATCTTTACACTTAGCTTGGTATTCAAAGTTATTACCAAATTTATCGTTTCTATCGCTACCATAACCAATGTTTTTGGCTTGTTGTTCAAGTCTTCTTAATTTTTCTCGTAAATATACGTATTCAGTTACCAGATCAAAACACTCTGGTTCAAGCTCTAGAGGGTTGAAAATAACAACGTAAGAAGCAGCACTAAAAAACATTTTTCCGCTTAAGCAAGGTTGTTCACTAGCATTGCAAACGCGACCATTCACCTCATCTGCAAATTCACTAGCATCATTAAATGCATTACCAAACGTTATTAGCCATTCGTTATCTCTCAGTTTTATTTGAAACATTTTATTGATTCCACATATTAAAAAACTTTTTTATTATTAATTATTTGGGTAAGAGTGTGTACTATTTGTTTTTTCTTCAGTTAGAGAAGGTTAGAATTATAGGGACAAATGTCTTTATTTAGTGTTTTCTAATCGACCAGAGTAAACTGAGGATTTTAGGTATTGTTGCTGTGGTGAGATTGAGCATCTGTGGCACAAGAACGATGGTTACTTGTTGTGAAAATGAATCTAGATAGGGAGACTTTTTATGCTTGTAACCGCTTCAGGCGTGGTGCTGATGATTCATGTGGTGAGAATATAAAAATAGAGGCTTATGAGATGCGAATCCGAAAAGCACGGATACTGGTTAAATAATTAAATATGAGACTACTTTGAAAGCCAGCGAAACGCTGGCAATAAACGAATATCTATTTCTTCATACACAATGAAGATAACAGGATTCAATTCTATAGGTACATACCTAGTATGTAAGACTTAATTTAATTGTTGGGTGATCAGCGGAAACAAAAAAGGCCGAGAAAACTCGGCCTTATTGTCCAACGGTTAACCGCCTGTTGGCGCGGAATATAGGCATAAGCTATGCTATTAACTTAATTTCTGTTTTCTTTAAGCCGCTAGTTAAGCAGATAAGGTCACATAATGATTAGTTGAACTAGTTTTTATGTGTTTAAGTTTTTTCTTTAAGCCACCTGTTAGATGGAAAGATTAGCTGCTCAATGTCTATGAGCTAAATATATCTGAGTTATTTATGCGTGTAAAGTACTTTAACTCATTGACTCTTAAGTATTTTATGTATAATAACAAACATGGGAGTATTGTTATCTATAGGTATTCCCCCACTTTTAAGTAATAACGTCATTTATAAGCAATCACCAATGCATATTAGTTGTTCTTCTAAAGCAACCAAAGTAGAGAGATTATTAATGAGATAAATTTTGTAATCTTCCTTTTCTGCATCAAATTGAAGATGGTTTGATTTAAGATCTGAACTGTTGATAGCAAATGTAACAAACAAGACCTCATCAAAACTTTCAATCTCAGACGTTAATCGCTTAGATAGTGTAGCTGTAATACAGGACTTACAAGGAGTAAATCTATAGCTAGATAATATCAGATTGTATTTTTGGGAGAATAGTAGGCAAAGCTCTAATGGTGACGTAGGAATTTTTATTTTACGCCCATTTACAAGAAAACTGGATTTTAAATGGCATGGAGATAGTTCAACCGAAATGCTTTCGTTGTTAGCTATTAAAGTGTTTGTCATGTTGTTCATTGTATATATCCTAAATAAAATAGCCCCTGATCTGCTTATTTATTATAGAATTAATTTTTAATACAAAGGCTGGGGTAAATACTCTGTATTAAAAATTACAATATATGGACCTATAATTCCTGTCAATCATTAATAACTAAATTTACATTATATTTTTGCCGCCAGATAAATACTGAGCTGGCGGCATAAGTTATTGTATTTATAGGTGGTTTATTTTATAGGTTGTTGAAAATAAATATTTACAACGTTGATTTCTTATGTTTTATTATATGCATCTAAACAATGTGTATAAAATACAGAGAGATTAAAATGAATTCGATTCAAGTGATGTTTAAAAGAAGTAAGAAAAAGGAAATTATTAATGTTGAAGTTAATAATAATAAGGGAAAGGAATTTAAAGTTAGTTATGAAAGTATTTCAGATAAAGAAGCAGTAAAAATAGCTAATAGTTCTCCTTATGATAAAAAAGAGTTTGGAAATAAAAGAATGAATAAACGTAATTATGCGAACAATCAACTAATTAACACGGTTTCAGAAGCAAAGGAAAACCGAGTACCTGGTTTATACGGTTGTAATAGATATAAATCTAACCAACGAAAAAATTTCGATACTCTTGAGTTTATTTAGTAGGGACCAATTATGTGCACAAGACATTCCTGTCAAGCGATGCCTGAACAAGTTAATCTCGTACACACAGATAATTATAGTTCTGATAAAGAGTGGTTTATATTCATCACAGAAGAAGCTCAAGAGGGTGATTTAGAACATAGCCACGAATTGATGAATGTTGGAGATATTATCTGGCAGACAGCGTTTAACGTGATATTTTGCCCTTATTGCGGTGAACGTTTACCTGGTTTTCGGGAAGAACATTATCACAAAGCTCATAATTACAAATTGATATAGTTGATGACGGTTACTTTCTGCCTGACGCTTTTATGCATTTGCAATATAACGCTTAGCAAGAGGGTGCATACTAACGCAGACATCACGAGATTTGTTTTTGTTTGATCCTACAGTTTCTACCTTGAATCCTAGTATTTTAAGTAATTTATTTACTGTTCTTTTAACATGATTCATAGTTTGTTCACTTCTATTACGAAAACTATTTGTAGTAAAATAAGGAAGAAATAAATCCTTTTTATTTGTCAAGTGGTCATATGTTAATTGGTATGTTTGAGTTGATAGCATAGTTTTGTGTTCAAACCTTACATTCATAATATTTAGTATTTCACTTATCGCGATGAGGATGTTTTTATCTTCATCGTCTATATTTTTATCTGATAGATGATGATTGTTTAGTTTTGTTGTTAAGTTTTTCATTTTAAAATCAGAGTAAAAAAGGATAGTCTGTTTATCAACTTGACTAGTAGGTATGTTTAATTCATTTGCAATACCATATTTAATAAAGCTGAATTTTTGCTCTTTTGTTAGAGTGGTGTGACTAATGAGAAAATCTGAAATATCATTAATGTTTTTAGCGTTTTCTATAAAATCTACATCTTTTGTAGATATTTTATTGTTTAATAAAGTATCTATTAATGATTTTTTTGTTTTTTCATTGGTCGTGATTTTTTCTATATGAATATTAAAACCTAATTCATTCAAAGTATGGTATAGAGCTAAGGGGGTGTTCATTTTTAATCTGTAAGAACTATCTTCCGTTGATTTTTTCATTTCATTAAAATCAAAGGGCGTATTTTTTGATTTATAAGAGTATGCCTTTATTTGTGTATGTTTTTTTTGCACTGCAAACTTAATTGTCTTTACTGCTCTGAATCGTAAAGACATTTGTAATAGTTCCATAGGCGTTAATATATTATCGCTTACAATTGTGATCTCATCTGAAAAATCGCAGGTAATACTAAATCCTGAGCCAAGATAAGGAGAGTAAAATATGCGTTGATATTTCATGCTTTCTTGGTTTGGATTTCTAATAAATTCAATTACTTCTCCTTTTTCTTTTGTGGCACCGCAAACGACTAAAATACCTGCATCCAGAGCTTTTTTGTAACTATCATGTCTGTTTGATTCAAAAGATAATTTTTTTATTTCATTCCACAATATGCGAACACGATCAAAAGCAACCAGTTTTGATGTTATTCCAGTGGCTAATGTGGCGTCACGGTGCTGAATAATAACCTTATATTTAGAATAAATATTATCGGTTTGTTTTTTGTAAATACTCACACTATTAACGTTGATATGATTTATAAAGCGAACGGTGATATCATCTGAAGTATCCGCGTCGAGTAAAATAATTTGTTTTTGTTGCTGCAATAAATTCTCAAGGGCGTCGTATGATTTTTCGGCATGCTGTTCATTTTTATAATGTTTTCCTGCTATTGACATGATGCCTTTTTCTGATTCATCGAAAATAATTAAATCAGCTTTAAGCACATAAGGCATCACTTTTGGTAATGAGTTAATTGATGTAGTGATGATAGATGCTTGTTCTAGCAACCCTAAATTTTTTTCATTATGTGTTGCTAATGAAATGGGAGAACCGTGTAATAGTTCAATATCGGTGTGGAATTTAGAGCACAGTGCATTTCGATAGTTAATAAATGCAATTTTTGCTTGAGGATTTACCTGTAATAGATGTACACATTCTTTATTCACACGAGTGGTTTTACCTTGTCCCATACCTGCTTTTATTATTGTGATATGATTTTTTTTAAAGGTAATATCATCTAAGCTTGAAATGGTTTCACCACTAGAGAGTTGTAATGTTTTTTTGACTGCATTATAGACGTTTGAGTTAGATGCCCTTATTTCACTCTCAGCGTCATTTTGAGACATATTGAAGGCTTTCACTAGCTCTTTGGACGCATAATCATTAGGAATAAGATGGGGTGTCATAGAGGTGATTTCTTCTATAGCTAATTTTTTGAATTGTTCTATACCTGTTAACTTATAAGCATCTGTGAATGTACGGTAATTATTCAATAAATCGGATTCAAGAGAAATACAGATGCTGTTGATTATGATTTCAATGGAGTGTTTTATTCCAGCTAGAATGGAATCAATGGTTTGTTTCTCCGTCGCTTTATCTGTTTGTACGCATATCCTTCGTAATACATTGTGCATATCTTTATATGTGTTAGCTGCGTGATAGATGTCACCTACAACTAAGTCATTCCTGTCACTGTTGCTGGCTAATTTATCATTATAGGCACCTACGTGAAGGGTTACTTTTAATGATTCTGGGTTGTTTACGTTTTTTATTTGAGATTGATATGGAGTGTTCATATAACGCCTATGTAATATTAAAAATTTGATTTGACGTATTCTATGATTATTGTTTTTCATCAGTAAATAGACAAAAAACCTTGTATGAAGCCAATTTTTTTGAAGTGTTAAAAATCCCCATAATAAATCAAATGGATCTAAATATTAGCAAGATGGAAAATAAAATAAAATATTTATCTTGCTTTTTTGTCTTTATTTTGGTTGTCAAATTATAGGTGTTAATATTCGACTTTAATAACATAGGGATATGATAAATTTCTCAAATTAACATTCTGTGGTTGTTTTGATTACATTTAAGTAACGGGTGGAAGTGAAGAGGTTTTGAGTCTGTAAATGATTATCAATTAGTTAATAATGATGATTAATGAAAGGACGGATGAGTGTAGTTACATTAATCGAATTTGCATGCGTAGCATGCTTTTTAACTAGCTCTTCGAGCTAGAATATCAATTGATGACTTATGTACAATGACATTAAGTGTCCTTTAATTATTAGTATTTATATATGAGAGAAATAATTAAGGGACACTCTGATTGAAAAAGATGAACTTGGTTCTGTAAGTTATAAGGAAAAGGAATTAGTTATGAATAGCAATATCGATAGAGATGTAAGAGAGTGTTTGTACAAATTATTTAATGATGAAGCACTTTGCAATGAATGGCTTTCTACTCCAAAACAGCCTTTAAATGGCTTAACACCGCTAGAAGTACTGAAGCTAAAAGATGGTAAGAATAGGGTGTTAGAGATGATTGAGCGAATTGAGTTAGGTGATTTTTCGTGATGTTGTGAGAATTATTATTGAATAAATAGTGGAAGTGCCACTTTTGCAAGTGAGTACTTCCTTCTTGTTAAAGGGCAGAAAATGATGGAATAATACAGAAGGTATTATATAGAAAGACTGCTATGATTAATTGCACTCATGACCACATTTAGCGCATACAAATAATCTTCCAAGCTTTTTGGGTTTACCTATAATGAAACATTTTTTGCAAATTACAGCTTCACCATATGATTTATGTGATACGACTTTGGTCGACAACTGTTTATGTCTATGGTTTTTTTCTTTGTATTGTGTTGGTGTTTTAAAATTAGGGTATGATTGTTGATATTTCTCAAACCTTTTTTGTTCATCATATACATTTTGTTCTTGTAAACGTAGGGCTTCACGTGCAATACGTTCAGCTTCTAATTTTTCAGATTTGATCCTAATTCGCTCATTTTGAATTTGCTTAATTACATCATTTTTAAGCTTTCCTGTATCGATGTAAAATATTTTTTTATTTTCTTCATCAAAATTTAAAATTGAAAAATCGACAAATTCAGATGTCCATGAATAGCCAATATCTAAATTTTCTGTCATGTATGGTTTTCTATAATAGCACTTTAGAATAAGGGAATTACGTTTTTCAGATTCATAAAGAGCCTCTTGATTAAATACAAAAATATTAGCTTTATTGGCATAAGCAATGTCGAGCGTTGTAAATTTTTTTTGATCAAAAGAAAGAAAAATCCACGTTATATAGGCATCATTTTGTTTATAAAATTCTTCTCGATGGATTATTACATCAAGAAATGTTGTTGATATTTGTAATTCGAAAACAACGTCTCTTTTATCCGATGCTAATTTTGCTGATATATCTGGTCTACGCCATTGTTTAGCTATACCAACAGGGTGTTTCTCTCGAAATGTTTTTTCTATACTTACGTTATTTTCAAAGAGGGGATCTTGGATAAGTAGTTGTGAAATTTTTTCCTTATTTTCTCTATGTAAACGTCCTTCTTTTTGTCCATTATATTGCATCGCACGAATTTCTTCTTGCGTTAAGTTGGTCGTAGTTTTTACTGGGCAATCTTCAGAATCTTTTACATGAGCAAAAAAAGTAGTCCTGTGTGTATTTGCTCGAAGTACAACGGGCTGAAAACAAACACTACACAGTGCAATTGGTTGAGTCTTTCTATGCTTCTCTATCTCCGTTCGGAGTAGAAAAAACTCTTCTTCTTCACAGTTATCTAAAAAATCGTTTGTATCGATTTCTTTGTCTTGTTCTGTCATGAAAACAGAAGTCATATTTCTTGAACTAGTAGTCATAATTGCAGCTTACACAAAATTATTTCCTCAATTATGCATAAATTAAATACTGGTTAAATATACAAGGTTTAAATATTTATGGTATATCACGAAATTCTATGTGATTAGGGGGGGAATATCGACAATTGAATATTTAAAGTCGCATAATTTATAGAGTTACCTTGAGTTGTTTATTAAAATTCAGGAAAATGAAATAAAAGCAAGAGTTTACCTAGGCTTTAAGTGATATCTTGCGACAATTATGAAAGCTGCTTCATTAGAGGCTAGGTTGTGGTGAGTACCTTGGGTACTAAATCTCGATTAGAAGTGGTTTTTTTGTGACGAATCAACAATAAGAAAAATATGAATATAAAATATTGGGATGGCGGGCTTGAACGCCATGAAATCGATGCGATAAAAAAGATTGAAAATGTACTGACTAATTCTATTTGTCACAAAGTACAAGATAAGAATAAAAATCAAAAGCTTAATTCTTCTAAAGTGCTGAAGAAATCCTTTAATGAGGGGTGGAAAGGATATGCTGGCTTTCGTTTTATCAATAAAAATAAACAGGGGGAGATCGATTTATTAATTGTAACTCACTGTAATATTCTTATTGTTGAACTTAAACATTGGAATGGTAAGCCGATTACTTCAAATCGAGGGAAATGGTTTTGGGGTAATGAGGATCGAGGGAAATCTCCTGTAGAGGTGACTCGTAATAAAGAGTTTTTACTTAAAAATTTACTCAAGCCCTTTGCTAAAAAATTTAAAAATGAAGGTCGTGTTCCTCATGTCCATTTTTTAGTGGTAATGAGTGGGGATAGTGATTTTTCTGGTATCAATGTAAGTGACTTGGCTCATACTATAACGTTAAAAGAATTTTCTCAATTATGTGTGGATGAGCATAAGTTTAATAAGCGTTTTACTCCGCATCCCAACGCAAAAGTACTACTTCAAGATATTCCGCTTTTAGAAAAGAGTTTATTGCTTAATGATCAAAAAGTAGAAGCAAGACCCTTATCTGTTGATGGTTGGTTAGGGCAAGAACAAATTTTTGAACATCCTAATCAAGTGTATAAAGAATACTTTGCTCAAAGTGTGGCTGATAAAAACGATCGTGCAATCATTCGAAGTTGGGACTTTGACAAGCTTTCAAATTATGATGCAAAGACTCCAGATGGACGTATAAAAATAGCCTCTCGTGAACGAGAAGTCCTTACTAAGATAAGAAGAGAAAATAGAAGGTTATATGAGCATTGCGTTTCATCTCTAACAATACCTACTAAAGATAAGATAACTTCACAATATAATGAAGTGGTAGAGTTACCTCATGGGCATGAGCGGTTAAATGATTTTATAGCTACGTATGGTGGAAATTTATCAATTGATGAGCGAATAAACTTAGTTAAAGTATTAGTGGCTCGTTTTGCAGATTTACACCAATTACAGCTTGCGCATCGAGATATCGGTAAACATAGTATTTGGTTAAGTACTGGGCAGCGCGTTGCTCTATCTAATTTTATCTCTGCATTTGATCGTAAGAAAGAAACTGTGGGTAATATTCGTGATGAATTGTCTGTATATAACCAAACAACACCTTCATTATCACCATATCAAAATGATGTTTCTCGTCTTGCTGTTATTGCATGGGCAATTATTAAAGCAAAACGTTTAACGCCAGTATTTGAAAAAGAGCTGTTAAATCAAATTTCACAATGCACTGAATGGTATGGTGATACGTTATTAAATGCATTTAAGGGTGAAGGTTTTAATAATGCTAGTGATCTTTTAGATGCTCTGGCAAAGCAAGAACCAAGTAAAGAAGAAGCATTTAGTTTTTCAACTAAAGAACTAGAACGATTTGTTAGGCCAAGTAAAATTGGACGATTGCACCCTGAAGTCGAGTTCATTTCTGAATCTGATTTAAAGGAGGTCTATAGATCTGATAATGGTGTCGTGAAAGTTTGGAATAATATAAATCCTACAGAGATTAATACAGGACTTGGACTGCGCACATTGTCTTTTTTAGAGCGTGTAGAAAAGTTACAAAGTCTTAACTTAAGCTTCATTCCTACGATTGCAGATTATGGTATTACAGCAAGAGATTGTTCTTTGTATTTGGTGAGTGAGTGGATTGAGGGTGAGCCTTTAGATCCTTATCGAATGCGTAATCGTAGACATGATATTATAAACAGTTTAGTTGCACATATTGAACATATGCATTCATTAGGTTTCGCTCATGGGGATTTAAAGCCTGAAAATATTCTGGTAGATAAGCATTGCGATGTTTTTATTATTGATGTTTTAGATTTCCATCATGATGCAGAAGAGTTATTTAATACTGAATATAGTCCTGTAGATGCCCCTAATTGCTCTGCCTTTGTTCGTGATAACTATGCAGTGATGAAAGTAAGTTCTGAGTTGTTAGGTATTGATTGGGGCTTTGAAAGCTTGCACTTTGAAGCGATTAGTAAGGCTATTATTCATGAACTTGAAGATGTTGACTTTGGTTTTAGAGAATTAACTCGTTTTAAAGATGCGGTATTAAACCCTGAAAAAATATTGCAGCCATCAGTTGAAATTATTGATATCGAAATTGGTGGGGCTAAAGATGGTTTTGAACCCCTGATTGTATATCCAGATAACGGTAAGCTATATGTATCAATAGAAGAAAGCTCTAACAATGCTTCTGGCTTAGTTATGAGTGTTTATGGCTTAGGTGGATTTTTTAGGCTTTTCTTCAACCAAGTTAGTTTTGCATTTGAACATGGTCTAGCTCCTAAAAAAAGAGATAGCATTTTTCCTCGAGATATTGAAAAGGCTGCCTTAGAGCTTCCTTTTGCTATTCGTGTTTCTCAAGGTCGAGCAAGTAACTTAGAGGCGCTCAATAGACGGGTTCGACAAATTTATAGTTTTGAAAATGCAATTAAACAATTTCAGTTAAAGCAGAGAAAAATAGAGCCACTATTAATAGATAAAACTGTTGATATTGTTAACGTTGAGTTGAATGTTAAGCCAATATCCACAAGAGAGCTTTGGCAAGCGATTCTAAAGACAGAAACAGAATCTCATCCTTATGTGGAGCTTACAGGAGAGCCGAGTGCATATAAAGATAATAAAGATATTCTTATATTATCATATGAAGCTGAAAAAGATCCTTTAGATGGATTTACGGCTAAAGATCAGGTTGAAGCTATTATCGTAGATGGTGAAGAGGATTACTTTATTGGTGAAGTAAATTTATCGGCTTCAGGATTAAATAGAGTTAATTTATCGCGTTTTTCCTCCAGAGCGAATAAATTGAAGGAGGAAGATATTATTTTCTTTCGTAGTAAAGCTGATAAATCCTCTTTTAATAAGCGAAAAAATGCTTTAACTCGTATTCTTGATAAAGACTCTGTTATTGAAAATTTATCTGATTATTTTGAACCTGATTGTGGGTTATTACCTATAGATTATGATTTAACTGTTACTGATGAAGATTTTGAACGTTATGATCGAGAAGATGATAACGGTAATGTTATTAAGCTCAATGATAAGCAACGTGTTGCATTTCAAAAACTTTTAAAATACGGTCCGTTATCAATGCTTCAGGGACCTCCTGGTACGGGTAAGACAGAATTTATTGCTGCTTTCGTTCATTATTTGATTGAAAAGCAAGGTGCCGAGCGCATCTTATTGGTAAGTCAATCGCATGAAGCGGTAAATACTGCTGCGGAAAGAATTCGTAAACATTGTGATCGTTTAAAAACAGATCTAGATGTGGTGCGTTTTAGTCGGAGTGAGTCAACTATTTCTCATTCTTTGCGCGATGCTTATTCTAATAATATTGTCAGCCAAAAAGTAGAGCAATTTGAAACGCAATTGAAGTATAGAGTGTTGAATTTAGCTAAATCGTTAAAGGCACCAACTGATTATTTAGAAGCTTATTTAATTTTAGATAAGCAAATACTTTCACATATAGCTAATCAAAAAAATGCACTGATAGCAATTGATGATAAAGAATTGCTCACCAAGCAGAAGAAAGTGCTGAAAAAAGAAATTGGTGAGAGAAAATCATTAATTAATAGTCGATTGCCCCAAAAAATACGTAGTAATAAAGATTGGCATGATAATTTAGATGAGGTTTGTATCGACTTAGTTGAAGGTTTAAACCATGAATATGCTATCGAAGAAAATACGTTTAGTTTAGTCCAACGAATAGTGGCCTTGTCGAAGGATATGATACGAATTATGCAATCAGGTAATGCCAATATGGATGAGTTCTTGGCTCGTTCGAAGCAGCTGGTAGCTGGTACTTGTGTTGGTATAGGTAACTGGGATATTGATATTGCTAGTAATCAGTATGACTGGATTATTATTGATGAAGCCGCTCGTTCAATTGCAAGTGAGTTAGCAATTGCAATGCAGGTTGGTAAACGAGTCCTTTTGGTTGGTGATCATAAGCAGTTGCCACCTTTATATACTGATCCTCATAAAAAGGCTTTGGCGAGACATTTGGGTATTCAAACCTCAAACGATATTGATGAATTAATTGAAAGTGATTTTGCTCGAGCGTTTGAAAGTGAATATGGAGAACAGGTTGGGGCAAAGCTACTAGTACAATATCGGATGGCTCCAGCTATAGGCACTTTGGTCTCTAAGTGTTTCTATGATGGAGAGCTTGAAAATGGTGAACGAAATATCCCTGATATATATCGTGATGTACCTATGGCTATGAGTTCGACGACGACATGGCTTGATACTTCAAGCTTAGGAAAAAAAGCACATCATCAAAGTGGTTCAGGTCGAAGTATTTATAATGATGCTGAGGCTGATGCTATCGTTGATTTACTTAGACAAATTGATAAAGATGAAAGTTTTATAAATTCATTGTTTGAGCAGGTTAAAGACGGTGAAGCTGCTATTGGTGTTATTTGTATGTATGCTGAGCAGAAAAGAATTTTAAGACAGAAGGTTAAAAAAGCTTCTTTATCAGATGAGCTTATGAAACTTTTGAAAATTGATACTGTTGATAGTTATCAAGGCAAAGAAAATCGTGTCATTATTTTATCGGTTACACGTTCAGAACAAAAGCAATCCCCAGGCTTTTTAAAATTACCAAACCGAATCAATGTCGGTCTTTCAAGAGCTATGGATCGTTTGGTAATTGTTGGTGATAAAAGAATGTGGCAAGGAAAGAATAGTCAACTACCATTCGGTAAAGTAATTAAATTTATGGAAGAAAATACGAATGAAGATTTATATCGTTTTGTAGATGCTGTAACGAAAAAATTTAAAAAGGCGGTATAAATATTATGGAAAATACATCAATTCAATTTAATGAAGTAGATTATGTCGTTCCTACAGAGACATTTAGTGTTGAATATTCGTATTTAAGTAAACAGGGCTTTCCGTTTGTAAAAGAATTTCTTCTTAAAGTGCTTTATATTTCACCGCTTTCTAAATTTGAAATATCTTCGTTTTTTGGATTTAACCCACGTGAATTGGCAACGGCGATAGAAGAGCCTATAAGCAAAGGTGAAATAGTATATTCGGATGAAGGAAAGCTATGTCTAACAACATTAGCGAAAGGCTATTTTTCATCTTTAGATGATAAGCCAATGATTGAAAAACCGCAGTCAAGAACATCATCTGTTTCATTTGAGTTGGTTGGTTTTAATAAAGTTAAAAACCATCATGAAAATTGGCATACGGGTCTTCGGTTAGAGATTAATCATGAAGTACAAAGTTTAAGTGAACTGCATGCAAGAGCAATGTTTACTAAACATTTTCAACAGCTTGTAGAAAGAGGAGAGTTGGGTGTTATTAATACTCATGATAACTCGTTACCAAGCCTTTACTCTGTTGATAAAGTAACAAGAAAGAAAACAATTGCCCACAGAGTGAGACGTAAATTTGAGATAGATTTAGACAGCCGTGTTAAGCCGTTTTATGTAGATAAGATCTATGAAAATGATGAGGCAATAACGCAAGCTATTTCACAAGAAACTGACCACATAAGGTTAGGTTGTAATGTTGATAGTATTAGTGCTGCATGGGATGTTTTAGAAGATATGTCAGTTTCTCGTTTTATAAAAAATAAAAATATAGATTTTCGAGGTATGATTGCCGAAATGGCGGCGGGATCTTTTGATAAACCATATAATATTTTGGTTGGCCCGTTATATGGTAAACAGCCATGGAGTGCAATTGAGTCCTGTGTGAAAAAACTGAAACCACAGAATAAAACACAGAAACAAAGAACACTGTGCTGGATTGGGGCAAATACCCGTTATTGGGGAATGAGTGAAGGGTTTAATAAAGCAAAAGAAAGCTTGATTAATTACCAAACGAATAAGAAAAACACGCATTATGAGTTAAAGGTCTATTTACCATGTGATGAGCAGAGTGTTGAAAATCAAGCTGGTAAGATATGGAAGCATAAATTAGGCAATATGCTGTGTTGTGAAGGGATAAGAAACGGTTTATTTGATGGCAATGTTGAGGTTTTATTCTTAGAAAATGAATTTGCAGCTGTAAGTTATCATTTGTCATTGCCTGATCTTAGTCCTGTTCATATACCACTAGGTTTTTTTACAACAGATCAGAGATTAGTCGCTAAATTAGCTAAAGTTGCAAATGAGTTCCTGGATGGTTCGTCTGCATATGATAAGCCGAATTTAATCGGTAAATTATAATTATTGGATTTAGGTTGCAGTGTGTGAATATGAGGAACTTAATTGAATTTGCATGCGTAGCATGCTTTTTAACTAGCTCTTCGAGCTAGAATATCGATTGTTTTAATGGTTTCTTTGATATTTGGTGTCCTTTAATTCTTAGTTTTTATATACGAGAAAAATAATTAAGGGACACTTAGAAGATTGATTTTGCCATTGGGTTAATTAGTTGGTGTTAATTGTACCTCATTGTATCTATAACGTTATGGTTTGATTTTTAAGGTTTAATTATGGGTGTTTTAATATCAGGTTGTACATTGCAGGGCAAGAACTTCAATTCAGAATACAGATGCGTTATCGAACGTGACGCTGAAAAACTAGGCATAGAAGTTGACAGGGTTTATCCGTCGAATGATTGCAACGAATATCTTTCCATATCTTTTCAATCTTATTCAGATCTAAAACGTTATCTAGATTTTTTAAGTAGTGAAGTTGGAACAGTTGGCTTTGAACATCACTTCTTTAGCTCTGAAGGAGTAATCACTCACAATGAATGTGAGGATCTGTTAACTGCCTTTGATAAGAACGCGGATAAGACAGAAGCTATCACATGGAAGGAATTCGCTTTCTCGTATTACAGTGACTATGACGATAAAGAGGAGTTTTTCGATGGCCTTGAGCATATGACAATGCGTTCTTATCAGTCAGAGCAAGCATTAATGAATCGGCGATTTCGAGTATTGATTAAAATCGTGAGATTTGCGGTAAAAGAAAATGGATTCATTGATTATGGCTGAGATTTTTCGGTATATATGTAACTGAACCAGTATCGTTAATTTTTTAATCTACTGCATATAGCCTATTTACTTTAAAGACTTTATGCATTTTATCTTGTTGTAATTCATGATGCTATATACGGGAAGTACATTTTCTGATGCTTATAAATAACTTGCGATACTTTACCAACCTCAATTAATTAAGAACTTGTGAATGCTCAACAACTCGTTGAACTACTGTAAATTATAATAAAAACAAAGGTTAAGAGCGAGCTATGACGGCTCGCTTTTTGTTTTTGGGGCTTGTGATTGCAACAACTAACGTGGGTTTGACAGAAATGGGATTATACTCATTGCTTGATGGGTAAAAGGCACTAAAAATGTATTTGGAACCGCCGTATGCGACCCACGCTTGTACGGTGGCGTGAGAGGAGGGAGGCGGCGAGGCCTCCTCCTACTCGATTATATGTTGATTCAACCATCACTAACGATACTGTCTTCATATCCTATCAATGCTAGTTTACCCTACTAAAAGTTATCCGATTGACAGGTGTTAGGCGCAGAGGAAAAAATGAAACTAAAGCAGCATCATTAAGCGCGATGCTTTAAATCTTGGTTCTTTAACTGCTTTGGAAGCCACCTATATTTCGATTATCAACTCTATTGCAAACTGTTGGAAACATGAGTCAGAATGGGACTAGTAAAGTGATGGATGGAATTGTTTAACTATGTGACTAGGAGATATAATACTCCCAGCCAATATCATCTAGGATGCCACTAGCTAGATATTTTTGTTTATCTTTCTCGGAACCACAATTTAGAATAATGGAATACAGTTGATAAGGTTTGTAAAAGCTCGCCAGCGAGCAAAAGAGACGCTGCTCTTTAATGTAATGCTTCGCGGTGCAGATAATGATTGGTCAAAGGATTATAGAAAGACCTTCGGCAACATTCTTAATGATGTGGGATTTAAAGCAGGACAACGAGCAACCGCCTATTCATTCCGTCATACCTTTATTGATGAGTTAAAACGTGCGAATGTTCGAAGAGCATGTGGTTTCTGACATTGTAGGCCATAAGCATCAAAACATGACCTACGGAAGATATGGTAAACGATTGGAGCCAGAGCTGTTTGTAGAGGCCGTAAATCTATTTCGTTTAGACGACATAGCTATCACCTTAAGTGCATAGATGGCATTGGGGACAACTCGAAATAGGCGTTCACTGAAAGTGTGACGACAATGTAACCCGCTGCGCTATCGTTACACTTTTGCTTCGTAAAAGATGCACGATAGCTGCGGGCAAGAGGTAATCCTCTTGACTCCTAGCCCACCAAGGTGGGCATTTCGTAGAGCGTTTCTGCCCCTTAAATGAATTACTCACTTTCGTCATTATCATCTCTGTAAAACACATATTTAATGATATATCCCATTAAATACAACTTATACTCAAATTACATATACATTTAGTTAAAACACCTATTATTTCAGATAATTTGAAAATGAAAGCTAGAATATAATTGACCAATAACCATAAACTATAAAGGGTCAATATGGCGGTAACGATAAGTGCAAATGGACTCAGCATTGTTCACAAAAATTCTGATGGTAAAGCAAACGCAACACTCCCTGATGTCTGTTTAACAACCGTAGGGAACGCTGTTGTTCCTATTCCTTATGGCAACTCAGCTAAATCGGCTGACTTGGCTAACGGGAGTAAAACTGTTACCGCTGATGGAGGAAACAGTATTGCGATAAAAGGCTGTTCATTCTCAAAGAGTACAGGTGACTCAGGTGGTGATAAGAAAGGTATTGCATCAGGTACGATTGAAGGGGAAGCGAAATTTATTACTTCTTCTCCGACAGTTAGAATTGAAGGTAAAGGAGTGTGTCGCCTTTCTGACCAAATGACAATGAACAAAGCTAATACAATGTGTCTGGGCGGAATAGATCAAGATTCTGTCAACGTATCTACAAAAGAAGAAGGTGATTATACAATAGACATACATTGTTCTTACCCTCGTGATGGAAAACCATTTTCTAATGCGCCTTTTAAGCTAATCAGTAACGATGGTGTGATTATTCATGAGGGTAAACTTGATGCAAAAGGAAAATGTACGGTATCTTCATTGGCAAATGACTATTGTCATGTTCACTTTGACGAAAGTGAAGCGGATTATGCACTTGTAAACCGCAGAAAGAAGAACAATCGTTATAATTCAGCGCTCGATGATGCCGTATTCTTTGATAAATTAGTTAATCATGAAAGGGCATTCTGGTTACTATCTACAAATACCTCTAGGAATAATATTTGGGGTATTATGGGCTCTAAGTTATTGAGCGATAAATATTTTATTCAAATTTTAGAACTCGAAATTCAATCTCATTTTGAATTAGCAATCAATGCAAAAGAAAGTCAGATAATGGCTCAGTTATTTATTAATGCACTTTCTCCTGAGGCAGGCTCGGAGCAAAGAGTAATTGATAATTTATTAATTGCGGCCTCGCCTCCAACGTATCAACTTGGGGCTATTATCGCGTTATTTATTCAATACCCAGAGAAGCAGTCTTACCATAACCTGTTAGCCAGATTGCGTGATTTAGGCAGAGGCAATCCAAAGGCATTTATTGATAATTTTGATTGGGTGTCATCAAAACAGCAAATAGCCACAGCGCTTGACTCACTCCTTTCAAAGCTTATCAACCGAATTGAGTTTCTTAAAACACAAGCTGACTTAAAACGTTATGCTCCTCTGGTTTATATATTTAATTCACATATAAGTCAGCTAAAAACCTTCAAGCGTACACTGACAGATGATATCACCACGTGTTTTAAGCACACGAAAGATAAAATAAATCAAATATCTACAGACAGTGATGATGTATTTGCCGTTAAAACAGATAAAGTTGGGCATTCAATTGAAGCCAATGCCTTTGTTCATGTCGTACACGCATTAAATGAAACTCCTGAACCACTTATTTTGCAATTAAACTATGATGACCTGGAGAAAACCCCAGCGTCCAATATTCCGTTTAAAGTCATTTTTTCTAATGAGCAAGTCTTTGAAGGGGTATTAAATCCAAATGGCTATGCGCAAGTATGGGGAGGACCGAAATTAACGGCGCACATTGAATTTGGTGATAAAGATAAAGCACAAGAGGCAAAAGATAAGTTGCCAGATAGCTATAAAGCGCTTGATGTTGCACTGGATAAAATTGCCAAAGAAACAGCTGTAACATTACTTGATAATGCGAATGAAAAACCCGCGTCAGCGCTCATTGTCGCCCAATTTAAAGTGCTAGTTGATGAACACCTTGCTGAACTCAATATACAAAAAGAAAATTTTAATAACTTAAGCTTTCTCGAACAATCATGGCAACAAAGTCAACATGCATTCTCTGGTATAAAAACTGGTATAACGGAATATGTTCCTGATTTGGGTGAGTTCGGAGAGTTAATGACATTAGCAAATATCGACATTACCAGTTTAGTGAATGCTATCGCATTTGGGGAAGTTGATGAGTTAGAAAAGAGTTTCAAAGACTGGAAACAACGTAATCAAGAGCAGCTCAGTGAAGCGTCAGAATCGATGGAAATGTTGATATTAATTGTATCAGACCCTGAAGCTCGACAGATTTTGGCGAGTTTACCTAAAAAAATCCTTGAAGCGATGCCTGCGGATAAAGTGACTGAAGTATTAGCCTCACAAGTTAGCCAAGCTGGTGTTGATTCTGTTGTTATTACGGGGAGCACGGCGGCAGGGGCATTTGCAGGCGGTGTCGGCGCACCAATAATGGCTGCAATTACTGTAGCGGCTACCACGGGTAGAAAAACAGGAAAACTACTGGAAGAAACCATTAATATTATCAGTGATATTGGCAAGTTAAATAAAGATAAATTTAATACACATGATAAAGTTCAGCATCAAGAAAAGAGTGAAACTAAGCTCCCGAAAACGTGCCCTATTTGTAATGATGTGAGTTGCAAAAATAAAACAAAACCGACATTAGGTAAAGGAGAAAATACCCGTAAAAACTCAGCTCTTTATGCTGGCATTCGTAAAAAAGTATCAGGTTATCCAAAAACTCACATATGGTATACAGGCGATCGATCACTGGAAGTTCACCATGTCATCCCCTGTGAATCGGTTGAAGATAAAATATGGAGAAAGATGTTCAATCAATTCAGCTATAACATCAATGGCCCTCACAACAGCGTAGTGTTACCTGCACAAGCCATACTTGCTTGCGAACTCAATGTTCAGAGGCACAAAGGTAGCCATGATCAAGGAATGGCATTAAATATAGATGAGCGTGTTTTATCTGCACTGAATAAACATGAGAAAGAAAAAAACAATGAAAAAATACTGGTATTTCAAGATACGCTTTTTGCTAAGAATAATGGGAATGATTTTCGCTACCCTAAAGCAGCGACAAAACTAATTAAGAAAGTTAAAGATTCAGTTGAGAAAGGTAATTTATGTAAATATGCCGATAACTCTAAAAAAATGAAATCTGAATTTGAAAAGCAAATGACAGAGCACAGCAAAAAAATATTAGGGTATATCGATAGTTTTGAGTGGACAATTGCTTGGGACAGCCGTGATTATAAACCAAGCAGTAAATTGGGTTGTTGTGGCAATGAAGGTATTGAAGCTAAGCGAGAAAATAATAACAGGGCATTAGAGTGCCCAGACGAAAGAAATCATGAGTTAGGTAAAGGTAAATTTAATAGTAAATTGGAACTAGGAAAATAAAATGAAATACGATGATGAATATTATGTATTAACAGAGCAAGGTGCGTCGGGGCAGTACATGCTTGGACAGATTGATGGCAGTGATGATGGATTAGAAAGACTACTTTCACAGCGTTCGATAAAGAGATTAGTCAGAGGTTCAGGTAAAGTACGCGTCAATCAAGGCGACAAAGCTCTTTTTAGCCCTTGTGACTATCATGATACAGGAGATGATTTAGTTTCTGAAAAGTTTAAGCAAGTGATAGAAACCTTTAAACCTCAAAATGTCGATTTTTATCAAGCGGATATCATTAATGGTGATCAAGTGTGGAGTGAGCATTATTTCATGCACATCTGGAATCATTATCGAGTTATGCATCAAGGTCGTTCTAAAATTGATGGAACTTATGTGGATGATGATTTCATATTAGAATCGTTCTCATTGGATGAAAACTTGTTGGACAAAATCCCTCTTCAAGAGCGATTAATATTTAGGTTATCAGAAGATCCACAATTTCTTTTCCATGAAACCGTGGTAGCCGCATTAAAAGCAGCGAATTTAACGGGGGTTGGTTTTAAAAAAGTGAAAGACTGGGGAATAAGCAGTGGGTTTGATGATGATTTTTACGCTGATTTGTAGGTTATGGTTGAGCTCTAAGATATAGGGCTCTCATTTTTATGCTTATCTCGTCATCCGAATTAGATAAAACGTCTAACTGCGCTTTATCTAATTCGACATAACAAAACAGAGTGCATATTCTAGTAAGATTTCGTGCAAAAGTTAGTTAGAAACGTTTGTTCCGAACAAACAAACTTACTGAACATTGACCGATGTACCATCAAACATATAATACAAACAATCCGCAGATCCACTAATTTACATATAGCACCGCAAACATCAGATAAATAATCGGATTTCCTTGACGGTTAAATTTATTTTTGAGAAAGATAGCTAACTAACTGTAATTACAGCGCTTTTATTTGGTAGGTGTAGCATTTAGCTACCTAATCCCTATAAACCGTAAAGAGACAGCATTAATGAATAAAGGAATATGCAAAAATAAAAAGCAGCACAAAAGTTTATTAAAGAGACTCAGAATTAATTTGCAATACTTTACCTACCCCAACCAACGAAGAATTCGTGATAGCTCAGCAGTCTGTTGAATTGCTATAAATTATAATAAAAACATAGATTTAAAAAGCGAGCTGTGATGGCTCGCTTTTTTTGTTTCTGGGGTTTGTGATTGCATATACATACAAAAGGAAACACTTGCAGATAATTAATACAAAATTTCACATCCTATTGATTTTATTGTTGATAAGTTCTCCCCAACCTTATAAATAAAAAATCACTTATCTTCCTACAATCTCTTTCATTCAAAGTGTGAACTCTCTCGGGTCGATTTAATTTTTAAGCACTAAGAAAGGGGTTTTTATTGTGTCTTATTTTTCACCTATATAGAGTTTTCTCATCTCGATTTTACAAGAAACCTTACTTGTTGGTTTTTCGTAAGCAATCAGCCAGTCAAAGTAAATGCTAAATACACATAAGGAAGAGTATTAAATGAGTACTGCCAACAAAGCCGCTATGTGTGCATCAACCCGTGATGCAAAAAGTCCTGCTGGCTTGTGCCCCTTTCAGCGTAGTGATATTGGTATTATTCCCATTCGTTATGCCTTGGACGATATGAATGAGCAAGGGCTGCAGATGCACCCATTCCCAGCCACTGACACGCAATGGAAAGGTCGATTTACGCCTAAGCAGCGTCAGTATACGTTAAGGCAACTCCGTGATGGTTGGTTGTATGTGTATGATGAAACAGATAAAACGTTTCATGAATATCAAATTGAAGGGTATGAGTTTACTAAAATTGAGTGGTCAAACGATGAAGCCGATAAGCTCGCTAATGAACGAGGTAGCAAAGGTGAAACCAAGAGTTGCTTAGTGTACCCAGCTAAGAATACGATCTATATGGCATTTGCCCATCAACGTTGGACATGGCGATTGTGTGAGCATATGCGCTCTCACACATCTAATCGCTCATTATGGATGCGTAAGGTTAATTTAAAACAATTTAACTCGGCCTTGGCTCACCCTCACACTGGACTTTCTTCTAAGCTTGGTCACTATGCAGCAGATATAGGAGTAAATGGTGCTCCAACAGGGATATTTAACTCGACTTGCACACCATTAACTTCAACTGAAGCTCAAACTGACAGCTTTAAACATGTAGCAGATAAGCCAGGGTGTTGGGATGTCGATTATCGAGTCGATTTACCAGCCCAAGATTGTGGGATGTTTATTGCGCTAGATGATCCGTTAGCGGATGTATCCGATTTATTCTTACCACTTGCAGAAGAAATCACACTACGCAGCGCAATACACAAAGATGAAGATAATATCCATAAACTGCAAATGGCTGAGATTACCCGTAATCTGGGTCGAGTAAGGCTAAAGCCTGAGGATCTACCTGAGCAAATTAGCTATGATCCAGTGAAGGTATTGGAATTTGAACGCCAGTTAACCGAATATCTAGCCATTCAGTCTCTGGCAGATAAAGAGTCTGCGGCTTTCGAGTCAAATCCAAGCATTGGCAATACCCCATTTACTCCACTTCAAGAAGAAGCGTTAGAGAAACACTCTGAACTAAAAGAAAAATACCATTTTACGCCCAGTGATGAGCAGAAAACCGCTTGGGAAAAGAATACTCTTTTTAGTGATGAGGTTAATTGGAGTGAGTTAGATAAATTTCTAACTCAACACTACACCCAACTTAAAGATCAAGATAAGCGTATTGCCATGCTCTATCAAGATTTTATGGAGGCGTTTGAGCAATTAGGAACGGATCCATTAGTCATTGGTATTGATAATCAAGATGAAGGCCACCTCACTTATTTATTAAGTGTAATCAGCCAATATTTACAGGTAATCAAACAAGCGGTGAATACCGAGAAGGAGTACGCCACTCTAGAAAGCGCACTTTCCCTCGATTCGCCAAAAACACTGTTTGCATTAGCGTCATTGGGTTTTTCAAACGACAATTTACAAGCACTTAATGATCATGTGGAAGAGTTGAGTAATCACCTTCTGTCTGCCAATAGCTCAGGTGATATGGGGGCATTATCGGGAGCGATAGCGAGTTGGGGAGGCTTTACAGAGGATATTCGAATTCAAGATAATAAATGGTTTAAAGTATTAGCTGAGCCTGTGCAGTTAAGTTTTATTGCTCTGCAAAATGCAGTGACAGGCCAAGCTAAAGAGAGTTGGCGAGGGATAGCGAATTTACTGTTTCCACATCAAATGAACACGGCAACAACGCCTCAGGGGATGATCAGTAATTTAAGGTTGGTCATATTGGAAGCGTTGGTTAACCCCGAGGCAGTTGTGATACATAACCCAGATTACCCTGCACACTTTGCCGCGTGGCAGCGAAAGATGAATGCAGAAATGATGCTCATTCGTCAAATTAGTCAGCCACTATCAGGGCAACCGACACCAAAAAACCATCAAATACAAACCATGCGCAGCGCTCAACAAAGAATGCAAAAGTTATTGAGTAGTGAACTTCCTGTGATGGTGATGCTCAAGTATGAAGCCGTCAATAATGCCGCTAAGCAAATGCTCAATGAAGCAATAGAGCACAGTTGGCAGCAAGGTAAAGATATTACTCAAGCATCGTGGAATAAAATGGGTAAGATGGGTGGAGTTGTCGCCATCCTTAACCTTTGGAACACGGCAGCAGTACTTAAAAATCTCCACCATAAAGCAGCGCAACATCCAGAGAGTGATTTATGGACCGACCCTGCTGTTAGAGAAGCAACCTATGCGACAAGTTATGCGGTATCGGCTGTTACTGCAATGTGGAGAGATGTCGCTTGGAATAAGATGGCGACTAACCAATCTTTGCTTTCAGAGTCACTGAAAATAGCATTGCGAAGTAGTACTCATTCATACGAACTTAGACAAAGTTTAGCAACCTTTGCCAAAACAACCGCTGCGGTTCTTTATTTGGTTTAATCGCGACAGGATTAGAGACGTGGGAGAGCTATGATAAATTTAAAGATACGAGTCATTCACCGATGGAACGGTTTGGCTATGGGCTGAAAGGAATATCGACTGTTGCTCAATCAGGGGTGTTTTTTTGGCAGTTTCTTGCAAATGCCTCAAGTCGTGTAGGACTTACCAGTATCGGTGCGATTATTGCCCCTTGGATGCTGACCACATTTATGGTTAGTTCAATTCTCTTTTTTATCTCGATTATAATTATCAATGCTTTTAAGCGTACAGAATTAGAAAAGTGGTTATTACATTCCACATGGGGGAAAGATGCAAAAGATTGGGAAGTCGTTGATGAGTTGACCCGATTGGAGCAGATTATTCATAAGCCTCAAGTAAGGATCAACAACGTATTTTCTAGCTCTCTTTCTAAAGCAATATACGGTTCCGTTGCGGGGCAACAATGGCAATTAGAGATATCTTTGCCCATGCACACAAAAGGTAAGTCAATTGGTTTACAAGTTACGCGCACGCCAGTGCAAAATAAGTATAGCTATGTTACTTCTTCACCAAAGCCTGCGGTGATAGTAAATGAACAAAATGGCATTTGGAGTAAAGGTGAAACGGGAAATCCAGTCTATCGTTTAGATTTAGGTGGTACAACCAAAGATAGTACTACGGCCTTCATTAGCCTGCCTTTTAACTGGCAAGCATC
This sequence comes from Aliivibrio sp. S4MY1, assembly GCF_028765545.1. Classification (GTDB taxonomy): domain Bacteria; phylum Pseudomonadota; class Gammaproteobacteria; order Enterobacterales; family Vibrionaceae; genus Aliivibrio. The sequence continues at coordinate 105,775 of NZ_JARACP010000005.1, read as the reverse complement.
AGAGCATGAACAGTTAGGCTATACCGCTTCAGGTAGTAGTCAAGGTGAGCTTGTTATATTGCCAGCACGGAAAGATAACGTCATCCGCACTATTAAAGTTGAGGTGAATGATGAGTTCTAAAGATCAAATAATTAAATTAAAAGAAGAGTTGTATAGTGCAGAGATTATTTATGCATGGGATTATGAAGGGGCTGGATTAAAATATAATAATCTATTTAACTGGGGGTATTCGGTATTTATTGGTTTACTTATCTTGTTATTTCTTTGGTCTGTTTCTGAAGATATAACCTTAAATTCATATTCTTTTTGGGCGATATTTACTTTCCTGACTATGATGGTATTGATTTCAAGATATCTTTTTACACCAGATAAACATCGTTGTTACCACCTAACATCAATGGGTATTCATTACACTGAACAAGACATGATCCCAGAGATGGCTTATAAAATTGCGCGAGGCTTTGCTTGGGTTGGTATTGTGGTCTGTATTATCGTTGCCTTTATGCTTGGCCCATTGGCTTTTGTTGGAGCAGGAGGGGTAGGTCGGCAATCATCAAGATAAACTTTCATAAAATTACCGTTGATAATTCAAAATGAGTTTGCCATTGAACATCAGGTAAAACTGAATAAGTTGATCTTGCCACAACAGTTAATAGTAACGCCCATGTTGGAAATTGGTTTGATGTGATTTTTGACACCAATGCATTGTCCGATAAATAGACAATTTCGCCCTTAAAATACCGTTGTTCATTATAGTCATAGAGAGGCATAAGTTCAGGTGGTTGAAAGTGCATTAACTCGAACTCAATAAGTTGGCTCGCAATGGTAAGCAAACTATCTCCGCAAGAAGTGAATTCAAATTTTTCAATTAAATGAGATAAAAATAAACATTCAGTTACGGACTCTCCATACTTCTCATATAGTTTGTAAATATCTTCACCGTTGTGGGATATCTGGTGTTGAATTGCAATATAGTGCTCAGCTAAGTGAAAGGTGTAAGTTGGCATAAAAATTCCCTCCTTTGGTTTGGAGAGAGTATATGGTTGTATGCGACAGATTCTGTCGCTTACTTTTATAAGATACCTTGCATCATAATGAACTAAAAAATTAAGTAATCGCTTAAAAATAGTATTTGTGGAATGAGGACTAAAAATGAATAAAGAACAACTTTTCAAGTTATTGCATGAGTTTATTCAACAACCCCGTATTCAAAGCACTCTTTCAACGATCAAGGAGTGTGATATCTCAGGGTGGGAAGGATGGCTTCAGGTTGAGTTTGCTCACTATGTACAGAATGAAGTTTACAACAAGAAAAAATTTCAATTTTCTTGGTATCGTGAATATAAAGTAATAACTAAATCAGACCATTATGATGAGAGTGATAAAAATAATAAGTATATTATTCCTGACTTCTGGATTTCTTCTGATAAAAACAAACTAGAAAAAATAGAAAAATATTTTTACCTAATTGAATTTAAGCGAAGCAATAAAGGGGATATCCATAAACTAATGAAAGAAGATATCAGAAAGTGGAGATCATTCATCGATTTGGCTAAAAATAAGCGTAATTTAGTCTGTAGAAATAAAACGTATGATGTTTATTTTAATTGTGGTGTTTTCTTTGTTGGCATTGATACTAATGGTCAAATTTCATTAGATAATCTGGATGCCTTTGATGGACTTGAATCAGAGGTAATTCAAGATCCATTCTATCACCGTATTGATTTTCTTAAAGTCAAATAATTCAGGATAACCACAAGAAACGACAACTTTTGTAATGCTTACGCTCGCAGACTCTTTTGGGGTTGCCTAAAGAGAGTCTTGTCGATCATGAAGCCTTGTAACACAAAAAATAAGATGAATTTGTTTCAGGTATTTTTCCTTTTATATGGTAATCAATTAACTTGATACTGTCTTTATTTGAATTTGTTAAAATACCAAGAAAGAAAACACCTTTAATAGGGAATGATTGATTGTACCAATCAAGTTTTTTTGTGTTTTCATATTTTTTAAGATCTTCAGTCATCCCTTTTTCTAGAGCTGATTTATCGTGGTTAACTTTTATCTCAATGAGATATAGTGTTTTTTCATTATCAAATGAAATGGCAAAATCAGGAAAAATCAGGTTTTTTTCAGCTTCTTCTCCTGTTGGGGTATACCCATATTCTCTGGACCAATTATATCCATTTTCATTGATAAATGAGTTATTTAGAAAGTGGGCAAGTTCGATTTGTAGCCATTTTTCCCAACCTGTGATCTTACATTTTTCAATGGTATTAATAACACTTATTAGTCGAGATTGTTCATTTTTTGCTTCAAGGAACACTTTTAATTCTTCTTCGATTCGGTGTTTATTTTGCATTTATATACCTAATAATATTCAAGTGATTGGCGTAATGTATTTTTAATTTCTTCGCGTAATGACACAGGAGATAAAACGGTAATGTGGTTACACATGGATAAGACCCAATGTCTTAGCTCTTCTGTATCATCAACAGATGCGGTAACAAGATAATCGTCTTCTTTTGCCTCTATATATTGATCTTCAGATAAAGGGGTTTCTGTTAATATTCTTTCTAAAACAGGGGTAATCCAGAGTTTTATATCTAGTTTTTTATCATCACGAATAACCCCCATTCTGCCTGTATTAAGAAAGGTCTTTAAAGAAAACTCAGATGCGATCTGTGCTTGTTGTTTCAGCTTTTCTGCATGGGTAATTCGATTAAACGCCAGTTGTCTTATGTCTGAATAACCATCGTATGTACCGATTAGATACGAACGTTCTCCGCGAACGACAATGCCATGAGGATGAAAAGTAAAACAATGCTTATCATTAGTGCTTAATGAATGATAAGTGAGTGTTAAGCACTGTTCAGAAAGCACCGCACTAAAAATAGATTCAATAATGGATTCGGATATATCAGTAGGATGTAATGGTAGACCTTTGCTATGAATAGCTATTTTATCAGGCCAATGACTGTTCTTATTTATACTTTCAGAGCGTAAAAATTGCTTTGCTGTTCTAAAGTAAGGTTCTAATCGATTACGCATGGCTGGAGGAAGTAAGTGAGTTAAATGCTTATCAGCCATTGCGAAAGTGATAGATGTCGTCAGATCAAAATCAGGTAAGGTTAGTTCTGCATGCTTATCTATATACCATCCGATAGGTTTGCTTTCATCACCACATACAGGAAATTTACTAGCCAGCTCGATAAGATCTCTTTGAACGGTTCTTAATGAAATAACTTCCCCTTCATCCGCTAATTGCTTTTGAATTTCAGAAGCAGAGATTTTTCTGTATCGAGATAATTTAGCGAGTATTGTTAATTTTCTTAATCCGCTATCCATAGTTTTTTTGTTTGATTTATTTAGATGTATTATCTCATGAAAATTGATTGTGCGTCAGTATATGTCGCATAAAAGATTAAAATAACGCTATGCATTAATTAATGAGAATCAAAGATGATAGAAGATCAGACTAAGCAAAATGATACAGGTCCTTATACTGAAAAAGAAGTCATTGCAATACTTAATAGTGATGTTACATGTTGGGATATAGAACCATATAATATGTATGGTTTTAACTGTATTGGGTGTTTTTATGAGCTGTCTACAGGTTTTTATTTTGAATGAGGCTGCGCTTCGGATGATTGCGTATATTGCTTGATGTCTTGTTGTTTCTGCTTTGATTCATTAGAGGACAAGAAGAAGTTCAATCAAAATGTGGTTTATACAAAAAAGGTAGGATTTAGCTACATAATCCCTACAAACAGTAAAGAGACGGCATTAATGAATAAAGGAATATGCAAAAATAAAAAGCAGCACAAAAGCTTACTGAAGAGACTCAGAACTAATCAGCGCTACGCAGATAAAGTTATGTAATCGCAATATTAAATCATTAATAATATAAAATTATCAAAATAATAATTATTAATAATTTTATGTTATCCAATGCTTTTACTATTATTACCTCATCGAAACGAACAATGAATTATAAAACTGAATTTGAGGTAAATTATGAAAATGAATCACGTAGGCATCATGGTTGGCGATATGGACAAAGCGGTTGAGTTTTATACTAAAGCGCTTGGCCTTGAAGTAGTCATGGGTAATACAAAAGTTGAGGAAGAGCGTGAAACTGCCATTGGCAGAATGTGTATTGCTGTATTTGGTGAAGGCTTTAAAGGCTTCAATATTTCGCACTTATTAACGAAAGACGGCATTGGTTTTGAGTTATTTGAAATGAAAGAGCGTCAAGAACGTCACGACGTTAATTTCTCTCGAATCGGTATCTTCCATTTCTGCCTTCAAACAGATGATTTCCACGGTGTAATCGCTCGTACTGAAGAGTTTGGCGGTAAAGTACGAATGGATATTATGCGCTACCACCCAGAAGATGATAACAACACATCACAAATGGTGTATTTAGAAGACCCATTTGGCAACTTATTTGAGCTTTATTCTCATACATATAAAGAAACGTACTCTGCTGAGTATGAGTAAAACTAAGATGATTAAGGCTTAAACTTCGGTTTAGGTCTTTTTTATGTGCAGTGTTTTTATTGGAAGTGATGTAGAGAGAGCGAAATATCTACATAGAAACCATGGATTGCGCAATTCTTTCGTTAATTAGTTATCCTGTGAGTCGTTGATAAGTAATGAAACAGAATAAAAAGTGATGGAAATCACAAATGCTGCTATACTCCCCCTAAATTTGAAAAGCTGGACATATGGGCCAGTTTTTTTATGTCTATTTGAATAACTAATTGGAATGTACTGTGCTATCAACTGCTAACATCACAATGCAATTTGGCGATAAGCCACTATTTGAAAATATTTCTGTTAAGTTTGGTAACGGTAACCGTTACGGTTTAATCGGCGCGAATGGCTGTGGTAAATCTACCTTTATGAAGATTTTAGGTGGGGAATTAGAGCAGTCTGCCGGTACAGTTTCAACTGATCCTAATGAGCGTATGGCTAAATTAGGCCAAGATCAGTTCGCATTTGAAGAATTCACAGTAATTGACACTGTTATCATGGGTCATAAAGAACTGTGGAAAATCAAAGAAGAGCGTGACCGTATTTATTCTTTACCAGAAATGTCTGATGAAGATGGCATGCGCGTTGGCGATTTAGAAACTGAATTCGCAGAGATGGACGGCTACTCAGCTGAAGCTCGTGCGGGTGAACTTCTATTAGGTCTAGGTCTTCCTGAATCACAACACTTTGGCCTAATGAGCGAAGTTGCTCCAGGTCTTAAAGTTCGTGTTCTTTTAGCACAAGTTTTGTTCGCAGAACCAGATATCATGCTTCTTGATGAACCAACGAACAACTTGGACATGCACACTATTGCGTGGTTAGAAGACGTTCTTCTGGCTCGTAACTGCACAATGATCATCATCTCGCATGACCGTCATTTCTTAAATGCAGTATGTACACACATGGCTGATGTAGATTACGGTGACATTTGTCTGTTCCCTGGTAACTACGACGAATACATGACTGCAGCAACGCAAGCTCGTGAACAACTTCAAGCAGATAACGCTAAGAAGAAAGCGCAAATTGCTGACTTACAAACGTTCGTAAGCCGCTTCTCTGCAAACGCATCAAAAGCAAAACAAGCAACGTCTCGTCAGAAACGTTTGGATAAAATTGAACTAACAGAGATTAAAGCATCAAGCCGTCAATCTCCGTTCATTCGTTTTGACCAAGAAAAACCACTTTTCCGTAACGCATTAGAAGTTGAAGGTCTAAAACAAGGTTACGGTGAAAACATTTTAATCAATGGTGTAAACCTAATGGTTGAAGTAGGTGAGCGTATTGCAATCATCGGTGAAAATGGTATCGGTAAATCCACGTTCCTAAATACATTAGCGGGCGAGATGGAACCAATGTCAGGCATGGTGAAGTGGTCTGAAAATAACAACATTGGTTTTTACGCACAAGACCATGGCCATGATTTCGCTGAAGATCTAAATCTATTAGATTGGATGGGGCAGTGGAAACAAGAAGGCGATGACGAGCAAGTGGTTCGCGGTATTCTTGGTCGTATGCTTTTCTCTCAAAGTGATATTAAGAAATCAGTAAAAGTGATTTCTGGTGGTGAGCAAGGTCGTATGTTATTTGGCAAGCTAATCATGCAAAAGCCAAACATCCTATTAATGGATGAACCAACAAACCACATGGACATGGAATCAATCGAAGCATTGAACTTGGCGCTAGAGAACTACAAAGGTACATTAATGTTTGTATCTCATGACCGTCAGTTCGTATCGTCAATTGCAACTCGTATCATTGAAATCACAAAAGATGGTGTGAATGATTTCCACGGTACTTACGAAGAGTACTTAGCAAAACAAGGCCTAAAAGGCTAATTCAGAAACCTAATATTCTGGATAACAAATAAAATGGAAGACTAGAGATAGCCTTCCATTTTTTATTATCTGTCGTAAGTGAATTTCAGTTACTTCAACGTAAGATTATTTAGTAAATACGTTAAACTCTGGAATAGTTTTACGTCCACGTAGTGCTAAGAACTGAAGAAACTGTTTAGGTGTATGCGTAATTATTTTCTCAGCGGGAAAGTCTACAGTCTCAATAAGTAATTCTACCTTTTCAAACTTACCAATATCTGCACAAAAATGTGCATCACTGCCTGTTGTAATGTATGCGCCTAGTTTTTTTGCCACCTTAGCTATCTCATAACATCGATCAATACTGCCAATACGACTGCCGCCTTTTAGAGAGGTATTGTTGAATTCTATTACGACGTTGTTATCCACTGCACATTGAATCACTTCTTCAAAATTAAAATCAAAGTTAGGGTTTCCCAAATGCCCAAGAGCATCAACTCGACCTGATTGAATAATATTAAGTAAAGCTTGAGTATGAATTCCTTTATTTTGAGGAGGGAAAACCGGCTCATGAAAGCTAGCAATTACCCAATCAAGGTTTTGATCTACAGAAGGAGGAATGTCGATATTGCCTTCAATATTGCAAATGTTAACTTCACAACCTCTTATAATGGCAACACCATGGATAAAACGAGGTAAGACTCTTTGATTGCTAAAAAACCAGTAATGAGGAGCTCCTGGCATAGAGGAGGCGTGATCAGTAGTGCAAAACATCGGTAAACCAAGCTGAGAGGCAGAAAAAGCATTTTCATTGATGGTGCTATATGCATGACCGCTAGCATAGGTATGGGTATGAGTATCTACTTGAATGCGCATTAGTTTTCTCCTTTAAACTAGAATGCGATCAGTATACTAATTTTTGCAACTTTTAGCTTTGACATTTGTCTGACAAAGTGTAGGAAAAAGAGAAGTAACATTCATGGTGTTGATGAAAATGTTAAAAAGAATGAGGTTTGTAATGATGAATGCAGAAACTTTAAAAGTTGAATTAAATCAGCTAACAGTCTATCAATTACGAAACCTTCAGCATGCAGTAAATAAAAAGCTGAAGGAAAAAACATCAGTAAAAATTGAGTCAAGTGATGAACTATTAACTGATGAAGAACTAGATATGTTAGCTGAAGTTATGAAAAATTAACCCACAAATAACCAAACAGCGACACCGATCATCAAACTTCCTGAAATTCGGTTCATTATTTTCACGTTATTAGAATGACCAAGCACGCGTTTAAGACCTTTGCCACCCACAGCATAAAGTGTCATACATAAGAACTCACAGATTAAAATAATAGATACAAGCGCAATTAATTGCGGTGCAATGGTATTACTTCCATCAATAAAGGGCGGCAGCAGAGAAACCATAAATGCCCAGCCTTTTGGGTTAGCAATTGCCGTAACAAAACCTTGAACCACTAAATCCCAATCTTTTCCTTTTGGCGCTTCCGTAGCCTCTCCTGTCATGGCAAGCTTGCCTTTTGAACGCCACATTTGAATACCAATATAAGCAAGGTAACTGGCACCTACCGCTTTAAACGCAGTAAACAACCATGGATAATTAAGCATTACTGCTGCCACACCTAATACTGCTGAAACAGCAACAATAGCTACGCCAACGAGTTCTCCCATCATCATCCAAAGTGTGCGTTTATAACCGATACTCATTCCTAGGCTGAGTGCTAATGTCATGCACATACCTGGAGTAACAGAGACGAAAAAAAAGGTAGGAACAAAAGCCCATAAAATAGTCGTATTCATTCTGATTAGTAGATAAAAAAGTACAGAAAAACAGAGTACGGAAATTAAAGAGAAATGCAATGTAAATGTTTACACTATAATTATAATAATAGTGTTACATAAATCAACTTAGCTTACTTTTTAAATAGCGAATAAAGAGTTGCGTTCGAGTGTGCTCATAATCCAATGTTGGATAGTAAGCATTGACAGAGACAGGATCAGTACTCATTTCAGGTAATACCGTAATTAAATTGCCAGAATCAATATCATCAATGATCATTTGCTTATTGGCTAGTAATACGCCCATCCCACGTTTAGCTGCATGAAATAGTGCTTCAGGATTAGTGGTGGAAAAATTACCTCGTAGAGTGACTCGCTTACCATTAGCTAATTTGACTTCTCTGACAGGACGCTCACCCCAGATAAGCATATTATGGCGCTTTAAGTCTTCGAGATCTTTAGGCATTCCATGCGTTTCAATATAGGTTTTAGATGCAAAAAAACCAGAGTGATGCTCAAAAAGTGGTGTCGATTTATAACTAAAAGTATTCAGCTGTTCTAATTCACGGCTGATGAAAACATCAATATTACTTTCTGGGACTTGCCCAGGAAGAGTAGTAATTAGCTGCACTTTTATCTTTGGATAGGTAGCTAAAAATTCATCCAAATACTTAATGATAAATTTAGACCCAACAGCTAGAGTAGCACCGATCCTTAATAAGCCAGTTGGAGTCTGATTTATTGCTCGTGTTTCATCAACCAAATATTGCCATTGGTCAAGCTGTAAACGGGCCCGTTGATAAAAGAGGACCCCTGCTTCAGTTTGATGAACAGACCGCGTTGTTCGAGTTAATAATTGTACGCCAACGCGATCCTCAAGCCAGTTGATACGCTTACTAATAGCGGAACCTGACGTGTTCATTTGAAAAGCGGCAGCATTAAAACTACCTTCTTCTACGACTTTAATATAACTTCTGACGCATTCAATCCAATCCATGATTAATTCCTAATGGGACGCAATGTGATTCCTCTAGTTGCTATTATCAATAATATCGATTGAATGTAAACTAGCTATATGAATAAAAATAAGACGCAAACGCTGCCATCAGGCCGCTTAAATAAAACGCCATTACTTCTTGCAATGATGATCATTGCAACGGGGCAAGTTGGTGTGAGTATTTATCTGCCATCTCTACCATTAATTAGTCAAGATCTTGGGGTTTCATCTTCGGATGTTCAGCTTTTAGTTACTCTGTTTTTAGTCGGATTTGGTGGTTCGCAACTATTTTATGGCCCTTTATCTGATGCATTAGGCCGACGTCCTATCTTTATTTTAGGGCAGGGGATCTACTTGTTAGGTACCGTGTTATGCTTTTCAATGACAGATAATTTTACAGTGTTAGTGTTTGGACGACTACTCCAAGGGCTTGGGGCAGGTAGTGCATCAGTTCTTGGGAGAAGTGTATTAAGAGACAGTTATAGCGGATATCATTTAACCAAGGCTATGTCTTATATATCAATAACAGCTTCTATCTTACCGATTCTTTCACCTGTGATTGGCGGTTGGATAGCCTGGCACTTTAGTTGGCAGTGGGTATTTGGTTTTGTGCTTATTTATTTAATGAGTATCTTAGCTATTGGTTACTTTATTTTACCTGAAACACTTCCATATAAACCGCAAAAATTCAGCTTTGGACAAACATTACGAGATTACGGTTCTCTTGTTGGTAATGCTCAGGTGATCTCCAGTGCGAGTTTAAACTGGGTAAGTTACTTAAGTAGCTTAGTTTCTGTCTCTTTATTGCCATTTTTACTGCAAGATGGACTAGGATTAACGGCCGCCGAATATGGTCAAGTGATGATCATTCCATCGGCGGGGCTCATGATTGGTAGCTTTATTCTCAATAGTTTAAATAAACGCTGTAGTGTTATTCAATTGATGGGAATAGCGCTCGGGATAATGACAATATCAGGCTTATCTTTGGTTATTCTTGAAACATCGCTATTTTCATTGGTTTTTGGCTTTACGTTACTTGCTGTGGCCCAAGGGATTTCAACCCCACTTTCTATTAATTTATTATTAGCACCACATACTAAAAAAGTAGGTACGATTTCGGCACTGTCAGGTTCTGTTCAAATGTGTTTAGCAGGATTACTTGGAGGTTATTTGGTCAAATATTGGGTAGTAGATCAAAATAGTTTAGGTTTCTTTTATTTAGTGATTACGATGACGATGCTATTTGTTTTATTGTGGAACAAACAAGTGCAGAGTGAGAGTGGTAAGTAAAATCAATTAGTTATAGTGTTTTTAGTGAAGAGTTCTAATTTAGTTAATTAACATAAAAGGTTGTTGGTATTTAATTTTGATTTGGATTTAATATATAAACATATATGTTGAATTTTTAAATTTGTGCGAAGTAAAGCACTGTGTAGTTTGATTTATCAGTATTTCTGCGTAAATAATAAATATGTAAATAATTTGTAAATTTACTGCAGGAGGCATCATGTTACATTCACACGGTACAACATTGCAGCTGACACAGTTAAGTCATGCTGCGGTTCATCAACTCGCACCTTCATTTTCTGGATTACCTAAAACGTTGCATGCAGATGGTAACTTCCGCTTAAGACGTTATTCTGTTATTAGAATGGTTAACGAGAAAGTGGTGGAAACGAATAAGCATAATTTTGTGCAGAGTGAAGAGATTAACCATTATCAAGGTGATGTCATGCGTGAGTTTGAAGGTATTGAAAGTGATATTTTGCACAGTGAAGGTATGGCTGAAATGTGTCAGGTCTTTATGGATCTTAATCATTTACCAAATGGGCAAGAGATTGAAATACATCAAATGCGCATTGCCGCGATTTATGAAGAAACCCAAATTGCCCCTGAAGGTGTTCATCAGGATGGTTTCGACCATATTGCTTTGATTGGTATTGATCGTTCAAACATCGAAGGAGGGGAATTACTTGTATACAAAGATTCAAATGAAGAACCGTTTTTTAGAAAAATTTTAGAAGATGGTGAAGTCGCTATGGTTGATGATAGAAAACTATGGCACAACGGAAAGCCAATTCGATTGATTGAACAAGGTCATGAAGGGCATATGGATGTATTTGTATTAACCGCAAAGGATAATATTAATGACTTTCACGCCTGAGCAAGCCCGTTCGCAATTTCCATCTTTAGCGCAAACAACTAATGAGCTTCTGGTTGTATTTCTAGATGGCCCTGGAGGCTCTCAAGTCCCCAATTCTGTGCTAACTGCGATGACAGAATACCTTGGTTATTCTAACTCCAATCTAGGGGGCCATTTTTTTTCAAGCCAAATAACGAATAATGTGATGGATAATGCTCGCTCTTCTTGTGCTGCGTTAGTAAATGCACCAAGCGGTAACAATATTGTTTTTGGGGCTAATATGACTTCGTTGACGTTTCAGCTAAGTCGAGCGATAAGCCGAGAATGGAAAGTGGGGGATGAGATCATAGTTACGGCATTGGATCACTATTCGAACGTATCAAGCTGGCAGCAAGCCGCTGAAGATAAAGGGGTCATTGTTCACCAAGTTCGAGTTAATACCACTGATTGCACATTAGATATGGATCATTTTTATTCGCTACTGTCTGATAAAACCAAGTTGGTTGCCACGACATATGCTTCTAATACCACAGGATCTTTAGTGGATGTGAAGTCGATGATTAACGCTGCACATGGTGTTGATGCGATGGTGTATGTTGATGCTGTTCACTACGCCCCTCATCATTTAATTGATGTGCAAGATCTTGATTGTGATTTTTTAGCCTGCTCAGCGTATAAATTTTTTGGCCCCCATGTCGGTATTGCTTATGTGTCTACCAAATGGTTACAAATGCTTTCGCCATATAAAGTTGAACCTGCCACAAATATAGGACCAGGCCGATTTGAGACGGGCACACAAAGCTTTGAAGGGCTGGCTGGCGTTACAGCAGCTATTAAGTATTTGGCTCAATGGGGAGCAAAAGAGGCGAGTTTACGAGAAAGGCTTATCTCTAGTTTTATTCAGTACGAGCAACATGAATTAGCATTGACGCACTATTTTTTAAATAAATTAGAGAGTAGGCCTTGGATTTCATTGTTTGGTATTAGTGATCCTGAAAATTGCATTAATCGGACACCAACGTTTGCTATTCGACTTCAAGACCATACACCAGAAGTAGTAGCTAAAGAGTTAGGTTTGCATAATGTGTGTGTATGGAATGGGCATTTTTATGCGCTTGGCTTAGTTAAGCAGTTAAATCTAGAAGCGTGTGGTGGTGTTGTTCGGATTGGATTTATGCACTACAACACCATAGATGAAATAGATTACTTATTTTCGTTATTAGATGCACTGGCATAAAACGCAGCAATATCTTTTAAATCTTGATCATTGAGTCGTTGTAACTGGGCCTTCATCATTTGTGCTAGGGGGCCCTTTCTTTCGTCATTTTGATACGACTTCATTGAGCTATATAAATACATTTCATTTTGCATATCTAAATTAGGGTAGCTTGAATTCATTGCTTTTCCTGTTTCACCATGGCAAAAAATACAGCTTGGCGCTTTTAATTTACCTTTAACAGGATCACCTAATGTATTTGCATAAGCGGTGTTTGAAGCGCAAAGCAGGGCAATCAAAATCCATTTAATCATTATCGTTAGCTTTTACTCATATTAATGTTAATTTTCATATTAAGTTATTGTTGATGCATGAACAATGAAAAGAGTCAGTTTTTTTAGCTATATTTACCACTAAATCACATAAGTTAACATCTTGTTTCTTTGATAAAAATAAACGTAATAAACACCATTGTTTTTATTTGAGAGTGAGCTTTGAATTCTGTGTATTAATTCAAGATATAACAAATTAAAACGGTCTATAGTTTACAGAGTGATCCAAATAGTAATCTCTTCCGTAGTAGTTTTAAATTATTATGGAGGTAGATATGCAAACTCAGCACATAGAAGTGAGCAGTCGATTGAACTCTAGTTATAAGCCGATACAAAATGAAGAGGATGTCGCCAAGCTAGATTCTTGGTTAAATCTGGTGGGCGAAACTCAAGATAAAGTGGCATTTTCACAGTTATTCTCTTGGTTTGCGCCTAAAATCCGTGCCTACGGAATTAAAAAATTTAATGATCCGGTTTTGGCTATGGATTTGGTTCAAGAAACCATGACGCTAGTGTGGCGAAAGGCGGGATTATTTAATCAGGCTAAAGGGAATGCATCTGGTTGGATTTTTACCGTCATGCGTAATCACAGCTTTGATATGTTGCGTAAAATGCAATCAAATAAGGAAGATACAATCAGTAGTGATTTATGGCCACTATTTGATAAGCAAGTAGAAACAAAAGAAACCGACTGGTTAGAGTCAAAACAGTTACATCATTTAATAGGTTTGCTACCACAGGCACAAAGAGTGGTTGTTGAAGGTTTGTATATTCAAGGGCTAACTCAACATGAACTCTCAGAGCACCTTGGCCAGCCCATAGGGACGATAAAATCCAGACTACGCCTAGCATTGAGTAAATTAAGACAGGAGTATGAGAATGACTAATATTACTTACCATCCAAGCGATGAGCTGTTGCGTTCTCATGCCAATGGTGAATTACCGGAGTCTCTTTCTGTTGCGGTGTCTCTACATTGTGAGTTGTGCTCAGAATGTAAAAACAAGGTTGAGGCTATCAGTCAAGAGTTAGCAAAAATGACATGGCAAAGTAACACCCAGACTATGTACACAGCAAGCAATGAACCAACGATTGACTACACAACAATGTTGGATAGCATTATGCAATTAGATACAGACGATTCTTATCTTATGTCTACACCGGCATATCATGTCTCTATTGCTGATAAAACATTTGAAGTACCGTATTTATTGCATCGCTATGATGACTTGAAATGGAATCAATTAGGTGCAGTGAGCCGAGCTCGACTTATTGAAGAGCTAAACACACGATCAAACCTATTGCATATCGCAGCAGGAGGAGAGATCCCAAATCATACCCATAAAGGTTTTGAGTTGACCTTACTACTTGATGGCAGTTTTGAAGATGAATCTGGTTATTATCAAAAAGGTGATTTCATTTGGTTAGACGCCTCACACGAACACAGCCCCAAAACGACTGAAGGTTGCTTGTGTTATACGGTTCAAAATGCTCCGCTTCATTTTACAAAAGGATTGAGTAAATTATTTAATCCCATTGGCGGCTTATTGTATTAATGGTCACAGGAAGTGAACCATTTTATCAGTGGTTACGTATCTATAAGTAATCACTGATAAAGGTATTGGCAGTGAGCATGAATTAAATAATGGCTCACTGCACTAACACAAGGACGCACATGATGATCTATTCTCCTTTTGTTGAAAGGTTCATAAAACTATATGGAGATCTAAATAAGCAGACTCTTCATTACTTAGCTGATCTTTATTCACAAGACATCCAATTTATTGATGCAGTGCATGAAATCAACGGATTAAACGATCTCGAAAGTTACTTTGAACACCTCTATAGTAATTTAAAAGAGTGTCATTTCCATATTCACCATGTTGTTGAAAAAGAAACCCCAACAGGGGGGGAAGCCTCTCTTTTTTGGACGATGCGCTATATTCATCCTAAGATAAATAAAGGAGAGCAAATCACGGTTGACGGAACAACGCTCATAAAATTCACCGACAAAGTGCATTACCATCGTGATTATATTGATATGGGACAGATGCTTTATGAGCACCTTCCAATTATTGGCCCAATGGTGAAATTCATCAAAAAGAGGGTGCAATCATGAAAACAGTTTTAATTACAGGAGCAACGTCAGGCATAGGATTATCTCTTGTTCACGCTTATCTAAAACAAGGAGATAAAGTATATGCCTGTGGTCGAAACTTCAGTGCTTATGAAGAATCAGAAGCTTTATTGGAAGCAAAGCAGAAGTTGCAATTGATGGAAGTATCTTTTGACTTAACCGATAGTCAATCAATTTTAACTTCACTTAATGATATTGAATCGTTAGATATTGCCATTTTGAATGCAGGCACCTGCGAATACATCGATAATGCAGAGCATTTTGATGCCGCTTTGTTCGAGCGAGTCATTCAAACCAATGTCATTTCAATAGGTTATTGTTTGCAGGTATTGATAGCAAAGATGAAGTATGGGGCTCATCTTGCGCTAATGGGGTCAAGTGCTTCTTATGTTCCATTTCAACGAGCTGAAGCCTATGGAGCCAGTAAAGCGGCGATCCATTATCTTGCAAAGTCTTTGCAATTAGACATTCCAGCAGAGCGCTTAACCATAAGTGTGATTGCTCCAGGGTTTGTTAAAACCCCATTAACCAATAAAAATGATTTCCCAATGCCAATGTTGATTGAAGTAAGCCAAGCGGCATCGCACATCATTAGTGGCATCACCAAAAATAAAAAACATATTCATTTTCCATTTCCATTTACGAGTTTTCTAATTGTTATGGGCAGTTTGCCTGATCGTATTTGGCAGTGGGTCGCATTAAGGATGAAACGATAATGAAGACAATTGCAATAGTAGGAAGTGGTATTTCAGGGCTAGTGTGTGCCTACGTACTCAGTCGTAAATATCATGTCACCTTGTTTGAAGCTAATGATTATATTGGAGGTCATACAGCAACTAAGCGAGTAACAGCAGAAGGGAAAGAGTGGGACATTGATACCGGGTTTATTGTTTTTAATGACCGAACCTACCCTAATTTTATCGAATTGCTCTCGCAACTTGGAATTAAAGGCCAAGAGAGTGAAATGAGTTTCAGTGTTAAAAATGTGATATCAGGCCTTGAGTATAATGGGCATAATCTAAATACATTATTTGCACAGCGATCTAATATTTTTAATACTAAATTTTTGTCATTAATCAGTGAAATATTACGCTTTAACAAGCAGTGTAAAGAACTATGGGGAAGGGAGCATATTGATACTGATAGTACATTAGGCGATATGCTTTATAATGATGGTTATAGTACCTATTTTTCTGAGCATTATATTTTGCCTATGGGTGCAGCAATTTGGTCATCTAGCCTGCAAGATATGAAGGCATTTCCATTGCACTTCTTCATTCGATTTTTCCATAATCATGGATTGTTAGATATTGCTAATCGTCCGCAATGGTATGTAATCCCTAATGGTTCATTTTCGTATATATCCCCTTTAATCGAGCGTTTTAAAGATAACATTCATTTAAATAGCCCAGTAACAGGGATTTCTCGTCATAGCGAGGGCGTATTATTAACCATAAAAAATACAGAGGTTCATGAATTTGATGAAGTGATCTTAGCTTGTCACAGCAATCAATCCTTAGCGATGTTAACGGATGTCACCAACCGAGAAAAAGAGGTGCTATCTAAGCTTACCTATCAAGAGAATGAAGTGGTGTTACATACGGATGAAACCTTGTTACCTATGCAAAAGCGTGCGTGGGCAGCGTGGAATTATCACCTTGATGTTACAGATAAAAATAGGCCATCAAGCGTTACTTATAATATGAATATATTACAAGGGCTTAACACCGAAGATACGACGTTTTGTGTCACCTTAAATAACTCGCCACTCATAAATGAAAGTAAGATTTTAGGGACATATAAATACGATCACCCAGTATTTAATGCAGATACTATCTCATCACAGCAGCGTCGAAATGAAATTTGTGGGCATAATCATACTCACTTTGTTGGTGCCTATTGGTATAACGGATTCCATGAAGATGGAGTTAGAAGTGCATTAGATGTTTGTCAGCGACTTGGATTAAGTTTATGACGCATTCTTGTCTTTATCATGGAGAGGTGAGACACAGACGCTTTCAAACTAGAGCGCATAGCTTTAGTTATGAGATGTTTTTTCTCGCCCTCGATTTGGATGAGTTAGAGGAGTTTGAATCCATCGGTTGGCTTAAAAAAAACAAATTTTCAGCCCTCTCTTTTAATCGCCGTGATTACTTAGGTGAAGAGGAGGAACCACTAAAGAATTCTGTATGGAATAAAGTCGCTGAGCTAGGCGGTGATGCATTAAATACACGGGTACTATTTGTCGGCCAAGTTCGTTGTTTTGGTGTCTATTTTAGCCCTATCAATTTGTATTATTGTTACGATAAAAATGACCAGTTAACGTATTTGTTAGCGGAGGTGAGTAATACTCCGTGGAACCAAACGCACTATTATTTGATCAAGATGAAATCTGATAAAGTGATAGATAAAACCTTTCATGTATCTCCTTTTTTAAACCTTGATATGAAATATTATTGGATGATCAAAGAGCCAAACAAACACCTATCTCTCCATTTAGAAAACAGAGGCATAGAGCAGCAAGAGAAGATCTTTGATGCAACCATTGCCATGACACGAAAATCACTTTCAGCAAAAAATATTCAACAACAAGTGATCTCAATCCCTATGATGACCGTAAAGATAGTATATGGAATTTACTGGCAGGCACTGAAATTATTTTTAAAACGGATCCCCTTCGTGCCTTATCCAAAGAATTAAGGAGAACAGCGATGTTGAATAATCAGAACGTATCAGCAATTCAAAAAAATGAAACGAAGCCAGTGAGCTGGATAGATAAAACGACGCGTAAAGTGTTACTCGACTATTTAGCAAAAATGACACAAGCATCACTAACGATTAATGATGAGTTAGGACAAGTTATTTTAGGTAATAAAGATACGACTTTAGCTGCTGTTGTTGAAATTCATAATATGGAAGCATACAGAAAAATATTATTTGGTGGTGGAATTGGTGCAAGTGAAGCCTATGTTGCAGGGTGGTGGACAAGCCCTAATTTAACAAAAGTAATTCAAGTATTAGGTCGTGAACAAGGTGTATTGGATAGAGTAGAGAACCGATTTAGTAAGATTATTCAGTTCTTTGATTTACTTAATCACAAGCGAAATAAAAATACAGAGCAAGGCTCAAAGAAAAATATACTTGCTCATTACGACTTGGGTAATGAAATGTATAAAACGTTTCTTGATAAAGAGATGCTTTATTCAAGTGCTATTTATCCAAATGCGAATGCTAATCTTGAAGAGGCACAGTTATTTAAACTGCAAACAATCTGTGAGCGTTTAGAGCTTAAACCAGGAGAAACGTTACTGGAGATTGGTACCGGTTGGGGGGCATTAGCCATTTATGCCGCACAAAATTATGGTGTAAAAGTCACAACAACGACGATATCTGATGCGCAATACGAATACGCAGAGCAAAAAGTAAAGTCTTTAGGGTTAGAAGATTCTATAACATTATTAAAGCAAGATTATCGAACCTTAGAGGGTCAATACGATAAGTTAGTGTCAATTGAAATGATCGAAGCGGTTGGACATGAATATTTAAGTACCTTTTTTGATGTATGTAGTCGTCACTTAAAACCAGAAGGTAAAATGTTGATTCAAGCGATCACTATTTCAGATCAACGTTATGATAGTTATCGTAAGAGTGTCGATTTCATTCAACGCTATATTTTCCCTGGAGGTTGCCTGCCTTCAGTTAGTGTCATGGCGAATAAAGTCGCAGAGAATACCGACATGGTGATCACCTCGTTAAATGATATCGGTCTAGATTACGCTAAAACCTTGAATCACTGGTACCAACGATTTGATAAGTCGGCAGCAGAGCTAAAACAAATGGGTTATGGCGATGACTTTATCAGGTTATGGAAATTTTATCTTTGTTACTGCGAAGGGGGATTTCTAGAACGTAAAATCAGTACGGTTCATCTTGTCGCTGCTAAACCACAACATGGAGTGTGTTAGTTAACCGCTATTTATATTAATACCAATCTAGGTAACTTATTTAATAATAAGATATTTAGGTTGGTATTGTAGGAGGCTTCAATGTCACGTTATTTCCCCTTCATTAATGCAGTTTGGTTTCAATTGGTTTGGTTTTCTGTGATCCTTTATCAACAGCAAGCGATACCTTTTTTATTGGTTTCAATATTACTTCACCTTTTAGTATCACCAACTAGAAAAGTAGACTTTTATTTACTCATTTTTATTTCGATGTTAGGTGTTTTTGGCGATGTATTTCTGTCATTTACAGGTGTTTACCAATTTCCAAATAATGCACTTATTCCTGTTTGGCTTATTTTATTATGGTGTCATTTTGGTTTCGCTATTAAACACAGTTTAGGGTGGTTATCACGCTTTCATCTTGGTTTAATTGCTTTACTTGGTGCGATTGCTGGGCCATTAAACTATTTAGCAGGTCATCGATTAGGCGCTGTGGATTTCTCATATTCATATCAAATAACTTTATTTTCAATTGGAGTGATCTGGGCAGTTAACTTACCCGTATTTATTATTATTCAAAGACGCTTAAGAGCAAGAATAAATAATGAGGGAAAGAGTTATGAGAACATTGATGAATATACTCACAATAGTAAGCCTGTTAACAATAAATAGTGTCGTAGCCGCGCCGTTACAAGGTTTGCAAAGTAGTGGTAAATCAGAACTGTCATGGTTTTTAATCTCAGTGTATGAGGCACAACTTTTTACCAGTTCAGGAAAATTTCAGTATGGTCAATATCCACAGGCGCTTGAGATTGAATATTACCGTAACATCACTAAAGAAAATTTAATTAAAGCGACTAAAGAGCAATGGGAAGAGCAATCAATTAAACACCCTGATTTAGATTCGTGGCTGCTTGAATTAGAGCAAGTATTTCCAGATGTAAAACCTGAAGATAAATTGGTTTTTAGCATTGATGAGATAGGGAATAATCAGTTTTTTCTAAATGATAAACCGATTGGAGAAATCGCAAGTAAAGATTTTTCTCAACTGTTCCTTGATATTTGGGTGTCTGAAAAAACCACTTACCCTGAATTACGCCTTGAATTAATAGGAGAAAAATAATGAAAATAATTCTCGTATTTATCGTTAGCGTTATTTTATTAGGCTGTTCTTCGCAGGACATTAATGATTATGCGGATAATAAGCCAGTGTTTTCGATGACTTCATTTTTTCAGGGTGATTTAAAAGCAGAGGGGATAGTAAAAGGTTTTAATGGCCGAGTAATAAGAACCTTTACTGCAGATCTACAAGCCAGTTGGAATGACAAAACACTGACCTTGGATGAGCAATTCTTATTCAGTGATGGTGAAAAACAAAACCGAACTTGGGTTATCCAAGAAATAGGAGAGAACAGCTACACAGGAACGGCTAATGATATCCCAGAGCAAGCCAGTGGCGTAAGTGCAGGAAATGCACTTAATTGGAAATATGCGATGGTATTAAATGTTGATGATTCAGAATATAACGTTGAATTTGATGATTGGATTTATCAAATCTCAGATAATGTTGTGATAAACCAAACTGTTATTTATAAATGGGGTGTACAAGTTGGTGAAGTCGTACTTGTTATCCGAAAATAAAAGTAAAACTACCTTGAAATGAAACATGACACCAAGCCAAAACCACTCACTTTAATTCCCTCGTCGAAGTGAGTGGTTTTTTATTTCTTATTCGCTAATTATTTACAAATAAGATCATTGTTACGATTTTTAATCGTTTTATATGCTTTCATCATATTTTCTTGTTTTACAAAACGTTTTGGTGGCGCTAATACTTTTAATTGATAGTCAGAGCCTTCATTAATCACTTTTTCAATTGGAGTAATAACAACAACATTAAGTTTTGGGTTTAATTTGGTGATTTGTGCCGCAGTACCTAGGCCATTTTCAATATGAAATTTTCCTGCAATATGCATTACTTGCGCTTTAGGGTGTGAAGTTAAGTAATTAACGATACTTTCCGCCATTGTGACATCCCACGTCATTTGAGCTGCAAATTGTTTCTGAGTTTGTTCTTCATCACCATGATGCATAGAAGATAAAAACTTTGATTTATAAGGAGAATCAGCAAGGTCGATGTTTGTAGCTAACCATGATGTTTCATCAATATCGAGTTTATCTAAATAACGAATACCCTGTTGGCCAATGCATTTTACGATTGATTTTGGGGCATTTGCAGCGATTACGTCACGTTCTTCTTTTTTTGCAATTTCAATTAATGGACGATAATCACTTTCATAATTAGGCCATGCGTTAGCGTCAGATATTAACGTTTGTTCGCCAATTCCCCCGGTTAAGTACTCATTCACAACTGTCTGTTTATCACGACTGAACTGCTCCATAGATAGCGCTAATTTAAGGTTTGTTGCGGAGAGTTGTTTGAATAAATCGGTTTGAAAGCGATGGATGCCAGCATGAGTGTGCCATTCACCAACAAGAATCACATCAGCTTCAACGATTTCTTGAGGTAAATTGTTTAGAGATAGCAAAGATCCTGCTGGTGATAGCAATTGATAATCATAAAAGCTAGCGATCTCTTGAGAGGGGGCTGATTTTGGTTGAATTTGTTGACTGCAACCTGATAACAAAAGAGCAGCAGTAAGAGAAAATAGAACAGTGGATTTCATAATAAAAAAATTCATTAACTAACAGACTTATAGATTAGATTAAATAGTTAATATTATCAATCTAAATAATAATCATTCCCAGTTATGTAGCAATGTGTGATTGTTAGAATAATGACATACAGTCAATACGGTTTAAGAAATTGTGCACTATTGTCACAGTATTGTAATTCGATATCTGTATAATCAAAGCCTTATATCAATGAAATTCCTGGAATTGGTTTTATTTAGATTGATGTAAGATTTATCTAACGGAGAGTTAGAAGTAAACTCAAATAAGGAAATAATGATGAGTAATAACAATCTGGAAAAAACAAAATATCGTGAAGAAGTGGAACTTGAGTGGCTAGATGCATTTGAAGCGGGCCTGTATTTCCATATTTCAATGGATGTTGAGAGTAACCTAGACAATACCCTCAACGATTAATCACTAACCTTCAGCGTAATCTACGCATTTAATGAGGTTACTTAGGCAAGAACGAGATAGATTTTCCTTCTGCAGTCAGAATAGATATCTGTGTTGGCTTGCCTTTTTCATCCAATCTTAACTCCCCAATTGAACTTTTATTAATTAGCTTATCGTTATTGGTAACGGATGGATCTCGTTTGGTGACTAATAAATTCTTACGCTTCGTAAACCAGTTTAATGGTGAATGCGGGCTATAAAGCACTCTGTCCATAAAATCACATACGCGTAATAGCTTATTGGGAAACTCATTTTTAAAGCCACTGCAAGTGATCTGGTAAATATCTGGGCTAGACTTGCTGTGACGTAGCTTAATATCATAAGCAAATGAATAATGAACATCACCTGATAAGATCACAAAATTTTGTGGCGTTTTGGGGTGAGTTAAAATACTCAGCAGGGTATTGGCAGAGCCTGGATGAGTCATCCAATTTTCGGCATCAACCATTAATGGTTTTCCAAGTATCGTCATGGTTTTTTGTAGCGCCTCAATAAACTTAACCCCAAATATTGGTGTTGCTGAGACAATAATGATCGATTCTTGATTAATTAGCTCATGTTGTAGATCGAGCAAAGCCTCCCAGTCCATCAAACCAGAGGGCTTATTGGTATTGGATTCTGAGCGCCAACGACGAGTTCGAGTGTCTAACACCACGATTTTAGGTGTTGTATGGATAGAGTAATGCCACTGCTCAAAGCGCGTAAGCTGCCAAATTAATTTATGATGTTGTACGTTGTCGTAATTGGCAAATAACGCTCTGAATGATGTTAGGAACGCTTCATCAAACTGCTCTGGGTTGTTACCCCAACCTTGACACAGAAAATAGCTTATTAAGCCATTACCAATGACTTGAGAGGCAAGAGGATCACCATTTACAGCATTCTCCCACCCAATAGTTAAGTTCCAATCATCGGTAATATCGTGATCATCAAAAACCATGTAAGTCGGTATATGCGCAAACAGTTGCTGTGCATCGTTTAAGCCTGCAACAAAAAGATCGATCTGCTTTTTTTCTTCTTGCCATATTTTTTGCCATTTTGGTTCTAGATTAGGCAATGAGTTTGGCAGAGTAATGCGCTTCCACAAAGTAGGAGACCATACAAGTAAGTACATGACAAAAAACTCAGCAATACTCATTAAATGGTTTTCATGCTTTGTTGAGCTGAAAATAGGGCGAGTTTGATACAGACTACAGCGAGATAAAAAATTATTCCTCTCGACATAATGTGGCAAGATCTTATCTCTGTAATACAAATTATGAGGATGTGCATATAACTCAGCATCTTTACTGAACTCTGGGTGAGCTAGTGTTTCTTCAAATAATCCTAATTGAGGGATAATCTGTTGAATGGCATGCAACATAGGCCCAGCCACATCATCGGCGTAGATCTGATCGCCACTCATCATCAACAAAGCGGATCTCTCTTCAAGGGCTTGTGTTTTTAGCTGTTGGTTTGCGATAACCAAGCTGTCTTTACTGGCATAGTGAGGGTTACGACAAGAACCATGTAAGACATAATCAGCCTTGTCTTTTATGAGTAAGGTAAAAGAAGATTCATTATCATATAATGCGTCGGGAACCAACTGTGACAATAAGCCATCTTGAGTGTCGATATCATATTCGATACGTTGATTAATCGGGAAATCAGCTTGGCAGCGCAAAAGATAAACCCAAGCGTATTGGCCTAATTGAATGCCTTGTTCTTGCGTTACCTCAAACTCGTACTCATCACTGCTAGTACTGATCTTAGTTCGACCATGTAATGGTTTAGAGGTAGATAACCATAGGTTAATTTCATGAGCAGTCGTTTTTCGAACCATAGGTCCAGCAAGAATAAAAGGCAGTGAATTAGACATCAATTAATACAACTCTTAATAACAGATGAGACCATCATAATACTTGCTATGGTTAACTTGCAACATCCTGAGCTTTGGCGTGTTTATAGATATCTAATGTCTTTACCCGTTGTACTGAGTGTTCAATGATAGGAACTAGGTAATTATCAGGTTTCAATAGGGGTTTGCTATCGGGTTGATGCAATAGTTTTCCTGTTAGTTCCGTTAACTCTGGTAGCCAATGTTTAATAAATATACCATTATTATCAAAGCGTTCGCTTTGTGTTGTTGGGTTAAATATGCGGAAATAAGGCGTACTGTCGCAGCCTACTGATGCGCACCATTGCCAGCCTCCATTATTCGATGCAAAGTCACCATCAATAAGTTTTGACATAAAGTACTGCTCGCCCCAGCGCCAATCAATGTGTAAATCTTTGACTAAAAAACTGGCAGTGATCATGCGTAAGCGATTATGCATCCAACCGGTATTGTTGAGTTGTTTCATGGCAGCGTCAACAATAGGAAACCCTGTTTCACCTTTACACCATTGCTCAAATTTATCTCTGTTGTTATTCCATTTAATGTACTTATCAAAACTCAAAAATGCGTGGTTTTTAGATAACAACGGATAAAAATGAAGTAGGTGAGTATAGAACTCACGCCAAATTAACTCATCAAGCCAAATCTCTTGCCCCTGAGTTAATTGGTTATTCGCTTCTAAGTGCAAACGTAAAATACATTGCTTTGCTGAAATTGCACCAATCGCCAAATAAGGAGAAAGTTGACTTGTCCCTTCTATTGCTGGGTAATCTCGTTGGTCATTATATCGCTGTGATTTTTCACGACAAAATTGACGCATGGTATTAAGTATCGTTTTATTTGAAACAGACCACGCCTTACTTTCATTACTAATAGAGTTGGTAAAATCTTTCTCACTATAACGCTGCAGTGAGTTCAATTGAGGAGTCGATAACTCAACTGAAACTGTCACTTTTTCAATGGTTGGGAAGTGTTGATAAAAGTACTCTCTCCACGCTTTTTTAAAGGGCGTAAAAACCTTATAAGGCTGGTGAGTTTTATTCAGTACTTTGCCAACTTCTACGGCACATTTTGCGTCATAAAAAACACATTGAACATCAGACAGTTGTGTTACAACATTGGCATCTCTGCTTAATTCATCAGCCTCATATTCTTTATTAGCAAATAGAGTTGATATACCAAGATCTTTACACAATGTGCGAAGCTGTAGTGGTACATCTTTGAACCAAGGACAGGATAAAACCAGCAAGGGAATATTTAATGAGTGAAGCTCTTTTTCAAGCTCAAGTAAGCGCCTCTTTATCAAATCAATTTGAATTGAGGCTTTATTGTGTCGTTGCCATTGCAATTCATTGGCTATAAAAATAGCGACAGTAGGGGCTTGATTAGCAAGAGCAGCAGATAACGCAGGGTTATCCGCCGCTCTTAAATCATTACGAAACCAAACGCACTGCATTGTTGGTTTATAATCCATAGCGTAATCTCAGTTCTTGAGGGTACGGGTCTAGAAACGATTGTTGTTTTAAATAGTCGTTATTGTGCAAGCTAAGATAATGCTTAATTAGTGTAATAGGAGACAGCAGAGGCAATATGCCTTGATTGTATTCTTGAATTAATTGAGCAAGCGCTTGCTTTTGAGGGGAATCCAGCTCTTTTTTGAAATATCCCTGTAAGTGCATCAGCACATTCGTGTTATTTTTTCTTGTTGCGCGTATCGACATGGTTTGCATTAATTGCGTGCGATAAAGAGTAAAAAACGCCTCAATATCATATTCTGCAACCTTAGCAACAAGTTGCCCAAGTGCTTTATAGCCAGCGGTTGAGTGAGACATCAAGGTATATTTATAACGAGAATGGAAGGCAATGATTTTACCTGCTGTTGGTTCCCCTTCCATGGATTGATAAAGATCATGTAAGCAGAAAACTCGAGTAATAAAATTTTCTTTCAATACAGGATCATTAAGTCGGCCATCTTCCTCAACGGGTAACCATGGCATTTGTTCCATTAAGACCCCTGTGTAAAGTCCGACTCCATTTTTGGTGGCATTGTTTTTACTGTAAACCTTAACGCGCTCCATACCGCAACTAGGGGAGTTAGCGCAAACAATATAGCCACATAATTCAGCTGTTTTTAAATGGTTCGCCGTTTGTTTCGCGAAGTTAAGCATAGAGTCTGTATAGTCTAATGCAGAGTCTTTAGAATCAACCAAAGCGATGCGTTCTTCATTACTGATGAGGCGTATTGTCGGTCTAGGCACTGACATCCCACTCCCTACTTCAGGGCAGATAGGTATGTAATTAAAATAAGGAGAAAGTACTTTTTCGACAAATTTATTATGTTTATGACCGCCATCGAAACGGACTTTTTCTCCAATAACACAGGAGCTTATCCCAATATTAATCGTCATTATTATTTCTCCATTAGGTTCCTTTCTAAATTAAACGGTTGAAATGCACATTTGGATCACTTGTTTCTTGACTCTTTTTTTTCTCTAACGCAAACTGGTGTAAACATTTAGTGACACCTATTATTTGAGGAATTTTTGTGCGTCTTGAAGTGCAATGTAAAGATCGATTAGGTCTAACCCGTGAATTACTAGATATTCTCGCGTCTCAGAATATTGATTTACGAGATATTGAGATTAATAAAGCCGGGTTAATCTATCTTAATTTTCCAGAAGTCGCTTTTGATGAGTTTAGTCAATTAATGGCAAAAATTCGAAGAATAGAGGGTGTTATTGATGTTCGTAAAATTCCATTTTTACCAAGTGAACGTCGTAATATGGAATTACTCGCTGTATTAAGCACCTTACCTGATCCGGTATTTGCGATTAACCTTAAAGGGAAAATCGATAATGCGAATCAGGCAGTCGCGTCTTTATTTAATAGAGATAAAGAGGCACTCATTGGTGAGCCAGCGAATGTATTATTACCAAATTTTAATGTGATGTATTGGTTAGAAGAGTCCCGTGTTCGTCAGCGAGAGTCTATGGATATTGAAGGCATGAATTACGTGATGGAAATCATGCCTGTATATATTACTGATGATGATAACACCTCGATCTTAGCTAGCGCAGTGGTGATAATTAAGCCCGCTATGGATTCAACACTGGCTCGTCCATTCATTCCAGAGTCATCGAATCTTGGCTTTGAGCATTTTGTTGGATCATCAACGAAATATAAAACGTTAATCTCGCAGGCAAAAAAATTGTCCGATATTGATCAATCATTATTGATCCAAGGTGAAACAGGTACAGGTAAAGAGATGTTAGCGCGTGCTTGTCACAATGCGTCTATTCGTTCAGGGAAAGCCTTCATGGTGGTTAACTGTGCAGCCATGCCTGATGATGTCGCTGAAACCGAATTGTTTGGCTACGCTCCAGGTGCATTTCCCAATATGCCAGAAGGTAAGAAGGGGATCATTGAACAAGCGGATGGCGGCACGGTTTTCTTTGATGAGATCAGTGAAATGAGCTCGCTCTTGCAAATCAAGCTGTTACGCTTTATTCAAGATGGGAATTTCCGTCGAGTGGGTGAAGAAAAAGAGATCCACGTGGATGTTGGGATCATTGGCGCAAGTAAGAAAGAGCTACTAGACTTAGTAGAACAAGGCGTGTTCCGAGAGGATCTTTATTATCGTTTAAACGTATTATTTTTAGAAATTCCGCCGCTGCGTGAGCGCCCTTCAGACATTGCGACTTTGTTTGAATTTTTTGTTGCTCAGTTATGTAAAGAGTTAAATATTGTTAAACCCTCTATTTCAGAAGAAGTGTATGAGTATTTACGCAGTTATTCATGGCCGGGTAACGTTCGCCAGCTAAAAAGCTCGACACTAAAAGCGTTAACTCAAATGGATAGAAATCAGTTAGAGACCTCTCATTTTATGCTGCCAATATCTGAAGCGAAAACAGCAAGTATGATGGATATCAATGTAGATGGAACATTGGATGAGATAATGAAATCGTATGAATCAATGATCCTAACTGGATTATACGGTGATTTTCCTTCAAGTCGTAAGTTAGCTAAGCGATTAGGCGTTTCGCATACCGCGATAGCCAATAAATTGCGAGATTATGGAATAGGGAAAAAATAGGGGAACGACATGGATGTGCATTTTGAGTTTGATCATTACCAAGTTCGTCTAATTAAAAGCAGTGATTCTGTGATGATTGCTAATTACTTTATGCGTAATCGTCATCATTTAGCGCCGTGGGAGCCCAAGCGTGCGAACTCTTTTTTTACCGCTGAAGGTTGGAAGCAACGTTTATTGCAATTGGTTGAGTTACATAAGCATAATTTGGCGTTTTATTTTGTGATCCTCGATACTCAGGAGAAGAAAATTATCGGCTCAGTGAGTTTTAGTAACATTACTCGCTTTCCATTTCACGCCGGTCATGTGGGCTATTCTCTTGACGAGCATTATCAAGGAAATGGCATTATGCAGCGTGCGCTAGAGCATACGGTGGATTGGATGTTCACGGTTCAACACCTTCATCGGATCATGGCCGCGTATATTCCTCATAATAAAAAAAGTGGCAATGTGTTATCTGCGCTCGGTTTTGTTAAAGAAGGGGAAGCAAAAGATTACCTCTACATTAATGGCGCATGGGAAGATCATATTCTAACTTCTAAGATAAATGCACATTGGGTACCAGAATAATTCTATTTTTGTGGCATAAATATAAGAAAGAGCGGTTTAAATTGAAAGTTAGCCATGGAGTGGTCACTAAATTGGTGTACTCTAGTAAAAGTTATTTTTAAGACAATGATAATAAAGAAGGAATTTACATGCTGAAGTTCATTAAGTTTTTACAATTGTTGATTTTAGGTATTGTTGGTGCATTTGTAATTCAATCAACCGTGCTACATGGTATTGGTATTTTCAGTGAGCGCTACGTGATCATGAGCTTGGTGCTGACCGCATTATTAGAACTGGCTATTTTCATTATCTACAAGCTAGTAGAAGATGATTTTACTAATGAACCAAAAGTTAAATAACGACGAATTTTACGTTTAAAAGCACATAAAACCGATGCACTTTTATTTAAATGTATCGGTTTTTTTATGTCGGTTTAACCTGCTCTTTTGAATTAAAATAGATCGCTTAATGCGCTATCAATGGCATTAACCAACTTAGTAATATGTTCAGGTTGAGAAATAAACGGTGGCATCATATAAATCAACTTACCAAATGGTCGTATCCAAACCCCTTGCTCGACAAAATGTGCTTGTATTTTTTCCATCTCAACAGGCGTGGTTAATTCCACAACGCCTATCGCTCCAAGCCATCGAATATCGGCAACCACATCGTGTTTTTTAAGTTGAGGCAGTAATTCTGAAAAGCAGGTTTCAATCTGTTTAGTTTGAGTCTGCCAATGATTTTGTTGGATCAGCTCTAAACTGGCATTAGCGACAGCACAAGCCAATGGATTTCCCATAAAGGTTGGACCATGCATAAAGCATCCAGCATCTCCACTACATACTGTATCGGCAACAATTTTACTGGTTAATGTTGCTGATAATGTCATGTAACCGCCTGTGAGCGCTTTACCAATACACATTATATCAGGCTCAATATCGGCATGTTCACAGGCAAACAGTTTTCCTGTTCGACCAAAACCTGTCGCAATCTCATCTAAAATTAGCAGTAAGCCGTATTGATCACATAGACGACGAACCTCTTTTAAATATTGAGGGTGATAAAGACGCATCCCGCCTGCGCCCTGAACAATAGGCTCAAGGATCATTGCGGCGATCTCTTCATGGCGTTCAGCCAACATCTTTTCTAATGGAAGAATATCTTTAGGGTTCCATTCACCACCAAATTTACTGGTCGGAGATTCAACAAATAAGTGCTCCGGTAAAAAACCCTTATATAAACCGTGCATGGAATTATCAGGGTCAGTTACTGACATAGCCGCAAAGGTATCACCATGGTAACCGTGACGAGCAGTAATGAACTTTGATCGAGGTTGGCCTTTGGCGTGCCAATATTGCAGCGCCATTTTTAAGCTGACTTCAGCGGCTACTGAGCCTGAATCAGCTAAAAAGACTTGCTCTAATCGTGAGGGACTAAGTTCTACCAGTTTTTTACAAAGATCGACCGCAGGTTGATGAGTAATACCACCAAACATCACATGTGCCATTTTATCGGTTTGATCTTTAAGCGCTTGATTAAGGTGAGGGTGACAGTAACCATGAATGGTTGACCACCAAGAAGACATTCCATCCACCAACTCTTGACCATCTTCTAAATAGAGATGTACGCCATTAGCATGAGTAACAGGGTAGCAAGAAAGTGGGTTTATAGTAGAAGTGTATGGATGCCAAATGTGCTGACGGTCAAAATCCAAATCGACGCTATTGTTCATTAATTCACCAGTTGTAAACTTTGTCTATCTATTAAGGTTGACAGTGTATCGTTTAACCGTAGACTAGCCAAGTATAAATAGAGACCAAAAAGCACAATCAAAAGTGGTCGGATCTTAGCAATAGCAATGGTTATAGCATGTTAACGAAAGGAATTTACACGTGGAAGTGAGACATAACTGGACAGTAGCAGAAGTACAGGTGTTGATGGATAAGCCGTTTATGGACTTAATCTTTGATGCTCAATTAGTACATCGTAAATATCAACAAACAAACCATGTACAAGTAAGTACACTGTTATCAATTAAAACGGGCGCTTGCCCTGAAGATTGTAAATATTGCCCTCAAAGTGCTCATTACCGCACTGACGTTGATCGTGAACGTCTGATGGAAGTAGAAAGCGTTTTGGATGCTGCGAAAAAAGCGAAGAACTCAGGTTCAACCCGTTTCTGCATGGGTGCTGCTTGGAAAAATCCAAAAGAACGTGATATGCCTTATCTGTTAGATATGATCAAAGGCGTTAAAGAGATGGGTCTTGAGACGTGTATGACGCTAGGGATGATCACCTCAGAGCAAGCGGGTGAATTATCAGAAGCGGGTCTCGATTACTACAACCACAATTTAGACACCTCTCCAGAGTTTTACGGCAGTATTATTACAACACGAACGTACCAAGATCGTTTAGATACATTATCTCATGTTCGTGATGCCGGAATGAAGATCTGTTCTGGTGGCATTATCGGCATGGGCGAAAGTGACAGTGATCGTGCGGGTCTGTTTGTTGAATTAGCGAATCTTCCTCAGCATCCTGAGTCTGTTCCTGTCAATATGCTGGTAAAAGTAAAAGGCACGCCATTAGAGGATGCTGAAGACGTTGACCCATTTGATTTTATCCGTTTGATTGCAGTTGCTCGTATCATGATGCCTGAATCGGCTGTGCGTTTGTCTGCAGGTCGTGAAAGTATGAATGAGCAGATGCAAGCCTTATGCTTTATGGCCGGTGCTAACTCAGTATTTTATGGTTGTAAACTACTGACAACACCAAACCCGGATGAAGACAGTGATATGCAACTGTTTAAAAAATTGGGTGTAAATAGTCAACAAGTTGCGCAAAAACCAGATGTGGTTCAAGAGCATGAATTATTAGATCGCGTTGCTGAGCGTGTTGCTTCTCGTCCTGAAAAAGACGATCTATTCTATGAAGCGAGCGTTTAATCGACGTATTAGCTCCGCACTTACTCAACGTAAGCAAGCGGGGCTGAATCGTTCTCGAACGGTAATAGAGCAAGGTAATCAATCTCGATTAGTGGTGGATGGCCAATCTTACATTAACTTTTCAGGTAACGATTATCTTGGTCTTGCTGGCAGTGCAGAGTTAACACAAGCATGGCAACAAGGGCTTTCTTTGTATGGCTGTGGCAGTGGCGCTTCACCATTAGTGACAGGTTACTCAAAACCTCATGCCGATTTAGAATCTCAACTGGCTGAATGGCTTGGGTTTGATTGCGCATTACTGTTTAATTCAGGCTTTAGCGCTAACCAAGCGGTGCTTTTTTCATTATTTGAAAAAGGCGATACCT
Organism: Aliivibrio sp. S4MY1; assembly: GCF_028765545.1. Lineage (GTDB taxonomy): Bacteria > Pseudomonadota > Gammaproteobacteria > Enterobacterales > Vibrionaceae > Aliivibrio. Next base: position 73,885 of record NZ_JARACP010000005.1, on the reverse strand, counting down.
TACTGCAAGATAAACTCAATCATGCATCATTAATGGAAGCGGGTATATTGTCACCTGCGACAATGAAACGTTTTAAACACAACGATATTGCTCATTTAACTAAATTATTAAACGCTTGTGGTGATTCACCTTCTTTAGTGGTGACTGAAGGTGTATTTAGTATGGATGGTGATCTCTCCCCATTATCCGATATTGCCACTGTGGTCAAAGAAAATAATGCTTGGTTCATGGTGGATGATGCCCACGGATGTGGAGTGTTAGGCAGTAATGGTCGAGGTTGCTGTGATTTGTATCAAGTTACGCCTGATATTTTAGTCGTCACGTTTGGTAAAGGGTTTGGTCTATCAGGTGCCGCGGTGTTATGTAATCAAGAATGTGGTGATTACTTAGTTCAATTTGCTCGTCATCATGTCTATTCAACAGCAATGCCTCCTGCTCAAGCTCATGCGTTATCTCATGCCTTATTGATGATCCAGCAACAAGAATGGCGACGTGAAAAACTCAAAGAATTAAATCAACAATTTGAATCTGATCTAGCTGGTTTTTCAGGAGCGCTGAAAACAGACACGCCGATAAAACCGATTATTATTGGTGAAGCCGATAAAGCAATGAATGTCTCTGCCGCACTTAAAAATCAAGGATTGTGGACAACTGCCATTCGTCCGCCTACCGTGCCAACAGGAACTGCGAGGTTAAGAATTACGTTAAGTGCCAATCACTCGCAACAAGACATTACACAGCTTACACAAGCAATAACAAAATTAGGATGATGAGTTATGGTTAATCAAGCGGTCGCCATAGAAGCCTTTAATTGGACTCCAAGCCAAGAGAAACAAGCTATTCAAGCGGCTTTTAGTAAAGCGGCAAATACCTATGATCGCTCGGCTGAATTTCAACGTCAGGTGGCGGATACCTTATTATCTTATTTGCCTCAAGATCTGTCAGGGCTGCGTATATTAGATGTCGGTTGCGGAACGGGCTATTGCAGTGAACAGTTGTTGAAGCGTGGTGCAAAGGTTGTGGCGTTTGATCTGTCTCAATCGATGTTAGATAAAGCTAAAGAACGTTGTGGTGAACTTAATATTTGTTATGTTCAAGGGGATGCTGAGCATTTACCGTTTATTAATAGTGAATTTGACGCGGTTATTTCAAGTTTAGCGTTGCAATGGTGTCAGGATTTATCCGTTCCTCTGGCTGAAATGAATCGAGTTACTCATACTAAAAGCAAGGTTGTATTTTCAACTCTGTTAGATGGCTCACTGTTTGAGTTAAAAAATGCGTGGTCAAAGGTTGATTCATATCAACATGTTAACGATTTTATTACTCCATCTATGGTAAACCTTGCGTTAGCGCAATCTGATTGCAACAAGTTTACACTAGACTGCACGCCAGTCGAGATGACGTATTCTTCTGCTCTTGCTTTAATGAAAGATTTAAAAGGAATTGGAGCAACGCATTTACCTAATGGTCGCCACTCAGGTTTATTGAGTAAAGAAAAGCTATTAGCAGTAGAAGAAGCGTATCAAATTTTTAAGAATGAATTGAATAAGTTACCTGCTACTTATCAGGTAGGCTTTGGAGTTATAAGTAATGATTGATGCATTTTTTGTTGCAGGTACAGACACAGATGTAGGTAAAACCGTTTCTTCTAAAGCGATTTTAGACGCATTAAATATGAAAGGGCTAAATACAGCCGCATACAAACCTGTAGCTGCGGGCTCTGAAGACAAAGGCGAAGGCGTTCAAAACTCTGATGCAATCCATTTACGCTCTGCTGCTAATGTTGAATTAAGCTACGAAGAAGTAAACCCTTATGCATTACTATTGCCTTCATCACCTCATATTGCAGCGGAAGCGGAAGGCGTAGTCATTGATTACTCTGTACTGTCTCAAGGTTTAGCTGCGTTAAAGGCTAAATCAGACGTAGTATTGGTTGAAGGCGCTGGCGGTTGGCGTGTTCCTGTTTCTAAAGATGACTGTTTATCTACTTGGGTTAAGCAAGAGAAATTGCCTGTCGTATTAGTGGTAGGCATTAAATTGGGCTGTTTAAGTCATGCAATGCTAACGGCTGAGGCGATTCAACATGATGGTTTAGAGATCATTGGTTGGGTAGCAAACCGAGTAAACCCAGGTACTGAACATTACGCTGAGATTATCGCGATGTTAGAAGATAAAATGCCAGCACCAAAATTAGGTGAAATCCCATACATGCCAAGTGTTAAGCGTAAAAATATGGGTAAATACATTAATTTAGATGTGTTAGAAAGTTAATTTCTATTGCTATAAACGCATTTAAGTACAAGATACAGAAGCCAATATCTTTCATGATGTTGGCTTTTTTTGGGCATTAATTTCATTGGTATGAAAATGTTTCTCTAAATAGTTTCACCATAGCTCGTGTCTTTTCAGGCAAATAGCTTGGTGTTGGGTAAACTAAAGTAATGGTTAAATCAGTAAAAGAAGTTCTGGGTAAGACCTCAATGAGTTGGCCATTTTTGATTTTATCTTCAATTAAGATCGAAGGTAGAAGAGCAATGCCTTTACCTGATAGTGCTAATCGTTGTAGAAGATTCAGATCATCACTAAATAACTGATAATCTAACCCTTGAGGGAGCAAGCTTTTGTTATAACGACTAGCAAGCAGATGAAAGTCATTTAATTGAGCCGCATTATCAGGGTAGCCGTTAAGCGCTAAATATTCAGAAGAAGCAACCATGCTATAAGGAATTTGAATTAAGCGTTGCTGAATATAGTCATCATGCAAAGGTTCGATATAGCTAGGCAGAATTTGTAGGTCAACACTTTCACGGCGAAGATCCAACGATTGAACATGATGCTCAATCTCTAATTTAACCTCAGTGTACTCTTTCATATACTGTTCAATTAATTGGGAGAAAATTTCCGTCATTCCAAGGGCTGGAGGGATTGCAATTTTTAAACGACCTCTTGGCGTTAAATGGTGCTCTTTCATTAATCGGCTTGCATCCACTAAGGTATTGATTGGATTAGAGGTTTGCTCATATAGCCATTTCCCTTGCTGGGTTAATTCAATCGCTCTTGTTGTTCTAATCAATAATTGATGACCAAGTGCTTTTTCTAATTCTTGTAGGCGACGACTAACCTTTGAACGTTGTAAGCCAGCAAATTGCGCGGCAGAGCTAATGCCCTTATGCCTAACAATAAGAACAAATAGGTAAATATCATCAAAGGAAACGGAGCTATCTGGATGGTTACTCATCTCTATTGTCCTGCTAATAGGTCATATGTGGACTATTTTGCCATCTATTCGAAATAAAATCACGCACTATAATGAGAACCAGATCACGGCAATTTTGACTTTATTGAGAACTTCTATGCAAGCTGAAGAACAAAAATTCAAACAGTGGATGCGAATCCTAATCGTATTATTTCTTATCGTTACGGCTTATTTAGTGATGGCAGATAGATTAACGCCATTAACAACCCAAAGTAAGGTTCAGGGATTTGTTGTTCAAATATCACCAGAAGTGTCTGGTAGAGTAGTTGAAGTTAACCATACTAATAATCAATTAGTTAAACAGGGTGAATTACTGTTTAAGATTGATGATGAAAAATATCAATTGGCCGTTCAAAAAGCCGAAATTGGGTTAGCTCAAGCAAGAGAGCAAGAAGCGTCGTTAGTTGCGGATATCGAAGCAGCACGTTCGAATGTTAAAACGACTCAAGTTACGGCAGATAATGCAAACCGTGAGTATCATCGTATTAAACGTTTAGCTAAATCAGGAGCTGTTTCCGCATCAGGTTTAGATTCAGCGCTTACTAAGCGTGATCAAGCTTCGGCAAACTTCATGGCATCTAAGCAGAAATTACACGCATTAGAAGTGAGGTTGGGCAAAGGTGATGGCCAAAGTAGTGCTGTGCTTTCAGCAAAAAATGCCTTAAAACAAGCAGAGTTAAATTTAGAAAATACACAAGTGGTAGCGCAAAGTGAAGGCATTATTACCAATATGCAATTGCATGTCGGTTTATTTGCTAATGCGAATCAACCATTATTGACATTTATTCCGACGGATTCACTGTGGGTTTCTGCCGATTATCGTGAGAAAGCGACCTCAGAAATGGTTAAAGGAATGCGTGCAGAAGTGGCTTATGATGCACTGCCGGGTGAGGTGTTTCCATTATTGGTAGAGAGCCGTGATTATGGTGTTGCTTCTGCACAACAAAAAGCCAATGGTCAATTAAGTAGTGTTGAAGTGAGTAATCGTTGGGTGCGTGATGCACAGCGTGTACGTGTTAATTTAACGAGCGATACGCCATTGTCTCCGAGGTTGTTTGTCGGCTCGCGTGCAACCGTCATTATTTACACTTCAGGAAATACGGTGATTGATTACATTGGCCATAGTTTAATTACCATGATCAGCTACTTACATTACATTTATTAGTGTGAGACTTACATGAAAGCATTACGAATTTGGTTTGGTTGCGTTGTTGGCTTTGCCATGTGTACGGTATTTGGCTGGTCGAATGGCATGTTTGGTACTTTATTACCATTATTTATTTTATCTAACCTAAATCGCTGGAACTGGGGCATGTTCATTCAGTTATTTGTTAGCGTTGTTTGGGTGAGCATTCAAGTTGTATTAATTGTTGGTTTTTTACAGCCTTATCCACTATTAATGACCGTTGCTGTTGGCATTATGCTGCTGTTTAAATGCCATGCAATGCATTATAAAGCCAGTTATTTATTTGGATATACAGGCTTATTAGTAGGCTCAATTTTACTGAACTTTGGTTCATACAGTACATTTGATTTAGAGAACTTTATTGTCGGTGTATGGGTGGCAGCTATTATGGTTGTGCCAATTTGTGCCTTAGCATTTTATCTATTTCCTGACCCAATAGAAGATCATACGCCAATTCTAAAGGTCGAAGGCCAAAGTAAAGATCCAAGAGAGATGCTAGAGCAAACCGCTTTGGGGTGGATGGTCGCCATGATTGTATTTTTGATCTTTGAAATTGGTACGTTAAACGATTCATTATCAGCACAAGCCTCTATGTTGATTATGCTTTCTCCAATGACATTAGTTGGCTCATTAATGATGGCTCGCATTCGTATTATTGGAACCATCGTAGGGTGTTTAGCCGCGATGGCGATGCAACTGATCCTTTATGATCTATATGACAATCCTATTTTGTATATTTTAAGTTTCGCTATCGCTTCTGGCTATTTTTGTAAATGGTTAGCCAGTGAAAATCCAGTAATGAAAGGGATTGGCTTCTCGGCGATGGCTGCGCTGACTATTCCAATTACAGGCGCTATACCTGGCCAAAAAGATGCCTTCTTTGCTATTTTATATCGCGTCTCATCTATTGTCGTCGCAGTTATAATAACCAGTGTATTAATTTGGGTTTGTTATCGATTAATTAAGTCGTTTCCTATTTTCTTTCGAGGTGTCGAGCGAGAAGAGAAAGCACATTAACATACTGAATGATTGAGTAAATAGCCAAGAGGAGTGTAGATTATTACGAACCTCTTGGTTTTTTTTGTTTATGTGATAACGTCTGTGTAGTTGAAAATTATAAAGAAAATACAAGGACAGTCATGAGCTCAATTATAGAATGCATTAGAACCGTAGGGCGTGGTGAACGTAGCCGTAAACCATTGACGTTTGATCAAGCTTACCAAGTAATGAAAGAATATCTTGCCGGTGAAGTCTCTAGTGACAAGATGGCAATGCTAATGATGCTTATCCGAGTTCAAAATGAAACGGTTGAGGAGATCAGCGGCTTTACAACGGCCATTCGTGAGTTTATTCGTAACGAACAAACGCCAGAGCTAAAAGATCTTAACGTTGATATTGATTGGGCGTGTTTTGCCGGTAAGCGTCAAGTTCAAGGTCCATCATGGCAGTTATACGCAGCACAAATTCTTGCAAATAAAGGCTTTAGAGTGCTTATTCACGGACATTTGCAATTAGGCAGTACACGTGAACACGTATCTCAAGTGATTGATAAGCTAAATATTCCAAGTTGCACAAGTATTGCAGAGACACAAAAAGCACTAGATGAAGGAAATATCGCTTATTTACCGCTATCGGTTTACGCTCCTCAAGTCGAAACCATGCTGTTATGGCAACATGAGTATGGTTTACGTACCCCTGCGAATACCTGTGCACGCATGTTAAACCCAGCATCTGCGCCTATTTCATTACGTGGCAGCTTCCACCCAGGCTTACCACAACTGCATGGTGAAGCGGAATCTCGCTTACAACAAGCAACTGATGACTGCTCTGAATTAGCACTGTGCTTTAAAGGGATGGGGGGAGAATCTGAATTTAACCCTAAAGTTAGCCAGTCTCTATGGTGTGCATCAAAAGGGGTATGTGAAGAGCTGTATTGGGAAGAAGCATTAATTGAAGATTTACCAGTCCCTCAATCTTGTTTGTTAGGCACTAAATCAGAACAATTACAGCTAATGGCGAACACTGTTATTTTTAATGTGGCCAATGTATTGTGGGCAAATAAACGAGCAGAAAACTACCCAAGAGAAGAGGCGATTAAAGTTGCTACTCAATATTGGGAAGAGTATGTAAAAACTATCGCTTAACGACATATTTAATGCTCTAGTTATGAATGAAAGCCGTAAGTTAATTTTGCGGCTTTTTTAATATCCCCTTAATTTGTTTATTACACAACTGTAATAGTAATTCACATTTAGCGCTATTATCAAAATACCGTTAATAATAGATAATGCTCTCCTAGTCGTTATTTCATTAACTGGAGACCATTATGGCTAATGGATTTACAAGAGATGGTGGCGTCCAAGAACAAATAGATGCCACCGTAATTGATGCAATTAATCGTGCTCGATCGCATCTTCATCATGAGCACAATGAGACAAATTATTGTTTAGAGTGTGGGGAATTAATTCCAGAAGCACGACGAAAAATAATACCGGGTGTAGAGTTGTGTGTTGAGTGTCAGGCAAAAGAAGATGCGCGTGAAAAAGCATTCAGTGCTTATAACCGCAGAGCAAGTAAAGACAGTCAATTACGTTAAGTATGGCGGTTGCTCCTAATATCTAGAAACGGCCCGCCGCGTTTAATTAAATTTTGTCACTAAAAGAAAGGAGAAGTTAGTTACGATTAATGCGAGCCAAATAATAGGTGTTAATGAATTCACCATTTCTAAACGCAGAATCAATCGCTTCTCCTTCAATAACAAACCCGAATTTTTTATATAACCTTAGAGCAGCGTGATTGTCGACAAACGCATCAATTTCAATGCGTCTCACATTGAGCCAGTTGTCCGCAAGATCTAACACCGTTTCTAATAATTTACTTCCAACCCCACGACCGTGATAGTCATCGTGAACCCCCATACCAAAGTGCGCAACATGCTGGGTTCTTGGGCGTGTTACTTGTTCAAAGCCAATATTACCGACAACTTTACCATCAATAAGAGCGACATAGCTGTAAACATTATCAGGTATTGCTGAGAGTCGTTTTTCCCAGAGTGCGCGTGATGGAATAGGGAGTTGGAGAGTTTGCGCCTGAGCTTGAGGTTGGCTGTATAATTCACACAACCCATCAATGTCTTTTACTTCTGTTCGGCGAATCACTATTTCCATTACACGCATCCTTGTCTAATTAGTAAGCATTAAACTTAACCAGAATAGGTATCGATGACAAGTATTTAAACTCATTATTACCATTCATCCTCTCTATTTACCGTTCGTCGCATCCCACGTTTTTTTATCCTTTCTTTAGTTAATCTGTAAACATCAAACAGGATCATTTAATTAAGGACAGACAGGTGAAACAAATAACAGCAATAGTAAGTTTATTAATAAGTGTAATGACGTTTTCTACTCAAGCGGCGTTAACGGATGAAGACATTTCAACATATAACCAAGCAGCGGCTGGAAATGAAGATCTTGTAGAGCCTGCTTATGATCGTTTTGAGGAATTGATTCAAACTGATGGAGCAACACCACTGACACTGGTTTATTTAGGAAGTGCAGAAACCCTAAAAGGTCGAGATGCCATGATGCCATGGACCGCAATGAAATACGTTGAGCAAGGACTAGCGAAAATAGGGAAAGGGTTAAATTTACTCGCGACAGAAAATGCACTAATTGAAGAACAGCCGATAGTTTCAGGTTTACCTGAGTCTTATCTCACTCGTGCGCTAGCGGCGGCAACCTATTCACAACTTCCTGATATGTTTAATCACTTTGAGCGTGGTTATGATCTCTATTTAGCTCTACTTTCCGAGCCAACATTCCAAGAGCAGCCTTATGAAGCGACGGCTTGGGTATACGGATACGCAGTACAAGCGGCACTTAGAGCAGAAGACCAAGCACAAGCCAATCAATGGCTGGCCGTGATGTTAAAACAAGATAACATTCACCCAGAATCCCTTAACGCTCAATCACTTATTACCGCAAGTAATTAGGAGATAATGATGATCAGTTTTAAAGGTATAGAAAAAACCTATCAGCTCGGTTCACAGCGTGTGGAGGCTCTGAAAAAAGTAGATGGTTTTATCATAAAAGGCAGCATGGTGGCGTTATGCGGGCCGTCCGGTTCAGGAAAAAGTACCTTATTAAACATCTTAGGCTTACTTGATATGGATTATCAGGGAGAAATAAAAATGGACGGTGAGTTTTACCCTAAAGATCCCATTCAAGCGGCTAAGTTACGACGCCACCAACTGGGCTTTGTGTTTCAGCGTTTTAATTTAGTCCCCGTGATGACCGCATTAGAGAACGTCGCATATCCATTAGTGTTAAATGGATACAGCAGTAAAGATCAAACGATCTTAGCCACTGAAATGTTAGAAAAAGTGGGGTTAGGCGATTTTATTCACCATCGACCGGATAACCTTTCTGGTGGACAACAACAACGCGTTGCCATTGCTCGTGCCTTAGTTCATAAACCAAGCTTAGTTATTGCGGATGAGCCAACAGCCAGTCTAGATAGCCAAACTGCAGAGACCGTGATTGATATTATGAAAGCGCTCGGGAAGGAAATTGGCACCACCTTTATTGTTGCAACGCATGATTATCGAATGGCGCAACATTGCGATACGTGCATCAACTTACTGGATGGAACCATCAGCAAGGAGGCCGTGTCATGGGCAAGTTAATCTCACTATTACCTTATTCACTGCGTTTAGCGTGGTTGAATTTATTGCGGAATGCTCGTCGCAGTGCGCTTTCTATTTTAATTATCACGATTGCCGTATTTGCATTAACCAGTGCGGGTGGGTTTGGTTTATATACTTATGACTCATTAAAAGAATCCACAGCAAGAGATACGGGTCATCTTACATTAAGCCAACCGGGTTACTTTGAAAGTGATGAAGAGATGCCGTTAAGCAATGGGTTATCAGAGACATCAGAATTAATTCGCACCTTGATGAAATACGATGAAGTAAGAGGCGTACAACCTCGTATTGATTTTACAGGGCTAATTTCTAATGGCGTAAAATCGACGATTTTTATGGGAACTGGGGTGAATGATCGAGAATTTGATATGAAAGGCCCATTTTTAGACATGAGGACGGGCAAAACCTTAACCGACATTACTTCAAGTCGATACGATGTAATGGAACCAGAAATCATGCTTGGGATCGATTTAGCGAGAAACCTCAACGTCAGTGTGGGTGACTGGGTAACTTTACTGGCAACCACCAGCGAAGGGGCACTTAATGCGTTTGATTTTAAAGTGCATGGCACCTATTCAACGGGTGTTCCCGAGTTAGATAAACGTCAGCTTTATATTCATATCGATTCTGCACAAGAGTTACTGCTATCAGAGAAAGTGAGTACCTTATCGGTTTTTTTATTTGATACTGAGAAAACCTCCGAGTTACATCAACGATTAGATCAAGAGTTACAAACAATGCCACTTGATTACGACGTTGAAATCACGCCATGGCAAGAGCGTGCTTTTTTCTACAACAAAGTGAAAGATTTATATGATCTTATCTTTGGTGTAATGGGCTTTGTGATGGGCTTAGTCGTATTTGTGGCTTTGTTTAATACCATGACGATGTCAGTAACAGAAAGAACGCGTGAGATCGGCACTTTATCCGCATTAGGCAGCTATCCTAATGAGATCATTCACTCATTCTTACGAGAAGCTGGCTTACTTGCGGTGATAGGTGTGGTTCTTGGTGCAGTAATGACAGCCTTAACGACAATACTGTTGCTAGTGGTGGATGTACAGATGCCACCACCACCGGGAAGAACGGATGGGTACCCACTGAATATTTATTTCTCATTTGAATTAGTGGCTTATGCAGGCGTTGGTGTTGTGTGTATTTGTTTACTGGCAGCGTACTTATCTGCCAAAAAAGGCGTAAAAAAACCAATTACGGAGGCGCTTATTTATGTCTAAATTATCTCACTTATTTATTCTGTTTGTGCTTATTGGTTTTCAATCTACTGCAATCGCAACAACGCAAAATATGGATAATACGAACAGCTTGACTGGGGCCCAAGTTAAACAACTGGTGAAAAAGGCCGATGATTTTCGCTTAGGTGAAAGTTCAGCAAAAGTGGTCTCTGAGGTTAAGCTATACAAAAATGACGAGCTAGATAAAACTCGCCAATACACGGTATACACACGAGAAAATAGAGAATCTTTGGTGTTGTTTAATTCTCAAGTGGAAGCCGGACAAAAGATGTTGATGCTAGGGGATAACTATTGGTTACTCATGCCCAAAAGCCGCCGCCCAATCCGCATTACACCGATGCAAAAGTTACTCGGTGAAGCCTCAGTGGGTGACATTTCAACGTTAACGTGGAGTGAGGATTATCAAGGTGAGTGGATTGAATCGACAACGTTCGACCTAACCGATGGTCAAGCGATTCAAACTGAGAAGATTAAACTAAAAGCGACAACAAAAGGCGCGAGTTATTTCACTATCGATTTATGGCTAGAGCAAGGAACGGGTTTTCCGATTAAAGCCGATTTGTATTTGCGGTCAGGAAAAATGGCTAAAGAAGCGTGGTTTATTAAAGGGATAAGAGAAGGCGAAACCAAAGTGATTTCAATGGTGTTAAATGATCAAATTCAAACCAATCAAAAAACGGTGATTGAATATAAAGAAATTACACCAACAGAGATTGCCGATAAATATTATAACCCTGCTTATCTGTCACGCACCAAACAGTTGGATTTGTGATCATGAAACCTTGGCTAGAACGACTAGTGTATTGTAGTGCTTGGGTGGCTTCTTTAAGCGCTCAAGCCTCTGAGATGACTTTCGAGTGGGATTGGATGCTGAGTGCCGAAACGGTTCAACAGCGAGAGACGGTTTTTTCTCCAATGACAGACAATGAACACCAAGAGTCGTTTAATGGGCTATTGGATGTTCAAATCGGTTATCAGAACTGGAATGCGGTGGTGGCTCTTAAAGGTAATGATCTTTATGCCCAATCTAGCATTCAATCAGAAGATAAAAGTGCAGAATCTGAGTTAATTGTCAGTGAATTATTTTGGCAAAGCAGCATTGATATTGCCGATATTTCATTGGATCTACAATTGGGTAAAGTAAGAGTCGATTGGGGGGTTGGTTATGGATATCGCCCGCTGGATATTTTTACCCCTTATCGTCGAAACCCTGTTGGCATACAAGTAGAGGAAGGGGCCGGTGTCGCTTCGGTCTCTTATTTTGATGACCAAGGTGAATGGTCGTTAATTTATACCGACTCATCATGGACGCAACAAAAAGGAAGTGAGTTAGAAGAGCAAAGTGAACAGCAAGGAATTGGGATAAGACGCTATGCGTTAGTGGGAGATACAGAATACCAATGGGTTGCTTATTATGATGATGTTCGACAAGGGTTGTTGGGCGCAAGTATCGTTACTGTGCTAGATACCGCGTGGGAGTTTCATGGCTCGGCAGTGTATCAATCAAAGTACCTTTCTTATCAGCAGTCAAGTATCACACGTTATCCTGTTACTTTAGAAAAAGAAGAAAATGCCTATCAAGCGCTGGTAGGGCTAACTTGGGCAAATGAAATCGGAAGCAGTGTCGTTGTAGAGTATTGGTATGACAGTCGAGCATGGAGTAAAAACGAATGGAATAATGCGCTTACTGTAGCAACACCGTCATATCAACAAGGCTTTAATCATGTCAATATGGTTCAGCATAACATGATGTTTCATTGGAGTTTGGATCCTAACGCATGGACAGCGTGGCAGTGGAGTAAAGACATCTCATGGTTAAGTCAGTTTACCCCAACATTTGATCTCTTGTATTCACCAGAAGATAACGGAGTAATTGCAACGCAATGGCTAAATTATTTGCTTCATGATTCAGGTGATTCAAGTGTGGAAATGGAACTTGCCGCGCGTTTTTTGACAGGAAAAAGCGACTCAGCGTATGCAAATTTATCCGATAAGCATATGCTGTTACTGAATATAAAAGGACGATTCTAATGAGTGAGCGAAAAGAAACGATACTGCAATTAGTAAAAAGTTTACTTATCACAACGGTATTCTGTGTGGTTATCGCCATGATAACGAGCAATATTTGGCCATCACCATTTTATGAGCACATCATTATTAGTTTGGGTTATGGCTATAGTGCCGTTTTATGCTCATTTGTGTTAGAGAATAACTTTCCTACTTTAAAAAAAGCGTACTCCACTGTATTAGCCATGGTGCTTTCTATCACATTAGGTACGTTTCACGCATCATTATGGCTAAATAAATATGACGATTTCGCCACCTTAGAAGCACTTCAACCCATCGTATTACTAGGGTTGATCTTTACCGCTATCTGCTTTTATTACTTTCACGCAACTGAGAAAACCATGTTAGCAGAGCAAGCGTTGGCACTCTCTAAACGTAAACAGTTAGAGCAAGAGAAAGCGTTGGTATTAAGCCAGTTAAGTCAGCTTCAAAGTCAAATTGAGCCACATTTTTTATTTAATACATTGGCGAATATCAGTGCGTTAATTGAGTTAGACAGCAATAAAGCAAAACTGATGTTAGAGAAGCTGACCGATTTACTTCGAGGATCGTTAAAAACAAACCGAAATCCATTAATTACCATTGAGCAAGAAATTGAGTTATTAAATGCCTATTTATCGATTCAACAGATCCGCTTAGGGGATCGTTTAACGTATGAGATTGATAATCAGGTAGTTGAGCTTATTTCTCTGCCTCCTTTGTTAATTCAGCCTCTGGTTGAAAATGCCATTACTCACGGTATAGAGCCGAGTGCTCAGGGAGGAAGGCTTATGGTTCAGTTTAAGCAAGAGAATAACCAGTTTATTGTTGTTATCTCGGATAATGGTATTGGGTTAGAACCGATGCCATCGAGTAAGGGGCATGGAATGAGCTTAAATAATATTAAACAACGATTGCATGATCTGTTTGATGGCAGTGCTTCTGTTCGCATCACTGAAAATAAAGACGGTGGTGTAAATGCAGAGCTGATTATTCCATCGGATAAACTGTTTCAACTAAACAAGGAATATTCATGAGTAAATCAATTACCGCCGTTATTGCCGATGATGAGCCACTATTACGCTTTCATTTAGAAAAAATGTTATCGGATCTTTGGCTTGATTTAGATATTGTAGCGGTATGTGCTAACGGTAAAGAAGCGCTTGATGCAATAGAGCAACACCAACCGGATATCGCCTTTTTAGATATAAAAATGCCAGAGCTAGATGGCATGGCATTGGCGGCAAAATTACAAAAAAGTACCGTAGCGCCGTTAATTGTGTTTATTACCGCTTACGACGAATTTGCGGTAAAAGCGTTTGAAACCAATGCGATTGATTATGTGTTGAAACCCATATCTGAAACCAGACTTGAAGCTACCTGTGAGAAATTAAAGCAAAGGTTAACTCAACAAGATAAATACTCAGAAGCTAAACAGGATCAAGATGTATTGAGTGATCTTTTTGCTCAGATACAGCAATTGTCTGCACAGCAACAACCAGAATATTTAAGCTGGATTAAAGCGTACAAAGGTGAAGATCTACATTTAATTTCTGTTGCAGATGTTTTGTATTTTAAAGCAGAGGATAAATACGTTTCGGTTTATGCCAAGCAAAATGATATCGATATAACGGAGTACCTTATTCGCAGTTCGCTAAAAGAGTTACAGCAAAAGATCAATCCTGATCATTTTTGGCAAATTCACCGTTCAAGCATTGTTAATGTTGCTCAAATTAAAAAAGTGAAAAAGGATTTACTTGGGCATTTGTGTGTTCACATTGGTAACGCGAAATTACCCGTGAGCAGAAGTGCTCAAAGTTTGTTTAAAGGGATGTGATAATGCAAAAAAGTAACGCCCTATACCAGTGAAAGTAATAGAGCGCTACAAGGCAGTTCAAACGCAGGTTTAAAGCGCTAAAACCAAGCTTTGATAAGGTGCTAACGTCAGATCTGAGCCTAATTGTGTTGTTGGTTCAAGATTACTAATTAGGCACTCCACAGAGCGGTTGGCAATATGCTCAGGCAATTCTAATGTTTGTGGCTCTGCACTAAAGTTGTTTAACACAACGAAGTGTTGCTCGTTATCTTTACGCTCATAAGCAAACACTGCAGAGTGCGCTTCAAACAGAGGAATAAAATCACCATAGACAATCACTGGATTCTGTTTTCTCAGAGCTATCAGTTTTTGATAGTGATAGAAAATTGAGTTTTTATCTTCTAGTGCTGCGGCAACGTTGATCTCAGGGTAATTCGGGTTTAGTTTGATCCAAGGTGTACCTTGAGTAAATCCTGCATTATCAGAGTTATCCCAGTGCATTGGTGTGCGTGCATTGTCACGGCTATTGGCATGGATCCCTTTCATCATGCTCTCATGACTTACACCTGATTCGGTTTTTACTCGATAGAAGTTCAACGTTTCAATGTCTTTGTACTCTTCTAATGTATCGAATGCGACGTTCGTCATACCGATCTCTTCACCTTGGAAAATATAAGGCGTGCCTTTCATCATATGCAGAGTGGTTGCCAGCATTTTTGCCGACTCAACACGATATTGGCCATCACAGCCGTATTTAGAGACAACACGAGGCAAGTCGTGGTTATTCCAAAATAGCGAGTTCCACCCCTTATTGTTTAGCTCTACTTGCCATCTGGTCATCACTTGCTTAAATAGGGCGAGATCAAGCGGCTTAGGTTTCCATTTATCGCCGTCTTCCCAAAGCAGGGTAATATGCTCAAACTGGAACACCATAGAGAGTTCCTGACGAGCAGGATCACTATAAAGTTGAGCACTCTCAGGTGTTGCTCCCCATGTTTCGCCTACCGTAAGCAGGTCTTTATCACCGAATGTCGCTTGGTTCATTTTTTGAAGAAGCGGGTGAAGACGCTCACCATCACCGGTGATTTTCTTGTCGACTTCTTTGCCGATTAAATCGATAACATCTAGACGGAAGCCACCAATACCTTGGTCAATCCACCAGTTCATCATATCAAAGACTTTTTGATGAACTTCTGGGTTCTCCCAGTTTAAATCCGGTTGGCGTTTAGAGAATAAGTGGAAATAATATTGTTGATTCTCTTCATCCCACTGCCATGCTGAACCACCAAAAATGGATCCAATATCACTTGGTGCTTCGCCGTTTTCACCCGCATCACGCCAGATATAAAAATCACGGTATTGACTATTTTTATCGCTTTTAGCTTCAACAAACCAAGCGTGTTCGTCTGATGTGTGGTTAACCACTAAATCCATGACCACTTTAATGCCGCGATCTTCCGCTTGCTGCATTAAACGCTTCATGTCTTCCATGGTGCCAAATTCAGCCGCAATCGCTTGATAATCAGAAATGTCATAACCGTTATCATCCATTGGCGATTGGTAAACCGGAGAAAGCCAAATTACATCAATACCAAGACCTTGCAAGTAATCCAGTTTATTAATAATACCTTGTAGATCACCAATACCATCATTATTTGAGTCACAGAAGCTACGAGGGTAAATTTGATAAACAACACTGTTATGCCACCAACGCTTTTCCATATTTTTTATTCCACTAACTAAAAGAAATTAAACGCAATATAGCGAAAAAAAACGGTGATGAATAATTGATAATTTGAACTCTGATATAGAAAAAATTTATATCATGAGTATTGTGAAGTCAGAATAATTACTGAGTGTTTATTATGGATAAATCATCACGCTATTTTTATGAAGTAGCTCGGCAAGGCAGCATTAAAGGTGCTTCTGAAAAACTGTTTATTAGTCAGCCGACATTAACGACAGCAATTAAAAAACTAGAAGAAAGTTTGGATGTGATCTTATTTCATCGAAAATCCAAAGGAGTTGAACTGACTAGTTCTGGCTGGCTTTATTATCGTTATGTACAAGATTTGTTTGAAAAACACAGTCAAATGATGCATCAACTGACCGACATGAAAGCCAGAAGTCAGGGTAAGATAAAATTAGGAATTGGTGAGGCGTGGTGGGAATGTTTTGCCGCCGATATCATTAAACGGTTTGTGGAACAGCATCCAAATAATTCAATGTATATCGAGTTTGGTAATGGTCTCTCTATGCTAAATCAATTACTCAATGGTGATATTGATCTTTTTATCGGTCATGAAATCGAAAATATCGATCCAAGACATCGTGTGTTGTTTATGCCTTTATTTATCGAACAGGAAGCGTGGTTTGTAAGGGAAGGGCATCCATTATTGTCAAATGATCTAATATCAAATGAGTTGGAACATTACCCTTTAATAAAAGTCACTCCTGATCACATCAGACATACTAAGATTTTGAACGATGAAGGCATGGAAGCGTTCAATCTTAAACAGCAAAAAACAGGGGTTGTATATGAACTCAACTCCTTAAAAGCCAGTATTGATATGCTAAAAACCAGTGATGCAATCATGCCTTATACCAATCAAGTCAAAGATAAAATGGCAGAACTGGGCATTGTGAAGCTTCCACAAGGATCAGAAAAATCAGGTAGTGTTGGGATTTATACCAAAACAGAACAAGTATCAGAAAGTATTCAGTACTTAGTATCATTATTAAAAGGTAAATAAAGTAAAGATCGCCATGGGCTAAGACGATGTTTCAATGAATTATGTTACAGTGTGTAAATCTAAATATTAATAAGAGTCACAATCATGCCGAGCCTAGCTCATTGGAAAAATCCAAAAACCTTTTTGATCTTAATTTCTATTGTAGTTCCCATTGCTTTCTCTACGTGGAATGCACTGTTGAATAACTTTGTAATAGAAAAAGCCGCTTTTACTGGTGCAGATATTGGGTTATTGCAAAGTGTGCGTGAGATCCCTGGTTTTCTAGCCTTTACTGCTGTTTTCGTCCTTCTTTTTATTCGTGAGCAGAAGTTCATGATCCTCTCTTTGGTGATGTTAGCGGTAGGTGTTGCGATTACTGGGTTCTTCCCAAGCGTATATGGCTTATTGTGCACAACGTTATTGATGTCGGTAGGTTTCCACTATTTTGAAACCTTAAAGCAGTCTCTATCGCTGCAATGGCTAACCAAAGAAGAAGCACCAGAGATGCTAGGTAAGCTTATCTCTATCGGTGCGCTTGCTTCTTTGTGTACTTATGGCGTGTTATGGGTATTGCTTGAATTAGTTCAATTAGAGTTTAAATGGATTTACTTCATTGCAGGTTCTATTGCATTAATCGTGACGATCTTTATGTGGTTATCGTTTCCAAATTTTGAAACCGAAACCCAACAAACTAAGAAACTGGTACTACGTAAGCGTTATTGGTTGTATTACGCATTAACCTTTATGAGTGGTGCTCGTCGTCAGATCTTTATGGTGTTTGCTGGCTTTTTAATGGTTGAGAAGTTTGGTTATTCAGCTGCTGATATTACATTATTATTTTTAGCAAACTATGCATTTAACTGGTTATTTGCCAAGAAGATAGGGCGCTGGATTGGTGTAGTTGGTGAGCGCAAAGCATTAATGTTTGAATACATTGGTTTGATTTTTGTTTTTGTTGGTTATGCATTGGTACAAACCTCAGAAATGGCGGCAGCACTGTACATTATCGATCATCTGTTTTTTGCTTTAGCATTAGCGATTAAAACGTATTTCCAAAAAATTGCCGATCCTGCTGATATGGCATCAACCGCTGGTGTAGCCTTTACTATCAACCATATTGCTGCCGTGGTTATTCCTGTGAGCTTTGGTGTGATATGGCTTGTGTCACCTGCTGCTGTGTTTTATGTAGGGGCAGGGATGGCATTTATCTCATTTTTATTGTCGTTAAATATCCCAGAAGCGCCACAAGAAGGAAACGAGACTCGCATTTTTAAGTGGAACTGATTAAAGTAGTTGTACTTTAAAAGAATAGGGAAATGTAGGCATGAACATAATAACTCATGATCCAGATAATAAATGTTATTTAATTGCCCTTGAAGGCGATGCAGTTGCTAAAGTGTATTATGAAAAGAAAGGTAATATTCTTGATGTAATAAGTACTCGGATCCCTGATGAGCTACAAGGAAAAGGCTACGGCAAAGTAATGATGGAGTCATTCTTACATGAGATGAGAACATCCAATTTATTGATCGTGCCTGTTTGCTCTTATGTGGTTCATTACATGAATAAAAACCCACAGTGGCAAGACCTATTAGCGAAATAATTGAAACCTAGGTAGAACTTCTATCTAGGTTTTTTTGTATTGGATCAGATAGAAATAAGTTGATAAAAGGAAGTCATGATGACGTTAAACGCATTTATTGAAAAATTAAGCACACAGCCTGAATTGATTGAATTTACAGAAACCATGGCCGTGATTGAGTCTCACTATGACTTTACGCCAACAGAATTTGCGAATGGTAAAATGGTTAATTTGGCCGATCAAAATAATGGCTCATGTAAGATTTTTTCTTTCGCTTTATTAAATCAACTCAGTGTAGAGCAAACATTAGCATGTTTTGGGCAATATTATCGTCAGGATGTATTAGAGAATCCACAAGGGGATGATCATCAAAATATTCGAAATTTTATGGTAACCGGTTGGGCGGGTGTTCAGTTTAAAACTCAAGCACTTCAAGCGAAATAAACAACAGAAAACCAATAAAGAGATTGAATCATGATAAAACTTGCTGTTATTGGAACTAATTGGATCACTGAACGATTTTTAGCGGCTGCACTAGATAGTGGCAAATATCAAATATCTGCAGTGTATTCGCGCTCAATTGAACAAGCTAAAGCATTTGCTGATAAATTTAGCGTAAGTTTAACTTTTGATTGTTTAGATAAATTAGCGGCGTGTGATGAAGTGGATGCGGTGTACATCGCAAGCCCTAATTCATTTCATGCTCCACAATCCATTAAGATGATGAAGCAGGGTAAACACGTCATTTGTGAAAAACCAGTCGCCTCAAATTACCAAGAGGCACAACTCGCTTATCAAACCGCACAAGAGAATAACGTGGTGCTGTTTGAAGCCTTTATGTCGCCATATTTACCTAACTTTCAGCAAATTAAATCACACTTGCCAAGTTTAGGGGCGATTAGAAAAGCGCACATCACTTATTGTCAGTACTCTTCTCGTTACCCTAAATACCTTAATGGTGAAAACCCAAATACTTTTAATCCTGAGTTTTCAAATGGCTCGATTATGGACATCGGTTTTTATTGTGTAGGATCTATGGTTGAGTTATTTGGTGAACCTGCATCCATTCAAGCACAGGCACATCTGCTAGATTCTGGTGTTGATGGTAACGGCAGTATCATTTGTGGCTATGATGGCTTTGATGTGGTTGTTATGCACTCTAAGACCAGTGATTCTTATGTACCCAGTGAGATCCAAGGTGAAGAGGGGGCGATCTTAGCTGAGATGATCTCTATTGGCCAAAAAGTAACGAAAGTAAATCGTGGTGGAGAAACAGAAGACTTGACCCTTGAGCAAAACGCCAACCCAATGTTTTATGAAGCGTTTAAATTTGCCGAGCAAGTTGAATCGAATCAAATGGATATGCAAGCGGTTGAGCGTTCATTGCTTATATCAAAAGTAACCACAGAAATCCGCAAACAAACTGGTGTTGTTTTCCCTGCGGATAGTTAATTTTTACTTTATAGTAGTAACAAAGCCGAATGTATTATGCATTCGGCTTTGTTATTTAAAGATATTAACTACTTTCTTGCAGTGAATACTTTTCTCGATTTTTTAAGTATGTTGTGAGTCTATGTTTCATTGCTTGAGAGTAATATTGAGTCGTGAAATAGCAGTTATCACCAAGAGTATCCGTTAAATGAATCGACTCTTCTTGTTTAAACTGCTCCAATAACAGTTCTTCTATACGGCATACCCATCATAATTCACACCAAATTTATTGAGCTTAATCTTTTTGTCATTAACCACAGCCGTTAAAAAGGATTGAGGTGCTTCATTAAACCCCACTGAAATCTCGATCTTCTTACAATCATAAGTTACTACAGATTGAATAAAAGCATCATCAGGATTTTGAGCGTAGATTAGTGAATTGAAGTGAACATTATCATTAGTCCAAATGGTTTCTTTTGCATAACTATTAAATGTAAGACACAGGATTATTAATAATGTAATGATTCTTGGCATACCTTTGCTCTCTCATTAACTGGCTTGTATATGATTGAAGAGTGTTTTGAATGAATAAAAAAGAGAATAAAGAATAAATGTGCTGTTAATTAAGCACTTTTAATCTTTAGTTTATAAAATTAGTAGGTTTTCATCTTAATTTATTGATTTTTGTTACGAGAGGGTGCTTCGAAATTCCTCGGTTGAATGCATCTGAGTTTTTAAAATGAGACTTTAGAATATGCAATGATTTTAAATTCATAAAAAGTGAATAAAAAACTATACTTTCTCCTTAGTGAAATATATAGTCACTTTAATTGAATATATATTTACTCTTTTGCAGTATAAAAAGGAACGCAACTATGGAACAGACAGACATTACCTCCCTCATTCCCATTGTTATAACGCTGATTATCTCGTTAACGACACGTAATGTGGTCGTTGGTCTTTTTGCGGGAGTATTGAGTGGAGTAGCAATGCTAAACGGTTTGTTTACCACGCTTGATCCGTTTGAAACATTTGGTGTCATGGTTAAAAGTTATATCTCACCTCAACTAACAGATAGCTATAATGCCGGAGTGATTGTATTGCTGGTTTTCATTGGTGGATTTGTTGCGCTAATGGAAAAGTCGGGTGGTGGCCTTGCATTTGCAGAAAAAGTAACGCTTTGGGTAAAAAGTAAATTTCAGGCACAAACCTCGGCATGGCTAGGGGGGATCATCATTTTCTTCTCTGATTTAGGTACGCCATTAATTGTTGGTCCAGTTTTTCGTCCTCTTTTCGATAAATTAAAAATCTCTCGTCAAAAACTGGCCTTCATTATTGATTCAACCTCATCACCTGTGGCTATTTTAATTCCATTCATTGGTTGGGGTGTATATATCATGGGGTTAATTCAGAAAGAATTTACTGCATTAAATGTTACTGATATTACGGATTGGGATGCATTTTTAGGCGCTATTCCATATCAATTCTACGCAATTTTAGCGATAGCTATTGTTCCACTTGTCGCATTAAAGAAATTGGATTTTGGCCCAATGGCAAAAGCTGAAGCAATAGCAAGTAAGGGGGAACTTCATGCATCATCCGATATTTCAAAAGAGATTTTTACGCATAAAAATGCAAAAGCCTCGTTTGTATGGGCACCGCTATTGGTGATGGGTGCTGTTTTAGTATTTATGCTTGCGCCTCTAGGTTTCCCATTCGAAAAAGTCTCTGGTTCAGTGTTTCGTTCTGCTTTATCTACAGCTTACTTCTTTGCCGCATTTACATTAATTATCTTGATGGCAATGAACAAAGTAAGAAGTCTATCAGATGGGATTTCTGTTTACATGAAAGGGATGGGTAACATGATGCAAGTTGCAATTATTCTTATCCTTGCATGGACTCTGAGCTCTGTGGGTAAAGAGTTAGGTGCGGCAGCTTATATTGCAGAGCAAGCTCAAAACGGCTTTCCATATTGGTTAGTGCCAGCGGTATCTTTTTTACTGGCAGCGATCATTTCATTTGCTACGGGATCGTCATGGGGAACATTTGCAATTATGATGCACTTGGTTATTCCGACAGCTATCGCAATTGATGCGCCACTGTTCGCTTGTATTGGTGCTGTACTTTCTGGAGGTTTGTTTGGCGATCACTGTTCACCAATCTCTGAAACAACGATCTTATCTTCAACAGGAGCTGGATGTGATCAGTTCGAACACTTTAAGACACAACTTCCTTATGCATTATTAAATGGTGGAATCGCACTTGTCAGTTTTCTAATTGCAGGCATTTTTGATAACCCACTTATTTTCATATTAGCGTTAATCGCGCAGGTTACATTGGTAGTAACACTCGCTAAATTAACCCCAGAGAATACGTTTAATAAAAGTAAGTTGGTGACCAATTAGATTAGGCGCTCATCTGAAGGTTATAGCAAATTAAACGGTCCTTAATTGGGCCGTTTTTTGTTTCTCTTTCGTACAGGAGAATTAAGTGTAAAGCTAAGAATGTAACTAAGAGGTTGGATATTTACAAAAACAAGAGATATCGACCTAGGAAGCCAAGCGTGAAGGGGAATAGGGTTTGACTGAGTTCTCTGTTCATATTTATATAGCAGGCAATTTATTTTTAGATACTTTCAATACACTGAATGTGGAGATGCAGATGCTCTGCCAATTTAAACTTATCCCCGCTCGCCTACTTACTCAAAAAGACTTGCCGTATATACTCACTCCCAATGAATTACTGAATCATCTTAATCGCTTTACTGATTTACCTTCATTAAAAGCATCGTTACCTATTAATTTACAGCGTCACTCTGCAATTAGTGATTCACAAGGGGTATTTCAAACCGTCAGTCGTATTCGTCAACTGGTTGAACAGGGGGAGTGGGCTGCATTATCGTTAATGAACCAACATCGAAGTGTCGATAGTCTGCATTTAGTTCAAGGAAGCGGTTTAAAAAAACGTATTGATAAAGTGGTTAACCCCTCTGTTACTCGTTCTCGTTTAAAAGTAAAACCGACCTTACTTCGTTCAAGTTCAAACGCCTCATCCATTACTCCTATTTCTGAAAAAAAGAGTGATAATAAAATCGTCATTGAGTTTGCAGGGCAATGGCCTAATAACGCAGCATCCATCTCGATTTCAAAATTAAAAAACATCAATGAAAAGACAGTAAAGCCAAAAAAAGACAGCAGAAACGGACACCGGAGTCTCGTCGAATTTACATCTTTAGATGATAGAAATCGAGCACTGTATTTGACGTTACCAAGCATGAACTCAGCCAAAGAGATAAACCTGTTACTGAGCGAATCATTACTTCCTGTATCCAAAGAAACAGAAATGGCAGAGTGGGATAATGTGCTAGTACCAGTGGTGCCAATGAAGAGGCAAGAAACCGAACACACATTATATAAAACTGGTTTCTTTTACGTTATTTGGAAAAATAAAGTATGGCGAGAAATCGCTATTAATAAAAATGGTTATTTTTGTGAATATTATCATCAAGGTGATAATCCAAGAAAATCAAAAGCCTACCATGTAAATATTACAGGATCGGAGTTTCTGCCAGAATCTAATGTCTCTTTTGAAAAATTTGAATTGTATCAAAAAGGAAAAAAAGTCTTTTCTGGTGAACTCGATCTATGTGAACAAGCAAGAGTATTTGATTTAGGAGAAGAAGAGGTCACATTAAAATTTGTAGATTTTGATCACGATGAAATATGTCTAGCGACACACGAAAGCCCAACAAAAGATGATGGCTCAAATAATACGAAACGGATAAGTCACCCCATGCCTCATATTTGGTTGCCTTATAAAATATTAGGCCAACAGCAAACCGATTGTTATGTCTATTATAGTCAAAGACCATTGAATGAAAATGACATCAACGCACTAGAGACTGATTATATTAATGTCGCGGTATCCACTGATGAAATGTCTGTTTATAGTAAGCAGCAAACATTTGAAGGCGATAGTATTTACAAGTTACCCATAGTTGATAATTCAGTTTTTGGAGCAGAATTAATCAATAAGCAAAGTGATAGCAACATTGCAGCAATCACTGTGATGCCACCAAAAAATCAAATCATATTACGTTACCGAATTTGCAGCACGACAGACCAACCTGATGATTTCATGATGTTAAGAAATGAAGACCAAGAATGGTCACAGAAAGTCTATTTCCGACAAGCGAAAGCTGACGATGAAGGTTTCTTAAATCTCCCTTTTTCTGGTTGGCCAAAAGAAGTTGAAGAAGTGGATATTCTTCGTGGCGCGAGTGCTGACTTAGGGACAACAGAATACGAATTATCCGTTTTGAAAACAAAAATTAAAATTTCAGAATTAATAGGCTAGAACAATGAAAAAAATACTATTACTTGCACTATTTAGCATCTCTTTAATGGGGTGTAATGACCCTGAAAGTGTGGCAGCAGAAGCGGCTCAATTAAGGTCTGAACAACACCCAGATCGTACCTATGTGGGTGAGAATAACTATTACACTATGGAAAGCAGTGGTGACATCCTATTCACAACAAAAAAAGATTTAAAAGTAATGTATCAAGATTTTCCACGTTACTTTATTGAAAAAGCAAAAGAGTGGCCAAAAGAAGATCTCAATGACGCTAGCTCATACGATTTACCACGTTTTCAATTTGCGTGGGCGAACTCAAGCTCAAAAGATGAATATGAGAGTGGGATTAAGATTTGGAGTATGAAAACCGATGGCACTGATTTACGTTTGGTGACGGATGTAACGGTAGAGTTGGTTAATGGCATTAAAAATTTAACGCGTTCACCTAATAATCGTTATGTAGCATGGGCTGATCTAGGTGGATATAAAACAGTATATGACATCAAAACGGGTAAAGTGGTGGAGCTAAGTATAGCAATGTCTCCTCTACCGATGTCGTGGTCTGAAGATAGTCGTTATTTGTATTTTGAAAGGGCTAGAGATCTTTTTTCTCGTTGGGATTCAGTGACTGGTGAGGCCAGTAAGGTTGATTTTGATGTAAGAACCACAGCAGTTAACTTTGGAGGAAAACGAACGACTGTTTTAGATTTTGGTGTTTTGGTTGAAGATGCGAATACCAATGAAGAAATTAATTGGATTGGTGTAGATCGTTCACTTTCAATGGATGAACGCTCATTAGATGTGAGTTCAATTGATCCCGAAGGTCGCTATGCTTGGGGCTCAAACTCTTCCTTTGGTTTCTTTTTTGATATAGAAAAAGGAACTGTAAAGCAGATGACAACAGATTTTACTCCGGCTCAAATTTTAGGCAAAGATGCACATTTTAGTGCTTTGAATAGCTTTGCTAAAGTTAGAATAGTAGATCGTGTTGGAGATCGTGTGTGGTCATGGCGCGCATTCTATTACGGTGCGTTATCAGGAGATGCAATTTTATATAATGGATTAGCGAACAATGGCCTGTGGTTTAAGGGGAGTAAATAATGTCTGCTTTGAAAACTTATGACCATGGCATTTATCTCTTAGGTGCATATTTTGACCTTCATGATAACGGACGAACAAAAGAGTTTAGAGCTTGGCATCAATTGTCCGATTTAACTAAAGAGACTGATTTACGCAATGTTCGCCCAATCCCTTTTACGCCTGTTTTGGTTTATGATACTGAAAAGCCTGTTCTATGGGGCACGAATAAAGACGGTTTATTGTGTCAACTGGGTTATTTTGATGAAAATATGGCACCTGAAACCCTAGCAAAAAAACAAACCTTTTTACGTCATAAGCAACCATTAAATGTGATTGATTTAATAATTAAAAACGTACAGATAATTTCACATTTAACAAAAATTAAAATTTCAGAATTAATAGGCTAGAACAATGAAAAAAATACTATTACTTGCACTATTTAGCATCACTTTAATGGGGTGTAATGACGCTGAAAGTGTGGCAGCCGAAGCGGCTCAATTAAGAGCAGAGCAACATCCAGATCGTACCTATGTGGGTGAGAATAACTATTACACCATGGAAAGCAGTGGTGACATTCAATTCACGACAAAAAAAGATTTAAAAGTAATGTATCAAGATTTTCCTCGTTACTTTATTGAAAAAGCCAAAGAGTGGCCAAAAGAAGATCTCAATGACGCTAGCTCGTACGATTTACCGCGCTTTCAATTTGCGTGGGCGAACTCAAGCTCAAAAGATGAATATGAGAGTGGGATTAAGGTTTGGAGTATGAAAACCGATGGCACTGATTTACGTTTGGTGACGGATGTAACGGTAGAGTTGGTTAATGGCATTAAAAATTTAACGCGTTCACCTAATAATCGTTATGTAGCATGGGCTGATCTAGGTGGATATAAAACAGTATATGACATTAAAACAGGTAAAGTGGTAGAGCTAAGTATATCAATGTCTCCTTTAGCAATGCTATGGTCTGAGGATAGTCGTTATTTATATTTTGAAAGAGCTAGAGATCTTTTTTCTCGATGGGATTCAGTTACTGGTGAGGTCAGTAAGGTTGATTTTGATATAGAAACTTCGGCTGTAAGCTATGGTGGTAATCGCACTGTAGTGTATCCATTTGGCGTTACTGTTTTTGATAGCATAACAAACGAAAAGAAACTTTTAATCGATGTTGATGAGAAGCTTCCTTTTAAAGAAGCGCGAATGACCGTTCGTTCTATTGATCCTACTGGCCATTATGCTTGGGGCTCTAATCCTTCTTTTGGTTTCTTTTTTGATATAGAAAAAGGAACTGTAAAGCAAATGACAACAGACTTCACGCCAGCTCAAATTTTAGGCAAAGACGCTTGTTATAGTGCTTTGAATAGTTTTGCTAAAGTTAGAATAGTAGATCGTGTTGGAGATAGAGTGTGGTCATGGCGTGCATTTTATTATGGCACATTATCAGGTGATGCTATTTTATATAATGGATTAGCGAATAATGGTCTGTGGTTTAAGGGGGATAAATAATGCCTGCTTTAAAAACCTATGATCATGGCGTTTATCTGTTAGGAGCATATTTTGTATGGAAGCGTCGTGGACAAAGTGAATCATTTCCCGATTGGAATAAGGATGCTTCATCTGATTTAACTAAAGAGGCTGATTTACGCAATGTTCGTCCAATTCCGTTCACTCCTGTTTTGGTTGATGATGTTGAAAATCCTGTTCTATGGGGCTCGAATAAAGACGGTTTATTATGTCAACTGGGTTACTTTGATGAAAATACGGTGCCTGAAACTGTAGCAAAAAAACAAACCTTTTTACGTCATAAGGCGCCATTAACCGTTAACGAGTTAAGTGAAAGTCAATCATATTCATTGACGTTTCCGCCATTAAATGTGATTGGGCAACTAGCGGAAACACACACCAGTGTTAAAGCATTAAATGATTCATTAAAAGATATTTATTCAAAAAAACTATTACCAGAAAAACCTGATTTAACTCAATTTACCATCAGTAAAATCAAAGTTAGTCAGTTAGCAGAGCCTTATAAAAATGAATCAGATAAACCGCTGACAGATGAACAAAATGATTATAATGATTGGTATAACAAAATTATAGCGAGTGAAGTAAAAGAGATTCAAGGCATTATTGCTCCTGTCTATCATTCACTTGGGGTAGTGTTCAGCAGTGATTTGTATGTGGGTGCAGAAGTTTCTCTTATTCAAGTAAAATCAAAGCAAGACAGTTCAGGTGAAGCAGAAAAAGTCTTGGCTACGAGTTTTGTAACTAAAGAAAATCCGAAAAAAGCTCAAACTCAAGAAGAGCAAGAAGACTTAAAGAAAATACTACCAAGTGTGGTATTTAACTTTGATCCTACATTAATTGATGATGGTTACTTTTTACTGCGGACTCGTTTTTGGGTTGAAGAATACTTACAAAAACAGCAAGAATTTTTAGGTGAGGAAGTAAAAGCCACATTTCCTGATTCAGTAAAGCAAGGGCAGTTGAAATTTGAAACTCATATTGAACATGAAGAAAGTCGAACTGTACAAGACGTCTATACTTATGAGCTGCATGAAAAAGTCACTTTTAAACCGATAAGCGGTTTTGGTAAGTTGGCGATGGTGTGTGGTGATTTAATCTCGCTTGAAGAGTGTTTAATTTATCAATACCCAACGGCACTACCTAGCTATTCTGATTTTATGACGCAGCAAGGAAATACAGTGGCGTTAAAAGGCACTGGTGTAGCCACGCTTGGTGTTGCATCCGCAGTGCAAAAGACAGCGCAATCTTACGCTCAAGGTTTTGCGACAAAAGGCATTGGTGTCTTTGGTGATTTATCTAGCCAACAAATTGCAACCAGTGTGGCAAAAAATATTTGGGGTAAATTAACCGTTGAGGGTGCTTTACCAGAGCCGCTTACTGCAGGAGCGAGTTTCTTATTTGGATTGCAATCGGTTAAAGAAGCGCGTGATGCGTTTACTGATGCAGTTAAGCTCACCGAAAGAGTACAACGATTTAATTTAACTGCGCCACAAACTTTTGGAAGAATGGTGCGTAACGGTTTTGCTAATAAAACGTTTATGCAGAATGCTCTAAAAGAGATGAAAGAAAGCTTTCAAAGCCAAGGGGCATCCGTTAGTACTCGAAACCTTGCGGCAAGTTGGTTTGAAGGAAGTGCTTATACAAAATTGGCTAAAGGCTTACCTATTATAGACAGTATTGGCAGTATGTATGATTTTTATCAGCTAGTAGATAAACAAGGAGAATTAGAGAAACAATCGACTAAAGAACAAGAAAATTTTGATGGTGCAACCACTGATTATTTGCAAAAAATTGTGATGGTAAAAGCCGAGGCGGACTGGGCTAAGCAGCTTTCAGATGCCACTAAGGTTTTGAATAATGACGGTAAGGAGCAAATTGCTCGTATTATTACGCAAGGCTCTCGTGCGATTATTCATATAAACTTCAAATTTAATTCGTCGGAGCTACCAAATACAGGTACGACATTACGCAGTGATATCGATAAAGTTTGTGAGAAAATTGCTGAACTACTAAAAACACACCCAGACTATCGAATTCAAATCGATGGGCACGCAGGGCGAATCGGCAGTGATAAGGCGAATAAGACGATTGCTGAGGATCGCGCGAAACAAGTTGAACAGGCAATTTTAGATAAAGCGAAAGAAGATAACACATTACCTGAGCGTATTATTACTTTGTCGCATGGCAACACTCAACCAATAAGCGCAGGCAACGCTAAAGTTGCTATGAGTGAAACTGGGGACGATTCAGCGTTAGCGGAAGATAGACGTGTTGAAATAAGCCTATTGCCTCCAACCTACTCATTAGCTTTACCTCCTAGCCGAACGGGTATGATTGACTTAGAGAAAGTTCGTCAAGCAAAACAGGCGATTGATGTTGGGTTAGATAATAATCAAAAAGAGCAAATATCAGCAGTATTTAACTCTTTAATGGGGGTGGCAATGTTAACCCCTATCGCCCCTGTCGCGGCTGGGGTTATGTTAATTAAAGAGGGTGCTACTATTGCAGACAGTGGGTTAAGCTTTTTAGATTCAATATTAACAGAAGGGGCTTATAAGGATTTTAAAGCCAAATATAAGAACGTTAATGAGCTAAACCAGTTAGGTAAAATTCACATTGAAGTATTGCAACAGTATCGTGGGTTTAAGATAAAAATTGAACAGCAGTTAACGAAAAAAGAAGAGGTAGAAGCGTTTCTAAAGGCGAATAAAACATCAGAAGAATTACAAAAACGCTTCTTACTTCGAGCTTTGGCGTTAAATGGTTTAATTGAATTACTTGCCAGAATATCGCTAGGGAGTAGCTCAAATAGTGATTATAAAAAAGAACTCATAAGCGATCGAGTTCAAGACTACATAGAAACTTATATTCTTAATGATAATTGGGAAGCCCCTCAGTCGTCTTACAATACCATGGCTCAGAATTGGCTGAACCGAGTGAGAGATGATAAAACTGGCGCATCGCAAGCACGCTCTTTCTTTGTGGAATATGCCAATAAGAATAAGAAAGCAACGTTGGATGAAGCAACGAAACATTTAGTTAAACGAGCTAAAATTCAAGGTACGTTTAATACTGGGTTCCCTGTGCAAACCAGTTTGTATATGGATGACAAAGAGAATGGTTTTGTTGATTTTGTTAAGTTGTTTAACAATACAGCTCAAGAGTTAAAATCAGACGATATTGGTTTTAGTCGTTTATTGGTACTTAACGATCGAGATGATGATAAATCATGGATGCCTTATTCAGAGTGGAAAGAAGAAGGTAAAACAAACCGTATCACACCATTCACTCGTGTTAAGTTACAAGTAGTATTAACCAAAGACGCTTCAGAAGATGCGAAGAAATTCTTTAAAGCAACATTAAGCTATGGTTGTGATCGTGGTTGGCTTGATGTTGATGGCCCTCAATATCAAGTCTTGTTATCAGCAAAAGAAGTGTCTGATTTAACCGTGTGCGGGCCATCAGATAAAGAATTGACGTCATACTACACACAGCAATTAGGCGATGACTATGCAGCGGATAAAGACGAAAAACAAACGTTAACCGCTGTTGAATTTGAACCAACCTATTGGTTTGGTGAGTATGAAATCCCCGGTCTTAAACCTCTGTTTTCTGGTTATTGGTATGAAAATTTTGATACGTGGAAACAAGATGGTAAATACAAAGCTCTGTCGTATTTCTTTAAGCTGAATCAGCATAAAGTTTCGATAGAAAAACTGGACGTTGGTGGCGTGCTTTACGATATGAGCAATATTCACTATGGCATTGATGATAACAATACCTATGGAAGTGTTGATACATCAACTAAACCGCTATATCTCTTTGATGGGTTAGGTAATAAAAGTGCGGTAATTAATGAAGTTGATTTACTTGTTGAAAGCTTTGTTAAAGCGAATGAAAGTAGTAAAGGAACAGGTAAAAAACCTTATATAGAAGGAAATATCACATCGCTTGCTGCATTAAACATAGGGAATAAATTTGAATGGTTTGATAAACAAAAGCTAATTAATTCTCAACAGTTTGATTGGAGTAAAGAGCAACCAGCATCGATTTATGTGGCTTTATTAGCAGATAAAGATAACCGTGAAGATTACAAGAGTATTGGTTTCAATCTTGATAAGATCACAATGCAGTTAAAGTTAAGTATTGAAGAGCAAGACTCAGTGCTTATAAAAGCGAACTCAAAGGGAAAAGGGCCAAGTTACTTTAGCTCTCTTCATCATGTAATGGATATTAGCTATAAGATCAATTATGGCTATCACTCTTCGCAGCCTGCTTACAGTGATATTAAAACGAAAGAAGCTGAATTAAATATAGATGGGAAATATAAGAGTGAGTTATTAGCCTTTTCTTCTATGGTTGTCAAAGAAGTTATGCAAGCACCTGAACTTTTTCTCAATCAGATAGGGTCTAAAAAGCTGTATGTAATAAAGTTTGATTTGGACTATATCTCGCCAACAGGTAAAAAGGTAAAAGGATTAAGACCGTTTGGCCCGATCTTAGATAATATGAGCGGTGAGATCTATTCTTCTGAATTACATCTTTTCGGGGTGTACCAAGAAGGAATTGATAAGAGAGAGAGTAAATATTTTACTGGTTCTCCACTAGCGCTTAGGCTCCAAAAAAGTAAGCGTTTTTATGGCAATGATTTACCTTGGACTCAAGAGGGTCATGAATTAGAGAAGTTAAATATATCAGCACAAGCGAAATGGAAAGAGTTAAAAAATGAAGATCCTAAAAAGCAGGTAGAATGGTTGAAGCGTTGGATAGAGGATAATCCTGAAAGTCTATCTGCTCCTGATTAGAGAGAAATGTTTTAGTAAGCATCGCTCACACTACCTAGTGAGAAAATAGGCTGTCGGTGCTTACTATTTGTACCACCATATAGCGTGTAAAGCTTAAAATTTGCAAATTGTGCTTAAATATCATGCAATCAATTAGTTAAGTATAAAAAAGTGCTTTACCTCAGCGCTCAGTGTGGCATTATCTATCTCGTTCCAACGATGTGCGTACATCGTATAATGGCTATTACCTCAGCCTTCCAAGCTGATGATGCGGGTTCGATTCCCGCTGTACGCTCCAATCTCTTTTTATCCTCCTCAAGAGATTGTCCCTGTTTTAAAATTCCAATTTATTGAAAATGAAGCGCTTAATAGCGTGTTTTTTTGTATCTGTCATTTGTATAAAACCACTTCTGATTTGTTCACTTTATTCTTTACTTTGCTGATGACAAAAAAAAGAACCCCACTTCGAAAAGTAGGGTTCTTATTCATTTAGATATGTTAGATAACGAATTATCTAGATAACGTAACCAAATTATTGTGGGTTTAGACCTAGTTGCTCTAGAACCAGTTTAAAGTTAGCACGACGTTCTTTAACGTTATGAACTTCACCAGTAGAACACACTAAATCAGGACAACCACGGTTTACGATACCAGATACATCATCGATAAACTCAGTGCCTTTCATGCCACCGTCAACGTATTTCTTAAGCTCGTTGTGGTAGTTCCAGTTACCGTATTGGCCAGACTCATCTGGGTACGCTTGTACTGAAGTAACCCAGTAGAATAGACCTGCAATCCACTTGATTTCTTTGTTCTCTTCAGAGCTACAAATTAAGCCTGGGTTTGAACAGAAATCTAACTCAGCGTATAGCGGGTTCTCTGGTGGCGCTTCAACAACAACACCATCAATTGTTTTACCAATTGTCTCAGGGTCAACGTGTGAACGACCTAAGTAGTGGTTAAGTGTACCGAAGTTTTGACGACCAGTAGTTTGAATTACACCACGGCCCCACCAACCACAACCTTCAACATCAGCTTGGCTACTGCCATCCCAAATAAAGCTACCTGCTTTTTGATCTACGTATGTTTTACATGTATCACGTTCCCATACTTGCTTAGATGTATCTACAGAAGTAGGTACGTCATTACAGTGACCGCTGTTAGTCCAACGACCAACGCTACCGTTAACAAGCAGACCACGCTCTTCTAGTACTGCATTTGGAGCAGCAAATACAGGAGCTGGAGCACCGTACCATTTAGCGTGAGTTAGTGCACTTACTTCCATTTTGTTGTCACGAGGACAAGAGTAAGCGTGATCCAAACCAGAAACAGGGTTCACACCGTAATCAGCATACTTTTGGCCAAGTTGACCACAGCTCGCTGACATTGGGTAATCTGTTGCAGCACCGTATCTAATTTCAGCCCAGTTGTTCTCATCACATGCGTTGTAACGAATCGTTTCTTGCATACTCTGTGCTAAGAACGCAGCAATCGCTACTTTCGCATATTTGATGTTGGTTGCATCATCAACGTTTTCATCTAGTAGCCAGAACTTGTTACCAGCAACACCAACATTATGCATTGCATTCAGACCAGTCATGAAGTCAGTCCACTTATAAACAGTAGACGGAACCCATTGTGATTGAGGTGTTTCGTACAAGAATGCAGTGTTGTTCATTGTATCTTCAGCGTCAGCCAATTCACGGTTTAACGCATCAATGATAGTTAATTGGCCATTTTCTGTTGATTCACCAACATAGTACAGTGGCATTTTAGCTTTTTTGTATTCTTCGATTTCAGCAGTTAGTTTTGCTGTATCTTTATCAAATACGATAGCAAATACGTTGCTGAATGCAGCTTTACGCACTTGTGGTTTGCTTGCATTATCACCCATGAAATAAGCAGAAGCTTGATCTGTAGGGATATTGTTTAGCATTACAGGTGTTTTAACAAAATCAGAAACTTGCTTAACGTACTCTAGAGCATTATGCCATTGGTCGCTAGTTAGAGCTGCTGTTGAGCTTGACTTAGTGAACGCAATGAAATCAGCTTTAGTTGCAACATCTGCTTTGAACAACTCTAGTTTGTCTAGTAGATCAGCGCTGTAGTTAGATGCTTCATCCCAAACAGATTGTCTGCCAGAGTGAGTATCAAACGCGAAATCACCAATATTTAGAGACCAACCGTAGTTTGCTTCTGGTGCTAGCGTAGAGATGATTAGGTGGTGCGCAGTAGCCCAGCCTTTCAAGTCATTGCTAAGCGCGTTGATATCGTCGATGTCAATCTTGTTGCCAGTGATATCCATCGCTTTAGTTAGCGCTTCTTTAACCGCAATGCTGTTTGAAGATAATGCTTTATCTTGCGTTGCTTGATCAAGAACATCAGTGTTGATGATGATTGATGCAGAGCCAGCTTGTGCCGCTTTATTAATGATAGATACAAACGTGCTTGTTAGCTTATCAAAATCAGCTAAATCAGCGCTGTTGCTTGCTTCAATAGTTAGCATTGCTGGTGCCGCAGACGATGGGCTAGCAACAACTAACGTGTTTGGCCAACCAGCAACTTCTAGACGAACTGGGTCCATTGGGTTTGGTAGAGAAAGAAGCGGTGCTGTACCTGGTTCTGTACCATCACAATTTAGGTGAAGTGCCCATGAATCATCGCTACCAGGAACAGATTTAGTCCAGTAGATCGCAGAGTAAGCGATGTTCTTGTTAACCATAATGTCACCACCAGTTGCGTGATCACCACGTGTCCAGTCAGGGTAAACATTAAAGTCTTTACATAAGTCACCTGGAGTTACAGGCGGCTCTACAGGTGGCTCAACCACATCTTCTTCAACAGTGATTTTTACACTTGTTGTAGATGAAAGATCTTGAGCATCAGTAGCGATAGCTTTTAGTGTTACGTTACCAGCTTGAGTAGGCTGGAAATCACACGCAAAAGTGTTGGTATTAGCAGCATCAAATGAACAGATTTCTTTGTTGTTTGCAGTAACAACCAGTGTCGTCAAATCGTTATCTGCATCTGTTGCATTAACAGAGATAGCAACGCTTTCAGTTACGTTGATTGCAGAGCCATTAGTTGGCGTAACAAATTTAACTACAGGTGCAACGAAATCTTCAGTTACTTCTGCTTCTACAACAACAGATACTGATTTTTGTTCGATTTTTTGGTTATTTTTATCGAATACAAATACGTTAACTACCGCATTACCCGCTTCAACTGGAGTCCAAACGTGAGAGTACTGAGTGTTATTTTCGTTAACTGCTTTTTCAGCTAGTTTTGTGTTGTTTACCCAAAACTCAACTTTAGCAGCTTGGTTACCGTCAACATGTGCACTGATAGCAATCGTTGCATTTGCTTGAACAACTTGACCAGCTGTTGGAGCAAGAATAGACAGTTCAGTTTCTTCTGGTTCAGGCTTAACTGGTTCGTCAGAACATTCTGTTAGTGACCAGAACCACGAACTTGCGCTTGGCGTTTCCCATACACCAGGGTTGTTTTGAGCAATAAAACACTGGTTGTCGTATGAAACTACGTCGCCATTTGAAACTTGAGTTTTACCAGGGATAAATGGAATCACGTCACCTAAATCTGGATCTGGACCCGGCTCAGGCTCTGGTTCTGGTTCTGGTTCAGGTTCCGGCTCAGGTTCACCTGAACATACTGCAACATCCCAAAACCATGAGTCAGCGGTAGGAGATTCCCACACACCAGGGTTATTTTTAGCAACAAAACAGTCGCCATTAAAAGAAACCATATCTCCATTTTGAACTTTTGTTTCACCTGGAACAAAAGTAACAATGTTAGACGTTAAATTTACATCAGCGGCGTATAGATACCCACTGAACATAACGCTAGTAATAGCGGCTGTTATTTTATTTATTTTTATCACTGCTTTTTCTTCTTTTTATTTATCTTAATCTAGATAAATTTATTAATTATTAAAGTGTACGATGGATAGACTGTTTTATTATTTGTGTTAAATAAAGGTTAGTTTCTGAGTCGCTGTAATTAGATGAAAACCTTCAATCGATCCATACAAAATTCACATATCACTATTAAATTGATAGCGGGGCTGAATTTTCGTGCATTTTAACCAGAAGAAATTTTAAGGATATCTTAAAATATCAAAAATGTGATCTTGCTTCTATTTTGACTATTGGAATTGGGGTTGTAATATGTTGGGTGTCCGTTTTTTGACGCGTAAAGTCAGTTTTTTGTTGTTATTTCGCTTTTTTGGTTGCGGTTGATTTTCATTTGTCAAACAAAGACAGGGGGTTATCTTTGTCTTTAAATGTAATCTTATGTTTCAAAAATGAAAGATTGTCGTAAAGAGACATGATTCATCAGTCATTATTTTTTTGAAAATAGAGAAAGAAAAGTTATATATAAGGTTTAACATTATTATTTTTTCACATTCAATATTTTCACAAGCTTATAAACTGCATCATATTCATCTTGCCAATTACTATATCTCTCAACGAAACGACATTACTTTGAGAGACAGCATCATGTGCAAACAAAGCAGCTACAGCAAATACCAAAAACGCGTAATTAAATTTTTAAACGATCTGCTTGGTACAGACACGCCATTCACTTATGAAAGAGCCAAAAATAACCATTTAAAAGTATTGATTGAAGGTATCCCCAAGCCAATTTACACCGGCTCAACACCATCCGATTGCAAATCAATTAATAACTTCATGGCAGAAGTAAAGAGAGAGCTCAAAGCCAGCAAAAATGAGGTGGAGAAAACGGCACAACAAGAAAAACGTAAATTAGTCAGCCAGCTCAAGCAATCGAACGACAAATTAATTCAAAACTGCGTGAAATCACTAAGAACACGTATTAGTGCATTAAAAACGCAAGAAGAAGCGAGTGTACTTGAGAGCCAGTGCATTAATGGCATCAATTTGAAGCGTATCGAGATAGTAAAGCAGTCAGTATTACTTGCCTTACAAGCGCGAAAACAAGGCGCATACCTCAAACCAAAAGAGTTGAAAAGCATTGAAGGGGTAGTACACAACCACCTTAATTTCATGTTACCTAGCATGGCTTATTATGCCGAGCTATTAGACAGTAAATTAAAACGCAAACATACAGAGAAACAACCGATGCAAATTGAATCCTTAACCAACAACGTCATCAGTTTGGAGGATAAAACCCAACACGCCCCGATAAAAGAGGCGAAAAATGTGGCTAAAAAAACAAAGCAACCAGTGAGTAATAAAAACATGAATACAAAAAACAGTAATTCAGCCACTGAGTTGATGGCTATGTCGGCTAACAATCGCATTAGTCTGTTACGCAACTTAACCAAAGCCCAAGCGTTAATGTTAATTGATGACATTAACCAAGCCATGGCAGCAAACCGAGAAGAGGACATCGAAGCCGTAATCGCATTAATCCGAGACAAAGATCTGCCGCTAGACACGATCATCTCACGCATGGAAGCCGCGTAAAGATAAGCATAAACAAAGAGCATTTCGGTGCTCTTTTTTATTGTCATCTAAATATAAGAATCAATCCGTCATTTCTCCTATCCATGTCATCGTTTTATTTTTTAAAATCTGCTATAAAGCCACATACTAAAAATTCTAGATAAGCACTGGGACACCACACCATTACCTAAAATAAAACGTGGTTTACCAAACGGTTAGGTTGCATATGCAAAAATCAAATTTTGAGTTTCTAAAAGGCGTCAATGACTTCTTATATGTCATTGTGCGGGCGGCAGAGAATAACTTTCCAGATGACCCAAATACCACCTTAGTGAAAGTGCGTATTTTTGGAGAAGCTACCGCAAAGCACCTTGCAAAATTACTGGATATTGAAGCGCCAGATAATCAGCACGAGCTATTGCGTGAGCTAGGAAAAATTCCATTTGTTGACGACAGCATCCTTACTGTATTTCATAAGCTGCGTAAAATTGGCAACAAAGCCGTTCATGAATACCATAATGATTTGCAAGATGCTGAAATGTGCTTACGTTTGGCATTCCGTCTTGCCATCTGGTATTACCGCCTAGTCACCAAACAATTTGATTTCGCGGTGCCTGTTTTCATTCTGCCAAGCTCAGAAAACAAAGCCCAATTTGAACAAGAAATGCACTCATTAAAACAAGAGTTATTGCTTGTTCGTCAAGGTGAAGCGCAAACCAAAGCAGAAGTCGCTGCACAAAATGCCAAACTGACGGCATTAACTGGCTATATCTCAGTGCTAGAAAGTAAACAAGAAGAAACCCAAGGCCAAACCCAAGAACGCATCGCCGCGCTTGAGGCACAACTGCAACGTAAAGACGAAGAAATTGCCAAGAAAACAGAAGCAGAGCGTAAAGCGTACAAAAAGCAGATCACCGATCAAGCCGCCTCACGCTCGTTGGATCTCAGCGAAAGTGAAAGTCGCTACCTTATTGATAACCAACTGCGAAAAGCAGGGTGGGATGCCGACAGTAAATTACTTAGCTTCGCTAACGGTACTCGTCCACAAATCGGTCGAAATATGGCGATTGCTGAATGGCCAACAGGCAAAGATGAAACGGGTAAAACAGGCTTTGCCGATTACGTTCTATTCATTGGTCTAAAGGCCATTGGGGTTATTGAAGCGAAAAAAGCCAATAAAGACGTCGTGGCAAAATTGAGTGAGGCTTATCGCTATAGCAAATATTTTGATAACAACTTTTTGCGTAATGAATTACAGCACGCCGCCAATGATCAAAGCGCACTCGATCTAATTGCCGAGTCATTACCAACCTATTTACCAACATGGTCTGACTCATCCAGTTCAGAGCCGTATAAAATTCCATTCTGTTTTTCTGCTAACGGTCGTACTTATCGCTCAGCAATAAAAACCAAGAGTGGAATTTGGTATCGTGATGTTCGTCATGCCACAAATATGCCAAAGACCCTACCAGAATGGCACAGCCCAGAAGAGCTACTTGCCAAACTAGAGAGCGACAATCAACACAATAACCGTTGGTTTAGCGATAATGGCGACATGAGCGATCTCGGTTTGCGTTATTATCAAGAAGAAGCCGTAAAAGCCACAGAAGAGGCGATAACCAAAGGCCAACAAGACATTTTGCTCGCCATGGCAACAGGCACAGGTAAAACACGTACTGCCATTGCTTTAATGTATCGTTTGATCCAATCTCAACGCTTTAAACGCATCCTCTTTTTGGTTGATAGAACTTCATTGGGTAAGCAAGCGTTAGGTTCGTTTGAAGACACCAACATCAAAGGCGACACGTTTAATAGCATTTTTAATGTAAAAGGGTTAACCGACCGTTTCCCTGAAGACAGCACCAAGATCCACGTAGCAACGGTTCAATCACTGGTAAAACGCACACTGCAAAGTGACGAGACCATGCCTGTTGGCCGTTACGATTGCATTATTATTGATGAAGCCCACCGAGGTTATATTCTTGATAAAGAGCAGACCGAAGGCGAAGAAAAATTCCGTAATGAGTTAGATTTTATCTCCTCATATCGCCGCATTATCGATCATTTTGATGCAGTGAAAATTGCACTAACCGCAACGCCTGCACTGCATACCATCGATATTTTTGGTGGCGATAAGAAGCAGCCAGTGTACCGTTACAGCTATCGAAAAGCCGTGATTGATGGCTTCCTAACCGATCAAGAGCCGCCAATCCGCATCATCACCAAATTGAGTGACGGTGGCGTGTATTTATCGCAAGGCAGCGAAGTTCAGCGTTTATCAAACCAAGGCGAGTTAATTAACGACACCTTAAATGATGAACAAGGCTTTGAGGTTGCTGACTTTAACCGAGCCTTAATCGCCTCCAACTTCAATAAAGTGGTGTGCGAAGAGTTAGTGCACCATATTGACCCAACCAGCCCGCAAAAAACCTTAGTCTTTTGTGTGAACAACACCCATGCCGATGCGGTGGTGGAAGAGCTGCGCACCGCGTTTAAAGCCAAATACCCACAACTAGAGCACGATGCAATCATCAAAATCACGGGCGATTCAGATAAAGACGCCAATAAAGTGCAATCGATGATCACCCGTTTTAATAAAGAACGCCTACCTAACATAGTAGTTACGGTCGATTTATTAACCACAGGCATCGACATCCCAAGTATTTGTAATATCGTCTTTATGCGTAAAGTACGCAGCCGTATCTTGTATGAACAAATGAAAGGCCGAGCTACGCGTCTGTGTCCTGAAGTTGGCAAAACATCTTTCCGTATTTTTGATGCCGTTGATTTGTATTCTACTCTGCAAAGCGTTGATACCATGCGTCCAGTGGTAGTTCGTCCAACGGTGGATCTACAAACCTTAGTCAACGAAATAACCGATTCAGAAACCTATAAAACCATAGAGGCGGACGGACGCAGTTTTGCCGAGCACAGCCATGAGCAGTTGATAGCCAAATTGCAACGCATCACCAGTCATGCTCATTTTAACCGTGATAAATCCAAAGAGATCGAAGCACACATCAAACGCTTTGATGAATTGTGTATCGACAACGCAGGGTGTGACTTCTTAGGGCTTGCCAAAACGCTCAAAGAAAAAGGGCCAAAATGGTCAGCGGAGATCTTCAATGCTTTGCCAAACATGGTAGGGCGTTTAGAACAATTGAAACTAGACATTAATGAACTGCGTGACATGCCGATCTTCACAGATATAGAAGATGCGGTGATCAAAGTCGAAACCCTGTACGGCGAGCACAAAAACGCCGACGATTTTTTAGACGCCTTCGATGCCTTAGTCACACGTTCAGCCAATCAACAAGACGCGTTAGACATCATCATCAACCGTCCACGAGATTTAACACGAAAAGGCTTATTAGAGCTGCAAGAGTGGTTCGATGCCCAAAACTTCAATGAACCCACACTAAAAACCGCATGGAAAGAGAGCAAAAACCAAGATATCGCCGCGCGATTAATTGGCCACATTCGTCGTGCCGCCATTGGGGATGCGTTATTGCCGTTTGAGCAGCGAGTCGAAATAGCGTTAGACAGAATAAAATCAAGCAAAGAGTGGCAACCCGTTCAACTACAATGGCTTGATCGCATCGCCAACTCAATAAAAGAGAAAGTGGTGTTGGATGACGACACCTTCAAAACGGGTAATTACAAGCGTAGTGGTGGCAAACGTAAGCTAATGAGCGTCTTTAATGATGAATTAGACGGCATACTGCTTCAATTTAATGAATATATGTGGGATGAGCCTGCCTAGGCGGGTACAATTGATCTCAATTTTTATACCGAATTTAATGCATTTAACGATGGGCAGAGTAGTGCCCATCGCACAAATCAATAGAGAAATAACATGAACAATAATGATCTGGTCGCCAAACTGTGGAAATTGTGTGACAACCTGCGTGATGGCGGAGTGTCTTACCAAAACTACGTCAATGAATTGGCCTCGCTGCTGTTTCTTAAAATGTGTGAAGAAACAGGGCAAGAAGACGATTTATTGCCAGAGGGGTTTCGCTGGGCCGATCTAAAAGCAAAAATTGGTCAAGAGCAACACCAGTTTTACCGCAATATGTTGGTACAACTGGGTGCAGATGATCACGCCATTGTTCGTGCTATTTTCCAAAACGTAAACACCACCATTACTCAACCAGCACAGTTAACTGAGCTAGTGTCGAACATGGACAGCCTTGATTGGTACAGTGATGAAGATGGCGACGAAGGCAAAAGCCGTGATGACTTTGGTGATATGTACGAAGGCTTACTGCAAAAGAACGCCAACGAAACCAAATCAGGCGCAGGCCAATACTTTACGCCACGCGCATTAATCAGCACCATTGTGAACGTTATACAACCACAACCGCGCGAGATCATCCAAGATCCGGCAGCAGGGACGGCAGGCTTCTTAATTGAAGCGGACAAATACATTAAATCAAACACCGACAACTTATTTGCACTCCCAGATGAAGATCAAGAGTTCCAAATGAAAAAAGCCTTTGTCGGTTTAGAGCTAGTGCCTGAAACGCGTCGTTTGGCGTTAATGAACTGCTTATTGCACGACATTGAAGGTGATGAGAACGAAGGCGCAATCCGTTTAGGCAACACCCTAGGCAGCGCAGGTGAAAACCTACCTAAAGCCAACGTGATTTTAACCAACCCGCCATTTGGTAGTGCATCAAGCACCAATATCACCCGTACTTTTGTTCACCCAACAGGTAACAAACAACTGTGTTTTATGCAGCATATTTATGATGCGCTAGAGCCGGGCGGTCGTGCTGCCGTAGTGATCCCAGATAACGTCTTATTTGAAGGTGGTAAGGGCACAGAAAT
Organism: Aliivibrio sp. S4MY1; assembly: GCF_028765545.1. Lineage (GTDB taxonomy): Bacteria > Pseudomonadota > Gammaproteobacteria > Enterobacterales > Vibrionaceae > Aliivibrio. The sequence continues at coordinate 31,853 of NZ_JARACP010000005.1, read as the reverse complement.
TCGCCGTGATTTAATGGATAAGTGTAATCTACATACCATTTTGCGTTTGCCTACGGGTATCTTCTACGCGGCAGGGGTAAAAACCAACGTACTCTTCTTCCAAAAAGGCACGCCAGAGAACCCAAATCAAGATAAAGGCTGCACCAAGGAGACATGGGTATTTGACCTACGTACCAACATGAACACCTTTGGTAAGCGCCGTCCATTAACTGAAAAGCACTTTGATGTGTTTGTGAATGCGTATGGCAGCGATGCAAACGGTTTATCTGCTCGTGAAGAGGGGGTTTACGAGACGCTAGGTAACATCTTTGCTGAAGGGGAAGACTCTGTTGAACACACTTTAGAGAACGCACGTTTCCGCAAATTCAGCCGTGATTACATTCGTGATCAAAAAGGCGACTCGTTAGATATTTCGTGGTTAAAAGATTTAGAAGCCACCAGTGCAGAGAACTTGCCAGAGCCAGAAGTATTAGCAGGTGAAGCAATGGCAGAGCTGACTGAGGCGATGTCTGAGATTTATCAGCTGATGCAAGCGCTAGGGGCGGATGATGTGGCTGAGGGGCAGAAGTTGTTGGTGGCAGAGGCGTTTGGGTTGAGAGAGCAGGAAGAGCAGGTTTCAGGATTCAGGGGTGGGGAGCTGGGCGCTCAGGCGCAGGACGGTGAACTATGAGTTCGTTGCCGAAAGGGTGGATGATTACACCTTTAGATAATATTGCTTCTTGGGGCTCAGGAGGAACACCGAAACGTAGTGAGTCGTCTTACTATGGTGGTGATATTCCTTGGGTGAAAACTGGTGATTTAGGGCCCAAGTATCTAAAAGAGGCGTCTGAGTATATTACTCAATTAGGTTTAGATAAATCTAGTGCAAAATTATTTAAAAAGGGTTCCGTTGCCATTGCAATGTATGGGGCAACTATTGGTAAAACATCAATTTTAAAGTTTGATACTACAACTAATCAAGCGTGTGCTGTTGGTCAGCCAATTGATGGGACTACTACGACAGAATTCCTTTATTATTTTTTAAATAGTGAAAAGCAAGTCTTTATTAAAAAGGGTAAAGGTGGAGCTCAGCCGAATATATCGCAACAATTGATTAAAGCTCATATGGTGAGATTACCCCCACTAGCTGAACAAAAGCGCATCGTTGAAAAACTGGATGAGGTATTGGCACAGGTCGATACCATTAAAGCGCGTTTAGATGGTATTCCTAGTTTGCTAAAACGCTTTCGCCAATCGGTACTCGCTTCTGCGGTGTCGGGGAAGTTGACGGAGGAGTGGCGTGGGGACGCGGAAAAAGCATGGAAGAAAGGGATTAAGCTCGATTCTCTTTGTGAAAGCTCATTCTATGGTCCGAGATTTAGTAAAGATGATTATAGTGATGTGGGAATTCCTACTATTAGAACTACGGACATGACTGCTAATGGGGGGATTAATGTAACTCCTGATACGCCGAGAATTTTAGTCCCAGATGAAAAAATGGAACAATTTAAGGTGAATAAAGGTGATTTACTCGTTACACGAACTGGGAGTGTTGGTGTAATGGCTATTTTTACAGGGGACTATTTGGCTATCCCAAGTGCCTACTTGATTAGATTTAGGTTCAATCCAAGTGTGTTGGTAGAGTATGTATATATATTCTTAACTTCACCAGTAGGTCAAGAGATTATGGGGTTAAGTGCAACAACGACGACCCAACCGAATATTAATGCTAAATCGATTAGGAATATTGAAATTGACCTGCCTTCGATAAAAGAGCAAAAAGAGATCGTTCGTCTCGTCGAGCAATATTTCGCTTTCGCTGACACCATTGAAGCGCAAGTGAAAAAAGCGCAAGCGAGAGTGAATAACTTAACCCAAAGTATTTTAGCTAAGGCGTTTCGTGGTGAGTTGGTGCCGCAAGATCCAAACGATGAACCTGCGGATAAGCTACTAGAGCGCATTGCACAGGCTTACATTGAGGCAGAGGCGTTAGCTAAGGCTGCGAAGAAGGCTGAGACGGCAAGAAAGAAAGCAGAAAAAGCCACCGCTAAAGGCTAATTGATAATTTTATAAGCACGCTGAAACGCGTGCTTTTTTAGGTTGGAATAAAATAAGTATTATTATCTAAAGCTGTAGCTTGCACCTACACCAAATGTCGTATCTTTTGAGCCGGAAGTCGCTAATGATGTTTTTACAGCAATCCCTGATTCAAAAGACTTTGAAATACCCAAAGCATACGCATCTTGACCATCAAAATAGCCATAACCCATGCCAATTGAAAATGAGCCATCGGTTAATGTCGGGATATTTGTCATTGCAGCAACTCCGGCAATACCTCTTGATGATAATTTTCTATTTTTATCAATTTGAGATTGAAGATTGTTGATAGAATCTTTAAACATATTATTCCAGTCATTAGTATATGAGCTATCCATCGAACCTGAACTATTCGCTAATGCATCGTGGTTTGCTTGAATCGCTTCTCCAACTTTGTTTAAATCATCTTTTACTGCATTAATATCATGCTCTAAGCTTGCAGAGGTAGCAGCATTACTCGCTTGAGCAGCGACTATTGCCTCATGGTTTGTTTGGATAGCACTACCTGCAGCTGTTAAATTATCGCTTACCGCTTGAACTGCATTATTTGTTGCTACTGTATTTTGAGCATTAACCACAGTACCAAACGTTGCCAGTTTGCTAAGTTGCTTCACATTATCCAAGCTTGCAGAGGTAGCAGCATTGCTCGCTTGAGCAACGACTATTGCCTCATGGTTTGATTGGATAGTGCTACCTGCGGCTGTTAAATTATCGCTTACCGCTTGAACTGCATTATTTGTTGCTACTGTATTTTGAGCATTAACCACAGTACCAAACGTTGCCAGTTTGCTAAGTTGCTTCACATTATCCAAGCTTGCAGAGGTAGCAGCATTGCTCGCTTGAGCAACGACTATTGCCTCATGGTTTGATTGGATAGTGCTACCTGCGGCTGTTAAATTATCGCTTACCGCTTGAACTGCATTATTTGTTGCTACTGTATTTTGAGCATTAACCACAGTACCAAACGTTGCCAGTTTGCTAAGTTGCTTCACATTATCCAAGCTTGCAGAGGTAGCAGCATTGCTCGCTTGAGCAGCGACTATTGCCTCATGGTTTGATTGGATAGCACTATCTGCGGCTGTTAAATTATCGCTTACCGCTTGAACTGCATTATTTGTTGCTATTGTATTTTGAGCATTAACCACAGTACCAAACGTTGCCAGTTTGCTAAGTTGCTTCACATTATCCAAGCTTGCAGAGGTAGCAGCATTGCTCGCTTGAGCAGCGACTATTGCCTCACGGTTTGATTGGATAGCACTATCTGCGGCTGTTAAATTATCGCTTACCACGTTAAAATTTTCATTAACTCGATCTACTACATTATTAAGAGCGCCTCTAGTTGCCAGTAAACCAGAGTCACTACTTTTATACGGTTTGTTTATTGTTGGTATATCAGCGGCTATAGCGTATTTTGGTAATATCGCTATTAAAATACTAGATATTAATAATTTCTTAATCATATGAATCTCCATATTTATTACCTCCATGCAAAAGAAAAATCTTCATCTTTATACGCATGAGCTAACCCTGTAATTTGTTGCATTCTTAATACTTCATCAGGTTCCATTCCTAGTTCCTGGCATATTTTTTCATTAGTCCATGATGACTGTTTTAATTTAATTATTAAGTTTGACGTTAACTCAACTTGATGTACTCCCCTTGCAATATTATGTCTAACTGATGATGCCATACTATCGTTATTACTTTTTGTTAAAATAACAGTTGGAATATAGCTGTGAAATGAGTTTTTAATATCAAGATTATTCTTTATCATTTTAACTCTGTGTGAACCATCAATTATGTTATATAGTTCATTATCATTTTTAGATACGACTATTGGCATAGTTAAACCATCTTTTTTAATTGATTGTTTTAATAACTTATACTCAGGTGGTGCCATAACATTAGGGTTGTAATCATTATTTTTAATTGAACTTGAACTTATTAATTTAACATTTAAAATTGGATGTGCAATATCAATAATTCTGTAGGCTATGTCTGATAGCTGATTAAATAAATCAACCCGAAATTTAATGTTTAAATGTGATGTTTTTATACTTTCAATTTGATTTATAATAACCAATAACTCTTCAAGTTCATTCATACATAACCTCTTCCGGTAATATAATCTTCATAAGTTTCTATATATAAGTTTGTTAATCTTTTATTCTGACCAAACGATAAGCCATAACACCAATAATCATTTTTTATTAAAACCTTACATATTCTTCGCCAGCTTGGTATTTTTTTAGCAGATTCTAATTTTTTATCACCAAAATCAGGGATTGAATAAACACCTGTCTTGATTTTATTTTTTCTCCACCAATATAAAAATTGAAATATCCTTGATCTATAATGTTTTTCTAAATCTGGTGGCATAGTTTTTAACAAGTATTTACTATAAGATTTGTAAGTATATCCATCAGGCAAATCAAATTTATAATAGCCTAAAATTCTACCTTGGCTTTTACTATACCTAGCACCGAAATTGCATCCTTCGACACGTTCTACAAGTTTTTGCCATGTATCAAACTCTAGTATTTGGTATAACCATAAGCTTTTCCTTTGGTCGTCTCCAAAAGGTTGACATAAGCGTTGCTGTGCTAATGAAACACCAGCCATATGCATCAAGTCATAAATTTTATTATACAAATATTGATATTTTCCATTAGCTATCCAAATATCAGTCACTTTCCAATCGTATATTGGATAAGCATGATAAACACTTTCAGTAACTTTGGTTGTCCATTTGAAATTAAGATATTTACTCTTATGTTTATTTTTAATTGTTCTATATCTATTTAATGATTCATCAGCACGTATGGCAATAAAACAGGCACATTGTGAGTTTTTCATTAAGGAATACCATTTAGAAAATTCAAAAACGAATTCTTCAAACTCCATACCAAATTTATAAAAAGGAAAATAAGTCATATCTTTTATTACCGAATTATTTTTTGGAAATTCTCGTAACCATTTATATTGAAAACATGGGTCCCAACAGATCCATTTAGGCTGAAATTGTGAAACTGAATTTCTTAAACTAAGAGGAAGACAAATCCAAAATGCATTTATTTCCTTTTTTGAGACCATTCCCTCTATATATTCAATAGTATTTTTATACTGAGCTTCTAAATCTATGATCAATACGTCGACAGGTAAGCGATTTCTCTTTCTGGATTCATCAATAATCAAATTTAAAAGTACACCAGAATCTTTTCCTCCAGAAAATGAAACATAGAAGTGTTTGAATCCATCCAAAATAGTATTTATACGTTGTCTTGCAGCTACATCCACATTAAAAGATAAGTTAATTTTCATAAATACACTTTATTTATAGTTTGTATGTCTAGTTCAACAAAAAGAGTTTATTTAAATCTCTTTATTCCTGATGTAAATATCAACTAAAAAACAAATGCAGTAAAACAAAAAAAACAAATGCTGTTCATGAGTATTTTGAATTATTATGGACAATGAACTTATTTTAGTATTAAAACTCTAATTTATACTTTTTTGTTAATGGTTTTTTTATTTTACTATTAAATAAGTTTAAAAATAATTAAAGAAATAAAATTGATAGCATCAGTTTATTAATTTCATGATTGAAGAATCTAATGTCAATTTTTTGTTAAATAATTTTATTATTGACAACGACTGAGATTGCTTTAATAAAAATAAAGTCAAATGCCAATAATTATTTAAGCTATAAAATCAAATGGTTATATTTTTCTGAGATTGAAATAAGATTTTTAGTTAGAAACAAATAAGTAATTAATTTGATTTATATCAATAAACCTCAACCAGACTAAGTTGTGTTAATTGAACATCTAGCTTTTCGGTTTGTTTGATCTTTTCTCCGTCCCTTAAAACAAAGCCCAATCACCCCGAGTGGGCATTTTTGTAAGCTTATAAACCTAAAAAATCCAGTGATTATTTTATTATTTATTTACTGAATAGGTGATTGTTTACTCGGTCAGGTTTGTAAAGCGTGACCGCTGTCTTAGTTGAGTATAATAATGCTAAGTTATGATGATAAATGACGTTTTTATTGTGGAATGTGCCGTATTATTTAATTATATTTACGGTGAATAACGTTTGGTAAAATGAGGGTGTGATGCCATTTCCATGCACAGGCTGTGGTTTATGTTGTCAGCAGATACACAATATAGCGGAGCTTCAAGAGTTCCACTCTGGGGATGGAATCTGCATTTACTATCAAAAACAAAAATGCAGTATTTATGAAAATAGGCCAATCGTTTGTCGGGTAGATGATGCGTATGACCAAATGTTTAAAGCAAGATTTACAATCGATGAATATTACAAAGAAAATGCAAAAATCTGCAATCAATTACAAATGAATGCAGTAATGGATGCTATATATAAGGTTAGGTTATGAAATTAGATGCATCGATAATGAGTGAAACATTTCAACACTCTTTATCACGTTTAGATAAAATCATTCACAGTGATCAAAAGCCACGAATAGCTGTTTTTGGGAAATATAATCACGGGAAAAGCACATTACTAAATGCTATTTTTGGCTATGCGGCATTTAAGTCGGCAGATAAGCGTGAAACGATAGAGAATTTATCCATCGAACATAATGAGGTTATGTGGATTGACACGCCAGGGTTAGATGCTGATGTTCATGGTAAAGATGATGCAGCAGCGTTAACGGGTGCGTTTGAAATGGCTGATTATTTATTTCTAGTTCACCAAGTTACCGCTGGTGAGTTGGATAAATATGAATTAGATATATTTAATCGCCTTGCAGTGAGTACGACCAATTACTCACAAAAGATGTGTTTAGTTTTAACCCAAATAGATCAAAAAACGGGTGAAGAGCTAAATACAGTTGTAGATAAAATTCAGCAGCAAGTATCTTTTGAATCTAAGTTTCAAAATCTCACGATCATACCACTTTCAGCAACACGATACCTAAGAGGTATTGAAGAAAATAAACCAGTCTTTTGTGAAAAGAGTGGCATTTCAACATTGTTTGATGAAATTGAAAAAATAAAATCTGGCATTATTCAAACAAGAGAAAAAGAAAAATCTGAATTAATTAATAAAATATCATCTTCAGTAAATGATATCGAATTAACTCTTAATCAAGAGATAAGAATAAACAAAAATAAGCAGGAGTCATTGAATACTGACTTTATCTGTGAACTTAGTAAATTAATAACAAAAGTGGCTTAATAAGGATAATAAAAATGGCTATTCCATGGTTAATTGGTGCTGCAGTAGTTGGATTGGTTGGTTCTGCGATCAAATCTTCGATTGAAGAAGATGAGGCAAAAGAACGTCAAGAGCGTTGGGAAAGAGAAGAGCGAAATCGATTACGTCAAGAAGAGCAAGAAAAAATAGATAATGCTCGAAAAGACGAAGCGTTACGCGTTCAAAGGCAAATAGAAAAAGAGAAAAAAGCATTAATCCATCAAGAATCAATGCGGTTAATGGAAAAATACGAGATCAGTGATTTATCAAGTACTGAGTTTAAATCGTATATTTCAAATATTATTGTAAATGGTGTGAATGATTCAACATCAGAGATTGAAAAAATACTTTCTAGTTCGAAGAAAATGATCGAAGTAAAAGAAGAAGAAAGTCAACTTGAAAAGCAGTTAAAAGAACTAAAAGAGATACAGCGTTATTTGGAATCGATATAAATGGTGAAGAATGAAAATGTTTTTGTTACATCTTTACGTGACTTTACGGGTGACTTTGTTTTAGTGAATAACCGCGAAGATGAATTGACAAAAATGCAATTTGAATTTGAAAGTAAAATAAAAAAAACACTTAAAAATTCAAATGGTAAATTAAAAAAAGAATCATTATTGTTTAGTTTGACCGATGCTCTTAAGGTGTCGGTTTTAAATGGTATTAAAGAGTGGAATGAAAAATTAATTGATTCTTTACCAATGAAAAAATTATCAGAAGAGTATTCAGATAGAATAATTTTATTGGTTTTTGGTAAGGTGAATGCAGGGAAAAGTTCGTTTTGTAATTTCATAACAGAGCAATTCCCTAATGAAGAGATTAAACGATTTTGCTTTGTTGATAATAGTATTGAATATTTTGAACAGAGTTTTGCAGAAGGGGTGGTAGAAACAACCGCAACGATTCAAGGTGTAGAGATTGGTCGCAACTTTGTTTTATTAGACTCTCCGGGCCTGCATTCTATTGTTGATGAGAATGGCGATTTAACTCGTCGATTTACAGACAGTGCAGATGCCGTTTTGTGGCTTACGCCATCAAGTTCTCCAGGTCAAGTGCAAGAATTGACGGATCTGAAACTTGAGTTAGAAAAAAAGAAACCTCTTCTGCCGATTATTACTCGAAGTGATCAACTGATAGAAGATTGGAGTGATGAGCTTAATGATTTGGTTCATACTATTGTTAATAAGTCAGAATCAATACGCCAACTTCAAGAAGTTGATGTGATTGAGCGTGTAAAAGTACTAGGGAATGTAGATGATTTAAAATCAGCTATTTCTATTTCTATTCACGCTTATAGAGAGCATCAAGAAAAAGATAATGCACAATCTCAAGCAGGGTTGAATCGATTATTTTCGTCGTTATCGGATATTATTCATGAAGCAAAAGAATATAAAGTAGAGAAAGCAAATCAACAGCTTATTAATTTTATAAATGATAATGTGTTATCTACGTTAGAAAAAGATATCTCACCTCAGCTTTTAAAATTAAAAGATCAGACACAAAAAACATTGGATGATCTAAAGAAAAAAGAAAGCCTTATTATTTCTGAGTTGTTAACAACCGTAAAATCTCAAGTAAGAGGCGTGGTTGAACAGCATTCAGCTAGCCAAGATAAAGTGGCGATATCATCAGATTTAAATCAATTAATCGAACATGAGCTAACGCTTATTTTACAAGAAGAGTTAAAAGATCTCGTCAATCAAATCAATACGACATCCAGCTCACTAAATACCGATGATTTAGGTGATTTTGAAAAACAGACGGTGAATGTTGAGCGAATAAAAGGCAGTGTTGGTAAAAGTATTTCAGCGGGTGTTGGAGGAATTGGTGGTTCTGCTGGTGGTGCGTTAATTGGGAGTATGATTTTACCCGGAGTTGGTACCGCGATTGGTGGCTTTATTGGCGGAATGCTAGGTGGTGCTGCTGGTTCTGCTGTTGGTAATTATTGGGTCGAAACCGAACAAGTTGAACATGTTGTAGGCTTTTCTGTAGAAGATATGCTTATGCACATTTCAGGAAAAGTAACGATTCTTATTCCTAATTTAGTCCATCATACGATGAGTGAAGTGAGAGATTCAGTTCTTGTGGTGGATCGTTTTGCAAATGCTATTTTAGGTGAAATAGAAAAATTTGAATGTCAGATTCAAGAATTTAGGGGTTAATGTATGCTAACGGCATTTGCTCAAATTAAAGAAAATATCATCGCGTCTGATCCATTGATCAATAAATATCGAGATACAAATGAGTTGAAGAAAGAGTTATTCGATATCATAGATAATGATACGCTTCAAATCATGTTATATGGCGCTTATAACGCAGGAAAAAGCACCTTAATAAATGTCCTACTGGGTGAAGAATTAGCCGTTGTGAATGATATACCGACAACGGATAAGGTAGATGAGTTTAATTGGTGTGGGTATAAATTATTAGATACTCCTGGAGTTAATGCACCAATCGAGCATGAAAAAACAACGAATGAACAAATAAAGCGCTCTTCGGTGATGTTATTTGTTATTCGTGAGGGGGATCAAGATTCGAAAGATCTTTATATCCGTCTTTTTGAAATGCTAGCATTAGGTAAAAAAGTATTTATCGTATTAAATCATCAATTAACGAATGATGATGATAAGGCGATTGCTTATAAAAAGATCCATTCAATTGTTATGTCTCAGGCTCCTAAATATGGCATTGAAGATAAACAAATCCAAGAGTTGGTGGTGTGTCCAATTAACCTTAAAACAGCACTAAATGGCCGTTTAAATCAGCATGATAAATTGTTAGAACATTCAGGGTATACCAATTTTATCTCATTATTTGAGCAGTGGGTAAAAATGAATGATGCCGAACAAGAAAGGTTACAGCATGCTATCAGTGCGGTAAATACTCTTTGGTATATGCCTATTATTACGGAATTGAAACAAGACGGTTCTGATGAGAGTAATGATAATCTGTTAAATTTCAGACAAGATTTAGCACACTTGCAGGCAAGAAAAAAAGGGCTGATATTAGAATCGAGAGAAATGATCTCGCATAATGTCAGACTAATGAAAGCTCAAATAAGCCAAACGCTGACTCAATCGACGAATCAAATTGAATTGGACACAGAATTAGAGGCATTAATATCACCTTTATATAAAAAAGTGGAGTTATGGCTGGAAGAGTCATTAAGTCATCATTACAGCACTCTTTCATGCGATGTTCTGCATACACTGAAACAAGCAAGTGAAGATAAAAATAACCCATTTTTTGATTCGATACTTAACCAAGCAAAAACGTTTTTTAGCGATGAAAAAACCATTAAGCAAGGTTTGTTATATGGTAGAAAGTTTAAAATTCCGGGGCTAAAAGGTCGATGGGAGAAAACATTAGGTCAATGGGCTGGTCGAGCGGCAATTGTGATTCAAGTTGTTTCTGTTTTTTGGGATGCTTATAAAGCGAATGAGCAACAAGAAAAAGAGAATGAGAGACAAAGAATGCAAGCAGTAGAGCTTTATCAGGCTGTGGATCAAATATCTCAATCTATTATATCGGGATTATCTTCATCGGTAGAGGAGATAATTAATGATATTTTATCAACTCAAATAAGTGTGATTGAAAATGAAATTAATAAAATAGATGAAGAGTTAGATAATAAAATAGGGGATTTATCTCAGTTATCTAATTTACAAAATACATTATTAAATATTCATTTTTAAAAAGAGTGCAGGGAGCTAATGGCTGTATTAGCTCCTTATCCCCCCTGAGGCCCCATGAAAAATATCCTTATCGCCGTTACTGGCGCCAGTCCCCAAGTATTAACAGAGACGATTTACGCCCTGCATACACAAGGTAAACCCATGCCTGAAGCGGTGTATGCTATTACCACTGAAGATTCAAAACAGACGCTTAAAGAAGGGCTGTTTGTACAAGGCTATTGGGATAAGTTACTGGCTGATTATCACTTGCCACCCATTACTTTTAACACTGATCATATCTGGGTGATTACCGATGATAATAGCAATGCGCTTGTGGACGCTAAAGGCGTTGATGATCAATCTATTATGGCGGATTTTATTACTCGTAAAGTGGCATTGTTAACTCAAGATAATGAGGTGGCGATTCACGCCTCTATTGCGGGTGGCCGTAAAACCATGGCATTTTACATGGGTTATGCGATGTCTTTGTATGGCCGTGAGCAAGATGTGTTAAGTCATGTTTTTGTGGATGACGAGTTTGAATTTGTTAGCGATTTTTATTACCCAACGCCTGTTGATTGCTTTATACAAGGCAAGCAGGGTAAGGTCATTAATGCCAAAGAGGCGACGGTAACATTAGCTGAAATTCCATTTGTACGCATGCGTCGTCAGGTGGATGAGTGCATTATTAATCAAATGGAAACGCATTCATTTTCTAAAACCGTGTCGGCGTTAAATAGTGCCAATAACACGCAAGTTAGAGTGAGTATTTCAACAACAGAAAAAACGGTTGAAGTCGCAGGGGTGAAAATTCAATTAACGGGCAAGCTGTTGGCTATTTACCTGTTCTTTTTACTTAAAGATAACCGTAAAGCTGTGTTGGATCGTTACTTTGAAGGCGATAAAACACAAACGGTAGATTATTTAACTGTGCTCGATAAAATGAAAGCCGATGTTCGTTTATATAAAACCATGGGGTTGGAAGATGAAGGGCAATGGCGACAAAAAGATCATTCCGAGTTAGCGACGTTAACGAAAGATTTTGTCCGTCAATCACTGACAGGGTTACATAAATCATTAAAAGATAAGCTAATACCTGATTTATTTGAGAAAATAAAGGTGCATTCTGATGGGGTAAAATCGGGGGCTACATATCAAATCTCTGCTGAGGTGGTTTTCATCTGTGATGAGGAGACGCTCCTTTAGTTTATAAGTGGATTGGACTTTGTGTATTTAATTATGGGTAATAGGCAGCAATAAATAATCAATACTTGAAACATAAGAACATTAACGAAAGCTAAGGTACTATGTAGTCACAAGGATGGTTTATAAAGGATTATTGTGAGCTGGATATTATTTACGTTATTGGCAGCATTTAGCCAATCATGGCGCAATGCGTTTCAAAGTCGATTAAGCAAAGAAATGAACGTGACTGGCGTTACCTTGTCACGTTTCTTGTGGGCAGGTCCGTTAGCGGTGCTCTATTTGTTTGCTCTGTATTATTATGACCCTGTCTCTATTCCGACGTTTACTGCTTATTCTTATCTCTACATTATTGGTGCATCCATCATGCAAATAGTCGCGACGGGGCTAATGGTGGTGTTGTTTAAACAGAAAAACTTTGCGATTGGTGCTGGTCTTGCAAAAAGTGAAGCACCTGTTGCTGCATTTTTAGGAGTACTCTTCTTTGGTACCTCATTATCACTATTAGGCTGGGCCGGCGTGGCTGTGGGAGCCATTGCGGTCTTTATGTTGAGTTGTCCAAATGGAATAAAAAGTATTTCTCTAAAAACCGCATTAATTGGACTCGCGTGCAGTACTTCTTTTGCTTTAACATCCCTTTGGGTACGTGAGGCGAGCCTTACCATCGACTTGCCGTTTCCACATCGTGCAGCTTGGGTGTTGTTGCTGGTGATTTGTTTACAAACAATATTACTTGTGGGTTACATGTTAGCTAAAGATCGTAAGACATTAATAACGATGTTTACCAAACCTAAATTGGTGATAATGACTAGCATAGCAAGCTTTATTGGCTCCCTTGGCTGGTTTAGCGCTATGTCACTGCAAACCGTTCCCTTAGTGAAGACACTGGGCCAAGTGGAAGTATTCTTTACTATGTTGATTTCTTTCTTTTGGTTAAAAGAGGGGATTAAGCGTAAAGATATGCTGGCGTTGCTTTTAATTGCTATCGCGGCAGTGTTGGTGATGTGGTAAAGGGGACTGTCCTTATCCCCTTTATCAGCTCTATGACTGAATTCGGTCTTGTAGTTTTAATAATTTCTGAACATCAGATAGGGGCATAGGCCTTGAGATAAGGAAGCCCTGGATTTTATCAACCCCACAGTCGGCAACAAACTTAAACTCTTCTTCTGTTTCAATACCTTCAGCAACAACGTCACACTCAGCAATATGTCCCATCTTGGTAATTAATTGATAAAGCTGCTTTCCTTTTGGTGTAATTGCGTCTAGTAATAAAGAGCGATCTAATTTGATTTTATCAAATGGGTATTTTAATAGATGAGGAAACGACGCATAACCCGTTCCAAAGTCATCCATAGCAATCTTTATTCCGTACGATCTTAAAATTTCTAGAGTATTCAGTAGATTATCACTGTTATTTAAAATAGCCTCTTCGGTGATTTCAATTTCTAACCATTGTGGCGGGATAGAGAAGTACTCTAATCTGCTGATCAAATGCTCTGCAAATCCCTCTTCTTCTATTGAAGCAACAGAAATATTGATGGCAATACGTTGATTTTGAGAAAGGGGCATTTTTTGCATATCTGCCAAGACTTTATCAATAACTAACTTGTCTAGTGTAGGCATCATTTTTAGCAGTTGAAAATCACTAATAAAGGTTGGAGGACAGATATTTCCAGCACTGTCTTGATAACGTAATAAGGCTTCAAATGAAATAGCGTCTTTTTTCACAATAGGTTGTAATAATTGGTAGTACATTACAAAGCCATCTTTATGAAGCATTTGAGATAAACGTTTTTGAGCAGATGAGTGCACTAAGCTGCTTGCTGCAGACGTTCTTACATTGGTCAATAAGCGCTGAAATATTGATTTCTCTACTGAGGCATTTGTAATCGAAGATTTATTATGCAGCGCATATTTACCCGCAAACGCAAGGTAGAATGGGCGGTAAACAAATATACCAGTAATAATAATGACAAGCTGTAGTAGGGTGCCTTCAATATTATCTCCCATAGCAATATAGCCACTAAATAATGGAGGTGTCATCCAGTCAACGATATTGGTGACTGGTGAGACAATACCTGAAAATATGGCTAAGTAAGTCATTAAAAAACTGAGTATAGGCAGAGCGACGAATGGCACAATTAGCAATGGATTAAAGATAATAGGTAAGCCAAATAAAAGAACTTCATTGATATTGAACATAACCAAAGGCAAGGCGGTTAGGGCAAGCATGATATGGTTTTTCTCTTTAGAAAATAGCAAGATACATAATAGTAAGCTTATCGTATTACCTGATCCTCCCATCGATAAAAAAGCATCGTAAAAGCCCTGGTTAATAATATTAAGGGAAGCTTCACCTGCAGCCCAGTCCGCCATGTTTTGTTGTGTATCGGCATAAATAGTCTGTTTAATCGTAAACAGCATATTATGACCATTAATACCAATTGCCCCCAGTAGCCCGAGTATCGTTTGATATACAATCCCACCAGTGAGGGTTAAAGGGTCGGCATTCATATTGCCAATCAATGTAGTAAAATAAGTGATCAATTTAGCCATTATTTTAGACAAGAATATGGCTGAACTAGTAAAGAGAAAAAAATGAAAAACGTGCTTGAATAAACGGGATGAAAAATCTAGAGATTGTGGTTCAAGCTGCTGTAAATTAAAACGATAACAATATAAATAGGTAATAGAGGCGCTTAATAATGCCAGTAGTGGATTGTTAGGAAAGTTAAAAGACGCTGATAAGCTTCCACTTTCTATTGAGAGTAGATAAAACAGAGTAACGGAATAAATAATAAATGATGCGCTACTGAAAGTGGTCTTATGAGATAAATAGTACCCAGCAATAACACAAAATGAGAGTGGATAGATATTGATCAGTAAATTAGATAAATGAAAAAATAAACTTGAAGTCGCGGTATAGTCGAGATGGTTAAGAGCATGTCCTAGCAGCACGGCGATTGCATTAGAGAGCGTTAAGGGAAGTAATAATAATGCAATAGCAGAAAGATCATAAATATAAGAATGGGAAGCTGAGGGGCCAACTTTAAATTTTTGATGTGATGATCTGATAAACGCTAAGAATGCGGTACTAAAAGAATTTGAGTTAAGGTTTGTTTTCAAATGAAACTATTCCCATAGGTGATGGTATTACAAGCTCGAATTTAGTCGGTGAGCCATGCTGTGCCATCAGTAGCCAATAAAAGAGAGAAACGCTTAATTTAATTATGTGTGCTTTTTTAAAAAGCGGCAGATTCTTACATATAGATTATCAGGTTACTAGTTTTTGTTTGTGCTTTTAGTCATTTTTTTATAAAAATTTTAATCTATTTTTCATTCTAACAATTTGATTAATAGATTTTTTATATAAATAAACGGCGAACCGAGTGGTTCGCCGTTTGTTTGTACTGGGTTTACTTATAACAGTAGAATATTATTCTGCATAATTATCAATACTTGGACAAGAACAAATCAAGTTTCGATCACCAAATACGTTATCCACACGGTTAACCATTGGCCAGTATTTAGAGGATTTTGCTTGAGTTGATGGGAAACACGCCACTTCACGAGTGTATGGGTGATCCCACTCATCAGACATTAAATCGACTTGAGTATGCGGGGCATTCACTAGCGGGTTGTTGTCTAGCGGCCACTCGCCTTGTTGAACTTTGTTCATCTCTTCACGAATCGCAATCATTGCCTCACAGAAGCGATCAAGCTCTGCTAAGTCTTCAGATTCTGTTGGTTCAATCATTAACGTACCAGCCACTGGGAACGACATGGTTGGCGCATGGAAACCAAAATCCATTAAACGTTTTGCAATGTCTTCTTCACTAATACCTGTTGCTTCTTTAAGCGGACGGATATCAATAATACATTCATGAGCAATGCGACCATTGGTACCACGGTACAGAACAGGGTAGTGCGGACGTAAACGCTCCATTACGTAGTTGGCATTTAAGATCGCCACTTTAGTCGCTTCAGTTAGGCCCATTTCACCCATCATAGCTATGTATGCCCATGAGATAGGAAGAATAGAGGCACTGCCTAGATCCGCTGCGGAAACGGCGTAATCTGACCCTTGAACGCCGTTTTCAGAGTGGCCGGGTAAGAAAGGCGCTAGGTGAGACTTAACACCGATAGGCCCCATACCCGGACCACCTCCGCCATGTGGAATACAGAAGGTTTTATGTAAGTTTAGGTGAGAGACATCAGAGCCAATAAAGCCTGGGCTCGTTAAACCAACCTGTGCATTCATGTTGGCACCATCAAGGTAAACTTGCCCGCCTGCTTCATGAACCATGTCGCACACTTCGCGTACTTGCTCTTCATATACACCATGTGTAGAAGGGTAAGTGATCATGATGCTTGATAGGTTTTCTTGGTGTTTTGCGATTTTTTCAGCTAAATCGGTCATGTCGATATTGCCGTTATCATCACATTTCACCACAACGACCTTCATTGACACCATTGAAGCGGTCGCAGGGTTAGTCCCGTGCGCTGAGCTTGGAATTAGACATACATTACGTTGACCTTCACCACGGCTTTGGTGGTAACGTTGAATCGCAATTAAGCCTGCATATTCACCAGAAGCACCAGAGTTAGGCTGTAGCGAGAATTCATCGTAGCCTGTTATTTCACAAAGCATCGATTTTAGATATGTGGCTAACGTCGTGTAGCCAGCTGCTTGGTTAAGTGGTGCGAATGGATGAATACCACCAAATTCAGGCCATGTTACCGGAAGCATTTCAGCCACAGCGTTTAACTTCATGGTACAAGAACCTAGTGGGATCATACCGTGAGTTAATGAGAAATCTTTGTTTTCCAGTTTTTTCAAGTAGCGCAGCATTTGTGTTTCGCTGTGGTGCGTGTTGAATACTGGGTGGGTTAAGAATGAAGAAGTACGACGGCACGTTTCAGGGATAGCAGCAAACTCATCTGCACCGACTTCATTAGAAAGCGTATCACACTCTGCATTATCAACACCAAATACTGTTAGTAGTGCAACTAAATCAGAAACAGTGGTGGTTTCATCAAAGCTGATACCAAGCTCAGTATCAAACTTACGTAAATTGATGCTTGCTGCTAATGCTTTAGTGTAAAGAATGTCTGTTTGTTGCTCAGTTTTAACCGTTAACGTATCAAAGAAGCTTTGATGCGCTAACTCAAACCCTACTGATTGAAGTGCTTTTGCAACAATTGCGGTAAAGTGATGTACACGACGAGCAATGGTTTTTAAGCCCTCTGGACCATGGTAAACGGCGTAGAAAGAGGCCATGTTTGCTAGTAGCGCTTGCGCTGTACAAATGTTTGATGTCGCTTTTTCACGGCGAATGTGCTGTTCACGCGTTTGCATCGCCATACGCAGTGCTTGGTTGCCTTTTGAATCAACAGACACACCAATAATACGACCTGGCATTGAGCGTTTTAACTTTTCACGCGTGGCCATGAACGCTGCGTGTGGGCCGCCATATCCCATTGGGACACCAAAACGTTGTGCACTACCAATGGCAATGTCTGCACCCATTTCACCAACAGGTTTAAGAAGCACAGAAGCAAGAAGGTCAGTGGCAACAATAATTAAGGTTTTTTTCGCCTGAGCTTGTTCAATCAATGTTGATAAATCTTTTACTTCACCCGTTGTGCCAGGGTATTGAAGTAGAGCACCAAACACATCATGTGAATCTAGGTTTGAGTCAGTATCAACAACAACGTCAAAGCCGATGAATTCTGCACGCGTTTTAATTACCGCTAATGTTTGTGGGTGAACATCGTCTGCCACAAAGAAGGTATTACTCTTGCTCTTTCCACCGCGTTTACATAGCGTCATTGCTTCTGCTGCTGCGGTAGCTTCATCAAGCAAAGAGGCGTTAGCAATGTCAAGACCAGTTAAATCCATCACCATTTGTTGATAATTTAGTAGCGCTTCTAAACGACCTTGAGAGATCTCAGGTTGGTAAGGCGTATACGCGGTATACCAGCCTGGATTTTCTAATACATTACGCAAAATTACATTCGGTGTATGCGTATTGTAATAACCTTGGCCGATGTAGCTTGTATTAAGTGTGTTTTGTTGAGCGATTTGTTTTAACTCAGCAAGCATGGCATTTTCAGAAAGGCCGTGAGGTAATTGCATTGGCTGAGGTAAACGAATTGAGCTTGGTACGGTTTCTTCGATTAATTTTTCTAGTGTTTCAGCGCCAACCGTATTGAGCATATGTTGATGCTGTGAAGAAGCGGGACCATTGTGGCGACGAATAAACTCGTTATCTGTGCCTAATTGTTGAAGAAGCTGACTCATGATCTTAATCCTTTAAATTATTTTTATTCTTCTTCGATGCTTTCAAGGTATTGATCGCCCGGGATTAGATTTTCTAATTGACCTTCATCAGACAGTTTAATTTTAGCAATCCAACCGCCTTCATACGGTTCTTCGTTAACAAGTTCTGGACTGTCTTCTAGTTCTTCATTGATTTCAACAATCACACCAGAAACAGGTGCATAGATATCAGACGCTGCTTTTACAGATTCAACTAAAGAAAAGTTTTCTTCTGCTGTTACTTCATCATCTACATCAGGTAGGTCAACAAATACAACATCACCAAGTAGTCCTTGAGCGTGGTTTGAGATACCAACAGTTACTGTGCCATCACCATTATCACGTACCCATTCGTGGCTTGCTGTAAATTTAAGATCTTTTTCCATGATACTTCTCCAGTGTGAATTGTCTTAAGCGAATTATATTAAGTGGAACTCAACAAGGTGTTATCTGTATTAATAACGACCGTTAGATTACATCTGGTAAACATACAAGTGTGAAATACAACATTCAACCACCAAGTTTCCAATAAGAAACTTTGTTTCCCATTTTGCTACCTAGCGCACTTTTTAAGCATTCTTGTTGCTTTTTATCTCGCAATTTTCTCTTGATAAGATGAGTATTACAAAGGTGGATTGAATACTTAATGAGCAAGGAGCGCCGTTTGAGTCATCATCAAAATGCAATGGCAGAAGCAAAAATCGTTAAAATTGAGAATAACAACGAAGAGCAATCGATTGCCCCTCTTGATCTTGGTAAGCGATTAAAAGACATTCGAATTCAACTTGGATTAACGTTAGAAGAGGCGAGTAAGCGAACTGGACTTGCTCGTTCTACGTTATCAAAAATAGAAAACGAACAGATTTCACCGACATTTCAGGCCCTGCAAAAATTGGCGAGTGGTTTGGATATCGATATTCCTCAAATATTTGAGCCGCCGAAACAAAAAGGGGCGATAGGTCGTAGAGATATTACGCTTTCGCAGCAAGGTAAGCCCCACCCAACGGCGACCTATGAACATGAATTATTGGCAACGCAATTATCCAATAAAAGGATGATGCCATTTAAAAGTCGTATTCGTGCAAGAGACTTTGATGCTTATGCCGAATGGGTACGTCATGACGGAGAAGAATTTTTATTGGTTCTAGAAGGTGAGGTTTGTTTTTACAGCGAATTTTACGAGCCAGTCAATTTAGCAGTAGGGGATAGTGTTTATTACGATGCCAGTATGGGACATGTATTGGTATCCATCAGTGAGGAAGATGCACATATCCTCTGGGTTACCGCTAAGTAATTGATGAATCACAATCCACTATTTATTAGAAATCTAGATCCCAAGAATAACCGACACACTTAACCAATATCAGGCAAATGGAGAAAGAAGAATGTCAGAACAACTAAATAAAACGGCACTTTTTGATATGCACGTAGTTGCTGGTGCAAAAATGGTTCCTTTTGCAGGATATGAAATGCCTGTTCAGTATCCATTAGGTGTAAAAAAAGAACACCTTCATACTCGCAATGCTGCTGGCTTGTTTGATGTATCACATATGGGGCAACTTCGATTAAAAGGTGAGGGTGCAGCCGCGGCATTAGAAGCGTTAGTGCCTGTTGATATTATTGATCTTCCTTCTAAGAAACAACGTTATGCATTTTTTACGAATGATGCAGGCGGCATTATGGATGACTTAATGGTGGCTAATTTTGGTGATCACTTGTTTGTTGTTGTGAATGCCGCGTGTAAAGAACAAGACATTGCTCATTTACAAGCGAACCTTCCTGAAGGTGTCGAGCTTGAAGTGATTGAAGATCGTGCTTTATTGGCATTACAAGGCCCACAAGCGGCTGATGTATTATCTCGACTTCAACCGTCAGTTGCTTCTATGTTGTTTATGGATACAGCAGTTATTGAGATTAATGGCATTGAGTGTTACATCAGTCGTTCTGGTTACACAGGTGAAGATGGCTACGAAATCTCAGTACCAAATGATAAAGCCGAAATGCTTGCGACTGCGTTAACTTCTTTTGAAGAAGTGGAGTGGATCGGACTTGGAGCGCGAGATTCGCTGCGTCTTGAATGTGGCTTATGCTTATATGGTCATGATTTAGATACAACAACGACGCCAGTAGAAGCAAGTTTGCTGTGGGGTATCAGCAAAAATCGTCGTTCAAACGGCGAGCGTGCAGGTGGGTTCCCTGGTGCAGATATCATTTTAAAGCAGATTGAAACGAAAGATGTTAATCGTAAACGTGTTGGTTTAGTGGGACAGAGTAAAGCGCCAGTACGTGAAGGTTGTAAGTTATTTGATGCGGCTGATAATGAGATTGGTATCGTGACCTCGGGAACTGCGGGCCCAACAGCAGGAAAGCCGGTTTCTATGGGATATGTAAGAGCAGATTTGGCCATTATTGGTACAGAATTGTTCGCAGAGGTTCGTGGTAAAAAACTAGCAATGAACGTAGAGAAAATGCCGTTTGTACCGCAACGCTACTATAGAGGTTAGTTTATTAGAGCTAGAGGCTCATAGTTACCGTCATAGAAATGAATGAATAGAGCAAAAAGAGCATATAACTATGCTCTTTTTTTGATCTGTGAAAAAAGTGTAAGTACGGATTTCTCTTTATAAAATAGAAGATAGGTCTGATTTTTGAAATTAATTGTACACTGTGCATATTGGATTATCTGTATGAATTTAAAGTGTTTGTCGTAATTCAGCGAGCGCGTGTATGCTCGGAAAGTGTTTGCAAAAAAACGTGACATGTAACACAATTATAAACATGGCATTTAAGCATTGTTTTTACGATTAGATATCAAATAAGGTTACTCTATGAAGGTTGTCGATTTTCTAAAGCATAAGCGTGAATATCTGGCGAAACATCCCTTTGAATTAAAAGATTGGATGTCACCAACCATTAAAGATTACTGGATTGAATTTTTAAATAAAGCCAACAACATTCACATTATTTCGTGGGTTAAAGAGCATAAGCGCGCTGTTAATGAGCAGCAAAGCGCGGCTGTTCAACCTGAGCCAATTGAAATGAACTTAGATACTCAAGCTGTATTTGAAGAGTTAACCGCTCGTTTGGGCGAAGAAATCCATATTGGCGATTGGTCAATGATGGATCAAGAACGCATTAATAGTTTTGGTGCAGTCACTGAAGATATGCAATGGATCCATACCGATCCAGAAAGAGCATCAGCAGAATCACCATTTAAAACACCGATTGCACATGGATTTTTAACTTTGTCTATGTTGTCAAAACTGACGGATAACGTAGGCAGTGATAATTTACTGTTCCCTACGGCTAAAATGACCGTAAACTACGGTTTAAACAAGGTACGTTTTCCATATCCTGTAAAAGCGGGTAAGCGAATTCGTGCAAGAAGTACGCTAATGTCGGTAACGCCGATCAAGCGTGGCTTAGAAATTGAAACTGAAGTGAAAGTCGAAATCGAAAAATGTCGCCGTCCAGGTTGTGTTGCTGTTTCTGTAATACGTTTATACTTTTAAGTTTTTTGATTAGCTTGTTTTAAAGACTGTTTATAGTAGAAAATAAAAACGCGTTAACCTAGCTAAGGTAACGCGTTTTTTGTATCTGGAATGGTTGGTATAACTAGGCAACTTGTCTATTGTTATGATTTGCACCGCGTAACATGGCTTGAACTAATTCCGTAGCTTCAAATTTCGTTAACGCTTCATGAGCACCAACTTGATGTGCTTGCTCAACACAGATCTCACTTGATAGGGAGGTATGAAGGATCACATAAGCGTCTTTTAATCTAGCGTCATTCTGGATTTCAAATGCTAATTCATAGCCATCTAATCCGGGCATTTCAATATCGCTTACCACAATATTATATGGATTCCCTTCATCAGAAGCTTTCTTTAGCATTTCATAAGCATCTAATCCGTTTATTGCTACTTGATAAGGGATATTAATGCTATCTAATGCCGTTGACAGTTGTTTACGAGCAACAAAAGAGTCATCGACTAATAAGATATTTAATGGCTTTAGTTTTTCTCTTTCTACATCAGATAAAATTGGGTATAAATTTGAGGTATCTTCTGGGTAGATTTTTGATAATAGAAGCTCAACATCAAGCAGCTGTACAATATTATCTTCAACACGAGTTATGCCTGTTACAAATACATTAGCCCCCGCCGTTTTTGGTGAGGCTTCAATTGCTTTCCAGTCACACTCAATAATTTTATCTATTGCTCTTACTGCAAAGCCAACAACAGTGCGCATACAGTCGGTGATGATAATGTAGCAATCTTTAAATTCGTCTTGATGAAGCGATCTAAAGCCAACCGCAGCAGACATATCAATGATTGGAATTGCCATATCACGAATGGTTGCTGTCCCTAATACATGGTGGTGAGAGTAGGGAATGGAAGTCAACGCTTGAAAAGGTACGATCTCACGAACTTTCAACGTACCAATAGCAAAACGTTGAGTTAGCGTGAGTTTAAAAAGCAGCATACCTTGCGATTGATTCGCTTTGCTTTTCATAAGTAATGGCCTTCTGAAAATAATTATTTTTTATAAACTTGATTGTAGTTTTTTTGAGACGGTTTTTAAAGGTGAGACTATCAATTGATGATGAATAAACGATATAATTAAGCTTAATTTATCTAGAATCACTTTGAGGTATTCATGGCTAGCACTGCAGCTGCGCTACACATTCTTGTTAAACATAAAGAACAAGCAGAAGACATTATTCAGCAGCTTAAAAAAGGCGCTAAATTTCACGTATTAGCAAAGAAATACTCGAGCTGCCCTTCTGGTAAAAAAGGCGGTGATTTAGGTGAATTTAAGAAAGGTCAAATGGTACCGCAGTTTGATAAAGTGTGCTTTAGTGGTGAAACTCTTGTCCCGCACCTAGTAAAAACTAAATTTGGCTGGCATGTGATTAAAGTATTGTACAGGTTATGATATAAAAGATATGATCTTTTGATGTACAGAAGTAAGGACGATGTATGTCAAAAGCATATCTATACGCGAGGTTTTCAACAAAGCGTCAGGAAGATGGTGATTCGTTAGAACGACAGACGTTAGCCGCTCAAGAGTGGTGTTCAAGAAACGATATAGAGCTATCCAATCAGACGTTTGAAGACCTCGGTGTATCAGCCTTCAAAGAAGGCACAAGACCCGCATTAAGTGAATTCATTGCTGCAACTAAGTCGGGCAGGGTCGCCCAAGGTTCTTTTCTGCTAGTTGAAGATGATGACCGCCTATCAAGACGTGGCTGGAAAATCACCCAAGATCTCATGCATGAGTTGGTGAATCTTGGAATTGTCGTCGTGTTACTAAAGACTGGACGACGATACGATAGTACGAATATTAATGATATTGGCGACAACATTGTTCTGATGGTTAATGCCGATAGAGCACACAAAGAATCAGAACGAAAAAGTTATCTAATTAGAGCACAGAGAAAACGTGCTCGTGAAAATCGAAAAGTTGTTGGTAAGCTGCCAGCGTGGATTGAAAGAGCTGAAACGGAAACGGGATTCGCTTTTAACCACATGAAATCGACAATCCTCCGTCTTGTAGAACTTCGTTCACAAGCGCAATCACTTCAATCTGTAGCTAAAAATCTAAACAAAGAAAACTACTCAACTTCTACTGGAGCTGCTTGGTCTGGTTCTGGTGTTCGTTCGATTATTGAAAATGTCGCTCTGTACGGTGCAAAAGCATACTTTGATACCGATAAAGCAACAGGTCGCATGAACAAAACACCAATCGACATCCAGCTAAACATTTTCCCAAGTCTGATTTCTTTCGACCAATGGAAGATGCTTCAACAAAAGTCATCTAATGGATTGGGTGGGCGAATCACAAGAAAAGGTGCATACAGTCAGCTTTTAAAATGTGGCAACTGTGGTGCTGGTATGGTTCAAAGAACGACGACATACAAAGGTTCTCAACGTCTATACCGTAAATGCATAAAGTCAACGGAAGGAAGTTGCACTCAGACTGACATGGTAAGACAACCAGAGATTTATCTGGATCGTGTATTAAAAAAACTAACATACCAGAAAAATGAATCTACTTATGTATCAAAAACACCTGAACTTCAAAAACAACTTGAAGTAGTTAAACGTACAGAAAACCTGCTAATCGAAAGAGGGTTGGTAGAACAGCTAGCTGACTTGTACGTTAAGATAAACGAGATAAAAACATCAATTGATAGCTCTATTATTGAAGATAATAATCAAAGAGATGTAGATGTATCTTTTGAAAGCATAATTGATATTGAAGACAGCTCGGTTAGAAATTTAGAATTACGAAAGCTAATAAAAGAAATTTCGTTCCATCTCATTAAGAAAGTTAAAACACGCTCAGTTTGGCGTGTTGAAATTAAACAAATAAACGCAATTTCAATATCATTTATTCTTGATCAAAAGCATGGATTTGGTAACACAGAAATTAAGTATGTTGCCAACGTAGAGAGCTTCTTAGATCAGATAAAACATACTCCGTATGAGTGGGAAGCATAATTAACAAAAATGGGAAGCAACAGCTTCCCATTAAACTAATTCTAATCTAGCTTTCCACAAATGCAGGTCTTTCCACAATATATCAAGCTTATCGTCCACTATATCAATATCATCACCTAATTGGGAATCGTAATTCCATAGCTCATTAACTGAAACAAATTCACTTAACGCATTAATTTGCTTGTTGATGTACTTCAACGAAGTCTTGTATTCGAAATAGTTCATAACTTATCCAACTTATGCTTCAGTAAACATAACTTTAACCACTCGATTTTCGCTTCTTCAATCTCAGTTACATCCACAATATTTTCGAAATACTTTATCACTTTAGAAATTTCCCCATCAACTGACTTACTAAGTTTATCCACATCCACTTTTTCTAGAAACGTCATAACAGTTTCGTCCGTTTCTCGTTCAGATAACTTATCTAAATCAGCGTGTTCTAACAGTGCAAAATAGTCTTTAATTTGTCGTTCATTCATTTTAGTTCTCCTTTTGTTGTTATTTAACTAAATCCAATGACACATTATGTAACATATTTGTGGTTGGTATGCTTTTTCGCTTTCAGTTAAGGGGTGGTGTGTGCTAAAAGAGAGGCTTTAATGAACTTAAAAGAATATTGTGTGTTAGTTGAAGAAGATATGTATTTCGATGATGATGGTACTGATGATGGTACTGATGATGGTACTGATGGTGTGAGTGGCTTACATAAAGTAATTGACTTCGAAAAACGGACTTTGCTTTGTTGATGAACGTATTGTTATGTCCTACAAAGAGCTACACATCTTGTTGTTGGAATATGGTTATCGGCAATTCGGTTGCGACTTAAACAGCGCTGTCAGACTCCAGTCTGTTTAAGTCGCTAACGATTATCTACAACATGATAAAACGAATGAAAAAGATAAATTGAAGACAGTGAAATTATGCATCACGATGATGTTGTATATAATGAAAAATCAATCAAATAAGGAGCTTCGGCTCCTTTTTATTATCCAACTCCCCAGAAGCACCTAGCCACTTCCAAATACGTTATTTGATATAACACATACATAATATCTAAAAGCACCACAGAACGTCCCCCAGAAGCCCATTTTCAGTACACAACAATACGTGTACGATTTGTGTACAGTTACAAAATTACTGTATAAAATTACAGTATCTTTAATTAACGAGAGATACTATGTTTCACAAAATGGCACCAACAGCTTATCTAATTTTAGAAAGCAACATCTACAACTTCGCGAGTAAATACATCAAGGACTATGATGGCGGTTCATGGAACTTTGAAGAAATAGAAGATGTCTGGTATGCATATCCCCACATCGGAGAATGTGTTTTATTTAATCCAAATAATTACTTTGAAGAAACTGTGGATGAGAAGATTGCTGGATTGGCAATTACGATGTACACGTACAATCAATTAGCATGGCACTATCATGGTACAAACAACGTGCTGTGCGAGTTCTTCATAGACCGATATTACACATTAAGAGAACACTGCAACTCAGCAGAGATTTTCAGATTTCTAGATTGAATTTGAATTCTACAAAGGAGCTTCGGCTCCTTTTTTTATGACCAAAAACACTCCAGAACACACCTGTGCGTACCACGGCCACTTTTAGATAAATACTCCTATATAACGAAGAAAGTAACGTAAATAACGGGAGTATGTTATGGGTAAATTTAATTCCACTTCAGCATCACTGGCTGGCGCTAAAAGCAAACGTGGTAAAAGTAAAAAGACACTTTTCAACAAGAAGCTAGATGAGCTGCTACTAACGGATGATATGAGTAGTAAAGTGGCCGAAGTTTTTCATGAGATCGTTGATGGGAAGTACGGCGATGAGATCCGTAACGAAGTGATCCTGCGTATTACAGATAAGCACATCACTCACAGTAACAGCATCTATTTAGCAGAAGTACAGAACGAATTAAAGAACGAAAGCTTAGAGCTCAAACTGGCGTTTGGTGAATTGACTCGTAGGATGAGCACGTCTGAGTTAGAAGAAATGATTAGTTCGTATTACGAGGAGAAAGAGGATGCTTAGTCGTCATGTAAAGAATAAGCCTAACAAAGACAAATCAGTAGAATGGAATTGTACTGATTTTTTAGTATCTGCTGGAACTGCATCAGATGTGTCTATTGCACGAAAAAACGGTGTCACGGATTCAGAAATTGCCGATTGGACTAGAGTAAGACTGGATTTAGTGGAAGCTGGAACTGTGGTTTCGGAGCTTCCCAGTGTTTATGAATACTTTGATTTGAGTAAATCTGACCCAGAAGCTATCGTGGACGAACTAAATGCAGTGGAATTCGTGAAGAACTGTCGGTTAGAGCGTAGTAAGTAGTTCAGAAACACCTGAAACAGCCCTGTGGCTCTTTTTTGGTATTTAGTGATTGGATATATTGATTAGTGGGTTGGGATGCTTATGGGGCGACTGGAAGTTATTCTGTTTCCACAGTTCGTAATGTTCGAACAATGTTGATAGTTCTTCATCAGGTTTGTTGAACCACTTAATCATGCTGTCTGTGCGTGCTTCTATTCCAATACTTTGTAGTACTATTCTGTTGAATTTACGATATGTAGGTCGTCCAGAAGATTGCCATAGTTCGTGCATAGTTGGGAGCTGGTGCCACAGTTCCATGCTGTTTGGATTTTTCCGTGCTAAAGTATTCCATGGTGGTTGGAACAGTTTTTCGTATACATTGGATTTTAGTTCAATATTTTGGTACTTCTGATACGTTTCAATTTCAGAATGCGTCCAATTAGACTTCCAATCACAATATTTTGCTAACATTTCTTCGTATCGGTTCTCAAATACATCCACTAATGCGTCCGTTCGTACTTTAAAGCCGAACACTGTATAAACCACATAATTGAACTTCACACGCTTTGGTTGTTTGTTAAGTATCCATAGTTGATGTAGTTGTTCCATTAACATCCACATTAATCTACCATTCTTTGATTTCAACGTACTTGGATTGTTCCATGGTTCTGTTAACAAGTGATGCGTCCCATTCTGTACAGCTCGGCGGTTTTGCCCAGACACGATTTCACTAAAATTGGCTTTCGCAGTTGCATAAAGATCGGCACAGACTTCAATTCCATTCGTTTCATAGATACTTTTGTTCTGATTGAGCATCAACCAGAAAGCAGACCACATAGATTTATGACCAGTAGAATGTGCCAACATTTCATGTGCGATTAGATGGTTCTGGTACGACAGATTCTTCAAATCAAACGAGTCAGCATCTATATCAAACACGAAATCGGTTTTGTCATCATATCGTTTAGATGTTCTAGATAGTGCTGACGGAAACGTGTGATGTAGTTCGCCTTTCTCTTTTGTACGATTTCGATTAACGAATCTAATATACTTAGTAAATTCACGCTCATTTAGAGCAGGTACTTCAGAACGTACCATTTTCACTCGTCTTATCATAATATTCTCAACTTCAATTTCTAGAAATATAATAATTCAAGAAAACGTGCTTTAAACAAAACAACATAAGCTATTGATTTATAAACAATTTATACAAGCATAAAGCTATGTAAGTGGTTGATTTTAAAGGTGTTTATGAAAAGTGCTCGTTTTTGGTGTATATCTTTAGTCACTTCTAATGCAAAAATATGATAATTCATACATACGAAGTTAAAGTGTCTCTTATAGTTCCATACTACTAACTTCATCCATTCGTTGTTGTGTGATTCCGATGTATCGAAGTGTTACTGCTTCTTTTGAGTGGTTGAGCATTCGCATTGTTTCACCAATTCCAAATTCACGGTACACAAAGTAGCCTCGTGTTTTTCTCATGGAGTGGGTGCCAAGCGATATTCCAATGTCATCACCCACAACACGGAATGTTTTGTACACTGCAATCCTTGTGAGTGGTTTCGTACCACTTACATTTTTATGATGTGACTGAAACAGATATACGTCTTTTGGGAAATCATTACGTCGTCTTGAGATGATTTGTAGCGATTTCTCGTTTAGCAGCACGTTGACAACTTTTTGTGTTTTTGCTTCTACGATGCGAAGTCTGTTGTGCCTGATGTCTTCGTACCGTATGTTTAGTAGGTCAGATATTCTCAAAGCTAGTTGGATACCTAAGTCCCAGACATCTTGGTACTGTTGTCCGTACGCACGTAACTTGGATGAGATAGTGTCGATTTGTTGTTTTGATACAACTGCTGATACGGATGCCATAGATTCTCCTTTTTGGATATCTTAAACAGCCAGTCCACCATGTACATTGTTTGTTGATTTTAACTATACAAAATATACAAATTGTGTAGTTAAAATCAACACAATTTGTGATAGCGCTTCGTCGGAATTGCTACCGTGAACTCTGGTGAAAGTTCTTAGTATTCATATACAAAAACTGGTTTCGTGAAATCTGGAGTGTTTATAATATAATCAAAAATGTTGTATGTTATTGATATTTAATGATTTAATTGATGTTTTTCAATGAACGAACGAATCTTGGGGATTTACTATAAGCTATTGATTATAAAGAGCTAATTGCTTCTGTGAGAATTTGCTATCTCGTTTAGGTGTTGTAGAGTTTCACTATTCAGCTGAGAAACATTTAGGTAGTCGTTTACTTCATTAATTGGTACGACAGTAAACTCCCAATCTTTCAAAGTATTTTCCAATCCTGTAGTAGTGCGTCCTCTGATGTACTGAAATAGTTTTGCTGAACTTACTTTTTCAACATATCTCCCAATTAGTTTTCCTTTCATTGGAATGTGGTGTTTTCCAAAGCGAGATATTAACCAATGTGATGGTATTTTGGGGACGCTTTTTATTTCTAAAACGGTTCTAGTTTTTCGGCAAACCTTTTTATGCTGATGCACTACATATGGTACTAATTCAAGTGCTCCGTTTGGTTTAGTGGCAATAATTACGTTATCAAAGTTCATTCAATATACCTGATTGATTAGTTGTAAATCTTTACGCGACTAGTTTTGCTTTATCTATAAGAGATGAAACAATCCAGTGAACAGTTTCTTTTGTTTTTGTTTTTACATGACAAAGTGGAGTCGCTAAATCATTTGATAGAGCTATTTCATGGATGGTTTTATAACTTTCTATTAAATCGGTTTCACTGAAATCTAAGTTGTCTTTTGTATCAATAATTTTCTCGTAAGTTTCTTTAACAAGTTTAATGTCCTTTTTTATTCGACAAACATCTGTATTTGTGTCAAAGGTAGGCTCTTCAACAGAAGTGCTTTCACTATCGATAGAACTAATTACTTCAAACCTTGTTTTTAGTTTTTCTTCAACAAAATCAAGTGACTCAGTAAAAGAACCAAATCCAAGCTCTTTTGTTTTACTGAACAAATCAAGAGCTTTGTTTTCTATCTCTGATAGTCGAATGTTCTCATTCTTTAGTTCATTGAGTTCTTCCAAAAATAGTTGTTCGTATTTCACATTATTCTCCTTACTATCTAATTTTTTTTTCAAGCTAGCAATTTCATTGTCACGTTCTTCAAGTTTTCTTTTCAGTTCATTTATTTGATGTTTATACAATGAAGCATGCTCGTTAATTCTTTGGTCTATAATTTTGTCTACTTCATCTAACTCGGTTAATTTAATTGATGAATCTAACGCTGTAATGATTTTTTTATAGTTAGTACGGATGCTAAACTCTAACGCTTCAGTACCAAAATAACTAAACGATTTTTTATGAGTATTAACATCACTTTCCCAACTAGAAAAATGAGTAGTTTTAATGCAGTAAATTGTTTTGTTTTTTATATCGTAAGTCATTAATATCTTTGATGCTGTATTATAAGCAACAAGATAACCTTTAATAGCACCAATAAAATCATACTCATAAAGTGTGTTCCTAATTATGTTTGATGTGCTTCTGATGTTTGAATTCAAACAACATTGCTTTGCAATGCTGTTGTGGTTTCCTGCAATATTATCTTGCAAAGATACAGTGCAGACCTTTGAATAATTTTGCTTAGCTTTATTTGATAAATTTACTTTAAACTCTGGTGTTCCAGAAACGTTGTTGTTAAAAATAGTAATTTTCATGTTTTTTCCTTGTTTAATATGGAGAAATCAATGATATTATTACTATAAATAAAATAGTAATAATCATTAAAATAGTTACTTTCATTAATGTTGTTTTCATTTAGATGTTTTTCTTAATTAAAAAGCCCACTCGCAATGGGCTTTTTTTATGCGAGAAATTCGGTCATAGAACTAAATCACCATTTCGGTAGTCTCTCATTATTTGACTAACTCTTCCTTGAGAGACACCAACAAAATCTCCGACAGATTGTTGCGTGTACCCATCTAATACCAATTGAATAATTTTCTTCTTATCTTCTTTACTGATTCGGATTGGTCTTCCTGTAATTCTTGTTTGCTTTAGTTTACTAACATCCATAGAACTCTTACCTTTTTTATAACTAATATACTTATTTATAGAGGCTTATAGGAGGTCTCGATATATGCCGGTATATGCTCAACAATATCATCATATGCTGAATTAAAACGGTACTTGCTGGTATATGCTGTGGTACTTGCTGGTATATGCTCACTTATTGTTGGTATATGTTGGTATATGCTGGTATATGCTTGGTATATGCTCTTTCTATTAGCATATACCATGGTATGGGTACCAATGCTTGGGGTGAAATGAGCATATACCCTAATATAAGCAACAAGGTTGCTGTGATAACTAAAAGATGTAATCTGGTAAATTATCCTGAAAACGGCGCGCCGAACAGGATTAACCCCGACCGCGCAGGGCGCTACTGCGGGGAAGTTTTCTGTGGCGCAAGCGCAGTATTGGTTGGGGTCTTAGATATGTCTTTTAGTCTCTTCTAG
>NZ_JARACP010000049.1 GCF_028765545.1 Aliivibrio sp. S4MY1 | reverse complement strand
ATGTATTTTATAAAAACGAGCTAGTGCCGTTATTGGAGTCGGTGTGTGAGCTTAATGAATTTGTAGGGATGGATGTTATTACGATTAAGAACTACGAAGGGTTAGATGGACCAGCTAAGGCTGAATGATTAAAAGAACCCAATACTCGCTTGGCGTAAGGGGAGTATTGGGCTGGGACAATTATCGTGATGCTGTCAGGTGTATCCCTAATAGAGCTAGGTTATTGCTATTAAAAATATGTAGTTATGAAGATCTCCCGATTTATCGTTATCATCGACAACTAGGATATCGATGATAACGTTACGGGTTTTAATTTTGTGTAAGAGGTTGCTAGATGCGATATAATTTATTGATTATTATCTAAGCCTTCATAACATTGACTGAATTTATTCATAAATTTATCGACATTATTCTTATATAATCCATGCTCCAATAATATTTCATTTAGAATAGCGCATGGCTTACCTGTTAAATTTTGACTTTTAAATTTATGTCTGTTACTGCTATAACGGTTATATCGGAGTAATTCCATAAATTTTTCATTAGAATCAGACTTAATTTCCTTAGCAATAAGGCTTTTAAGTATTTTATCTTCATCAGGATTAGTTATTCCATCAGGGAGTAAAGGCGCAAGTAAAACAGATATGGTATAACTCTCTGGGAAAATATGTGAAAAATTAAATAAAGAACGCATAGCGTGGTAGTTATTTGTTATAACTAACCAATTTTTTATTTTATTTAATGATGGGTTTTCTTGAATTGTAAAATAAGAAAACTCCGCATTTCCAACAGTATCTAACGATTCTGATTCTTTATACATACGTTTTGTTTCTATCCCTTTATCTTTTAGATAATCGTACATATAGTCTGCTTCTATAACATTATTTTTTCGGCCTTTACCTGATAATACAATAGGTATATTTGGATATTTAATTGCTAGCGTATAAGCCTGATTTAATCGGCTCTCCAAAATACCTAATTTAGGTGTCGACCCCAAGACAATCAGTCCATTAGGCTTATAATTATCATTTCTTCGTGGTATGATTTTTTCCGTGTTATTCTTAACTGTATCATATGCATAATCAATAATATTGCGCTGATCATCAGTCAGTTTATTGACCACGTCCATCGTACCTATCGTTGGTGAAAAATGTTGCATATTTATTTTTTCAGATTCAATGTTATCGTAAAGAGAGAATACAGCATCAAAATCCCCTGAGATGATGTTGGCCCTCACACTATGACTTGATATCATAATATTATTCAAATTTTGAACTCTCTTACTTAATAGATAATCTGTATATGCATATGTGTTAAAAGTAAAAGCCATTAAAATTAATGCAATTAAGTTGTTTTTCATAAAATCCTCAAAAATAATTAATAGAATTATTTTAATTTTCTTTAAGCATGAAGGTGATTTTCGCAATCAATGCTCATAAGGTAAGATAAAATATTTAAATTAATAATTTATTCATAGTTCAATCTAACATTATAAGTTCCGCGAATAGGATAATTATTTTCGCGAATAAATTTTATTCCTGAAAGTATCGCGCGGATATCAGGACGAGCGAATGGTGCATTTGATACCTCCACTATTTGTACTCTGCCTTCAGCATTAACAACAAATAAAGCAGGTTCAGAAAATACATGATCGGTTTCATTCATGCCATCAGGCTTAACTCGAGGCATAGAGATATAAAGACCAAGCCGCATCATATGACCCACTTTCATTCCATGGGCTATTGGATAGGTAACGGATAGTTTTTTACTATGCTCATGCACTTGCATCATATTGTCAGCGGATACGGCAATAATATCAACGCCTAGTTTTATAAAATCATCTTTGTATTTTTCGATTTCATTCAGATAATTAGTGCATAAAGGGCAGTGTTCGCCGCGATAGATTATGACCATTTTCCAATCTCCCACTTTTTGTGGGGTACCAATATCAGCGGTATTTCTAATCATATAGCCATTAAAAATAGGCAGTCTAATTTTAGGGAATTCATCACCAGGATTAAATTTGAATGATGAAGTTAATTTTGGGTTCATTATAGGATCCTTAATGTGATATGAGATAGGGCCAGATAATCTCTTGTGCTCAGTGCGATACTATTTGAAATACTTTTCAACGAGCGCGAATAGTATTGCTGTGGTTTCAAGATCCATAAATCCATTATATTTTCTAGGTCTAAAATGCAATTGAAATGCACGAACAAGCTGTGAATATTCACTATCAGTGGCATAACCGTATTTTTTAAAGGCGGCTAATATGTCCTTTTTATCAGGTAAGCCAGTGCTAAATTCAGTGATGTATTTTCGCTTCGTGTCTTCATCATACCAAGCCCCAACGCCTTCATCGTAAAGTGCCTTCCATGGAAAGACAGGGCCTGGGTCGCTCTTTCTTCCAACTGAA
>NZ_JARACP010000048.1 GCF_028765545.1 Aliivibrio sp. S4MY1 | reverse complement strand
TTATTACTACAACGACTTAGATGAATTTTACTGCCTTAAACACCTAAACCAAAGACAAACCTACAACGCCGAATGTAATAAATCGTGTTGATTGCTTTGTTATGCGATACCTACAGTTTGTACCGGAACCCAACCTTTCTCGCCACGAGTATTTACTACAAGAAACCATTCATTTAGCTCAGATAAAACCGTTAACGATTCACTCATTTTAGTATCGAGTTCAAAAGCATTGTAATTACATTTGGCTATTCCTTTAGTTTTACATTCAGCCATTTCAATATAATCAACCGGTGCCCAACCTTCATTTCCATCGGTAGTTATCGTTCTGATCCAACCAATAAATTCAGTATCAAAATGACCAAGAATTAAAGACTCGCCTTTGTTAAACGAAATTGGATTTGGATAATCTGATTTATGAGCTTCCTTAACTACAACTTCCATAATATTTCCTTATATCTTCTATTCGCATAACGCCTGCATAACACGTTTGCTACCATGCAGACTTAGCTGAATTTTAACGCCTTAATCACTGAAACTAAAGGCAAACTGACAACGCCGAGTGTAGCAAATCGTGTTGATGCATTTGTTATATGTAAAAACTATTTTCGTTCCTGATTTTGGATTATAGGAGCGCAACCTTTAAACTTAATAATACGCTTAGTAACCTTTCTACCTTCGCCGCCAATACCCGCTGAAATAGTCGTCCCATCAGTTGTAACTCCAATATTACCTTTACCTGTTGTATCGTAATATTCTTCTATTTCAACTTCTTCTGCTGAGTCTATTCTTCTCGCTATAGCTAACTCTTGTTCAACCTTAGCACCTGATAATAAAATTCTTGATTCAATTTCTGCTTTTGTGGCTTCTTCACTTAATTCAGATGATGTTTTAGAGCTAGAATCATCAGAATAACTTTCAACTAATTTTTTAACTGCTAAAGATATTAAATCGGTTGTAAACAGCATTTTTCATCCTCTATTATTACTAAATGACCATGTTGATTTTTTGCATATAACGCCTGCATAACACGTTTGCTACGATACAGACTTAGCTGAATTTTACCGCCTTAATCACTGAAACTAAAGGCAAACTGACAAAGCCGAGTGTAGCAAATCGTGTTGATGCATTTGTTAAATTGCACTTTCACTCTTTTCATGCTTAAGTAAATTAGATTCCATTCTTGTATAAGCATCAGTAAAACTATCTTGTAATTCACTCAAGCTAGCAACCTTTAATCCGATAATAAACTCTGCATTCAATCTCGCTATCATTGAAGATATACTTTTTAAAGCCTCTATTTCAGAACTAAATAAGTCTTGTATATTATTAAATCTATATCGATGTTTAATAAATCTAGCAAATTGAAATAAATCTTCATTTGTCCAAGAGCGAAATGCCGTTTCAATAATTTCGATATTAATATCTTGAAAAATAGGTTTATGCATAAGGTTCTTATTTACCTCATTTTGAACTTTAAGCCAAGATTCTTGAAAGTCTATAGAAAACTTAGAATTTACAACCTCTGCTTTAACTTCGGATAACTCACTTCTTTTTGATATAAACTTATCAGTAACTTCTTTACTATAAAAATTAGAACGATGTTCATGATAATAATCATCTTCATATACGGGAATATTAAAACGTTTGACATCAATATCATCACACATAGTTAATAATTCATCTGTTGTATAATTATCTGAAGCTATAATTTTATTTTCCAACATATAAATATAGACATCACATATAGTAAACCATTCGTAAATGTCAATATTTATTGCGTTAGAGATGAAATCTTCCAATAAAATAACACCGTCAACAAATTCATCATCTGATAACTGATTTTGTGACCATATCGATTTCATTGCATCAAGAGGCTTTCTTTTTATCGGTAAGCTCAACTCTTCATCTAAGTTTTCAAATTCAAAAATACCATCACAACAATAAGTTAATAGCTTTTCATTAATATTGTAGAAACTATCATCAAAAATACTATCTAATTTTTTGTAATTATTATCAATATCCGATTCAGTGCTTTTATCCATACTTCTAACTATTCTTGACTCGATGGACTCAATAATAATTTCTTTAGAAAAACCACATTCAAATTTGGCATAGCAAATTCTAATCATATGGCTTAAAACTTTTGCAAGAGCTTGGTCTAGTATAATATCTTCTATTTTAGTAATATCATG
Source organism: Aliivibrio sp. S4MY1 (assembly GCF_028765545.1). Lineage (GTDB taxonomy): Bacteria > Pseudomonadota > Gammaproteobacteria > Enterobacterales > Vibrionaceae > Aliivibrio. The sequence goes on along the minus strand of NZ_JARACP010000048.1, from coordinate 404 downwards.
ATATATACGAACAAATTTTGAAATAGCTCTTTTCAATACCCTTATATTTTTAGAATTGATAGCTGTAATATTCAGAAGGATCTCATTACACAATTTATCATCAAGTATCGTGTATTCATCCTTAAGTATTGAAACGACTTCTTCATGAGTAAAACTAAATTTATATTTATCAGAAAAAACCTTCTCAAGATCGTCCTTACATGTTAATTTATCTTCGTTGGCAACCACTATTACTTTAATATTTTTTGATTCTGCCAAGTTCAAACATTCACCAAGAATGTTTTTTATTAACTTATTATCAGAGACCCGTTCAAGATCGTCTAATATTAGAATGCAGTCATCAAGCTCAGAATATAGTTTATATTTATATGCACCAGCAACCCCACCAAGGATTGCTCCAATAC
>NZ_JARACP010000047.1 GCF_028765545.1 Aliivibrio sp. S4MY1 | reverse complement strand
ACGATCTGAAAGATAAAAATCTCGCGCTTGGGATCTCCACCAATGACACGGTCAACAAGCGAGAGAATGCCGCGCACGCGAATACCAACGTGACCGACCGAGAAAATCAAAGGGCCATTCAAGCACAAAAAATAGCACCGCTGACCACTCAGGTGGTCAAAAATCAGGCGCAAGTGGCATTAACAATTAAATCAGAAAAACCCGTCACGATAGATAGCGTTGCCCACGATAAAGGACTGGATTTGAGTGTAGATCTGGGCAATATGGCCTTGAGTTATTAATGGTAACCGGAAGTATTCACTGTCAATAAAACAAGCTGACCCTAGGGTAAAACAAAAGGCGAGTCTTATTTTTAGGCAATATTAAAGAGTGCACTCAATGTCTCTTATTGAAAAAACACCCCTCGCTGCTATTGGTGTGCAGAGCTACTGTTCTTACACCCTCAATTAGCAAGGCAAACGTCATGATCTCGATTAAAGAAGGCCAAGAAGCCATTGTTGAACACATTATGTCAGTGGCATCACGTTACCCGATAGCCCCTAAAAATATTATCATTCCAAACCAAAGTCACGAGCACATTGCTCTCATCTTTGAGCAACTGATCTTTTTTGGTTATCTTCACCAGTTAGATAATGGCGAATACACTCGAACATGAAAATTTAACTGTATAAATATACAGCGCGAACTAACATTGATATAATACCCTCAGTTTTTATGCCTTGAGTACCTGAGACCCAAATGACGATTTGGAGAGGAAGCATATCAACCTACACAGCCACTTCCTGTGGCTGTGCTTCTTTGCATTCAAGGCTCTATTTTATTGGAGTATAAAATGCACACAACTACCCTGCACAACGGACAGCTGCAACTTATTCATGCTGATTGTCTTAACTATCTTAAAACCTTGCCTGATAACTCAATAAATTTAATTTTAACTGACCCACCTTATTTTCAAGTAAAGAAAAACGCATGGGATAACCAGTGGCCAAACATCGAAACTTTTCTTGCGTGGCTTGATGAGGTGTCGGTTGAGCTCTGGCGCGTATTGAAACCCTCAGGCAATTTATACCTGTTCTGTGGTTCAAAGTTAGCGGCTGATACGGAATTGCTTATCCGTGCACGGTTTGATGTGTTTAATCATATTGTGTGGGCAAAACCCTCTGGCGTGTGGAAACGAACGCACAAACCCCACTTACGCTCTTTCTTTCCGGCAACTGAACGCATTATCTTTGCGGGCCATTATGAGTCAGAAGGGTTTGCGAAAGGATGCAGTCAGTACGCGACTAAATGTACCGAATTAAAGAAGACCGTCTTTAAACCGTTAATGGATTACTTCAAGAACGCGAAAGATGCACTCAATATTTCAACAAAAGAAATCAACCAAGCCACCGGCACGCAAATGTGCTCGCATTGGTTCTCATCGAGTCAATGGAAACTGCCAACGGAAGCGCAATATAGACAACTGCAAGAATTGTTTGCATCAAAGAGTGGTCAGCTATCCAAAACGCACTCTGAACTCACCAATGAATACCAAGTATTGCACAGTGAGTATGGAAACCTTGTCAAAGAGTATGACGAACTAAAGGCGGAATATGAAACGCTAAGACGACCATTTAACGTGACAGCGGAAGTACCTTATACTGATGTGTGGACGTTCGCGCCGGTGCAATATTATCCAGGAAAACATCCCTGCGAAAAGCCTGCGGATTTACTCGAGCACATCATTGAAAGTAGCAGTCGAGAAAATGCGGTGGTACTTGATGCGTTTATGGGCTCAGGTTCAACAGGTAAGGCGTGCCTAACGTTAAACCGACAATTCATTGGGATTGAGATGGAAGAAGATACTTATACAAAAACGGTAAGTGAATTTACTGAGCTAACAGAATAAATTAGAGTAAGGCTTCCCTATAGAACCCCCTTTAATTCTGAAAACTGGCTTATAAATTGATGAGAAACACGGAGATGGAGTAGCGTCGTTTAAGAGGCTTTAAGCTCTTAGCGGACGTTTTAAAGTTGTAAAAATGTTCGTTTTATCGATGGGATAAAAGAAATCGAGACTCATCATCAGGTTGAAGCAATGATCTCTGTACACCAGATTTACTATAGCCCCTCAATTTAACACTCTCATCTTAATTTACATCATATTCAACATTTAACCATTGATTTATAGATAAAAATATATCTCTTAATTAGAAGAATTAATAAAAAAACATGTAATAATAATTAGTCAAACCGTTTTTAATTTAACATTACCATGACATTAAAGTGAAATATCATGCACTATATTTACTTAATCTCATTTTGAAAATTATTTACGTTATTTTATTAATGGAATGCTTATCCATTAACAATTACCGTGTTAATTTAGAGTTTACGATCTAAATTAACACGGTAAAATTTACCATTAAAAATCATTATGATTAATAATAATTTTTTCATTTTACTTCTTATCTGTTTTAACTTTATATTTATTAATAACTATCATTCTAATTAAAAGAGTTTCATTATGAGGGTTAATCTAGCATTTGATATAAATATATCAATTAGGGATCGTATCAATATAATTTTAGATGCACTTGAGTATTTCTATATGTCTTTTTCAGGAGGTAAATACTCCGGCATACTTTTAAACAATTTTATAGAAGAATCAAAAAAAAACCAGCCCGACCAGATAGTTCATTCTTAATAAATATGAGGCATGATTATTTCTATGAACAAAATTCGTTATCAGTTAGTATT
>NZ_JARACP010000046.1 GCF_028765545.1 Aliivibrio sp. S4MY1 | reverse complement strand
CATACGAAACCTCTTGGGGTTGTATGGTTAAGTGACTAAGCGTACACGGTGGATGCCTTGGCAGTCAGAGGCGATGAAAGACGTATTAACTTGCGATAAGCGTAGATTAGGTAGTAAAAACCATTTGAGTCTACGATTTCTGAATGGGGAAACCCACTAGCATAAGCTAGTATCACTACATGAATACATAGTGTAGTGAGGCAAACCGGGAGAACTGAAACATCTAAGTACCCCGAGGAAGAGAAATCAACCGAGATCCCGAAAGTAGCGGCGAGCGAAATTGGGTTAGCCCTTAAGCTTTTAATGAGACAGGTGAAGCCTCTGGAAAGTGGCGCGATACAGGGTGATAGCCCCGTAACCGACATCTCATCATCAGTGAAAACGAGTAAGGCGGGACACGTGATATCCTGTCTGAATATGGGGGGACCATCCTCCAAGGCTAAATACTACTGACTGACCGATAGTGAACCAGTACCGTGAGGGAAAGGCGAAAAGAACCCCTGTGAGGGGAGTGAAATAGAACCTGAAACCGTGTACGTACAAGCAGTAGGAGCACCTTCGTGGTGTGACTGCGTACCTTTTGTATAATGGGTCAGCGACTTATATTCAGTGGCAAGGTTAACCGTTTAGGGGAGCCGTAGGGAAACCGAGTCTTAACTGGGCGTTCAGTCTCTGGATATAGACCCGAAACCAAGTGATCTAGCCATGGGCAGGTTGAAGATTGAGTAACATCAATTGGAGGACCGAACCGACTAATGTTGAAAAATTAGCGGATGACTTGTGGCTAGGGGTGAAAGGCCAATCAAACTTGGAGATAGCTGGTTCTCCCCGAAATCTATTTAGGTAGAGCCTCGGACGAATACTACTGGGGGTAGAGCACTGTTAAGGCTAGGGGGTCATCCCGACTTACCAACCCTTTGCAAACTCCGAATACCAGTAAGTACTATCCGGGAGACACACGGCGGGTGCTAACGTCCGTCGTGGAGAGGGAAACAACCCAGACCGCCAGCTAAGGTCCCAAAGTTATAGTTAAGTGGGAAACGATGTGGGAAGGCTCAGACAGCCAGGATGTTGGCTTAGAAGCAGCCATCATTTAAAGAAAGCGTAATAGCTCACTGGTCGAGTCGGCCTGCGCGGAAGATGTAACGGGGCTAAACTATACACCGAAGCTGCGGCAATACAGTTTACTGTATTGGGTAGGGGAGCGTTCTGTAAGCGGTTGAAGGTGCGTTGTAAAGCGTGCTGGACGTATCAGAAGTGCGAATGCTGACATGAGTAACGATAAAGCGGGTGAAAAACCCGCTCGCCGGAAGACCAAGGGTTCCTGTCCAACGTTAATCGGGGCAGGGTAAGTCGACCCCTAAGGCGAGGCCGAAAGGCGTAGTCGATGGGAAACGGGTTAATATTCCCGTACTTCTTACAATTGCGATGGGGGGACGGAGAAGGCTAGGTGGGCTTGGCGACGGTCGTCCAAGTTCAAGTGTGTAGGCTGTATTCTTAGGCAAATCCGGGAATACACTAGGCTGAGACACGATGTCGAGCTACTACGGTAGTGAAGCCATTGATGCCATGCTTCCAGGAAAAGCCTCTAAGCTTCAGATTGTAAGGAATCGTACCCCAAACCGACACAGGTGGTCGAGTAGAGAATACTAAGGCGCTTGAGAGAACTCGGGTGAAGGAACTAGGCAAAATGGTACCGTAACTTCGGGAGAAGGTACGCTCCTAGCGGTGATGAGACTTGCTCTCTAAGCTGCCGGGAGTCGCAGATACCAGGTGGCTGCAACTGTTTATTAAAAACATAGCACTGTGCTAAATCGTAAGATGACGTATACGGTGTGACGCCTGCCCGGTGCTTGAAGGTTAATTGATGGGGTTAGACTTCGGTCGAAGCTCTTGATCGAAGCCCAAGTAAACGGCGGCCGTAACTATAACGGTCCTAAGGTAGCGAAATTCCTTGTCGGGTAAGTTCCGACCTGCACGAATGGCGTAATGATGGCCACGCTGTCTCCACCCGAGACTCAGTGAAATTGAAATCGCTGTGAAGATGCAGTGTACCCGCGGCTAGACGGAAAGACCCCGTGAACCTTTACTACAGCTTGGCACTGAACATTGACCCTACATGTGTAGGATAGGTGGGAGCCTTTGAAGCACGTACGCCAGTATGTGTGGAGGCAATCTTGAAATACCACCCTTGTATGCTTGATGTTCTAACGTTGGCCCCTTATCGGGGTTGCGGACAGTGCCTGGTGGGTAGTTTGACTGGGGCGGTCTCCTCCCAAAGAGTAACGGAGGAGCACGAAGGTGGGCTAATCACGGTTGGACATCGTGAGGTTAGTGCAATGGCATAAGCCCGCTTGACTGCGAGAATGACAATTCGAGCAGGTGCGAAAGCAGGTCATAGTGATCCGGTGGTTCTGAATGGAAGGGCCATCGCTCAACGGATAAAAGGTACTCCGGGGATAACAGGCTGATACCGCCCAAGAGTTCATATCGACGGCGGTGTTTGGCACCTCGATGTCGGCTCATCACATCCTGGGGCTGAAGTCGGTCCCAAGGGTATGGCTGTTCGCCATTTAAAGTGGTACGCGAGCTGGGTTTAGAACGTCGTGAGACAGTTCGGTCCCTATCTGCCGTGGGCGTTGGATGATTGAAGGGGGCTGCTCCTAGTACGAGAGGACCGGAGTGGACGAACCTCTGGTGTTCGGGTTGTCACGCCAGTGGCATTGCCCGGTAGCTAAGTTCGGAATCGATAAACGCTGAAAGCATCTAAGCGTGAAGCGAGCCCTGAGATGAGTCATCCCTGATACTTTAAGTATCCTAAAGGGTTGTTGGAGACTACGACGTAGATAGGTCAGGTGTGTAAGTGCTGCGAGGCATTGAGCTAACTGATACTAATTGCCCGTGAGGCTTAACCATACAACACCCAAGGGGTTTTGAACGGATTT
>NZ_JARACP010000045.1 GCF_028765545.1 Aliivibrio sp. S4MY1 | reverse complement strand
TGCATAACACGTTTGCTACTATACAGACCTAGCTGAATTTTACTGCTTTAATCACTGAAACTAAAGGCAAACTGACAACGCCGAGTGTAGCAAATCGTGTTGATGCATTTGTTATAACGCTACTCACTAAGTTCCCATGAGTTTATTGAATCTTGAACAGCCTTACCTGCCCCGTCTGCACTTGGATAAATCGTAGCCCCATTAATGCCTGCCTTTAAACATAATTGATACAAGCTTAATACTTCACTAACTGGAAGAGTCAGCTTAAGCAAAGGAGTATTTGGTGAAGTCATAAATTCAAGTTCTAATCCTTTAATTTCAAATTCATCATCTCGATAACCAGAATGTGGGTGCACCGTGAATAATCCTGACTGAGCGGAAACATGGTGAGATGTACTACCTGGAACTTGTACCAAATTGACATTTTGATAATGATTTATGCATTCAGTATTAAATAACCATATGGCAATTTCACTACCTTCAGTCCACTTCTTAAAGTTAGACATTGCACTCGACATAGCAAAATATACAGCAACATAAGGTTGTCGTGTCCAATCTAACAATCGAGTTGGTACACCATGATGTTGTGCTAAAGCCATTAACTCTATCAACTTAGGGTTAGGCCAAAGCCCAGGCTGAATATAATAAACACCTTGAACTCCTGAGCTTAATATATCATTTCGAAAGTCTATACTGTCATTTGGTATACGAACTCCGATATTGTCACAATAACGAGTAAACTCTTCAAGTAAACGAATCTCTGTGAAAACCAATTCATCAGCTTTGGTTCTTCTACCCATAAACCTTAAAAGAGGGTTTGTATTTTCGTTACGTAATAATGAAGGTATTAACCCCCAATTAGCATCTGCTTGCCCACGATAAATTATATTATAAGGTTCTTTAAAGAACGACTGAGTCGGACTTAAAGCGTCCCAAAGTTCATTTGCAGTCGCGTAATGCTTTTCTTTAAAAGCGAGATATTCCATTATTCCTCCTGCGTTATAACGCCTGCATAACACGTTTGCTACGATACAGACCTAGCTGATTTTTAACGCCTTAATCACTGAAACTAAAGGAAAACTGACAACGCCGAGTGTAGCAAATCGTGTTGATGCGATTGTTATGTGTAAATACATATACTGATTTAAAACTGGTCTCCTTCATTAAAGTCAGAAACTCTAATAAAGTTAACACCTGAAAAGTTTTCTTTTGAAATGAATTCGACAATACTTTTATGAAAAAACAAATAACTCTTAGAGCAATTTGCAACTTTAAATATCAATCGACTTTCTTCATTAATATGATTTAGCACGGCTTCATTCAAGTAATATTGCTTAACTTCAAGGAAGTCATCATCATCGTCGTCATCGAAATCAAATATTTCTATTTTTGACCGAGTAAGATCAAGGCAATTTAACTCAGTATATAAACCCAAATACCAATAATTTCCATGGTCATTGTTGGCATTATCAATATAGATAGAAGGATAGATTTGGACACCATCGATAGTATATTGACTCAATTCGTCTTTAAGTTTTTTATTTATCAATAAACCAGAGGTATCTACAACTAAATCAGTTAATAGATCGGAAGTTTTCTCCTCCTCACTAAAACCATTAGTAAAAAATAAAGGGTCTCCTCCATTTTCTAATTTTTTGTAATGGTACTTTCTAAGTGCTGTTCGTTTATCTGGTTTTATATGAACTTGAGTGTCATCATTTGGACGAAAAGCAATATAGTACTCATCATTGTATTTTGTCATTGCTTACTCCCAACTATGATCTTAAAAATTACTACTATATAAAACAAACACATAACGCCTGCATAACACGTTTGCTACCATGCAGATTAAGCTCAAATTTACCACTTAATACGGTAAACTCAAAGAAACCTAGAATGCCGAATGTAGCAAATCGTGTTGATGCATTTGTTATACAGCAGCTTTACGATTTAAATTAAACTCTTCCAATCTCTTACGACTATTCTCACGTTGCACCTCTTCTATTGCAGCAATTGTTTTAACTCGTTGCATTAACATTGGTATAACAGAATTTATTTTCTCATTCAGATAGTTATGCTGCGAATGAGGCCGAATTAAAATAATTTGCTTTAGCACTTCTATACAAATTACTGAACTAGGAAAATCAATATTAATGCCTGTTTCCTTCATTGCTTCTCGCCCTAGGTTTAGTGCTGTATTGAGGCAATCAATACACATAGGCTCTGCTTGATAATTTACTTCTGAAGAAACCACATCAAACATTGGACCTGATTTAATCTCAAGCACCCAGGCATTCTTTTTAGATGGACGGACGCAAGTTAATTTATTTCTGTTGCAACATGGACAAACCCAATTAGCTTGATACCTATTCCAAAACTTCCCTCTTGTCGATGCGAGGTGCTCTAACTGCTTAGAATTAGGCTTTTGCCAAATTTGAGGGTTATTTTTCTCTCGCCATGAAGAGTTTTTTCCTTTGAAGGGCTCAGGTGTATACAGAACTTTTTCTGGTTCATATTTGTTGATTTTTGTAACCCCATGTCGTTCAAAATGCCACCTTGCTTTCCTTACAATATTTGTAGCTGTCTCTAGCGAAGGTTGATACCAATCTTTTTTTTCTGCTGCGATACGAGCAAATTTTTCAGCCATTTGCATACGTATTGTGAATATAGATTCTGCTTCTTTCCACACCTGCATAGCTTTAATCGGATCAATCCTGTGATCTTCATTTGGAGTTACAATAACAAACTCTCCTATCTGCTTAGGTGAAAAAGAAAAATATCGATGCGCTTGGACTATTTTCTTTGCATCGGCATCTGCTTTATTACAATCAAAACAAACAACAGTATTGTCATAAGCAGATAAGGAGAATGCGGTTTTTATAGCAAATTTTTCTGATAATGCATCCGCTACTATAACTTCCTGTTTTATTGAGAAACTCTCAAAAAGCTCCTTAACTACATCTTTCATATGATCATGATGCTCATGAAGTTGGCATGTTAAATATTTATTCTTATTAAGCCTTACTATTTGGTCTTTAGTTCTACAACAAGACGGACATTTCCATGTAACCGGAGTCATTACCCACCAGCGATTTAGGTGAGCACCATCAGCATCATATTTTCGAATTAACTCTCGAGTTGAAAATGAAAACTCAGAGTCAATACCATCTAGATCTCTCTCTTGTAAAGATTCAATAAATTCCACTTCTGTCATACTACCTCCTTAATCTATTCTGCTGTA
>NZ_JARACP010000044.1 GCF_028765545.1 Aliivibrio sp. S4MY1 | reverse complement strand
CCTTATTGAGGAGTTCCAAATTAATGCGGGATCACCGGTCGACGCTTTGGCGCAATTAGCGAAAGAGCAAGGGGTGATATTGATTGAGCGCAATGGCGTATTGACGTTGGAAAATCCAGCCCATAGCCCCCTTCAAGGCGTGCGCCTTGAGGTTGGAAAAAACATAGAAGCTCTCACCATTGCTCGCAACTTCACCAAACAGTTTTATCATATCGAAGTGCAAGGCCAGTGGGACGATGCGCACGCCGTCGTCACTTACGCCCCCGCGAATACCCAGCGCAAGAGGGTCATCGTCTCAGATCAACTGCAAAGCGCAGAGTCTTGCTTGGCACGCGCTAAGTACGAGCGTGATTTAGCCATCGCTCAAGGGTTAAGCGTCTCAACCTCGATACCGGCTTTATTTTATGAACTCACCGGCGCTGCCATTAACCGCACCGTTTCCGTGGTTGATGCACATCAAGAGTTCAACGAAATAATGCTCATCAAGTCATTAACTCTGTCTGTGAATGGAACCACGGCGGGAACCACCATTGAGCTATTCCTACCCTTTAAGGAGCAAGCCAATGTTTGATCGAATAATGAGCCGTATCAAGAACCTCTTTGCCATTGGAGAAATGACGGGAGGTGATACTAAAGTACTGCAGATAAAAACCTCAACAGGTAAAACAAATGATCGTATTAAGCGATTACATAACTACGGTTTCATGAGCCATCCCAAGGTGGGCTCGCGCTCGTACTTGCTGTTTTTAGGTGGGGTTCGCAGTCGTGGCGTGTCGTTCTGTGTTGAAGATGAACGCTATCAAATGGAACTAGAAAAAGGCGATGTGGCCATGCTTGATGATAAGGGTAATCTGGTGCACTTCACCAAAAATGGGATCACCATAAAAACCAGCGAGAACGTTGAAGTGAATGCAGAGAAAGACGTTAGCGTGACCGCAGGCGGTGACATTATCGCGGATGCTAAAAAAATCAAACTGAATGGTGGTGCCGGTGTTATTACTTGCGAAAGTAAGTGTCATTTCACGGGTGGCCCTCATGCGGATGGTTCAAGCGTTGTCTTTGCGGGGAAAGCCTAATGCCATTAGATAAAAGCTCACTTAAAGCAAGAGTCGTTAAAGAGATGAAGGATAAAGGTTTTGTAACCGAGGGGGAGTTTGCAAAAGCCGCAGACCTAGCAGAAGCCATCGCGAATGCCGTGGTTGATGAGATCACCAGCAATGCGCAAGTCATTGTGATGAGTGGCAGCTCAGCAGGGAGTTATAACGTCTCATGAGCCATTTTAATTTAACCGCCTTAACCGCACCGCTAACCAGTATTGATGGATTAACTCATGCCGCGTTGCAAAGTGTACTAAATCATTCAACTTCCACACAGAACGACCGCGCACGCATGAAAAATGATGAGCGTGGCGGATGTTGGAATGAAGATTATGTGCGTGCGATAGGCTCACGTGATTGGACGCTTGCGCGTGAAAAGAACACGCCGCAAACCCTTATCCGTACCCAACGGTTTTATGACGATGCACTCGCATGGTTGGTTGACGAGGGCCATGCTCGCTCTGTGCAAGTAAATGCGGTTGCACTCACAAGTACGACCATAGGCCGAGAGATCATCATTACCACTAATGACAATGAATTAGTAAAGGTGCCATTATGAGTACACAGCGCAGTCTCGCCGCCTTGGTTGAGCGAGCAAGATCCACCCTTATCGCGAGCACAGGACAATACAACCCTGCGATAGACGCCGTTGCCTGTGCGATTGCTGGCGTAAGTTATGGCCAATATGGTTATCAAGATCAACTCTTTCGAGAGTTGTCCCCAGAGACCGCTTCCGAGCCCTGGCTGTATCTTCACGCTAAACGCCACGATGTAGAGCGATTATTGCCAAGCTTCGCGCGCGGCTCTGTTCGGTTCGAGCAACTAAGCCGTGTCGCGTTGGTGCCTAAAGACACAATCATCACTAGCGCCCTAGGCGACAAGTTTATTACGCTTAACGCGCAATACAGTGACACGGAGGTGCCCGTCATTGCCTTGAACTCTGGTGTTTCGAGTAATCTCGCCAGCGGGGCTGTCCTGACATTATCTAAAGCCATCAGTGGTATTAACCCCAATCATGTGCTCAGTTTAGGGATAAGCGGTGGCACGGACCTGGAAGACATCGAGCATTGGCGTCAACGTATTTTAATCGCATTTAATCAAAGAGCGTTGGTGGGTCGTAGAAACGACTATGAAGCGTGGGCCTTATCAGCGCACTCCGACGTTGATTTCGCTTGGGCGCTGGATAACACACCTGAGCTTGGTATGGTTCAGGTATTCATTGGCGCCCGCGACAATAACCCAACCCTATCGCAAGGCGTGATTGATACTGTGCAAGCGTACATTGAGTCAGTACGTCTAGCTGGCTGCCATCCCATCGTAAGTTTGCCCACTCAAAAACCAGTGAATATTGAGATCCAAAATGTGCAAGATACGCAGACTCAAGCCAGTATCGTCGTCGCATTGGAAACGTTATTTAAAAGCAAAATGGGCAAACGCGATGAGTCAGTAAACCCACCCATACCAGCATCGATTTCCCCAACAGAGATCGTGCTCGCGATCTCATCCGTTACTAGTAACTATCTTGTAAGGCAACCCATCGAAGAGCAATTTATTACCAACAGTGAAGTACATACACTTGGAGAAATCACATGGACTACTCTGATTTAATTATTGAGTACCACAATGAAGACTTTGCTCGAGCTGTCCGTCAATTATTGCCTAAAGGCCAATATTGGCAAGACAGCGATAACGCAGAGTTATCCAATCTCATTGCAGGGATGGGAGCAGAATTTAAAATGACCCATGATGAGATCCAATTTACGTTACTCACTCAAGTAGACAGTGAGCCGTTTGGGTGGCGATTAAGTGACTACCAAGCTCTGCTCCTCCAAAGCGATGTTGATGGTGTGGTTTATGATGATATTCGTCAACCTAACCTGATCCTTGTTTCACTCGCATCAAACCAGCGCAGTAAAAAAGCATGGCATGATGTTGAGCAAGTTCGTCTGCCTCACACCGCCATTCAATGGATATATAACGCATCAACCACACTGCAGGTGCAACTTGGGAATGCGCGATACATAAGAAACCCCCATACGCATGAGGCCACGCTATGAGCTTATTAATTACTGATGCAGGCATTGCTGCATCCATTCAGGCATCCAATCTTGGTGTGAGCTACAACATCACTCATATCGCAATGGGTGCATCAGGATACACACCAACCCATAATCAAACGACA
>NZ_JARACP010000043.1 GCF_028765545.1 Aliivibrio sp. S4MY1 | reverse complement strand
GCGAATTTCTGTGACGTAACTACAACTTTCGTTCTTTATTAAAAAATAAGTTAGTTCAACTGTGTACGGTAACGTAAAATACTTAGGACTTAAACATTATAAATGTTTATATATTAACGTTATTTATCTCATTTTGGAGTAATTATGGGATTTGTTATTGCAATTATTTGTGGGTTACTTTTTGTTCCAATATATCAATCGAAAATGACGAAAGGACAATTAAGTGTCACTAAAACATTTTGGCTCTTTGGTATTTTTGTTGTTGGTATTTTAGTTGCTATATCGGCTGTTTATGTTGAGTATAAAATGGGAATGGATCCTGGAAAAGGTGGAGTGACATTGGGAGCGTTTAAAACAGTTTTAATCCCCGTTGGATTCTATTCCTTTTGTGTTTTTTTAGGTATTTGGCGTTCAGCAAAACAGTTACAGACCCTAAAGAAAATTATAGTTAGATACTTTTCTACTTTCTTTTTAAGTATCACGCTTTCAGCTGTGATTTTTAGTTGGATGTATAGTTTGCTTCTTATTTTTATTGTTTACTTAATTTTAAAAAGTAAAAAAACAAGCATTGAAAATAAAACTGAAAATTGTGCTTAAATATATCGAGGTTAGTATATTCGCATAACAAATGCATCAACACGATTTACTACACTCGGCATCTCAGGTTGCCGGGTGTTTCTCGTTTTAGGGCGTCAATTTTAAGTATAATTGCATAGTAGCAAACGTGTTATGCAGGCGTTATGTGCTAGGAGGAAAAATGATTTACTACAAATATAGAAGTTTAGATAACCTGAAGTTCCTAATAGATATTTTTATGAATAATCGGTTGTATGCCGCACCATATACATCAATGAACGATCCTATGGAAGGCCATTATTTTCAGCGTTCCGGTAGGCTGAGCTCTGAATTCAAATCAGCTTTAAAAGGTGAGAAGGATGCGTGTGGAATTGTTTCTCTTTCAGAAATTCCAGACAATACTTTGATGTGGGCTCACTATGCAAATGGGCATAATGGTATTGCTATTGGTGTCGAAATTGATAGTAATTTATACGATATCAGGCCTATTGAGTATGACGGTTTAAGCCAATTAACACAGCGATTTGAAAATGAACCCGCGGAAGCTGCGAAAAGAGTGCTTTCTCATAAGCTTGAGGTTTGGGATTATGAAAAAGAGCATCGAGTTTTCGTGCAATATGAAAAGTTTGTGAATGTAAAAATCAAAGAAGTAGTGTTCGGCCGTCGAGTTGAACCAGAAGAGCGTAAATTTTTTGAAAAACTTTTCACTAAATTGTCACATGATGGTATTCAGTTTAAAACTGAGCAACGCACATAACAATTGCATCAACACGATTTGCTACATTCGGCATTCTAGGTTTCTTTGAGTTTACCGTGTTAAGTGGTAAATTTGGGCTAATCTGCATGGTAGCAAACGTGTTATGCAGGCGTTACACGAACTAAAGATAGCAGTTTTTTGGCTCAGTTCAGCGATAGAACCATTCGATTTTTAGATGTAAAAGTAGGGTGGTTTTTCTTCTTCTTTGTTTCCTTTTAGTTTTCATTATCATCAGGTTCGGCAATTGAGCATTATTGCCAAAAGTTCATGGATTTCAGAAACCAATTCAGGCTTCAATTGTTCATGGTCTTGCCTCATTTTAGTCTGCATCAGTGTTTTCTTCTCAGCATTTTCAATCCCAATTGTGGTAAAGATATTTGGTTTATCAGCTTAAAACTTGCTGAAACCAAATCGTACAAATGGTGTAAGAAAAAGGGATTGTTTCGTTTCACAGTTATTGCCGTTGAAATGATATTTTGCTCGCTAAATTGAGCCAGTCTAATTAAACTCAGTTTACAGTAAATCTCGGTAAATCAGTTCTTTACCAATTAAAACGAAGCGTTGACAAAGATCGTGTAACAAATGCATCAACACGATTTGCTACATTCGGCGTTGTCGGTTTGCCTTTAGTTTCAGTGATTAAGGCGTTAAAATTCAGCTAAGTCTGTATCGTAGCAAACGTGTTATGCAGGCGTTATATGCTGGAGTAAAATTCACATGCATTAGTAGTGCTGTTCTGTATAATGGGTTCTAGTTTAAATATTACAAAAAAGTGACTTCTATGAAATATTTTATGCTTCTCGCAACATTATTAGCCTCATTTGGGGCTCAAGCTTTATCGAAGCAAAATACGCAAGAGTTCTATGAACAAATGTCTAAACACTCGTTATGTGCAGCCGCTGCAACCTATACTAATAACGACTCTGCTAGTAATGAAATAACGAATTATATGTATGAAAAATTAGATTTTTATGCAAACGGTGAATATTTGAGTAATACTAAGCGTGGTTTCATGGTGGGCTATTCTGTTGGTATGTCTCAAGCTGTGTTTGGGCAATTGTACAAGCAACAAGGTGAGCCTAAAGGAATTGCGATAAAAGACTTCGCTAAAATGGCTTGGGGAAAAATGTGTACAAATTTAGAGCTATAGTCCTAAATTAATCCATTGCAATTACACTCTGAGCTCGCATATAACAAATGCATCAACACGATTTACTACACTCGGCATCTCAGGTTGTCGGGTGTTTCTCGTTTTAAGGCGTCAATATTAAGTATAATTGCTTGGTAGTAAACGTGTTATGCAGGCGTTGTGCGTACTGAGTCCGAAATTTTTTGCACGGTTCATCAAAAGGATCGCGGCTTTCGTAGTTTTGGCTTAGTAAGCGTTCCTTTCTTCTTTGTTTCCTTTTGGTTTCCGTTATTATCAGGTTCGGCAATTAAGTATTGTCGGTCTAAATTCAGGCGTTTCAGAGGCATTTTTACGCTTCAATGGTTCTTTGGTGTTGCCTCATTTTAGCCTGCATCCGTGTTTTCCTCGCAGCATTTTCAATCCCAGTTGTTGCGAGGATATTTGGTTTTTTAGTTCCAAACTAGCTGAAACCAAGCCGTTCAAATGGCGTAAAAAGTGTATCTGTTTTCCATTCACTTAATCTCGCAATTTAAGAACATTTTGTTCGCTTAATTGGCATCGGTAAATTAGAATCAGGGCTTAGAAAATCTTGGCAGGGCAGTTCTTTACCAAGTTGGCCAAGCCGAAAGTAAGCACGCACAACAATCGCATCAACACGATTTATTACACTCGGCGTTCTGGGTTTGCCTTGGGTTTTGTGATTAAGGCGGTTAATTCAGGTTGGTTGGCATAGTAATAAACGTGTTATGCCAGCGTTAAATCGCACAAATAAATCCGGTGATATAATGAAACAAGTAGAACAAATAATTGAGTTATTGGAAGATACCTCATTTCCTCAAGCCATGTTACTCGATGGTGCGTGGGGAAGTGGTAAGACATATTTTATAAATAATCATTTAATTGAAAAATTAAAAGAGAAGTTTGGACTTGAAGTTTATTTATTTTCTCTTTACGGTATCTCTAATATTGATGATTTTAGAGATAAGGTAATTTCTTTATCGCTAACGGATAAAGAGGAAGCATCAGTTTTTGCTAAGTATTTATCTAAGGCAGTGGAAGGTGCTGCGACTAATTTAGGTGAAAGAGGTATTGGAG
>NZ_JARACP010000042.1 GCF_028765545.1 Aliivibrio sp. S4MY1 | reverse complement strand
GTTAGTATTTATAAACATTTCAATTCAGATATGTCAATACAAATATATTTTCGACTGAGAGATATAAGAATACAGTACTTGGTATTAGTTATGCTTTTAAGTGACTTCTATTTAATTAAAGGAATACATTATATATGTCATATTTCAAAAAATATTGCTAGTAACCCAACAAGAAAATAAATTATGCGTAATAGGCGCGTAGACGTTAAATTCATCAATATTAAAAGGTAATTAATCATGCTATCTAAATTATATCGTGTACTACTTATAACATTTCTATATTTTATTCAAACGACTATGGTTAATGCAGCTGCAACTTGTGGTCCATGGAATGACTATCAGAATTGTATTGATGATAGACCAAAACCACCCAATGGAGTTGATCAAGGTACCTATTCAGAAAAACGAAAAAATGAATTTAAATCAGATATAATCCCACCATTCAATGAATATAAAGTTCAATATGAAAAAATATTAAGAAATAACAATCTTATTTTAGATAATGATATCAATAATATTGAAAGAATATTCACTACACATATAAGTTTATTACGAACATGGGAATATAATTACCCTTCTAGTTTTAATTTATATTATGGTAATAAAAGCGTAGACAGTGTTATTAACGATGAAATAGATTTAAATCATGACCTGTTAATTGAACTGATACGAGGTTCTGTTGATCGGGCGATTACACGCTATTCAACTCTAAATAAAACCGTTATTAATAGCATTAAGTTTCATTATTGGGCAAAAGCATATGCCCCATTTATCTCAGGAACGTGGGGATTTGAACCAGAATGGTCATATAGAGATAATATTTCATATAACAATTATTATTATACAATAAATGATAGCACAGAAGATAATTTTGATATAAAGGAGATAACATATAGTGACCTATGGAATAATGCTGCAACCGGACCAACGGTAAAATCAGAAACACGTTATATATCTTTAGAGCGTAATGAAGAATATATCAAAGACGTTGTATTATCAACTATTAATAAAATTACTCAAAATAGCTATGTTTTAAGCGACAATCTTAATGAAAATGAGTTTATTTCAAAAATAATAAATTTTGACTACGAGTTAATTTCGTTAACTTCTGTAAATTTTAATTCACAATTTAAAGAGCAAATATTGAAAATAAATAACTCTGATTTTATAAAAAATAAAAGTCGATTTTTAAACATTAATTTATATAAGGACAAAAACACAGCATTATTGTTTACACTTCCATTAATTCGTCATTTAGTCACAAATAATCAAGACGCAACATACAGAGAGGAAATGAAAAGTATATTATTAAAAGTAAAAGAAAATAGCTGGTTTATCGAATTGCCCAATGATAATGCTTATGTTAATTTAGTAAATAGTATTTTAAATGATGATGATATAAACATTATCGTAAATCTTTCAACTTCTGATGACTTTTTACATTATCAAATAAATGAAATAGGTATAAACATTACAGACTGGGGGATTAACTTAAAAGAAGGTGATATTGTCCCCTATTATAGAGATGATGAAATTCAATTATTTAGCTCTAAATTTAATGGTAATGCGTCTGAACATAATTGGTATTTCCCTACCGATCATACTTCTAATGGGAAGTGGGATTATTTAGGTATCTTTATTACTAAAGATAATTATAAACATTATATTAAAAAAATAAAAAGCCTTTCTGAATGGAATAGTTTTACACTTCCAGGTGATCTTCATTATTATAATGGTATGTATTTTTCACCAAGATTTATAGGCAAAGCTAGTGACACTAATTATTATTATCCTACAGCAGAAGAAAATAACAGATATTGGATATTTATTGGTAATGATACTAAACCATCTCCTTTTTTTTACCATTATATACAGTATAGTTTAAAACACTACGCTAACTTATTACAGTACAACAATCTTAATATTAATGAAGGCATTAACGATATAAACCAAAATATACGCTACAAGCTTCATGAAAATTTAAGTGCTTTTTTTGAAAGTAACTATAAAACAAATAAATATCATGCTTTCTCTGCTATTGATCCTTCGCTTACATTGGTACTCCATAACCAATATGACTGGATCATTGAACGACTAACTACTTGGAACAACTGGACGGAAGAAAATTATCAACACCTTGTAGATATAAATGATGGATTTCAGCCAAGCGATGCTGAAATTATTGAGCATTGGGCTAATGGGCAGTGGGATGCACCAGAAGAATTTAGGCAATGGTGGTTAGACACTTCATCTTATTTTGAAACTGATTCGCCTAGCGAAGTAATTAGACAGTTAAATATTTTTGAGCAAGTAGAAGAATTAGAGGAGGCATCAATTGAATTAACCAATGGGGCGATAACAAGTTTAATAAATAGCATGAATATCACAGAGATTGTTAATGTTGCCACAACATCAACCTTAACGCTATCAGCTATTTTACCTATGTTCATATTCCTATAATTTATTAGTAAGGATATACCATGAAAAAAATGTATTTATTTATATCTACAATAGCACTTTCATTTTTCACATCAAATGCAAATGCAACCTTCTCTTTAGTCGCTTATGATGAAATCAGCGGCTATTATGGTGTAGCATTTGCTAGCTGTGTATTTTTACCTCCAGAAATTGATATAACTGAACGCGTCAATGCAATAACACCGATAGGCACTATTACAACGCAAGCAACAGTGAATTATGACAACATAAACTTAGAGCATGGAAGACAGCAAATTCTTGGCAACGTCAGAGGCAATCAAATTCTTGAATGGCTTTATAACAATGATCAGGATGGTGATTTTGAAAATAAATCTCGTCAATATTTGGTATTAAGTAACCCGTCATTAGGTCCTGTAGAAGGGTTTGCATATACCGGTTCTGAAGTCCCTTCAGATAAAGGTTCTATTATCAAAAAAAATGTTGTTGTTGCTGGAAACACCTTATTTCCTGACACATTACAAGTAATGTATGAAGGTTATGAACAAGAGCAAGATTTTTTCGTCGACAAATTATTAAAAAGCCTTACTAATGTAAGAGACAATTCTTTAGGGGATATAAGATGCGATGGCGTATCTTCCTATACTGCATTTATTAAGGTTAATGATAAACACTGGTTTTATAATTCAAGTAATTTAGATGAAGATGCAATTAATGGCCTAGAAAGAATAATTAATGATAGACAAAAACCGAAAGTTTGCCTTTCATTAATAGCTGGTACCGCTTTCCTCGCAAATATTGATATAAAAGGTAATGGCGAATATTCGGGTCCTTACGGTGTTGGTAGTACTATTTGCTCTGAAGGCAAATCAGGTGAGATTTTCTATCCTCAATTCAATGTTGTAGCTGGCGTACATAAATCTTGCGGTAGCGTTGAAATAAAAGAAGATTCTGGAATTATAAATTATGACGCATGGGGAACTACACTTTCTCCTCGTTGTGTTCGCCGAGAGTAAACATCGTATCGTCGGTTTAACGCTTAATTATATGAATCAAATTCATATCTGTTCATTAGGAGGAGTGTAAATCAAAAGACAAATAAACAATGCACCATGAATAATCAAATCCATAACTATTTATCGTAATTCCACTGTTTAATATTAATCAGAGGATAGTTAGGGAGATATGTTTATGCAGGTATAACAAGTCGCTTCAAATTAGCTAATTAATTTAGCAACATCCACAAAAAAAGCCCGCTAATCCTAGCGGGCTTTTTTGTTCTGCATAACTATGCAATTGTATGGCAGGGGTGGAGAGATTCGAACTCCCAACACGCGGATTTGGAATCCGCTGCTCTGCCAGTTGGAGCTACACCCCTGTAGTTGTTTTAATGACTTAACTTTGTCTAATTCTTACTTTTAACTAAGTAAGAAAAAAATAAGAGCCTGGCGATGTCCTACTCTCACATGGGGAAACCCCACACTA
>NZ_JARACP010000041.1 GCF_028765545.1 Aliivibrio sp. S4MY1 | reverse complement strand
CCATCTTGCTCTTGAGAGAATCCACTTCCTCCCCCGCGTTTTTGATGGGGCTGGCCCAATCCGGTACCAATGCATCGGGCAGTAAAGTAATGAAGGCTTTGATCCCCTCCCATAGTCGCCCAAAAAGCGCCCCAAACGTCTCGATTGTCTGGCTTAGCACTTTAAACTTACTGTTTAAATACAACACGGCAACCACAACGGCTGCGATGGCCGCGGCAAGCCAACCAATGGGCCCTCCCAATATCGCTGCATTTAGTACCACAAACGCTATTTTTAATAACGCTAAACCCGCTAATACCTCGGCCATGTGCTCCGAGGTGAACGCCAGCCCTTTACTCAATAATTCAACCCCACCATAAAGGGTATTTATCACTCCTGTCGTTCGTTCAATGACGTCATTGCGCCAATTCATGTCTTTGAAGTGGTTTGAGAATTCAGAGAACTTAAGGGTGAGTTTTTCCATGATTGGCGTGAGTACCGCAAATTTGATTGAGCGGATACTTTCCTGCACTTTTTGCAGCGCATCGTTGTAGGCTTCGGCCTTACCCGCGTCTTCTTCGGTGACGCCACCGCCAGTCTCATTGAATTCTTTGCGGGCGGCAGTGAGTCCTTCGGTGCCATCACGCAGCATGATGAGCATTTTACGGCCGCTTTTTCCAAACACCGCGTCGGCGAACGCCATTTGCTCTTGATTACTCTTTAATGCAGAGAACGCGTCGAGCACGCTCTCGTACGCGTCTTGCGTGTCTTTCGCCTCTTTAAGCGTCCGATACAGTGGGTTTTTCCCTCCTTTTAAAAATGCGCCTAATGCCCCTTTACCTGTAGTTTGCAGCTCACCCAATCGCTTAGTAAAATTGCCCATGGAGGCGGTTAGGCTGTCAGCGCCGACCCCCGCATGCGCCGCTTGTGATTGCATGGCTTGCAGCTCTTTAATTGGCATCTTGAGCGTCTGAGCCGATTTAGAGAGCGCATCCATTTCTGAGGCGGTGCTATTGAGTTGGGAATACAGACTCCCCAGACTTAACCCACCGAGTAGGGCGGCACCTTTAGCGAGCGCTGCGCCACCGACCTTAGGAAAGGATATCGCTCGATTGAGTTTATTGATGGGCGCCATGGCTTTTTGAAGTCGGCTGTATTTTTTGCTGACACGGTCAATGTCTGTGGCATGAGCGGTATAGCGAGCAGATAAGCGAGTAAATTCATTATCAAGCTGGCTGACGTCCACGCCTGCCTGTTTCATTCCTTTACTGACGCGAGCGAGTTGTTCGTTATGCGTCTTACTCGCGTGAGTCAGTATGGCCACTCTTTCCGCTTGTTTGGCTAATTGATGGGTCAGCGCGGCGTTGGGTCTATTGGCGGCTTTTTCTTTTTGCGTTAACCGCTCTAGGGCGCTCGATTGCTTGAGGATTTTTTTATTCAGAGCGTCATTTGAGCCCCCTGCGGTTGCGGCTTTGGCTTTAAGGATAACCAGGGCTTCAGACTGCTTAGCGAGACTGAGGGTTAAGGCGGCCCCCGTCTCAGCCGCTTTTTTTTCCTTGGCTTGCAATGCCTCCAGTTTTTCTTTGGCTTCATTCAAACTGAGGACGTTTTTATCGGCCTCTTTGGTTATCCGCCCAAAAGACTCAATCAAATGCAGCGCGGCGCCGTCGTCAGATTGGGCTTTTTTGATACTGGCTATCTTTTTCGCGTAATGATCTGAATCACTGATCATAGCCTTAATGGGCGCACTCACGCGATCAATTACGCCCATCACCACCGATAAATTCATTTTCATGTCTCTTTCCTTTTTGATGAAAAAAGGGAGCGCATTCAGCTCTCCCCTTGGTGGCGAACGCGCGCCATTTCTCGAAACAACATCAGATCATCTAGGCTGAGTTTGTCCATCTCACTGGGTGACCAATGAAACACCACCGCGAGATCGGCATAAAAGCTTTCGACGTGCTCAATTATTTCTTCATATTCACGAAAAAACCGGCTATTTCCACCATCAGTGGGGCGAGGTTTTCTACATCAATATCCAGTAAATCACGCTCGGTTAATGTTGAGATCCGTGGCAACAAGGTATACGCCGCAGCGAAATCCATTTCACAGATGTCTTTCAGGTTCAACCCGCGTAAATGACCCGCGCAGGGTTTGGTTAATTCAATTTCGGTGATGGTGTTGCCGTCTTTTTCAAACGGTATAGGTAGTGTGACATTGACGGTTGGGGCAGCTTTACTCATGGCCTAACTCCTGTTTTAGCTCTTTTACTCGTGTTTTACGGCCGCCTTTGTTTGGGTCCATTTGCATCACCGCTTCAAACAAGGCTAGGGCGTCTTCTTTTTTACTACCAGACTCATCCAATAAGTCACCCGCCAAACGAAATATTTTCACCTTAAGCGGGGCATTGATGGCGATATTGCCATGATGAATATCTGTGATGGCATTGAACAAATACTCAGCATTAAATGGGGCGTTATTCTCGTGCGCCTTGTGTGAGTATTTAAAAATGACATCGCAATACGCCGCTTGAGCGTTTGAGCTCCATTTTAGCGGCGTACTTAACCCTCGCGAAATCGCCGATCTAAACTCATCATGAATAAGCGTTAACAAGCCACAATCCACGTGCCATAGGAAATACCACCAAAGAAGATCTACCCCTTCTAAATTTGCTCGGGTAGCCAGCAGGTGCTCAGCGTGCTCTTTGTATTTGTTAATCAGCTCTTTTCTGAACGCGTTCTTTTCTTCAAAACCTGCCAGTGTGCGGACAAATCCTAGATCAGTGTCAAGAATGCGCTGCACTTCATCCCATGATTTATTCGCAAAAGGATCGGATGGCGATGCGTTTGATGCGACCGTCGGCTCTCCACTGGCTTCTTTACGCTCTGGTGGATGAGTTAACGCGGCTTTTATTGCTGCGCGATCTTGACGTTTTTTTAATAAAGTAAACATAGCAACCCCTTCCTTGGTTAAAGTGGAATTAATTCTGTACCCACAAACAACACCTCCATTTGACCCTCTTTTATGACTAACTCCAGTGGCTCGCTGGTCCAGGCATCCATCAAGGTGTAACTTTTTCCGCTGTTGAGGTTCAGTGTGAGGTTTTCACCCACAAAGTTTTTAATGGCGGTTTCATCAGTGCTGCCCATGTGAGCGATAGTGATCTTGATGCTAGGGGCGGTATCGTAGGATTCCGAATAGCCAAGAACTCCCGAATCGCCCATGACCGGCTCACGTTTCAGATTACCAAAATTGAGTGTGCCGCCTTCTTTGGTCGGTAATCGGCTCAAGGAGCCCGCGTCTAAATACCCACGACTGGTTATTTTTGTACCCATGAATGACTCCAGTGCCTTATTTACGAAATTGAATTTTGCCCGCAACGATAATCAAGCCGTTAACGAATTGGGGGCTATCTTGGTAATTGATCCGCGCTTTATTGCGCTCGTCGAGCTCAACAATGAGGGCGTTTTTATACCCCTCAAAATCTTGCACAATGCCGTTGTATTCGAGCGATTTGTAGAGCGTGAGCAATTCCCCTTTAATCATGGTTGGGGTTGCAATGGCCTGCCCTTGAGCAAAACTGGTGCCATCTTTGGCTAACTTATGGCGACCGTATTTACTCAAAATGAGTGAGCGTTGTTTTTCTCGAAAGTACATAGCGGTTGCCGGCGTCATGACATCCAAATAACTGTCATCCGCAACGCCTGAGTCATTTTCGGTGTAGGCCGTCACAACACGTTCGATTTGCACCGAGCCAGTCGCACTCACCGTATAGGTGCTCATGCCTTCATGCAGCAGCAGGTTACGCTCAGACCAATCAAACTCACTGGTTGCCATCGAATAGACGCCATTGAGCGTTAGGGTTTGCAGTGGGCGACAGGGATCGTTTGCGAGTGATTGTGCTATCTGTCCAGCCCACGCGGCCAGTGCTTCGGCATCGCTTAGGCGCTCATTGGCTGAGTTACCAAGATGGTTAATGGACATAAAGCTAATGAGTGGGCAGTTTGATTGATTGCCAAAGGTAACAAGCTCTGCGTGCGTCCCTTTTTTGGGGACATACGCCAGTCCTGGTATCATTTGCAGTGCGTCATAACGTGCTTCTAAAAACTCACCCAGATCACGGATGGAGGTGTCATCGTTTAATGCACAGATAATGTGATGGTATTGCGTATCACCAAGAGACGCCAAAGCCGCCATGAGATCGGCATCGGCCACGCTAATGGCATAAATCGGCAGCGTGATGTGTTGCTTATCGATATACGCCATCATCGTTGCGATCTGTGAATTCAGACCAAATTGCTTGATAGCCATGTCTTCGTTCATGCAAAGGATAGGGGTATTTGCTGGCGTTACCGGGACGATACCCCCAGCGACCAAGGCATTCCCAATCACCAGTACGGATTGTTGTTGCTCGGCA
>NZ_JARACP010000040.1 GCF_028765545.1 Aliivibrio sp. S4MY1 | reverse complement strand
AATTCAAACTGTGTGCAATGTGGTGCGTGTGTTCAAGCGTGTCCTGTTGGTGCATTGGTTGATTCTCGTGATAAATCTCAAGGCCGAATCGAAATTTTAAAACCAGTTGATACGATTTGTACATACTGCGGTGTGGGTTGTAAGTTAACCATGATGGTTGATGAATCAACAAACAAAATTAAATACGTTCAAGGTGAGAAATCGTCTCCGGTGAACGAAGGCATGCTGTGTGTTAAAGGTCGCTTTGGTTTTGATTTTGTCAGCAGTGATGAGCGTTTAAAAACACCGTTAATTCGTAAAAATGGTGAATTAGTTTCTGCAAGCTGGGAAGAGGCGATCACATTAGTTGCTAATAAGTTCAGTGCCATTAAATCTCAACATGGCGGCAATGCGCTAGCTGGGTTCTCGTCTGCAAAAACGACCAATGAAGATAACTACGCATTCCAAAAATTAGTACGTCGTGAGTTTGAAACTAATAACCTTGATCACTGTGCACGCTTATGTCACTCAACGACAGTAACGGGCTTAGAAGCGTCTATTGGTAGTGGGGCGATGACCAATGATATTCCAAGTATCAAACATTCTGATCTGATCTTTATTATTGGTTCAGATACCACATCTGCTCACCCGATCATTGCTTCTCACATTAAACAAGCCATCCGTCATCACGGTGCTCGTTTGATTGTTGCGGATCCAAAACAAGTAGATATCTCTGATCATGCAGAACTGTATGTAGCGCAACGTCCGGGTACGGATGTGATGTTACTTAACGGTATTATGCAGCAGATTATTAAGAATAACTGGCACGATCAAGCGTACATTACAGAACGTGTTGAAGGCTTTGATGAGCTTAAAATAGAAGTAATGTCAGAGACGTATTCACCTGAGAAAATTGAGTTAATCACTGGCGTGAAAGCGCAAGATGTGATTGAAATAGCGCGTTATATTGGTACAGCCAAGCGTACTGCTATTTACTATTCAATGGGTATTACGCAGCACACTACTGGTCATGATAACGTTCGCTCTATTGCTAACTTACAAATGTTGTGTGGCAATATTGGTATTGAAGGTGGTGGTATTAACCCACTTCGTGGTCAATCAAACGTACAAGGTGCGTGTGATATGGGCGCATTACCCACGGATTTCCCTGGCTACCAAAAAGTGGAGAATCCTGCGGTTTACGAGAAATTCGTAAAAGCGTGGAATAAGCCAAACTTACCAAGTAAGAAAGGGTTAACGTTAACCGAAATCATTGATGCCGCGTGCCATGAGCAAGTCAAAGGCTTATTTATTATGGGTGAGAATCCAGTATTAAGTGATCCTGACCAAGCGCACGTAATTCACGGTTTAGAGACGTTAGATTTCTTAGTCGTACAAGATATCTTCATGACAGAAACTGCTGCATACGCTGATGTGATTTTACCTTCGTGTTCGTTTGCAGAAAAAGCGGGTCACTTTACCAATACTGAGCGTCGTGTTCAGCGTATTTCTCCTGCAGTAAACCCTCCGGGTGAAGCGAAAGAAGATTGGTGGATAATTCAAGAAATTGCTAATGCGATGGGTGGAGAGTGGAATTACCAATCGGTTGAAGACATTACTGAAGAAATCACTCGAGTGACACCTCAGTACCAAGGCATGCATTGGGATGCAATTGGTAAAAATGGACTTCAATGGCCGTGTAATGATGCTAATCCGCAAGGAACTCGTATTATGCACAATCAGCAGTTCTTACGTGGTAAAGGTCAAATGGCTGCCGTTCCATTTAGATATGCAGCTGAGTTGCCTGATGAAGAGTATCCATTGGTACTAACAACAGGACGCTTATTGGAGCAATATCATACAGGCACTATGACACGTAAAACTAAAGGGTTGAACAACCTTGCTGGTCCGCGCGCTATGATGAGTGTGGCAGATGCTGAGCGTTTAGGTATTTCAAACAGTGAAATGGTTCGAGTATCAACACGTAGAGGCACGATTGAAGCTCCTGCATTTGTGACTAAGCGTATGCAAGAAGGGGTGATATTTGTTCCGTTCCACTTTGTAGAAGCAGCGGCGAATAAATTGACCACAACAGCACTCGATCCTCATGCCAAGATCCCTGAGTTTAAAGTAGCTGCGGTGAAGGTTGAAAAGGTATTAAACCCAGAGCCTGAAGTCTGCGTATAAGTAATGTAATAACGTAAAATAAAATGCCCGATGGTTATTAATCATCGGGCATTTTTTGTATGATTAGTAATACCAATCGTAGTAAATAATTGGTCATCCTAACTGGTTAAAATGCTCGATAACTACGTTGGATTTTTTGATTGTAGAATAACTACTTATCGAAAAATTTCGCTTTGTTCTCAAGCATTTTTCCTGCGCTATTTTTGATCACTTACTTACTGTGATTGGTATAAAACGTAATTATTTATTATTGATTGCGTTCAACTCTGCAATTTTTACAATCACATTAACTGCTTGCTTCATGCCATTAATGGTAATGAATTCATGAATACCGTGGAAGTTGTAACCACCAGTAAAGATATTAGGGCAAGGCAAACCCATAAAAGATAAACGAGCACCATCAGTGCCGCCTCGAATTGGTTTAATATCAGGTTGAATGTCGCACGCTGTCATTGCTTGTTTTGCTAATTCAATGATGTGAGGATGAGGCTCCACCATTTCACGCATATTGAAGTAGCTGTCAGTTAAAACCAGTTCAACACGGCCTTTTTCTAGTTTTGCATTTAGCTCATCGACTTTTTGTTGCATAAAGGCTTTACGCTCAGCCATGCCTTCACGGCTAAAATCACGAACGATATAACCAAGCTCAGTTTTTGCAACGCCTGCTTCCATTGATTTTAAGTGATAGAAACCTTCGTAGCCTTCGGTGCCTTCTGGTGTTTCATCTGCTGGCATCATCAATTGAAATTGTGCAGCAATGTTCATCGAGTTGATCATTTTGTTTTTGGCTGTGCCAGGGTGAACGTTAACACCATAACAGATAACATCAGCACTGGTGGCATTAAAGTTTTCATACTCTAATTCACCCACAGGGCCACCATCGATAGTATATGCCCACTTAGCATTGAATTTCTCAACATCAAATAGGTTTGCGCCACGACCAATTTCTTCATCGGGCGTAAAGCCAATGCAAATATCACCATGTGGGATTTCTGGATTGGCTTTTAGTACCGCAATGGCAGTTAAGATTTCAGCAATACCTGCTTTATTATCTGCACCAAGTAGAGTAGTTCCATCTGTAGTGATGAGATCATGACCGATAAGGTTTTTTAAATCAGGAAATTGAGCAGGGTTTAACTCTTCGCCACTGGTGCCAAGAGTAATAATATCGCCTTGATAGTTTTCTATAAGTTGAGGTTTAACATTCTCAC
Organism: Aliivibrio sp. S4MY1; assembly: GCF_028765545.1. Lineage (GTDB taxonomy): Bacteria > Pseudomonadota > Gammaproteobacteria > Enterobacterales > Vibrionaceae > Aliivibrio. Next base: position 1,179 of record NZ_JARACP010000040.1, on the reverse strand, counting down.
CAGATGCGTCAGGAGCTGTATCCATATGCGCGACAAAACCAATGGCAGGTACATCGTAGTTGACGTTTGAAGGTAAGCGAGCCATGACATAGCCATTGTCATCAAGAGAGACATCAGAAAGTTCTAATTCATTTAACTCAGCGATTAATTGTTTAGCTAAATTGAATTGTTTTTCAGTGCTTGGGCATTGTGGTGCAGAAGGGTTGGATTGAGTATCAATACTCACATAACAAAGAAAGCGTTCTACAAGGTCTTTCATGATATTCACTCTATGTAATTGAAAAGAAAGTCGAGTGAAAGTATTGATCAAAAAGAGTATTTAAAGTTTGCGATGGGTCATAAAAAGCAAAGTGGTTAGCGCATACTAAAAACATATGCGCTAAATATAAATTATTGCTTGTTTTCTTTTGTTTTTAAAATGAAACCAAACTGCTCAATTAGGTTACTAATCGACTTGAATAGCATAGTTCGTTCTGATTTTGAGTATTTTGATAATTCCTGATGGAATCCAATAACATCAGACATCGTAACGCCAAGCCAATCAGGAATATTATCACAACCTGAAATGATCCAACCAATCTCTTTTCTCAAGATAAAGCTTAAAGGAATCAATTTGGATATATGAGGGCTAGAAAGTCCACTAGTCCAGTTAATTACTGTTCTAGTTGATACATCACATGCAGTAGCAATTTGAGTATTGGAAAGCCCTAGTTCTTTTTTTCTGACCTCGATCCGTCGAGAGATACTTTCCATAGAGGTGTTTTCATCTAACACAATAAACCTCGAAATTGTAAATTTAATAGAATGATAACAATCCAACGCCTAATTGAAATTATATTTCCAACTATTTTAGATACAAATGAAATGAATTTCATTAGCTTACTTATAGGTCATAAGTTTTTATTTAATATTCGCTGAATTGTAGATGATACTTATTTAAGTGAGCAGATCTTTAGTGACAATCTGTTTAGTATTGCATGTTTAAATTAAGTGTTATCTTTGTTTAACTACTTAATTTTATTGATAAGTATCCAATAAGAAGGTATCGGATTGATTTTATGAGTACATAGTAGTTACATTGGTAATTTAATGCAAATTGTTTGTTCAAAAAATTATTTAATTACCAATTAAATAGTTAAGATATATATATTAAAATATGAAAAAATTAGAGATTAGCAC
>NZ_JARACP010000004.1 GCF_028765545.1 Aliivibrio sp. S4MY1 | reverse complement strand
CGATCGTGTTCCTTCCTAGTTATGATTCGCCCTACCGAACAGTGATAAGGCGCGCCAGAATTTGCTATTTTATGCGTCAATTGCTCTTGACGCAAGGGTATTGAGTATTTTATCCGCGTTCAGCGATGATTCTATCGGCAACATTCTTAGAAACTTCACCATATTCGGCGAATTCCATAGAGTAAGACGCTCGACCTTGAGTCGCAGAACGCAAAGATGTTGCATAACCGAACATTTCAGAAAGTGGAACTTGAGCGCGGATTATTTTTAATCCAGCAACGCCGTCGTCCATACCTTCAATCATGCCGCGGCGACGGTTTAAGTCACCAACAACATCACCCATCCAGTCTTCTGGAGTGGTTACTTCAACTTTCATCATTGGTTCAAGAATAACAGGCTGTGCTTCAAGCGCACCTTTCTTGAATGCCATTGAACCCGCGATCTTGAACGCCATTTCATTGGAGTCAACATCGTGGTATGAGCCATCAAACAGCGTCGCTTTAACGTCGAGTACAGGATAACCTGCTAACACGCCGTTATTCATTTGCTCTTCGATACCTTTCGCTACTGAGCTGATGTATTCACGAGGAACAGCACCACCAACAATTTCGTCTACAAAAACGAAACCAGCATCTGGTTCTGATGGTTCGATTTTCAGCCATACATGACCGTATTGACCGCGACCACCAGATTGACGTACGAATTTACCTTCCACTTCCGCGCTACCACGGATAGTTTCACGGTATGCCACTTGAGGCTTACCAACGTTACATTCAACACTGAATTCACGCTTCATACGGTCAACAATAATATCTAAGTGTAGCTCACCCATGCCAGAAATCAGTGTTTGACCTGATTCAACATCAGTTTCTACTTTAAAAGATGGATCCTCTGCCGCTAGCTTACCTAGTGCGATGCCCATTTTTTCTTGGTCTGCAAGTGTTCTTGGTTCTACTGCAATTTGAATTACCGGTTCTGGGAATTCCATACGCTCAAGAATCACTTTTGCATTTTGATCACACAGAGTGTCACCTGTTGTTACGTCTTTTAAGCCAATCGCTGCTGCAATATCGCCCGCACGTATTTCTTTCACTTCTTCACGCTTATTAGCATGAAGCTGAACAATACGACCAAAACGTTCACGCTTTTGTTTTACTGAGTTATAAACACCGTCACCAGTACTAACAACACCAGAATAAACACGCATAAAGGTTAGTGAGCCAACAAATGGGTCTGTCGCAATTTTAAATGCTAACGCTGAGAATGGTTCATTGTCGTCAGCGTGACGCTCAACTTCATTATCATCCTCATCTACACCTTTGATTGCAGGAACATCAATCGGTGCAGGTAAGTATTCAATCACAGCATCTAGTACTGCTTGAACACCTTTGTTTTTGAATGCAGAACCACAAGTTGCTAATACGATCTCGTTATTTAGTGTACGAGTACGTAGTGCTCCTTTAATCTCTTCTTCTGATAGCTCTTCACCTTCAAGGTATTTGTCCATCAGTTCTTCAGAGGCTTCAGCTGCTGCTTCAACTAGATTTTGACGCCATTCATCTGCAAGTTCAAGCATATCAGCAGGGATCTCTTCATAAGAGAAGGTCATACCTTGATCGGCTTCATTCCAGTTAATGGTCTTCATCTTGATAAGGTCAATAACACCTCTGAAATCATCTTCTGAACCAATATTTAATTGGATAGGAACAGGATTTGCACCAAGACGGTTTTTAATTTGGTCTACAACACGTAAGAAATCTGCACCTGCACGGTCCATCTTATTAACAAACACGATACGAGGAACGCCGTATTTGTTCGCTTGACGCCATACAGTTTCAGATTGAGGTTCAACACCTGATGATCCGCAGAACACAACAACAGCGCCATCAAGCACACGCAAAGAACGCTCTACTTCGATAGTGAAGTCAACGTGTCCAGGAGTATCGATGATGTTAATGCGGTGATCTTGGAATTGTGCATCCATACCACGCCAGAAAGTCGTAGTCGCTGCAGAGGTAATTGTGATACCACGCTCTTGCTCTTGCTCCATCCAATCCATGGTAGCAGCACCATCGTGAACTTCGCCGATTTTATGAGAAAGGCCAGTATAGAACAGAATACGCTCAGTAGTTGTAGTTTTACCTGCATCTACGTGAGCACAGATACCGATATTACGGTAGTGCTCAATAGGTGTATTTCGAGCCACGGTTGTATCCTCTTATCTTAGGGATTATTGCTATTTCCCAACGCATATGCATTGAAATAGCGATAATGGCTAAGTGTATTACTAAATGGGAAAGAAAGAAGTAAGGTGCAGCAAGGACTGCTGCACCTTCGGTATTACCAGCGGTAATGAGCGAATGCTTTGTTAGCATCAGCCATACGGTGAACGTCTTCACGTTTCTTAACCGCAGTACCTTTGTTCTCAGACGCGTCTAACATTTCGTTAGCAAGACGCTGAGCCATAGATTTTTCACCACGCTTACGCGCAGCATCAACCATCCAACGCATAGCAAGTGCGTTACGGCGAACCGGACGTACTTCTACAGGAACTTGGTAAGTTGAACCACCCACACGGCGAGATTTAACTTCCACCGATGGACGAACATTTTCAAGAGCTTCTTCGAATACAGCTAAGTGATCTTTACCAGATTTCTCAGCCATTAATTCTAGTGCACCGTAAACGATTTTTTCAGCAGTTGATTTCTTACCGTCAACCATTACGATGTTTACAAATTTTGCCAACAGCTCAGATTTGAACTTAGGATCTGGAAGGATCTTACGTTGGCCTATTACGCGACGACGTGGCATGGAATTTCTCCGTTGTTGTCTTCAGGTTATCCAAAACTTTTCAGTTTCTTCAAATTACAAATATTTAGTGTTTGGCCTTACTTAACGGATTCCATTAAGACTTAGGACGTTTCACACCGTACTTAGAACGACCTTTCTTACGGTCGTTTACGCCTGCACAGTCAAGTGCACCACGAACAGTGTGGTAACGCACACCTGGTAAATCTTTAACACGACCACCACGGATAAGAACAACTGAGTGCTCTTGAAGGTTGTGACCTTCACCGCCGATGTATGAAGTAACTTCAAAGCCGTTAGTTAGACGAACACGACATACTTTACGTAAAGCTGAGTTCGGTTTTTTTGGAGTAGTAGTATATACGCGAGTACATACACCACGTTTTTGTGGACACGCTTCTAGCGCAGGCACGTTGCTTTTAACAACTTGCTTTGCACGTGGCTTGCGTACCAACTGGTTAATAGTTGCCATTAAAATAGCTCCTGATTAGAGGTTCGAAAACTTTTGAAAAATCTATATCCCTATGGAAATAGGGACGCGAAATTCTAAGGCTGAACGTGATATGTGTCAAGAAATATACAGCACTATTAATAAACAATTTAAAAATAATTTTGCTCTCTTGCTCATAGCACCGAATTACCAAGTCACCACAGGGGAATATTCTTGGGTAAGAGAGACAAAAGATAAATAGTTAACTAATTGAATATTATCACCAATTAAGCTTTTCAAACCTCTTGCCTCCATGTCTTCTTGTAAAAAATAGCATTGCTTAAGAGGCAAGATCATTAAATGATCTTTATGATCCAACATGCCTGCATAAACGCAGTCTTGTGTTAATAAAAACACATCTTGCTCTACATTTACCGGTAATTCTTTACGATAAAGTGCTTGTAAATTATCTGTATTAGTTAAGATATGCAGCATAATTTAAAACACCATTACTTGAGCGCATTGCGCTAACTTCTCATTAATCTGTTGATTTGGAATAACATCAACATCAATATTTAGATTACTTGGCTTTAATCCACGATTTGATAACGCGGTTTGACACACAAAGATTTCTTCTAGATCGCACAACGCTAACATTTTAAATCCAGAGATATAATCACGAGATAATATTTGTTCTGGTTGCTGATTTTCAAGCAGTTGCAATACACCATCGCCAATAAAGAAAATATGAATGTCTTCACTGTATGCTGACGCTGCAAGAATGGCATCTAACCCCTCTCTGCCTTTTGCCGTAGTGTGCGGTGAACTTTGGAATACAAATCCAATTCGATTCATTACTAACCTACTCTGTTGAACGTGAAGAATTAAAATTGAATAACGCGATCAAACGTTAATAACGCTGTTGCTAATCCACCTAATCCAGCCTGTTTAAACCCAGAAGCCAAATTATGCTGCTCGACTTTATTTTGTTCCGCTTCTTCGTAACCAATTACACCACGACGCAATGCTGCTGCAACACACGTTTCTAACTCGACATTATGTGCTTTAGCCAGAGCTTGCCACGCCTTAGTAATATCGAATTCATCATTAGCAGGTAAAATCAAAGAGGAAGCGTTAAGCACACCATCTTGGTAAAAAAAGACTTTTTCTAAAATCTCACCTTGCTCGATCAAGGCTTGTGCAAACTGAAAGGCCTGTCTAGAAGCTTGAGTTCCGTACGCTGAGCCATTAACGACTAATCCATAACGTAAACTCACTTCTCGCCATCCTCTGTTTTTCTCTGACGAATATAAAGATAAACGGTATGTTTTGAGATATTTAATTGATCAGCAACACGGTTAATCGCATCTTTAATATCAAAAATACCTTTGTCATATAAATCCATAACAATCTGTTTATTCTTCGCGTTATTACCGACTTCTTTATCGGCATTAATTTCATCAATGGTGCGCTTTACCGTTTGATCGACTAACTCATCAACATCACTGGCAAAGTTTACGCTTGAAGCGGCTTCATTCGCTTCCTCACTCGGCATGAAAGAATGCAATACTTGCGAGAAAGGCGCATCAAGGTTGATATTAATACAAAGCAAACCAATAATTCGATCATCTCCATTACGGATGGCAACCGTAATCGACTTCATTAATACACCACCCTTAGCACGAGTGAAGTAAGAGCGAGAAAAATTACGCTTAGAACGCTCAATATCTTTAAGCATTTGTAGCGCTAAATCAGTGATAGGTGAACCCACTTTACGGCCTGTATTTTCTCCGTTAGCAATTCGAATCGCAGATTTATTGATGTCTTCAAGTGAATGCAGAACGATTTCGCAATAACTACCAATTAAACTCGCAATGCCATCAACAACGGCTTCGTAAGAGCGCAGAATATGATGATCAAATTCAGTAAATGACACCACCTCAGATAGACTCTCTTCTGCGATATTTTCAATATTCATAATCTACCAACGTAAAATGGTCGGCTTAACATTGCTTGTTAAGACTTACGACTTAAAATAATTACATCAAGTTTATCAGAATATTTGCATGAAAATAAAAAACCCCAGCAAGTGCCGGGGCTAATTCAGTGATCTAAAACAAAGTTTAGATTATTTAATTCTAGAGATAATTATTTTGCTGGTTTTGCAGCATCTTTAATCTCAAGTAACTCAACATCAAATACCAATGTAGAGTTTGCAGGGATCGCTTGATTACCTTGTGCGCCGTAACCTAACTCAGCAGGAATAACAAACTTGTACTTAGAACCAACATTCATAAGCTGAACACCTTCAGTCCAACCTGGGATTACCGCATTCAGAGGGAATGTCGCTGGCTGGTTACGATCGTAAGAACTATCAAACTTAGTACCGTCGATTAGAGTGCCTGAGTAGTGAACCACTACCGTATCAGTATCTTTAGGTTTAGGACCTTCAGCCGGTGTAATTACTTGATATAGAAGACCTGAATCCGTCTTCATTACACCCTCTTCTTTTGCAAATTTTTCTTGATAGTCAGTGCCGGCTTTTAAGTTTGCTTCAGACTCAGCTGCCATTTTTTGTTGTGCAATTTCAGCAACACGCTGATCTAGGTTTTGAAGCGCTACCTGAATTTCTTCGTCTGTTAGGCGTTCTTTGCCATTAAACACATCAGTAACACCAGCAAGTACATCTGCTTTCTTAAGGTCTAAACCAAGTTCTGTTTGTTTTTCTAAGTTCGAGTTTAGGTATTTAGCCAGTGATGCACCGATTGCATAACCTGCTTTTTCATCATCAGATGCAAACGTTGATGCAGTTACACCTTCTGCTGACGCTTCAATTTTTGCAGGTAAGGTAGTTGCTTCTGCTTTTGGTGCTTCTTCTTTTTGACAACCAACAACAAATGCAACAGTTGCAGCAAGTAACGATACTTTAAAGATAGATTTCATTTCAAAACTCCGATTATTTGAGGTCTTGCCTCAATTTCTTATTCAATTCTTTAGATAAAGGTGAGAAATATACTTCAGCACAATATACTAGTAGTTATAGACACATTACAAACGAGTAGTTCAATTTGATGCGCGCTATATCTCAATACATAGCAATTTTTGTCATTACGCTGACATTATCAGGCTGTTTCTTTAGCAATTCAGACCAACAGCGCTGGGAAGTTGCCACCCAAGGTACGACAAGTTTCGCGTTAAGTCGCGACGCTCGTTTCGGGCTGTTCTTCGTAAAAAAAGGCTCTAATGCCATTAATACTGACAGTGAAACGAAAAGCGGATTACACTTTTGGGACTTAGTTGACAATAAAGAGCTTACCTATTTTGGCGCTCAAGATCAGCACGATTCAACGGTTTCTCATATTACCATTTCCGATAATTCTCGTTTTGCGGTTACCGCAACACAAACCAATTTTGCGGTTTGGGATTTAGGAATGGGAATTTCTGAAGGATTATGGTCTATCTCTGATGGCATTATTCGAGATATTGACATTGCGAGTAATGGTCAACAAATCTTGCTTGGCTTATCCAATGGCAAGGCTATCTATATCGATTTAGCGACTGGCCGCCGTTTGGAGTTCCTCGCTCATAGAGAAAAGGTCAATTCTGTTGCTCTCTCAGCCAATGGGAAATTTGCTTTATCAGGTGGTAATGACCATTTTGCTTATTTTTGGGATACGACAATAGGTCAGATATTACATACCTTTGAGCATGAGAAACGCGTAAGTCGTATCGCACTACAACGGGATGGCAGATATGCCTTAACCGCAGATGGTGGAAATGAAGCCTTTATCTGGAATTTAAAAACGGGTGAGAAAATATCTAAGCTACGTACCTTTGCGCGTCAACAAGTGTTCTCTAGTGCTCGTTTCAGTGACGATGGCCATTATTTAATGACAGGCTCTCCCTCTGGTAGTGTCATGTTATGGGACACTTTATCAGGTAAGAAGCAAGAACAATGGCGCTCTGAACCATTAAAAGATGCACGCCCACCAACAGCGGTAGTGTATGATGTCGCCATTGATAAAAAACAACGAGTCATTTCTGCTACCTCAGCCGGAATAGCTCAAGCTTGGTTGATAGAATAATGACTACAGATATTAAAGAATTAGAAGATAAGATCAGTGATTTAGAGTACAAAATGGCATTCCAAGAGCAAACCATTGATGAGTTAAACGATGCCTTATCACAACAACAATTACTGATCACGAATATGCAAGTTCAAATGAAGTTCATGGTCGGTAAGATGAAGACGATGGATTCATCGAATATGGCGGATGCGTCAGAAGAGACACCACCACCGCATTACTAGAAACTAGAAACTAGAGGCTATACGCTTTGCTAACTAGACCGCTTCGCTCCTATAAAAGCAAAAGCACAGATATTGATAGTAATATTCACAACTATAAGCGTACACGCTCTTATAGTTTCTAGTAAAAAAAGACCACAGGCTCAATACCTGTGGTCTTCTCAATTCTTAAGGACGAAGACCGCCCTTTAGCATAGCGTCTTTAAGCGCAGCGATCTGAATCCTGCTCTTAAGATTACTTAGCGCAGTTGCCTTTACCACAACATACGTGCTCTTCTTCGTGCTCATGATCGTGAGAATGGCCTTCGCCACCACAACAACCGCCTTCGTGATCATGATCGTGACCACCACAGCCGCCTTCTTGGTGAATGTGACCGTGAGCCGCTTCTTCTTCAGTCGCTTCACGTAGTGCTACTACTTCAACATCAAAGTCTAGCGTTTGGCCAGCAAGCATGTGGTTACCATCAACAACCACTTCGTCGCCATCAACTTCAGTTACTTCAACAGGGATTGGGCCTTGGTCTGTATCAGCAAGGAAACGCATGCCAACTTCGATTTGATCAACACCTTGGAATACGTCAGCAGGAACACGTTGAATCATCTCATCCATGTGCTCGCCGTAAGCTTCTTCTGGAGCAACAGTGATGCTGAATTTATCGCCAGCAACTTTGCCTTCAAGTGCTTTTTCAAGACCAACAATCAGATTGTCGTGGCCGTGTAAGTAATCAAGAGGAGCTTCAACTGTTGATTGGTCAACAACTACGCCTTCTTCCGTTTTTACTTGGTAAGCAAGGCTAACTACAACGTTCTTTTCAATTTTCATTTTAACTCCGGATGCACTTGGCATTAATGGATGGTATTCATTTTCAGCTAAGATACCGTTATTCAGGTTTAAAAACACCAATAACTTCATCTTGCGCGTGTTTGGTTTGTTCTATCGACTTGGGTGCTTTACGATCCACATGGCCGCACTCCACACATTCGACATATTCAATATTACTTTCTTGCCACCAACGTAGCGTATCAGTCGTACTGCATGATGGGCAAACCGCACCTGCAATAAATCGTTTTTTCACGGTTATTATCCTTGTGCTAATGGTACCAATCTTAGTCAACGTTGGTATTAATCCCAATCATTCTGATTTGATCGTTCGCTTTCCATCTCTAAACCAAAAATCTCTTCCAACTCTATTCGAGCCGCTTTCGCTTTAGAAGCTAGCGCCTTGTCGTCTGAGTGCAATGGTAACAATTCTTTTAGCATAGCAACATCTAACTTTTTAAAATGAGATTCGGCGCGCTTTGCTTGATAAGAGTGCATACCCAAAGATGTGAGGGTTTGTCGGCCTAAATCAAGGGCTCCATAAAAAGTTTCTCGTGAAAAGTGATCCACCCCTTCATTTAACAACTCATACGCTTCAACTCGACTTCGCGCTCGCGCTAAGATTTTCAAATGAGGGAAATGCTGTTTACACAACGCCACAATCTCCATCACTTTTTGCGGATCGGTCTTACAAATCACAATCGCTTCGGCTTTTTCAGCACCCGCCGCTCGTAATAACTCCACTTGCGTGGCATCGCCGTAATACACCTTATAGCCAAACTTTCTTAATAGTCGTATTTGGCTTGGGTCACTCTCTAAAATGGTCAATTTAATTTTATTCGCAAACAGTAAACGTCCAACAATCTGTCCAAAACGACCAAAGCCCGCAATAATCACTTTTGGCTGAGTCGCATGAGTAAAATCCGATTGCGGTATTTCGTCTTCGTTATTCAGTGTTCTCGTAAACCATTTATCTTGAGCGATGAGTAATAATGGCGTCGTCATCATCGACAAGCTCACCACAACTAATAGAAATGCCGTCAATTCTCTACTTAATAACCCTTCCATTTGCGCTGCCGTAAATAACACAAATGCAAACTCACCACCTTGACTTAAAATCATCGCCATCTGACTGCGGGCTTTCGCTTGGGTACCAAATAATCGAGCTAGGCCATAAAGTAGAAAACCTTTTGATGACACCAATATCATCACAGCAACCAGTATCTCAAATGGGTATTGCAGTAATAAGCCTAAGTTAACCGACATCCCTACAGCAATAAAGAACAGCCCAAGTAATAAACCTTTAAAGGGTTCAATCGCCACTTCTAATTCATGACGAAATTCACTTTCCGCCAATAATACCCCAGCAAGAAAAGCCCCAAGCGCCATCGATAATCCCAACTGTTTCATCGCAGCAGAAACGCCAATGACCAATAATAAGGCAGCTACGGTAAATAACTCTCTAGCACCACTTTTTACAACGTAGCTAAATAGTGGTCTTAATAAGAAATGGCCTAACGTAAAAATACCGATAACACCAGCCAGTATCCACAAGCCATCCATCCAATTACCACTCGCCCCTCCTGCTAACACAGGCAACACAGCAAGCATCGGGATCACCGCAATATCTTGGAATAACAATACTGCAAAGCCCGATTGACCACTTTCTGATGCCGATAATTTTCTCTCTTCAATCACTCGCAAAGCTATCGCGGTAGAAGACAAGGCTAAGCCCATGCCTATCACCACACTCACCTGCCAAGCCAGACCGTAAAACATCATCGCGGCGGTAATAACACAAGAGGTAAGCACCACTTGGCTACCACCCAAACCAATAATGGGTTTTCGCATCTTCCATAATTTATTTGGGTTTAACTCTAAGCCAATCAAAAAGAGCAGCAACACCACGCCAAATTCTGAAAAGTGCAAAATCGCATCCACATCAGAAATTAACTGTAACCCCCACGGGCCAATGGCAATACCTGCTAACAGATACCCCAACACCGCACCCAAACCAAATCGCTGCGCTAAAGGGACCGTCACCACGGCAGCAGCTAAGAAAATCGAACTCGTATGTAACCACTCTCCTGCCATTAGATATCTCCTTTGGGGTTTTGTAACCACGCACGATAATCATCAATAAACTGCTGACGCTTTTCTACTGTGATTCTTCGAGCCCAATATTGAACAGATGGCGTCAACCATTCCATTTGACACAAGGCGGCGGTTATCTTAAAAGGAATTAAAATCTCATCCATCGTATGTTGATTATAACCCGTCTCAGAAAACGCCTCTTCAATGCCTCCTGCGGTAATCACACTGCGCCACTGTTTTCCTTTTAAAGCACTGCCATTGCCATAAGCAAACCCTTTCCCTAATACGCAATCCATCCACTCTTTTAGTAAAGCTGGACATGAGTAAAGATACAGCGGGTGCTGGAATACAATAATGTCATGTTGGGCAAGAAGCTCATGCTCATAAATAACATCAATAAAAAATTCAGGGTAATGCGCATAGAGATCATGCACGGTGACATGGGATAAATCATGATAAGCGGATAGGATCGCCTTATTGGCAACCGAGTGTTCTGGATCAGGATGAGCGAGGATCACTAATATTCTAGGTAACTGAGTCATAAATTCCTTTTTAGACGTCTCTTCTTATTATTTTAAATGGGGCTTTTACTCCATCATACAGACTATTTCTATATCGACAATCTTCACGCTTACGCCTACTATGCTCCTCGTATTCACTATTTTTCCAACAAAGAGAAGCACACCACAGCATGATTACGTTTTCAGACATTCAATTACTTCGTGGCGGAAAGCCCTTATTAGAACAAGCCTCTGCCACCATTCACCCTGGTGACAAAGTCGGGTTAGTTGGAAAAAATGGCTGTGGTAAATCCACTCTTTTTGCTCTCATCAAGGGCGAGTTAAGTGTTGATGCCGGTTCGAACCGTGTTCCTCATAACTGGGAAATGGCGTGGGTAGCTCAAGAAACACCAGCTTTAGAGCGCAAAGCGATTGATTACGTTATCGATGGTGATCGTGAGTTTCGTGGTTTAGAAGCACAACTAGCAAAAGCCGAAGAAGCAGACAACGGCACCCTAGTGGCTGAACTGCACGGAAAAATAGAAACCGTTGGTGGCTATACCATTAACTCTCGTGCGGCAGAGTTATTAAACGGTTTAGGCTTTTCACAACAACAGATGGAATGGAATCTAACTCAATTCTCTGGTGGTTGGCGTATGCGTTTAAACTTAGCGCAAGCCCTAATTTGTCGCTCAGATTTACTGCTACTCGATGAGCCTACCAACCACTTAGATTTAGACGCTGTAATGTGGCTAGAGCGTTGGCTACAAAACTACCCTGGCACCTTAATGTTGATTTCTCATGACCGTGATTTTCTTGATCCTGTTATCAACCGTATTATTCATGTTGAGAACCAACAATTAAATGAATACACAGGTAACTACTCGTCATTTGAAGTGCAACGTGCTGAGAAACTGGTACTGCAACAAGCTAAATACCAAAAGCAACAAAAGAACATGTCGCATATGCAGTCATACATTGACCGCTTCCGTTATAAAGCGTCAAAAGCGCGCCAAGCACAAAGCCGTATTAAAGCGTTAGAGAAAATGGAAAAAGTGCTACCAGCACAGTTAGACAACCCATTCAGCTTTAACTTTAGAGAGCCAGATGCACTACCAAACCCAATTCTAATGATGGATGAAGTGAGTGCAGGCTATGAAAACAACACCATTCTAGAGCAAATTCGTTTAAACCTAGTTCCGGGTAGTCGTATTGGTCTATTGGGTCGAAATGGTGCTGGTAAATCAACACTAATCAAATTACTGTCTGGCGAGTTAGCCCCACAAAGTGGCGTTTTCAACTACTCTCAAGGCGTGAAAATTGGTTACTTTGCACAGCACCAATTAGAAACACTGCACGTAGAGGAAACCCCTCTGCAACACCTTATGCAAATTGCCCCAAATCACACCGAACAACAACTGCGAGATTACTTAGGCAGCTTTGGTTTCCAAGGTGAAAAAGCATTAGAGAAGATTGGTCCGTTCTCTGGTGGTGAGAAAGCACGTTTAGTATTAGCACTTGTTGTATGGCAAAAACCAAACATGTTGCTACTCGATGAACCGACCAACCACCTTGATTTGGATATGCGTCAAGCCTTAACCATGGCACTACAAACCTTTGAAGGCGCAATGGTTATCGTCAGCCACGACAGATACCTACTTCGTGCAACCACAGATGATCTGTACTTAGTTCATGATCGCCAAGTCATCCCTTTTGATGGTGACTTAACCGATTACTATAAGTGGCTAACAGAGCAAAACAAAAACGAGCGCAAAGAGCAACTTCAACAAGATAAACAAGACAGCCCAAGCACTTCAACCAGCTTAAGCGCCGCTGATAAAAAAGAGCAGAAACGTAAAGAAGCGGAGTTCAGAAAGCAAATTGCACCATTGCGTAAAGAAGTAACTAAGCTTGAAACTCGAATGGATAAGCTCAATGAAGCATTAAGCAAAGCAGAAGAAGAGCTTGGTGACGTTTCATTATATGAAGCTGAAAACAAAAAACGCTTAACCGAAGTATTAGCTATTCAAGCCTCTGCAAAATCAGAGCTTGAAGAAGTCGAGATGGAATGGATGGATCTTCAAGAGCAAATTGAAGAAAAAGAGAATGCCGCTCAGCTGTAATACGTCTATCAGTACATCACAAAAGGCTTTACTTACCAGTGAAGCCTTTTGGTTTTTCTCGCTCTCTCACTACAAGAAACAGGGCGTACAACAAGCCGCATTAGAACTGCAAGATAAGCATCATGGTAACGTTAATCTTGCTTTGCTACTTACTTGGCTCGATTCATTTAATATCTACTTTTCACCCTCTCACTTTTCGTGTCTTGAAGTGTCGCTTAGCCAAAGTGACGAACTGCTTCAAACCTATCGGCAGTTAAGAAAAAAAATCAAAAACGCTCAAGATCCAACCCTCTATCAAGACGCATTACGGTTTGAACTTCAAATAGAAAAACAACAACAAAACGATCTCATCAGCGCGTTACTACGTATTCCATTACAAATAAAAACAACAGAGAAGTCACAGAGCTTATTAAGTGAGTATTGCTCAAGATTAAACGCAAGCTCCCTGCTTCTTTCGCTAGAAACTAACATCACGACTGAGTAACTAAAGATGATAGACAATTTCACACCAGCACAGGGCTTATCCAACGCTCATATTCAAACGCTTCTGCCACGATTGATACGCAGAAACCCACTGTTTAATGCCTATTGGCAGCGTCTTGAATTACCCGATGGGGATTTTGTTGATCTTGCATGGAGTGAAAACCCAAACAAAGCGGGGAATAAACCACTCTTCATCTTGTTTCATGGGTTAGAAGGCAGTTTCGAAAGCCCATACGCAAATGGGTTACTCGCGGCCGCTAAACAACAAGGCTGGCTTGGTGTCATGATGCACTTTCGAGGATGCAGTGATGTACCAAACCGTTTAGCCAGAGCCTATCATTCTGGTGAAACCGAAGACGCACGCTTCTTTATCCAAATGCTTGATACCCGCTTCCCTGAACGAACCAAAGTCGCAACAGGGATCTCTCTTGGTGGTAATATGTTGGTTAATTATCTCGCCAAATATCGCACTAACACCTTACTCAATGCCGCGACGGTTATCTCAGCCCCACTTGATTTAAGTGCTTGCTCGGAGCGTATTCAGCAAGGATTTTCACGAATTTATCAGAGCTACTTATTACGCTCATTGAAAACCAATAGCATAAAAAAAATCAATGGCAGCCGAAAGGCGATTGTTGGCTTAAATAAAGAGATGATCGCAGCCATTCCTGATTTACTGCAATTTGATAATTTACTCACCGCCCCAATGCACGGCTATGAAAATGCACAAGACTATTACCAACAATGCAGCGGTTTACAGTTTTTAGAAAACATCGATATCCCAACTCGGATCATTCACTCTAAAGACGATCCATTCATGACAGAAGCCGTGATCCCTACTCATCCTTTGCCTAACTGTGTACACTATCAACTGACAGAGCATGGTGGCCACGTTGGTTTTATTACTGGTTCATTAACCAAACCAAACTTCTGGTTAGAGACGACGGTAAATCAGTGGTTCCAACACGTTCTATAATTTCAACGCCACTCATGGCTATTCATTAAACGGATGAGATAAGCAGTATGATCATTCCTTGGCAAGACATTGCACCAGACACACTAGAAAATTTGATCTCCGAATTTGTACTTCGTGAAGGGACGGATTACGGTGAAATTGAGATAAGCCATCAAGAGAAAGTAGACCAAATAAAAGTATTGCTAAAAAATGGTGAAGCGATGGTGGTTTTTTCAGAATTACATGAAACGGTCGATATTCAAACCAAAGCCCGTTTTAATCCTAATCTCACCAATCATGAATTTGAATAATCATTTTCAATCAATCACAAATTTCAAACGATAACGTATCATTTAATGCAACCCTGTTATAACATCTTGGCTATTAGGCTTTGATGCCAAGAATCACAGACAGGGTTTGTCATGTCCGCAAAACATCCAATTATCGCCGTTACCGGTTCATCCGGAGCAGGCACTACAACGACTTCTGAAGCCTTTCGTAAAATGTTCAACATGATGAATATCAAAGCATCATGGCTTGAAGGAGATAGCTTTCATCGATTTACCCGTCCTGAAATGGATGTTGAGATCCGTAAAGCCAAAGAACAAGGTAAGCACATCAGCTACTTTGGGCCTCAAGCGAATGACTTTCCGGCTCTAGAACAATTCTTCCGCCAATATGGTTTAGATGGCACAGGACAATATCGCCGCTATCTTCACACCTTTGATGAAGCCGTTCCTTTTAATCAAATGCCAGGCACTTTTACTCCATGGCAAGATCTTCCAGATAATACCGATGTGCTTTTTTATGAAGGATTGCATGGTGGTGTCATGGATGGCGATATTGATGTTTCTCAACACGTCGATTTATTAATTGGCATGGTGCCGATTGTAAACTTGGAATGGATTCAAAAATTCGTTCGAGACACTCGTGATCGTGGACATTCACGAGAAGCGGTGATGGATTCAATTGTTCGCTCAATGGACGATTATCTCAACTACATCACGCCACAGTTTTCTCGTACGCATATTAACTTTCAGCGCGTTCCTACAGTTGATACTTCAAACCCACTCAACGCCAAAGGCATTCCAAGTTTAGATGAAAGTTTTGTGGTGATCCGTTTTCGAGGTATTCGCAATGTAGATTTCCCTTATCTACTTGCCATGATTGATGGATCTTTCATGTCTCGCCATAACACGCTTGTGGTTCCTGGTGGAAAGATGAGTTTTGCAATGGAATTAATCATTCGTCCTCTATTACAGCAACTCATTGATACAGGGAAAATCGGCTAACTTACCTACCCCTTATTTCCTTTTTCTCTTCAAATTTGGGGTTCTTCCAAAAATAGTGAATAATAGAGGTTCTATTCACTATTTTTGCGATGCTATGAAAAATTCTCCTTTTGCTATTTGGCTCAGTGCTGCTCGTCCAAAAACCTTACCGCTTGCGCTTGCTTCTATTATGACAGGCTCTGCATTAGCGTATTGGAACAACCACGCCTCAGCTACCATCACTCTCATGGCATTTGTTACTGCAACCTTATTACAAATCTTATCTAACCTTGCTAATGATTATGGTGATGCCGTAAAAGGCACCGATAATGATGATCGCCTTGGTCCACAACGCGCTATGCAGTCAGGTCTTGTTACTCAAGAGACGATGAAAAAAGCGATTGGTATTAATATTGTACTCACCATTATTAGTGGCCTAGTTTTAGTCTTTTCTTCGCTACATCAAGCCATGGATATCATTGGCTTTATTGCACTTGGTTTGCTTGCGATAGGCGCCGCTATTGCCTACACCATGGGTGATAAACCTTATGGCTACCGTGGTTTGGGTGATATTTCAGTATTCATTTTCTTTGGTTTATTGGGTGTTGCTGGTACTTATTATCTGCACACTGGTCATCTCTCTTCAGCTCTTTTCTTACCTGCTATCGCTTGTGGTTTATTAGCGGTCGCTGTATTAAACATCAATAACCTGCGTGACATTGAGAACGACGAAGCGTGTGGAAAAATGACCTTAGTGGTTCGTATGGGCGGTGACTGGGGACGTAAATATCACGCGGTATTAATGGCGTTAGCTTTTCTCTGCCTAGCCATTTTTAGTGCCACACAAATTCACTCACTGGTAGGTTGGTTATTTTTATTGGCAGGCCCATTCGCGCTTTATCATGTAATTTCCGTACTGCGCGCGCCTAATGGCGAAGCCATCCGACCAATGATGGGAACCGTGGTGCAATGTGCGTTATTCACTAATATCTTCTTCTCTATTGGCCTATATTTATCGATATAACGTGAACTTCAATATATTGAATGAGGTCTAGTGTCATAAAGTTCGCATAACTTGTTACCCATCATAGTAATGACTTATTAAGCACGTATATTAAGTCATTACTAAAAGCTATTAACACCAACCAAAAGGTAGGCATCATCATGGAATATAACACTTCAGCCCTTTGCGACATTTATTTAGACCTTGTAGATGTTGTTGAACCTATGTTTAGTCACTTTGGTGCAAAAACCTCTTTCTCTGGTCAAATTACGACCATCAAATGTTTTGAAGATAATGGTTTAATTAGCCGCGTTCTCGATGAAAAAGGCGAAGGCCGAGTGCTATTAGTCGATGGTGGCGGTTCATTACGTCGTGCATTGATCGATGCCGACTTAGCAGCAAAAGCCGCTCACAATGGTTGGGAAGGCTTGGTTATCTACGGTTGTATTCGTGAAGTGGATTATTTGGAAGAGATCAATATTGGTATTCAAGCCCTAGCCTCTATCCCTGTTGGTGCTGCAAAACAGAACATTGGTGAAGTGGATGTGGCTGTTAACTTTGGGAGTGTTACTTTCTTACCTGAAGATCATCTGTATGCAGATTCGACTGGGATTATTATTTCTCAAGAGCCGTTAGAAGAGATGGGTGAGGAAGAAGTGTAGAGCAGACAGCTTCGCCTTGAGAGCGCTTCGCTTAAAGCGCAACAAGTTGCTTAAGAGGCTAGAAAAGCGGAGTTCAGATCGCTGCGCTTGCAGAATTCAGAGGTGATCGCTTTAACTACCACAATCACCCCTGAACCCTGCAAGGGAGCTTGCGACCGATCTGAAACCTGAACTCTCTAAAACAAAAAAACCGCAGGTGCTTTCACACCTACGGTTTCAAATTCTTTCGCGAACCAATTCTCAATTTTTGATAAGTAAATCTTTCATCTTTAAAGCGGAGGCGCGGAGCTTATGATAATAAGTGAGCACCGACAACACAGAAGATGGAAGAGTTACAACTCAAAAAATAGAATTACTCTACTTCGTCCATCTTACCTAATAGACCACGGATACGAGCTTCAAATTGCGCTTGCTCATCACGTGCACGCTGAGCTTCTTGCTCAACTTCAGAACGACCGTTGTTTGCTTGCTCAAGATCTTGAGTTAGCGTTGCGTTCGTTTCTTTTAATTCTTCAACTTCCATTTGTAGCAGTGCGATTGTATCTACTGCCATCTGAACTTTAGCTTCTAGTTGTTCTAATATTTCTAAAGACATTCCTGCCACCTTAACTGTATTCGTCATTGAATATGCAGCGAATTAATCACTCACTACAAACATATTTTCTATTCTACTCAGCAAATGCAATTCTGCCATAGTGTTATTGCTGAAAATGCATCATTTGAACAAAAAAACGGCACATTTTACCAACATCTGACGTTATTTCTTAAGATTAAAACGAACTTCATACTAAAACTAGATTTTTCAATTCATTATTTGAGTTAAAGCACTGCTTCTCTTCTATAAATCAAACGGATGAATTCTAAAAAATCCGAATCTTTACTCGAAAAGCAAACGTTTCCCTTTTTGTTGTGATAAAATCCCCGCGATTTTTAAATTCATCGATTTATTCGGAGCATATATGAAACGCGATTTAGCAATGGCTTTTTCTCGAGTTACTGAAGGTGCCGCATTAGCGGGTTACAAATGGCTTGGCCGCGGTGATAAGAACGCGGCTGACGGTGCTGCCGTTGAAGTAATGCGTACACTTCTGAACAAGACTGACATCAGTGGTGAAATTGTTATTGGTGAAGGTGAAATCGATGATGCGCCTATGCTATACATCGGTGAAAAAGTAGGTACAGGTGGCGATGCGGTTGATATTGCGGTTGACCCAATTGAAGGTACTCGCATGACTGCGATGGGCCAATCAAACGCACTTGCTGTATTAGCTGCTGGCGAAAAAGGCAGCTTCTTAAAAGCACCTGATATGTACATGGAAAAGTTAGTTGTTGGTCCTGGTGCAAAAGGCGCTATCGATTTAGCACTTCCTCTAGAAGAGAACCTAGTAAACATTGCAAAAGCATTAGGTAAACCATTAGATACTTTAGTGGTTACTACTCTAGCTAAACCTCGCCACGACGAGGTTATCGCAAACATGCAGAAGATGGGCGTTCGTGTATTCGCTGTGCCAGATGGTGACGTTGCCGCTTCTATTTTAACTTGTATGCCTGATAGCGAAGTTGACGTAATGTACTGCATCGGTGGCGCACCTGAAGGTGTGGTTTCTGCTGCGGTTATTCGTGCGTTAGATGGTGACATGCAAGCGCGTCTTCTTCCTCGTCATGAAGTAAAAGGCGATACTGAAGAAAACCGTATTCACGGTGAAGAAGAGCTAAAACGCTGTGCAGAAATGGGCGTTAAAGCGAACGTTATCTTAAAGATGAGCGATATGGCTCGTAGTGATGATGTCGTTTTCGCAGCAACGGGCATCACTAAAGGTGACCTATTAGAAGGCATCACTCGCCAAGGTAATATAGCGACAACTGAAACACTGCTTATCCGTGGTCGTTGTCGTACGATTCGTCGTATTAAGTCGATTCACTACTTAGAGCGTAAAGACAAAGAAGTTAGAGATATTATTCTTTAATTAAAAGCGGGAAGAACGGTCCTATGGGCCTAGTTCCTGTGAAGTAAATTTGAAACCGTGGATGTGAAAGCATCTGCGGTTTTTTTTGTTTTAGAGAATTCAGGTTTCAGATCGGTCGCAAGCTCCCTTGCAGGGTTCAGGGGTGATCGTTGTGAGACTAGGTGCTATACACGCACTAGCTAGACAGTTTCGATTCTATAAGAGCAAATGCGAGTAAAAGATTCTGATGTATTCGTTGTAGTTACAGTAACCAAAGAACGGTTATTCAGATAAACCAAGATTCATCATTAACAACCCCTCCTAGCCTCCCCTTATATCAACATCACTAATCTCAAAAGTATATCTATCAAGGGGAGGAACTGTATTTCGTTCGCTGTGGTTACAACGCTCACCTCTGAACCCTTTAAGCGAAGCGATCTGAACCCTGCTCTTAATTCTCACAAACGAGACACCCCTTCAATCTCCCCCATCCCACCTTCTCAAAATCACAAAACGCCAACTAAGCTGAACTCATGGATACCAAAGCAAGGAGTCAGCCAATGCCGCATTCATATCATCACATCGACATTCCCTCATTCGATGAGCTCAAAGCATTAGCAGAGAAATCCCCTGAGCAATTGGAAGCCTTACGACATCAACTTAGTATGGAGTTTATTGAGAGCTTGCCGGAAGACCATCAAGGGCCATTGCTCGCACAACAAAGCCACATTGAACGTATTATAAAGAAAGGTAATAACCCTAATCACATCAATATATTGTTAGGGAAAGAACTTGGTAAGCAGTTTGTACGTTTTGCTAATTCATTAAACAAACCCATTAATGAGCATCAAGCCGCAGACATTATTCAATTTCCGAATGCCAATAATCACTCATCAAATAATACGAAGCATTAAAGAGAGTTTGTTTTATTTTCTATCCTACTTTTTGAAAACTCTCTTGCTCCATATCTCTCACATTGATGGTTAAGCTATCAATGTGGTTGGCTTGCTCAGCTAAAACATCCATTAATCCGCGACTTAATTCTCGCTTCTGCTCTGGCGTTCTTCCCGATAATAACTCTACCGTTATATGGATAAAATCAGCACTGTTGCCTTTATCACCCACCAACCAGGAATGAACGCGGATCGCTCGGGACTTTACATCATTAATTGAAAATAACTCTGACTCTATCGCGACCTGATGCAAATCTTCTAGTAGACCCTGCATATTTAAACGGTCTTCTGCCGAGTTTGAATATTCCATGATTAAGTGCGGCATTATTAACTTCCTTTTCATACTACGTAAATGAATGACTATTTTTCCATCATTCAGTGAAAGCGAATAAGTTACAATCTCCTCAATAGAAAAGTGCCTAATGAATCACAGTTAGGAACAATCAAAAATCTTCTCAATTCAGTTAATAATCTTTCGCACTTCGAAATAAAAGCGCTAAAATTATGCATAAAAATGATTTTAGACACTAAATCTGTCGTAAAATCTGTTATATTTTTACGCAAGTTTTTTACATTAATTTGAATTGGAGAGAATCCTATGCGTCATCCTGTAGTTATGGGTAACTGGAAACTAAACGGCAGCAAAGAAATGGTTGTTGATCTACTAAACGGTCTTAATGCTGAACTTGAAGGCGTTACAGGCGTAGACGTTGCAGTTGCTCCACCAGCACTTTTCGTTGACCTTGCTGAGCGTACACTTACTGAAGCTGGCAGCGCAATCATCCTAGGTGCTCAAAACACTGACCTAAACAACAGCGGTGCATTCACTGGCGACATGTCTCCAGCTATGCTTAAAGAGTTCGGTGCGACTCATATCATCATCGGTCACTCTGAGCGTCGTGAATACCACGCTGAATCTGACGAGTTTGTTGCTAAGAAATTCGCATTCCTAAAAGAAAACGGTCTAACTCCTGTTCTTTGCATCGGTGAATCTGAAGCACAAAACGAAGCTGGCGAAACGGTTGCAGTATGTGCACGTCAACTTGACGCTGTTATCAATACTCAAGGTGTTGAAGCTCTTGAAGGCGCGATCATCGCTTACGAACCAATCTGGGCTATCGGTACAGGTAAAGCAGCTACAGCTGAAGATGCACAACGCATCCACGCTCAAATCCGTGCTCACATCGCTGAGAAATCTGAAGAAGTTGCTAAGAACGTTGTTATCCAATACGGCGGTTCTGTTAAACCTGAAAATGCTGCAGCTTACTTCGCACAACCAGACATCGATGGTGCTCTAGTTGGCGGCGCAGCGCTTGACGCGAAAAGCTTTGCAGCTATCGCTAAAGCAGCAGCTGAAGCAAAAGCTTAATTTTTTAAATTCTCGTTTTAGAATTTAAATTGTAAAAAGGTCAACTTCGGTTGGCCTTTTTTGTATCTATTGATTGAGAAACTATACGCTGCGCTAACTAGAACGCTTCGCTCTAGAGACTATAAAAGCAGATATAGTTATTGTGGTAATAAAAGTTATCAAACTCAACGCTTTTGCTTTTATAGGAACGAAGTGATCTAGTCTCTAGTTAGCACAGCGTATAGCCTCTAGTCTCAAAGCATAAAAAAACCGAGGCACTTACGAATAAGTTAACCTCGGCTCTCAATTTGAACGCTTGTCTATTTAGACAATAGGCTCAGGGGATGATTACATCATGCCGCCCATTCCACCCATGCCGCCCATATCTGGCATAGAAGAACCTGAATCTTGTGGCTTATCAGTGATCATAGCTTCAGTTGTGATCATAAGACCCGCAACAGATGCAGCGAACTGAAGTGCAGAACGAGTTACTTTAGTTGGGTCAAGAATACCCATCTCGATCATGTCGCCGTACTCGCCAGTTGCTGCGTTGTAACCGTAGTTACCTTCACCAGCACGAACGTTGTTAGCAACAACTGAATCTTCTTCACCCGCATTCTTAGTGATTTGACGGATAGGCGCTTCCATTGCACGAAGTGCTACACGGATACCTACGTTTTGCTCTTCGTTGTCGCCTTCAAGACCAGCAACTTTAGATGCAGCGCGGATAAGTGCAACACCACCACCAGCAACAACACCCTCTTCAACCGCAGCGCGAGTTGCGTGAAGTGCATCTTCAACACGGTCTTTCTTCTCTTTCATCTCAACTTCAGTAGCAGCACCGACTTTGATTACTGCAACACCGCCAGCCAGTTTAGCTACACGCTCTTGAAGTTTTTCTTTATCGTAGTCAGATGTTGCGTCTTCGATTTGTTGACGAATTTGAGTAACACGACCAGAGATAATTGCCTCTTCACCAGCACCATCAATGATAGTCGTTGTTTCTTTAGTGATAGTTACACGCTTCGCTTGACCAAGATCTTCAAGAACTACTTTTTCAAGCTCTAGACCAATCTCTTCTGAAATTACAGAACCCGCAGTAAGAACCGCGATGTCTTGTAACATAGCTTTACGACGGTCACCAAAACCAGGAGCCTTAACAGCAGCAACTTTAACGATACCACGCATGTTGTTCACAACTAGAGTAGCAAGCGCTTCGCCTTCAACATCTTCAGCGATGATAAGAAGAGGACGAGATGCTTTAGCTACTGCTTCAAGAGCTGGAAGCAATTCACGGATATTTGATACTTTTTTATCAACAAGCAAGATGAATGGGCTATCTAGATCAACAGAACCCGCTTCTTGGTTGTTTACGAAATATGGAGATAGGTAACCGCGGTCAAACTGCATACCTTCAACAACGTCTAATTCGTCTTGAAGTGCTTGACCTTCTTCAACAGTGATAACACCGTCACGACCTACTTTTTCCATTGCTTCAGCAATAAGATTACCAACAGTAGAGTCAGAGTTTGCAGAAATAGTACCTACTTGCGCGATAGCTTTTGTATCAGCACATGGAACAGACAGCTCTTTAAGAGCTTCAACTGCAGCAACAACTGCTTTGTCGATACCACGCTTAAGATCCATTGGGTTCATACCCGCAGCAACGGCTTTTAGGCCTTCAGCAATGATAGCTTGAGCAAGAACTGTCGCAGTTGTTGTGCCGTCGCCCGCCGCGTCATTCGCTTGCGAAGCCACTTCTTTAACCATTTGTGCACCCATGTTTTGGAACTTGTCTTCAAGCTCGATTTCACGTGCAACAGAAACACCATCTTTAGTGATCGTTGGTGCGCCAAATGATTTATCTAAAACAACGTTACGGCCTTTAGGACCTAAAGTTACTTTAACCGCGTCAGCCAGAACGTTTACACCTTCTAGCATTTTGATTCGTGCGTCATTACCAAATTTAACGTCTTTAGCAGCCATCTTTATTTTCCTTTTTAAATTCTTTTCTTAATATCGTTTATTATTCAACAATCGCTAGGATGTTAAATTCAGACATGATCAGTACTTCTTTTCCTTCGATCTTCTCTGCTTTGATATTACCTTCTGCAAAGATAACTGAATCGCCAACTTTTACGTCTAATGGTTGTACAGAACCATTCTCAAGAATGCGGCCTTTGCCAACAGCTAGAACAGTACCACGCGTTGATTTTTCAGCCGCTGAGCCAGTTAGCACGATGCCACCTGCAGATTTTGATTCAACTTCTTGGCGTTCAACGATCACACGGTCATGTAAAGGACGGATATTCATTGGGCGTCTCCTGATAATTTTCCATTTAAGAATAAAGTGCCATGATTTGGCTTTGGTTTATTAATGGGGTTTTTAGGGGGGGATTGCAAGGGCTTTGGCGCTAATTTTTTAAAGGAAAGAGCAGAGTTCAGATCGGTCGCTGGCTCCCTTGCAGAATTCAGAGGTGATCGCTGAAATCTGCAAGCGAAGCGCCCTTTAATCTCAAGCAACTTGTTGCGCCTCTGCTCTTACTGCTACACTACCCACCCCACCACCACTCGAGAAAACCATGGTAGATAAACACGGGTTACTCACTCAACCTATCAGCGATGTGCTTCGTAAACTCACAACGCCTATGGTTTTTGGTATGGTTGCCATTCTGCTATTCAACTTGGTGGACACCTTCTTTATCTCACTCTTAGGGACTGACGCTCTTGCCGCGGTGAGTTTCACTTTCCCAGTTACCTTTGCGGTCAACTGCATTACCATGGGCATTGGGGTTGGTTTATCTGCCTCTATTGGGCGCTTGCTCGGACAAGGTAACAGCAAGCACGCTGCTCAATTAACGACACATGGATTAATCTTAGCCGTCATTCTTATTCTCATTGCTTGTAGCATCGGTTTTTTTACCATAGATCCCCTATTTCAATTATTAGGTGCAGAAGACAAACTGCTGCCTCTTATTCATGAATATATGTCTATTTGGTATATCACCATTCCGTTGCTAGTTATTCCAATGTCGAGCAACAGCGCCATTCGTGCCACAGGCGATACCACCACTCCGGCAAAAATCATGATGCTAGCAGGATTAATCAATGGCGTACTCGATCCATTGCTTATCTTTGGTTATGGACCTTTCCCTGAGCTGGGTATTCGAGGCGCTGCGATTGCCAGTGGCATCAGTTGGTTTGGGGCATTATGTGCGTCTTTTTATGTACTCACCCGAAAAGTAAAATTACTTGCACCACCAAAGCCATCAGATATGAAACAAGATTGGCATCAGATATTAAAAATCGGTTCACCAGCTGCGCTATCAAACGCATTAAACCCTATCTCTGGTGCTATTTTAATGATGATGCTTGCCAGCCAAGGTACGGTTGCAGTCGCCTCTTATGGAGCAGCACAACGAGTCGAGTCATTAATGTTGTTGGTGATAATGGCACTTACGTCTTCATTAAGTCCCTTTGTCGCTCAAAACCTTGGAGCTAAACAACCAGAGCGAGTCAAAGAAGCTATCTTCTTAGCGATGAAGTTCTCTGTATTATTCCAACTGTTTCTCTATATTTTAATTGTTCCATTGAGCATTCCGCTCTCTCATCTATTTAGCCAAGATGATGCCGTTCAACATGGCCTGTGGATGTACTTAATTTGTGTGCCCTTCAGTTATGGCTTCCAAGGCATTGTGATGGTGCTTGTTAGCAGCTTAAATGCGATGCAAAAACCGTTACATTCTTTCAGTTGGAGTTTCATGAGGTTGTTTGTGTTTACCCTACCCACAGCGTGGATTGGCAGTCATTTTTACGGAATGGAGGGATTGTTTGTCGGGATTGCGATTGGGAATGTGATGGGGGGGATTAGTGCGTGGCTGTTTGTGAAGCATAGTAAGTTGTTGGAGACTATACGCTTCGCTAACTAGAACGCTTCGCTCTAGAAACTATAAAATCAAAAGCTAGCACGGCGCTGCCCTTGATTTTTGCTTTTGATTTTATAGAAACGAAGTGGTCTAGTTTCTAGTTAGCGCAGCGTATAGTTTCTAGCTCTATATTACCACCCCCTCCTAACCTCCCCTTATATCAACATTACCAATCTCAACAATACATCTATCAAGGGGAGGAACTGTATTGCGTTCGCTATTACCACCACGATCACCTCTGAATTCTACAAGCGTAGCGATCTGAACTCCATGCTCTTAGCTTTTGCTTTTATAGAAGCGAAGCAGTCTAGCCTCTAGTTAGCGCAGCGTATAGTTTCTGGCCCATTTTCAAACTTTGTAGTAAAATTACACAAAGTTATTTATTCGAATTTATTAAGTTATTGACGAGGAACACCTTTATGTCAGCTAAAAAGCCTATGGCTCTAGTTATTCTTGATGGTTACGGTCACCGTGAAACTCAAGCAGATAACGCAATCACAAACGCAAACACGCCAGTTCTTGACGGCCTAATGGCTACTCAACCAAACACCCTAATTTCAGCTTCAGGTATGGACGTTGGTCTACCTGATGGTCAAATGGGTAACTCTGAAGTAGGTCACACAAACATCGGTGCTGGCCGTGTTGTATATCAAGACCTTACTCGCATCACTAAAGCAATCTCTGATGGTGAGTTCCAACAAAACGAAACACTAGTTAACGCTATCGACAAAGCAGTGAAAGCTGACAAAGCGGTTCACATCATGGGTCTTATGTCTCCAGGTGGCGTTCACTCTCATGAAGATCACATCTACGCAGCAGTAGAAATGGCAGCAGCACGTGGCGCAGAGAAAATCTACCTACACTGTTTCCTAGACGGCCGTGATACACCACCACGTTCAGCTGAAAACTCTCTGAAAAACTTCCAAGAGCTATTTGCTAAACTAGGCAAAGGCCGTGTTGCTTCTCTAATTGGTCGTTACTACGCAATGGACCGTGACAACAACTGGGATCGCGTACAAAAATCTTACGATTTAATGACAGAAGCAAAAGCAGAATTCACTTTTGCAACAGCTGTTGAAGGTCTTGAAGCTGCTTACGCTCGTGAAGAGAACGATGAGTTTGTACAAGCAACTGAAATCAAAGCAGAAGGCGAAGAATCAGCAGCTATCGTTGATGGCGATGCAGTTATCTTCATGAACTACCGTGCTGACCGTGCTCGTGAAATCACACGTGCATTCGTTCCTGATTTCGATGGTTTTGCTCGTAACGTATTCCCAGCAATCGATTTTGTTATGCTGACTCAATACGCGGCAAATATCCCTCTTCTTTGTGCATTCGCTCCTGCGTCTCTAGAAAACACATACGGTGAGTGGTTATCTAAAGAAGGTAAAACTCAACTACGTATTTCTGAAACTGAAAAATACGCACACGTTACTTTCTTCTTCAATGGCGGCATCGAAGACGAGTTTGAAGGCGAAGAGCGTCAACTAGTTGCTTCTCCAAAAGTAGCAACTTACGACCTACAACCTGAAATGAGTGCACCTGAGCTAACTGAGAAATTAGTTGCTGCTATCAAGTCTGGTAAATACGACGCTATCGTTTGTAACTTCCCTAACTGTGACATGGTTGGCCACACTGGCGTATACGATGCAGCAGTTAAAGCCGTTGAATCTCTAGATGAGTGTATCGGTAAAGTGGTTGACGCAATCAAAGAAGTGGATGGCCAAATGCTAATCACTGCTGACCACGGTAACGCTGAAATGATGATCGACCCTGAAACAGGCGGCGTTCACACAGCTCACACTAACCTTCCAGTTCCTCTTATCTACGTTG
The DNA here is from genome assembly GCF_028765545.1 of Aliivibrio sp. S4MY1. Lineage (GTDB taxonomy): Bacteria > Pseudomonadota > Gammaproteobacteria > Enterobacterales > Vibrionaceae > Aliivibrio. The sequence continues at coordinate 249,454 of NZ_JARACP010000004.1, read as the reverse complement.
GTAGCAAAGCGGTTGAGTTTAAAGAAGGCGGTAAACTGTCTGATCTAGCTCCAACGATGCTAGCACTAACAGATACAGCGATTCCTGCTGAGATGTCTGGTGAAGTTCTTTTTAAATAGAACTATACGCTTTGCTGACTAGAAACTAGACCGCTTCGCTTCTATAAGAGCAAATGCATAATAAAATGCCCACAGGTTTGTCGCCTGTGGGCATTTTTGATTTAGAGGTAATAGAGTTCAGATCGCTTCGCTAGCAGAATTCAGAAGTGTGCGCGGAACTAACAGCACCAAAGAAAGTTCTCCCCCTTAAACGCTATAGCAATGAGATCGATAGCGTTAATACAAGGGGGAGTTAGAGGGGGTTGGTTCATCTATTAAGGGGAGGAACAATATTGTGATCGCTGAATCCACAACGATCACCTCTAAATCCTTTAAGGGAGCTTGCGACCGATCTGAACCCTGCCTTTACTTAATACCCCTTTGGATTATTCGACTGCCAGCGCCACGTATCCGCAGTCATATCATCAAGAGACAGTTTTGCTTCCCACTTCAGCTCTTCACGCGCTTTAGCAGGATCAGCCCAGCACTCTGCAATATCACCCGCACGGCGTGGCACAATTTGATAAGGTACTTTAGTACCAGACGCTTTCTCAAATGCAGCAACCATTTGAAGTACACTGTTGCCATTCCCGGTACCCAAGTTATAGATATGCAAGCCCGCTTCTTGGCCTTTATATTTTAGTGCAGCTAAGTGACCATCTGCTAAATCCACCACATGGATATAATCACGAACACCTGTACCATCCACGGTTGGGTAGTCGTCACCAAACACAGATAAAAACTCACGACGACCAACAGCCACTTGAGAGATAAATGGCATTAAGTTATTTGGAATACCTTGCGGATCTTCACCCATGGTACCTGATTTATGAGAGCCTACAGGATTGAAGTAGCGAAGCAGCGTCACACTCATCTTAGGATGTGCTTTTTGAATATCGGTTAGACACTCTTCAACCATCAACTTGCTGCGACCATAAGGGTTTGTAGCTGATGTTGGGAAATCTTCACGGATTGGAGTAGAAGCAGGATCACCATAAACCGTTGCTGATGAACTAAAGACAATACTGTTCACACCCGCTTTACGCATCGCTTCAACCAAAACCAAAGTACCCGATACATTATTATCGTAATACATAATTGGCTTTTCAACCGACTCACCTACCGCTTTTAACCCAGCAAAGTGGATTACGCTATCAATTTGGTTTTCAGCAAAGATGGTCGCTAAGATTTGAGGATCACGAATATCACCCTCATAGAATTTAGGTTTAACACCAACCAAGGCTTCAATGCGATCAAGCACCACTTCTTTACTGTTGTATAAATTATCTAGAATGATCGGCGTTAGACCCGCTTCAATCATTTGTACACATGTGTGGCTACCGATGTAACCCATTCCGCCAGTGACTAATATGTTCATTATGTATCCTAATTATTATGTTCAGAAGCGAGTACTGTCGGCTTCTAAATTCAAGATATTGCAAATCAGTGAAATAGAGTTCAGATCGCTTCGCTAGCAGAATTCAGAGGTGATCGCTGCAACAACGCTCACCTCTGAACTCTGCAAGGGAGCTTGCGACCGATCTGAATTCTGCTCTTAATACTTCCCCTCAACCACTTGAATAAACTCAGCAACGTTCTCTTTCGGCAATACATTAATTCCCGCCGCCGCCTCACGACCACCGCCGGTTTCAAACGAGCTACAGATCTCACCCGCACCTTGCTTATTGTTCAGTGGCGCACGTAGTGACACCATATAAGTGCCATCGGCATTTTGCGTTAACACCGCATGCGCAGAATCAGGAGATTGGTTTGCTAACAAGTTACCATAAACGCCGCTAATACGACGTGCCCATGCCTCATTTGGTAATTCAAATAACCCTAATTTCTCACTTTTGTGCTGCGCTTCAATCGCTAGCGCACTATCCATATCCAATTTATACGCCACTTGCAGTTGATAAAAAGGAGAGGCCTTATCGGCAATAACATCAAATGGTGAGGTGTATTTTAACAACATTTGATACAACTCGGCTGGATCAAAATGCAGATCATCCAACTTTGTCCCATAGCCATTATAGTTGATTAACGTACCCAACTCTTTAAGCTGTTTTTTTTGCTCAACAGATAAGCCCGCAACGTCTGCCAGGTCATCTGCTTTAGCAATTAAGTTATCTCCATAAGCCGCGGTAATCGCCCACTCATGGAACTGACCATTTAATAGATTATCAATAATTAATGCGGTGCAGGTATTAGCATCTAAATCGATATGAACAGATAGATTCTCGTGTTCAGGAATGTCACCCGCACGATGGTGATCCGCATAAAACACTTTAGCACCAGACTCCAAAGCAAGCTCTAGAGCCACCATGTTCTTTTCCATTGAGATGTCTAATACGGTTAGGTTATCACCCGCTTTAGTATCAACTTTAGCCACTAAGTTGATGTCACGTTTAACGCCGGTGATTAAGGTTGATTCTTGAGGAGTAGCCAGACGAAGCTGAAGAAGTGCGATGATGCCATCAGCGTCACCGTTGAAGATGTCGTAGTTCATGTTTCAATCCTTTTGAAGAACCAGAAATGCTGCCTTATGGTCCTACGGTCCTGATTGGGAGTCAAGGTTAGGTTTAATTCTTTAAAACAAAAAAGCGGACACAACCAATTAGTCATGTCCGCTCTTGCTTTTAAGTCTTTACTCGCCCCTATAGGACGAAGTCCGTCCTCGCCTCTCGCAGCGAAGCACCTTGATTTTAGTCACTACCAAATAAATCGCGAGTATAAACCTTACTCTCAACGTCTGATAACTCTTCCATCATACGGTTTGAAACAATCACATCTGACACTTGCTTAAACTCAGCCAAATCTTCAATCACACGAGAATTAAAGAAATCCGCCTCTTTTAATACTGGCTCATAAACGACAACTTCAATGCCTTTGGCTTTCAAGCGCTTCATAATGCCTTGAATCGAAGAAGCTCGGAAATTATCAGAACCCGCTTTCATGATTAAACGATAAATACCCACCACTTTTGGATTGCGCTTCATGATAGATTCAGCAACAAAATCTTTACGGGTACGGTTAGCATCCACAATCGCACCAATAATGTTATTTGGTACTTCTTGATAGTTAGCTAATAACTGCTTAGTGTCTTTTGGTAGACAGTAACCACCGTAACCAAATGATGGGTTATTGTAGTGACTACCAATACGAGGATCTAAACCCACCCCTTCAATAATTTGGCGAGCATCTAAGCCGTGCGCTTCAGCGTAAGAGTCCAACTCATTAAAGTAAGCCACACGCATTGCAAGGTAAGTGTTAGAGAACAACTTAACCGCTTCAGCTTCAGTTGAATTCGTCAGTAATACTTCAATGTTCTCTTTTATAGCCCCTTCAACCAATAAATCAGCAAACACTTGAGCGCGATCAGACTGCTCACCAACAATAATGCGTGATGGGTGTAAGTTATCAAAAAGAGCGCGACCTTCACGTAAAAACTCAGGAGAGAAGATAATATTATCACAGCTCAACTCTTGTTTAATTCGCTCGGTATACCCGACAGGAACGGTAGATTTAATTACCATTACTGCATTTGGGTTAATTGCCATTACCTCTTTAATCACCGCTTCAACTGAGCCTGTATTAAAATAGTTCGTAACAGGATCATAATCAGTTGGTGTTGCAATCACCACATACTCAGCGTTTTTATAAGCCAACTCTTTATCAAGCGTAGCTGTCAGATTTAGCTCTTTATTCACTAAGAAGTCTTCAATCTCTACATCTGAAATAGGCGATTTTTTGTTATTAATCAACTCAACCTTTTCAGCCATAATATCAACTGCAATCACTTCATTATGTTGCGCTAACAACACTGCATTCGATAGACCAACATAGCCTGTACCGGCAATGGCTATTTTCATTATTGTTATCCTTGAGGGACAATTTATCTTAAGGGATTATTAGGGAGTAGAGCAAAAGCAAGCTCAGTACTAACTGTTAATCATTCTCGCATCTCAAAGCGAAGCGTTCTGCTTTTACGCTCTTACTAAAGCCCTCGCCACTCATGTATCTTAGCACTCACCTTCCACACATTACTCAACAACAATGCGTAGACACCAAAGCAACCAATAAACAAGTAGAACATCACATACTCAGGAATATTCACCATCTCGCCGTAGATACCAAATGCAGCATAAGCTGTTGCAATACCGCAAATAATTAGCAACGTTTGAAGTGAACTAAAACCTAAGCGCTGAAAGATATGATGCAAATGCTCTCTATCGGGTTTAAATGGTGAGTCACCGCGACGTACACGACGGATCATAATAGCAGCCATATCCATTAACGGTACTGCAATTAACCATAGCGCTGTCACAGGACGGAGCGGCGCTTTTGTACCATTCTGACTTGCAAGTAATAAAAACCAAATAACTGTAAAGCCAATAAGCATGCTACCAGCATCACCCATAAAAACTTTATAACGACGAGTGAACACACCTAAGTTAAGCAATACATATGGAAGGATAATAACGATTAATACTAAACATAAATAGGCTAGGTTTGATTGTCCATCAATATAAAGGATTGAACCAAGGCCAGCAAACGTAACAATAGATAAGCCACCGAGAAGTCCGTCAATACCATCAACCATATTAAAAGCATTAATGGCACCAATCACAGCTAAAACAGTAATCACATACCCCAACCCAATAGTTGATAAGTTCATTTGACCAAAACCAAACATATTACCGAGTTGATGTAACTGGATATCCGCAATCATCATCATAGCAACAGATAGGCTAGCCTGAATAAGCAAACGTACTTTAAAACTAAGATCAATTTTATCATCAATTGCACCAACTAATGTCAATATAAAAATTGATGATAAATAAAGCCTATAACTAGGTAATAAATCGGAGTTTGATATTAAAAAGTGCATAAAAGCAATGCAGATTGATATCCCCCCGACAAGCGGAATAGCACCAGTATGATGTTTACGCTCATTGGGTTTATCAACAAGATTGATTCTTTGGGCAACCTTTCTCATCATGAATAGAATGGAAAGAGAGATAAAGAAAGTGAAGCCAAGTTCGAGTAATGAATGAGGCATGGAAGTCCTAGAAAAAATAGTACATTCTATTTAGTATCACCTATAATCTAATATGGATACTTAAACTATATATTTTCACCGAAATAAAATATCATAAACTTCTTTTATATAAAAGAACAAGCCTGAAGTTTATGCTTCAACCTCTTAAAAATTAAGCTTAGTATACTACTTACTGGAGTGTACTATTTATAAATACGTGTTCTCATATTGTTGTGAAATTTTTGTCCATGTATAACGCTTCTGAGCTATATCTTGCATAAATCCCCCCCTATCCGTTAGTTCAACCACATCACTATTTTTATTTAGTATTTCCACTAAATCATCACAATCTTTAAAGTACATTGCTTTATCTTCAGTGCTATAACGATTAAAACTGCAATCAAATGCAATAATGGGGATACCAAAATGCATCATTTCCACTAATGAAGGGTTTGTACCACCAGCTGAGTGGCCATGTATATACACAGAACAGCCACGACGAAGCTTATAGAGCGTTTCAAGATCGTAGATGGGATCTAATAACTCGATGTTTGCAAATTTAGAGTATATGCTTTTCATCCTACAGCCAAATTCACTTGCGTTCCAATTACCCACAAATTTAATTTTATATTCAGTTTTTGAGTAAGACTCAAGAATCATGTGGACATTATTTTCAGGTTCTATACGACACAGTCCTAAAGCATAGGCTTCTTGATCTTCTAATGAAAAATCCTGGAACCCTATCACTGCATGATCACCACCATAAGCAATTGTTTCTGACGCTACCCCATATTCTTCTTTTACATAATCAGTAATGGCTTGATTATCTGTAACTACAACATCTGAATATTTTACAGCCACCAATTCTGATAATTTAAGAAATCGTTTTGCCCATTTCCCCCATTTTTCGCGCTTCCACTCTAAACCATCAATATTAGTGACAATTTTTGATTTTGAAAATAGTCTAAAAACAGGAAGAAATATACAGCCAGAAACGCCCAAAATTAGCGTCACATCAGGTTTTAATCTCCAGGCTTTTATCATAGATAAAATGTCATAAGGAATACTTTGAGGGCCATTAGCTTTCAATGGTAAGTAAAACAGTTTAGCCTTATTATGTTCGCTTAATTTTTCAGTATAGTGTTTTGATGAGCAAAAAATTGAATACTGCGTTTCACAATCTCTATTTAACGTTAAATTTTCAACAAGAGATTCGAAGCCACCATAACTTGCAGGAATACCAACAGTGCCAATAACTACCACTTGTTTCATAGCAGGTTCATAACTCCATTCAATGAAGGTGCTACCATATCTTTATGAGATAATGATGGTGCATAATGATGGGTATTCACAGGCCACTCAATACCAAGAGCATCATCATTCCAAGCGATTGATATCTCAGCGCTAGGATTGTAATAATCCGTACATTTATAAACAAACTCCGCCTCTTCACTCGTCACATAAAAACCATGTGCAAAACCTTCTGGTACCCAAAGTTGGCGCTTATTCTCTGCCGACAAATACTCACCAACCCATTGACCAAACGTCGGTGAATTTTTTCTAATATCTACAGCTACATCAAACACTTCACCAGACACCACACGCACTAGTTTACCTTGCGTATTTTCCGTTTGGTAATGTAAACCACGCAAAATCCCTTTCTTCGATTTTGAATGATTATCTTGCACAAATTGGGTCGGCTTACCTGTTACAAGCTCTTCAAATTGCTTTTGATTCCAGGTCTCCATAAAGAAACCACGCTCATCACCAAAAATACTAGGCTCTATAATTTTCACATCAGGTATTCGAGTATCGATTACTTTCATTATCTTAACCTTTATATGCTTGGATATTGTTTAATGCCGCTGCCCAATCACTCGCCTTAATCGCAAAGCTCTTTGTGATTTTATCGGTACTTAATCGAGAATTACTTGGTCGCTTTGCTGGTGTTGGGTATTGGTCAGTTGTAATACTTGTTAAGCTCGGCTTATTTAAAATAACGGTTTGTTTAACCGCTGTATCAAAAATAGTTTCAGCAAATTCAAACCAACTCACATGAGGTAAACCTGAATAATGATAAACACCGTACTCAACATCACCACCTTCTGTGATTCGCTTTGCTATTTGAATTAATACATGAGCAATATCACCCGCGTATGTCGGACCACCAAATTGGTCTCCTACGATGCTGAGCTCATTCCGTGTAGCGCCTAGACGTAGCATGGTCTTCACAAAATTATTACCATTTTCACCAAAAACCCAAGCGGTACGAAGAATAATGTGTTTATCGCACGCATTGGCAACCGCAATTTCACCCGCTAATTTACTCTCGCCGTAAACACCCTGTGGGTTTGTCGTATCGGTTTCTTGATACTCGCTCACTTTGTTGCCTTCAAAGACATAATCCGTTGAAATATGCAGGATTGCAGCGCCAGTACGTTGTGCGGCTTGCGCTAAATAATTAGGTCCATCACGATTAATCGCATAAGAAAGTTCAACTTCCTCTTCCGCTTTATCTACCGCAGTATGAGCTGCAGCATTAATGATGATATTTGGCTGAAATTCAACCACGGCGGCATTTACCGCCTCTTGATTTGTAATATCAAGATTCTCTTTATCAAGTGCTAATACGGTTGTATTTTCATTACCAGCAAGCTGTTGAGTTAAACAATGTCCAACCTGTCCGTGACAACCTGTAATCAATACTCGCATTAGCTCGCGACCTTCTTCTTATTTTCATTCACTAAACGCGTTAGATACTGACCGTATTCATTTTTCATCATCGGTTTTGCAAGAGTTAATACTTGCTCGTCGCTTAACCAATTATTACGCCAAGCAATCTCTTCTAAACACGCGACTTTAAGGCCTTGTACATTTTCAATCGTTTGTACAAACGAAGAAGCTTCATGCAAACTCTCATGTGTGCCTGTATCTAACCATGCAAAGCCACGACCGAGTAATTCAACGTTCAGTGAGCCATCGTTAAGGTACATTTCATTTAGCGTAGTTATTTCAAGCTCACCACGATGCGAAGGTTTGACTTGTTTTGCCATTTCTACCACTCGATTATCATAGAAATATAAGCCTGTTACCGCATAATTTGATTTCGGTGTTTCAGGCTTTTCTTCAATCGAGACCGCTTTCATCTTTTCATCAAATTCAACCACACCAAAACGCTCAGGGTCTTTTACTTGATAACCAAACACCGTTGCTACCCCTTGAGAAGTCAACTCACATGCTCGACTTAATTGCTGACTAAATGATTGACCATAGAAAATATTATCACCAAGCACTAAACATACACTGTCATCACCAATGAATTCTTCACCTATAATAAACGCTTGCGCTAACCCATCAGGACTTGGTTGAATGGCATATTCAAGGTTAATACCAAAATCAGAGCCATCGCCCAATAAGCGTTTAAAACCGGCATTATCTTCAGGCGTTGTAATGATTAGAATATCTTTAATACCCGCAAGCATTAAAGTAGATATTGGATAAAACACCATTGGCTTATCGTAAATAGGCAAAAGCTGTTTTGATACGCCACGAGTTAGTGGGTATAAACGCGTACCAGAGCCACCAGCAAGTACAATACCTTTCATTATTTAGCCGCCTTTTCAATTTCTATAGACTTTGAAGATACGCCTAAACGCTCTCCGGCATAAGAGCCATCTAGCACGCGAGACCACCATTGTTTGTTATCTAAATACCATTCAACGGTTTTACGAATGCCTGATTCAAATGTTTCTTCTGGTTTCCAGCCTAGCTCACGCTCAATTTTCGATGCATCAATGGCGTAGCGAACATCGTGCCCAGGGCGGTCTGTTACATAGGTAATTAAATCAAGATAATGATTAACACCTTCTGGTTTATTAGGAACTAACTCTTCAAGTAATGAACAAATAGTTTTAACAACGTCAATGTTTGCTTTTTCGTTATGGCCACCAATATTGTAGGTTTCACCTACTACACCTTCCATCACCACTTTATATAAAGCACGTGCGTGGTCTTCAACAAATAACCAATCACGAATTTGCATACCATTTCCGTAAACCGGTAATGATTTACCATCGAGTGCATTTAAAATCATCAATGGAATGAGCTTTTCAGGGAAGTGATACGGACCATAATTATTTGAGCAGTTCGTTACCATCGTTGGTAATCCATAGGTACGCAGCCAAGCGCGCACCAAATGGTCAGAAGAGGCTTTTGATGCAGAATATGGTGAAGATGGCTCATACGATGTTGTTTCAGTAAACAAGTCATCCGTTCCTTCTAAGTCTCCATATACTTCATCAGTTGATATATGATGGAAACGAAAGGCTTGTTTTTTATCATCAGCTAAAGTGTTCCAATAAGAGCGTGTCGCTTCAAGTAAAGTATAAGTGCCTACAATATTGGTTTCGATAAAAGCAGCGGGGCCATCAATAGAGCGATCAACATGAGACTCAGCGGCTAGGTGCATTACCGCATCTGGCTTATGATCTAAAAATACTCGGTCTAATTCAGCTCTATCACAAATATCAACTTGTTCAAACGCATAGCGCTCATGAGAACTCACATCAGATAGTGATTCTAAATTACCCGCATAAGTCAATTTATCTAGGTTAATAACGCTATCTTGTGTATTACTGATAATGTGACGAACCACTGCTGAACCGATAAAGCCTGCGCCGCCAGTGACTAATATTTTCATTTAAAGTTTCCCCTACTAGCTTATTGATCTCGTTTTAAAAGAGATTTTGCTAACTCTTTAACTCCTAGTAAATCCAAAGTTCGTATAACATGTGGCCGCAATTTCCGGATTGGGAAGGTAACTTTATAATACGTCAACCGTGATAATACTTTCTGAAACTCTTGTTTTGATTCTGACTTATCTATCTCTGTGATTGCTCCTTTTTCGCAAATAAAACAAACACTAGTATTTGCAATTTGTTGGGACTTGATAATATTGAAGCCATATTTATTCAACAGTTTCTCTAATGTATACCCTGTAAAATAGTAAAGATGGTATAAAATAAAATACTCACCTACCAATTTAGCATAAGGTGTTTTCATATTAGGAACTTCAATGTATAACCTACCGTTATCTGACAATAAATTATGGATAGAGTAAAGCGCATCTCCAGGATTTTGCAGATGCTCTAATACATGGACTATAGAAATAAAATCAAACTTTCCTTCTTTTCCAAGGTAATATGTACCTATATCTTGATTAGAAATATTGTCTTCCGAAGCAATGCCTTCTTTTATTATATGCTTCCTATAATTATCATTCATTTCTATACCATGGATAATTGGCTTATCATCACAAAGAGTAGCAATATTCTGTAATAACGTTCCGCTGCTGCATCCAATATCCAAGATATTCCTAGAGTCCTTACTAAAGTAAGGGCGCAGAACCTTGAGTATTCTATCGGCCCTTAGTTGTTCATAACTAATAACATTTTTATCTACTGTATTTTGATTTGAATATTGATCTCTATATTTACTAGCATAGAATAAATCCAACTCTCCCTTTGTCGGAATTGGAGAAAGTTGGCAAAAAGAACATTGCTTGCATATCAATACATCATGATTGCCATTATCAATTTTACAGTACATATGCCAATCAGAAGAGTCACATATTAGACAGGTAAGTTTTTCGTTCATAGTGGTTAAAAAAACCTTTTAAAATTAAGAGTTACTTTATAAAAACAAAGTGTTAAAAAGCTGACCTGATTAAAATAACAGCTTTTTTTATACAATAGATTCAATATCCGTAATGAATTTTGAGACTTACGTAAAACATAACGTATTGAAAACCTGTGGGCCCCTTCAACATTCGAAGAATGCTGTCGATACGAAATAGTTGCTGAAGGGATGTAGCCTATCTTACCATACCTCGAAACATTTACAGCAATCCAATGGTCATGCAGCATCTCAGGGAGAGCAAACGGTAAAGATACACTAATGGCCATTCTATTTATAATAACAGTGCAGCCAGTGACAACATTAAGAGTTAACAACTTACGCCAGTCCTTTGCAACTTGGCAGTCCAGACTTTGAAACTCCCAAAAAGATTCGCAGAATACATTTCCAGAGTTATCCATCAACCTAAGATCAGAAAAGACTAAGATTGGTATTGAAGCATCTTCTTGCTCTAATTGCTTTATTTTCCTTAGAGAAATCTCAATCTTTTCAGGATCCCAAATATCATCTTGATCACACAGCATAACGTATTCTGCCGTACTCGCTCTAATCAAGGCCATGAAACTACCGGCAGCCTTCAGATTACCTTTATCCGCTGTAGACAAAAAAAACAGTTCCGGATATCGAAAAATATATTCTTCAATAATCGATATAGTTGCATCACTAGAACCATCATCACGGATGGTAACAAAAAAATCATTGCAGCTTTGGGAGACTAAAGAGTCAAGCTGTTCTTGAAGATAGGCTTCGCCATTATATGTTGATAATAATACTTCTACTGTCATACTCCCCCCCACCAAATATTGAATTGTAAGATACTCTTAACCAACCAAAAATATAAAGAAATAACAAAAAGAGCTTGTACATAAACATTATTTCTTAGGTTGAAAATTTTAAATAATTGGAATGTTAACAAAACAGATACAGGAATAAAATAAAACGTAAAACGATCGACCAAAAAAGCATCAATTCTAAATATTGTCATTATGCTAGGAATAGTCAAAAACACCAAAAATAATCGAACTTGCTTATCATTCAATCGTTCAAAAACGGATAAGAAAATGATAATAATAATCAAATATAAATAATAGATGTGCTTCAAAGTAAATACATTACTCTTATTCCAAGTTAAATACCAATATAAGCGAGCGAAAGACCAATGGTTTTCCTTAAAATGAAATACAATCTGCGCCAAACTCATATCAAGCATATAAAAAACAGCGCAGCATGCTATATATATAAATATATAGCATTTACTACGCATAAAAAACACCAACATGAATGATAATAAAAGAATAACTGCACTAGTATGAGTAAACGTAGCTAGAATGACGAACAACAGATACTTTATATAACGCTTTTCTATAAGATAGCTCAGGGCTAAAGTCCCAAATGCAATGGCAATGCCCTGTCTAAATATATTAACATTAATATTTACAAACAAGAAACTAACAGTAAAGGTTGCAAATACAACTAAGAAATCTTTCCTCTCTAATCTATAAAAAGCATATAGGATAGTAATACAAATTAACATCGAAATAGCAAAAAAGAAAAGAGCTTCCCCTCCCCCTAAAAAACCCACAACAGATGCGATTATTTTAATCATAGGGGACATATCTTGCGATAACGCAGCGGAATTATCAATTAATAAAACATAATTCCCAGCATCACTACCAATATCAGCTGTACGAAAAGAAAAGAAAATACAGTATAGTATTATTACCCCCCCCCCCACACAGCCATTTATTACTAGAATCTTGAGCATAAAAATTAATTGCTAATAATAAAACAAACAGAAAGAAATTTAATATTGAATAATAAATTAAGAAATTGTAGTTATCACTAATCACTGCATACTACACTCTCTATAAATTGTAATCTTCTATTTTCATTGTATTGTGAAGATATCAGCCACTTCTGTTCATCAGGAATAACAAAATCTTTATAATTATCAATAAATTGCTCTAAACTTTCAATATCAAGGCCGTAACGAGTATCAACAATTTTCATCCAGTGAGGTTGTTTTTCATCAATATACGCTGAGTCTTTACAACCTAATATAACAGGAAAACCACCTGCAATATATTCTCTGACCTTAAGAGAATTTGATTCATACATATCATTTCGATACATAGCTAAAGAACCGATACAGACACAGCATTCCTTCATAATGTTTTGATATTCTTTTCTTCCTAAATATCCATGATAATGTAGGTTATGCCCCCCCCGCCCCTCAATACCAATTATATGAAAATCAATTTGAGTTAAATTAGATGCTAGCTCTTCTATAAAGTCAACTCCATGCCATGGCTGATTTGGTGTACCAATAAAAAAAACACCCTTTCGATTATATCCAGGTCTTTTTATTGTAGTAAAATCATCGATATTAATACTATTAGAAATAGCTATAGACTGCTTGTTATATTTTGAAATATTTTTATTCAAAGACAATTCTTTAGTAACCGAAACAATTCCTTTGACATTATTAAAAATGGCGCCTCTAAATAAAATATAAATCATATAGCGAATAAAAGATTTAACTGTTTTTTCTTTTTTAAATAAAACATAAAATTCAGACAAGTCATTTGTATTAATTTCAGTAACTACACTGTACTTACATAGTAAAGTTCGAATAGTTTGACTATAGGTATCATAACGGAAATAAACCACATCTGGATTAAAATCAGCAACATCATTTAAAAGTGCTTTATTTGAATACAAGCGAGACTTAATATACGAATTACCCACATCATATTGATTTGCTTTAAGAATACTGTCACCTTTTGATGGCACTTGACAAAATACTTTGACATTATGCCCTTGCTTACCCCACTCACTCACCTGTGTGAGTATCTTTAAAGTAACACCATCATTCCTTGTTATATCATGAGATAGTAAATATGCAATATTCATTATTTACTCCCCCCCCCCCTTTTTTACGTTAGACTTAACTATATTCTAAAAATATAAACGAGTAACTTTGTAAGTTGGAAAAGCAACATGTCTAAGTGTTATTTATCCATAGTAATTCAGAACGGAGCGCTATGTACTAGCGAAGATTCAAATATGCACTAAATAAAACATCAAAAACATACGCGCAAAAAAAACACACTCTCGTTACAATTAATCATTAAAACCAATATCTACTTGTTTTTCTTTTTCTAATAAGAAAAACATTGTATATGACATTCTGGTTTTTAGCCATTTTAATCGATATATGTAATTACCAATTAAAGGGATTTTTCTAAATTGATTAAATAAAGGTGTACCTTCTGTTGGAATAAAATCAACCACTTTAAATCCGCAAGATGCACATAATGTAATAAAGTGCTGAATATCCCATGAGTTAATATGGTCCATACCTTTATTATAGTTATTAATTTTTTGCTGTGAACGTTTGATAATTCTTTCTTTAGACATAAAAAACTGTTCTAAAAATAAATTAAAATTACAACCGTTAGGAAGACCTATAACAAGTTTACCTTCATCTTTAAGCATCTTATTTATATTATTTAAGTATGTACCTGGATTATGAACATGTTCAATAACTTGAGAGCTAAATATTAAATCATACTCTAAACTAGGGAATTTAAAGTTTTTTAAATGAACATAGTTAATATTAGCATGATAATTCACCTTGGAAGCCAAATCTAAAGAATCCTGACATAAATCAACAGCATCTACACTAGCCCCATACTTTGTCACGAAAAGAGAGCTTACTCCACCCCAGCCACACCCATAATCTAATACCTTGGAATCTTTTAATAATTCAGGGAATATTTCTTGCATTTGATAATGTCGGCCATACTTATCAGAAAAAACTTTCTCATAGTGTTTTACTAAATCTACTTCATTCATAAGAAATCCTAACTTTAAAAACGAACCCATATATAATTGATATTTACCCTTGAATGTTAATTAAATACCATTAAATTTAACAACACTGAGGTGTATAATATATTCATAAAAATAAATACTATACTATACTATACATTTATATCCATAAAAAAATTACCCATAACAATAATAAATACTGTAGCGTAACTAATTAAAACCCACCATCCTCTCTTCTCTAAATAATATTTATTTGTGTATATCTGTAAAATAGAAGAATAAACAAACAAACCCAAAAAACTTGCCAAAGCTGCACCTATTATGCCTAATATAGGAATTAATAATATATTCAACACCAAGTTAATCATTGAAGAAAACATACTAGCTATTGGATAAATCCATATTTTTTTATGGAAATTAATTACCAATGTTGGTATTTTATACAACCCACCCATCATGAAACCAAACATTATATAAGGTATAACTTTTGAAGACTCATAGTAATTAGGATTAGATATAACCACTAATATAACGTCACTAAAGTAAGAAATACATATTGTGATAACAAATACAAATACAAAGTACTTTTTAAAAAAAATATGAATTGTTTTTAATGATGATTCATAATCAGTTTTTAGTTTTTTATACACATCAGGAAGAATAGCTTGATAAATAGCTTCGTATAAAATAGCTAGTCCTTGCCCAAGCATAAATGCAAATGAATATATACCTAACGCATTTTCTCCAATATAATACTTTATTAAGAATCGGTCCATATAGAGAAAAACCATACTTTGCACTGCTAATAACAAAGTAGGCATCGATAATAATAATGTAGATTTCAGCATGCTCATTTGAAAAGATCGTGAAATAGAAACAATTCCAATCCGATTCGCAACAATATAGTTATACAATAACGAGAGCATTGATGCTAATGTCTGGCCTAATAGCCGTCCCAAAAGCCCTAAACTTGAGCATGCTATAAAAATCACCGATAATCCATGATTAAGAGTTGTCTGTAAAATCGACTGCTTCAATAGAATTGTTGATTTTTGCTCATTATAAAGTATACGAGTAAAGAAGGTTAAAAATACAGAGAATATTGCAGCAATAATAGTAAGAATAAACATGTCTTCAGTTTCAGGGTAGATCAAGATTGAAATTTTTTCAGATAAAAACATACCTAAAATCAAGACCACACTACAAATAGTAACTAGAAACCAGAATACCGTTGATATATAAACTTTCCTTTCTTTATCTTTATAATCAAAATATAAACGACTAACACTACTTTGAACATCTAAGGAACATATTGTTATAAAGTATTTAAACACAATCAAATACAATGAGAGAATCCCAAATTGCTCAGGAGTAAAAACATGCGTATAATATTTCATCATTAGAAATGTGGCTACTGATGCAATTATAGAACCAGTAAAATATTTTGACGCATGTTTGATTATTGTTTTTATTAGATTCAATTTATTAAACCATTAATTTGATGGGTTTAAATATCAACCGATTGCAATATTTCCTTTCGTGTAATTCATAATCAATACGTTTTAAATTACCTATTTTCCAGTTTCTCAGAGCTAAATATAACTCACCTTCATCCGTTGCATAGTTAACCAATCCATCACTTGCTAAATCTCTATAGTTTTCTATACCTAACATATTAACTTGAAGGACTGGTTTTCTCATTATCAAAGCTTCGTGTAATACATTTGAAAAAACTGAAATAATTAGAGAACTACTCATTATTTCTTCTTCAATTGATACCTCTGGGCTAACGATCGTAATATTATCACATTGATACTCAGCACATATTTGTGCGTATTCATCATTGAGTCTTGTACGAATTTTTATCGTTACATCTAAATTATCTAAAACAAACTTCTTCAAAGTGAACATCATTCTTCTTGTATGCTCTTCATTAAATGGAGATGAGTATAAACCATCTATAGAAAAGTATTCACCTACAACCAAGATACTCTTATCATTTATATTTTCTGGCTTAGTTTCATTAGACATAGAACTAAATAGTACATTACCTGTTATAATCTTATCTGCTGAGTTATTATATATAACACTTTGAGCTAAACGGTTTTTGTGGTCATTACTCCAAAAAGAATAAATATTAGTTCCGTACGAAATATAATGAACTTTATATTTAAAGTTTACTCCATGTGGTATACAAGTTGTTCTTACTCCAAATTCATCATTTAAAACCTTAGTTACATAGTCGATACAAGGGTATGCATCAAAAAGCCCTAGAATATTTTCCAATGAATCAAACTTAATGGTTAAACTTTCAAAACATAATACTTGTATTTCTAGTTCAGATAAATGATGGATTAAAAGTTTTTTTAACGCGATAGGTGTACTAGTATTTAATATTGATTTACGATTTTGTCTAAATCTTTTAAACGATTTAATCATAAGTTCATGACAAACAAACTTATAATTTATAAAATAATCCTGATCATAACAAATATTCTTATAACTATTTTTCCCTGTTAGAAATGGATATGTTATGCAGTTATTGAGGTACGGTTTAGCATACTCAAAAGATATTTTACCGTCATATAAAAAAAATATCTTTTGAGTCGTATAGCTTTTGACTCTAAATCGATTAAGGCAAAAAATAGAGAGTTTTACTAATTTACCAAAAACATGTTTGATTATGCTTTTCTTTGATTTAACACTTTCAATTTTGACACCGTCAAGATCTACCTTAAGTAAATCAATAATATCTTCAAGTAAATCTCGTCTCCCTGTCTTAATTAAGATATTTTTATTTTTACTTTTATAGTATTTAACTACTTCTAATAATCTACAGCATTCAAAAAGGTCTTTATCTGCTAATTTTAGTAAGCTAATATATAGGCTAGGTTCCGTCGAACCACTAAATTTATCAAACATTACTTTATTTAGTTTTCGACATACTTTATGTGAACTCATAAAGTATTTTGATAAATCAACCGAAATATTATCTGAATCTTTCTGAATAATTTCTACTCGTTGTTTATACCCCTTAGCATCAAAAAGTTCTAGAATTACAATATCATTCATTATCATCGATCTCCCAATAATTTAATTTCTTCTATTAGATCAGAAAATAGATGTTTCATACTCCATTTATCACGAGAATTCTGCACATTCATCTTTAAGTCATCAACGAGTTCTAATCTATTTGAATAATAGCCTAACTTTTGTCTCAATTCCGAATACTTCCCCTCCTTTGCTATATAGCCAAAATTATTATCATTAACAATACTTCTTGCTTCTCCATCTGGAAGAAATCCAAATATAGGAAGGCCGATATTTATATATTCATATATTTTTGATGGTACACAAACAGAAAAGTATGGATTAGAAAGAGATACAAAACCCGCATTATGATTTTTCATTATACGTTGATATAATTCATCTCTAGTCACAGGTTTTTTGATATAAATATTATCATGCTCCCGCTTAAACGGGTCACTATTAGAGTAAACTGTTAAGCTTGTTTTCTTTAATCCTGAAAATACATCAGGATAGTAATTTGGACCTTGATATTTATTCAACGTCCCAGCATAGACTATGCTAAGTGAGTTATTGTTATTTGGTAAGTGGGAATAATCTCGATTGCTTTCGTTGCCTAAGAATCCAAAATGATTGTTTATAACTCTTCCTTGAAATTTCTCTTCAATATATTCTTTATATGAATTACAACTCGTAACAACTAAATTGGCGTTATTTAAATATTTAATTAACAAATGGTCACGATTTACGTGAAGAAATGGTGATAAGCTTTTATTATTTACCGTGGTATGAAGAACAGGATCCCTAAAATTAGCAATGTATATACAGTCAGTTTTATCCTTTACTAGACTAGCAACTTTCAAGGAAGCAAGATCTCCCCCTGTTGTAGCAAATACGATATCCTCTTTGTTTACTTTATGACGTAAATAGTTAACGCAATTATTAGCCCAGTCATCCAAGTAATCCTCTGAAAAGCCAAACCTCTGTTTCGTCCAATTTACTCTATCTGAACCTTTACCATTATCGAAAAGTGTCAAGTATTGATTATCAAGTGATATGTTATTTAACGTTTTAGAAAGAGAAATAACTTCTACTTGATAACCATGTTCACAAAATTGCTTTACTGCACCTTCTCGCATTAAGGCGCCACCACTATTAGAGTCGTGAGTATATGTTCTAGTTATATAGTATATCTTACGCTTCATTTTTGAATCTCAAATTATATTTATCAATCCATATCGACGTTGTATAAAGTCGAAAAATCATATTATAATCTACAGGATTATCATTCAAAAAATCATAAATCATCGAATCAATTGCACTTACATTGAAGAATTGATTATATTTTTTAATATTATTTACATGTTCAATAATATCTTTCTTAAGTCCTGTTCTCATATATATCTCTTGAGGTGAAACAAAACCTGCTTTATCTTTTCTATCCAAGACTTTAGGAGCTACAAGCTTATTCTTTCTAGCAATTTCTCTCAGTGGTATCTTAGCAACACCTTCTGATATTTTTAATTCAGGAGAAATGCTAAGAGCTCGCATAACAAGCCTATAATCTAAGAATGGTACTCTAGATTCAATACCTACGGCCATAGAGTTCCTATCATCATACTTGAGATATTCTGGTAACGCCGAACACATTAGATTAAACTTCAATCTATTTTGAAGAGTTCGAGGAGGGAACATCGAACGACTTTTCAATAATGTAACCTTAGGCTTTTTAGGTTTAGATAAAGCTAATGATACTATTTTTATTAATATATTTACTCTACTTAAACCACTGATTATTTTATACTCAGAGATTTCCTTCGAAAACTTAGAAAATTTGAAATTTATTAATAGATCTAAATAATAACAAATGATATGCTCATTATATCCAGAAAAGGTCTCGTCTGCACCCTGACCATTAAAGACAACTTTAATATCTGTATTTTCACTTATATATTTGTACAATTGATATTGATATATTTGAGCCATACTTCTTAACGGACTCTCTTGAATATACACTTGCTGAGCAACACTTTCTGACAATTTATCCACTTCTGGAGTTAAATACTCTACATCAAGACCTAAATATTCTTCAGTTTTTTGTATATATTTCTTCTCACAGAAACGCCCATCATCAAACACCGCTGAAAATAATTTATAATCACTATTGAACTTTTTAGTAACACCAGCAATAACAGAGGAATCTATCCCTCCACTAAGCAGCCCTCCAATTTTGACATCAGCTCTATTTCTTAACTTTATAGAATCATAAATAAGATCGCAAACAGACTCATTTTTATCTTCATATGAGTCAACATCAAAATACTTAAATTCAGTTTTCGCTCGAAGCTTATCGATAATTAAAACAGTGCTTGGTTCAACCTGATACACACTTTCATAAAGTGTGTTCTTATCAAAATCGATATAGTTTTTCTCTAAAAATAGGGCAAGAAAGTCATTATTTATAAATGAGATATCAAGAGCTTTAATTTCTGAAGAAACAAAAAAACTAGTGCCTGTATCCATATAATACAGAGGTTTTACACCGAACCTATCACGAGATAATGTTACTGTTTCACTTCCTCTGTTATAAATACATATCCCCCACATTCCATTGAATCGTCGAAAGCAATCAGTGCCCCATTCAATATATGACTTTAAAACAACTTCTGTATCAGTATCCGTAGAGAATTCATATCCAAGAAGTCTTAATTCTTCGCGAATTTCAATATAATTATATATTTCTCCATTAAATGCTAACGATAAATCACCATCTACAAATGGCTGAAGACCATCTTGGCTATGGTCTATAATGCTTAATCGGACATGAGCTAGAGCATCAGTATATAAGTATTTTAAATTTTCATCGTAAGAAGATAGCCCTTGAGGTGATCTTATTTCATGTTTTTTTTCTTTATTAAAAAAAGATATCCCCTGCCCATCTGGGCCTCTATGTTTAATTCTATCTACACGTCCTAAAAATCCATCTAACTTTGAGGGAGTAATTTTAAAAAACTCGCCGATAATGCCACACATTACCAAATTCCCTTGGTATCAATTACTATTCCAACAGGTTTAGATTGTTCTTTAAATTCTTTATGGTCAACAAGCATAATATGTATATCCGCTTCTCTTGCATCATCTAATGTAACTAACTGACAAGACAACGATTCTGGTAAGTTCGAGATATTAGGCTCCACAGTAAGTATTTTACCCGTATGTATCTTAACAATCTCCTTAACAATATTTAAAGCAGGGCTTTCCCGTAAATCATCAATATCCGGTTTAAATGCTAAGCCATAACAAGCTATTGTAATATCTTTTACCATTTTATCAGCATTCTCTTGTAGGAAGTCCGCAATAGCTATCTTTGTTTTATTAACAACCCAGCCAGGTTTGCTATCGTTTACTTTTCGCGCTGTATGAATCAATTGTGCTTCTTCGGGTGTTTTTGACACTATAAACCAAGGATCAACCGCAATGCAGTGGCCTCCTACACCAGGTCCAGGCTGTAGAATATTCACTCGTGGATGGCGGTTAGCCAGAGAAATTAGTTCCCATACGTCAATATCAAGTCTGTCGCAAATAATCGAAAGTTCATTAGCAAATGCAATTTGCACATCGCGTGAGCTATTTTCTGTTAATTTTGCCATTTCGGCTGTACGAGCATTTGTAATAATACATTCGCCCTCTACAAACGTTTTATAAAGATCAACACTTCGTTCAGAACACTTATTAGTTAACCCACCGATAACACGATCATTTTCAACAAGTTCACGAACAACATGACCTGGTAAAACACGCTCAGGACAGTGTGCAATGTTGATATCAGCATCTTCACCATGAGTTTGTGGAAAAGTGAGGTCGCTACGATCTTGAGCAAGCCAAATCGCCATTTGCTCTGTTGCACCTACTGGTGAGGTAGATTCTAAAATAACCAAATCACCCTTCTTCAATACTGGAGCAATTGCTTTACTTGCAGCTTCGATATAAGAAAGGTCAGGAGCAGGGATATCCCCCTCCTCGCACGGTAAAAATGGTGTTGGCACTGCAATTAAAAAGGCATCAGCAGGTTCTGGTTGAGTCGTTGCTTTTAAATAGCCTCCACTCACAGCTGCATGAACAATCATATCAAGATCTGGCTCTACAATATGTATTTTACCTTGATTTATTGTATCTACAGCATGTTGATTAACATCAATACCTATTACTTTCTTCTTACGCGAAGCAAACATAGCAGCTGTCGGCAAACCAATATAACCTAAACCAACAACTGCAATAGTTTCAAATGACATTCATCTATTCCTAAATAATTATTTACTTAATTCGTCTAAAATTCGTTTACAAGCTTTACCATCACCATATGGATTATGTGCATAACTCATTTCTTTATATGCATTTTCATCGGTAAGTAACTTATTTAATTCAGTTGTAATTATTTCAATATTAGTACCAACTAACTTAACTGTGCCAGCACTTACTGCCTCTGGACGCTCTGTCGTATCTCGCATCACTAACACTGGTTTTCCTAGTGAAGGTGCTTCTTCTTGAATACCTCCAGAGTCAGTTAAAATAATATCTGCACGCATCATTAAATAAATAAATGGTAAATATTGCTGCGGCTCAATCAACTTAATATTTTCAATCCCAGACAAGATACGATTTACAGGTTCACGGACATTAGGGTTTAAATGCATGGGATAAACAATCTGCACCTCAGGGTGTGCTTGTGCAGTTTGAGCTAATGATTGGCAGATACGTTCAAAGCCACCACCAAAGCTTTCTCGTCGATGACCCGTAACTAAAATTAGTTTTTTACTTTGATCCAACTGTGAAAATTGTGATGTAAGTATTTCTTTTAAAGTTACATCTGTATCAATTTTATTTTTAATCATTAATAGAGCATCAATCACTGTATTACCTGTAATTGTAATATCATCTGAATTAACGCTTTCTCGAAGAAGGTTTTCTTTAGATGTTTCTGTCGGTGCAAAATGATACTTAGTCAAAACACCTGTTAAACGACGATTTGCCTCTTCTGGCCAGGGTGAATAAATATTTCTAGTTCGTAAACCAGCCTCTACATGACCAACTTCAATTTGCTCATAATATGCCGCTAAACTTGCCGCAAATGTTGTTGCTGTATCACCATGAACTAAAACCACATCAGGTTTAAACTCTTGTAATACTGGCTTTAACTCTTGAATTATTAGGGCTGTTAGATCATTTAACGTTTGACCTACTTTCATTAAGTTAAGATCATAATCTGGTGTGATTTCAAAAAGTTCTAACACTTGGTCAAGCATTTCACGGTGTTGAGCAGTAACACAACACTTAGATTCGAACCTTTCGTCACAGGCAAGAGCATGCACTAAAGGTGCCATTTTTATAGCTTCGGGACGAGTACCAAAAACCGTGAGAACTTTTTTTCTAACCATAATAATCTCTATATATTTATTAACCACAGCACACGAACGAAAGTTTTTAAATTCAAAAAAATAACGAAAACTATCACGCCTACTAAAAATTAAATTCTCTTTGAATGAAAAAGATAATCAATTATTGAAATAATTTCACTTAATTGATTGAAACTTATCTAACTCATCCAACTGCTCCCAAGGGTAGTCACTTTGACCAACTTGGCCACGTGATGCAACATCTGCATATAGGAAAGTTTCAGCACTTGGTTTATCCAAATTAAATTTCTTAGTTATCCAATTTGGAGTCAATGAGAAATTATCAATAATAAATTGTGATAACACATCATCATCTACTTTAGTAAATGTACCTTGTGTATCAACAGATACTGATGTTGGTTTTGCTACACCAATAGCATAAGAAAGCTGAACAATACATTTAGTTGCAAGGCCTGCTGCTACTATATGTTTGGCTAACCAACGGCCTGCATATAAACCTGAACGGTCAACTTTTGTGTAATCTTTAGAAGATTGCGCACCACCACCAATAGGGGCATAACCACCAAATGAATCTACGATTAGTTTACGTCCAGTTAAACCCGAATCATGCAGTGAGCTATGATTTACATAGCGACCTGTTGGGTTAATATGAATAATCGTTTCTTGAGGGTTATAAAGTTCTGTTGGTAAACCTGTATCATCAATCAACCCTTGAATTAAAGCACGAACTTCTTCAATTGGCATATTCTCTACTGATGGCGCTGAAACAACGATGGTATGGATTTTTTGAGGTTTACCATTTTCAAAGTTTTCTTTATTACCATAATCCATCGTTACTTGAGTTTTAATATCAACACCAAGTTTATGATCATGGTTTAATGCATAATGGTATACCTTATCACTAAGCATACGAGCGTAAGAAATAGCAGAAGGCATAAAGTCAGCCGTTTCTGCAATAGCGTAGCCAAACATAATACCTTGGTCACCCGCACCAGTTTCACCATTTTCTTGGTCAACACCTTGGTTGATGTCTTGTGATTGTTGGTTTAGTAATACTTGAACATTAATATCATCAGGGTGTAAGCATTGCTCTTTTGTAAAAGCGCCTTTTCCTGTGTAGCCAATCTTAATTAATGCATCTTTTACTATTTTTTCATAATCAGCTTGTGAAAGGTTAGCCGTTGTTTTTACTTCGCCACCAATAATGATATTTTTACCTGCAACGAATACCTCACTCGCAACACGCGATTGTGAATCATGGATGATAAGCGCATCAACAATAGAGTCTGAAATGATATCAGCACACTTATCAGGATGGCCTGGGGCTACTACTTCACTGGTAAATAAGTACATTTTTAGTCCTTTTTTGTAAAATTTTGATACGCTACCGCCCATAGGTTCTAACGCATACCCAAGGCGTATAAACTATTTTAAATTTATTTAATAGAGCTGTATTTTACTCTATTTTTCACATGTGGTGTATCTTACAAAAAAATAAGGTATATAATTTAATTCCTTATCTTTCATGGTTATTCTTTTCTAAGTGCAAATCGAATTAGTACTATAGCAACTCCTAGTATCCCACCAAACAGCATACCTAGCACAATAATTAATGCTCGTTTGGGTTTGATATAGCTAGTTGCTTTCACTGGTTCTTGGATTACATGAAGTAGTTCAGTATTTGCATTTTTCAATATCGCAACTTTATAAAGCTGTTGCGCATACTTTTCTGCAAGCATATTTTTCACTTTTTCTATTTGGTTTTGCTCCAATAGAGCTTTTGTTGATGTTAGCTCAATAGCGGCTTTAACTAACTCTCTCTGCTTATAAGCTTGATTTATATATTGACTAAAAGTCAATATATTTTGATAAGTATCTTCTGCTTTTTGTCCTTGCTGAGATACAGAAATTTGACCACTTCTCTTATCTATCGAAAAAGACAACTTATTAAAATTAGAGCTACTACTATTTGCCAATTCTCCAACAGCTTCCTTCATCGACTTTCCGCTAATAAAAGGGAATTCAGCATTAGCTTTATGTACTAACTCCAAACCGACGATATAACCATTGTCTTCAATAAATCCATACGGGTCTGCATTAACAACTAACACTGCTTTTGATTCATAAATATTTGGTGATTGAATTGCAAATATTGTTGCACCGACTGCAAACAAGAGCGTTACACCAATAATCCATAACTTCCCCGCCCATAAGACTAAGAATAGTTCTTTTAAGTCAATTTCATCATTCTGAAATGATGATGCCATAGGATGTTGCTGAAACTGCTGTGGTATTTGATCGTTCATTTCGTTCCAAATTTTATTTTTTGTCCGTAAATTATATAGGAGTGTAAATAACTAGAGGTTATAAAAATAAGAACAAAGTTCAGAGGTACTAACTTTTAGTATATAAATTACAATTAATACTTCCTAACTCTGTAAAGAAGTTTACGACCGTTCTAAATTTTATAATCTATTCTGATAATGCTCTTCCAATTCCAATATCTGCTTTCTTCCCTGCTCTGTCGCCATTGGTCTTACAACATTCAGCATCTGTAACATACCTTGATAGATTACCGCTTCGGTAATTTCATTATCTGATAGTAAAGCGGTTTGATAATTTATCCAACATGATGCAACTAGATGCAGAGTTTTAGTCAGAGCTTGTAGCTCATCATCTTCGAGGGCTATTAAACCAGAATCACGGAAGTTATTCATGATCGCTATTAAGTTATTGTGTAATGCAAGCTGAGCTTTAGTGTATTTTTGCTTTAGTTTCTCATCTCTGCTCAAGATATCAGGCAAATTAGCGTAGAAGAAACGGTAGTTCCACATCAACTCAAAAATCGAATCAAGGTAACTCAACATGAGTTGCACGCTAGGCATATTCGATTGCTCTTCTTCAGCCATCGGCTTAAAGCGAGTTTTCAACTCAATCGCGTAGTTATCAAAAATACTATTAATGATCTCTTCTTTATTGCGGAAATGGTAATAAAGGTTACCAGGGCTGATCTCAAGGTGTGCAGCGATGTGGTTGGTGGTGATATTGCGCTCACCGTTTTGGTTAAAGAGGGTTAAGGCACCGAGGATTATTCTGTCTTTTGTTTTCATGGAAACGTGCGCCTTATGTTAATGGTTTGACTTGAGAGATGTCGAGGTGGAAGTATAACTGAAATGTTAATGGGGATGAAGAGTTCAGATCGCTTCGCTTGCAGAATTCAGAGGTGTTCGCTGTAGTTTTTCTGCATAATTTTTAATTTTGGTATTCCTCTACTATCGATAGAATAAAACCTTAAAGATTATAAAAAGTACAGATAACTCTGCTTACAAAACTCAGAGGTATTCGCTTTAATTCTTCAGCACTGCTTTCTTATTTTTAGACAGCTGAGAGATAATAGCTAAAATCTCTTTAGTTTCATTTATCAATTCTAAGCCTTTCTGTTTTTCTATGTATCCTATTTCTATCCCTATAAATAGCTGTGTTATTAATTCAGCGGCAGAACCTTGAGAATAATTCAAAAATCGTATTTGCTCTTTTACACCGCTTCTTTCTTCCCCCTCAGCAATATTCGATGGTACAGATAACCCAGAGCGTGTTATTTGGTCTCGAAAGCCATAGTCCTTAATACTTGAAGTTGTTTTGTAAATCTCACAAGATAATCGGCAAGCCCTCTTCCAAACTTTTAATTTCTCACAACGCATATATACCCCTAATATCATTTAAATACTTACAACAATCACCTCTGAACTCTGCAAGCGCAGCGATCTGAACTCTATTCCATCTAGCTAGCGCAGCGTATAGTTTCTAGTCTCCAGCACCCTCTCAAACTCCTCGCGCACGTTATCCTCCCCATGCACCACCACTATCTCCTTCCGTCCCTCCTCAATCCCTTCAACAAACGTAATTAAATCAGCTTGATCAGCGTGGGCGGAATAGCCTGACATCGTATGAATTTGTGCGTTTACATTTATGGGTTGATTATCTATCCACACTTTTGATTTTTGGTTTTGGAGATCTCGTCCTAAGGTGCCGTGGGCTTGGTAGCCAGCTAGAATGATGTCGGTACGTTTATCTGGCAGTAAGGCTTCTAGGTAATTCATCACTCGGCCCCCGGCACACATTCCGCTGGCAGCGACAATGATGCAGGGCTCAGCGGTGCTTTTTAGTCGGTTGACTACTTGCATGTGCTCTTTGTGGCTTTCGATAGTGATGCATTGTTCAAAGTTAAGTGGATGACGTTGATTATTGAGTTTAATTTTGGCTTCTTTACTCCACAGTTTTTTGAATCGACGATATTGCTTGGTGACTTTGTTGGCTAATGGGGAATCTAAGATGATTGGGATTTTTGAATCGATTTTGTTGTGATGGATTAAGTGTTCTATATCAAACAGCAGCTCTTGGGTTCGACCTACTGAAAATGCAGGAATGATGATTGCGCCGCCATCTTGCAGTGAGTGTTCTATTATCTGTTGCAATCTTTTGGCTCTGGTTTCTACACTGTCGTGAAGTTTATTACCGTAAGTACTTTCTATTACTAATAAGTCCGCACGTTTTGGTGAAATTGGATCAGGTAATAATGGGGTATTTGATGGGCCGATATCACCAGAGAATACGACAATTTCACTATTGGGGAGTTTAATTTCGACATAAGCGGAGCCGAGGATATGGCCTGCGGGTTGGAAACGGAGGAGCAGGTTTAAAGGTTCAGAGCGCTTAGTTTTCAGGGTAGAGCAAGATCTTTTAGAACTAGAAGGTTTGGCTATAGGGCTAAGTTTAATTTGGTGCCATTGGTTGTAAGGTATGGGTTTTATCTGTTTTCTTATTAGTTCTAATACTCTTGTTCTTTTCCCTTTATTTAAGCCTAATTGTAATTTTAAGCCATCATCTAACATTAATGGGACTAACTCGGCTGTTGCTGGTGTGCAGTATATAGGTTGCTTGAAGCCTTTTGCTAATAACCAAGGTAATCGGCCAATGTGGTCGATGTGGGTATGGGTGAGAATTAATGCTTTTAGGTGTGATATAGGGAATTCGATGTCGAGCTTTTTGTCATTGTCTTTAGCGTCTTTTCCTTGGAATAATCCACAGTCGATTAATATGCCATGATTGTTACCGTTGTTATTAATATTGAGTTCGTGGCAAGAACCGGTGACGCCGAGCTTTCCGCCGTGGTGTTTTAGGTTTATTTCAAGGTTGGTGGCTTGGGTTGAGTTTTTTGGGTGTGTTGGCATTAGATCTCCTTTTTAAATAAACTATACGCTTTACTAACTATATTCACTGCGTGACTAGGTACTATAAAAGCCAGTAATACTGATTAATCAAATACATCGCTAACCCATATATTCCAGATCTTCACTTTTATAGCTCAATTTCTATTCATTAAGCATTCGATATTTAATCAATTCGCTTCATTCATTGTACTTACAACTTGCTTTTCGGTTCATATCTCATGAAGAACTCACAGTGTATGATCTTATAGTTTCTAGTTAGCAAAGCGTATAGTCTCTATTAATGACCACTCACTAATACCTTGTCGCAAAATTACCGCTGCCTTTTACTCCTTTCTTTGTTACAATCTCACCAATTATCTTATTTAATCGTGGTATCAAAATGATCATTGTAACTGGCGGCGCTGGCATGATTGGCAGCAACATTGTTAAGTCTTTAAACGACAACGGCTTTAACGATATCTTAGTGGTTGATAACCTGAAAGATGGTAAAAAATTCAAGAACCTAGTTGATCTTGATATCACTGATTACATGGATAAAGAAGATTTCATTACGCAAATTATGGCGGGTGATGACTTTGGCCCTATCGAGGCTATTTTCCACGAAGGTGCTTGCTCTGCTACCACTGAGTGGGATGGCAAATACATCATGATGAACAACTATGAATACTCAAAAGAAGTGCTTCATTTTTGTATCGAACGTGAAATTCCATTCTTATACGCTTCATCTGCTGCTACCTATGGCGACACTGATACCTTCATTGAAGAGCGTGAATACGAAGGCGCATTAAACGTCTACGGCTATTCTAAACAACAGTTTGATAACTACGTTCGTCGCCTATGGGCTGATGCTGAAGTACACAATGAAACGCTATCTCAAATTACCGGTTTCCGTTACTTCAATGTGTATGGCCCTCGTGAGCAACACAAAGGCTCTATGGCTTCTGTCGCTTTCCATTTAAATAATCAAATGAATGCTGGCGAAGATCCTAAGTTATTTGAAGGTAGCGACGAGTTTAAACGTGATTTCGTTTACGTGGGTGATGTGGCTGCAGTTAATCTTTGGTTCTTAGAAAATGGTGTTTCTGGTATTTACAACTGTGGTACTGGCCGTGCTGAACCGTTCCGCGCGGTTGCTGATGCTGTGATTAAACACCACGGTAAAGGCGAAGTTCAAAGTATTCCATTCCCTGAGCATTTAAAAGGCGCTTACCAAGAGTTTACGCAAGCGGATTTAACTAAGCTGCGTGCTGCGGGTTGCGATGTTAAATTTAAGTCAGTGGCTGATGGTGTTGCTGAGTATATGGCACTGGTTAATAAGTAACGCTCTGAGAAGTAAAAATGATACGCTTTGCTAACTAGAGACTAGACCGCTTTGCTTCTATAAGAGCTAGGTTTCAGAAAGATCGTAAATTAAGTACAAGAGCGCTACTACTGCTCTTGTACTTCTAGTTTCTAGTTTCTAGTTTCTAGTTTCTAGTTTCTAGTTTCTAACATTATTTTGGTATATGGGTGATATGAAAGTATTTGTTGTCAGTTTAAAACGTTCGGTCGATCGTCGTGAGCGTATTCAAAAACAATTAGATGATGCTGGTATTGAGTTTGAGTTTATTGATGCTATCGATGCATCAATCCCTAACTTTACTCATAGCGAGCGTCGTAATGATCCACTAACTAAAAAACGTTTCGGTTATACATTACTTGACTCTGAAATAGCTTGCTTTGCTAGTCATTATACTGCTTGGGAAATATGCAAAAAACTTAATCAAACTATTTTAATTCTAGAAGATAATATTGATATAATTCCTGAACTCTCTATTTATCTAACTTCACTGCAAGATAATTGTAAGAAATACCGGTTTATAAAGTTATTTGCTTATTTCCCTAAAGCATATAAAACTATTGAAAAGCTCAACTCAAATATATCTATTATTCGTTACCTTAGAAGAACATGTGGAACACAAGGTTACTGTATTACGCCAGAAACTGCGCACAAATTTATTTCTAATGCTAATCAGTTCATAGAACCTGTCGACGATTATATGGAGAAGCCATATTTACATAGCGTTACCGCTTACTGTATGTCACCAGATTTAGTCTCCAGAGCTAAAATAGCATCAACCATTGGAAGTAAGCGAAAAGACAAAACCGGGGTTACCTTACTAGATAAATGCTACATTGAGTCGTTTCGTCTTTATGAGCAAATTAAAGATTACATGATTAAAGCACCCTATTAAGTTAAGCGGATAATTAAATGAAAATACTAATCATTGGCCCATCATGGGTTGGCGATATGGTGATGTCTCAAGCACTGTATATCACGCTTAAACAATTACATCCTGGCGCCACTATTGATGTGATGGCACCAGCTTGGTGCAAACCTATTCTAGAGCGTATGCCTGAAGTAAACCAAGCGATTGAAATGCCTCTTGGTCATGGTGATATTGACCTACTTGGCCGCCGCCGTTTAGGTAAACAACTTAAAACCAATAATTATACGCATGCTTATATTTGTCCTAACTCAGCAAAGTCAGCTCTTATTCCTTGGTTTGCAGGGATCCCTATTCGCACTGGTTGGAAAGGCGAGATGCGTTATGGCCTGCTTAACGATTTACGACTAAATAAAAAATCATTTCAATATATGGTTGAGCGCTATGTGGCATTGGCTCATCCAAAAGCAGAAATGCTTAACTCAAGCTCATTAGGTGGGCTAGATAATTTACCTCGACCTAAACTTGCTATTGATACCAAAATGCAGCAATCAACGCTTAGTAAGTTTTCTTTATCTACAGAAAAACCAGTGCTTGGTTTGTGTCCTGGGGCGGAGTTTGGCCCAGCAAAACAGTGGCCTGTCGAGCATTATGCAGCAGTAGCTAATGAGATGATTAACCAAGGTCACCAAGTTTGGTTATTTGGCTCTGCTAAAGATAAAGAAACCACTGAGACTATTAAGTCTTTGGTTGATTCTACTAATCAAACATCCGTATTTAATCTTGCTGGTGATACAAGCCTAATTGAAGCAGTTGATCTGCTTGCTGCTTGTAACATAGTTGTTAGTAATGACTCTGGTTTAATGCACGTTGCTGCGGCTGTGGGCTGTCATGTGGTTGGCATTTATGGTTCAACGTCACCAAAATACACACCACCATTAGCTAAGAAAGTCGATATTTTGAGTACAGATATTGAATGTCGCCCATGCTTTAAGCGTGAGTGTCCTCTTGGGCATTTGAAGTGTTTGAAAGAATTAGAACCTACAATAGTTTTAAATAAACTAATACAGTGAATACAGTGAATAAGGATATATTTATTAGATGCATTTTTTGCATTCCATTTATTTGGTGCTTTAGCGGCTTATTTTTATATGCTGATGCGAATAAAGAATTAGCATTATTAACTTTTGTTGTGTTTTTGTTCTCTATATTTAACTTAGGCCCTAAACAGATATTACAACAAATTAATGAGCGTAGAATCACTTGGTTATTTATAACTATGAGCATTATTGCTATAGTAGGAAAATTAACTAACGGGTATAGTTCTAGTGAACTTAGAGTTTTACTTTCTTTGACATTACTTTCTATCATCACCCCTAAAAACTCTTTACAATACTTGAAAAAAAACCTGTCTAGCCTATCAGTATTAGGCTGTTTAGTCTCATTTATTTACTGCTATTATGAAGCAATAACTTTAGGTACACCTCGCCCATCATGGGGCATCAACCCTATACCATATACAACATTTACTGCTTCTGTTGTGATAATGTGCTTATGGTTTTCTTTTCATGAGCATAGAAAAAAAAATCAGATACTATTATGCATTGCAAGCTTAATCGGGGCGTCCGCTATTCTGATTAGTCAAACTAGAGGAACACTACTTGCGCTAATTCTTGCATTTATATACTTAATTATATTTTCTTCTATTAAGAAAGATTTAATATTTAAGCTATTAATACCCATAATTATCATTGGCTTTACTTTTGGTTATTTCAATAATAATAAAATAGAACAACGTTACCTACAAACAAAACATGAATATACCCAAATAATGAATGGTAATTTAAACACATCTATAGGCTACCGCCTTCAAATGTGGCAAGCAGGCTATGAACTTTCTAAATCACCTACATTCTTAGGATTAGGTTCTAATCATATAGAAAAAAAACAAGAACTATATGAAGAAGGTAAAATATCATTAGGGAGCGTTAAGTGGACACATTATCACAATCAATACATTACTACTTTTATTAAAAATGGAATTATAGGTTTCCTATTATTATTATCACTAATCTCTATTCCTATTATCTATCATAAAAAACTTGTTAATTCGCGTAATGCAGACTCACATATAGGTATACTAGCTTTAATTGTGTTCCTTACCGCATCACTGACTGATATCCCATTTAGCCAACCGGTTACACTTGCATTTTATGGCATACTTATGATGATTATAACTCTAGGGGATGAGGCTACAGATATTGATTAGATTTAGTTATTCAATCATTTTAACTCTCATCTCTCCATTCCTTCTCTGTTCTCTTTATAAGAAAAAAGAGGGAAAGCCTGCTTTTGGTCGTCGATGGAAAGAGCATTTTGGTTGTACGCCATCACTCAATACAACGCAGGCTCCAATATGGATTCATGCGGTATCAGTTGGTGAAGCCATTGCTGCTGCTCCTATTATTAAAGCATTAAAGAAGCAAAACCCTGAACAACCAATTCTTGTCACGACGACAACAAGTACTGGCGCTGAGCAAATTGAAAAGTTAGGTAATTTGGTTGAGCACAGATACATGCCGATTGATTTTTGCTTTGCGGTTCGTGGGTTTTTAAAAGCGACTAAACCTGAAAAGATGCTAATTATGGAAACAGAACTGTGGCCAAATACGCTGCATACTGTTGCCAAATTTGGCATTCCTATTTCAGTATTAAATGCTCGCCTTTCTGAAAAGTCCTACTTAGGGTATAAAAAAGTACAACCAATATTTAATTTACTAGCTAAGCATTTAACTCATGTGTGTTGCCAGTATCAAGATGATGCTGATCGCTTTATTGCACTTGGTATAAATAAAGATCGAGTTCATGTTACTGGCTCTGTAAAATTTGATATAGAAATCACTGAAGGCGTTATTGAATCAGGGAAGCAACTTCGCTATACATTAGGTTCTGAACGTCCAGTCTGGATTGCAGCAAGCACTCACAAAGGTGAAGATGAACAAGTATTAGTAGCTCATCAGGAGTTACTAAAAAGTATTCCTGATACTTTGCTTATTTTGGTGCCTCGTCATCCTGAGCGTTTTAACTCTGTGTTCGAATTGTGTGAAGAATCAGGCCTTAAAGCCATAAAACGTACATCGAACTCATCAATTAGTTCAGATATTCAGGTTTACCTTGGTGACACCATGGGGGAGATGCTGACATTGATTGGCGCTTCAGATGTTTGCTTTATAGGTGGCAGCTTATTAGGTAATAAAGTGGGTGGACATAACTTACTTGAACCTGCTGCGTTGGCTAAACCCTCAATTACTGGGCCTAGCTATTATAATTTTTTAGAGATAACTGAAACCTTAATCAAAGAAGAAGCAACGAAAATGGTCACTTCTTCTGAAGAACTGTCGAGCCTATTAAAACAATTAATAACTCAACCAGAGTATGCAGAGATAATGGGAAAAAATGCACAAGACTTTATTTCAAAAAATTCTGGAGCAGTAATAAAAACCTTAAATCTGCTTTAATACCAAACTCAGAAAGTTTAATTTACCTATGGGTTAGCTCTCTAAGCTAGCCCACTCTTCTTCACCCCAATGAATATTTCGTTTACTTACTTCTTTAATGAATGAACGCTTTAGTCTATCCCAATTGCTTTTCTTCCAGTCATCGCCTTTCTGCTGATAACATTTATCAAAATCAATAATCCAAACTTTATCGTTATCATCAATCAAAATATTGTGGATATTTAAATCAGTATGGTTCACTTGAACAGCATGCATCTTACGAATTTCATTACCAATCTTTTGGTAGATATCTTTTGGTAGTGACTTTTCTTGCAAGATAGAAACAAGATCTTGTGCGTTTGGGATCTTTTGACTTAATAAATCTGCTTGGTAGCAAAACGAGCGTTTTGTAGCTCGTGCTGCTATCGGCTTTGGTACGTTTACACCAGCTTCAATTAGCGTGTTTAATAACTGAAATTCTTGGTAGCTGCGTGTTTTTTCCCAACCAGTAAAAATGTAGTGGTCTTTGATTAGTTTTCCAAACAAACCACCACGGCGATAGTGACGTAAAGCTGCATCCATTTTATCTAACGCCACAAACCATGTTGTGCCTCGCCCTCGAGCTGAACCAATCACTTTATTTTGCTGCTGCCAATATTCAGGATCGCAGCACTGTTCTGGTGAGTCAGTTAAGATTGAGTCGTCATACCAAATAGTTTGTTTTTTTGTTTGGATTTTTTGCATGTTACAGGTACTCCAATATTAAACATTAGAGACTATACGCTGCGCTAACTAGAACGCTTCGCTTCTAGAAACTATAAGGGCAAAAGCTAAGTATTCTTATAGTTTCTAGTCTCTTTCTCACTCTTTGCTATTTTACATTTATGAGCGTTAATAGCATAATTCTAACTCATTCTTTCTGGGTAAACATCTCTATGGCTTTATTCACTTCTGCCCCTAACTCACTCTGTATTCTACGCTTATCAGCGATTGGTGATGTGTGCCATGCTGTTGCTGCCGTTCAGGCAATTCAAAAAGAGTGGCCTACAACCAAAATAACTTGGATTGTGGGAAAAATAGAAGCGCAATTAATTCATGATTTGCCTGGTATTACCGTGATCCCATTTGATAAAAAGTTGGGATTAGCCGGAATGAAAGCAATTTGGGCTCAATTAAGAGATCAGAAATTTGATGCCTTAATTCATATGCAATTGGCACTGCGTGCGAGTATGTTAACCCTTGGTATAAAAGCCAAATATAAAGTAGGGTTTAACCGTAAGCGCGCGAAAGAAGGGCAATGGCTTTTTACTAATAGAAAAATTGAAGATACAGCATCGGCACATGTTCTCGACAGTTTTTACTCTTTTGTTGAGTATTTAGGTGTACCAAAGAAGAAACCGACTTGGAATATTCCATTATCTGATGCGGATTTCTCTTTTGTTTATGAAAACATCTCAGCAGACAAACCTTATGTGGTTATTTCCCCAGCGGCGAGTAAAGATGAACGTAATTGGCTAACAGAGCGTTATGCTCAGCTAGCTGATTGGTTAAATGAACATGGCTATAAAGTAGTGTTATGTGGATCGCCAAGCGAGCGTGAAAAACAGCTTGGTGAGAATATTGAATCTTTAACGCAATTACCTATTATTAATCTAATTGGTAAAACCTCGCTAAAACAATTAACTGCAGTATTAAATGAAGCACAAGTTGTGATTGCTCCTGATTCAGGCCCTGCTCATATTGCGACAACACAAAGTACTCCCGTTATTGGCTTATATGGCCACAGTAATCCTAAACGTACAGGGCCATACAATAGCTTACCCTATGTGGTGAGTGTTTATGAACAACACGTAACGGCACAACATAATAAACCGATATCAGAACTCAAATGGAGTACACGGGTCAAAGGGGATCATGTTATGCAAGATATTAGTCTTGATATGGTCACTGATGCATTTGAGCGTTTAACCATGAATCTCAATAACACCGCCAAAGAGAATATATAATGACAACACCAACAACCTCTCCAACCTTAGCGGTTGCGCTTATTGTTAAAAACGAAGAAAAACATTTAAAAGCCTGCCTTGAAAGTATTTCAGACTGGGTTGATGAAATCGTTATCATGGATTCTGGCAGCACCGATTCAACTGAGACTATTGCTCGTGAGTTTACCGACAAATTTATTGTTAATGATAAATGGCCTGGCTTTGGCCCTCAACGTCAATTAGCACAGCAACACATTACTTCTGATTATGTATTATGGCTAGATGCCGATGAGCGTGTAACACCTGAATTAAAAGCCGACATCCAAAAAGCAGTGGCATCGAATAACCCTAATACTGCCTATAAGGTAAACCGACTAAGTGATGCGTTTGGTAAATTTATTTATCACTCTGGTTGGTCTCCGGATTGGGTTGTGCGTTTATATAAAACCTCAGAAACACAATATAACTCCGCGTTGGTACATGAAAAAGTAGAAATACCTAATAAGCTAAAAGTTGAAAAGTTAGATGGTCGCTTACTTCATTACACTTATGACAACATGCACCACTATATCAATAAAACCACAGGCTATTTAAAAGCATGGGCGGATGAACGTGAAGGCAGAAAAAAATCGGGCCTTGGCACTGCACTGCTTCATGCGTTTGCTTGTTTTATTAAAATGTACATCGTCAAACTTGGCTTTTTAGACGGCAAGCATGGTTTTATTCTGGCTTGGCTTGCTACTCACTCTACTTTTGTTAAATACATCGATCTGTATCTTCGTGAAGAGGCTAAGAAAAAATGAAAACAACCTTAATTATTACTACTTATAACTGGAAAGAAGCCTTAAAATCAGTATTAGACAGTGTATTGCGTCAAACTGAATTACCTGACGAAGTCGTCATTGCTGATGATGGGTCTCGACAAGATACTATTGATATGGTGGCAGAATACCAATTCCTATTTCCAGTACCTTTAATTCATAGCTGGCATGAAGATAATGGTTTCCAGCTTTCTATGAGCCGTAATAAAGCAATAGCTAAGGCGAGTGGTGACTACCTAATCATGATTGATGGGGATATTGTTTTACCTCCTTCCTTTGTGCAGTCACATAAACAGTCGGCAAAAAAAGGGTGGTTTGTTCAAGGAGGTCGAGTACTAACTGAAGAGGGTTTTAGCAAAAAAATAATGCATGAGAATGCAGTTCCTACTATTTTTTCTTCTGGTATCCGTAATCGAAAAAACTGCATTACTAGCCCGTTTCTGTCTCGTATTTTTTCATATGAAAGAAACAATGATAAAGCAACTCGTGGCTGTAATATGGCTTTTTGGCGTGATGACGTTATTGAGGTAAATGGTTTTAACCAAGAGTTTGTTGGTTGGGGACGTGAAGATAGTGAGTTTGTTTTACGTATGCTCAATTCGAAAAAACGCCGCTTATACTTAAAGTTTGCGGGTGTGGGTTACCACCTTTATCATAAAGAAAATTCACGTGCCTCTTTATCTGAAAACGATGCTATTTTAGAACGCACCATTAAAGAAAAGCTCACTCGTTGTGATCAAGGCATCGATCAGTATTTAAAGGCAATCCATGACTAACCGAGTAATTTATCCAGGGACTTTTGACCCTGTCACTCATGGCCATTCAGATATTATTGCTCGTGCTGCAAAAATGTTTGACCATGTCGTTGTTGGCGTCGCTTTTAGTCCAAGCAAAAAAACCTTATTTAGCCTAGAAGAGCGAGTCGATATGCTTACTCAAGCCACTGCACATTTAAGTAATGTCTCAATAGTTGGTTTTTCAGGTTTATTGGTTAACTTAGCCAAAGAACAACAAACAAATATCCTAGTTCGTGGTCTGCGAACTACAATGGATTTTGAGTATGAGCTTGGACTAACAACCATGTATAAAAAACTCATGCCTACATTAGAAACGGTCTTTTTAACTCCACCAGAAGAGCACGGTTTTTTATCTTCGACTATCGTAAGAGAAACCGCAATCCACGGTGGGAAAATCGATCTGTTTGTTCATCCTTATGTTGCTAAGGCTATCTATAGCAAGGTGAATCATGAAAAACAGTAAGTTTTTTTATTATCTCAGTAATGCCCTGCGTTATTTACTTCCTGCATTTATCTCTCGCATGCAACGCTCTAGTATTCTAAAGCAAAAAGAACATTACAACACTGACGAGTTAATGCAGCGAGTTAACTATTACAATAAGATGGCTACGACTTTTAATCTGCTGGATTCTCCTTCTGTCACCAGTATTGAAAAATTTAAGAAAACCAAAGGCTGGACTTACTTTTTTGATATTCATTCTGTTGTGCGTTACTTCCCTGCTTCTCATAACTTTTCGTACCTTAATGGCGATATATGCACCGTTCCTGAACAACCTAGCTTTTTAAAAAGTCGACCAATTAATAGTAATAACCAAAACTCAGTGATTTTGAAGCTAAATAAAATACGTCACTTTAAGTTTGTGAATGACACTAAGCCATACGCTGAGAAAAAGAATATGGCAGCATGGCGTGGAGTGGGTTACCAGCCTCATCGGCTTGTCGTTATTAAACAATTTTATAGTCATCCTATGTGCAATATTGGTCAAACCAAACCCTACAATGGTGATGTATGGGAAAAAGACTTTATGAGCGTAGAAGAACAATTAGATTATAAGTTCTTACTCGCCATTGAAGGTAATGATGTTGCGACCAATTTAAAATGGGCTATGTCATCCAACTCTGTTGTTATTATGTCTAAACCTAAATATGAAACTTGGTTTATGGAGGGTCGTCTTGAAGCGGATAAGCACTATGTTGAAGTAAAAGATGACTACTCTGATCTTATTGAGAAGATGGAATATTATTTAGCTCACGAAAAAGAAGCGCTTGAAATCATTAAAAATGCAAATTTATGGACTGAGCAATTTAAAGATAAAAAAAGAGAGAAGTTACTCTCTCTTATGGTAGCGGATAAGTACTTTCATCTTTCACAGCACGATTAATCAATATAAATTTTAATCAGTACTTAACGACGTTCTGAAAACTTTTATAACGTTTTTTACTAAGATTGGTTAAAATATAACGTTGATAACCATCTCTAAAGAAGGAAGAAAATGCAGTATATCTACTTTTCTTTCTTCTACTTAGTTCACTTTCAAACGTACCATCCTTACTGCCTTGTTGTACAATTGGTGGGTCCATCCAAAATGTGTTGTATTGAAGCGTTTCTCTCATCTTAGTTTGAAAAGTATCGCTTGGCATTGCTGTTGTATTTGATTCAAAGAATTTCACAAACTTCTTCGCTACATCGAGATGGATGATATAACCACCACAACGTTTTGTATGAGATGCAAGATAACAAAGCTTTTGTTTTTTCTTATAATATAACGGCACTGAACGATTACTTTGCTCTATATTAACAATATAATTTCGCTCATTAGCCATCTCTTTTTCGATTTTCTTTAACTGCTCTAGAGCGTTATTTGTTAAAAAAGCATCATCCTCAAACACAAGTGCAGTTTCAATATTACGCGTTACCATCTCCTCATAAACACGAATATGCTTATAAGCACACGATTTTTCGGCTAAATTATTATTATTAGAAAAATATTTATTTAATATTTCTGGCGTTAAATCTTTAATATCTCCATCTAACATATACTCATATTGATGAAAGCCTTTTTCTGGTAAATGGCGATCTATGTGTTCTCGCCTCTCTTCATAACCTTCACTAACGTGAATAATAAAAATATTCTCTAAAAAACTCATTACTCATCTCACAACAAAAATTGGCATCTACCTCAATTATGCTACAGCCGAATCCAAATTAAGAGTTGTTTTGACAATTTTCACACCAAAATGTATTTCTCTGCCCTATTTTTTCTTCTTGTATGAGAGATTGGCAGGTTAAGCACGGTTTATTGGCTCTACCATAGACTTGCAATTCTTGTGCAAAGTAGCCGGGTTTACCATCAACTTGGTTAAAGTCTTTTAGGGTTGTTCCACCTTGTTTAATCGCCGTTTCTAGTACTTTTTTAATTTCAAAGACTAGTCGTTCAATTTGGACTTGCGTCAATGTACCTACTGATGTTTTGGGATGTATCTTTGCCATAAACAAAGATTCACTAGCATAGATATTTCCAACCCCAACTACGACAGCGTTGTTCATAATAAACTGTTTTACCACGAGTTTTTTATTCTTTGCTTTTTCTGCGAAATAACCCGCAGTAAATACATCAGTTAAAGGCTCTGGGCCAAGTTTGGCAAGCACGTCATGCTCTACACCAACTTCACTATATAACCAAGCACCAAACTTACGCGGATCGTTGTAACGAAGAAGTTTGCCGTTATCTAATATAAGATCGACATGATCATGTTTTACTGGAGGGATCGTCTCATCAAGTATTCGTAAACTTCCTGACATGCCAAGGTGAATAATGGCTGTGCCTTTGGGGGTGTCTATCATTAAGTATTTAGCGCGACGGCGGATAGATTGAATTCTTTGCCCTATGAGTTTTTGTAGTTCTTTTGGGATCGGCCAGCGTAGTTTATCTGTTCTGACAGTGATCGTTTTGATGGTTTGGCCTTGTAGGTAGGGGGTGATGCCTAGTCGACTGGTTTCTACTTCTGGTAGTTCTGGCATTTTTTGATCCTTTGTAAAATAAGCTTTCAGATCGGTCGCAAGCTTCCTTGCAGGGTTCAGAGGTGAACATTGTGATTTCAGCGTATGATATTTGAAACTAGCAACCCCTCCCAGCCTCCCCTTATATTGATATTATCAACCAAGTGGCTATGTCGATAAAGGGGAGGAGCTAGAAGCGAGCACACCTGAATCCAGCAAGCGCAGCGTATAGTCTCTACTACCTAAACAAATACCCTTCTTCAGAACTCACCGCTATCCATTCCCCCAGCCAATTCTGCATCATCCAAAAATTTGGGGCTTGATAGATCGTCACACGCTGTGGCTCTTCTTGATTTTCTAGCCACACTTCTACCGTGCTTGGTGCTGGTAATTTGGTTTTGAGTACTTTCACTGATGCTTCATTTAGTACGGTGCCTTCAAGAGTAAACCAACGTTCAATAAGTTTGCTATCTTGATCTGACGTATCTGAAACAACATCATAACCTGCAAAATGCATTTTTTGAATGGCATTAGCACCTTCAAATAAAGGCTGTACACCTGTTACTGTTTCTACTTGTTGTTCTGGTTCAAGTAGATAGGTTTTGATCAGCTGTGGGGCTTGTAGTACGCCAATAAAGAGTAATACAAAGATGATCAACATGTTGTTGTATTTGCGGCGTGATGGTTTTTTCATTTTAAATCCTTTTTTAAAAGCAGAGTTCAGATCGGTCGCAAGCTCCCTTAAAGGGTTCAGAGGTGATCGTTGTAATTTCAGCGTATTATATTTGAAACTAGAGACTATACGCTTCGCTAACTAGAAACTATAAAAGAAAAAGCAAGTACCTCTGAAATCTGCAAGCGTAGCGATCTGAATTCTAGCTCTTTCCCTGATTTTAACGCAAAAAAAAACCCAGCAACAAGGCTGGGTTTTCAATATTATCAAAGTTGCAATCAGTAATCGAATTACTTGATTTTAGCTTCTTTGTAAAGAACGTGCTGACGTACAACAGGATCAAATTTTTTGATCTCCATTTTGCCAGGCATGTTACGTTTGTTCTTATCTGTTGTGTAGAAGTGACCAGTGTTAGCAGTTGATACTAACTTGATTTTCTCACGTGCGCCTTTAGCCATTTTTCAGATTCCTCTTAAACGTTCTCGCCACGAGCACGCATATCTGCAAGAACGGTATCAATACCTTTCTTATCAATGATACGCATACCTTTAGCGGTAAGACGAAGTTTAACGAAGCGTTTTTCGCTTTCTACCCAGAAACGATGAGTTTGTAGGTTCGGCAGAAAACGACGCTTGGTGGCATTTTTTGCGTGTGAGCGGTTGTTACCAACTGCAGGACGCTTACCAGTTACTTGGCATACTCGGGACATTGCTGTCTTCTCCAAATCGTTTCAGCTCGATATCACCTTGGTGGCAAAAAACCACTAGATATTTCAAATGAAATAACTAATTCAAGGCTATCAAAGGTCGCGCATTATACTAACTGAATGCGCATTGCTCAAGACCCAAAGGGATCCTTTTTACTGTTTTTTGTGTTTTTTTTATTCAATCGGTAAAAAAAACACTCAAATCCAGCCTCTTTCGGCAAAAGAGACTATTTCTCCATCACCGATCACAAAATGATCAAGGACTCGGATATCTACCAATTCTACCGCATCTGAAATACGTTTTGTAATTCTTCTGTCAGCTTGACTTGGCTCGGCGACGCCGGAAGGGTGATTATGCGCTAAAATGATGGCGGCTGCATTATAATCTATCGATCTTTTTACAACTTCTCTCGGATATACTGCTGCCGCATCGATTGTTCCTTCAAATAACACCTCTCCTTTTAGCACCCGATGTTGATTATCTAAGAACAAAACATAAAACGCTTCTCTATGTCGGTCTCTTAACATTTTCGTTAGATAACGTTTTGTATGCTCAGGACTGGTGAGCGCATCTTCTTTCTCCATGGTTTCAAATAAATAGCGCTCCGTCATCTCCACAACGGCTTGCAGCTGAGCAAACTTTGCCGTGCCCAAACCTTTATGACTGCAAAACTCCCCTTCATTAGAACTGAGCAACTTTCTTAGTGAACCAAACTCTTTTAATAGTTTGTCAGCTAATTCAATCGCATTCATCCCCCGAATGCCGGTGCAAAGAAAAATGGCCAGTAACTCGGCATCCGTTAATGACTTTGGCCCTAGAGCAAGTAGTTTCTCTCTTGGACGAGATTCCTCTGGTAGATTCATTAAAGACATAAATAACTCGTTCGGTGAATACTATTTATACAGCCTACGCACAATAAATAACGACTGCCTTTTTGATTGAACGCCCTTCGACTTGGTTCAAAGCTTGATTGCAATTATGTTTTTGCTCATTTACTTACATCCAGAGATTGAAGTGCATCACTCTGAAAAAAAATTATGCTATGGTTAGCGCATTACGATGAATCACTTATTAAGGTTATTAGTGTCATGGCATCTCTCTCAGGAAAACGCATTCTTCTTGGTATCAGCGGCGGCATTGCAGCGTATAAATGTGCAGAGCTAACTCGTCGGCTTATTGAGCGAGGCGCAGAAGTACGTGTTGTCATGACAACGGCGGCTAAAGAGTTTATTACCCCATTAACAATGCAAGCGGTCTCTGGTCACCCAGTCGCAGACAGTTTATTGGACCCTGCGGCTGAAGCATCAATGGGGCACATTGAGTTAGCTAAATGGGCCGATATCGTATTACTTGCTCCAGCTACGGCAGATTTAATTGCTCGTATGGCAGCGGGAATGGGTAATGATTTATTAAGCACATTAGTATTAGCGACCGATTCTCCGATTGCGGTATCTCCTGCGATGAACCAACAAATGTACGCTAATATCGCCACACAAGAGAACATTGCGACATTAACTCGTCGTGGTATGCGTATTTGGGGACCGGCAGCTGGCCAACAAGC
The DNA here is from genome assembly GCF_028765545.1 of Aliivibrio sp. S4MY1. GTDB lineage: Bacteria > Pseudomonadota > Gammaproteobacteria > Enterobacterales > Vibrionaceae > Aliivibrio. The sequence goes on along the minus strand of NZ_JARACP010000004.1, from coordinate 205,866 downwards.
GTGTGGTGATGTGGGTATGGGTCGTATGCTTGAGCCGATGGAGCTAGTTCATTTATGTGAAGACTTCTTTCAAAAGGATGAAGATAAGCCGCTTTATGGTCACTCTCTGTTAATTACGGCAGGACCGACTCGTGAAGCGCTTGATCCGGTTCGCTATATCTCAAACCACAGTTCAGGAAAAATGGGGTTTGCGATTGCACAAGCAGCAGCGCAATTAGGTGCTGATGTGACGTTAGTAAGCGGCCCTGTGAACCTTGCGACACCCGATAACGTGAAACGCATTGATATTGAAAGTGCCGAGCAAATGCACTCAGCGGTAATGAATAATGCGGCGTCTCACTCTATTTTTGTTGCCTGTGCTGCGGTGGCTGATTTCAGACCAAGTCAAATGGCAACTCAAAAAATGAAGAAAACTGCCGATGAAGATGGCATGACTATCTCTATGGTGAAAAATCCTGATATCGTGGCTTCTGTGGCTGCTATGATTGAGCAGCGCCCATTTACGGTTGGCTTTGCTGCAGAAACACAAGATGTAGAGAAGTATGCTCGTGGTAAATTGGAGCGTAAAAATCTAGATATGATCTGCGCGAACGATGTATCAATTCAAGGACAAGGCTTTAATAGTAATGACAATGCCCTTCATCTATATTGGAAAGGCGGCGATAAAGCTTTACCGTTGAGTTCGAAGACAGAGTTGGGTAAGGCGATTATGTTGGAAATAGTTGAAAGACTAGAGGCTATACGCTGCGCTAACTAGAGACTATAAAAGCAGAATTCAGATCGGTCGCAAGCTCCCTTGCAGAGTTCAGAAATGATCGCTGTAATAGCAACGTTCTCCTCTGAACTCTGCAAGCGAAGCGATCTGAACTCTTATAACAACAGCTCTTAAAAATAAAAAAGACAAAGGAACCACAATGACGACAACAAAAAAAACAAATCGTCGTGATGAAATATTACAAGCGCTAGCAGAAATGCTGGAATCTAACGAAGGTGCTTCACGCATTACTACCGCTAAACTTGCCAAACAAGTGGGTGTCTCTGAAGCAGCGTTATATCGTCACTTTCCAAGCAAAGCAAAAATGTTTGAAGGCTTGATTGAGTTTATTGAAGACTCTTTATTTTCTCGTATTAATCGAATTATTGAAGACGAAAAAGATACATTAAAACGTATTGAACTATTATTAAAACTGCTACTGGCATTTGCAGAGCGTAATCCGGGGTTAACTCGTATTATGACGGGTCATGCTTTAATGTTTGAAAATGAGCGGCTTCGTGAGCGTATCAGTCAGTTATTTGAACGTATTGAACTGCAGTTTAAACAGATCCTTCGTGAACGTATGCTGCGTGAAGGTAAAGCGTTTCCTGTTGATGAAGCCATTTTAGCAGCACAACTTGTTGGTCAAGTTGAAGGCAGCTTCTGTCGTTTTGTGCGTTCAGATTTTAAATACCAACCAACCGCTAATTTTAATGAATATTGGGCGCTGCTTAGTGCTCAAATTCGATAGTTTGATTTAAATAGGTTTACGATGTCAAAGTACCCAGCTCCGCAATTTTCTACCGCCCTACTTCACCCTAAATACTGGGGTGTTTGGTTTGGGTTTGGTTTATTGTTCGCTACCGTTACTCTTCTTCCTTATAAGGCAACCAATAAACTTGGTCGAGCGATTGGATTATTAGGCTTAAAGTTAGGTAAATCCCGAACTCATGTGGCACGCCGAAATTTAGAACTCGCTTTCCCAGAAATGGCATCGTCAGAGCGTGAAGCCATTGTTATTGAGAATTTTAAAAACTCAGGATTAGCCATTTTTGAAACGGCAATTGCATGGGTCTGGCCAAATTGGCGTATTGAAAAGCATTTTAGTTTTGAGAATAAACAACACATGCTTGATCTTGAAGCACAAGGACGAGGCGTACTTGTTGTCTGTGTACACGCATTAAACCTTGAGTTAACTGCACGTGCCTTCTCTCTATTTGCACCGGGTTATGGTGTTTATCGTCCACACACTAACCCAGCGTATGATTTCATTCAATACTGGGGCCGTACTCGTTTTGGTCATCATATGGTGGACAGAAAAGACGTAAAAGGCATGCTGCGTGTATTACGAAAAGGCGAGCGTTTATGGTATTTACCTGATCACGACTACAACCGTAAAAACTCCGTATTTGTGCCTTTCTTTGCAGTACCAGACGCTTGCACTACGGTTGGCTCTGACATTTTAATCAGCGCAAGTAAATGTGCTGTCGTTACTGCTTCTGGATTTAGAACTTACAATAATTATCACCTACAAATTGATAATGACATTAGTGAGCAATTTCCGAAGAAAGATCCCGTTGGCGTCGCAACAGTAATGAACCAAGCAGTAGAACGTGTCATTTTACGTGGTATCCCACAATGGATGTGGCTACATAAGCGTTTTAAAACCATGGAAGATCCAAGCATTAAGAAAGGCATTCGCTACGATTAGCACAGAAAGCATATGCCTTTCAAGGAAGAGAAATGAAAACCAATTTAATTACTCGTGAGGGATTCAATAAGCTACAAGATGAACTCACGTTTCTATGGAAGGAAGAGCGCCCTGAAGTCACTAAAAAGGTGACCTGGGCGGCAAGCCTTGGTGATCGCAGTGAAAATGCGGATTATCAATACAATAAAAAACGCCTGCGTGAAATAGACCGTCGTGTGCGCTATTTGCGTAAGCGTTTAGACCAAGTAAAAGTGGTCGACTACTCTCCTCAACAAGATGGAAAAATCTTTTTCGGTGCGTTCGTTGAAATTGAAAACGAACAAGGCGATACCCTTTCTTTTCGCATTGTCGGCCCAGATGAAATTTTTGGTCGTCACGATTACATCTCGATTGATTCCCCTATGGCGCGAGCGCTGATCAAGAAAGAAGTCGATGAAGAGGCAGTAGTAAAGACGCCTGAAGGGAATAAAGAGTGGTTTGTGAATTCGATTAGGTACTAGGAGCAAGAACGAGGAAGAGCAGAATTCAGATCGGTCGCAAGCTCCCTTGCAGAGTTCAGAAGTAATCGTTGAATTTAAAGCGATCACCTCTGAATTCTGCCAGCGAAGCGATCTGAACTCTGTATCTCTTGAGACCTGAAACCTAGTTAAAACAAACAGCCTAATCACACGCTTTTAATTAATTAAAAAGAATCAAAAATGATAATAAATATAATTGCCAAAGAACTTAACGTTCGCCCTCAACAAGTTGCAGCAGCCGTTCAATTGATTGACGAAGGCAGCACCATTCCATTTATTGCGCGTTACCGTAAAGAAGTCACTGAAGGCTTGGATGATACTCAACTTCGTACCCTTGATACGCGTTTAACTTACTTGCGTGAATTAGATGATCGTCGTCAATCAATTTTAAAATCGATCAAAGAACAAGACAAACTGACGCCTGAATTAGAGCGTGAGATTTTAGATGCCGACAGTAAAACCCGTCTTGAAGACTTGTACTTACCTTTCAAACGTAAGCGCCGAACTAAAGGTCAAATCGCCATTGAAGCCGGTATTGAACCGCTAGCAGATTTACTGTGGACACAGCCTGAAAATAATCCAGAAGATGTCGCTCAATCGTACATTGATGCCGATAACGGATTTGCAGATACCAAAGCGGTATTGGATGGTGCTCGTGCCATCTTGATGGAGCGTATGGCTGAAGATGCAAACCTTCTTGAAAAAGTACGTAACTACTTAACCACAAATGCGGAATTAAGCTCTAAAATGGTCGATGGCCAAGAGCACGCTGGTGAAAAGTTTAAAGATTACTTTGAGCATAATGAAAAGCTAACACGTGTTCCTTCTCACCGTGCACTTGCAATGCTTCGTGGCCGTAACGAAGGTTTCTTACAGCTATCAATTAACGCTGACCCAAATCAAGAAGAAGGCGTTCGAGGCTCTTACTGTGAAATCATCATCGCTAATCATTATGGTATTACCCTAGGTTCTCAACCTGCCGATTTGTGGCGTAAGCAAGTGATCAGCTGGGCATGGCGCATTAAGATTTTAATGCACATGGAAACCGAGTTAATGGGCGCATTAAAAGAGCGTTCTGAAAACGAAGCGATTGATGTTTTTGCTACTAACCTTAAAGACTTATTAATGGCGGCACCTGCTGGTCTTAAAACCACATTAGGTTTAGATCCGGGTTTACGTACTGGTACTAAAGTTGCCGTTGTAGATGCAACAGGTAAGGTATTAGCAACAGATACTATCTACCCTAACCAACCTCACAACCAAATAGCTAAATCTGCACACACAATTGAAACGTTAATTAAAAAACATAACGTGGATTTGATTGCGATTGGTAATGGTACCGCTTCACGTGAAACCGATGCGTTTGTTGGTAACCTACTTAAAGATGCAGGCCTATCAACGGCGAAAATCATCGTAAGTGAAGCAGGTGCATCTGTCTATTCTGCTTCTGAATTGGCAGCAAAAGAGTTCCCAGATTTAGATGTATCGATCCGTGGCGCGGTATCTATCGCTCGTCGCTTGCAAGATCCACTGGCAGAGCTAGTAAAAATCGATCCTAAAGCGATTGGTGTTGGTCAATATCAACACGATGTTAGCCAAAGCCAACTAGCGAAAAAATTAGATGCGGTTATTGAAGACTGTGTAAATGCCGTAGGTGTTGATGTAAATACGGCGTCTTCTGCATTATTAACGCGAGTTGCTGGCTTATCAACGACGATCGCACAAAATATTGTTGATTACCGCGATGAAAATGGCCGTTTTGAAAATCGTACAACACTGAAAAAAGTCGCTCGTTTAGGGCCTAAAGCGTTTGAACAGTGTGCTGGCTTCTTACGTGTAATGAATGGTAAAAATCCACTGGATGCATCAGCCGTTCACCCTGAAGCTTACCCTGTTGTAAAATCAATTGCAGAGAAAAACGGTAAAGCGATTGATGCGATTATTGGTAACACTGAATTCTTACGCTCAGTTGCTGCTAACGATTACATTAGTGCGGATTTTGGTTTACCAACGGTAACGGACATTATCTCTGAGCTTGACAAGCCAGGCCGAGATCCGCGTCCTGAGTTTAAAACGGCAACCTTTGCAGATGGCGTAAATACGGTGTCGGATCTTGAGCTAGGTATGGTTCTAGAAGGTGTGGTGTCTAACGTAGCCAACTTTGGTGCCTTTGTTGATATTGGTGTTCATCAAGATGGTTTAGTTCATATCTCTGCACTGAGCGATACTTTTATTTCTGACCCGCGTGAAGTGGTTAAAGCTGGCGATATCGTTAAAGTGAAGGTTATGGAAATAGATGTGCAACGTAAGCGTATTGCCCTTTCTATGCGCTTGAATGATCAGCCAGGTGAAGATAACCGCCCTCAATGTCAGTCAAATAAAACACCGCAACGTAATGAACGTTCTCATGCTGCAAGACCTTCATCTTCGGCAAGACAGCAGCGTCAAAGCAATGATGTTGGTAATGCTGCGATGGGCGGTGCGTTTGCAGCGGCGTTTGCGAAGGCGAAGAAGTAAGAGCAGGACGCAACAAGTTGCTGAAGGGCGCTGCGCTTAAGGCGGACTTCATCCTTGAGACGCTACGCTTGAGAAGAGCAAGATCTAGAGTTCAGATCGCTACGCTTGCAGAATTCAGAGGCACTTGCTTTTAGCTTTTAGCTTTTAGCTTTTAGCTCCTCCCCCTTAGTAAGGGGGAGGCTGGGAGGGGGTCAAGAACTAACAGCGTATGATCAAGGTAGATTTGTATTCAATTCGACCGGTATCGCAACAACCCCTCCCTAACCCTCCCCTTATTAAGAGGAGGGAACAGTATGATGATCGCTGTAATCACAACGATCACTTCTGAAATCTGCAAGGGAGCTTGCGACCGAACTGAACTCTGCTCTTAAAGCACTGCCAATATATCCGACGGGTTATTCGGCACTACCGCTTTATCATAATGAAAACTGATCACACTGCGTCTGCGAACCATTCTCCCCATCTCAGCCAATTTATCTAATAGTTCTTTAGGTAGATTGAAACGCATGGTGTACCCCGTACCCTCACCTTGCGCATACGTATCTAACGACAACAATCGAGCAAGTTTTGCTAAATCATCATCGACATCATACAAGGTGCCGATATGAGGTTTTTTTTCTTTCTCTTCAAGCACATCATAACCGGGGTGGTCTGATGGTTCCCACGCATCACGCTTATGTTGTTTATCGTCGCCTTTAATCGCTTTTTCAGACGTCGTCTCACTCATCTTTGTCGTTGCTACAACAGGCTTTTTAACACGATTTTCACGTGCTACTTGTTCTGTTGGCAAATTAACAGAAGGTGCAATAAGCGGCACGCTAATACTGTTAGTTGAAAAGTTCATAAAACGTTTCCTTATCGAAAAACTAGGCGTAATAAACTGATACCAATTCCATTAATTATCTGATCATTTAATTAGTTACATTGGTATAAAAATCATATCGCTATTGTTGCTGTAAAAAATAGCGCAGCTCAGCGATAAACTCATCACTGTGCGAAATAAATGGTGCGTGTGAGGCTTGCTCAAATACCACCTTACTTGAATTAGGGAGCAAGGTATCCATATCTTGAGCAACTTTAATGGGTACTAAACCATCTAAACGACCGTACATTCGACATACTGGCATCGTTAATTGAGATAGACGTTCTCTTAGATCTATATCGGCCAAAATCGCCAAACCTGTAGCTAAAGCCACTTGATTTGGTGATGGTCTTGAAAACACCGCACGTTTTATCTGTTTTATGTCTTGTTTAGCATTTGGACTTCCCATCGCTTGCAATGCCATAAAGCGCTCAACCGTTAGAGTAAAGTCATCTTTAAGCTGCTCTGTAAACTGAGATAACACCACAGGTTTAATTCCTCTCCATCCTTTTTCAGCAGAGAATCGTGGCGAGCTTGCTACGGTAATTAATTGGCTTACTCGATCAGGTGCCGTTAACGCCGCTTGAGTTGCAATTAAACCACCAAGAGACCATCCAAGCCACGCGGCTTTTTTTGGTGCTTGAGTTAATACTTGTTCCACCATCTCATCAAAATCAGCACTGCCAAGCTCGGCACTGTGCCCATAACCTGATAAATCTACTGTATGAACTCGATATTGCGAGCGCAATTTCTCTACCGTAGGTTGCCATACCGCTCCGTTCATTCCCCATCCGTGAATGAGAACCAGATCGGAACCTTCGCCTTCCGTTTGCCAATAAAGAGAACTTGTCATCTACACTGCCTATTCGTGTTCAAAAATAATGGATGGTTAAGTGTTCATCAGGTTACTTCGAAGGTCAATGCAAAAATTAGGCACGAGTCATTGCGACTATTGCCGTTTGGCTATGCCTGCTTCAGAAACAATTTGGTGTCAAAAGTGTATCGCCTTAATTCCTAAAGTTCCCCGTTGTCGACAATGTGGCTTGCAAACCGAACATGACACAGAGGTGTGCGGTGAGTGCTTAACCCATCCACCACAATGGGATCGCTTGTTTTGTATTAGTGATTATACTGATCCTTTACGTGAGTACGTTGGTCGCCTTAAATACGCTCAACATTTTTGGTTAGCTCAAGATTTAGGGGTACTACTGAGTAAACAGATCTCTGATCCTGCTCCGCTTATTCTCCCAGTTCCCCTACATTGGAAGCGTTTTTGGTGGCGCTCTTATAATCAAAGTGACCATCTTGGTTGGACTCTTGCACAACAGTTTAACTTGAACGACATGACTTCTCACTGTGACAACAAAATACTAAAACGCATTAAGGCAACTCGGCCCCAACAAGGACTCTCAAGATCGTTTCGACAAACCAACCTGCTGGGTGCATTTAAAGTGGCTAAACCGATTACTGAAAAGCATGTCGCTATTGTTGATGATGTGGTAACAACAGGAGCTACGATTGATCTGCTGTGTGTAGAGTTGAGAAAAGCGGGGGTTGAGAGAATTGATGTTTATACGATTTGTCGAACAGGGCGGAGTTAGGGGCTAGGGACTATACGCTGCGCTAACTAGAGACTATAGAAGCCGGTATGACTGGTGGTGATATTTTAGGTTTCAGGACGCTTTGCTTGCAGGATTCAGGGGTGCTCGCTTTTGATCTTCCTGAGTCCTGAACCCTCGCTTTGCTCTTATAGAAGCGAAGCGGTCTAGTTAGCGCAGCGTATAGCTTCTAGTTTCCTCATCCACTGCAATCACAACGATCTCCTCTGAATTCTGCAAGGGAGCTTGCGACCGATCTGAGCTCTGCTCTTAAAAACTTTAGCAAACGATTGCTTTTCATTTATTTATCTATAGAATACCGTCCCAATTGATTAACAACTCATTTTAATCAACCAACCCCAATAGAGATAGGTTCTGATTAACAGCAATCACAGATTGACGCCTACTCACTTCAAACTCCCATTCAGCGAGCTTTGAAGACAACGTTATACTATTAGGAATATCGGCCATGACCGTTAAAAACAACACCACAAAACCATCTGAACTGATTTATCAATTAGATGAGCGTCCACCGCTACCGCAAACTTTATTTGCTGCACTTCAGCATTTATTGGCAATGTTCGTCGCGATTATTACTCCATCTCTGATCATCTGTCAGACGCTTGGTGTCCCAGCAGCAGAAACCAATACCATCATTAGTATGTCTCTGTTTGCTTCTGGTATTTCTTCTTTTATTCAAATTAAAACCTTTGGTCCAATTGGCTCTGGCCTTCTTTCTGTTCAAGGTACTAGCTTCAACTTCTTAGGCCCAATCATTGGTGCAGGTCTGGCGCTTAAAGCTGGTGGTGCTGATGTTCCGACTATGATGGCTGCGATTTTCGGCACTATCTTAGTGGCTTCGACTGCTGAAATTTTTCTTTCTCGTGTTCTTGAGTACGCACAAAAAATTATAACGCCATTAGTATCTGGTATCGTTGTGACATTAATTGGTTTAACACTTATTCAAGTCGGCCTAGTTTCTATGGGTGGCGGTTACTCTGCAATGGGTGAAGGTACATTTGGTAGCCTTGATAAACTTGCCCTTGCTGGTACGGTTCTACTTATCATTGTGGTTCTAAACCGCTCAACGAATCCTTACCTACGTATGGCATCTATCGTGATTGCAATGACGGTAGGTACCATTGCAGCATGGGCAATGGGTATGCTTAATACCGATATGGCTCACGACGCTGAACTTATCGCGCTGCCAATTCCAATGCAATATGGCTTAAGCTTTGATTGGTCTCTGTTTATTCCTCTGGTTCTGATCTTCTTAATTACCGCGCTAGAAGCGATTGGCGATATTACTGCAACGTCTGAAGTATCAGGCCAACCAGTAAAAGGTCCTGTATACATCAAACGTATCAAAGGTGGCGTATTAGCTGATGGCCTTAACTCTGCTATTGCTGCCGTGTTTAACAGTTTTCCTAACTCAACCTTCAGCCAAAACAACGGCGTGATTTTATTAACGGGCGTTGCAAGCCGTTACGTTGGTTATTTTATTGCGGGTATGTTGGTTATTCTTGGCCTATTCCCTGGTGTTGCAAGCATGGTGCAAATCATTCCTGAGCCAGTACTTGGTGGTGCGACGATTGTGATGTTCGGTACTATTGCTGCGGCGGGTGTGCGTATTATCTCTCGTGTTGAGCTAGACCGTCGTGCAATCCTAATCATGGCAATGTCTTTCTCTATGGGTCTTGGTTTAGCGCAAAAACCTGAGATCCTTCAGTTCATGCCTGAGATGATTAAAAACATCTTCTCATCAGGTGTAACTGCAGGTGGTGTGACGGCGATTCTTCTTAATATTATCCTTCCAAGTAATGAAGTGTTTGAAGAAGAAAAAGAAGAAGCTAAGATCTAAAAGCGAGTAAAAACAAAAAAGACCGCAGATGATTATCGTCTGCGGTCTTTTTTGTTTTTACTTGCTTTCGATCTTCCTCGTCACTGCTCTACCCCAGCGGTAATTCAACCTGCACTTTCAAGCCACCTTCTCGACGGTTCGATAAACTTACCGCACCTTGGTGTTGACCGACAATTCGCTTAACAATCGCCAAACCCAAACCAGTTCCCTCACTGCCTCGCGCTGTATCACCACGAGTAAATGGTTCAAATACCGACTCTAGTTGGGCTTCATCAATACCCGAGCCGTTATCTTCAATAATCACCCAAGCGGTTTTATGATCAGCAGAAACACGAGTCGATACCGAAATCCAATCGCCACCATAACGGATCGCATTCACCACTAAATTAGTCACTACTCGTTTAATGGCTATCGCATTACCGTGAAGAGATTTAGGGATCTCAACTAGATTGGTTTTAATTTCACGCTCATAGCCCCCTTCGGCCAAAATCACTTCATTCACTATGGTATTCAAGTCAACATCAACAAAATCTTGCTTTGCTACTGGCTTAAGATAATCCATAAACTGCCCAATGATCTCATTACACTCTTCGGTATCTTTAATCATACTTTCAGCTAAGTAATCATCTTGAGGTGACATCATTTCGGTTGCTAAACGAATGCGTGTTAATGGGGTACGAATATCATGGCTCACCCCCGCCATTAATAATGCTCTGTCTTGCTCCAGCTGCTGGATCCCTTTTGACATTTGGTTAAAAGCACGAGTTACCGCTTGAATTTCTGATGCTCCCTTTTCTGGTAATGGTTCTGGGATCTCACCTTTACCTACTTTACGAGCAGCGGTTTGCAGAGCCATTAATGGCCGATTTTGAATTTTAATAAATGCCCACCCACCCAAAATTACTAATAAGGCGATAAATAGACTATTTCTGAATAACGGTGCAAAGTCTTCTTCTTGTAACTCCGAAAGCGGTATTCGCATATAAAACTCTGGCATTGCTTCTGTTTTCATCCAGAGAACATAGCTTTCAGCCCCTAGTATCAAACGTACTTCTGTTGGGGACTCTAGCTCCTGAGTCATCTCTTCACTTAAAAATTCAACTGGGCTTGCTTGATAATATTCTCTCATTTCAGGATCATGCTCATCATGAATACTGACACCAAGCTGCTCTAGTAATTGACGGCGTAATGGTTGGTCTAGTTGAATATTTGTTCCATTTTTCAATGTGACATCTTCAGCCAACATTAAACGCACTTCATAAGCCAAAATGCGGTTGAACTGCTGCAAACTAGGTAGTAAAGCGTAATTAAATACAGCGAGATAAGAGAATACCTGACTAGCGATAAGAAGGGATGCAAGGAGTAAAAGAGTTCTGGCGAAGGTACTTTTCATGATCTTCTCTAATTGACGATAAATTTGAAGATAACTAGAAACTATACGCTGCGCTTGCTAGATCGCTTCGCTCCTATAAGAGCAAGAAACACTAATAGTACGTGTATTTATCACCATATCAGTTATATATGCTCTTATAGTTTCTAGTTAGCGAAGCGTATCGTTTCTAGTACGCAATAATCTCTTACGCTTCTGCCCCATCAGGAACAAATACATAACCTAATCCCCACACCGTTTGGATATAACGGGGGCGACTTGGATCTTCCTCAATCATGCGACGAAGACGAGAAATTTGAACATCAATAGAACGTTCCATTGCTGAATATTCACGACCACGCGCCATGTTCATCAACTTATCACGCGACATTGGCTCACGCATGTTCGTCACAAGTGATTTAAGTACTGCAAATTCGCCTGATGTTAATGGCATCGGCTCTTCGTTGCGGAACATCTCACGCGTACCTAAGTTTAGACGGAACTCACCAAACTCAACCATTTTGTCTTCTGCGCTTGGCGCACCTGGCGCTTCAATTACTTGACGACGCAGAACCGCACGAATGCGCGCTAATAGTTCACGTGGATTAAATGGTTTTGGCAGGTAATCATCTGCACCCACTTCTAAACCAACGATACGATCGATTTCATCGCCTTTTGCCGTCAACATTAAAATCGGCAACATATTATTCGCGCTGCGTAAACGACGGCAAATAGATAGGCCATCTTCACCTGGCAACATTAAGTCCAATACCATTAGGTGGAATGTTTCACGAGCCAATAAGCGATCCATTTGTTCACTATTGGCTACGCTACGTACTTGAAAGCCTTGCTCTGATAAATAACGCTCCAATAAAGAACGAAGGCGAGCGTCATCATCAACGACTAAAATCTTATGGTTTTCTTGCATGGGCTTAACCTCAATATATGTCTTATTTCAGTTTACTCGTAACTTTAAGCAATAGAAGTGCTATTTCATAAAAAATGAGAGGTGAAATTGTTACTTTTTATGTAACAGCTTCAAATTTTACGTATAAAATAAAGTATTAAGGTAGCTTTACATGTCATATTGACTATTTAGTTAATAAAAGCATGAGCATGATAGATTAGTGAGTAAATATGTTAGTCGGATATAAACGAGCACAATGCAAAAAGGTTCTGGTTATCAACCGTAAAGGTGGTGCTGGGAAATCAACCTTTGCGATTGCAATGGCATCTTTCTACGCTCATCAAAATGTGAAAACTGAAATTATCGATCTCGACCCTCAGGGTACTAGTCACTTTTGGGGAAGCAAAAACGATGGGGTTAGAACAACCAAATTTTTGCCTTCTTCTAATGTACCTTTTTCTTTAGCTTTGCGATTAGAAGCAGATACTCGAATTACGGTAATTGATTCGCCTTCTAACTTTAGTCAATTTGAGATGGAGAAATACATTTCAATGGTGGATAAAATTGTCTTTCCGGTACAACCCTCACCCATTGATGTCCACTCTATGCTGGGGTTTATTAAAGACTTAATTAAATCACCAGCTTTTAAACAAAACAAAGTGGAGCTTGCGTTTGTGATCACTCGTTGTAAAGAAAGCAAACAAGGCACCGAGTTCGTTCATAAAGTACTACAACACATGAAATACCCGTTATTAGGAACCATGTCAGAAAGTCAGGCATATCAAAATATGTTTTCTGAAAAGAACAGTTTTTTGATTCATCACCCTGATTTAGATAAACCACTATGGCAAAACATGAAACAGTGGCTAGATGTTGATATGACACCACCACAAACACCAAATCCTGAAATAAAAAAAGTGGCTGAGCCGAAGCCAACCACTTATCGTTCTTTATTGAAAAGGCGCTATTAGTGCCTTATGTTTGGTGTTTTAAATTAGATACCAAACTCTGCACGGTACGCTTTTACCGCTTCAAGTTGCTCAGCGTTACCGCCTTTCTCTTCTAAGAATGAGATCAAGTCAGTTAAGCTTACGATTGAGATAATTGAACAACCAAAATCACGTTCAACTTCTTGAATCGCAGATAACTCACCTTTGCCTTTTTCTTGACGATCAATCGCAACAAGAACGCCAGCCAGATCAGCACCATTTGCTTGGATGATTTCCATTGATTCACGGATTGCGGTACCAGCCGTAATCACGTCATCCACTAGCATGATACGACCTTCAAGAGCGCTGCCGACTAGGTTGCCACCTTCACCGTGATCTTTTGCTTCTTTACGATTAAAGCAGTATGGCTTATCTGTGTCATGGTGATCTGCTAACGCTACTGCTGTGGTTGTAGCGATTGGGATACCTTTATACGCTGGGCCGAATAATACATCGTAATCAATACCTGAATCAGCCAATGCTGCCGCGTAAAAACGACCTAAACGCGCTAGATCACGACCAGTATTAAATAAGCCAGCGTTGAAAAAATATGGGCTTGTGCGGCCTGACTTTAAAGTAAACTCACCAAATTTTAGTACTTCTTTCTCAAGGGCAAATTCAATAAACTCACGCTGGTATGCTTTCATTTTCATTCTCTCTTTTTTGGTATTGTGATATTTAAAATAAAAAACTATACGCTACGCTAACTATATTGCTTCGCACTAGAGACTATAAGAGCGAACATTGAAGTCTTAAACATCAGCACTCATATAACGCAGTGCTTTGCTCTTATAGTTTCTAGCTAGCGTAGCGTATAGTTTCTGGCTCTTCTTTATTTATACATAAAAAAATAGCCCCTGAATCAGGAGCCATTAAAAATCAATTATTCGGCCAACGCCGCTTTCTGCTTCTCAATAATATCATTGATGCCCTGTTGCGCCAGAGCCAGCATGTCTAACAATTCTTGGTGAGAGAACGGCGCTTCTTCTGCCGTGCCCTGCACCTCAATCATTTTACCATCTTCCATCATTACGACGTTCATATCAGTATCGGCTGCTGAGTCTTCTAAATACTCAAGGTCACAAATCGCTTCGCCGTTATAAATACCTACAGAAACCGCAGCAACATGGCCTTTCATTGGATTCGTCTTTAACTTACCCGATGCAATCATGTGATTGATAGCATCTGCTAATGCAACACTTGCGCCTGTGATAGAGGCAGTACGAGTACCACCGTCAGCTTGAATAACGTCACAGTCAACAGTGATCATTTGCTCACCTAGTGCTTCTAGGTCAACGGCTGCACGTAGGCTACGAGCGATCAAACGTTGGATTTCCATCGTACGACCACCTTGCTTACCACTTGCCGCTTCACGACGGTTACGAGTGTGTGTTGCGCGAGGTAGCATGCCGTATTCAGCCGTTACCCAGCCTTTACCTTTACCTTTTAACCAGCGAGGAACATTTTCTTCAACACTTGCAGTACAAATTACTTTCGTATTACCAAATTCAACTAATACTGAACCTTCTGCGTGTGCAGTAAAGTTACGAGTAAGTGTAATTGGACGGACTTGCTGAGCTGTTCTTCCGCTAGGACGCATGGCAGATACCTTGATTATGACAAATTGTCGGCGATTATACCGAACTCGTATAATAAAGCATAGCTCCCGTTTCTCTAGTTACTCACTATTGCGCTTATCTGTTATAGTATCGCGATATTTTATTCATCATCCTTCCTATTGATGATTTGAGGACGCTTACATGATCTACAGTATGACGGCTTATGCACGCCGCGAAGTAAAAGGCGATTGGGGAACTGCTGTGTGGGAGATCCGCTCAGTAAACCAACGCTATTTAGAAACCTATTTCCGTATGCCAGAACAGTTCCGTGGTTTAGAACCTGTTCTTCGTGAGCGTTTCCGTAAGCGTCTTGCTCGCGGTAAAGTTGAATGCCACCTACGTTTTGAATCAAACAACGCAGCAAGCAGCGAACTAAAAATTAATGAAGATTTAGCTCGCCAAGTAATTAAAGCGGCGCAGTGGGTAAAAACAGAATCTGGCGAAGGCGGCATTAACCCTTTCCAAGTTCTGCAATGGCAAGGAGTGATGGAAGTGCCTGAGCAAGATTTCGATTCAATCAATAAAGAACTATTGGCTGAATTTGAACTGGCTGTAAATGATTTCGTTGAAGCGCGTGCAAGCGAAGGCGAAAACATGAAAGCACTGATCGTCCAACGTTTAGATGCGATCACTGAAGAAGCCGCGAAAGTTCGAGCTCGCATGCCTGAGATTTTAGAATGGCAACGTAACCGTCTTCTAACTAAATTTGAAGATGCGAAAATTGAATTAGATTCTTCTCGTGTTGAACAAGAGCTTATCCTTCTTGCTCAAAAATCTGACGTAGCTGAAGAGCTAGACCGTTTAGATTCACACGTAAAAGAAACCACTAATGTAATGAAGAAAGGCGGTGCTTGCGGCCGTAAACTTGATTTTATGATGCAAGAATTTAACCGTGAAGCAAATACGCTGGCGTCTAAATCTATCAGCACAGACATCACCGCATCGGGGGTTGAGTTAAAAGTACTGATCGAACAAATGCGTGAGCAAATTCAAAATATTGAATAATCTTTATTACAAGACTCATTATCAATGATTAACATCAAAAGCCTCTGAAAACAGAGGCTTTTTTTGTTTAAAAATAAACATGTTGATACATGCTAGGAAAATATATGGCTACTGATACACCATCATCAATAAACATTTTGTTTGCTGATGTGATTCACAATATATCTCACTCTTCAACGATACATAATATCCCAAGTCCTGAAACATTTACTCTATTGATTACGACACCACTCGGTCGCCAACAAATCGAAGATTATATTAATATATTATGCAGGAAGGCTTACACGGAGCAAGCTAGCGTTTCTGATGCCGATCTTCATTTGTGGCTTTTACCGGCTATTAACGCCTTAATAACCTGCAATAGCGACCAGTTTCCCTCAGTATATAAAGCATTAACAACCCTAACGGTAACTAATAACACGTTCTTTATTACTCAAAAAGCCCTCATCTATTGGCGTGGAGCCATTGATTGCTGGCATTACTTATTGTTAATGATCAGCCATCATTCAGATGGACTACCAGATCAAATAAAACAGTTACTAAAACAACAACTCTCCATTGGAGACAACTCGACTTATTACCATACTCATCGTAATGAATATGCGAAAAGTGCGCATGTCCCTTATTTTATGCATGCGTTTCTTGTCGACAAGCTGTTCACGCAAGGCCAAGGCTATGTTGCCACTTGCCAACGCTTTTCCGACTTACCAAACCGCGCGAGCAGAGTAAAATACCTTAAAGATAAAATTTATGAATTAAAGCAGCAATTAACATCAATCTCGAATACCTTGAGTCAAATGGAGACGCTAAGTCATACCTTGCCTCACCCTGAGTTGACTCAATTATCAATTATTTTAGACCTATTGTGCCCACAACCCACTACGATGGATGATGAAAGCCAAGAGAAGTGGAGAGGAAATTATAACGAACTTCAACAACAGTGCCTCAATATGGCCATTACCATGTTAAATGAGCCTAAATTTGCTAGCAATTTACTAAAAGAAGATCTCTTAATTCACCATAATATTAAGACAGCAATAAGTGCTCACCCTCTTGAATGCACAACAGAACAACACGTTTTATTTCCATTAAGTGATCGCAATATTCAGCAACTTGCACATCAAACGGTTCGATATACGAATACATCATTTAGCGATGCAGAAAAAGCAGAACGAGAATGGGTAATTCAACAGGCATACAGGCTATTTGAAAAAGATGATAGTCACCTAAAATCTGGCAATATTTGGTTATCCGATACGGTACAGTTTTTTGATTTTCATAAAGAAGCATCTCAAACATTGGCTTTTAGTCAGATCACTCAATTAGTACTAGAACATGCTCAATGCTATTTTAATAACCCGCGTTTTCTCGCTTACTCACCCAATGCTGAGTGGCAAGTCGCATTACGTAATGTAGATTGGCCAGCTCACCCGTCAACAGTAACCGGATACGGTGTATTCCCTAATGGCGCTAAAAACATATCACAACGCCCTAATGAACAGAAAAAAGGCGTACAAGTTAACGTCAATGATTATCTCGGCATTACATACCATGTAAAGAATCCTGACGATTATCCAACTGACAACGTAAATGTCATCAATCAAGTTGATGTATTTAATGAATTTGGTGAGTGCATTTTTTCAGACAAATGGTCGGATTTAATGGTGCCAAATAAAACCAATTTTGTGCTTTATGTTATGGAGCCAGCAGAATGCTATCGTGGTGTTTGGCGCTTTCGTAGTTGGTATGGAGAGCAGTGCTTATTGCAACAGAGTTTCTTTGTCAATCCAACCCATCCTGTCGCTACACACTAAACGATTCATTACTCATCAAAGTACGCCTAAGAGATAATAATATGGAATATTTTCCAAAGAACATAACCATTGAAGTTGAGCTAAATAACCCTCACTCTATTCGCGCCGCACTACACCGTTACCAACAATTACTGTATACAAAAGAAGCATTTAAAGATGCCGACTTTTCTACTTTTTTTAATGTGGAATTTGTATCAATTAAAGACAATCAATTACCTGAGCCATTACAGTTAGCCGATGCTGGGTCATGCCGACCCGTTCTGGATGAATGCTTTCAGATCAATGAAGAGCGTTATGTGCCTTCATCACACGTATTCTCTTTCGGTGATGGTTCCTACGTTTCTGAGGTTTTATTTTTTGCCCATGCTCTACAATTTAATGAACTAAAAAACGATATTATCGAGACCGCTAAAGCCATGGTTCATTACGCTCGTTGCGTTAATGATACTTCTGATATGTGGGTTGATGACATGCATGTTTTTGGGCTAGAAGCACTCTACCTTCTTGCTCGTATTCACCCTGATTGCTCTTGGTTACTCGCACAATTGCACATTCCTTATTGGGATTTTGAGCATGTCATCCACTCTGGTGATTACTTATCCTCTCTCCTCTCTCATCTTGGTTGGACAAAGGACACCATTAACGCCTATGTATGGTGTGACTCTACCGAATTACGCTATGCTTTTTATGCAGAGATAGATTGTGGTATGCCTTATAGTGAAAGTCATCCTTCACTTGCGAAACACCTACAACAACACCCTGATGATTATCATTATTTCCAGCACGCATTAATTCAACGCTTCAAGGAAATGCCGTTATTGGCTTACTCGAAAATAGAGGAGGACGAGGACAAAGACATTTCAGTTGTCGCTCCTTTTTTCCTTACGATGCAAATCCGGTGGGATGAGAGTGAGGATGAAGACCAACTTCCTCTGCAAGAGTGGTTTATTAATGGCACATTAGAAAATGAAATCCATACGCTAGAAGCTCGACTACATGCCATGGTTTACACACCTCTCATTGTAATGTCCGAAAAAAACCAACAGTCAGAAGCGATCCATCGCGCTTATGATGACAATGATCACTATGTGAAAGGAAAAGCAATCCAAGATATGAAAGCGTTCTTTGTTGACGGTTTCAATAATGGTGCTGATCTTTGGGATTATATTCAACATGGCAATAATCTTAATGTACTTAACGACATAGAACCGGTTGATATAGCCAAACTCATCAAGGATAAAAACCTTGCATTAAAACAACAAACGGATTGGCATCTCGGTAGTATGGATGCATTTGATGAGCGCTTACATCGCATCCTCGGGGAATTTTGTATCGATTTATTCGATGAGTCAGAACGCAGTGACAACACCACCCACCACTCTCAAGGTGGATTAACACTATCGCTCACTGTACGTCTTGATTCTAACGTGTTGGAGAAAGAGCCGCATTCCGATCCAAAAGCATTACTGCTACGTACTCTTGACGTTTTCCAACGCCTAATGGATGTCGACGAACTTCACGATAATACCCGTGACATGCTGGTTGATGAGTACAATGTCATCTCTCATGAAGCCTTTGATTTGCGCTACACAAATCTCGAAGAAAATGACGAGAACGATCTCGATATTCTTCGTAGTAAACAAATCAACATGTTCAATGCGTTAATTGAGGATATTTATAATCACGACGTTGAAGCGAATCATTTACGATCCTTTGATCGTCTTGTTTCGCTTGATCGCCCATCCGTGATGGCGTGTGACTGGAACGCTGATAGTTTGGTGTGCCACGCTCTTGCTGCCCATCAAATTCGCAATGATTTTAATGCGAATCAATATGATGAGTTAACCCAATATTTGATCGACTTTATCTCAGAATCGTTCATCTCATCTTGGTTAAGAGCGCTCTTTCAACGCTGTCACCTTGCCTCATCTCCTAATTATGACAATCACGGAAATCAAATTAAAAAAGGGCTTTCTAAGGAAGAGGTTGCACTTATAACCCAGCATTTTACAGAATTACCGCCAATAGATGGCAATGAAAAAAGCGCTCAGTTATTGATTTCAACCTTGCTCAAACAACACCTAAAAGCAGACGAAGATCGTCTCATTAGTCAGGAGCAACCTTATTATAAACTATTTTCATTTCGAAAAGGGCAACCTGCGTGTATTGCTGTTTATTTTTTATCACAGCGTATACCTTTAAAAATCAAAATATTAGTAAATAGACTTCTCAATTTCTATGTAGAAGTCGCACCACAACGTACGTTAAATCACATCATCAAAACAGAAACCCCAAATGCAAGTGCGGATTTTGGTGACATCATAAAACGTATTGATTTTTTTGATCATTTAATAAAAATTGGCATCCCTGCTTCTGCATCATTAGCCTATCAAGCCGTCAATCCGACAGAAGAGGATTATGATCCATCCATGATATCCATCTACAGTGAGATAAATAGTGATGATAATTCCATGTTCGGCTCTATTAATAAGAGAAAGGCTCAAGAGTTAGAAGTTGGGTTGCAACGTGTAAAACAAAAATCACGCTTAGGGTTTTATCATCGAGTACAACAAAAATACCCTGAGTTCACAGACCTTTGTCAGCCTGATATTGATGATGTATTGACGCGTTTTTCTTATGTCAGCATTGATCCATCGAAGGCAAGATTAGACAAGACAACACGCCAAGAAAAAGCCAATGCCTTCCATCAACACTTAACGGCATACCTTTCTGGTGACGTCTCATTAGAAGATATGCAGGCCTATTACCATTTACACTGCGATCAGGACTTAAACACGGGTTCTGATTATCGCGGTTACGCTGGGATCGAGGATGTTATATGGAAATTGGATACCTTAAAACGCGATCGTCTGGTGCAATTTTTAATACACCATTCGATTTCTGGAGTGGAATTCATCGCAAATAGTTATGCAAAAGACCATGACGATGGATATTCAGATGAACAGCAACAACTACTATTAGATTATTTATTAGAACAAAATACCCCTATCGCACGGTTAATTGAATACAGCTTAACAAGCCATGAAGATGTGTTTGAAAGGTATCTTTTATCTCTTGCTCACAGCAAGGTGCTATTTGTAGAAATGAACAACTTGCATACAAAAGATAAATTGCAGTTGCTTGATGTATTAGATAGCTATACGAATACGGAAGAAATGATTGCGCATTATTTACATGACCAATCCCCTCAGGTTGTCAAAAAAGCACAACGCCTCCTGAGTTAATAAACATGAAAAAAGCCTCATAGATACCCTCTGTGAGGCTTTTTAATTGGCTGCACCGCGTTAAAACGACTTAATCAAAACTACTCATCATAATGTTTGTTTTCGTTTATTTCATATGGCCAATAATGATGCCCAACACGGATCAATAATGTCGCTGCAGCAAGGATAAAGGCCGCTAGCGCCAACCAAACCACTAATACCGCATCAATCTCTTTCATACCTAAAGTGATATAACGAGCAATAGCCATCATGGCGATATAGATAGGGTAACGCACTGGGATTTTTCCGTTCATCACAAACTGCTGCACCATCGCGAGCACTTCAAGATAGATAAACATCAATAAAATATCAGTTAGCTGGATCTGTCTTACAGAAAACACATGGATAAATTCATTCACCATGGCAAATAAGGTCGCTAATGTGATCGCAACCAACAGAACCGCCTCTAAAATATGAAATACTTTTAAGAAGGGCTTACTAAATGATTTGGGTAAATGAGAAGGCATAAGGAGTTATCCACCGTTATTGCTATAATAAATATGATAATTAATTGGTTGCACTCTAATGATAGTGCCAAGCCAAGTTAACACAAAATTATTATTTCAATTAGCGTATTTATTTCATTCAAATTAATTCTTGATTGTGCTATTCTTCGCCACCCAATTTTCTATGCTTCGCATCCATCTTTATTTTACCTTTTAAAGTGTAACTTAAAGAGAAATGCCATAACTCCCAAGAGAATCTATCATGAGTAAAGGTACACTTTATATTGTGTCAGCGCCAAGTGGTGCTGGTAAGTCGAGTTTGATCACGGCACTGTTAGAAAGCAACCCAACTTATGCAATGAAAGTCTCTGTGTCTCATACTACTCGTGGTATGCGTCCAGGAGAAACTGATGGTGTTCATTATCACTTTATTCAGAAAGAGCATTTTGAAGAGTTGATTGGAAAAAATGAATTCTTAGAATACGCGGAAGTGTTTGGTAATTATTACGGAACCTCTCGTGTATGGATCGAAGAAACGCTTGATAAAGGCATTGATGTATTCTTGGACATTGACTGGCAAGGTGCTCGTCAAATCCGTGAACAAATGCCTTTAGCAAAAAGTGTGTTCATTTTACCTCCATCAAATGGAGAACTTGAACGACGCCTAAATGCACGTGGTCAAGACAGCGACGCTGTTATTGCTAAGCGCATGAGCGAAGCAAAGTCAGAAATATCTCACTATGATGAATACGATTATGTGATTATTAATGATGACTTTGATACTGCACAAATGGACTTCCGCGCCATTATCCGTGCAGAGCGTTTAAAGCAAGACAAACAAACTATGAAATACAAAGGCATGTTAGACGCGCTATTAGCTGACTAATTTCTTCGTATTTCTATTAGTATCTCGTAACCCTAGCTAGAAACTTATACTAGTTACTTGTATACTTTCTCAACATATAACTATTTTTGTTAATAAATTGGAGTCCTCATGGCACGTGTAACCGTTCAAGACGCAGTTGAAAAAATCGGCAACCGTTTCGACCTTGTTTTAGTTTCATCTCGTCGCGCACGTCAAATGCAAACTGGTGGTAAAGATGCGCTAGTGCCTGAAGAGAACGATAAAACTACTGTTATCGCTCTTCGTGAAATTGAAGAAGGCCTGATCACTAAAGAATTACTTGATGCTCGTGAACGTCAAGAGCAACAAGAGCAAGATGCCGCTGAATTAGCAGCAGTAAGCTCAATCACACACAATCGTTAATCTCTATAATCTTTTATAGATTATAAATTACAGCAAACCTGACGGGGCGAAATTTGGATTTATTCGATAGCCTGAAAGATGTTGCCAAAGATTACCTGCCAGAGCCTCACATTGAGGCTCTTCGTCGATCTTACCTGGTAGCAAAAGAGGCCCATGAAGGGCAGACTCGCTCAAGTGGCGAACCTTACATCATTCACCCAGTAGCTGTGGCTCGTATTCTTGCAGAAATGCGACTCGACCATAAAACGCTAATGGCTGCACTGCTTCACGATGTTATTGAAGACACTGAAGTTAGCAAGGAAGAGCTAGCAGAACAATTTGGCGATACCGTTGCTGAATTAGTGGATGGCGTTTCTAAGCTGGACAAACTCAAGTTCCGCGATAAAAAAGAAGCGCAGGCTGAAAACTTCCGAAAAATGGTCATGGCGATGGTGCAAGACATCCGCGTTATTTTGATCAAACTTGCTGACCGTACCCACAACATGCGTACATTAGGTGCATTACGCCCTGATAAACGTCGTCGCATTGCTCGTGAAACCTTAGAAATATTCTCTCCTTTGGCGCATCGCCTTGGTATCCACAACATTAAAACTGAACTTGAAGAGTTAGGTTTTGAAGCCCTTTACCCAAATCGCTATCGCGTATTAAAAGAAGTGGTAAAGTCAGCTCGTGGTAACCGTAAAGAAATGATCCAAAAAATCCACTCTGAAATTGAAGGCCGTATTGCTGAAGCTGGCATTAAAGGTCGTGTGATTGGTAGAGAAAAAAATCTGTTCGCTATTTACAATAAAATGAAAAATAAAGAGCAGCGTTTCCATACCATTATGGATATCTACGCGTTTCGAGTGATTACAGACAATGTCGATACGTGTTATCGCGCACTAGGTCAGGTTCATAGTATTTATAAACCTCGTCCTGGTCGTATTAAAGATTATATTGCTGTACCAAAAGCCAATGGTTACCAATCTCTTCACACCTCAATGGTTGGCCCTCACGGCGTCCCTGTTGAAGTGCAGATCCGTACTGAAGATATGGAGCAGATGGCAAACAAAGGTGTTGCTGCACATTGGTCGTACAAAGAAGGCGACAACTCTAGCACTACCGCTCAAATCCGAGCTCAGCGTTGGATGCAAAGCTTACTTGAACTGCAACAAAGTGCAGGTAGCTCATTTGAATTTATTGAAAACGTAAAATCGGATCTATTCCCGAATGAAATTTACGTCTTCACGCCAAAAGGCCGCATTTTTGAACTGCCTGTTGGCGCAACCGCGGTTGATTTTGCCTACGCTGTTCACTCTGATGTTGGTAACAGCTGTGTTGGTTCACGCGTTAACCGCCAGCCTTACCCTCTAAGTAAACCACTAAAGAGCGGCCAAACGGTTGAGATCATCAGTGCTCCAGGTGCGCGTCCAAATGCGGCTTGGTTAAACTATGTTGTTACCTCAAAAGCACGTACTAAGATCCGTCAAGTACTGAAAACCATGCGTAAAGAAGACTCTGTGATTTTAGGTCGCCGTCTACTTAACCATGCGCTGGGCCACAATGTCTCTCTGGATGATATTTCACAAGATAACATTACGCATGTTCTGTCTGATCTTAAGCTTGCAGACACTGAGGATTTACTGGCGGCCATTGGTCTTGGTGAGTTAATGAGTATTGTGGTTGCTCGTCGTCTACTTGGCGATGCGGATGAACTAACAGAGCAAGACTCATCAAACATTGAAACCAGTACTGGTAAAAAATTACCTATCCGTGGTGCTGATGGTATTTTGCTGACCTTCGCTAATTGTTGTCGTCCGATCCCTGGCGATCACATCATTGCTCATGTAAGCCCTGGCCGTGGTCTTGTGGTTCACATGGAAGAGTGTGCGAACGTTCGTGGTTATCAAAAAGAACTTGATAAGTACATGGGGGTTGAATGGGCTGATGAATTCGATCAAGAGTTTGCTACTGCTCTGGATATTGATATCCAAAACCACCAAGGTGCATTAGCCGATTTAGCCAATGTAATTGCAGGTACGGGCTCAAACATCCGTGGTATTAGTACCGAAGAGAAAGATGGCCGTTTATATACAATTACGGTTGAATTAACGGCTAAAGATCGTACGCACTTAGCGGAGATCATGCGTCGTATTCGTGTTATGCCACATGCGCTTAAAGTTCGTAGACATAAGAACTAGAAACTATACGCTACGCTAACTAGAGACTATAAGTGCCGATATAGTTGGCGTGGTGAGTTATTAGTTTTCAGGAAAAGCAAAAGCAGACCTCGGTTTGCTTTTGCTCTTATAGAAGCGAAGCGGTCTAGTTTCTAGTCAGCGCAGCGTATAGCTAGCTTCCCCTTACTTATCCCTAGTCCCTTTCACCTATCCCAAGAATTAAAATCATGAACTTAGAACGCTATCAACGAATTACTTCAGTATTAAAAGCTCGTCAAACTGATCTTACTCTGTGCTTAGAAGAAACCCATAAATCCAATAACGTTTCTGCCATTGTTCGTACCGCTGATGCAACCGGCATCCATAAGATTCATGCGGTATGGCCAACAGAGCAAATGCAAATGCTTGGACATACGTCCGCGGGTGCTCGTAATTGGGTTGATGTTGAAACTCATAAGAGTATTGAGGACGCTGTTGCGGTATTAAAAGCACAAGGCATGCAAATTTTAGCAACTAACTTATCTGATACGGCGGTAGATTTTCGTGAGGTTGATTACACCAAGCCAACAGCTATCATTTTAGGCAGCGAAAAAACAGGGATCAGTAAAGAAGCTTTAGCTCTTGCAGATCAGGATATTATTATTCCTATGGTCGGTATGGTGCAATCTCTGAATGTTTCTGTTGCTAGTGCATTGGTTTTATATGAAGCACAACGTCAACGCGATTTAGCCGGTATGTATGACCGTGAAGAGAGTATGTTACCTAAAGAATACATCAATAAGGTGCTGTTTGAACGTGGTCACCCTGTACTTGCGAAAGTAGCCAAACGTAAAGGTCTTGAATTACCACAGCTTGATGAAACTGGGCAGATCGTTGCAGATGAAGCGTGGTGGGCAAGAATGCAGGCGGCTGATTAAGAGCGAGAGCTTAGTAAAGCTAGAGACTATACGCTTCGCTAACTAGAAACTATAAAAGCAAGAGAGGTCCCTCTGAACTCTGCAAGCGTAGCGATCTGAATTCTGCTCTTGCTGTTGCTCTTATAGAAGCGAAGCGGTCTAGTTAGTAACACGTATAGTTTCTAGTCCCTCATCAACATAAACGTCCCAATAAACTCGGCCGCAGGTTGATTCCCATTACATAAATCAACTTTCACTTTCACTCTGGCTCGTTTACCTGATTTCAAGCGGTCAAAATCCCCTTGCAAACAGTTGAGTGACGTTATGCCCTTTGGGTTTTCAGTGATCGGTTGGCGATAACGAATATGACTATCAACCAACATAATACTGCTGGAATCTAAGCCTCGTTCTTTTAACAGTAGCCATACCATCCCCCAAGCAGTCAGGGTGCCCATGGTAAAAATACTGCCTGCAAACATCGTATTATGAGGGTTTAGATTCGCATTTAAAATCGCACTGACTTCAAAGCGATAACCTGTATATTGGGTGATTTTTATGCCCATTTTATCACTGATTGGAATTTCATTTTCCCAACGTTTTTGAAGCTCTGCGCACCAATCTGGACGTCGAAGTACATCAGCCAGAGGATCTAAATGTTTAAGCATTTGTTGGTGACGAATTGGGCCTCTCTCATCACTCAGTTCACCTTGGTTAGTAAATCCATTTCTCACATAGAAAGGAATTGCATCTTCACGAGCATTACATACCAGACGTTTAGCGTTTTCTTGGCGCGCATAAGACTCCAGAGCCACTAAAATCAATGCGCCTATACCTTTGCCTCGACAATGTGCTGCAACGGCCATATAGCGAATTTGGCCATCATTATCAGGCGTTAAATATAAACGCCCTACTGCGACAGGTTGATCACGACCATCTAAAATCATTCGATGTTGGCTCATGTCATCATACGCATCACGCTCAGAACCTTCAGGCTGACGCCAGGGCTCACGCAATACTTGCCAACGAAAATGGTAATACGCTTTTAATTCCGCGTCTGTGGTTGGTGTGATCAATCGAAACATATAAATCCTTTTATTGTTGTTAGGAGCGAGGAAGAGCTAAGGGTTCAGGGTGAGCGTGGTGATTGCAGCGGTCACAATACTGTTCCCTCCCCTTAATAAGGGGAGGGCTAGGGAGGGGTCATTGCGATACAGGTAGAATTAAATACGAATCTACCTTGATTATACGCTGTTAGTTCTTGACCCCCTCCCAACCTCCCCCTTACTAAGGGGGAAGAGCAAAACAGCAAGCGAATATAAACTCTCAGCGTTACTCCTCGAACCTCGCCCTTGCCCTTAAACCTGCAACCAGAACGTCACTGGCCCATCATTCACTAGCGAGACCTTCATGTCCGCAGCAAAACGCCCTCTCTGAGTATGTAACTTCCCTTCACATAAGTCAGAGAAGTAGTCATATAAGCGCTCTGCATCCACAGGATGCGCCCCTTTTGAAAATCCTGGACGAGTGCCCTTCTTTGTATCTGCAGGCAGCGTAAATTGCGATACAACCAATACGCTACCATTTACTTGTTGCACATTTAAGTTCATCTTACCGTCTTGATCTTCAAAAATTCGGTAAGTTAATACTCTTTCCATTAGACGCTTAGCTTTTGCTTCATCATCTTCTTTTTCAACGCCTAATAAAATTAATAGACCTTGATTAATTTCACCGGTAATTTCGCCATCTACTTTTACAGCAGCTTCACTTACTCTCTGGATCAGTGCTATCACTTTCTATCAACCCTTGTTGTTCTGTTAATGCTTTAATGTCTGATTCCAATATATTGGTGCTTACCTTACCAGCTCTCCATCCCTCAAACTCGCCGAGACTTGCTGTAATTTCAGCGCCAATTAAGACAATAATCCAACATAAATAAACCCAAACAAATAAAATTGGTACCGCTGCCAACGCGCCATAAATCACTTGGTATGATGGAAATTGTGTTATGTATTGCGCAAACCCCACTTTACTAAACTCAAATAAGCAACCTGCAGACATAGCCCCAACAAGCGCATGCGTTATTCGAACTTTTTTGTTTGGTACTAGTAAATACAAACCAACAAATGCTGAGAACGACAATATGATAGGCAACCAACCCAATAAAGTCCGGTAAAAACTCGACACTATTTCATCATCCATGATCTTCAGTGAAGTCACATATGAGGTTGCTGCTAAACTTGCCCCAACCAATAAAGGGCCTAAAGTTAAAATCATCCAATACAAAGAAAATGAATACATTGGACGACGCTTTTTCTTTACTCGCCAAATATAATTCAAACTTTTATCGATAGCAGAAATCAGCATTACCGAAGCAACAAATAAAAACCCTGAGCCGACTGCCGTCATCTTCCCAGTATTAGAAATAAACTCCTTTAAACTGGCTTCAACTGCATCACTGGCTGCCGGTACAAAATTCTGAATCACGAATGCCTGTATTGTGTCACCTGCGCCAGAGAATACTGGAAATTGCGACAATACAGATAATAAAACGGTAATTAACGGCACCAAAGACAATAACGTAATGTAGGCCATATAGCCTGCACTGACGGTTAGTCTGTCATGAATAATTCGTTGCTTTAAGAAAAGTAGATATGACCAGCTAATCCTTAGCTTATGTTTGATTTTTTCTTCCATCGATTTACTCTTTAAAATATCAATCTCTATACATCATAACAGATAAAAAAAATCCCCTTGCAGTCAACTGCAAAGGGATTTTAAATTTTATTCGATTTGTGATTTAACTAAAGCTAAATCCGAATCAATAATTACTTAGGTGCACGACCAGCACGTTTACGATCGTTCTCTGTAAGATGACGCTTACGGATACGGATGCTTACTGGTGTTACTTCTACTAGCTCGTCATCATCGATGAATTCTAGAGCTTGCTCAAGTGTGTATTTGATAGCAGGAGAAAGCGTTTGAGCTTCATCAGTACCAGATGCACGTACGTTAGTCAGTTGCTTACCACGTAGACAGTTGATAGTCAGGTCGTTAGCACGGTTATGAATACCGATGATTTGACCTTCATATACTTCATCACCGTGCTCTGCAAATAAACGGCCACGATCTTGAAGGTTGAATAGAGAGTAAGTTACTGCTTTACCCATACCGTTCGAGATTAATACGCCGTTAGCACGTTGACCAATTTCGCCACCTTTGTGTGGACCGTAGTGATCAAACGAGTGGTAAATTAGACCAGAACCAGACGTCATTGTTAGGAATTCAGTTTGGAAACCGATAAGACCACGAGAAGGCATCATGAAGTCCATACGAATACGGCCTTTACCATCAGGAGCCATATCTGTTAGCTCACCCTTACGGATACCGATGTTTTCCATGATTGCACCTTGGTGCTCTTCCATAACATCAATAGTTACTGTTTCAAACGGTTCTGTTAGAACACCGTTTTCATCATGTTTGATGATAACTTCTGGACGAGATACTGCTAGCTCGAAACCTTCACGACGCATGTTTTCGATCAGGATAGATAGGTGAAGTTCACCACGGCCTGATACGCGGAATTTATCTGGATCTGACGCTTGCTCAACACGTAATGCTACGTTGTGAACTAGTTCTTTTTCTAGACGCTCAAGGATGTTACGTGAAGTAACGAACTTACCTTCTTTACCAGCGAAAGGTGAGTTGTTTACTTGGAAAGTCATTGTTACTGTTGGTTCATCAACAGACAGTGGCTTCATCGCTTCAACGTTGTTTACGTCACAGATTGTGTCTGAAATTTTCAGCTCACCAAGACCTGTGATTGCAATGATGTCACCAGCATTTGCAACTTCAACTTCGTGACGGTCAAGACCTAGGTAACCAAGAACAGTACCTACTTTACCGTTACGTTTAGAACCATCAGCGCCTACGATAGTTACTTGTTGGTTTGCTTTTACAGAACCACGAGTAACACGACAAACACCGATAACACCAACATAAGAGTTGTAATCTAGTTGAGAAACTTGCATTTGTAGAGAACCTTCGATATCTACGTTTGGTGCTTCTACGTTATCAACTACTGCTTGGAACAATGGTTCCATGTTTTCGCCAGTCTCGCCTTCTTCCATTGTTGCCCAGCCGTTAAGTGCTGAAGCGTAAACAGTAGTGAAGTCTAGTTGCTCATCAGTTGCGCCTAAGTTGTCGAATAGGTCAAAGATTTGATCCATAACCCAATCAGGACGAGCACCAGGACGGTCAATCTTGTTGATTACAACGATTGGCTTAAGGCCGTGTGAGAATGCTTTTTGTGTAACGAAACGCGTTTGAGGCATTGGGCCGTCAACAGCATCTACGATAAGAAGAACAGAATCAACCATAGACATGATACGCTCAACTTCACCACCGAAATCGGCGTGTCCAGGAGTATCTACGATGTTGATGCGGTAATCGTTCCAGTTAATTGCTGTATTTTTAGCAAGGATCGTAATACCACGCTCTTTCTCGATGTCGTTCGAGTCCATTACGCGTTCTTCAGTCTCACCACGAGATGATTCTAGTGTGCCTGATTGTTGTAATAGCTTATCAACCAAGGTTGTTTTACCGTGGTCAACGTGCGCAATAATTGCGATATTTCTTAGTTTATCAATCTGTGGAGTAGACATGGATTCAAATTCACTCAGAGCATGTAGAGCCACCATTGGCACTACTTGGTTTAAAAACGGTCAATAATTTAACAGATTTTAGCGCAAAACCCACGAAATATGTGATTAAAGACACAATTATTTTTAAATTAATTTAATACAGCCCCAAAAAACGCTGTAAAAACGACCAATTCCGACGAGATTTAAGCAACCAACCTAATGACTTTATTATCTTTACCAAAAAACTAAAGAGTTTAATTATCAATAACTTAACAAGGCAATTGTTATTGGTAATTTAATTTTATGTTGGAATTAGATTGACAAATTTTCCATTTCACTGCTGAATAGCGGATAGAAGTAATTAATGACAATTTATTTTTATCTGCTCCTTCCTATTGCAACGCACAATAATGGTGCAATCAGGGATCAAATTAGTGCAGTTAAAAATGGTTTTTAGTAAATAAAAAACGCAAGTCATTAATAATAAAGGATTATTACTTTTGGCACAGTTCTAGCTATATAGCAAATAACAGCTTAGCTGGCCGATATTTATATTATAACACTGGAGGTTATCCTACATGTCAGTAGAAAACGTATTAGCTCTAATTCAAGAGAACGAAGTAAAATTTATTGATTTACGCTTTACCGATACAAAAGGTAAAGAGCAACATATCTCAATTCCTTCTCATCAAGTTGACGCCGACTTCTTTGAAGAAGGTAAAATGTTTGATGGTTCTTCAGTTGCAGGCTGGAAAGGCATTAACGAATCTGACATGGTAATGATGCCAGATGCAGCAAGTGCGGTTCTTGACCCGTTCACTGCAGACCCAACATTAAATGTTCGTTGTGACATTCTTGAACCAACAACAATGCAAGGTTACGATCGTGATCCTCGCTCTATCGCAAAACGCTCTGAAGACTACCTACGCTCAACGGGTCTTGCTGATACCGTTTTAGTTGGTCCCGAACCAGAATTCTTCTTATTTGATGATGTTCGCTTTAACACTGATATGTCTGGCTCTTTCTTTAAGATTGATGATATTGAAGCAGCATGGAACTCAGGTACAGAATACGAAGGCGGCAACAAAGGTCACCGCCCTGGCGTTAAAGGCGGTTACTTCCCAGTAGCTCCTGTTGATTCATCTCAAGATATCCGTTCTGCTATGTGTTTAATCATGGAAGAAATGGGTCTTGTTGTTGAAGCACACCACCATGAAGTAGCAACTGCGGGTCAAAATGAGATCGCAACACGCTTCAACACGCTAACAAACAAAGCAGATGAAACTCAAATCTATAAGTATGTTGTTCATAACGTAGCTCACGCTTACGGTAAAACAGCGACTTTCATGCCAAAACCTCTTGTTGGTGACAACGGTTCAGGTATGCACGTTCATATGTCATTGAACAAAGATGGGCAAAACTTATTTGCTGGCGATAAGTACGGTGGCCTATCTGAAATGGCTATCTTCTTCATTGGCGGTATCATTAAACACGCTCGTGCTATCAACGCATTTGCTAACCCAACGACTAACTCATACAAGCGTCTTGTCCCTGGTTTTGAAGCACCTGTTATGCTTGCATACTCTGCACGTAACCGTTCTGCTTCTATTCGTATCCCTGTGGTACCAAGCCCGAAAGCACGTCGTATCGAAGTTCGTTTTGGTGACCCAGCAGCTAACCCATACTTAAGTTACTCTGCAATGCTGATGGCAGGTCTTGACGGCATTAAGAACAAGATCAATCCAGGCGAAGCAATGGATAAAGATCTGTACGACCTTCCAGCAGAAGAGGCGGCAGAAATTCCAAAAGTTGCAGAATCTCTAGATATCGCATTACAAGCTCTAGATTCAGATCGTGAATTCTTAACAGCTGGCGGCGTATTCTCTAATGACTTCATTGATTCTTACATCAAACTTAAGTCTCAAGATGTTGAAGCAATCAACACAGCGGTTCACCCACTTGAGTTTGAAATGTATTACTCAGTTTAATTCTGACGCAACAGTTTGAAATCAAGTTGCTATTTTTAGGCTCGCTTCACAAGCGAGCCTTTTTTATGTTGGCAATTTCTCTTTTAACAGTAATTCTAATAGGCTCACACTTACCCAGATTTCATTTCTGCAGTATCGTTATGACATCAATATCATGGTGACATTATGCGTTATATTTTTTTCATCCTTTTTAGCTTACTTTCCACATCCGTTTTCGCTAATACGGTTTACACTTGGGAAGACAGCAAGGGCGTTCGCCATTTTAGTGATAGCGCACCTCTTAGTAAGGGGCCTGTAACAACGATCTCTTTATCACCCACAACTAGCGTTGAAACCTCTCCTGCAGTGCCTGAACATTCGAAAAAAACAGCACCCACAACCAAGCCAATGAAAAAGAAACTCAAGCCACTCGCTATCTCAGTGACTAACTTACAACAAGAAGAAACAATCCGCAGTTCTCGAGGTCATATCACCGTATTAACTGAACTCACACGTAAGCTCAGTATTAATGAAAAATTACAGTTACTGCTCGATGGTGCGCCTTATGGTCCACCACAAACATCCACAGAGTGGAAACTAAAAAACATAAATAGAGGAACTCACCTCATTACCGTTATTGCTCTGAAAGACGGCAAGAGAATTGCATCATCACCTATTATTACTGTTTTTTTGCATCGCCCATCAACAAACTAAAGGAACAGCTTCAGTTCCTGTCTGACAAGCAAGGTGCAATGCACTACAATGGTGCAAGATGGGTTTTGCGATACAAGGACGATGATGTTAATGATGGATTTTTCAACACAGCTGCTTGAGCATCAAGTAACGGCGATTTTATTGCTGGATGATCACCGTACTATTCATTATGCCAATCCAGCAGCAGAGCAACTCTTTTCTCAAAGTGCGCAGCGAATGGCTCAACATCGTTTTGATGAGCTATTTCACCACTCTAAATTTGATCTTTCCACCTTAATGCAACCGCTAACAACAGGCCAGAGCGTGACGGATAGTGATGTTCAAATCATGATTGATGACCGCTCACTTTATATTGAGATCACATCAAGCCCCATTGAGATCGAAAAATCGCTTTACCTATTAGTTGAGATCCGCCAAATCGAGCAGCAACGTCGTTTATCTCAAGAGATTAATCAACACGCTCAACAACAAGCCGCTAAAGTCTTGGTTCGTAGTTTGGCTCATGAAATTAAAAACCCATTAGGGGGATTGCGTGGCGCAGCACAACTGCTCGAACGAATGCTGCCAAAACCTGAATTACATGAGTACACTCAAATCATTATTGAGCAAGCAGACCGACTGCGAAACTTAGTTGATCGCCTATTGGGACCTCAAAAATTAGGACACAAAAAACCAGAAAACCTACACGCTGTCATTGAAAAAGTCCGCCAACTGATTGAGCTTAACTCCAGTTATCAGGTACGAATCATTCGAGATTATGACCCTAGCTTGCCCGATTTTGATATGGATGCAGAGCAAATAGAACAGGCCATCCTCAATATTGTTAGTAACGCCGCTGAAGTACTCAAAGACCAACCCGATGGCACTATCACTTTACGCACTCGTACTGATTTTCAAACCAATATTTATGGTCAGCGCCATCGCCTTGCTGTCAAAATTGATATTACTGACAATGGACCAGGCATACCTAGCCATATTCAAGATACCTTATTCTACCCCATGGTCAGTGCACGAGAAGGAGGCACAGGGCTTGGGCTTTCGATC
The DNA here is from genome assembly GCF_028765545.1 of Aliivibrio sp. S4MY1. Taxonomy (GTDB): domain Bacteria; phylum Pseudomonadota; class Gammaproteobacteria; order Enterobacterales; family Vibrionaceae; genus Aliivibrio. The sequence continues at coordinate 171,925 of NZ_JARACP010000004.1, read as the reverse complement.
TCACAAAACCTTATCGACCAACATAACGGAAAAATCGACGTCACAAGTTGGCCTGGAAAGACCGTATTTACTATTTATCTTCCACTTAAATAACCATAACCAATAACACACTTAAGTGGCTACGGAGAACACTTTATGAGCAAAGGATATATTTGGGTTGTCGATGATGACAGCTCGATTCGCTGGGTATTAGAGAAAACCTTAACCAGTACAAACATGATGTGTGAAAGTTTTGGTGATGCTGAAAGTGTCATTCAAGCCCTAGAGCGTAATGTGCCAGATGTGATCATATCGGATATTCGTATGCCAGGAATGGATGGTCTATCTTTACTTAACCACGTTCAAGAAAATTACCCTGAACTGCCTGTCATTATAATGACCGCGCATTCAGATCTAGACGCCGCTGTTAGTGCCTATCAAAAAGGGGCATTTGAGTATTTACCAAAGCCCTTTGATATTGACGAAGCCCTAACACTTGTTGAGCGTGCACTCGCTCACAGCCAAGAGCAGAAGAAACAAAATGGGAACAAACCAAATAAAGCCCACCATGTTCCTGAAATCATTGGTGAAGCACCTGCAATGCAAGAAGTTTTTCGTGCCATTGGTCGCTTATCTCGGTCCTCTATCTCTGTGCTAATCAACGGAGAATCAGGCACAGGTAAAGAACTGGTTGCACATGCTCTTCATCGTCACAGCCCAAGAGCAAATAGTGAGTTTATCGCCCTTAATATGGCTGCAATCCCAAAAGATTTAATTGAATCCGAACTCTTTGGGCACGAGAAAGGCGCCTTTACTGGAGCCAATGCGGTTCGAAAGGGACGATTTGAGCAAGCTAATGGGGGCACCTTATTTCTTGATGAAATTGGGGATATGCCATTAGATATTCAAACTCGCCTACTTCGAGTGCTTGCTGATGGGCAATTCTATCGTGTAGGTGGACACTCACCGGTACAAGTAGATGTTCGAATTATTGCAGCAACGCATCAAAATTTAGAGAAACTAGTTGCCGATGGAGGCTTCCGTGAAGATCTGTTTCATCGGCTCAACGTTATTCGAGTGCATATTCCTGCATTAAGGGAGCGTCGAGAAGACATTGCTAAACTTGCTGAGCATTTCTTGCACCTAGCTTCCAAAGAGCTTGGTATAGAATGTAAAACTCTAAGTAACGAAGCCAGCAAAGCCCTCAGTCAATGTGATTGGCCAGGTAATGTCAGACAACTTGAGAACACCTGTCGCTGGTTAACGGTAATGGCAAGCAGCCAAGAAGTGCTTTCAGCCGATCTACCACAAGAATTATTTGCGACGTCAAGTTCACCGATACAAAGTATCAATGAGGATTGGCAAGCGCAATTAAGTGACTGGGTTGAGAAACAATTACAACAAGGTGAAATGGATATCCTAAATAAAGTTATCCCAAATGTTGAACGCATATTATTAGAAAAGGCCCTTAATCATACTCATGGGCATAAACAAGAAGCAGCAAAATTGCTTGGTTGGGGAAGAAACACCTTAACTCGAAAATTAAAAGAGATTGAATAATATATTTTAAAGAACAACCTCAACAGAATAAGTTAACATCAAAGCGCAATCCTTTAAATTGCGCTGCTTTTAGCCAATCGGCTACTGACATCATAATAATGTCTCTCTATACTCTGTCTTAATATTTATACGCATTCACATCTTTTTTGTAGGAACTGTTAATAATGATAACTAAAACACTCCCTCTTACTGATTTACATCGCCACCTTGATGGTAACATTCGAATTGAAACTATCTTAGATTTAGGCCAAAAATTTGGCTTAGAATTACCAGCTTATGATCTTGAAGCATTGCGCCCTCACGTACAAATTGTAGAAGCGGAGCCAAGCCTTGTTGCCTTCTTATCTAAACTTGATTGGGGTGTGGCGGTTCTTGGTGATTTAGATGCATGTCGCCGCGTAGCTTACGAAAATGTGCAAGACGCAATGAATGCACAAATTGATTACGCTGAATTACGCTTCTCTCCATACTACATGGCAATGAAACACAATTTACCGATTGCAGGCGTTGTTGAAGCCGTTGTGGATGGCGTTGAAGCAGGCTGTAAAGATTTTGGTGTAAAAGCAAACCTAATTGGCATTATGAGTCGTACTTTTGGTCAAGATGCTTGTCAGCAAGAACTTGATGGTCTTCTAACCCAAAAGAATAAATTGGTTGCTATCGATCTTGCTGGTGATGAATTAGGCCAACCAGGCGATCGCTTTATAAACCACTTTAAACAAGTTCGTGATGCGGGGCTTCGAGTAACGGTTCACGCCGGTGAAGCAGCAGGTGCAGAGAGTATGTGGCAAGCAATCAACGAGCTTGGTGCAGTACGTATCGGTCACGGTGTAAAAGCAATTGAAGATCCAAAGCTAATGGAATACTTAGCGAAAAATAACATTGGTATTGAATCCTGTTTAACCTCTAACATTCAAACCAGTACGGTTGCTTCGTTTGAATCGCACCCTATCAAAACTTTCCTTAACTATGGTGTTAAGGTTTGTCTTAATACGGATGATCCTGCTGTTGAGGGGATTGAACTTCCTTATGAATATGAAGTTGCTGCACCAAAAGTAGGTTTAACACAAGAACAGCTTCGTCAAATTCAAGTCAACGGGTTGGATTTAGCTTTCCTAAGCAACGCCGAGAAACAAGCACTGCGAGATATGGCTGCTAAGCGTTAACACTAAAATAAATTATCCCCCTAGTTAAGAGTAAGAATGACTTTATTTACGGCAGTTCAGATGTTATCTAACTGCCTTTTTAATACGCTTTAGCTATAAATAATAGCTTAACCCCAAAATAAGTGTCCATTTCACTTTATTGTATAATCCGTTGCAATATAAATAAAAAATGACTGATGAATCCCCTATACTTAACTCAATAGAACAGCCTAAAAACAAACGGGTAATGTCATGATTAAAAAGCAAATAGGGTATTTATGTACATCAAAACACTCGTATTAATATCAAGCTTATTTCCATCCGATAATATGATGGCAAATACTAGCTATTCAGTAACCGATTTTGGCGCTATTCCTAATGATAGCATCGATGATAGCAGCGCTTTCAACCACGCCTTATCCCAGCTTCCTGATCATGCTAATTTAACCATTCCCTCAGGCGAGTACACCATCTGTAATACCTTATTCCTGACCGATAAAAACAATGTCTCCATCTTTGGTAGTTATGGGGCAATCTTAAAAAAATGCCCAGAGTTTAATAGCGAGTATTTACTATATATAAAAAATACCGACTATTTAAAAGTATCTAACCTTCATTTTGTAGGGTTATTTAATGGTGGGCAAACGGCCAATTGGGGAAAACAAGGCGTGTATTTAGCGAGTACAAAAAATAGCGTCATAGCAAATAATCGATTTGAGCAATTTGGTGATGCCGCGCTTCGAGTAACAACCAGACCAACACGAGATGCCATTGAGTCAAGAGATGCGTTAATTATTAATAATCACTTTTCTAACTGCGCTCAAGTAACAACCACCCAAGCTCAAGCCACCGAGGGCTTTAGTGTACCAAGCACCCACAACATTATCTTTGCATCCAATCAATTTGATAACTGCACGCTAAAATTATCCGCACGTAAAGCAACACAAAAGGCCGTTGTTTTTAATAACCACTTTAAAAATATTAGTAGCACAGCGCTAGAATCCAGTTATTACAACGATGTGACCATTTCACACAATCAATTTGATGACAATACTGGCTTTGCTATCAATGTATACCCAAACAGCAGAGCTCAACATCAGGTTAAATGGGGTGATATCAACATCACAAGCAATACGTTTAATAACTCTGATTTAGGTATTCGACTGCAAAGTTTTTCTTCTACTGAAGTGGCAGAAAATCCCATACAGAACTTATCAATTACCCAGAATATATTTCGCAAAATGTCTTGTGTTGGAACAGACAATGACAAATACAAGAAACTAATCAGAACCTATAGCCAAAACGCAACACTGTCCTTTGAAAACGTGCTGATAAGTGAAAATAGATTTGATATTGATCAGGGCTGCGACTTTCTAAGTCTCGATACAAGAGACCGAAATGTATTAATAGAAGAAAATATCAGCGTATCTACCCACGAAAAAAAACAAAGCCCTATACTTTAGGGCTTTGTTCATTTGTTAAAAAAGCGGAATAGATATGGAAATATTTACTGTGCTTCACCTTTGTAAATCTCCAATTCATATCCTACACGCTCTCCTGATTGTTTATTATATAACTGAGGTTTAACAATATATTTTCCATCAGGGTATATTGACTCAAGCCAAAAGCCACGAACAACAAACTCAGATTCCCCAGGTTGAATTACACGACTTACTCTAGAGTATACTGGTATATCAAAACCATTTGGCGCTTTAGCATTAACCCAAAACTCGACATCAACAGGGCTCTGTCCTACATTATCTATTTCAAAAGATACCGTTGCATATCCACCTTCCGATGGGAAGTTATTACTACTAATTAAATTAGCGTTAACCTCAATATCTCCGATCGTTTTTGTACCATCCAAACCCACGCCTTTTGTAAACTCAGCCGTATATTGAAATGTGTCTCCTGTATCTATATTTACACCTTCAAGGCTAACAGTATAAATACCATTATTCATATAGTCATAAACCCAAATACCACGATTAAACGCTAAGCTAGTACCCTCTTCGACTTCATCCACTTCAAAGGTCGAACTATTAGTATTTACAACAGCTTTAGCAGGAAATGAAAGTCCTTGAGGTCCCTTTACAGAGATCCAGTATTTAATATTTGCATCAGCATCGCCGACGTTTTTCATATTAACAGAAGCCGATAGGTAGCCACCTTCTGCATCTAATGTCTCATTAGAAAGTAAAATTGAAGCATCTAATGCAAACGTAGCTGGCTCTGCTGCACTTATAGAAAGTGAAGACAAAGAAAGTAAACCGCCGATAAAAAAAGATTTATATATACTGCTCATAATAACTCCATGTTTGATTAAAACAAAAATGTGTAGATTTAGTTCATTGAAATTCGGATCTAATTACAGTTTTAACTTTTATTACATTAATGCCTCTTAATGATAATAATGTTAAATATAAATCCAACCTAGTTCATATTTACGGAGTTAAAATAGACTATTTCTCACACTAATAGGATTATAAATTCAAACAAAAAACCGCAATCTCACTTTTGAGACGAGATTACGTGTCAAAAAAAAGACATTGTTAATAATATATTCACTTCAGCACAAGAAAAACAACATTACCAATAATAATTAAATAAAAACAAACTCAATTAATATCATCCTATCACCTCAACGATCATTACTCTTCAATCACAATGCAATCAAAATAACAACAACAAGGTCTTAATGTCATCTTTATCAATAACTTAATTGGTAGCACGCAACTATCACAAAACAAAGAGAATAAAAACAAAAATGCGACAAGGTGCAAAAATATAGAAAAAACCCAATACGCTAAAAGTAACAACTTGAGCTATTAGTCGAAGATAATAAAAAAATAAATAACTTACCTTATTCAAGATTGACACTATTTTATTAGCATGTATATTAGCGACAAACATTTGACGCCCACATTGCGTTGTTGCTTATTTTTTGTCGATAATAAAACTTAATATAAAGATGGCATATTGGGAGCCGGAAACTCACGGGCGGTAGCGTATTAAATATACACGACATCCCAAGAATTAATTAACCTTTGTTGGCTATATAGTATGGATACTAATCTTAAATTACACAGTAATAATAATGAGCTTAGCCTCATCTATAGAGCGATTGATTCTATCATCATTTTCTCTACCCTTTATTTCACTTCAACCTTCTATACTGATGAATTCAATCGAGACCACTTTCTGATAGTAACGTATAGTATATTAATATATCTCATCATTGCAGAAAGAGACGACTTATACCGCTCATGGCGTGTTTATCGTTTTATTGATGAAGTATTTAACCTAAGTCGCATTTGGTTTGTTACTTTTCTAACTTTAATTGTTATTGCCTTTTTCTCTAAAGTGAGTGCGGACTATTCACGAGTAGTTGGCGGTATCTGGTTAATTCTCACACCTATATTGCTGACAATATGGCGATATCTCGCTAAACAAGTATTAAAAACATTAAGTGATTATGGCTACAATCAAAAAGATGCCATTATTATTGGTGTGACTGAAAGCGGTATTCAACTGGCTAATCAGCTTAAAAATCAACCACAGCTCGGAATAAATGTTATTGGCTTTTACGATGATCGTGAAAAAGATCGATTATCACTCGATAACTTACCCGCACCTTTTAAGGGAAGTGTCGCAAAAGGATTAAAACTTTCTAAAAAAGGCCTGGTACAACATGTGTATATATCAATGCCCATGAAAGCTAGTGATCGTATTAAGCAATATCTCAATATGTTCTCTGACACCACTGCCAATACCTACCTAATTCCTGATTTTTTTGTTTATAACCTAATGCAATCACGACTCAGTGCTATTGGCAACATTCCCACCATTAGTATCCATGACACTCCATTTTATGGTTCGAGTAGTTGGCTAAAAAGAGCACAAGACATTGTCGTTGCAAGCGCCATTATTTTACTCATCAGCCCAGTACTGATTGGAGTAGCCATTGGTGTAAAACTGTCTTCACCAGGCCCAATTATTTTTAAACAGTTCCGTTATGGCCTAGATGGACGCCGAATCAAAGTATGGAAATTTCGCTCAATGAGTACGATGGATAACGGTAATATCGTTAAACAAGCGACAAAGAACGATCCAAGAATCACTCCTTTTGGCGCATTTATACGCAAAACGTCTCTTGATGAGCTTCCACAATTTTTCAATGTATTGCAAGGCCGCATGTCTATTGTAGGCCCGCGCCCTCATGCAGTCGCCCACAATGAAGAATATCGAACCATTGTTGAGCGCTATATGTTACGACACAAAGTAAAACCTGGAATTACCGGACTTGCTCAAATCAAAGGATTTCGTGGAGAAACGGATACGCTTGATAAGATGCAAAAACGTGTTGAATTTGACCTTAAATACATCCAATCATGGTCAACCTGGTTAGATGTGAAAATTATTTTTTTAACCATATTCAAAGGCTTTTCAGGGAAAACGGCTTACTAAAGGACGAGTAATGAATACATTAACAAAAGCACTGATAACAACAACGCTATTGAGTGCCAGTAGTGGTGTTTATGCCAATGAAAAAAGTCATGGCTATATTACCGAATCAGGTATTAAAATTACCCCTCTATTTGAAATGGCATTAGAGAATAACGATAACATTGGTCGCTATTCGTCATCACAACAGCCTGAGTCGTCAGATATTCTAAGAGTCAAGCCCGGCGTAATGATTGAATCAGATAGAAATGGCAACCAATATCAAGTCCTTTATCAAATGGATTCAGGTAGCTACTTCAATAACCACGATGATGATTACCTCGACCATCTGTTTACGACAAATAATTTTGTTCAAATAAATCAACGTTCAGGAATCGGTTTTAATTATACCTATTTGTATGATCATGAAGAACGAGGCACTGGTATATTTGCAGGAGATCAATTCTCCACTATTGCAAGCAAACCAGTCGAGTATTCACTGCACAATGTCAACCTAACTCATGTTTATGGCGCAGAAAATGCGAAAGGCCGTATTGAGTCTAACTTAAAGTATGAAAAAAAGACGTATCAAAACTATCGAAACCTCTCCTCTCCAAACGATGTGTTTAGCTCAACATTTAATGATTATGATGAGTTTGGTGGTGGTATGGCCTTTTATTACAACATTAAACCTGCAACCGAATTATTGGTAGAGGTTGATCTGGCGGATCGCCGTTACCGACTAAATGACCCTTTCAATAAACAGTCACAAGACGATTTAAATGCATATTATCTTGTTGGTACCAAATGGGATATTACAGGAAAGACATCTGGCCGATTACGTTTAGGTTTACAAAATAAAAAATACAAAAATCACAACACAGAAGATTTTAACGGTTTTAGCTGGGATCTCAATGTCACTTGGAAGCTACTCGAGTACTCGACGATTAATGCTTCCGCCTCTCAACGAGCAGAAAACCCAGACCAAGGCGCGAACTATATTAACAAAACGCGCTTTAATGGTGCATGGCAACATTATTGGCAAACACACTTCTACAGCAGCATCAATGTCGCACTAATTAATGATGATTATTCTAGTAGCTCTCGTCAAGATGACCTCATAGAAACTGCTCTCATTTTTGGGTATGAGCTTAGAGACTACGCTGAAATTACAGCGGGATGGCGCTACGAAGATAATGACTCTTCTATAATAACAAATACTTACACCCAAAACGTGTGGTATATCGCCACTAGTTTGATTTTTTAAATTTATAACAAAACGGATATCGTAATGGCACGTATTTCTACAATCAGTTTATGGTTCATGTTTTTTATGACTATTTCATTTAAATCTATCGCCATAAATAATAATTACACGATTGGGGCTGGTGATAAAATCCAAATATCGGTTTATGGCGAAGAAAACCTCTCTATTGATGAGTTATACATCGACAATAGTGGAACATTTGAATACCCATACCTCGGCCAATTGAAGCCATTGAATAAGACCACCGAACAACTACAGAACGAAATAATTAATGGATTAAAAGGCGACTACCTAATCTCTCCTAAAGTACGCATCAGTATTATTGGATTCAGAAGTATCTATGTGAATGGTGAAGTAAAAAAACCAGGCGGTTATGAATACCAACCAGGTCTAACCGTAGATAAAGCCATTGCACTTGCGGGGGGCTTTACTGATCGAGCAGCACGTAAAAATGTGTATATAGCACAAGCAGGAAAAGATGATCTTAAAAATAAAGTTAAGTTGTCTTCTTCCGTATCTCCGGGTGACATTATTGTTATTGAACAAAGTTTTTTTTAGTACTCCACCCTCTACAATTTAACAACGGACTGAATGATGTTGGCTAGCCTTAAAAATGATTCATTACAACAAGAACAATTGATTGATTTTGGATATTATTTCCATCTTATAAAAAAACGTTGGGGCTCTATTTCTCTATTTACCTTATTGTGCACGGCTATTGCGGTATTAATCGCATTATCTATTACCCCTATGTACCGTGCCACCGCTACACTTTTAATTGAATCCTCCCAGCAAAGAGCCATTTCAATTGAAGAGGTTGTCGGTATTGATACCAGCGCAAAAGAATATTATCTCACTCAATTTGAAATTTTAAAATCCAACCAAGTCGCACAACGTGTTATTGAAAAATTAAAACTAAACCAAGTTGAAGAGTTCAATCCAAGCCTTGCCGTTACCCAACCAGGGTTTATTGATAATATAAAAAATGAGTTACTGTCCCACCCATTAATAGAAGCACATTTTGCCAAAGATACCAGTGGTGAACTTGATTTTTTGGATAAACAAGAAGCTATTAATCGCGTTGTACTAAAAACATTTAAATCTCGCTTAACCATTTCGCCGATCAGAAAAACCCAACTTGTTAACATTTCTTTTGAATCTCAAGACCCGAAACTAGCAGCAAAAATAGCGAATGCTGTGGGTCTTGCTTTTATCGAAAATAATTTAGAATCAAAACTAATTGCAACAGAACAGGCAACGGGATGGATAAACCAAAGACTTAGTGAACTAAAACAAAATCTGAATGATTCAGAACAAGCACTACTGCAATTTTTACAACAACAAAAATTAATTGATAATAGCGGCATCGAAGCACTGACAAGTTCAGAGCTATCGAGCTTAACGACTCGCATTGCAGAAGCCACCGATAAACGAATCGAAGCTCAAGCTCTATACAATGCTCTAAATAATAACAAAGGTAGCTCATCACCTGGTGCAAACTCTTTAATATCTAACCACCCTCAAATACGTGATATTAGACTTGCTGAATCCAACGCTGAAAAAGAAGTAAGTGAGCTATCTAAGCGCTATGGTCCTAAGCACGATAAAATGATCCAAGCGAATGCACAATTACAATCGATTCAAAGTCGTATAGAAGTCTTAACCGCGAAACTGGTCAGTGGCATCAAAAAAGAGCTTGCTAGCGCTAAAGAACAAGAACGCGCACTCAAAAATGAGCTATTAAGTAAAAAAAGCGAGTTTCAAGCCTTAAGCGTTGTAAAAAGTGAATATGACGCTCTCAAACGTGAAGTAAACAGTAACGCAAAACTGTACGATTTATTTTTAATCCGCCAAAAAGAAACCTCGGCAACCAGTGACTTTAGCGCTGCCAATGCTCGCTTTAGTGATTATGCCCTAATCCCTGAGTTTCCTAGCAAGCCAAATCGTAAACTGATTGTAATACTTGCATTTATTGCCAGTGCCAGTTTTGCTGTTGTATTGGTAATTTGTCTCGATGCGTTTAATAACACGATAACCTCAGCTCGTGACTTTGAAAATAAACTAGGTTTATTACCAACGGGGACAATTCCGGTAATTAAAGATAAGAGATACAAAAAATCTCCTATCGATGCAAACGTATTCAATAATAATAAATTTACGCTGTTTCAAGAATCGATCGATTCAATACGAACTTCGTTATATTTAATTCTTCCAAAATCAGAAAGAAAACTATTGGCGATTTCATCATCCGTTCCAGGAGAAGGAAAAACAACCACAGCAATAAGCCTTGCTCACTCCTTCTCTCAACTAGAAAAAGTATTGATTATTGATTGTGATTTACGAAAACCATCTGTTGGAGAACGCTTCGGATTGCCACATAGCCACCCTGGTTTAAGCAATATTTTATTAATGAATACCCCGCTAGAGGAGTGCATTACATCCATCAAGAACTCTAATTTGGATGTATTAAGTGCAGGAATGTTTACCCCAAATCCACAAGAGTTACTCAGCAGTGCCGCTTTTGAACAACTAATTGCTGATTTAACAAATAAATACGACCGCATCATTTTAGATACCCCACCTATCTTACCGGTAAAAGATGCATTTATTGTGGGTAAATTAACTCAAGGCATTTTACTTGTTGTCAAAGTGAATAGCACCAGTAAATCGGTTTATAAACATACAATGACACTATTTACAAAACATCAAATTACGATTGATGGCGTAGTGCTAAACCGAGTACTGCCACCCAAGAAAGGAACACATACCTATTCTGAATATTCACAATACACTGACGCTAATAAAGGTTAAGGAATAACCATGAAGACACAAATTAGAGTACTTTCTGTTTTTGGTACTCGACCAGAAGCAATTAAAATGGCACCACTAGTACATAAACTGAGTGAAGCTCAAGGTATCGAAAGTAAAGTATGCGTTACTGCACAGCACCGTGAAATGCTCGATCAAGTACTTAACTTATTTGATATTACACCTGACTTTGATCTAAACATCATGAAGCCTGGTCAATCTTTATATGACGTAACATCAAATATCCTCATGGGACTTAAACCAGTATTAGAAGAGTTTCAACCTAACATTGTACTTGTTCACGGTGATACTGCGACCACGCTTTCAACCAGTTTAGCGGCTTACTATCAGCAAATTGCTGTCGGTCATGTTGAAGCAGGCCTACGCACGGGAAATATTTATTCTCCATGGCCAGAAGAAGGCAACCGAAAACTCACTGGTGCGATAGCAACACTCCACTTTGCCCCAACAAGTACTTCACAACAAAACTTATTGAATGAAGGTATAGATAACAACAGTATTTCGACTACAGGAAATACCGTTATCGATGCACTCTTTCTCATAAGAAAAAAACTGGAACAAGATCAAGATCTCAATGCAACGTTAGCGGCTCATTTTTCAGAGTTAGACCCAGCTAAAAAACTTATTCTTGTAACAGGACATCGTCGTGAAAGCTTTGGTGGCGGGTTCGAGCGTATTTGTGAAGCCCTTGTTGAGATTGCGCAGAAACATCCAGACACCCAAGTTATTTATCCTGTGCACCTGAACCCAAATGTACGAGAGCCTGTTAACCGCATCCTTAAAGATGTTGATAATGTCCACCTTATTGAACCACAGGACTATTTACCATTTGTCTACTTAATGAACCAAGCACACATTATCCTGACTGATTCTGGTGGTATTCAAGAAGAAGCGCCATCTCTAGGCAAACCTGTATTAGTAATGCGTGATACGACAGAGCGCCCCGAAGCGGTTGAGGCTGGTACAGTAAAACTCGTCGGAACAAATAAACAAGCCATTATCGATGCTGTTGAAAACTTGCTTACTAACCAAGCGGACTATGAAAGCATGAGTCGAGCACATAACCCATATGGCGACGGTCAAGCGTGTGACCGTATCATTGACAGCATTAAACAACACTTTTCAAACTTAGAATTATAAATATCGTAACGACATTACATTGTTAAGGAACAACCATGTCATTTAAAAAAATCTCCGTCATTGGTCTAGGCTATATTGGGTTACCAACAGCAGCAGTCATCGCCTCTCGTGGTATTGAAGTCATCGGTGTTGATGTTAACCAACACGCGGTCGATACCATTAACCAAGGTAACATTCACATTGTAGAACCGGATTTAGATATTGTCGTTCGTGGTGTTGTTACCACTGGAAATTTACGTGCAACGACTACCCCGGAACCCGCAGAAGCCTTCATGATTGCGGTGCCTACCCCATTTAAAGAAGGTAATGCACCTGACCTTAAATACATTGAAGCCGCAGCAAAAGCAATTGCACCCGTATTGGAAAAAGGCAACTTAATTATTCTTGAATCCACCTCTCCAGTTGGCGCAACAGAAAAATTATCTGCATGGTTAAAAGAAGCTCGTCCAGATTTAAGCTTTCCACAAGATGCGGGCGACAGCGCAGACATCAAGGTTGCACACTGTCCGGAACGTGTTCTTCCTGGGTATGTTTTACAAGAACTTATCGCTAATGACCGTGTTATTGGAGGCATGTCAAAAGCCTGTAGCGAGAGAGCGGTTGAGTTATACCAAACCTTTGTTCGTGGCGAATGTATTATCACTAATGCTCGTACTGCAGAAATGGCAAAATTAACAGAAAACTCATTCCGTGATGTCAACATTGCTTTCGCCAATGAGCTTTCTGTTATCAGTGACAAACTAAAAATTAACGTGTGGGAACTGATCAAACTAGCAAACCGTCATCCAAGGGTTAATATTCTAAACCCAGGACCTGGTGTAGGTGGCCACTGTATCGCCGTTGACCCTTGGTTCATCGTAGACAGCTGCCCAGATGAAGCGAAGATAATTCGTCAAGCTCGCTTAACCAATGATGCAAAACCTCACTATGTGATTGATCAAATCGAAAAAGCAGCAGATGAGTTTAAACGACCTGTGATTGCTTGTTTAGGCTTGGCATTTAAAGCGGATATTGATGATTTACGTGAAAGCCCTGCGCTACAAATCGTCGAAGAATTGGCTGGCAAAAACATTGGTCAGATCTTTGCTGTCGAGCCGAATGTTCATTCCCTACCTGAAGGCTTAGTGCATGCGGGTGTTGAGCAGGTTACGCTTGAAACCGCACTAGAAAAAGCCAACATTATTGTGGTACTTGTTGATCATAAACAATTTAAAGCAGCAGATAAAATTCAGTTTGCGACAAAAGTTGTTATTGATACTCGCGGCATTATTTAAATACCTAGTAGATCTAAGTATATGGTTACAAGGTGTATTTACTGTGAAAATTTAAATACACCTTTACACTAAATTCACACTCCGAATAATAAAAACCATCACCATCCACAGATACTATTATGAAAAAAATACTTTTGATCGTGCCGCTGTCCACTTTAGAGTTTGGCGCAAGTACAACTGGTGGTGTTGATTCCGTCTGCCAAATTTTATTAAAAGATTTAGTGGACACTGAATATAACGACTATCAAATTCGTATATTGGCTTTTGATCCGAAATCGAAGGCCGATATAAGTGCTCCCATTACTTCTTTATCCCCTTATGTCGATATTTTACACGTCCCTATTCAAGGAAAAATAAAAGGAGTAAAAGTACCTAGCCTTTTAAATAATCTTATCCGTATAAATAAAGAAATAAGCACTTTTAAGCCTGATATCGTACATACCCATTTAGCACCTTGGTTGCTTGGTGTTCGAGGGGTAAAAAGAGTTGCTACACTGCATAGCTATAAAGATATCTGCCGGACCCCCGTCTCTTTTTTTAATGATTTACTTTATGCAAAACTCCTGCCTTGGTTGTGTGACTTTTATATTGATCAATACACCTGTGTTGGAGACCTGCTTAAATCAGAATTAAAAAAAGACGTAAATACCCCAGTATCCATTATTGGCAACCCATTAAACCCAATTTATTTTACAAATAACCATCAACATCAACCTAATACATCAAGCATCAAATTGGTTACCTGTGCTTTATTAACGAAAAGAAAACGCATTGATGCCATTATTAAACTCGCCTCACGTATGCATCAACAAGGACTTCATATTGAGTTAACAATCATTGGCCCAATGGTAGATAAGCAATATGGTGAAGAATTAAATCTTCTTGTAAAACAAGAAAAAGCAGAACAATACATCACATTTACTGGAAGCAAAAATACGGATGAAATCATCTCGTTATATACGCAATCTGATGTAGGTATCTTTCTCTCTTCAGAGGAAACCTTTGGCCTTGCCCCTCTTGAAATGTTAGCCAGTGGCCTGCCTTTAATCTCGAGCGCCGTTGGCATTATCGAAGAACGCCCCGATTTTTTTACCTCTATCGGCACTTGCATCATAGACCCGACCCAAAAAGACGCATCACTTTCTCAGGCAATGTCTTTTATCGACAACCTTCCAGAAGTAGATTGCAATGCCTTAAAAAATGAATTTTCCGTCAATGCGGTGAATAAGCAATATTTCCATATTTATAAGACGCTATTAAATGCTTAAAACCTTACTTCATTATGCACCAGTACAAATCGCATCAGCACTGAGTGTTTTTGTCTTAATTGCTTTACAAACCCGTTATCTAGGCGTTGAGGCTTACGGTGTCTTATCCGTATATTTGGTACTGGTAGAAATCACACGAACCGTGTATTCCCAATGGTTAAATACCGCATTAATTCGACATTATCCAGGGGCGGATAAAACAAATAAACCCCTTTACGCTAGTGTTGTTTTTTCAGGTATTGTGGGATTATTTCTTCCTATCAGTATTCTTTTCACTCTGGCTTTATTTGCTTTTTTTGAAGGGGTAACTTGGCTTAATTTAACCTCGCTACTTGGATTACTGGTGATTAAGTCTTTTTTCATTTTTTTCCAAGAAATGGCCAGACTTAATGATCGCGTATCTCAATACCGAAGAGCAACAGCCTTACAATCTATCCTTTCAATGATATTCACTTGGCTATTACTGGAATATTCTCCATCAGTGGACAATGCCACATTTGGTTTAACGCTAAGCTATCTTGTATCACTTCCTCTGGTATGGTTTTTACCATCTAGAGTTTCATTCAATCAGGCAAAACCCGCCATATCTACCTTAGTTAGTTATGGATTACCTCTCATGGTTTCTGGCTTAATTGGGGTTGCGGGATCGCGTATTGACCGTTTTTTTATTGCAGACCAATTAGGGTATACCGATGCAGGCGTTTACTCAGCCCTGTCAAATATGCTACTCGGTTTGATGGCGCTGGTATTCATGATTGTCGCACTTCCTCTCTACCCTGACCTTGCGCGCAAAGCGAATAATAAAGATCAACTTTTCAATGCACACCAACGCTATCAAGTGATGATGTTAGCTATCTCTCTTCCCGCGCTGATTGGATTATGTTTTATTGCAGAACCTTTAATTCGATTATTCTTAGGAGAAGCGTACCTCTCTGCCGGGATACCTCTTTTTTGGGTACTAGCTATCTCAGCTTTTGTTTTTAATTTACGAATGCATTACATCGATCATGGTTTACAGTTTGCCTCTCGCACCAATATATTGCCTTTTATATTATGTGTTTCACTTTCTTTGAATGTCACCATGCTCTTTGTCTTACTGCCAAGTTTAGGTTTATACGGTGCTGCCTATACATCACTCATATGCAACGTAATTGCTTTAGTAATGTCTTTTGTACTCGCAAAAAAAGCAGGACATAAATATTTGATAAATAGTGAACTGATAAAAATTTTAGTTGCATCAGGAGGGATGGCTCTTTCTCTGTACTTCATCAGACAAACACCTCTTTGGGCAATATCTGATATTTTACAAATCGCTATTTCAATAGCAGTGGGCATCCCTATGTTTGTGCTATCCTCATTAGCAATGAATTTGATGGGATCAAGAAAAGCGGTTAAAAATAAAATAAGGAAAGTAAATGCTTAGACCTTATTTTATTTGCTCAAGCGTTATCATACTCGCCTTCTTTTTAGGCGGTTACATGCTTGAAGGGATGGGAATACAGTACGTATCAGAAGGAGGGACACCTTTATTTAAAATACATATTTATTCCTACATTATACTGCTAACAATTGGGTTATTTACCTTAAAGGAAGGGGTGAAAGAACAGCTGCTTCACCTAGATACATTAGCAAAACCTTGGCTATTCTCTGTCATCATGGTGAGTTTTGTCATTCTCTATGGCTTGTTCCGTTATGGCACATCAGGTATGGCTTATATTATTGATACCTTTCTTACCCCGTTATTATTTTTACTGTTGCTCTCTCGATTGAATACAGATGAATGCCAACGATTGCTCTCACTAATTGCAGGGCTTTTGTTACTTAACTCTATTTTCGCCATTATTGAGTTTGTTTCTGGCACTAGAATAGTCAGTGTCGAATTTTCATCCTTTTCTTATTTCCGATCTTCAGCATTGTTAACTCACCCTTTAAACAACGCATTAATTACAGCAGGGCTGACATTATTGGTATTTAATAAAACTCGGATTCCTAATATTATTTATCTTTCCATCATTTTATTAGCTATGTTTGCCTTTGGTGGACGAGCTGCAATAGGGATTTTATTGCTATTTTCAGCCATAGCTTGCATTCCTTATGTGTTTCGCTTTTTCACTCATGGTATTGAAATAAGCAAACAGCGATTTGCTATCATGCTCTGCCTGTTTTACTTTGCGATAATTGCAATGGGTTTTGTACTTATCGAAAGTGGCATTACTGAAAGAATCATGAGTAAGCTGCATCTTGATGAAAGCGCCTCAGCTCGCTTTGACGTATTCTATTTATTAGAACAACTGTCTCTCATTGAATGGTTATTTGGAGCATCCGCAAATCTACAAAGTGCGATTGAGCTTTACATTGGAATATCGGTAATCGAAAACTTTATTATTGCTTGGATTTTTAGTTTCGGACTTATTTGTACCATACCTTTACTGCTCGTTTTAATTACCATGTTTGGATCATTAACTCGAAAAGTTGGTGGATTAGCTTTCATGGCAGTTCCTGTCTTTTTTTTCGTTTCTATCACAAACAATTCTCTGACAACAAAAACGCCAGCGCTCTTATTTATGATTACCGTACTATTTGTAATCAATAAACTTAAAAATAATAAACAATAAATACTGAATTTTTAACCTACTTCGATATGACCGTTTTATAAACAAGGAATAAATATCATGTTATTGCAACGTATAGGGCATTTTTTCTATCGTTCACGTATCCCTATATTACCTAAACTATGTAATGCTCTGATCCGCTTCATCCATAACAGTGCAGTATTCTCAGAATCAAAAATAGGTAAAGGGACAACATTTGCTTATGGCGGCATTGGAGTTGTTATACATAAACGTAGTGTCATTGGCGAACACTGTATTATTGGTAGCAATGTCACCCTTGGAGGAAAATCTCAATCCCAAGGAGTTCCCACCATCGGTAATGGCTGTTTTATAGCAACCGGAGCTAAAATACTTGGTGATGTTCGTATTGGCAACAACTGCGTTATTGGAGCTAATGCTGTTGTAGTTTCGGACATTCCAAACAATTGCATGGCTGCGGGCGTTCCTGCCCAAATTATCAAACGAGATATCGAACCTAAGGACTATTACTGATGTTTACTAGCTTTGTATATCAAAAATCACCTGTCCCTATCCAAAATGGCTTATTATCTTGTAGAGCATTAATAAGAAAAATATTAAGAGAGGGAAAAAATCAATCCACTCTTTTAAGTGACATTCAAAATAATGAATTTGATGCATCTATAATGGGATCGTTTGTTGATACTCAATTAACTCATACATTGACACAAGCAACAAAACACGTCCCATTTTACAAGCATGCAATGGTATCGCCAGTTCATAAAATCGCTGACTTCCCAATAATAAGTAAAGCTGATATTAGAGAAAATGGAGATAATTTCTTAGCTGACAATCATCGTGGTGTTATCGTCTCCGGGGCAACGAGTGGGACAACGGGAACGCCATTAGTTATTAAACAAAACATGACTTCTGTGGTTCGTGAACAAGCCTTTGTGGCTCGTCATCTTGAGTGGGCTGGCTTTAAATCTGGCGATAAACGCGCCTGGATCCGTGGTGACATGATTGTACCTCTAAGCCAAAAAGAGGGGCCTTTTTGGCGTTATTCTTGGTTTGAAAATATGATAATGCTCTCTTCTTTTCATATGTCACCAAATAACTTACAAGGCTATATCGATGCGATGGTAAATTACGGTACGCAAATAATACAAGCCTACCCATCCTCTATTGTAACTCTTGCCAAACACCTCGATATTCATGATCAGTATTATTCTGGTAATTTAAAATCTATTGTTACCTCCTCAGAATCACTTAGCCAAGAAGACAAACAACTCATTGAAAAACGTTTTGGTTGTATTGTTTTTGATTGGTATGGGTTATTTGAACGAGTAGCAGCAATAGGCAGTTGTGAACACGGGCGCTATCACATTTTAAGTGATTACTCACATGTCGAGCTTATTGATGTTGGTGATGGACGACACGAAATAATCGGTACCAACTTTAATAATAGCCTTCAGCCTCTCATTCGTTATCGTACGGGAGACCATGTCTATCTCTCTAATGAAACGGCGTGCCCTTGCGGGCGAGTATTCCCTGTAATTGATCGCATAGAAGGCCGTATTGGTGATTATTTACTTGGAGAAGATGGGCAAAAAGTTCATATATTAAACCACATACCAAAAGGCGTAACCGGCCTTATCGCTACGCAGTTTATTCAAAATGAACCAAAACAGATTGAAGTACAAGCGGTAGTTAATAGGGATTTATTTGATGATCAACAAGAACATATATTGATTGAAAATACCAAAGAAAGATTAGGTCAATCGATGGATGTCTTTGTTACTATTGTCGATCAAATACAAAAAACAAAAAATGGAAAAACTCGTCAGGCCATTTGCCGAGTAAAGGATGCGTAATGAAAAAAAGGATTAATATCACCGCTGCAACAGGAATGCATGAAATGGGTGGTATCGCTACTGTACTAAATGTACTCAATAATGGTTTTTTCCAACAATGGAATATGCGCCATGTCACTACACACACCAACGCATCTCATCTTTTTGGTTTAAATAAAATCTTTCTTTTTGTCTTTGCTCTCATAAAACTCGTTTGGTTTCTCACTTTTTATCACGTTGGCGTAATTCACATTCACATCGCATCACGTGGAAGCTATAAAAGAAAATCATTAATCATTCGTCTTGCAAAGTTATTTAACGCTAAGGTTATACTTCACCTTCATGGCGCTGAATTTCAAGAGTTTTACAACAATGAATGCTCGCCAGATAAACAACAACACATCCGCAATACGTTCGACCTTGCTGATGCTGTCATTGTTTTATCAACACAATGGTATTCATGGATGACAACGATAGTGAGCGATCTTACTAAAGTTCATGTGGTTTATAATGCAGTTGAGACTCTTGAGCTAAACCGTAATAACGTTGAACAAGGACGCATTCTTTTCTTAGGCCGCTTGGGTGAAAGAAAAGGGGTAAAAGATCTCATTAATGCCTTTGCTATTGTTGTAAAAAACTATCCTCACGCTCGCTTAACCCTTGGCGGGGATGGTGATATAGACACTTTCAAACAACACGTTGAAAGGCTTGGTATTTCAGATAATGTCGATTTCTTAGGATGGGTTGCTGGCGAGCAAAAAAAATTATGGTTAAGTAAAGCCGATGTCTATTGTTTGCCAAGTTACAATGAAGGGTTCCCTATGGGAGTACTTGAAGCCATGTCTGCGAATATTCCTGTTGTTGCTTCAACTGCTGGCGGCATTCCCGATGCGATTAAAAATGGTATCGATGGCTTATTAATTGAAGCGGGCGATGTTGAAAAACTGGCCGCACACTTAGAATTGATGATCAGTAATCGTGACTTGAATACCACCTTTTCTACCACTGCAAAAAAGAAATTTATAAAGAACTTCAGCAAACAAGCCGTTTTTCCTGAGTTAGATAAAATTTACACGGAGCTAATGAGTAAATAATGGATTTTTATAATCAGGTTCAAACAATTTCACAAGGCACCCTCGAATCAGCAAAGCAAAATGATTTCGCCGGTTATGACCCTTTTGATGGCTTAAATAGTATTTTTTTCAATTACTTCCCTCGATTAAAAAAAGGTGTCTTTGGTTTAGCTTGGATTCAATTCAATAAACGTTCTATTGTTAATTTTAGACCTTTTCTTGGTGTCCCTAAAAAGCGAAACCCTAAAGGTGTGGCTCTTTTTTTAATGGGTTTACTTGAGGATTATCAACGCACGAATGATAAAGTGTATTTAAATCAATCCATTGAATTAGGTGACTGGTTACTCACACAACAAAGTGATACTGCAGAGTGGAAACACGCTTGTTGGGGTTACCATTTTGATTGGAATGCGCGTGCCTTCTTTGTCCCTAAAGGCAAGCCAAACATCATAACGACCATTTACGTATCTCAAGCTTTATATGCGTTAAGTGAAATAACAAAAGAAAATAAGTATCTCCATCCAGCTTTAGACAGTGCTCACTTCATCGTAAAAACACTATATAAAGAATTAGAGGGCAGACAATATTTTGCGTATATCCCAGGTGAAGAAGCTTTTGTTCATAACGCTAGCCTATGGGGAGCCGCTTGGGTTGCAAAAGTGGCAAGTCTGACCAACAACAACGACTATAAAGAATTGGCATTAACCGTTGCAGCCCAGTCAGTAAAAGAGCAGCAAGCAGATGGCTCTTGGGTATATGGGTCTCGTCATCACCATCAATTTATTGATGGGTTTCATACCGGATATAACCTAGAAGCCCTACAGATGTTAAGTGATGCACTCGAAATTAACGACTTTGATGATGCGATTACTCAAGGGCTCGAATATTATAAAACGCACTTATTTGAAATCGATGGTACTGCTAAATATTACAACACCAATAGATACCCTCTTGATATGCATTGTGTTTCTCAAGCTATTTTCACGTTAATTAAAGTCGGTAAAACAGAAGAAGACCTCGCTTTTACTAAAAAAGTGGTTCGCCGCTCGATTGATACATTATACCTCCCGGAGAAAAAATATTTCTCCTATCAAAAACATCATCGCTTTAGCAATAATATTAACTATATAAGATGGACCCAAGCCTGGGTTTATTATTCGTTTTCATTCTTAAACAATTACGGACACTCTCATGAAACGCATTGAATTTCTTGGCACCCCGATGGATATAGCCACAATGGAAGAGACGGTGTCTCATATTGAAAACAAAATTGCAGATGGTGAATTTTTACAACATGTAGTGGTTAATGTAGCCAAAATTGTCAACATGCAAAAAGATCCAACGCTTGCTGAATCCGTTAAAGCCTGTGATGTGATTAATATTGATGGCATGGGAGTTGTCTTTGGTGCTCGTTTTTTAGGGCACGATATTCCTGAACGAGTTACAGGAGTAGATCTCTTTCATGAGTTATTGAAAATGAGCGCGAAACGAGACTTTCCGGTTTTCCTATTAGGCGCAACTGATGATGTAGTTACAACTACCTCCACAAAAGTGAAATCGCTATACCCAGACCTCAATGTCGCAGGCTTTAATGATGGTTACTTTTGGGATGATGAAGAAGCCATAGTAAACAAAATACGCGAGTCTGGGGCTAAATTGCTGTTTGTTGCCATCACTTCCCCAAAGAAAGAAAACTTCATTAATAAATGGCAAGACAAGCTAGGCGTGGATTTTGTTATGGGCGTTGGTGGAACCTTTGATGTGGTTGCAGGTAAAGTAAACCGTGCGCCAAAGTGGATGCAAAATGCAGGCTTAGAATGGTTATATCGTGTTATTCAAGAGCCTCGTCGTATGTGGAAACGCTACTTAGTAACAAACTCTACATTTGCTTGGTTATTATTCAAAGCAAAAATAAACGGTAAAAAAACGTAATTTCTATTTCGTCAGTTCCACCATAAACCGCTTAAATTAACCATTTTTTTATTTAAAGGATTGAAAATGAAAAAACTACTTAGTGCAAGCCTAGTATTATTCAGTGCCAATGCCTCCGCCATAACCACAGAATATAGTGCATTGGTTTTCAATGATTTCACCTCCCCACATTCAGCAAGCATGGGACCTTTAGCCGTTGGTCATGATGCCAGTTTAAATGGCTACAGCATTATGTATGATGATGTAGCATTCCCTGCTAAAGAGTACTCGTTAATTGTGGGTGGAGATTTATCTTATAAAAACGGTCGTGTGTATCAAGGAAGTATTGTGGTACATGGCGACATCGCTAACGTCTCTAAAAATATTTACTTAGGTTTAGCTGACAATGCGACGGTCAAGGGGGCCTCAGTTTTACCTATTGACTTTGATGTATTACAACAAAAAAGCACCGATTACTCATTAAAATTAAGCCAACAAGATAATACGGGAACCATTACTTCGAAATGGGGAGGTATATATTTACATGGTGATTGTAGCAGTGATGTCCAAGTATTTAACGTTAATGGTTATGATCTAGAAAAAGCTCATACATTCGAGCTAAATTGTATCCCTGATAACGCGACTGTTATTGTGAATATTAGCGGTAATAAACCAAGCTTTAAGCCTTTAAGTAACCTTAACTTATCGGATTTTATTCCTCATCGCCAACAAACCATTTTTAACCTTTATGAAGCGACATCATTACACTTTACTGGTGTAGCAATCGAAGGCTTAGTACTTGCTCCTAAAGCCGATATAAAAGCCCCTTCAGGCTCTTCTAATGTAGGGGTTATTGCCAATAGTTGGAAGGGTTCAATGTACTTAGACTACCACCCATACAATGGGCAGTTTCCTGGCAAAGAACCGACCCCTATTGATGCCAAGTTAAAATGGCACTGGCAAAGTAGTGAATTTATGCCTGAATATACCCAGGTAATAGGAACTCCTCTTGTTGCACAGTTAAACGATGATAATAATGATGGCGTCATTGATAACTTGGATATTGCAGACGTCATCGTTGTCACCTTTAAAGGAAATCAATATACAAAACCAGGTGTCGTCAGAGCACTTAGTGGCATTGATGGTAAAGAACTTTGGGATTATAAAAATGGTGCGGTATATTCTGACCCTAGATTTACTCCCGCATTAGCAGATTTAGATCATGATGGTTTAATTGATATTATTGTGTCTGATAAATCTTCTTATCAAATCCGTATCGTAAGTAACAAAGGTGACATTAAAAAAACAATCACCAAAACTGATAACAAAGTCGGAAATGTGAGTATTGCCGATCTTGATAATGATGGTATTGCAGAGATCCTAACAGGTACCTCTGTATATAATTATGCATCTGGTTTACTTTATACTCTTGACGGTTGGAAACCCGACTACTCTGTATTTGATGCGGACGATGATAATATCCAAAACTTTTTTGCCAATGGGAGCCTTTATGACGCAAATGGAAATATTCTGTGGTCATATAAAGGGCATGACGTCGCATGGTTCTCTTCAATAGCTAATCTTGACCAAGATCTTCAACCTGAAATCATTATTTCAATTCCAGGAACCTCTTCAACTTCACATACTCTAGCTGCATTGGAACATGATGGTTCTGTCAAATGGGAGAAACAAAATCTCCCTGGCCATGGTGGTGGATCTCAAGCTGTTGGGGCTTTCCTTCATGCGGGTAAACCTGGTGTTGCTTATTCTGGCTATGAAAAGTTAGTAATGTTGAATGCTAATGGGGATCTGGTATGGGATATCGAAATTGATGACTTTGGCAGCGGTAAAATAGGCGTAACAGCCTTTGATTTCAATGGTGATGGCCGTGATGAAGTCATTTATCAAAATCATAATAAAGTAGCCATTTTAGATTCCCTAACCGGTAAGACATTATTTGAGGCAGCAAACTCTACCGGAACGCTTTGGGAGTACCCTATTATTGTCGATCTTGAAGGAGATAATAATGCGGAGCTTATCTTTGTCGCGAATGATTACTCATCAAACTGGAATAGCCATAAAGGTGTTCGCACCTTTGAATCTGCAGGCAAACCATGGAAAGGAGCTACTCGCATTTGGAACCAACATTCTTACCATCAAACGAACATAAATCAAGATGGTACGATTCCCAGAAAAGAGAAAAATAGTTGGGATGTAAATAATACATATCGAAATGCGACTTTAAAATAACACATAAAATACAGGTAAGTAGTTGTTCAGAGGCGTTAATAAATCTTAATCGGGAACTGATCAGCTACTTACCAAATTAGTTTTAACTCAATTGATAAGAGTAGAGAAAATCTGCTTTTACGGTCTATTATGTACTTAAATTCTTTCACACATTTTCGAGCCATTGCCATAATATTTATTGTGGCAGCACATGTATACAATGCAGCTGGAATTCAATTTGATAATTTTGGCAACATTTTATTTCAAAATTTCATCGCAGGTGGAACCTCTTTATTTGTATTCATATCTGGTTTCTTATTTTTTCATGTATTTTGTCAAAACTTTAATTTTACAAAATTCTATAAAAATAAATTGAAATTCGTTTTAGTCCCCTACCTTATCTTAGGTTTCCTTCCTCTTATTTTCCATGTTCTTAGCTTTAAGGAAGATTGGGGGGGCTATTTCTATCCACAAGGTAATGGAATTATTCATGAATACTTCATTCCTGCATTAAAGTATTACGCTACTGGTCGATTCATGGCTGCCTATTGGTATATTCCGTTTGCTGTAATTTTATTTTCAATGTCACCACTGCATCGGAAATTTGCTTACCTTAATGCTAGAACTCAACTTTCCATTCTCACTGTGCTCACTGTTATTGCCGTATTTGTACATCGACCAGTAGATAACATGTCGATAATTCAATCCTTAATCTATTTCACACCAGTATACCTAACCGGGATCTTTTGCTCAGTACACTACGAACGTTGCATCAATATCTTAGGTCGATTTGAGTTTTTGTTGCTCGCTGGTGTATTAATGATTAGCCTCATACAGACATATTTAGGCTTCAGTGGAAATTATCATAAACCTGCATTGGTATATGAAGGTATTGATCTTGTCTATATCCAAAAAATATTACTTTGCTTATTTTTAATGATTTTCTTAAAACGATACGATGATAAAAACCACTCGGTCATCACTTTATTGGCATCAACCAGTTTTTCAATTTATTTTTTGCATATTTATTTTACTTGGACGATTGGAGTATTAAATAAGAAAGTGAGCCTTGGGCTAGACAATGGAAGCTGGATCACTTACTTTATTTTATTATTTGGAATCATTATCTGCTGCATTTCGATTGCAAAACTAATCAAAAAATTATTTCCTACCCATAGTCGCTATATGATTGGATATTAATTCACAGGTAACTATAAACTATTTTATTCCTACTTTTGTTAAATTTAATTTGGCTCTAAAATGAAAATAAATTTACTCAGTATACTGTCGTTCTTCTTTGCTTTGTTTTTACTGTGTTCTGGCTACCTGTCTTTACAAAATGCACTGATCACAAATGCAATTGAGTCGAGGTTGGGCTACTTTTCTAGTAATTCAAATCCAACTGTACGTTCGAATGACACAAAATTAGGTGAACCAGATCCTAATTCGCTAACAACATCAGCCCATTTATTAAATAGTTTTGTATTATTCAACCAATGGGTTGCCTATCTTAGTCAAGAAGAGCCTACACCTAATCATTGGATCGCATTATTGAACACAAGCACTCACGTTAGACCAACATGGCCGAACACTTACGTTGAACTGTCTAAGTTATCAAAAGACCAACAGCAAGCCAGTCAATATCAGCAACTCGCTGTGCTATTTGGTCCTTATTCTCCATCAAGTCGTTTGCTTGCTATTGATCAAACGTTTACATACTGGGAAAAAAGCCATGTTTCGCAGCGACTTGACGTTTCTAAACAGCTTATTGCCATAACTCATAGTTGGCGTCATCGGTCTTCTCTTAATCAAATGATCACTCACTCTAAAGGTAAGCAGCGTATCTGCAACCTACTCGCATTCAATAAATTAAAGGTACAGGCCTGTGGGTAAAATCGCTAAAATGCCTTTCACTATACTGATCACTTCAGTGCTTCTGTTTGGTAGCGCTTCTATTTTTAAATCATCTGGTATATTAGGGAATGAGATACGTACTGTGGAAATAGCTATTCATGGGGCCATTTATCTGCATTTATTCGCCTCTTTACTTTTAGGGATTTTTTGTCGCTTAGCAACTAAACAAAACCTTTGTCTAGCTTTACCCCCAACAACTGTTTTTGTGCTTCTACTAGTCATACTGGATGAATCGATTCAATTTTTTATTCCATCACGACAGTTTTCTTGGCTTGATATGCAAGTTAACGTCTTTGGTGTCTTGCTAGGAACCTATTTTACCAATGCTGTGCTGTGGCATAACTCAAAGAGAAAAGCATTACTCTAATTAAATGTTCAAGCTTATCGTTTTAACATTGTCTGTATATTTAACCCCCTTTTTACTCACTGAAATAGTACTCATTAAAAAAGGAATATTATGAAAACTTCCGTAACTATATTGAGCATACTTTCTATTGCTTTCTCATCACTAACCTTTGCTATTGAAAATCAAGAGCAACGCGATATGATTGAATCGCAACTAAGTAATAACCCAAGCGAACTAATATATAAAAATATCCTACAAGCTTATCCTGAGTTTGCCCCAGAGTTTTTATCAATATTACTTAAGCAAGACGGTATTGATTCTCAAAAAGCAATTGAAGCAGCAATGCTCGCAGCACCCGATAAAGTATTAGAAATTGCACAAATTGCTCGTGATGCAGGAGTAAGCAACGAAGACATCACCTCCGCAGCTCTACTCGCTGGTATAGACCCAACACAAGTCGCGGAGGCATCTGCAGCAGGTATTCCAACAAATACACCTGTAACACCAATTTCTCCAGTTTCACCACCATCAGCTCCTTCTGTCGGCGGCCAAGGCGGTGGCGGTAATGGTGTTGTTTCACCAAGCTAAACTTATCGTGATGAATGCTTAATACCCTACTTTTTTAACGTTATCTCATGAAAACCCAGCATCTGTTGGGTTTTTTATTGTTCTATTTTACTGAGCTACAGCATGACTACCCTGGAAAAATATTCATTTTATTCACTACTCGCCTTGATTATTTGGTTGCCAATTCCACTTGGCAGTAATAGGGATTGGGCTTGGGCCATTATTGAAATATGGATCGCCCTACAATCTATAAGCCTTATTATCGCCTATCGTGGCCAGTTGCCCTTCACGCAAATAAAACACTACAAATACCTACTATGTGGTCTAGCTTTATTTCAACTTTGGGTATTTTTTCAAACCCTTCCTCTTCCTTGGGGGGCTCTGTCTTTTTTATCTAGTAAAAGCGCTGATATATACCAGCTTGTTGGTGCACCAGAAGGGTTCATTTCCCTTGATTCACGCATGACCTTAACGTCCTTTTTAAAAGGTCTGACTTATACTTTGCTGATATTCAACACCATATTTTTAATTAATTCCAGTAAGCGCATTAAACAAGTGGTATTAATCATCGTGATCAGTGGAACCATACAAGCCTTTTACGCTGCTATGATGGTACTACTCAATATTACAGAGAGCCCAGTTTTCGGCTTTTCAGAAAAAGGGATAGCAACTGGTTCATTTGTATATAAAAATCATTTAGCTAACTACCTTATGATGACCCTTTGCATGGGAATTGGTTTAATTGTGACTCATCTACATACCAGTCCATCAAACTCACGGTTTGTATTTATAAAGCGACTTCTAGAGGGCGTCCTCAGCCGAAAAATGTACATTCGCTTATGTCTTATCATTATGGTTATCGCATTGGTCATGACTCGATCTCGTATGGGAAATACGGCCTTTTTTGCCGCTACAACCATTGGTGGGATAATCGCGCTGCTTTTCTACAAGAACAAACCACGCGCATTAACGGCATTAGTTGGTAGTGTCATTGCCATTGATACCATTATTGTTGGGGCTTGGTTTGGTCTCGAAAAGGTAAAACAGCGATTAGTCGATACCTCATTAGGTGCAGAGTCTCGCGATCAAGTGGTCATTTGGTCACTTGATATCATTCGAGATTTTCCTTGGACGGGCACGGGAATGGGCAGCTTTTACACTGTTTTCCCAATGTATTCAAAAGATGATATTGGATTTTATGATTATGCCCATAACGACTATATTCAATTTATAGTCGAAGCTGGTATTCCCGCCACATTGCTTCTTGGTTCAATTATTCTGTATTCTTTTTGGCGTACATTAACCGTAATAAGAACTCGACATAGTAGAACAATGAAGGGAATTGCATTGGGTTGCATGATGTCAATGATAGGAATGTTGATTCATATTAGCGTAAATTTTAATCTTCAACCGATGGCAAACGCGATGACATTTATCTTAATATTATTCCTAGCCAACGCAACGGCAGTATTGCCTGCTATAGGTAAATTAGACAGTCAATCAAACGAGCCTCTTCATTTACAAAGTGGGAGCCCTCATGTTTAAGCGTATTCTTATTGTATGTACTGGTAATATTTGCCGCTCACCTATTGCTGAAGCCTTATTACAAGCTCAACTACCCAGCCATACCGTCGAATCTGCAGGCATTTCAGTAACTAAAAATACATTACATAATGCCCATGCTCATCCATTCTCACAGCAAGTTTGCCGTGAACATGGTGTCGATATTTCACAACACAGGGCACGTCAACTCACCCCTGAGCTTTGTGCTGAATTTGATCTGATATTAGTGATGGCACATGAACAAATTGATGAAGTAGCTCAATTATCCCCCCAAGCAAGAAGCAAGACTATGTTAATGGGGTTCTGGATAGGTCAAGGTGAAGTTGTCGATCCGATTCAACAACCTAGAGACGTATTTACTCTTTTATTTAATACTCTGAACCGAGCGGTTGATGCTTGGGTGCAGAAAATAAAAATCTAAAACAAAAACGCTCTGCTTCTAATAAGAGCAAAAGCAATATTCTTTTGCTCTTATAGTATCTAGTTAGCGAAGCCTATAGTTTCTCAATTCTTATTTAATCAACTCAACAGCTTCTTTCGCCAATCTTGTCACTTTATCCCAATCTTTTGCTGCAATGGCGTCTTTTGGTAACATCCAAGAACCACCAACTGTCGCCACGCAATCTAATGCCGTGTAGTCATTTACGTTTTGTGGGTTAATGCCGCCTGTCGGGCAAAACTGAACTTGTGGTAGCGGTGCTGCCATTGCTTTTAATACTGATGGGCCACCAAATGCGCTTGCTGGGAAGAATTTTAAGTGAGCGTAACCTAACTCAATTGCACGGATCACTTCTGATGGCGTAGCTACTCCTGGAATTAATGGGACATCCGCAGTTTTAGCATGTGCTAATAAGCTTGGTGTAAATCCAGGTGAAATAATAAATTGAGCTCCCGCTTCTACCGCTTGATCATACTGCTGAGTACTAATGACGGTGCCAGCACCCACTAATGCTGTCGGCATTGCTTTGCGGATCGCTGTGATCGCTTCTAGAGCAACCGCTGTTCGCAATGTAATTTCAAAAACATTAATACCACCCGCCGCTAGGGCTTGAGCCATTGGTACTGCATCTTCCAACTGTTCAATAACCATTACAGGGACAACAGGTGATGCACTAAATACGTCTGAAGGCGAAAGGTTCCAACTCATATTCTTATAGCTCTCTTTACTCATTTAAATTAACGGCCGTATTTTACGCTAATTTTATTTCAATAG
Source organism: Aliivibrio sp. S4MY1 (assembly GCF_028765545.1). Classification (GTDB taxonomy): domain Bacteria; phylum Pseudomonadota; class Gammaproteobacteria; order Enterobacterales; family Vibrionaceae; genus Aliivibrio. The sequence goes on along the minus strand of NZ_JARACP010000004.1, from coordinate 141,781 downwards.
CTCTGATAAAGGTGAATTCTCACGCATTTTTACTGTCCTATGGCATACTAGTATTTAGGCTAATCATATGTAAGGGAAGTAAATGAAAACCTCATTACTCGCGCTAGGCGCCTTGTTGTTTTTATCGGGATGCAGCCAACACAATGCAGCTAACCCATCAAAAGACACATCTCAAAAAAACCACTTAAGCGAGACAAAAACGCCTCATACGTTCATGTTACGCGGCACTGTAATTATTGGCCATGAATCTCAAAGCATTCAACCTTGCGGCAGTGATCAGCAATACTGGATAAACCTATCTCCAAAACAATGGCAGTCAGGGAATGATATCCAATCCTCTCCTTATCAACCTATGTATGGTGAGCTTATTGGCCACTTTGAAGCACCACCAAAAGGCGGCTTTGCTAATGATTATCCCGCTCGTTTTGTTGTTTCTCAAATTAACACTCTAGTGGCCGGTGAAGGCGCTTCTTGCCAACGAAGTATTCAACCAACCAAGGCTTTTGGCTCTGAGCCATTTTGGAATTTACAAGTGGTTAATGGTGAATTGATTTTCTCTGAAATTGGAAAACAAAAACAGGCGCAAACCATCACAGAGCAACAATTTGATATCAATAAACGAGTATATCAAAGTCGTGATTTATCCCTCACCATGACTAAAGAGATCTGTAAGGACACCATGGTTGAGTCTATCTATGGATGGAATTCTGAAGTCACTATTCATGGTAAAAAGTACCAAGGCTGCGCCACATTAGCCGCCCAAGATACGACGCTTAGCTGGGTGAATACTTATCAAGGCACCAGTCCGGTTGGTGCCTCAGGATTAACCATTGAGTTAACATTAAATGCTGATCACTCAGCAATCACGACTTACGATTACAATACTAACGAACCTCAATTGGTTGAAACTGGTGTATGGCAAGCAACTAAAGACAATAAACTCCATGTTCTGATGAGCCGCCATCAACGCCAATACATGATTTCTGAGCGTGTATTTTCTAAAGATGGAAAACAAATTTCAGCCAAAGAAGAGCAAGTTAATGGCGTACTATTCCCTATTCAATCAGGGCTGACACTTTATTCAACTGACAGTAAATAGATTAATGACAACAAGACCTTCTCACCCATGTTCTGCTTGTGGTTTCATTCATAATTGCATTTGCGATCATCAACCAAACTTAGAGTCGCAAGTTGAATTTGCTTTGCTTTACCATGAAAACGAGTTAGATAAACTCACCAATACTGGCAGGCTATTACTAAATGGCCTACCTAAAACGAAAAGCTATTTATGGCAAAGAAAAGTTCCGCCAGAAGCGCTCATCAGTAAGATACATCAAGAGGGTATTGAAGCGTGGTTGCTGTTTCCTAGTGATGCTCCAACTTTAAGTTCTGAATATTTAACGAGTAGAGATCCAAGCAAAAAACAGCTCTTTATTCTGTTAGATGCGACATGGCAAGAAGCCAAAAAAATGGTAAATAAAAGCCCTTGGTTAAAGGCGCTTCCTTGCCTAGAACTGACTCCATCCGAGATCTCTCGTTACCATTTACGTCGTAATCAAAGCCAGGGAAATCTCTGTACTTGTGAGGCGGGAATAGAGGTATTAGAAATGGTAAAAGAGCCTGAGAATGCTCAAGCTCTTTTTAAGTATTACGATCAATTTTTAACGGTGTTTCAGGCCGAACGCAGCGGTCACAGTTACAACTCTAATGCTTTAGGTGCACCTAAAAAGTAGCCTTGTAAGTAATCAACACCCATGTCTTCAACAATGGTACACACCTCTTGGTTATGAACAAATTCAGCCACGACTTTGGCATCAAGGGCATGACACAGTTGTACCATTTGTTGAGAGATCAAACGTTGACGTTTATCTTGGTGTACATTTTTAATAATAGACCCATCTAACTTAATCACTTGGGGCTCTAGTTTCATGATTTCATCGATGTTTGAATATCCAGAACCAAAATCATCAATGATGATACGAGCCCCTAAACGTCTAAAATAATTACACACTTCTATCATGCGGTCATAATCTTGAATTTGCTCAGTTTCAAGCACTTCAAACCCCACTCTAAAAGGATTATCTAAACGTAGAATTGATGTTTCTAACAAGTCGAGAGTTCTATCACTCATTAAATCTTGTGGTGATAGGTTAATTGAAAACTTCAGATCATTATTTTGCATAATCTCAAACGAGCGAGAGATCATTTCACGGCTTAATCGTGTATATAAATGAGTCCCCTCAACAGCGGGTAAAAACTGCCCAGGAGCAAATATTTGGTCATCCTCACGGATCCGCATTAGACATTCCGTAGAGGCAAGCTGACGAGTATGTGATTCAAAAATAGGCTGACCATACACTAACACCCCTTGTTGCGAGACTGCTCTATTCACACAAGTTAACCAATCAAGCTGACTTTGACGTGAACGCTCTTCATTGAGAAGATCGCGAGCATTGCACAAATGGCGATTACGGCGCATTGCGATTCGACGAGCTTCTACCGTTTTGAGTATTAAATCTTCAACGGCAACATGAGCAAAATCACGGCGACTAATAATGCCGCCAGAAATAGCGACACTCAGATAATCCACATCACTGAGTCCGTATGGTTCAAAGTTTTCATGCTCTAAATCTTCAATAAAATCAGTAATGCATTTTCGCAAAAACTCACTATTTTTATCACTGTGGAAAATAACCCCCCATTCAGCAATACCAATGCTGTACAGCTCGATATTTGTCTCTATTTTTTGACCTAAGTGTGCATTAATATAAAGACTAATGTCTTGCAGTAATTTATCACCAACTTGGTAGCCATATTTCTCATTTACCTGACTTAAATTGGTTAACTTAAAAGAGAGCAAATGATCAGTGCACGCGATATGGGATAAACGCTCTTTTAATACCGTACGATTTAACAAACCAGTTCTTCTATCAATACGATACGTTTGAATAAGCCGCATCGACTGCTCGCTGATCTTTTTTTCCATTTCAGACGTCATTGTGTCCAAGTCTTGAATTGAATTTTTAATCAGTGAAAACAACGGCGTTAAATTATGCGTGCGTGGTAAGTGTGAAATAGAAGCATCAATGACAATAGAATCAGATGATTCACTCAATGCTAGGTAAGTTAAGCTATGATGAAGAATTTGTTGATTCGCCGCACGGAAAAATTCCCCCATACCATACATTCCTTGGCATGGACCTATATCAGAAAAGCTTTGTAATTCCGTTGATTCAGAACTGCTTTCGATACGAGATTCACAGTTATAAATAAAAATAGACTCAGGGCACTTCTTAGCAAGCATCAATGCACCTTGATTCACTTGCTCTTGAGTTAATGAAGGGTGGTAATAAGAGAATCGTACTTCATCTCCCATCGGGACTTCTAACGTAAACTGTAAATACCCTTCCTCTGTTATCGACTCTACTGGATTGATAATTCGTGCAGTATCTTCTTCAAGCATAAGGGGAAATGCTTGAATTTGGCTCAAAGGTAAATTTTTATTATCTGCTAAATACTTGCAATAAAACTCATACGCAGGAATATGATCGATGGCTTTTACAACTCGACCTTCTGATGACGTAATTCGAAAACGCTTGCCAATTGGGTTCCACTCTACAAAAGCTTCATACCATACCTTCAAGCTCTCGCCATGCAAGGCAATAGCAACAATGCAGTCCTTGTAAAACCGTCCATTTAAAAATACCCAAATCTCATGCCCAGCATCGGCAGCAACGCCACCCGAAACGGGTACGCCATAGGGAGAATCAGAAAAGGCTTCAAATAAAGGATAGTTACTTGCCGAGCCATAACACCCAAAAGCGATCACGCTCTTAGTTGCTTGGTTCATCGACAATTTTCTTAGCAATTGGTGACCGACTGTTTTCTCATCGACACAATGGAAAACATTGGCGGAAGTAATTTGGCTCGACTCAAACGTAGAGATTGATATCACTGTGGATTGTGAATAAATAGCCGAATTAATGCTTGCGTGAATAACACTAAGACCGATAACCTCAGCATTTGGAAAGTGCTTATTTAATATATCATAATAAGCTTCAACTTCTTCTTTACTTTGAGATGAAAAAAGTTGAATTAAACAAGAAACACCAGATTTTATGGATAATAAATCACACTCTTCTTGAAGTTGAACAACACTTTGCACACTGATAGAGAGGGTTTTCATTATTCATTAAGCCTTATGATTTTTATTAAACAAAGTATAGCTTTCGCTAAAAATATATCTTCCCATGACAAAGTTTGGAATAACAACATGACCAACTCTAGTTAATTGAGTTGGCCATTAAGCAAATAACGAATCAGCGGATATTACGCATTTTTACCTGCCACATAGCCACTTGACCATGCCCATTGAAAGTTATAGCCGCCTAGCCAACCACTGACATCCATTACTTCACCAACAAAATATAAACCAGAGACTTTTTTTGACTCCATTGTTTTAGAAGATAGCTCATCCGTATTAACACCACCTAATGTGACCTCAGCAGTACGGTATCCTTCCGTACCGTTAGGTAATACCTTCCATTGGTGGATCAGAGAGCATAACTGCTCTTGCTCTTTATGATTGACTTGTTTTAGAGAACGATCATTAAAAATAGTATTATTTAATAAGGTCTCTACCACTCTCTTAGGTAAAAACTTCGCAAGTGAGTTCTTAACGCTTTGATTTGGATGAGCTTCACGCATCTTATCTAATTCTTCAGACAAGTCGCCATTAGGTAATAGATCTATCATTACTTTTTGACCTGCGTTCCAATATGATGAAATTTGTAGAATAGATGGACCCGACAAACCGCGATGTGTGAACAATAAATTCTCTTTGAAGTTATCGCCACTTTCTGACTCAACGACCACGGGTATCGCAATGCCTGATAACTCAGAAAACGCTTCTTTATCTTCTTTATGCAACGTGAATGGTACAAGACCTGCAGTGGTTGGTACTATAGAAAGACCAAATTGCTCTGCTAATTGGTAACCAAATGGCGTAGCGCCAAGTTTTGGCATCGAAAGGCCACCCGTTGCAACAACCAGGGATTCACATTCAATAATGTCGGAATCTAATTTAAGAGAGAAGCCAGAGTCTTGTTTAGCAATATCAGAGATAGCACAACGATAACGGTAATTAACACCGGCCAATTCACATTCTTTAAGCAGCATATCGACAATCTCTTTGGCTGAATCAACACAAAATAGTTGTCCATGATCGCGCTCTTCAAACTCAATACCATATTTAGATATCATTGAGATAAAATCCCAATTGGTATATTGAGATAATGCGGACTTAACAAAGTGAGGGTTCTTGCACACATAGTTATTAGCCGTGACATCATAGTTAGTGAAATTACAGCGACCACCACCAGAAATCAGAATTTTCCTTCCTGGTTTTTTAGCATGATCAACCACTAATACGCTACGGCCTCGCTTACCGACTTCTGCTGCACACATCAATCCGGCAGCACCTGCACCGATAACCACTACGTCTACTTTTTTCATGTCACTCTCACCCCAAATTCAATTGGCAGGGAGTGTACTATTATCAGCGCTAGATACCCAAACTAATTACGAAGAAAAACACCGCCACACTCACAAGCAATAACGCACTAGAGAGCATAAATAGATAACGAGCTTTTTCACATTTAAAAACAAAAAGGGTGTCGTAATGGTCAAGATACTCTTCTTGCCATAGATATTGAAACAGTTTGGTTTGCTTACCAATATTACCGTGGGTAGTGAAGAATCCACGACCATCTACTTGTTGATAAAGTAAAGGGTGTGCTTCTTTCATCACAAAAAGAAGGGTTTTTAGTGTACTTAAATAACGGATAATATTGATGCCCGTTACTGAGAATAACGCTAATAATATAAGGTCGCCACTTATCATAATCACCTCGACATGCTTGTCTGTATGCCTGATAAATAACGACCCTTGGTGTACTTACATTATCTGTAGACAACTACATTGCAAAGACTGATATTTATCCAGCAGTGCTATCCATAATAGATGTAGAACCAGATTTTGCTAATACCGCTAAATCTTTATCGATAAAGAATAATGCCTTACCGTCTTCACCTACTAAATCAATTTTATCTAAAATACCTTTAAACAATTTCTCTTCTTCGTGCTGTTCAGCTACATACCACTGAAGGAAATTAAACGTTGAGTAATCTTGTGATGTGAATGCCACATGCGCCAGTTTATTGATCTCTTGTGTGATCATTTGCTCATGTTCAAGCGTAGTACGAAATACATCACCTAGACCAGAAAACTCTGATTGTGGTGCCTCAATCGCGCCTAAAATTGGCATTGCGCCTGTCTCACTAACATAAGTAAATAAACGCTGCATATGTTCCATTTCCTCGGCAGCATGGGCTCGGAAAAACTCCGCTGCACCATCAAAACCTTTATCTTCACACCAAGCACTCATCTGTAAGTATAGATTAGATGAGAAAAATTCTAGATTAATTTGTGCATTTAGATGATCAACCATCGTTTTAGCTAACATATTCACGTTCCTTTATGAGCAATATTATTCAAAAATGATAACAATTCTATCATATCTCGCTAGCCAATAACTTATTCAATAATCATCAACAAGAACGAGATCTAGGCAACAAAAAAAGTGTAAGCCTAGTGCTAATCTATAGTTAGAAATGGATTAATTATTAGGTTCATAGGAGAAACATTATGAGTTACCAACATATTCTTGTTGCTGTCGATTTAACAGAAGAGAGTAAATCTTTGGTTACTAAAGCCGCTAAATTAGCAAAAGCGCTAGAGGCTAAAGTTTCTTTTATTCATATCGATGTAAGCTATGCTGAGCTTTATACTGGTTTAATTGATATCAACCTTGCAGAGACACAACATCAGGCAATGGAAGCCTCTAAAGAAGCGATGCGACACTTGGTGGCATTTGCTGAATACCCAATCCATAAAACGTTAGTTAGCAGCGGCGATTTAAGTAATGAGCTTTGTGAGGCAATTGAAAATCTTGATGTCGACCTAGTAGTTTGTGGTCATCATCAAGATTTCTGGAGTAAGTTGCTGTCATCAACCAGACAAGTGATTAATACTTGCCCTATTGATGTGCTTGTCGTGCCATTTAAGGACGAATAAAGCTTAGCTATTTATGAGCTAAATTACATGGCCGCATTGACGTAGACATCAAAACGATTCTTTTTAGTCTCAATTGCCATTGATGGTTTTTGGCTATCAAGCCACTCTGCGTAATCTGGACGTTTTACCACAACTCGTTTCTTTGCCATGATTAATGCCGGTGCTAATAATGCATCGGCATCATTGTCTGCACCGACTAAAGATTGAAAAACACGCATCTCTTTTTTAACTAGCGCACTTTTCTTTTTATTTTCTGGGTGTGGATACATAGGGTCAAGATAGACCACATCAGGCTGCTCAAAATCATCTTGTGCCATCAATTGCGCTAACGCATCATGACTTGAGGCGTGAAGTAGAGACATGCGCTCTGAGACCCACATACCAATTTCTGTATCTTGTTTGGCGCGAGCTAAACCATCATCAAGTAAAGCGGCAACTACTGGGTGACGCTCGACCATCTGCACTTTACACCCTAATGAAGCCAGTACAAACGCATCTCGTCCTAGCCCTGCTGTACCATCAAGAACAACGGGCGTAGCACCTTTATTTAACCCAACCGCTTTGGCGATAGATTGCCCTTTACCACCACCGAATTTACGACGGTGAGCAACAGCACCTGAAACCAAATCAACAAAGATAGCCCCTAATTTGGGTTCATCACGCTTACGAAGCTCTAGCTTTTCAGTCGTTAGCACCAAAGCAAAAACATTATCTTGGTCATGCGTTAATCCCCAGCGAGTGGCAATGGCCTCTAACTCAGGTTGACGGTTTGGGTCTTCACACAATAACGCTATTTGCACAGGGTACTCCAACAAGCTTAATCAATTAGGAACAGCAAGCGCCTATGGTAATGGATATTGATAAAAACGACTAGATAAAGTGCTCGCTGTACTGAGGTTCTTGAGGTAATTTAAAGATTGGATAATAAAATACGCACTACGCTAAGGACGCAGCATGAATCAATCCAATAAACTCGACGATCTCGACCGCGATATTTTACAAGCGTTGATGAATGATGCTCGCACCCCTTATGCTGAATTAGCAAAGCGCTTTAATGTAAGCCCTGCGACTATCCATGTTCGCATTGAGAAAATGAAGTCAGCCAAGATTATTGAAGGTACCGAGGTTATCGTTAACCCTAAAACCTTGGGTTACGACGTTTGCTGCTTTATCGGGATTAATTTATACGCAGCTCGTGATTACCATTCTGCCCTTGCTAAGTTAGATGCGTTAGAGGAAGTGGTTGAGGCGTATTACACCACAGGAGCTTACAATATTTTCGTTAAGTTGATGTGTAAAAACATTCATGAACTGCAGTTTGTATTGATTGATAAGCTACAAGCGATTGAGGAAGTGCAGTCGACGGAGACGTTGATTTCGCTGCAAAACCCAATCAGTAGGAATGTGAAGCCTTAAGAGCAGGGTTCAGATCGGTCGCAAGCTCCCTTAAAGGGTTCAGGGGTGAACGCTATAATCACAGCGCAAAAACAGAAAGTAACAACGCCTGAAACCTGCAAGCGAAGCGCCCTGAAATCTTGCTCTCAAAAAAACCGCAGGTGCATCAACACCTACGGTTTCAAATTTTCAAAAAGATCACAGCGCTTTTTAGATAACTCTAGAAAACTGCTGCTGACGCGCACGGTCTCGCAAGTATTTATCAAAACACATACAGATATTACGGATCAGTAAACGACCTCGCAGTTCAACATCAATACGGCCTTCATGCATGGTTACTAACTCATCGTTAATAAACGTTTGTAGAAGTTTAATGTCTTCGGCAAAGTACTTATCAAAGTCTAAATTAAATTCAGCTTCAATCGCTTTAGTGTCTAATGTGAAATTACAGATAAGCTGTTTAATCACTTCACGACGAATTAAATCATCCTGGTCTAGCGCAACACCACGCCACAGAGCATGACGTTTTTCATCAACCTGAGCGTAGTATTCTTTTAAGTCTTTTTTGTTCTGTGCGTAGCTGTCGCCAATCATTGAGATTGCTGATACGCCCATACCCAATAAGTCACACTCACCTTGAGTGGTATAACCTTGGAAATTACGGTGAAGAATGCCTTCACGCTGTGCAACGGCTAGCTCATCATCAGGCAATGCAAAGTGATCCATACCAATAAACTGGTAACCTGCACCCGTTAAGTTCTCAATGGTCTCTTGTAGCATTACTAATTTTTCAGCGGGTGCTGGTAAGTCAGCATCTTTGATTTTACGCTGAGCAGCGAATAGAGTTGGCATGTGAGCGTAATTAAATACAGACAAACGACCTGGTTCCATCTCAAGCACACGCTTAATGGTTAACGCTAAAGATTCTGCTGATTGCTTTGGTAAACCGTAAATTAAATCTAGGTTTGTTGAGCGGAAGCCTAAGTCTTTTGCTCGTTGTACCATAGAAATAATAAAATCTTCATCTTGATCGCGATTAACCAGTTGCTGAACTTCTTTATTGAAATCTTGTACACCAATGCTTAGACGGTTGAAGCCTTCATCACGTAGGTGATCAAGCATATCCAATTCAATTTCACGCGGGTCAACTTCAATGCTGATCTCTGCGCCTTCTTCAAAGTTGAATTCACCACGTAATAACGTCATTAAACGAGTAAATTGAATTTTAGTTAGAAAGGTTGGAGTACCACCACCAAAATGCAATTGCGTTACTTTACGTTCAGTAAATAGTGCTGCACGTTGGCGGATCTCAAGCTCTAGTGAATCTAAATAGATATCCGCTTTATGATGATGACGAGTGATCACCTTATTACAACCACAGAAGTAGCATAGCTTGTGACAGAATGGGATATGAATATAAAGAGACAGTGGGCGCTCAGGATACTGAGTACACGCCATATCAAATTCAGCAGGAGTATAAGCTTCGTGGAACTCTAAAGCGGTTGGGTAAGAGGTATAACGCGGACCTGAGTAGTTGTACTTCTCAATGATCTCTTGGTCCCATACTATTTGTTGATTTGACATGACTTACTTCCATCTCTTTTATATCTGCATTGACACTGTAGCTGCATCATAAAACATTTGCTTCATAAAGCCGATGACTTCAATGCAGTGGTAAATAGAAGTGTCGATCAGATCATTTTAATATCAATTTTTTGATTCTGTGGTTTGATGCGATCATGCAATTGTTGGATCTCTTCTTTAATTGCATCTTGCAGACGAGCTTCCGCTTTAGTTCGAATCAAATTGTCTTTCATTCGATCTTGCTTTGCGAGCTCTTGCCTTGCATCACCACGTGGCATATCTTTAACCACATGATAAAGCTCAGAAAGCGTTGGATAGTCTTTCTCTACATCAATACGATCATCTTCTTGCAGATAATCCATGATGCAGTATAAGCGAATCGCTAATTCTGAGTGATCACACTGCTCTTGCATTCCTGCTTGGCACAGTAATACCACATTCTCAAAAATATTGGCGTTACGTTTCTGTATCGCCAATTTTCTGTGTTGTTCTTGCAGTTCCTTCTGCTTTTTTAACTTCATCAGTAAGCTGCCAGCATAACCAGCTAGCGCAAGAATAATTGCACCGCCAAGCAGTGCCAACAGGGTTACTGTAGACATAATTACTTAAAGTCATCCATGTTGAAGTCATCGAATTCAGCTAACAGATCATCATCGCTTTTCGCTTTGCGCTCTGCGAACTCTGGGAATTCAGCAATTTCTTCTTCTGATTCTGTTTCTTCATCATCTAATAAGCCTAAACGACCCATTAAGTGTTCGATACGTGCTAATTTCTCATCAACGTATTTCTGAAGACCGGTACCTAGTTTTTCACCATTGTCGAGACGATCTAGAAGAACCATTAGCTGTGCATCATTTTCTAGCATTGCTAATTCTTGTTCGTTGGTTAAACGACGCTCTTGTTTCGTTGACTTAACTTTCGCTTCAACAACAAGTTGAATTGGTTTTTTACTGCCGATACGTGGATCTTTTTTCTGTGCGAAACGACGGTTTTGCTCTGCGTTACTTTCAGCATTACGAGCGCCCGCTTTTAGGCCTTTACGCTTTCTCTTACGCTTAATTTCACGACTATCAACATCACGATCAGTACGGTTACGTGTAACAACAACTGGCTCACTCGCCATTCCCGGCTTACGGGCTTTTTTAATACGGCTCATTACTGGGTTTTCCTCAGTAAGATGACATCATTCCCAACAAATTCGAGCTCAAGTTGGTAGCGCTTTGCTACAAACTCAAACGTTTCTTTACTGAAAAAGCTGACATGGGTTAAATCATTCTTGTAATGCCAAGTGGCAAACGCGCTTTCGTCCCTGGCTAGTTTCGTCATGATACCTAACCAACCACCAGGTTTCACCAAACTCAATAACAATTCCAATTCGTTTTGAGGTTGATAAAAATGCTCTATCGCTTCTGTACAACTGACGAAGTCATACTGCTTAGTAAGCACGCGCTTATCTGGGGCGTAATAAATATCATAGAGTTCGACATGGTGACCCGCTTCTCTCATCATATGAGCAAGCAATGGTCCAGGGCCACATCCAAAGTCTAGTCCTTGTTGAGGTGTCTCACCAACACGCTGCAACAACGGCTCTGCAAATCGTGATAGGAAGGTTCGATACCCTTCATCCTCAAGATTATTTTCATGGAGATCATAGTGAGCTTTCTCTGTATCAGAGTCTAAATGATCCGCCTTATCCACATAAACAAGGTGACATTGCTGACAACGGTAATAACGTCGACGCTTATCTTGATGGAAGTCATCAGCGTGTGAATGCTGACACAAAGGGCAAGATTGCATATACGCTCACTCCACTACCTGAAAATTCTAGGGCGGGAAGTATACCTGATACTGGTGCAAAGATAATCGTTTTAACGTCTTTTTGATAAAAAAAAGCAGCTACGAGAGCTGCTTCTTCAAATTGTGTCGTTAAGCAACAGCAATTACATTACGAATTAATGTAATCCGCCAACATATTGAGACAAGGTAGCAATGTCTTCATCTGTCAGTTTTTTCGCAATATCACGCATCATGCCGTTCATGTCGTTATTACGATCACTTGAACGAAATTTCTCTAACTGCGCTTTCACGTAATCTGCATGTTGACCTGAAATCTTAGGAAAACCAGATAATGAAGTACCATTACCACGAGGACCATGACAAGCGATACAAGCCGTAATACCGCGTTCCATATCACCGGCTAGGTATAATGCTTTACCTTCAGGGATTACATTTTCTGGCGTCGTATTATCAGCCATAGGTAATGACGCATAGTAAGCAGAAATATCTTTAATATCTTGCTCACTTAGTGGCATTGCCATTGCACTCATTACAGGGTCCATACGACCTTGTTTACCTTGCGTTTCCATACCTAATTTTAGGTCATGAAGCTGCTTCTCAAGATAACCTGCATGTTGACCAGCTAGGTTTGGGTATTGTGTTAACGCACTGTTACCATCTTGTCCATGACAAGCTGTGCACGTTACCGATTTTTGCTTTCCAGCCTCGATATCTCCTTGAGCCCATGTTGAGCAACTAGCTAGGAGAGTTAATATCAGCGCTAATTTTTTCATGACATTCCATTTATTATTATCGTTCCCCCACAATGAGTTATCCTTTTTAATAGGATTTATTTACATTGTGTTGGATATTAAGCTTCCAGTACCGCTCTAAATTGGCTACAGCATGGTACAATGAGCGACCTTTACCGTTTATGCCAAGTTTGACACTATAAAAAATATTGTGACAACCTTGATGCGGTTATTTTACACATTTTCACAAAAAAGTAATCAGCTGACTACAATAATCCTACTTGGATCATTATCTACAGCTTGGTTTCCTTCGAGACGGAGTTAACAGTGAGCAAAACTATTCACTACCAAAATACGCACTTTATTACGAGTGCACCAGATATTCGCCATCTACCTGAGGATGAAGGTATTGAAGTTGCCTTCGCTGGCCGTTCGAATGCGGGTAAATCAAGCGCATTAAACCGCTTAACAAACCAAAGAGGCTTAGCGAAAACTTCTAAGACTCCTGGTCGTACGCAACTAATTAACTTATTCAAAGTGGATGAAAACTGCCATATCGTGGATTTACCAGGATACGGCTTTGCTCAAGTACCGATTGAGATGAAAAAGAAGTGGCAGAAATCTTTAGGTGAATACCTACAGAAGCGTCAGTGCTTAAAAGGCTTAGTGGTATTAATGGATATTCGTCACCCACTAAAAGACATTGACCAGCAACTTGTGTTTTGGGCTGTTGACCAAAATATTCCAGTACAAATCTTGTTAACCAAAGCTGACAAGCTGAAAAGTGGCGCGCGTAAAGCTCAAGTGCTAAAAGTACGTGAAGCTGCTGTCGATTTTGGTGGGGAAGTAGTGGTTGATGCCTTCTCTTCATTAAAAGGCATTGGTGTGGATATTCTCCGCGCTAAATTAGACACATGGTTTGCACCGGCTTTTGAAATCGATGACGAATTCATTGAAGAATTAGATGCAGAGTAATCACATCTAATACCAATCTATATAAACACTATCCGTATAGATTGGTTCAGCTTCAGCCTGTGACAAAAAATAACCCCACCGTAACAGGTGGGGAAATGGGAGAGATAAAGAGGTGTTATTATTTTTCTGCTGCGCATCATGCTACAAACCCTCGCTGTAAACAAACCGCCACAAAGCCAATACTGCCAATTAAAATAACGAATCCCCTTAAAAGTAAAAAACTCACCTTAAAAACCATTCGAAACACAATTAAATAATATAAAAACAATCACTTAAGATAATTATGTAAATTAATTATCAATAAAATAACTTGTAGTAAAATTACATAGAATGAAAGATAAGAAGATATAGAGAAAACATAGAAAAAGAGAGGGGAGTGAGTTTTATAAGGCTCAGAAAGAAAAAACGCCCCAGTCAAAAAGGTTGACTGAGGCGGCTGAATTTAGCCAAATTCAATAACGTGAAACAAAAGGTCTGAAAGATAGAACATCTTTACCTCTGTACCCTACGCAGATAAATGTACAACAAACGAGCAGTTTTGAAAACCTTTATTTGTAATTTTTTTTCAGTTTCGTATCAAAAAACACAACAAATACCTGACAAACTTCACTTTATTTTAGATAAAAAAAAGCCAACGCGTGCGCTGGCTCATAGTTTTTATTTTCAATGTAACTAAATTACAACTTAATCAGTTACATCAAATGATGCATAGTACATCACAATTAGTGTGCTTCATCCCAATTGTTGCCCGCATCAGCTTCTGCGACTAATGGAACATCGAGTTCAACGGCCGATTCCATCAATGCCTTCACCTTATTGGTGATTTCATCGAGTGCATCTTCTTGCACTTCAAATACCAATTCATCGTGTACTTGCATTAACAAGTTAACTCGACCATTACCTTCCGCTTCAATCCAGTTATCCACTAGGATCATAGCTTTTTTGATAATATCAGCCGCTGTGCCTTGCATTGGGGCGTTAATAGCCGCACGTTCTGCCGCTTTACGACGCATGCCATTTCGAGCATTAATTTCAGGTAAATGCAGACGACGTCCATATAGCGTCTCAACATAGCCTTGTTCTGTTGCTAGTAAACGAGTCTCTTCCATGTACTGCATAACGCCAGGATAACGCTCAAAATACACATTCATGTAATCTTGCGCTTCACCACGAGAAATACCAATTTGCTTCGCAAGACCAAAGGCACTCATGCCATAAATTAACCCGAAATTGATCGCTTTTGCACGACGACGATCTTCAGAGGTCACTTCTTCAATAGATACGCCCTTCACTTCTGCTGCTGTTGCTGAGTGAATATCTTTACCTGCTGAGAAAGCTTCTAGTAACGCTTTATCTTGAGATAAGTGCGCCATGATACGTAGCTCAATTTGAGAGTAATCGACAGCTAAGATTTTCCAACCATGAGGCGCCACAAACGCTTGGCGAATACGACGACCTTCTTCATTACGAATTGGAATATTCTGTAAGTTTGGATCGGTCGATGATAAACGACCTGTCGCCGTTACTGCTTGATGATAAGAGGTATGTACACGCCCCGTAGATGGGTTAATCATCTTAGGTAACTTATCAGTATAAGTGGATTTCAATTTAGCTAAGCCACGATACTCTAAGATCAGCTTAGGCAATTCATAATCTAGTGCTAGCTCTTGCAGTACTTCTTCGTTAGTTGATGCCGCACCTGATGGGGTTTTCTTAATGACTGGCAGTTCCATTTTTTCAAATAGAATCGCTTGAAGCTGTTTTGGTGAGTTCATATTGAACTCTTGACCTGCCACTTCATACGCAGCTTTTTCTAGCTCATCAAGGCGTTGACCAATTTCAAGCGACTGTGCAGACAGCAGCATATCATCAATATATACGCCCTTTCTTTCCATACGAGAAAGCACTGAAACAAGAGGTAATTCAATATCAGTAAATACTGATTTTAGTTTCTCATCAGCTTCTAGCTTAGCGTTTAATACATAGTGTAGGCGTAATGTGATATCTGCATCTTCAGCAGCATAAGGGGCCGCTTCATCTAACGCGATTTGGTTAAAGGTTAATTGTTTTTTACCTTTACCCGCAATTTCTTCAAATGAAATCGTGTTATGTTGAAGGTAACGTAGCGCTAGGCTGTCCATATTGTGTTTACCAGCAACGCTGTTATACACATAAGACTCAAGCATTGTATCGAATTTAATGCCTTTCATTTCGATATCGTAACGCGCTAATACACTTGCATCGTATTTTAAGTTTTGGCCTACTTTTGCTTTGCTGTCGTCTTCTAAATACGGCTTTAGTTGCTCTAGAACCCAATCACGATCAAGTTGCTCTGGTGCATCAAGATAATCGTGAGCAACAGGTACATAGGCAGCTTCGCCTTCTTCAACAGCAAAAGATAAACCGATTAAATTAGCCACCATGTAATCTAGGCTATCAGTTTCGGTATCAAATGCAGCAACGTCAGCATTATTAAGCTTCTCTAGCCACACGTTAAATGCTTCTTTGGTTAAAATCGTTTCGTATTTTGAACGATCAACCTGAGCGGCAATAATCACATCTTCAGAATCACTACTTTCTGTTGCTGTATTTTTGGTAGCGCGATTTGCCGATGTTTCATGTGAAACGATCTTACCGTCACCGCCGTCTAACACTTCTGTTAACCAACGTTTAAAATTCATTTGACCAAACATTTGGATCAGTTCATCCACATTTGGTTCTTGTTTCACCAATTCTTCTGGACGTTGATCTAATTCAACATCAAGTTTAATGGTTGCCAATTCATAAGAAAGGTAAGCCCCCTCTTTATTATCAATCAGCTTCTTCGCCATGGTTTTTGAACCACGGAAACCAAGGGGAGCAATATCATCAAGATTAGCGTAAAGCGCATCTAAGCCACCAATGCCTTGTAATAGTGCTGTCGCAGTTTTCTCACCCACGCCAGGAACACCCGGAATATTATCGACCTTATCGCCCATCAGTGCTAGATAATCAATAATAAGCTCAGGGCCAATGCCAAACTTTTCAACAACGCCTTCAGGCCCCATAACAACATTCGTCATGGTATTAATTAGCGTGACGTTTTCATCAACTAACTGTGCCATGTCTTTATCACCCGTACTGATCAGTACCGGGATACCCGCTTTTGACGCTTGAGATGCCAATGTACCAATAACATCATCCGCTTCTACGCCCGGAATTGAAATTAGAGGTAAGCCCATTGCTTTAATCAGTTTATGCAGTGGTTCAATTTGGCAACGCAGATCATCCGGCATTGGCGGACGGTTTGCTTTGTACTCTGGGTACATATCGTTACGAAAGGTTTTTCCTTTTGCATCGAAAATAACCGCAATACGATCGGTTTCAAATTGCTTTAACAGACTACGCAGCATATTGATAACACCATACACCGCCCCTGTTGGTTGGCCATCGCCATTAGTAAAGTTAGGTGCCGCATGATAAGCGCGGAAAAGGTATGAAGATCCATCCACTAAAATAAATGGGTTATCAGGAATGTTTGCCATGGTCGGTATTATCCAGAGATTTGATGAACTGTAAGTTTCATTTTATACCCAAGTAACTTCAAGATGCTAGTTTCCACGATAATTGCTTCGTTATCTTCTACAAATAGATCGTGCTTTTCTCCATCTTTTGAGAAAAAACCGCAATTCACACAAGCACTCTTTCTGTGGATAAGTCTGTTTGTAATTATTTTTTGCTTAATTAATAACTATTTTATCAACTCAAAATAATCAAATTTAAAACTAAAAAATCAAAAGCTTAGATCGCATACGGCGATCCAAAAAGAGATCCTTACTTGATCATGCTTTGTGGACAATAATATTAAATCCGCTCTTTTTTTGCGAAAAAACACTCAATTTATAACCCTGAAAATTGATTAAAAATCTGAATAACATGTCAAAAAATAAACAAAAAAAAGCGGCGTCTTCGAAAAGAAGCGCCGCTCAGCAAAAGAGAATAATGATAACCGTTAACTTAGAAACGTCACCACTACTCATGGAGCTGATTTACACTGGAAGCAATGTGAGCAATGTCGTGCCTTCTTGGAGCAATACGGGGTAAACCATAGTGCGTAGCTCCCTGAAGACAAGTTAATAATAACCATTCTCATTTAAATTGCAATAGTTAAATGAGAAAAGATCTCAACAAATTTGTTAATTCTATTCTTTTCAATAGATTAGATATAAAAAAGGTCAGCAAAATGCTGACCTTCTTCTTCTTAAAACACAAGCAACTATGAAACCTGCGAAGGCTGCGTTGCTAATTGATGCCCTTCAGAAGTTAACTTACGAATTAAGTAATTCAGTAGCACACCATACATTGGAACAAATAAACCTAAACTAATCACTAATTTTACACCGTAATCAACCAACGCAATTTCAGTCCAGTGTTCTGCCATAAAGGCGTCTGGGCTGTGATAAAAAGCAATAGCAAAGAATGCTAAAGTATCTATCGCATTACCAAACAATGTTGAACATGTTGGCGCAACCCACCACTGTTTTAGCTGACGAAGACGGTTAAATACATGAACATCTAATATCTGTCCCAGTAAATAAGCCATAAAGCTTGCGATCGCAATACGCGCAACGAATAAATTAAACTCTCCAAGTTGGGAAAAACCTTGATACTGGCCTTCAAAAAAGACAACAGATAAGAAATACGATACCGCTAATGCTGGCAACATAACAAAGAAGATAATGCTTCTTGCCATTTTGGCACCAAAAATACGAACCGTTAAGTCTGTCGCTAAGAATATGAAAGGAAAGGTAAATGCACCCCATGTGGTGTGAAACCCAAACAAAGTGAATGGGATCTGAACCAAATAGTTACTAGATGCAATAATTACAAGGTGGAACACTACAAGGAAGGATAAAGCGTTGCGCTGTTGCGCGGGCGTAAATGTACTCATATAAGTACCTTTTTGTCATTGGGGGCGAGGGAACCCAAATTAAACACAAAGCTAAAATCACCGTTTATTTACGTAATGACTCTAGCCAATTTTCAGGGCGGTGATTATACATTAACCGCTTTTGATCACAAGAGGCGCTTAAAACAAACCTGCGATAAACGCTAACTCTTCTTGATTCTCGGTACGAGCTAAGGCTTCTAGCCAAACAGAATTCGAATAATGCTCAGCACGTAGCATAAATTGCGCGCCTTCAAAGTCGATTAACCAAGAATGTAAGTCTGCATCCATCTGTTGCTCTGTAATTGTAGCATCCATGGCACTCACTAGTTGCTTGCCTATCATTTCAAACGAATCAAAATCAAACTCTGGAATAGAAAAAATGATCCGCCCGGCGTGTTTATCAAACTCAACCACTGAAAATAAACTCATGACTTATCCTTGTCCGGTTATGTGCATTTCAATCAAATCCAAGAATGGATCGGCGTATTTCTCTAACTTCTTCTGACCTACGCCATTAACCGCCAACATTTCACCATACGAGGTCGGCGTGATATCAGCCATGTCCATTAAGGTCGCATCACTGAAAACAACATAAGGCGGTAAGTCATCGCGATCGGCAATCGATTTACGCAGTTTACGTAACTTAGCAAACAGCTGTTTATCGTAATTACGGTTATTAAGTTTCTCTGATTTTGCGGTTTTCGCAGCAATGTCTAATCGTGGTACTGCTAACTCGAGTGCTTCTTGCCCTTTTAAAATAGGGCGCGCTTCTTCGGTTAATTGAAGCGTCGAGTTTCGGGTAATATTCTGCGCTAATAATCCTTTATGGATTAACTGACGAATGATACTGACCCAATACTCATGGCTGTGTTCTTTACCAATGCCATAAGTCGATAACTTATCATGGCCATGCTCACGAATACGGGCGATCTTTAGCCCTCGGAGTACTTCCACCACATAGCCAACACCAAAACCTTGGTTTACTCGATATACACAAGAAAGTGCTTTTTGTGCTGCTTCTGTGCCATCAAATTGCTTTGGAGGATCTAAACAAACATCACAGTTGCCACACGGTTTTGCGCTGTATTCACCAAAATAGTTTAATAGTACTTGGCGACGGCAAGTTTGGGCTTCAGCAAAAGCGGTCATGGCATTCAGTTTATGGCTTTCTACCAATTTTTGAGGGCCTTCAGGCTTCTCTTCTACCAGTTTTCTTAGCCATACGATATCGGCAGGATCATACAACATTACCGCTTCAGCGGGCAGACCATCACGCCCTGCTCGTCCTGTCTCTTGGTAGTAAGATTCAATGTTCTTAGGGATATCAAAGTGTGCGACAAAACGGACGTTTGATTTATTTATCCCCATACCAAAAGCAACCGTGGCGACTACTATCTGAATATCGTCTCGCTGAAATGCTTCTTGTACGTAGTTGCGTTCATCCAAATCCAAACCAGCATGATAAGCCGCAGCTCGAATATGATTGTTGCAGAGCTTTTCCGTCAGCATTTCTACTTTTTTACGACTGCCACAATAGATCACACCACACTGGTTTTTCTGTGTGGCAAGATAACGAACAATTTGGCTTACGGGTTTGTGTTTTTCTAATACGGTATATCGGATATTTGGGCGATCAAAACTGCCCAAATATTCATGAGGATTCGGTAAAGAGAGACGATTTAAAATGTCTTTACGAGTAGCATCATCAGCTGTCGCGGTTAAGGCCATAATAGGAACAGCAGGAAAGCGTTGTTTAATTTGGCCAAGAGAGGCGTATTCTGGACGGAAATCGTGTCCCCACTGTGAAATACAGTGCGCTTCATCAACAGCGATCATGCACAGATTTAGGGACTCTAAACGCTCCATAAAATCACGCATCATCACGCGCTCAGGAGAAACATACAACATTTTCACCTGACCTGAATTCACACGATTCCAAATCACTATTTGTTCTTCACGATCAATGGTTGAGTTTAAACACTCCGCTCTTACCCCATTGGCTTTAAGCTGATCAACTTGGTCTTTCATCAATGAGATTAAAGGAGATATAACCAAGGTTAGTCCTTCAAAGACCAACGCGGGAATTTGATAACACAGCGATTTACCACCACCTGTTGGCATAATAACGAGGCTGTCTTTACCATCAAGAACGGCATTAATGACTTCTTCTTGTCCAACACGGAATTCTTGGTAGCCAAACACGTCTTTTAAAACGGTATAACTTGGCGATACCTGTTCCATTAACTGCTCTGCGATAATGCTGGACATAAAAAACTCATCAATACTATGGGAGGCTCATTCTACCTATGGTTATTGGTGAGGAAAAGAGCAATAGGAAAATACTAGGCACATTCGACACTCCACTCTATACTTCGTCGCATAATAACGCCTACAAGGTGTGATCATAAAAACACCTTATCTATTACAATACTTCATTAAGAGTTTGCTTATGCCAGCCACAGAACTCGAACAACAGCGCACTCGCCAGGGTGTTTTTTTTGCTCTTGGTGCTTACACCATATGGGGCATTGCACCTATTTATTTTAAAACCATCAGTGAAGTTTCACCTTTTGAGATTTTAAGCCACCGTGTGATTTGGTCTTTCTTTTTTCTAGCAGGATTACTGTGTCTATCTAAAGGTTGGAAAACCGTTTCTAACACGTTAAAAGATAAGAAAAAAATGGCTTATCTGGCAACTACAGGATTATTAATAGGGACTAACTGGCTCATCTTTATTTGGGCTGTTACCACCAATCATATGTTGAATGCCAGCCTTGGGTATTTTATCAACCCTATTTTTAACGTCATGCTAGGAATGGTTTTCTTGGGTGAGAGGTTGCGCAAACTACAGTGGCTTGCAGTTACTTTTGCCGTCATTGGTGTGATTATTCAGCTAGTCACTTTTGGCTCTATCCCTATCGTTGCATTAGCATTAGCCTGTAGTTTTGGTTTTTATGGCTTATTACGTAAAAAAGTCGCGATGGATGCACAATCAGGCTTATTTATTGAAACTCTCGTTATGCTACCTATTGCTGCTGTTTATTTATTATTTATTGCAGACTCCCCAACTTCAGACTTTGCAGCAAACCCAATGACTCTAAATTTATTACTTATTGCTGCGGGCATTATTACCACGGTACCTCTGCTTTGTTTTACTGGTGCTGCTACACGATTAAAACTGTCGACGTTAGGTTTTTTCCAATACATAGGACCAAGTTTAATGTTTGTTCTTGCGGTAGGGCTTTACGGAGAGGAGTTCAGTGCAGATAAGGCAATTACCTTTGTCTTTATTTGGGGTGCTCTGATTGTATTTACTACCGATGCTATCTTGTTCAGAAAGAAAAAGAAGAAGATCAGGCATTAGTTTTGATATTCCGTTAATAAAAAAGAGAGCGAATTCGCTCTCTTTTTTTATTTTTAAATCACCTAAATTTACAGCGATTCTAATTTAGCGTATTGAGTGACTAACCACTTAATCCCTTCGCCATTAAAAGCAACTTGAACACGACCCTGTGGACCCGCTCCTTCAAAGTTGATAATGGTTCCTTCGCCAAACTTAGGATGCTTCACTCGCTGACCTAACGCATAACCCGTTTCATTAAAATTATTATTCACCGCTTTTTGACCAAAACGGCTGTCTGAAGACACGCCTTGCGAGCCATAGCTACCGTATGACCCGGTGCGGCTGACTTTCGCTTTCATGCGAACTTCTTCTACGCATTCCGTTGGGATCTCTTTAATAAAGCGTGATGGCTTATGGTATTTATCTTGGCCATACAAACGACGCATCTCTGCATAAGTGATGTACAGTTTTTCCATCGCACGAGTCATACCAACATAACAAAGGCGACGCTCTTCTTCTAAACGTCCGGCTTCCTCTGCTGACATTTGACTTGGGAACATGCCTTCCTCAACACCTACCATAAACACAAGTGGGAACTCTAGCCCTTTGGCACTGTGCAGTGTCATCAGTTGAACGGCATCTTCAAACTCATCCGCCTGACCTTCACCCGCTTCTAATGCTGCATGAGTTAAGAAAGCAGTAAGATCAGTCATCTCTTCTGCTTCTTCTGGCTTATCAAACTGACGAGTTGCGGTTACCAACTCTTCCAAGTTCTCAATACGCGCTTTTGATTTTTCGCCTTTCTCTTGCTCATACATAGCAAACAGACCCGAGCTTTTAATCACTTGGTCAGTTTGTTCATGCAGACGACAGTCACGAGTGTCGTCTTCTAGTGCATTAATTAGTTCGATAAAACGGCTTAATGCCCCAGCAGCACGACCCGGTAATACTTGCTCTTCAATTAAAGCGATACTCGCCTGCCACATGGTTGCACCACGCTCACGAGCAGCAAAACGAACCGTCTCTAATGTCTTATCACCTAAACCACGCGTTGGCGTATTTACGACACGCTCAAACGCAGCATCGTCATTACGGTTATTCATTAAACGCAAATAAGACAAAGCATCTTTGATCTCTTGTCGTTCGAAGAATCGCATACCACCGTAAATTCGGTACGGTAAGCCTGCTTGAATTAACGCTTCTTCAAGAACACGAGACTGGGCGTTATTACGGTATAAGAATGCTGAATCTTGCAGTGCTCCACCGTTATCACGCCACTCTTTAATTTTACCTACAGCAAAACGCGCTTCATCTAACTCGTTATACGCCGAATAGATAGAAATTAACTCGCCTTCAACACCTTCAGTCCATAACTTCTTGCCCATGCGTTCAGTGTTGTTACTGATCAATTCATTGGCAGCATTTAGGATATTGGCGGTTGAACGGTAGTTTTGCTCTAGACGAATGGTTTTTGCACCAACAAATTCATCTAAGAATTTTTGAATGTTTTCAATCTGCGCACCACGCCAACCATAAATCGATTGGTCGTCATCACCTACGATCATCACATTACAATCTGAGCCAGCCATCATGCGTAACCACGCATATTGAATATTGTTGGTATCTTGGAATTCGTCGACCAAAATATGCTTAAAGCGCGCTTGGTAATGCTCACGAATATGCTTGTGATCACGCAATAGTTCATGAGCACGAAGAAGAATTTCAGCAAAGTCGACTAAACCAGCACGATCACAGGCTTCTTGATAAGCGGTATACACTTTTAGCCAAGTCTGAGCGATAGGATCATTAAAGGTGTTAATTTGATGCGGACGCAAACCTTCATCTTTTTTACCATTAATAAACCATGCCGCTTGGCGAGCTGGCCAGTTCTTATCATCTAGATTCTGGGCTTTGATCAAGCGTTTTAATAAACGTTGTTGATCGTCCGAATCGATAATTTGAAAGCCTTCTGGCAGTTTTGCATCAAGATAATGAGCACGAAGAATACGGTGACAAATACCGTGGAAAGTACCATTCCACATACCGCCAGCACTGCCATGCATTAACTCTTCAATACGACCACGCATTTCAGCGGCAGCTTTATTGGTAAAGGTTACTGACATGATTGAGAAAGGAGACGCTTGTTCGATTTGCATTAACCATGCGATACGATGCACAAGTACTCGAGTTTTACCACTACCGGCACCCGCAAGCACAAGCATGTTTTCTAACGGAGCGGCTACGGCTTCGCGTTGTTTGTCATTAAGACCATCAAGAAGAAAAGAAACGTCCATCACATCACACTGGTTATTTATACATGTGAGTGAAGTATATACTGAAATGAAGTGAGACCCAAACGCCGAGGGGGGATTTACTTTTAATTGAGCAAAGCTAAGACTGACTTCAGCTTAGCTTATGTACCTTCGCTTTAGTTTATAAGAAAGCTTAGGCCTGTTTTGCCTTACATTGCTGCTGTCCACTACGGTAAGGTAAAATAGAGGTCTCTTGCTCACCATTAGAGACCACTTCATAAAACTGAGGTAAATTGAAGTTCACTTTATCTGGATTCGCTAAATCGACATTATTACGGCTTGAGGTGTAATAATGGTTAATGCTGTTTACCATGTCATCTTTACTGCCATAACATTGATGGTAAATCTCAACCTTATTCTCTTCATCTAAGACGTAGATATTAAAGCCTTCATCTTCACTATCATCAAAGAAGAACTGAATTAAGCCTTCACTTGCAAACGAATCCACTGCTTCTGGAATAACAATACCACTGCTATCGCCAAGAGGAATAGTCGTTGAACCAATCGCTTTATTGGTTGAAATACTCGAGTAGAATTGTACCGAATCTTCTAATTTCTGAATAGATACACCACGACGCTCAAAGAATAAGCCATACATGGTCGAGCCAATCTTTATGCCTTTAAAACGACGACGTTTTTCGTTATTTTCAACCGGTTTTAGACGCAGTTCGATACACTCAGCCAGCAATTGATAAATATTATTACGAATAATACCGCGCATCTGTTTGCTATAGCAGAAAACATCAACCGATTCGGGGCGTGTTGCGTCTTGGTGCATTTTACACAGTACGGTTTTAAGCGCATCTAGAATGGCGGTCTCACCACTAAAGTTAAGCGTTCTAACTTCATGCCATGAATTACGGTACACCAAGTCGACACTGCCGATCAGATTATTCTGCTCACTACCACAACTAAAAATATCCGCATCCGTCTGATTCATACGCTCAGGCTTCATCTTCAATGTTTCTGTTGGGTCATTTTCTAAATTAATAAAAATAGAAAGCTGGCGGACCTCACATGGACTACCTAACTCTTCTTTGGTTGGCTGTGGCATATGAACAGAAAAGGTATTTCTTAGATCACTCACCATTTGATAGAACTTATCAATGTTCAAATCAGCCTGACGAACAACCGCATCTAAACGCGTTGATTCGGTTAGTAAGCCATTAAAAAATGCCCATGCCACTAACTTACTCAAATATCGGTTATGTTCTAGGTGCTTCGCTCCCATTAATTCTTTTGCTATTAATGGTTTTTTATAAACATACCAACCCGCTTTATTAATACCGCCATCTTGCACTTCAACGAAGCTCAAATCTGCTTCATGCAAGTCTGGGGTAATTTGTGGGTTCAGCAAGGTCACCTTGCCTGGCAACTCTTCAAATGCCGCATACAGCTTACGAGCAAGAATACTAATATCTTCAGGGCTAATCGACGACGTTATATCATTATTACGCGCAAAACGGATCAAGTTACGATAACTTTGCATTAACGCTTCGAGTAAGTCGTTATGCGATTTTTTAACTTGTTCTACCTTCCATGTACGACGAGAATCAAGCTCAACAATCGTTGCTTGAGACCATCCCCACTGAGTCGTCAATTCTGTTAGCGCTTTACGACGCCATTCAACAGAGCCTTGCCCTTGACGACGAGACAGTTTCTCATGGGTTTTAAGGTAGAAACTACGGCGTACTAATTCTAAACGAGCCGGATCATTGGTTCGCTCAAGATAACGCGTCACTTTTTCTAGCATCAGATAATACGCATCCATACCGTAGAGATCAGGCTCATCGGCAAAGAATCGACGTTTACTATCAATGCTTAATAATTGAGTGTGTGGGTATTCCCAAGAATAGGCTTCTAATAAGATCGCTTTTAACACCGACTTAAACGGTGAATCGATACTTTTATAGAGTTGCCATAAGCTAGAGCCAAAATACTCTTCTGCAGGAATATGGTTTAAGCGGCCAAAATCAATCCACTGATCTCTTTTGATGATACCTTGGGAACATAATTGCTCAACATATTCATCATAGCTTTCTTCCATTTCTGGTGGAATAATTTGCCATAATAGTTGCTGTCCACCGAGACATACTGCCGTTCGATAGAATTCATCTAGCAATAATAAGTGCTGAGAAGAACCACAGTTATCGCCCGTCATCTCTTCTGAATAAGCTTCACGAAAGCGGCTTTGTTCCATTAAGAAAAAGTTTGCTTCAATGTAAAACTGCTCTGCCCACTCTGTTAGCGCATCACATTTTTGCTGCAATAATACTTTTTTCTCTGCGGGAAGATCTTCTGGAATACAGACCCATATATCAAGGTCACTGCCAATGGTTTGGCCAATAGAAGAGGTACTACCCATAGAATACAAACCAAGGATATTACCCTGATTAGAGGTAGATAAAGGATAACGAAGCGTCAGTTGAGCCATCCACTCACGCTGCTTCTTATTTGCATGAAACTGTTTAATACCACTAGGTGCACCTTCAATAAAACCCGGAAGCTCCGAGTGATTGAAATGCAACAATAATGGCAATTGATGGAAAATCTCTTGCCCGAGTGGTTTCATTAATGCCAGTGCACGCTCTATACGTTGTTCAGTAAGGCGTTGTTGTCTAGCAATTAAAGTTTCAATATAGGTTTGCAAATAGAAAGCCTAGCTCATCTTTGTCATCACTGATGACGGTTAATATTGAATATCATTTATTCAATACCGACTGTAAAACGTGATCAAGATAACACTTTTCATTATGCTCGTAAAGTTTACACGCTTACAACAATATGGGTGTCCATACCATTTCGGTGTCGTTTTTAACCTATAATCACACTGTTGTCATCCTGTATTTTCACCTCACCCTCAAGTAGTGGTAGGATAAGGTAATTATTTTGATCGGATACTACTATGTCACAGCAATTACCAGTTCGAATTGCCACTCGCAAAAGCCCTCTGGCTCTATGGCAAGCACACTTTGTTAAAGATGCACTGCAAACACTTCACCCAGGTTTGGAAGTAGAATTAGTTACAATGGTAACTAAAGGCGACATCATTCTTGATACGCCATTAGCAAAAGTAGGCGGAAAAGGATTATTCGTAAAAGAACTTGAAGTGGCTATGTTAGAAGGCCGTGCTGACCTTGCGGTTCACTCAATGAAAGATGTTCCTGTTGAGTTTCCTGAAGGCTTAGGCTTAGTGACGATTTGTGAGCGTGAAGACCCGCGTGATGCATTCGTCTCTAATACTTACAACTGTATTGAAGACTTACCATTGGGTTCTGTTGTTGGTACCTGTAGCTTACGTCGTCAATGTCAATTACAAGAAGCTCGCCCTGACTTAATCATTAAAGAACTACGTGGCAACGTAGGCACTCGTCTACAAAAATTAGATGACGGTAATTATGATGCGATCATTCTTGCGTGTGCAGGCCTTATCCGTCTTGGTCTAGAAGATAGAATCAAAAGCTCAATTGAACCAGAACAATCGTTACCTGCGGTTGGTCAAGGTGCAGTGGGTATTGAAACGCGTTTGGACGATACTCGCATTCGCGCTTTACTTGAACCACTAAACCACCCAGAAACCGCACATCGAGTGTTGTGTGAGCGTGCTATGAATAACCGCCTTGAAGGTGGCTGTCAGGTTCCTATCGGTAGCTACTCTCTTATCGATGGTGACCAAATTTGGTTACGTGCCTTAGTTGGTGAGCCAGATGGTTCTATCATGGTTCGTGGTGAAATTACAGGGCCGGTATCAGACGCAGAAGCATTGGGTACACAACTGGCAGAGCAGTTACTTAACGATGGCGCGAAAGATATTTTAGATCGCCTTTACGCTGACGCCTAACGATGACGATTTTGGTGACTCGCCCAGAGCAAGAGAGCCAAGCATTGTGTGATGCCCTTAATCAATTAGGGCATCCTGCTATTTCTCATCCTCTGTTAACCATTCACCCCGGTAAAGAACTCTCTCAACTCCCAGAACTTTTCTCACTACTTTCTGATGGGGATTTCCTTATTGCGGTCAG
This sequence comes from Aliivibrio sp. S4MY1, assembly GCF_028765545.1. Taxonomy (GTDB): domain Bacteria; phylum Pseudomonadota; class Gammaproteobacteria; order Enterobacterales; family Vibrionaceae; genus Aliivibrio. The sequence goes on along the minus strand of NZ_JARACP010000004.1, from coordinate 113,557 downwards.
TCAGCACGCTGTCGAACACACTCAAGATTACTTGCAACACCATCAAATCGAGTGGAAAAAAGGGCTAAATTACCTTGCTGTTGGTCAAAAGAGCGCCCAACACCTCAGAACCTATATTTCAGATACAGTACACTTCCCAACACCGAGCGACAGTGAACATTTATTAGCGCTTCCAGTGCTAAACCGTGTGTCAGGTAAGAAAGTACTTATTTTACGAGGAAACGGGGGACGTGACCTAATTTATCAAGCACTTGAAGCTCTCGGAGCAGAAGTAAATTACTGTGAAGCTTATCAACGTAAAATGACGCCTTTTGATGGCAAACTCAACGCCAAAAAATGGCAATCACAAAATATCAATACCATAATTATTACCAGCGGAGAGCAACTGTCGTTTTTCACCTCTCAATTTGCTGGAACAGATTTAGATTGGGTACTGCACTGTCGATTGTTAGTGCCTAGCGAACGAATTAACCAACTTGGACAACAACTTGGTTATCAACATATTGAAACGGTTGGCGGAGCCTCTAATTCCGACTTGCTGCACTATATCAGTGAGCATCATCATGATGGGATTTCAAATGACAAAAAATAATAATAAACCACAGACTGCAGAAGAAGCAGAACTGGTTTCCTCTTCTCCTGCAATAGAAAAAGAACAGAAGAAAACAGAGCAAACACCACCACAATCAACGACAAAAACAGACGCATCTGTTGATAAAAAAAGTCGTCGCCTAGGCACTGTTGCTATTATTATCTCTATCCTGTTGAGTGGCGGAACCTTCTTGGCATCTCAACAACAAACAACACAACAGCAAATTAAAATCGCTCAGCTTGAACAACAACTCAAGGCAGCTGATAGCACTTTTGATGCAAAACTGGTCACCGCAGAGCAGCGTATTACCGATAAAGCAGACGAAATCGTTCGTAAAGCAACAGTATTAATGCAACAGCAAGATAAAAGCATTGCGAGCCTACAATTGGCGATTGCTGATGTGCAAGGTCGTCGCCCGAATGACTGGCTACTTGCTGAAGCCGATTACTTAGTAAAAATGGCTGGTCGTAAACTGTGGCTTGAACATGATGTGGTGAGCGCTACCCGCTTGATGGAAAATGCCGACCAACGAATCTCTGCACTAAACGACCCAAGCTTAACCCCTCTACGCCGTGCAATGGCTAATGACATTGCGACATTAAAAGCCATTCCTCTTATTGACCGTGATGGGTTAGTTCTTAAACTGAATAGCCTTGAACAACAGATTAATCAATTACCATTAGCCAGTGCGATTCTTCCTGAAGCCAATGCGATTGAGAAAAAAGAAGTGTCAACCAATATCAATGATTGGCAATCGAACCTAATGCAATCACTGGATGACTTCGCAGGACACTTTATTACTTATCGTGTGCGTGAAGGCAATGTCATCCCATTACTAAGTCCTGAGCAACACTTCTACCTAACAGAAAACATTAAAGGTAAATTGCTACTGGCTTCAAAAGCGTTATATCGAGAGCAAAGTGAAGTGTACGCAACCGCTTTAGAAAGTGCGAAATTATGGTCTTCACAATATTTCCAACAAGATGACCCAGCAGTAAAAAGCTTTATGGCTCAGTTGGATTCCTTAGCAAAATTCAAAGTCGATGTGCGCTATCCACAAAAGCTTAAAACTCAAGCGCTACTGTCTGATTTCATCTCTGAGCGCCTACGTCGTAACGTCCAATCCATTGGCGAAACGCAAGTAAAAACAGAGTCAGCAAAGAAAGCTCTTGCTCCTGAAAAGAAAGCTAACGTAGAAAACACCACAGAAGGAGATAAATCATGATCCGATTACTTCTTCTGGCCATTGTCTTAGTCGGTGGATTAATCGTAGGGACGACATTTGCCGACCAACAAGGTTATGTGCTTATTTCTGTGGCTGATACTACGATTGAAATGAGCCTAACCACATTGGTTATCTTTATTGCAGCCTTGATCGCAGGGTTATTTTTATTAGAAATACTGGTAAAACGCATTCTTTCTGTTGGTAATTTTACTCGCGGTTGGTTCAGTGCTCGTCACTTACGTAAAGCGCGTTACAACACCTTTAAAGGTATGATCAAACTGCATGAGGGGGAATGGAAAGAAGCGGAACGTCTAATCACTAAAGGTGGTCGCCACAACGACTTTCCATTATTGAATTACCTTGCAGCAGCAGAAGCCGCTCAGGGTCGTCAACAAATAGAGCTGCGTGATCGCTACCTACAACTGGCTTCTGAACAATCAGACAGTACACTAGCGGTAGCGCTAACAAGTGCGAAATTACAAATGCGTGAAGAAGAGTATGAACGCGCCCTTGCTACTCTTCAGTCAGTCAAAGTCGATTACCCACGTAATCCTGTTTTGCTTGAGCTACTTAAAGAGTGTTATTTGGCACTTAATGAATGGCAAGCCCTAAAGAACATCATTCATCCTTTAACTAAGGCGAATCTTATTTCGGAACAGCAAGCGTTAGAACTGGAAGAGAAAGCGGAATGTGGATTGATGGCCTTTATTGCTTCAAACAAAGGCACAGCAGGCTTATTAGAGCATTGGAATACGTTGCCTAAGAAACTGAAAAAACACGTTCCTGTTTTAATCTGCTTAATCAAACAATTACACGAGCGTAAAGCAGACTCTGAAGCTTATATTATCCTGCGTGATAACTTGAAGAAACGTGCGGATGATCGCCTAGTCGCACTCTTACCTACGTTGAATCTGGCTGATTATCATCCTGCAACCGTATTACTAGAAAACATGGCCAATTACGACGTTCGTAACCCTGTTATTCAAAGTACGCTTGGCCAGCTATATATGCGCACAGAAAAATGGCAGCCCGCACGCGACCACTTTGAAGCGGCATTAGAGGTGCGTGAAGATATGTCTGATTACGCCTACCTTGCACGAGTGCTAGATAAGCAAAACCGTAAACAAGCAGCAGCGGACTTATCTCGTAAAGCACTGACTATGGTTGATGATACAGAGTAATACAAAAGTAATTTATACCCATAAAAAATGCCACTATTACAGTGGCATTTTTATTTGTATTAACTAAAGCTAAATTAGATAAAAGCGAACGCATCACCAAATAACTGTTCTTTCTTCGCTTGTTTTTCTGTGGTGAATTGCTCACGCGCAGCACCGGCCATCTCAAAACGACCTGCAATGTAGATATCCATCTCAGCTAAAGAGTTAAAATCTTCTTTTACCGCTTCAAGTACATTACCCGTTTTACCTGCCCAGCCTTCAGCTTTCTCGACAACAGGTACAAAGGTAATGTGCTCATGCGCTGCAGCAATGGTTTCAATTTCTGCTTTTGCGTATAGCTGACATTCATCACGGCCACCCCAGTATAGGAAAATTGGTTTTTGAATGTTTTGGCTAATACTGTGGTCTAAAATCGAACGCACGTAACTAAAACCGGTACCACCTGCGATTAACAGCATTGAGCGCTCACTGTCTTCACGGATCCACGCTTCACCATGAGGGGCATCAATTTGAATATCACTGCCGTTTTCTAATGCAGCTTTCATTGATTCAACCACTTCACCTGCATAAGCATTGTGCTCTGCGGCACCAATGTGTAGTTCAATTTCACCTTCATGACGACACGGACTGCTCGCGATTGAGAATGGGCGCTTGTCTTTCTCTCCCATCACTACCATGAGGTATTGGCCTGCTTTGAATTCTACTGGTTGTTCTGGGTGAAGTAATATTTGAAAAGTATTACAAGCCAATGGCTTGATAGACTTTACTTTGCAATTGATTGGCATGACTTTCCTTTTTCAGCTGATACCTACTTAACATGGTATTTATACGCTGTCATTATTATGTGTATTGAGCATTAAGCTCTAATTATACGGGGAGGATTTATTCTAACAACAGCACTAAATCACTTTTTGCTGTTGCCTGACACGCAAATACCCACCCTTCTTGTTGTTCTTTGTCGGTTAGAAGTGGTTCTAAATCGTATTCGATTTCTCCTTCTAACTTTTTACATAGACACATAGCACATGCACCTACCTGGCATCGATTTGGGTAGTTTATCCCCGCCTCTAATGCTGCATCTAAGATGGTCTGTCCTTCTTCGATGCTGAATTCTTTTTGTTGTGGTAATAATACTATTCTGTTCATTAAACGTTAACCCCAAAGGAGAATATAGTTACTTTCTAAAAGCTAATAAAAAATCATTACAAAACCGTTTTCATTTCGTGATATTTACTATAGAAATTAATAGTGAAATAAAATAGGATCTTTTTATATATTATTAGTATGCAAATACTATTATTTATTCCCTATTAAATTAACATACGGTTACATTATATGTTTACCTTTAGTTTCAAAAAAAAACAGACCTCTGAACCTACTTCAGACCATCAGTTCAATATTATTCAAACAAATATCACCGAAAAAGATAATGAAATAAAAGAACTTAAATCTTCTGAATCTTCGTTATACAACGACTTGAAAAATCAAAATGAATTTATTTCTCAACTTTTATTTTCAATTGAACCTATTGATAGAATTAGAACTAATATTGCCACTGCAGCAGAAAACTTAAACGCTCACCTATCTCAACATATTACCGAAAATCGAGATGGTATTAATATTTTAAATGAATTTCGACAAATATTAATATCACTTTCATCTCAAATAAAAATTAATAATGACTTACTTAATACTTTAAAAATAAATTCAGAAGACATAACCAAGTTTATTGTCACGATCAATAATGTTTCAGACCAAACCAATTTATTAGCACTAAATGCAGCTATTGAAGCAGCAAGAGCTGGTGAACACGGTCGCGGGTTCTCTGTCGTTGCTAATGAAGTCCGTCAGTTAGCACGAAGTGCCAATGAAGCCGCCAAGCAAATTGAAAATGTCGTTCATGAAATCAATAAAAATACTCTCACTTGTCATCAAAACTCAACACTTATCGAGAAGCAATGTGAGTCTTTAGATCGAAAAGTAATAACACTTATCGATATTATTACAAATTTAATGACTAATACTGAACAACTCTACAATCTAGCAGATGAAAGTTATACTTCAATTTTCTTACGTCTTGTTCAACTTGATCATGTCGTTTGGAAAGTTAATGTTTATAAAAAGATTCAAAATAACGATCTAAATAAGATAGATACTCCTAACCATCATCAATGCCGCCTTGGCCAGTGGTATGACACAGGAAGAGGTAAAGCGCTTTTTTCTCATTGTGAGTCTTATAAACAACTCCTCACACCTCATGCTAGAGTTCATAATTTTGGGCAAAAGGCTTTACAAGCCTACGCAGAGCACAATGATATTCAGGGAATGGAATATATAAAAGAGATGGAAAATGCGGCAAACGATGTTATCCATATTTTAAATGCATTAGAAGCTGAAATAATCCAAGTAAAACAAAAAAGATAAATCTAAAAATAAAGCAGCCATATTAGACTGCTTTATTTTATATAAATCGATCGAGTATTCCCATCTGATCCCAAATAGCATCAATTTTAGCGACGACTTCTGGGTCTTTCTTGATTGGTGTTCCCCACTCACGAAGACATTCACCTTCCCATTTATTGGTCGCATCTAACCCCATTTTTGAGTGTCTGTGACCATCTTGCAAAAAGAGCGTATCTCTTGCTGGGTCCATTCGAGTGGTTACAGCCCAAATAATGTCGTTCCAATCACTCACATTGACATCGTCATCACATACGATAACAAATTTGTTCTCTTCAAATTGAGACCAAATGGCATCCATGATTTTCTTAGCACTGCCTGCAGCCTGTTTATTGATGGATACAACCACCATACTGGCATTGTCATTCTGCAAATGAATTTCAATAATCTCAGGGCACATTTTTGTTATTTCAGCGATACAGCCTTCAATCTGCTCACTGCTTGTGAATGAACATTCCACGTTTGGTGATAATGCTAATTCTGCATCCCATTTTTTGGTGATATCTAAGCCCATCTTTGAGCCCAAACCCGCTACTGGTGAAGCAAAATCTAGTGAATCTATAGGAGTGTTCTCTATCATCAAGCTATCACGCGATGGGTCCATATGCTGAGACATTGCTGCAGTCACTTGTGACCAATCTCGAGCATTCACATCCTCATCACACACTAATACAAATTTGGTGTACATGAACTGACGCAAGAACGACCACACGCCCATCATCACGCGTTTGGCATGACCCGGATATTGTTTCTTCATCGTCACTACCGCCATGCGGTACGAACACCCTTCTGGTGGCAGATAAAAATCAATAATTTCAGGAAATTGCTTTTGTAAGATCGGCACAAACACTTCATTTAATGCCACACCTAATACCGCGGGTTCATCAGGTGGACGACCCGTATATGTACTGTGATAGATAGGCTCTTTACGCATGGTAATGTGCGTTACGGTAAATACATGATGTTTTTCAACTTCGTTATAGTAACCGGTATGATCACCATAAGGGCCTTCATCGGCAAATTCTGTTGGGTCGATATAGCCTTCAAGTACAATTTCAGCACTGGCTGGGACTTCTAAATCGTTACTAATCGACTTAGTAATTTCAGTTCGACTACCACGCAGAAGACCTGCAAATGCGTATTCAGATAAGGTATCAGGGATAGGCGTTACCGCGCCAAGAATGGTGGCAGGATCGGCACCAAATGCAACAGAGACAGGGAAAGGTTCACCTGGATTCGTTTCCATCCAGTCACGCAAATCAAGCGCACCACCGCGGTGAGCAAGCCAACGCATGATAACTTTGTTTTTACTCAGTTTCTGTTGACGATAAATACCCAGATTCTGACGTTTCTTATTTGGGCCTTTAGTGATGGTTAAACCCCAAGTTAATAGCGGTGCGACATCATCTGCCCAACAACTCATTACGGGGATTTTATCTAAATCGACCTCATCACCTTGCCAAACAATCTGTTGGCAATTGGCCTTGCGAATATTCTTGGTTGGCATATTCAATACTTGTTTGAATACTGGCAGTTTATCTAAAGCATCTTTAAAACCCTTTGGTGGCTCTGGCTCTTTTAGATACGCTAATAATTTTCCCACTTCACGCAGCTCAAGAACGTCCTTACGACCCATACCAATCGCAACACGTTCAGCAGTACCAAATAAGTTCGTTAATACAGGAATATCGTAACCGGTAGGATTTTCGAATAGCAATGCTGGACCACCCGCTCGTAAAGTACGATCGCTGATCTCTGTCATTTCATAATGCGGGTCAATGGGGTGTGAAATGCGTTTTAACTGTCCGATCTGTTCTAAGTGATCGAGAAAATCACGTAAATCCTTATATTTCATCGCTATCTACTGTCGTGAAGTTTGAATAGATTATACCCAACCCAATTCAAACTCACACTCTCTATTTACTTTTGCCAATCAAGCTCGTGATTAGCGTTGCGATAACGCTAATCTTACGTGTTGCTTGCGAACTTTATTGCGTGTTGTTGACAGGCTTTCTAACCACGATGTATGGCCATAATTAGCAAGATGCATTGCCACTGCACCGCCGTCTTGAATATGATCAATTTTGGCTAATAAAAACTGTTGAACATCTTGAGGAAGAGGATGCAACTGAGCTAATGAAGCAAAAGCATTCTGTTTTAAAGATGGGTTATTGGTTGCTGACATTAATTGCTGAGTCGCAAATGGATCGGGAGCGATACTAGATAAACGCTCAAGCTCTGCAATACTGTGTTGATCGGTACGCATTTTCCATAAGATTTTATACACATCACTGCTTTGAGACAATTGAGCAAGGCGCACCATTACCTCAGTCGTTGGTAACCAAACAGACAAAGGATCATCGATAATTTGTGATACAAGATAATCTAGCGCTTCAGGGGTTAAGCTATCCAATTCAGCTAAGACAATCGATTGACGAACACGAACCTCATGAGGCTCACCCACTAGCCATTCAGACAACACCAAACGTCTCTCTTCAGCGGCAAGAATAAAATCTAATACCTGTTGGTCTTTTTTCATTTGGTTTAGAACACGCGAAGCTATACTAGAATAATCAAACGCTAACTTAGTCACCACATACCCATTACCTTGATCTTTAATGGTATAAGTTGGATGAATAGCCAATTGTTCTTTCAGCCAAATGGTCCCCTTAGGGCTTAATATCAGATTTTTTTGTTCTATTTGCTGTATCAACATGAAGCGAACGGCTTCTTGCTGTGGCATAGAGAGACGATTAAGAGAAAAGTTGAGTGTGATGATATCGCCATCAATCAAATATTGATGCAGTTCATCGACCTTCTTATTGAGCAGCTGATCAACCAGCAAGCTATTGATGAAGCTTGGTTGAACATCAGATGCCGAGACCTGACTCGTCAGCAAACTTGCAGAGAGGAGGATCGATGCTAACAGTCCTTGTCGCATATGTTACTCCTTGATATAAACTAAGTTGATATTCCTTATCAAGCTTAGTACAAATGATAATGCCGTTAAATTAACAAAAACTCAACAAAAAACGCTACCTAAATAGGCAGCGTTTCATTATTTATTGACCTTGGTACCAATGATTGAGTTAAGTATCAATTATTGACGACGCATCGCATCAAAGAATTCGTCATTAGTCTTCGTCATTGATAACTTATCAATTAGGAATTCCATTGCGTCAGTCTCGCCCATTGGGTGAACAATCTTACGCAAGATCCACATTTTCTGTAGCTCATCCGGCTTAGTTAATAACTCTTCACGACGAGTACCTGAACGGTTGAAATCAATCGCTGGGAATACACGTTTTTCCGCAATCTTACGGTTTAAGTGTAATTCCATGTTACCTGTACCTTTAAACTCTTCATAGATAACTTCATCCATTTTAGAGCCAGTATCAACAAGTGCTGTTGCGATGATAGTTAAGCTACCACCTTCTTCAACGTTACGTGCCGCACCGAAGAAACGCTTAGGACGGTGAAGTGCGTTAGCATCCACACCACCAGTAAGAACTTTACCAGATGATGGGATTACGGTGTTGTATGCACGAGCTAGACGAGTAATAGAGTCAAGTAAGATAACCACGTCTTTCTTATGCTCAACAAGACGTTTTGCTTTCTCGATAACCATCTCAGCAACTTGTACGTGACGAGACGCAGGCTCATCAAACGTAGACGCAACTACTTCACCTTTAACTAGGCGTTGCATCTCAGTTACTTCTTCTGGACGTTCGTCGATAAGTAGAACCATCAACTCACACTCAGGGTGGTTATGCGCAATACTTTGAGCAATGTTTTGAAGCAACATTGTTTTACCCGCTTTTGGCGGAGCAACAATCAGACCACGTTGGCCACGGCCAATTGGTGATGCTAAATCAAGAACACGCGCTGTAATGTCTTCTGTTGAACCATTACCACGCTCCATGCGTAAACGATCATTCGCATGTAAAGGAGTAAGGTTTTCAAAAAGGATTTTGTTACGAGCATTATCAGGACGATCATGGTTAACTGCGTTTACTTTAAGAAGTGCAAAGTAACGTTCGCCATCTTTCGGTGGACGAATCTTTCCAGAAATCGTGTCACCAGTACGCAAGTTAAAGCGACGAATTTGGCTTGGAGACACATAAATGTCATCCGGACCAGCCAAATAAGAACAATCTGCTGAACGAAGGAAACCAAAGCCATCTTGAAGAATCTCAAGAACCCCATCTCCAAAGATGTCTTCACCGCTTTTCGCATGTTGCTTAAGGATGGAGAAGATGATGTCTTGTTTTCTTAGACGAGCTAGGTTTTCTAGGCCTAATGATTCGCCAAGAGCAACAAGATCCGATACAGGTCGGTTTTTAAGTTCAGTAAGATTCATAGTGGTAGGTAGTTGTTTAGTCAAAATCAGATTCTGTCTTTAGTTGATTTAAGAATGGATGACCTTCGAGCTCGGTCAAGAAATGAAATCGTATGAATTACGCGCGATAAATTATCACTTATTCGCTTTTTAGTCTAGGGGATTCCCCTTAATTTCTGAGCTTAGCTTAGCTCAGATAAAACAAAACCGCACATAATTTCTCATTATATGCGGTTCTATCTGCTTTAATGCTGTCCTATATTACAGGTTTGCATCAAGAAACTCTTTAAGTTGAGTCTTAGAAAGAGCACCCACTTTCGTTGCAGCTACGCCGCCATCTTTGAAAAGAAGCAGTGTTGGAATACCGCGAATACCAAACTTTGGTGGTGTTCCTGCATTCTGATCGATATTTAATTTACCAATCGTTAATTTGCCTTCGTACTCGTCAGCAATTTCGTCCAAAATAGGAGCAATCATTTTACAAGGACCACACCATTCCGCCCAGAAATCTACTAATACTGGGCCTGCAGCATTGATCACACTTTCTTCAAAACCGCCATCTGTAAGCTGCAAAATTTTGTCGCTCATCGTCAACTCCAACGTTAAATTTAAAGGCTGATTTGATGATAACCAGCAAATTGATTCTCTATTTGAATGGAATCCGTTTCGTATTGCAAGCTTTAACTGATATTCTATAGCAATGAAAAAGACGCACATCACAGAGCAAAACTTTGCCGACCTAGGTTTACAGCCTCAGGTTATCGACGGTTTGAATGCAAAAGGGTTCATTAAATGTACTCCTATTCAAGCTAAGGCATTGCCGGTACTGCTCGCCGGCCAAGACATTGCAGGCCAAGCCCAAACGGGTACAGGTAAGACGCTAGCGTTCCTTACTGCTACTTTTAATCACCTATTAACGACACCTGCTCCTGAAGGTCGTAAAATTACGCAACCGCGTGCCATTATCATGGCTCCGACACGTGAATTAGCGATTCAAATCTTCAATGATGCAGAGTCACTGATCGCAAGTACGGGTCTAAAAGCCGCGTTAGCTTACGGTGGCGAACGTTACGAAAAACAACAGCAAGTGATTGAGCAAGGCGTTGATATTTTGATCGGTACTACCGGTCGTATCATCGACTTCTACAAGCAAGGTCACATTGACTTTAAGATGATCCAAGTGGTTGTTCTTGATGAAGCCGATCGTATGTTCGATCTTGGTTTTATTAAAGATATTCGCTTCATCTTCCGTCGTATGCCTGCGCCAACAGAGCGCTTGAACATGCTGTTCTCTGCTACGCTATCTTACCGTGTACAAGAGCTTGCTTTTGAACACATGCAAGAGCCAGAGCACGTTGTTGTTGAGCCAGAGCAAAAAACAGGTCATCGCATCAAGGAAGAGCTTTTCTATCCTTCAAATGATCACAAAATGGCATTACTTCAAACTCTTATTGAAGAAGAGTGGCCAGATCGCGCGATAATCTTTGCAAACACTAAGCACAAGTGTGAATCAGTTTGGGGCCACCTTGCTGCTGACAAACACCGCGTTGGTCTTCTAACGGGTGACGTTCCACAGAAAAAACGTGAGCGCATTTTAGAAGAGTTTACTAAAGGTGATGTTGATATCTTAGTAGCTACTGATGTCGCTGCTCGTGGTCTTCACATTCCACAAGTAACGCATGTATTTAACTTTGATTTACCAAACGAAGCAGAAGATTATGTTCACCGTATTGGCCGTACTGGTCGTGCTGGTGCAAGTGGTAACTCTATTAGCTTCGCATGTGAAGAATACGCAATTAACCTTCCAGCAATCGAAGAGTATATTGAGCATTCAATTCCACAATCTGATTACGACGCTTCAGCATTGCTTGAAGATTTACCTGCGCCACTACGTCTTCAACGTCGTCCGCAGCAAAATCGTCGTAACGGCAACAATAATGGTCAACGTCAAGGCGGAAATCGCAAATACTCTCGCCCACGTCAACCTCGTAGCCCTCAAGTATAATCTGAGTTCTACGGAAAAAATTAAAAGGATTTTATGAAAAGTTCAACAATATCACCTATGTATGCCGCCATTGATTTAGGCTCCAATAGCTTCCATATGCTTGTTGTGCGTCATATAAATGGTAGTGTGCAAACCATGGCCAAAATTAAACGTAAAGTTCGTTTGGCTTCGGGATTAGATGAAAACTACACACTCAGCCATGAAGCTATGCAGCGTGGGTGGGATTGTTTGAGCTTATTTGCAGAACGCCTGCAAGACATTCCTGTAGAAAACATTCGCATTGTCGGAACCGCTGCATTGCGCGTCGCGACCAATGTGGATGTCTTCTTAGAAAAAGCCAATCAAATCTTAGGTCATGACATTAATGTGATCGAAGGCGAAGAAGAAGCTCGTATGATTTACCAAGGAGTTGCGCACACTTCAGGTGGTAATGGTCGTCGTTTAGTTGTTGATATCGGCGGAGCAAGTACAGAGTTAATTATTGGCGATGGCTTTGAAGCACAAGCACTCACAAGCTTAAAAATGGGCTGTGTAACTTGGTTAGAAGGCTATTTTAAAGATCGTGCATTAACGAAAAGTAACTTTGATGCGGCCATTGCTGGCGCAAAAGAGACGCTAGCTCCTATCCTAACTCAGTATACCAACCTTGGTTGGCAAACTTGTGTAGGGGTAAGTGGTACGGTCCAAGCATTGCAAGAAATTATGTTGGCGCAAGGCATGGATGAGGTGATTACCTTGGCCAAGCTAAAGCGCCTTCAAAAACAAGCAATGCAATATGAACACCTAGAAGAATTAGATATCGATGGATTGACTCTTGAGAGAGCACTCGTGTTCCCGAGCGGTTTATCCATCCTTATTGCTATTTTTGAATTATTAGACATCGATTCTATGACGTTAGCTGGCGGCGCTTTGCGTGAAGGTCTGTGCTACGGCATGATCGATGAATTGCAGCACGACGAAGTGTGTCAACGTACGATTAAAAGCGTTCAACAACGCTATCAACTAGATGTTGATTACGCACAACAAGTGACAGACTTATCTACCCAACTCGTTCAACAGTGTGGTGATAACTGGCTTGTTGAACCTCAAGCATTACCTTTACTAACGGCTGCAACTCAGCTGCATGAAATTGGTATGTGTATTGATTATAAAAAAGGTGGAGAGCACTCTGCCTATTTAATCAATGCCCTTGATTTACCGGGGTTTACCCGCGCTCAAAAACATTTACTTGGCGAACTATTACGCCGTTACCGTGAATCATTTTCAGCAATGCCAACCCAACATGCTGTTTCAGATACCTCAGCGCAACGTATGTTACGTATACTTCGTTTAGCACTGATATTAACGCATCGTCGCGATGTAAATTTAGCACCTGCTGTAACCTTGTCTGAAAACGACGATGTTCTATCGCTATCTATCGATGCCACTTGGTTAGCGGCGAATCCTCTAACAAGAGCTGAACTAGAGATTGAAGCGGATAAGCAGACCAATATTGGTTGGGATTTGGTTATCGACGCTAAAAGCGAATAAGAGCCTATACGCTGCGCTGGCTAGGGACTAGAACGCTTCGCTTCTATAAGAGCAAGTGCAGAGTTCAGATCGCTTCGCTTGCAGAATTCAGAGGCGATTGCTGCTAGATTTTTAAATCAATTTAGCTACCAGCCTATTGTTAAAAGGTAAAAAAAAATAAAGCATGATGATTAACTAAAATCATCATGCTTTTTTATTTCTTAGACAAAAGTTAACAGCACTAAATTCTGAACTCTGCAAGGGAGCTTGCGACCGATCTGAATTCTGCTCTTATCGTTTCTAGTTAGCGCAGCGTATAGTCTCTAGATCTATTTCTCTTCCGCCAACCACTCAGCTACATCTTTCGCAAAGTAAGTTAGGATGCCATCCGCACCAGCACGCTTAAAGCACAGTAGCGATTCCATTACCGTATCGCGCTCACTCAACCAACCATTCATAATAGCGGCTTTGTGCATCGCGTATTCACCCGATACTTGATAAGCGAAAGTAGGTACTTGAAGCTCAGTTTTCACACGACGAACGATGTCTAAGTAAGGCATACCTGGTTTAACCATCACCATGTCCGCACCTTCATTGATGTCCATTGCAACTTCATGAATTGCTTCATCACTATTTGCTGGGTCCATCTGGTAATTCTTTTTATTACCACCTTTTAGGTTTGATGAAGAACCAACAGCATCACGGAACGGGCCGTAATAACAAGACGCGTATTTTGCAGAGTACGCCATGATTTGTGTATGAACATGACCGGCTTTTTCTAGTGCTTTACGGATCTCACCAATACGACCATCCATCATGTCAGACGGAGCCACCACATCAGCACCCGCTTCTGCGTGTGATAACGCCTGCTTAATCAGAACTTCTGTCGTTACGTCATTCATTACGTAACCATCTTCATCGATGATGCCATCTTGACCGTGAGTGGTGAATGGGTCTAAAGCCACATCCGTAATCACACCAAGATCCGGCACATGCTCTTTTAGGGCTTTAACTGTACGCTGAACTAAACCTTCAGGGTTGTAAGCCTCAGCAGCACAAAGACTCTTCGCATCTTGTGAAACCACAGGGAAAAGTGCAATCGCAGGAATACCTAAATCATAAAGACGTTGTGCTTCTTCAAGCAGTAAATCAATTGATAAGCGCTCAACACCCGGCATTGACTCTACAGATTCACGACGATCTTTACCCATAAGAACAAACATTGGGTAGATCAAATCATTCACTGTTACTTGGTTTTCAGCCATTAAACGACGGCTAAATTCATGTTTACGCATACGGCGCATACGGCGGTTTGGAAACGCACCTAGAATGGATACAGACACACTGTGCTCCTTTTGTATTTATGATGCGATCAATATATACCCATCGCCTTTTGAATCCAAATTTTCTTAGGGATCTGATTTTTACAATTAACTTGGTATGATAGAAAACATAACTTGAATAAAAGATCCTTAATTATGATTGATACCCATGCTCACATATATGCGAAAGAATTTGATGAAGACCGAGATTTGGTTGTTCAACGTGCCTTATCACAAGGTATCGATCAGATCTTATTGCCTAACATTGATTTAGAATCTATCGAACCAATGTTAAAAACCGAAGCTGCCTACCCTGATATTTGTCGCTCAATGATGGGATTACACCCTTGCTATGTAAATGCTGATGTTAAGCAAACCCTAGCAACAATCCACTCTTGGTTTGAGAAACATAACTTCATTGCGGTAGGTGAAATAGGTATTGACCTATACTGGGACAAAACCTTTAAAGCTGAACAAGAGATGGCTTTTATCACCCAACTAAACTGGGCAAAAGAGATGAAGTTGCCTGTTGTTATCCATACTCGTGATTCTATTGAAGAAACATTAACCCTGCTTAAGCAAGAGCAAGATGGCTCATTATCAGGCACTTTCCACTGCTTTGGAGGCTCAGTTGATGAAGCCAAAGCGATCAATGATTTAGGCTTTCACCTTGGTTTAGGCGGTGTTTCTACCTTTAAGAATGGTGGTATGGATAAAATAATTCCTCATCTGAATATGGATTACTTAATTCTAGAGACCGATTGCCCATATTTAGCACCGGTACCTCATCGTGGTAAGCGTAATGAACCAGCCTATACACAATTAGTTGCTCAACGTGTGGCGGATTTGCGTGAGATAAGTTTGGCGGATGTGGATTCGATTACGACGACGAATGCGAAAAGACTTTTTGGGATTTAAGAGCAAAAAAACGGTTTCAGGTTTCAGGTTTCAGGAAGAATCTATACGCTGCGCTAACTAGAGGCTAGACCGCTTCACTTCTATAAGAGAAAAAGCTGATTCTTTACCGCTGCTATTCCAACCTCACAACACTCGATCTTATAGTATCTAGTTAGCGCAGCGTATAGGCTTTACTTTGCCCCAAATAAGAAAAACCCCGCTAGACTCTCATCTAACGGGGTTATAACTTTACTCGCAGCAATCCGGCTACTAATGGTGCTCCATGCATCAAATCCTTGATAGTATACTGATTCCTTCAGTGCATTCCTTTCTCGCTATCCTAGCGGTGTCCTTGATCTTATCCTGATCCGTTAACAGTCCGTAGTTAACTCTCTTCACTTGTTCCTTGAGCGGTGTCCCTTACATCATCCTGATGTACAGTCCATTTACCTCAATCCTAGAGGTGTCCATTGTCTTTCCTTAGTAGTAACCATCCTAGTTACTATTGCGTCCATTCAATGTCCATTTCGCTATCCATGCCGATTACTAATCCTAAGTAACCGAGTGCCTCATCCTGAAGCGTACCAAATCCTTGGCTAGTTCCTGTTCCGTGTCAGCATCCTTCCGACACCAATAAGATTACGCTTTTCATTATTTTCAGCAATAGACTAAATTCAAACTTTTGCAAAAAGAAATATCGCCCTTTTGCTTAAATATAGAAAACAAATAACTATCAATAAGTTAAATGTGAGGTAGTTATATTTACCCATGAATAAAGCGAAAATTCGCACTTGCTTGTGAGAGATCTCGCACACGGGTAATGGATTTTTAGTAAATAGGTTTCAGGTTTCAGGAAAAGACTATACGCTGCGCTAACTAGAGGCTAGAACGCTTCGCTTCATATAAGAGAAAAAGTTGATTCTTTAACGCTGTTATTCCAACGTCACAACACTCGCTCTTATAGTATCTAGTTAGCGTAGCGTATAGTTTCTAGCTAGTATAAATAAACTCATCACACATACCCCTGAAACCTTTAAGGGAGCTTGCGACCGATCTGAACCCTGCATTTTTACTTTACCCCAAACAAGAAAAACCCCGCTAGACTCTCGTCTAACGGGGTTATAACTTTACTCGCAGCAATCCGGCTACTAATGGTGCTCCATGCATCAAATCCTTGATAGTATACTGATTCCTTCAGTGCATTCCTTTCTCGCTATCCTAGCGGTGTCCTTGATCTTATCCTGATCCGTTAACAGTCCGTAGTTAACTCTCTTCGCTTTTTCCTTGAGCGGTGTCCCTTACATCATCCTGATGTGCAGTCCATTTACCTCAATCCTAGAGGTGTCCATTGTCTTTCCTTAGTAGCAACCATCCTAGTTACTATTGCGTCCATTCAATGTCCATTGCGCTATCCGTGCCGATTACTAATCCTAAGTAACCGAGTGCCTCATCCTGAAGCGTACCAAATCCGTGGCTAGTTCCTGTTCCGTGTCAGCATCCTTCCGACACCATTAAGATTACGCTTTTCGATTATTTCAGCAATAGACTAATTACGAATATTTGCAAAAAAATTATCTGTTATTTCACCATGAAATATAAATCATTATTTATCAGTGCGTTACAAAGGCACAGGTAATATAATCTACAAATAAAGTGCAAAATCCTACTCATTTGTAAGAGATCTCGCACAAGAGAGTTCTACTTTGTCTCTTCTTTGTATTCTAATGCTAAAGTTTAATAGTGATCATGATCACTTTATAGCAACCTGGATAAATAGGTGATCAGAAAATTGCGTAGGAAAAATTAATTAGAGCGAGGCATAAAAAAAGCGCTGACTTCGTATCAGCGCTTTAATATAGATTCTTAATCAAGCATTACGCTTCATCTTTTTCCATATCATCTTCATTCTCTTCTCTTACGTAAAAACGTGAGAAGAACAAACCAATTTCAA
This sequence comes from Aliivibrio sp. S4MY1, assembly GCF_028765545.1. Taxonomy (GTDB): domain Bacteria; phylum Pseudomonadota; class Gammaproteobacteria; order Enterobacterales; family Vibrionaceae; genus Aliivibrio. The sequence goes on along the minus strand of NZ_JARACP010000004.1, from coordinate 96,076 downwards.
ACAGAATACACATAGGTACTGCAAGCAAGGTTTGAGAGATAATATCTGGTGGCGTCAGCATCATACCAACAACAAAAGCACCCACTACAATGTATGGTCGCTTTTCTCTGAGTATTTCAGGCGTTGTTGCTCCTGTCCAGCACAGTAAGATAATGGCAACAGGTACTTCAAATGCAATACCAAAAGCCATAAATAGCGCTAAGACAAAATCAAGATAACTGGCGATATCCGTTGCTACTTGAACCCCTTCAGGTGCAATTGTGGTAAAGAAACCAAACACCAAAGGAAAGACAACAAAGTAAGCAAAAGAAACACCGGCGTAAAACAATAAAGAGCTTGAGAACAGTAATGGCATGACAAGTTTTTTCTCATGCTTATACAGTCCTGGAGCCACAAATGCCCACACCTGATAAAGAATCATAGGTACAGCAACAAATACCGATGCCACCAAAGTCAGCTTTATAGGCGTGAAAAAAGGTGATGCGACATCAGTTGCTATCATCGTTGCGCCCGCTGGTAATCTTTCTACCAAGGGTGCAGATAAGAACTCATAAATGTCGTTAGCAAACCAAACTAGACCTAAAAATACTACTATGACAGCAATTAATGCCTTTAATAGACGATTTCTTAGCTCTAACAGATGAGTTAACAACGGTTGAGAGTGTTCAGCTGATGACATAATTACTCTGCTTTTGTTTTAGAAGTTGAATCAGATGTCACCGAAGTTTCCGTATCCACTTTTGGAGTGTCTGCTTTCTCTTCTGGTTTTGCATATGGACGAGTGACATCGGCTGCCGCTTGTTTTAACTCTTCCACTGATTTTTTAAGATCAGGGGCTAAGTCTTCCATATTCATCTGTTCTGCTTTACGCAAATTTTCTTGTAGCTCTTGTATTTTCAACTCTTGAGACAGCTCATCTTTGACGTTATTCGCCATGCTTTTTGCCGCACTCACAAATTGAACAACCGAGCGGATTGCTTTTGGCAAACGCTCAGGTCCCAATACAACGAGCCCAACAACAGAGATCAGTATCAGTTCCCAAAAACCGATATCAAACACGTGTTATGCCTGCTCTTTGTCGTTTTGCTTTTGTTTTTCTACTGTTTCTGCTTCTTTTTTCTCTAAGTTTTGAGGAGCAACAAAGTCTGCGTCTTTTTTCGCATCTTTTGCTGTGTCTTCATCGCTTATTGCTTTTTTAAAGCCTTTAACTGCAGAACCCAAATCACTGCCTACACCGCGTAATTTCTTCGTACCAAATAGTAGAATAATGATTACTGCAATAATAAGAAGTTGCCAAATACTAATACCACCCATGCTTATTTCCTCAGCGTGTTAGGGGTTAAAAAATTGCTAAATAGAGTAACGTTTATTGACGATATGCTCGCCAGCTTAATAGCCAAAACGTGACCCCTGTAGCAGCACTAATTGATGCTAACGCAGTAATGTTACTGGTTAATAACACCGCAGAACAAATCAGCAGAGTTGCGCCAACATTAAATAGGAATTTACCTTTTGCTTGTTGCCGCTTACTTTGACGATACCCTGCGTAGAGTTTATCCATTCGCTGATTGAGAACTTTGCCCTGGCGCAAACTGTCATAAACTAAATCAGGTAGTTCAGGTAGTTTTTCTGCCCAGAATGGCGCTTTCTCAGTCAAAGCAGTTATAAAAGCTGCCGGTCCAATCTGTTTTGCCATCCACGTTTCTAAAAACGGTTTGGCGGTTGCCCATAGATCGAGTTGAGGATAAAGCTGTCGCCCCAATCCTTCTACGTACAATAATGTTTTTTGCAATAATACCAGTTGTGGCTGCACTTCCATATTAAAGCGACGTGCGGTATTAAATAAGTTCAATAGCACATGACCAAAAGAGATTTCCCCTAATGGCTTGGCAAAAATTGGCTCACACACCATGCGGATCGCAAACTCAAATTCTTCGACATTAGTGTCTGCCGGAACCCAACCTGAATCAACATGCAATTGTGCGACTTTACGATAATCGCTATTAAAGAAACCCAATAGATTTTCAGCTAAATAGCGCTTATCTTCTTTATTGAGTGTTCCAACAATACCACAGTCCAATCCAATCCATTGTGGATTATCTGGATTATCTGGATTAACGAAAACATTGCCAGGGTGCATATCGGCATGAAAGAAACTGTCACGGAATACTTGAGTAAAGAAAACCGATACACCACGCTCAGCTAATAGCTTCATGTTAGTGCCATTTCTTTCTAACTGGGCAATGTCTGATACTTGAATACCATAAATACGCTCAGACACCATTAAATGTTCAGAGCTTAAATCTAAAATGACTTCTGGTACATACAGCTCTTCGCTACCTTCGAAGTTTCGGCGTAGCTGCATTGCATTGCTAGCCTCTCTTCTTAAGTCTAGTTCATCCACTAGGGTTTTTTCGTATTCCTCAATGACTTCAACCGGCTTTAAACGGCGCGCTTCAGGAATATGTTGTTCAACTAACCTTGCCATGCGATACATTAAACGAATATCGGCTTCTATCACAGGGCGAATATCAGGGCGAATTACTTTCAGAACAATCTCACGACCAGACTCTTTAAGTTTGGCAGTATGAACCTGTGCAATCGAAGCAGAAGCCAATGGGATTATATCGAAATCAGTGAACCAATTTTCTAATGGCCCACCTAATGATATTTCCATTTGGTCTTTTGCTAATTGACCATCAAATGGAGCGACCTGATCTTGTAATAATGCCAACTGGTCTGCTAAATGCGGAGGAAAGAGATCACGACGAGTCGACATCATTTGACCGAACTTAATCCAAACAGGACCCAGTTCTTGCAACGCTAAACGTAAGCGTTCCCCCAGTGGTATTTCTGGATGCTTATTTTTAATCCAAAAAAGGCCACGACGTAAACGCTTTGGTAGTTGAGTTAACGCATGATCAGGCAGCAGTTCATCCAAGCCATACTCAAGTTGAACCTTGGTAATATGATATAGGCGTTTTAACTCTGATGGCGTCATGCGCGCTCCATTGGATTATTGGTTAATAATCGCGTTAAACGTTCATCTAACTTTGCGAGTTGATTTTCAACATCAGAGACTTGGTCACAGAAGTGTGCAATTTCTAATGGTGCTGGTGCGATTTTCCACTCTTCCGTTAATACTTCTGCTGCATGACGTGTTTGACGAGTAATTTGTTTTTTTACCCAACACGCACTGCCTTTCACGCCACTTACTAACGTATGAGCAACAATATCTCCTGTGTATTGAGATAACTTCTCTTCTACATCAGGTTTTAACTCTTCAAGTAACCCTGAAAATTGCTGGGCAAGTTTTAAATCACCTTCTAATACCAACTTATCTTGTTTGATAAGTTGAGTGATATTGTTTTGGTTACGCAATTGCGGCAAAACAGAAAGATTTAAAGCAAGATAGCAATCCGCTTGGCCTTCAAATTGAGAAAGAATATCAACTTGTAGATGACTAAAGACAAAGAAAAGATCCTTATTCACTTCATTTAAATGAACATGAATAATTTTGCCTTTTAAGCGCAATAAAGCAGCTTTACTATCTGGTGATTCTTTTAACAGTGTATTTAACCCTGTTTCCATCACGCCTGTTACAAACGGTTCTAATGGCATTGGTTTTATCCTTTAAAACTTGTAACCGCGGTGCAGAGCAACAATACCACCCGTTAGGTTGTAGTAGTTTGCTTGTTCAAAGCCCGCTTCTTCCATCATGCCCTTCAATGTTTCTTGATCTGGGTGCATACGAATAGATTCAGCAAGATAACGATAGCTGTCTGCATCATTTGCGATGATTTCACCCATTTTTGGTAATAGATGAAAAGAGTACGCGTCATAAATTTTTGATAATGGTTCAAGAATTGGTTTTGAAAATTCCAGCACTAGTAGACGGCCACCCGGCTTAAGCACGCGGAACATCGAACGTAATGCTTTGTCTTTGTCTGTCACATTGCGAAGACCAAAACTAATGGTAATACAATCAAAGTGATCGTCTGGGAATGGCAGTTCTTCGGCATTTGCTTGTACGTAATTGACGTTACCAACAATACCCATATCGCGTAATTTGTCGCGACCGACGTTCAACATTGAGTTATTGATATCCGCTAAAATCACTTGGCCTGTATCACCAACAATACGCGAGAATTTAGCCGTAAGATCACCAGTACCACCGGCTAAATCAAGAACTTTATGACCAGGACGTACGCCACTGCAATCAATCGTGAATCGTTTCCAAACACGGTGAACACCACCAGACATAAGGTCATTCATGATGTCGTATTTTGCTGCTACAGAGTGAAATACCTCTGCAACTTTCGCTACTTTTTCGTCTTTCGCGACTGTGGTGAAGCCGAAGTGCGTTGTTTCTTCAGCCATGTTCATCTTGTCCGTCATTTTTCGTCCTCTAGAGATTGTTCGCTGAATCCCTACTCTCTGAATTCAACAGCGCTCTAGTCTACTTTATCCAAGCCATTATCACCAAGTGTTTGCAGTATATCTGCTTCAAAAGATTGCTCAATAAATTTACGATTTATATCTCGCTTCACTTCAACGCCTAACTCTTTAAAGCTTTCTGCCTGACGAATAAGATTGCCTCGTCCACTTGCGAGCTTATTCATTGCACCTTGGTAACTTTGGTTGGCTTTATCTAATGAGCCACCCACCGCTTCCATATCATCAACAAATAAACGCATTTTGTCGTATAACTTACTGGCGCGATCGGCAATGATTTTTGCGTTTTGGTTTTGTCTCTCGTTACGCCATAAGTTACTAATGGTTCTTAGTGCCACAAGTAACGTTGTAGGGCTTACAATTATAATGTTCTGTTCCATAGCATCTGATATCAAAGAAGGGTCAGCTTCAATTGCAACTTGGAATGCTGGCTCTACAGGAATGAACATTAAGACATAATCAAGGCTACGTAAGCCATTTAACTTATGGTAATCCTTTTTACTTAATCCGCGTAAATGAGCGCGGATAGCCATCAAGTGTTCATCCAACGCTTGCTCTTTTTGATTAAAGTCATCACTGTTAAAAAATCGCTCATACGCCACCAAGGTCATTTTTGAATCGACCACGACGTCTTTCTCATCAGGTAAGTGAACAATCACATCAGGGTAAAAACGCTTACCGTCTTCGTCATCCATACTGACTTGAGTGTCGTACTCATGACCCTCTCGTAACCCTGACTCTTGTAGTACTCGAGCAAGGACCACTTCACCCCAATTGCCCTGCTGCTTGTTATCACCTTTAAGTGCGTTGGTCAGGTTTACCGCCTCTTGTGTCATTCGTTCGTTCAACTGTTGCAAGCTACGAATTTCATGCACTAAGGTGTGACGTTCTTTAGCTTCAAAACCAAAACTGTCGTTAACCTGTCTTTTAAATCCTTCTAACTGTTCTTTTAATGGTGACAACAAGCCTTCTAAACTGACTTTGTTTTGCTCATCTACTGTTTTGGTTTTTTGTTCAAAAAGTTGGTTGGCTAAGTTTTCAAATTGTTGTTTTAAACGCAACTCTGCACGCTCTAGCATCTCAAGCTTTTCTTGGCTCGATTTACGCTCTTCTTCATGACGCGCTTCTTGCTCTCGCAGTTCCGCTTCTACATTAGAATTGGCTTGGCGTGAAAACTCTAATTGTTGAGTTAAAAATTCTTTCTCTTTTTGGATGGCTTCAAAATAACGCAGCTTTTCCATTGCTGCCATTAAACGACCATGAGATTGTTTTTGCTCTTGGGCAAGCTTATCTCTTTCGAGATCCAGTTCATCCAACTCACTTTGTTGTTTCTCTAATTGCAGATTGAGTTGGTTTAATTGAGTTGATGCGAGTTTTTTTTCTGATTCTAATTCATACTCTAATAAGGCTAATTCTTGTTGATTACGACTTTTTGTTAGTACATGTGCAACGGCATAAGCAATGCTTGCCCCTGCAAAACCAAACAATAAATGGCCACCAAATTGATTAAAAAATTCCATAACTCACTCAATACAAAAACTTATTCTTATAGGATATTTTGATACTGGATAAATGTCCAGTTAACACTATTTTTCAAGCACAGGTACACTCCTGATCTAAATGGATTTCTAACTGAGAATAATAACAATGAATGAACGTCGTGCTTTAGGATTTGGAATCGCTGCTGTTCTATTATGGTCAACCGTCGCAACCGCTTTTAAAATCACCCTTGAGCATTTTACTCCCACTCAGATGCTAACTATCGCAAGTGCAGTCTCTATTCTTGCATTAGCTGGTGTGGCCGCTTATCAAAAAAACTTATCGAAATTAGTGGATACCTTTGTAGCCAACCCTTTGTACTACATTTTATTAGGCACAATTAACCCTCTGGCTTACTACTTGGTTCTTTTCAAATCTTACGATTTACTACCGGCTTCTCAAGCCCAACCAATCAATTACAGCTGGGCAATTACTTTGACTTTAATGGCGGCGGTTTTTCTTGGTCAAAAAATACGTAAGCAAGATTGGATAGCCTGTATCTTGGGCTACGCTGGGGTTATCGTTATTGCCACCAAAGGAGATGTATTAGGCTTAGAATTTGACAGCCCTTTAGGTGTCGGTCTAGCTCTCGTTTCAACCTTCTTGTGGGCAAGTTACTGGATTTTAAATGCGAAAAATAAGGCCGACCCAATTCTTGGTTTACTGCTTGGTTTTTTAGTCGCTTTGCCTGTGGCGATTGGCTTGAGTATTTATGAAGGTGCGCCTTGGGCACAAATCCCAATGAGTGGTTGGTTGGCCGTGTCTTATGTGGGCCTATTTGAGATGGGTGTAACGTTTGTATTATGGTTATCAGCACTACGTCTAACACAAAATACAGCACGTATAAGTAATTTAATTTTTGCTTCTCCTTTTATCTCTTTATTGTTATTGGCTAACATTATTGGTGAAGAGATCCATCCATCAACCTTAATTGGTTTAATTATGATTGTGTGCGGATTATTAGTTCAACAATTTTATGGTAAGAAAAAAGAAGAAGAAATTGCAATTGAGAATGAATAGATAGCAGCTTATCAGACACAAAAAAAGCAGCGATCATTCGCTGCTTTTTTATTGTTGTTACTTATTTAGTCAGCACACATTATTTGCTTGCTAAATAAGCTTGAAAATCTTCTAAAGAGACGCCTTCTTTGGCCATTTCTTCGGCTAATTTTTTTGTTGTTTCGCCTTTGCGCTCTTCAATTACCACTTGGAATTGGTAAATAAGATCACGCAATGTTGGTACAGACACTTGTCGTGCCGCACTTCGTACTCGTTCTTGGCTTTGATTACCAAGTTCTGAAAGAAGTCGACCAAACATAAGTTTCTCTGGCGACTCTTCCATTTGCTCTAGAACACGAGCCATTTCAATAATAGACATCGACATTGCGTGTTTTGCCCTGTTTTTATAATCAATCAATAATAATATAAGTGCTGAATATACACCGAAACGAAAACTAACTGAATATATTAAAAGTCAAAAATGCTTTATTTATGTACAAATTATGCGATTAATGGCGATTACACAAATAAAATTATTCCACGATTTTCTCTGAATGCCATACTTTTCCTTTTTTACTCAATAGAATCAGCAAGCCTGGGATAAGAAGCCACATCATTAGCGCTAGAAGTTGCGCAGAAGGGAGTGCTAATCTTTGCATTGTGCCAACAATGACGCCTGCACCACTCATTTGGAATAACCCTAATAATGCAGCAGCAGTGCCCGCTCTATCACCAAAAGGTGCTAATGCTTTACCTGCCGCCGAACCCAGTACCCATGCGAAGCCTACTGACGAGAAGAAAATCGGGATCATAAACGCCCAAGCTTGCTGAATATGTTGGAACCCTAGCATCAACCCACCTGCAGCGATGAGCACACTCAAGCCAAAAAGAAGTGCTTTTCGAGTTCCGAATCTGATCATAAATTTAGGTGCAGCAAAACACGCCGCGATATTTAATACCGCATTTACTGCAAACCAATTAGTAAACTCTTGCATTGTTAGTCCTAACTTATCAATCAGGAAAACCGGTGCAGAAGTTACGTAAGCTAAGATAACTCCCATCGCTAACATACATAAGGTTGCGTGGAATAAAAATGTTGGATGCTGTAGTACCGACCAGTAGCGAGATGGGCTGATTAATCGCCCTGTTTGTACTGTATCTTTCGGTTTTGTTTCTTTGTAATTAATCGCTATCAACGCAAGAGCGACTAGTGCAAAACCAGCCATAAAACTGAAGTTTGAACGCCAACCAAAATGAATGGTTAAGTAACTGCCCAAAATAGGGGCTAATGCCGGTATAAAACAGATAGCTCCGTTAAGGTAACTGATCATTCGGCCACTTTTTTCTGCTCCAAACGAATCACGAACCGAAGCAAAAGCCGCAACTGACGTCGCACACGCACCAAAACCTTGCAGCAATCGAGCAACTAATAGCATTTCCATCTCTTGAGCTGAATACGCAAGAGCCGCACTCAAGCCATAAATGACAATACCCGTTAAAGCAATTGGACGACGCCCATAACGGTCAGCAAGCGGACCTGCGAACAACTGACCAAGGCCCATACTAAACATAAACCAAGTAATCGTATCTTGGCCTAACGTTGGCGCTACTTGAAATTCACTTACCATTGTAGGTAAAGCAGGAAGGTATATATCGATAGCTAATGGGCTAAATAAAACCAAAATAACCATTAACGTAATAATTTTTTTATCTGATTGTTGTATTGGTAATGCTGAAACTGGCGTGTGCATGTGTAACTCCTAAAATAGTCCGTGGAGTGTACGTAATTAGAGATATGAACAGAAATGGTTTATATTCAGATCTAACATTCTATTTTGGAATATCTCTATGTTTTTTGAAAAACTGAGTAAAGTCGACCTCAATTTATTGCTTACACTTCATCTATTGTTGGAAGAAAAAAGCGTTACACGTGCAGCGCAGCGTCTTTGTTTAAGCCAGTCAGCGGTCAGTAAAAACCTAGCTAAACTGCGGGAACAATTTAACGATCCCCTATTTACTCGTACCGCTTATGGTCTATTACCCACAGCAAAAGCTCGTAATCTTAAGCTACAACTGCAAACCTTATTAAGTCATTTAGAAAGCATCACAGAATCCGCCACCTTTGAGCCTCAGCGCAGTCATTATCGTTTTCGTGTCGGTTTAGTGGAGAGTACCTATCCATTGCTTTTACCACACTTCATGTCTTACATTTTAAATGAAGCGCCGAATGTCATGCTAGATACCCACGCCTGGGATACCAATACTCTAAAGAAACTGCAATCAGGCGAAATGGACATTGGTATTACCGGGAAAGATCTCGATCCAAAATACGCAAACATCACGATGCAAATGCCTGCTGATATTCGAGGCCAAGAGATTTATCGAGACAGTCAAATGTGCTTGGTTCGCCAAGACCATCCGGTACTCACTCAAGAATGGACATTAGATACTTATCTTCAACAACGTCACGTTCAAGTGCGTTGTGATGGTAAAGATCAATGGCTGCTTGATTACAAACTTGCCGATAAAGGGCTTGAACGAAGCATTGGTATTATCGTCCCTGACTTTAATAGCGCAGCCAGTTTATGCACCCATACCGACTTAGTGTTCACCGCGCCCAGTCATTTTATTAAACTTATCGCCAAGCAACTCAATTTGGTTGTATTACCTCTACCAACAGAGCTGCCCCAAATGGCCTACACGCTCTTTTGGCACCAACAAAAAGACAATGATGCTGCCAATTGTTGGCTACGCAATATCATAATCAGCCACTGTAAAGATTTATCAGCATCAACAATTGCAGATACGCAATAAAAGCGCTAGGTTATAGCTCAATCATATAACTATGCTTCTGCCTCGGAACGATACGGACAGAACAATAATAAGGACAACCCAGATGCATCCTCAAACTTCTCAACGCATAGAGCAACTTCGCTCTTGGCTTGCTCAACAAGATTTCGACGCCCTTATCATTCCACATGAAGATGAATTTTTAGGTGAGTACATTCCTGAGCATAACGAACGTCTATTGTGGGCAACAGGGTTTACTGGCTCAGCTGGTGCTGCGGTTATCACCAAAGATAAAGCTGCTATTTTTGTTGATGGCCGTTACACGGTTCAAGTTCGTAAACAAGTACCTGCAGAAGTGTTTGAATATCGTCACCTTCATGAAGAGCCGCTATTAGAGTGGATTAAAGATACGTTAGCTACGAATGCTAAAGTGGCTATTGATCCTCGCATGCACACAACACTATGGCTTAAGAGTGCAACAAAAACCGTTGAAGGTTTTATCACTCTCGAAACGGTCAGCGAAAATCCAATTGATTTAATTTGGAATGACCGCCCTGAGGTTAAAGTCTCTGATGTTCGTTTAATGGAATTATCTCTAGTAGGCCAATCAAGCGCCGATAAACGTCAAGAAATAGCTAAAGAAGTAACAAAGAAAAATGCAAATGCTGCACTATTAACGCAATTAGATTCAATTTGTTGGTTACTGAACGTGCGTGGTTTAGACGTATCTCGTCTTCCAGTATTACTTTCTCATGCGATTATTCACGCAGATGAAACCGTGGATTTCTTCTTAGATCCGAGCCGCCTTCCAGCAGAGTTTGACGCTCATGTAGGTAACGGTGTTCGTGTTCACAAACCAGAAGCACTTCAATCGATTCTACAATCACTTACTGGTAAAAAAGTGTTAGTTGATTCAGCAACCTCAAACGCATGGATGTCATTAGTATTATCTGATGCGGATGCAGAAATCATTGAGGCGTCAGATCCATGTTTACTACCAAAAGCCGCTAAAAACGAAACAGAAAAGGCTGGCATGAAAGCGTGTCATATTCGTGATGGCGTTGCGATGGTGAAATTTTTAACTTGGTTTGACGCTGAGATCGAAGCGGGCAATTTACATGACGAAGCGGTACTTGCTGATAAACTTCAATGCTTCCGAGAGGAAGATGCAACCTTAGCTGATTTAAGTTTTGACACCATTTCAGCAGCAGCCGGCAATGCTGCAATGTGTCACTACAATCATGAAAACCAACCTGAACCAGGTAAGCTACAAATGAACAGCTTATACCTTGTTGATTCAGGCGGTCAGTACCCAGATGGCACAACAGACATTACTCGTACCTTGCCAGTAGGTACACCAAGTGATGACATCAAGCAGCAATTTACTTTGGTGTTAAAAGGCCACATTGGTTTGGCTTCTGCTCGCTTCCCTAAAGGAACTTGCGGTCATCAACTAGATATCCTTGCTCGCCAGCATTTATGGGCTCAAGGCTACGATTACGATCACGGCACTGGTCACGGTGTTGGTCACTTCCTAAGTGTTCACGAAGGGCCTCAACGTATTGCTAAAGTAGTCAACAACACCGCTCTTATCCCAGGAATGGTGTTATCTAATGAGCCTGGTTATTATCGTGCAGATGAGTTTGGTATTCGTATTGAGAATTTAGAGCTGGTCGTTGAAATCGAAACTCAAGGTGATTTCTCGGTTCTTGGTTTTGAGTCTTTAACTCGTTGCCCTATCGATAAGCGTTTAATCAATGTTGATATACTCAATCGCCCAGAGTTAGCGTGGTTGAATAACTATCACCAGAAAGTGTGGGATGATGTTAGTCCTCTTGTCGATGGTGAAGTTAAAGAATGGCTTAAACAAGCGACCGCTGAATTAAGCTACGAAAACTAATCGATTAAAACACAATAAAGAAAATGCCACGTATCTATTGTATAGAAGATCAAATGTATAGAAGAGCAAACGTGGCATTTTTATTTAAAAATCTATTAAGGGACAAAACAATCATTTATCCCTTAATGTTTCACGTGAAACATCAACTTGAATAGCTTCTATCCCAATCTTTCCAAACTGGTTCAAACCCCCTTGCTTGTACTGCTAAAGAAACAGACTCAGCAGATCGTTCATCACTAATAGAAAATTGTTCAAGCTCTTGCTCATCATTAGCGTACCCACCAGGTTGAGTTTTCGATGCTGCTGATATTGACGTTATCCCCAAAGGCAACACATTATCTCTAAAGTGTGCCGACTCTCGAGTAGACAGTGATAACTCAACTTCAGGGTTTAGCAGCCGGTAAGCACAAATCAACTGAACTAACTGCTTATCACTCATGATCGATTTAGGTTGCAGTGCACCTTCACATGGCCGCAATCTTGGAAAAGAAATAGAATAACGCGTTTGCCAATATCGACGCTCTAAGTAGTCCAAATGCGCCGCCACAAAAAAACAATCCGTTCGCCACTCTTCTAAACCAATAAGTGCCCCAATACCTATTTTATCGATGCCCGCTTTTGCTAATCTATCTGGTGTTTCTAAGCGATATTTAAAGTCCATTTTATTACCACGAAGATGATGCTCTGCATACGTCGATGGATGATACGTTTCTTGATACACCATCACCGCATCCAACCCTAAGGTTTTTAATTCTGCATACTCTTCTTGTTCAAGAGGCTGAACTTCCATCGCAAGGTAATTAAACGACTGCTTTATCTGTGGTAGTGTTTGACGAAAATAATTCATTCCAACTTTAGTTTCGTGCTCTCCTGTAACCAAAAGCACACTATCAAAGTTCATCGTTTTAATTGCTGCCATTTCTTGTGCTATTTCATCTTGATTAAGTGTCTTTCTCTTAATTCGATTCTCCATTGAAAAACCACAATAAGTACATGCGTTGGCACATAGATTAGAAAGGTACAAAGGAATATAAAAACCAATCGTGTGACCAAATCGCTGACGAGTTAAACGGGCAGATTCTTGAGCCATTTGTTCAAGGTATCTTTCTGCTGCTGGAGAAACTAATGCTTTAAAGTCTTCTAAATCCCGCTTGGGTTTATTCAACGCCCTTTCAACATCATGATGAGTTTTGCTATAGATGGAGAGTTTAACCTCATCCCAATTTAACTTTTTCCATTCATCAGTAAATGTCATTTCATTCACCTTAATCAAGAAATGCCGTTAATGGACTAGAAGCAACCGCTTGGGTATTTACGGGCGCTAAGCCATTCTCGTAAGCTAATCGACCAGATTGCACAGCTAACTTAAAGGCGGTCGCCATTGCGATTGGATTTCTTGCAGCTGCAATCGCCGTGTTCACAAGAACAGCATCAGCACCAAGTTCCATCGCAAAAGCCGCATGTGATGGCGCACCAATGCCAGCATCAACCACAACAGGCACTCGTGATTGGTCAATAATAATCTCTAAAAAATCGCGACTGACAATGCCTTTATTTGAACCAATCGGCGCACCTAGTGGCATTACCGCAGCGCAACCTACTTCTTCTAATCGCTTGCACAACACCGGATCAGCATGACAATAAGGCAAGACAACAAACCCTTGCCTCACTAGCTCTTCTGCTGCTTTTAGTGTTTCAATTGGGTCTGGCATTAAGTACTTAGGGTCTGGATGAATTTCTAATTTTAGCCAGTTTGTTCCCAATGCTTCACGCGCCAGTTGTGCAGCAAAGATTGCCTCACGAGCATTTTTAGCACCAGACGTATTGGGTAATAAGTGAATTCCAGCATCTACTATGGGTTTTAAAATATTGTCTGCTGGGTTATTCACCTCAACACGCTTTAACGCCATGGTTGATAATTCAGAACCAGATTCGATGAGTGCTTTTTGCATGATCTCTGAATTAGGAAATTTTCCTGTCCCTGTAAATAAACGCGAACTAAACGTCTTATCTCCGATGGTTAATAAGTCACTCATGTTAGCCCCCTGCGATAGCTTGAAATAAAGAGATGGATTCACCCTGCGATAACCCACGTTTTTGCCATTCCGATCTCGGAATTATCTGATTACTGATCGCGATAGCACACCCTTGTGTATTAATGCCATGGTGTTCTAAAAATGAAGCCATAGTATGAGATGCTTCAACTCGGTAAGTCACACCATTAAGCTCTATTGAAATTAAATCACTCATGACAAGCCTCTCCCGTTGAGTATGTTTCACGTGAAACATCATTCATATGTTCTGAAGAACAAACTGAACATTGATTATCTTTTGGAATAGTTAATGATGACCAAGATAAGGTTCGTCCATCAAACTGATGAATTGAGTCCCACTTCATGTAACTCGGTTGTGTAAGATATTTAATGGTTTCTAATGCCTGTAGGTTTCCTATCATGCCAACTACCGGACCTACAATTCCGAACGACTGACAGTTTTGTGTTTGGTGGCTTTCGGCAAAAGGAAATAAGCAGTGATAGCAAGAGGTGTTATTTTCCGTAACGTGATTTGAAAACAGCATTAACTGCCCTTGCCAACCAATTGCTGCACCTGAAATAAGAGGAACCTTATGCTTCACACACGCCGCGTTAATTTCATGTCGTGTCGGCAAATTATCAGAACAATCCAAAACCACATCCACTTGGTTAATAAAGCGAGATAATTCTGGCTCTGTTAACTTGTGACTGATCACTTCAATATGAGTGATACCGTTCAGCCCTTTAAGTTGCTGCGCCATTGCCATCGCTTTATTTTGGTTTAGGTTGTTATCGCGATAGACCACTTGGCGCTGTAAGTTACTTAACTCAACCTTGTCTCCATCGGCAATAATTAATGTACCGATACCAGAAGCGGATAAATACATTCCAACTGAAGAGCCTAGTCCGCCACAACCGACTATCAGAACCGTACTATTTCTTAATGTGACTTGCCCTTTTTCACCAATGTCCGGCAACATAATTTGACGGCTATAACGCAGAAAATCTTGGTCACTTAATCCTTCCATCAGCAGATTACTCATGAATAACCTCCTGTTGGTTTACTTTTCTTGGTTTCGCAATAATGGCGTTAAATTGATATATCGCTTGGTGAATATCTTCAGCTTGAGTTATAGCGCGAACCACAGCAATACTGTCTACACCGGTTTGCCAAACATCTTCAGCTACGGATAAATCAATACCGCCAATCGCAACGGTCGGTGTGGCTCCAGCTAATAATTGATTCTTAGCAAGATTAATTAGGCCTTGAGGTTGTGATGGCATATCTTTCGTTGGTGTCGGGAAAATATGACCCAGCGCTAAATAGCTTGGATTTAATGCTTTTACTTTTAGTAACTCTCTATCATCGTGTGTGGATAATCCAAGACAAATATTGGCATCAGAAATCGCCTGTAAGTCAGCAACCTCTATATCTTCTTGTCCAAGGTGAATACCAAATGCTTTGTGCTTTATGGCTAACTTCCAATTGTCATTGATGAACACTTGAGCATCGTATTCTCGACCAAGCCTAATCGCCTTTATAATCTGTTGCTCTAAATCTGCTTGATCTGGGTTCTTAATTCTCAGTTGGATTGTCTTTACATCAAGTTTTAATAACACCTCAATCCATGACACATCATCAACCACGGGATACAGGCCAAACTTACTTTTATCAATTCTAGGGAACGCAAACATCGCAGTCTCACTTCAATTCCGTACACAAAAGATAAGAGATGTTCCACGTGAAACACCCCTTACTATCTCGTTATTCAGCTTCTACCGCTGGATGATAAAGTTCAGAACCTGACGCTTTAAACTCTTCTGATTTCTGACGCATTCCCTCTAGAGGATCATCAATCATTTTGATCTCAATCGCTTGGTCTAATGCGACTTGACCGATATCTTTAGCGTACTCACGAACCTCTTGTGAGATTTTCATTGAACAGAATTTAGGCCCACACATTGAACAGAAATGAGCGACTTTGCCCGACTCTTGCGGTAAGGTTTCATCGTGATATTCACGTGCAGTAATAGGATCTAGTGATAGATTAAACTGGTCTTCCCAGCGGAATTCAAAACGAGCTTTTGATAATGCGTTATCACGAATTTGTGCACCAGGGTGCCCTTTGGCTAAGTCACCGGCATGAGCAGCTAACTTATAAGTTATTAATCCCGTTTTAACATCGTCTTTATTTGGTAAGCCTAAATGTTCTTTTGGTGTCACGTAACACAACATGGCACAACCATACCAACCAATCATGGCTGCACCAATACCTGAAGTAATGTGATCATAACCAGGTGCAATATCTGTCGTTAATGGACCTAATGTATAGAATGGCGCTTCATGACAATGTTTAAGTTGCTCGTCCATGTTCTCTTTAATCATGTGCATAGGAACATGGCCGGGACCTTCGATAATAACTTGAACATCGTAATCCCACGCGACTTTGGTTAACTCACCTAAAGTACGTAATTCAGCAAATTGCGCTTCGTCATTAGCATCAGCAATAGAGCCCGGACGCAATCCATCACCCAAGGATAAGGCGACATCGTATTTAGCACAGATTTCACAGATCTCACGGAAATGGGTATACAGGAAACTTTCTTGGTGATGAGCCAAACACCACTTCGCAATGATGGAGCCACCGCGCGAAACAATCCCGGTAACGCGTTTTGCTGTCATTGGTACATAACGAAGCAGTAAACCTGCGTGAATGGTAAAGTAATCGACACCCTGTTCTGCCTGCTCAATTAAGGTATCTCGCATCACTTCCCAGTTAAGATTTTCGGCTACACCGTTTACTTTTTCTAGCGCTTGGTACATTGGAACCGTGCCAATTGGGACAGGGCTATTACGTAGAATCCACTCACGGGTTTCATGAATATTTCGGCCCGTAGATAAATCCATTACGGTATCACCGCCCCAACGCGTTGACCAAACTAGCTTCTCTACTTCTTCTTCTATTGAGGAACTCACCGATGAGTTACCAATATTGGCGTTCACTTTAATTAAGAAGTTACGACCAATGATCATTGGTTCTGCTTCTGGGTGGTTAATATTCGATGGGATAATGGCGCGGCCTTCAGCGACTTCTTTACGTACAAATTCAGGGGTTATTTCTTTTGGTAAATTAGCTCCAAAACTGTGTCCGGGGTGTTGATGATTTAACTGCTCATCAGTGAATTTTTGACGACCCATGTTTTCACGAATCGCAATGTATTCCATTTCAGGAGTAATAATTCCCTGACGAGCATAGTGCAGTTGGGTAACACACTGGCCTTGTTTAGCACGGCGAATTGTTGGGAGGTTTCCATAACGAAGTTCATCAAGAGTTTCATCCGCTAAACGCTCTTGCGAATAAACCGAGCTAACGCCTCCCAAAACCTCAGTATCACAACGCTCTTCTATCCATTCTTGACGCAACTTAGGTAATCCTTTGTATACATCGATATCGTAGTTTGGATCGGTATACACACCTGATGTGTCATAAACTTGGATAGGTTCATTTGGTTCAAAAATGGGAAATTCTTTGCTACCACCAACTAGACTGTCAGCTAATGAAATTTCTCGCATAGGAACGCGGATATCTGGGCGAGACCCTTCAATATAGACTTTACTTGAATTTGGGTATGGTTGAACCGACAACGATTCAATATTGGTTTTAGCATCTAAACGTGCTTGTTTACGACTTGACGACATAGCAAAATTCCTTGATAAAAATAGAATAATTGCTTGTCGGATTTGAGTTGTAGAAAGAGGTTCTTAGTATGAGATACAACGAGAGTAAGCCTGCGTATTTATATGCGATGAATTAAACAAATAAACTAAAGCTAAAATTCAGCTGCGGTTTATCATTAAATAATTCGATTAGTGGCTAACATACTAAGATAAAAATTATCTCTTGTTCCCTTCGCAGGTATTAGCCTGATCAGGTTCTACGGATCCCGCAATGCGGTCTCAGCTCGTACTTTAAAAAGCACTAAGCACTCCGACAAGTTTCTTTCAGATCTTTGAATCAAAATCTGAACGTGTTCGGAGTATAAAGAAAGTATGCAAGAAATGAAATGGAAGAGAAAAAAGTTATCACGTGATTGGCTGAGTTTGTGAGTGAGCGCATATAGAGTTTTACATATCGACAATCCATATTAAACCTTGTGTGCTTCGCAACAAAAAACTCCCTTTGTCATCCACAGTTAATACACCAACAAATACAATGTTCTTTTTTGTGGAGAAGCACATTAGGTTCTAAACGCATCATCATTACATATTGAACCTTGTGTGCTTCGCAGCAAAAAACCACCTTTGTCATCCGCAGTTCTTACACCAGCAAATACAATGTTCTTTTTTGTGGAGAAGCACATTAGGTTCTAATCCTCTCCACAAAACATATTGAACCTTATGTGCTTCGCAGCAAAAAACTACCTTTGTCATAAGCAGTTCTTACACCAACAAATACAGTGTTCTTTTTTGTGGAGAAACACATTAGGTTCTAATCTAAATAAACCAACATGTTTCACGTGAAACTATTTATCTTTCTTAGTTAGTTTTTTTGCTAAATGCTTTAGCCATGAAGAATTATATTCACGATATGACCCAATTTTATTAGAGCCATCATGATCACGTCCATGCTCTAATGTTTTAGACACAGCAACGCGTTGTGAAGAATAAATACCAGTATGACCACTAAAGTAATAAGCCGTGTAACACGCTAATGCGAAATAAGGTAGGTAATCAGCACCAAACAACTCAACCCCCATAATAGTACAAGCCAACGGTGTATTAGTGGCAGCTGCAAATACCGCTAAGAATCCTAACGCCGCAAACAGATCAACAGGAGCACCCATCACCCAAGCAAGGAAATTACCTAAGGTCGCACCAACAAAGAACAGAGGTGTTACCTCACCACCTTTATAACCAGCAGCTAATGTGATGGCCGTTAAGAGTAGTTTTAAAATCCAGCTATACCACTCAGATCCACCAGCACTGAATGCCGAAGTAATACTCACACCACCATCACGACTTGGATAAACACCAATACCAATGTAATCGTAATTACCAATTAACTGCGTAATGGCAATAACCATTAAGCCACCAACAACTACGATTAAATATGGGTTTTTAAGCGTGGCATTAAATACATCTTTAAAGCCGTGAGTTAATTCACCAAACAGATAGCCAGCCAAACCAAACGCAATCGCAGCGACAATCACCTTCGCCATTAACACCAAGTCGATGTCAACCGTATGGCCAAATAAAGTACTGACTTGATCAAAACTAATTAAGTAATGAGTATGGTGAGCCCCCCACGCAGAGGCGACGACATTCGCTAAAATTGCGGCCAACAAAGCAGGAATGATTGCATTGAATTTAATACGACCAATAAACAACACTTCAAGTGCAAAGATAGCACCAGTAAAAGGCGTACCAAAGATAGAGGCGAAACCAGCAGCCACACCAGCAGTCAGCATCATTCGTCTATCATCTTCTGATAGTTTAAAGACTCTGGATAACAAATCTGTTGTTGCACCACCAATCTGAACCGCAGTCCCTTCACGACCAGCAGAACCACCAAATAAATGCGTAATAACCGTAGTAAACAGCACCAACGGTCCCATCCTTACCGGTATTCCCTCACCAGCTTGATTTATCTCATCCATGATCAAGTTATTACCTCCCGCTGAGTTTCTCCCCCAGTTACGGTAACTGTATACAATCACTAAACCAGCCAACGGCAGAAGATAAATTAGCCAAGGATTGGCAATACGAGCTTGGGTCGCTTCACTTAATAACCAAAGAAAAAAGGCATTAAATGAACCAACTAGTAACGCAACAGGGATAACGAGTAGCGACCAACGGAACATTTGATAAAAATTTTGAAGATTACGATTTAGAGGATGTGCCATGAGTTTCTATCTTTTAATAATGGTTAATCAAAAGGATAGACTATCTTAGAAGAGAAGAGAAATAACAAACAGCTCTACTATAGACGGATCTATCCCAATACGATCAGAAGCAGCTGATCAGGATAACGCTACAGTAGGAATCATTATCTCTAAATTAGAGCGGTTAAAGGTGGAAATCCATCACCCGTGACTGACATTGGAATCAATCAACAAAACAAATGCTACTCCTATCATTTATAAATGGCAAATAAAAAAGGCACACCAACTTAGGTATGCCTTTTCAAAACTATTCAGTAAATCATTTACCAAGTTAATACCGGAGTGTAACCACTCACCATGTTTACCATTTTTGTATTAACGTTTTCGAATCCTTTCCAAAGTTTTTTTGTTACTGCTGTTTTCTTTGTTCTTGGTTGCTGTTTGCCATACATTTCTTCGTTAAGCATTTTTTTTGCAGCCATTTGACCAAGATAAACAGAACCTAAATCGTAACCCATTTAAACAAAACCCTAGATGATTAATTAAGCAGCGATTTTACTATCTACGCCCCAAAAAACAAGATGTAGATCACAAAAAAATCAGATTGGCGTAGCTAAATATTTAACCTGGCGACTATTTTTACCGAATGAAGATTTAATTAATCTATTTATGTCCTCGGCATTAACTGAATTCGCTGTTTTTGGAATATCAAATAACGCTTCAATTCCATAGCTGTGTATCGTGTAACGATTTAAGAACCATGCTTGCTGTACTGAATTATCTTTTAATGATTCTAAATCTACTACCAACTGTTTAGCAGCAGCGTTAACCTCACTATCAGTGACTCCTTTCAATAGCTCTTCTATCACCTTGTTAACAGCAGATTCAATAAGCTCTGCATTCTTAGGGGCAACTTGTGCCCCAATAAGCCAATGAGGCTTAAATTCACTGTCTACATTAACCATTACGGCATAGGGTGCATAGTCCAAACTTAATTCTTCACGAACATAATGCGTCACCCTCTTAGATATGATTCGTTGCAACATATCTTCCATAAAAATGGATTTAGCTGATTTATTTTCGATGCTCTGCTCTGATATAAATTGAGCTAAATAATGACTGTTCTGCTCAGTATTTACCGCCATCGTCATACTTAGAACAGGATCAGACTTATACGTTAAGGCGTAATCGGTTTTATCCGCAGAACTCAGTTTCATGCTTGCTATATATTGACGAAGTAACGGTTTTAACTCGGACGGTTTTAAATTAGCCACAACCACTAACTGATAATTGCGGTTCTGCTGAAATAGTAAATGATGCACACGTTTAATTTGATCACTAGTCACCGTGTTTACACCATCACCATCGAGCAATTGATGACGACTGGTTGAAGGAAAGGTATTCCTATTAATTGCTTTAGTAAATTGCCCAAGCGAGGTTGATATATACGCACTTCTGTTTTGCTCAAACTCCTGTTTTACTGCTTTTAATTGCTCTTCATCTACATTAATTTCAGACATGATCGTAGCCAGCACTGCAAACGTCTCTGCTAGTCCTTCTTTATCTGTTATTCCCTCAATACCATGATGTGTAAAGTTTATAAAAGGATAAAGTTCTATCCCTCTATTTCTTAAGTGGGAATCTAATTGAGATCCAGTAAATTTACCTATACCAGTACGAGTAACAGTAGGAACCGCTATATTAGCAGCCGGTATCAATTCAGAAGACAACGCTGCAATCCCCCCTTTACTTGCTAGTGAAAACACCACTTCATCACCAGCATCGAGTTTTCTCAAATAAAGGACATTTACTCCATTACCTAGTGTCCAACGCGTTAAATCGAGTTCATCAGATAATTGAGTTTCAGACAGAATCGTGCCACTCGTCATTGGAACAGGAAAAGCAGCACTCACATTATTAATCAGTGGTTCATTTCCTGATTTTGCATATATTGATTTTAGTTCAGGGATACTTGATTCTATTTGAGCCATCGACTCAACCGAATCAATACCAATAGCAAATTGATACGAAGATGACAGTAATTCATCAATATGATCATTAATTGCTTTCAAATCTGTCGCTGCTAAAAATGTCTTCAAACTTGCTTTGTAATCTAAACTTGATTGACTTATTTGCTGACTCACAATGCCGTTAACTCTGTTTTCAACATGGTCATAAGGCGTCAATTTTTCTCGGTTGGCATCAAGATTATCAAGCTGATGATGGTAAGGTTGGAGTAAATTATCTAACTCACTATATGACACGCCATGATCTCGTAGCGAAGCTAGCGTTTCTAAAAATAGCTGTTGGCTTTGGGTTCTATAATTAGCAGGAAACGAAACTGAAGAGATGAAATAACGCTGATCAGACGCATAGTAATCCGTCGAGTAAATCCATTGAACTGGCATTGCTGCGTCAAGGTATACCCCACCTAATCTTTGCTGAATAATTGAATGAGCAATTTCATCTAGCCATAACTGATGTTGTTCTTCTCTTGTATTGGTTCGAAAATCACCACGATCAATGACTATAGCAATGCTTGGTGCCTCACCACTTGCTACTTTTCCTATAAAGTTATTTTGGTTTAAAGCCTCTAACGGTTTTAAGCTAACTGTCGAAGTTCCTTTCTTCCAGCTCTCAAAATGTTCTGTGATAAGTTTTATTGCATTTTCTAAAGTAATATCACCACTAATAATAATTTCAGCTAATTGAGGTTGATACCATTGATTATAAAATTCAGACAACCGTGCTGAAGAGGTGGATAAAACCGACTCTTTATTTCCAATAGGATCATTACTTTCATAAATCGTCCCCTCAATTACATATTCATAAAACTGAGCAGAGATAGGTTTATCTTCTAATCTTGAATGACGAAACTCGCCAAGAATTACCTCTTTCTCTTTTTCGACTTCAGTAGAAGAAAGTTCAATTCCATCAGCAATATCCCTTATCCAGGTAAATGCGTTATTAATCTCACTATTATTTGGAAGATCTAATTTATAAACGGTTTCTTCATAAGAGGTGTAGGCGTTAATGTCTGCCCCAAAACGTAAACCTGCATTTTCAAACAAAGAAATTACATCATTTTGAGAAAAATGTTCACTACCATTAAAAGCCATATGCTCGACAAAGTGAGCGTATCCTTTTTGATTTTCTGTCTCTTGGAATGAGCCAGCATGAACTATAAAACGAATAGAGACCTCTTTCTCTCGGTCAGGATAAATATGATAACGGAACCCATTATCAAGCTGACCGCTGACCCAACGAGGATCAGATTTTAATTCTGTAACTGGTGTAGTTGCACATCCTGATATAAACAAAAAAGCAATAAACGCCAACCAATAATGTTTCATCATACATCCTTGCAATTATACTCAGTTTACGATTTTTCCATTTGTTCACAAACTGAGCGAAATTGCAAGGAATTAGAAAAATAGTTATTATTATCAATAAGCTAGTTCCATCACTCTTACTATGACTTTTTCCAAGCCCCAGACAGCAAAAAGGCTCATACCTTTCGATATGAGCCTTTTCTAAATATGGCAGAAGTGAAAGATTCAAACTCCTAACACGCGTGTTCTTATGGCGGGGGAATCCGCTGCTCTTTTCTATGCTCTAGAAACGAAAAAACCCCAGCATTTCTGCTGAGGTCTTAAATATGGCAGAGGTAGAGAGATTCAAACTCCCAACACGCGCCGTTCTTATGGTTGGGGAATCCGTGGCTCTTTTCTCAAACCGCAGATAGCAAAAAGGCTCATCTCATTCGATACAAGCCTTCTCTAAATATGACAAAGCTAGAGTAATTCGAACTCCCAACACGCGCGTTCTTATGGTGGGGGGAATCCGCGGCTCTTTTCTCAAACTACAAATAGCAAAAAGGCTCATATCTTTCGATATGAGCCTTCTCTAAATATGGCAGGGGTGGAGAGATTCGAACTCCCAACACGCGGATTTGGAATCCGCTGCTCTGCCAGTTGGAGCTACACCCCTGTTGTGCGTGCTATTGTAATGACTTCTATAATAAAATCTACACTTTCCACGCTAAAAACATGAATCTAAACTAAAATTTCTACTTCTATCGCACTATTTTACTAAAAACGAATAGAATTTAACCGAGTTTTATCTTATCAACAAACTGATCCACTCGTTGCCAGTTGGTATATTCAACTTCTTTAGTTGGATCTGTCTCTCCACCAGTCATTCTCATGATCAATTGAATCATGAATCGATCAAAAAAGTTATAGCGAGGATAGAACAAGGCACCCGCAAAGGTATCTTGCAAAGCAGGAACCCAAGGTGACTTCAATAAGAATTTTTTAAAATACACACTCGTTTCTGGCGTATCTTTTCCTTCTTTACGAGCCGTCAAATTAACAATAAAAAAAGCAGCCTTCGCTTTCTCTAATGCTACTTGGTGCTTAGCGATAAATTGATATAACTTTTTATTCAAATGGCCATAGCGAATAGAAGCGCCAATCACGATACGATCATAATCGGCAAGTGATACCGTTAATGGTTGATGCAAATCGACTAACTCACATTGAACATCACTTCCTAACTTAGTCGCAATATAATCCAATATCTTAATCGTTTGACCTTCACGACTTGAGTGAAGAAGTAATACTCTTTCCACAATAAACCCTTTAATTTTTGTAATCTAAAACTAACTGCGCCAAAACGTCGGCGTAAATAAAATAAGCAAAGTAAACACTTCCAAACGACCAAATAACATTGAAACAATCAATATCCATTTTGCAGCATCATTCACTTCTCCAAAATGCACCGCCACTTCACCTAAGCCCGGACCTAAGTTATTTAATGTCGCTGCCACCGCAGAAAACGCTGTTAACTCATCAAGTCCTGTTGCGATAAGTGCCAGCATACAAATGACAAATACCAATGCATAGGCAGAAAAGAAGCCCCATACGGCATCAACCACTCGTTGTGGTAAGGCTTTACTGCCAATCTTAATAGTAAAAATAGCCCTTGGGTGAATGAGACGTTTTAGTTCACGCATCCCTTGCAGTGACAGCAATAAAATACGAATTACTTTCATACCACCACCCGTTGACCCTGCACAACCACCAATAAATGATGAGAACAGCAACAACACAGGCAAAAACAGAGGCCACTCAGCAAAGCTAGTTGTGGTAAAACCTGCGGTTGTTGATATTGATACCGTTTGAAACAAAGCTTGGTCAACCGCCATTCCTATCGAGTCATACGTACTGTGTTTAAGTAATAACAAGAAGGTGATAAGAAACAACAATATTTGAATAAAGATAAACGCTCGAAATTCGGGATCTTTCCAATAGTACTTAGGGTGTACGCCACCAGAAGCAAACGCGGCGAAATGCAATGAGAAATTACACGCAGAGATAAGTAAAAACACCACCGTTATGCCATTTATCAGTGGACTATTAAAGTACCCCATACTGGCATCATGTGTAGAAAACCCACCAATCGCTATAGTAGCAAAACTATGAGAAATGGCATCAAACCAATCCATTCCAGCAGCCCAAAATGCTAACGCACATGCAATAGTTAAAGTAAGGTAGATATACCAAAGTACCTTTGCTGTTTCTGCAATTCGAGGGGTCATTTTAGAATCTTTAACAGGGCCTGGAATTTCCGCTCGATACAGCTGCATACCACCGATACCTAATACCGGCAAAATAGCTACCGCTAATACGATGATACCCATACCACCAAACCATTGAAGTAATTGGCGATAGAATAAAATCGCTTTTGGCAGGTGATCTAACCCTGTAAGAACCGTAGCTCCTGTTGTCGTTAACCCTGAAAATGATTCAAAAAAGGCATTGGTTACCGATACAGCAGGATCTCCTGAAAGCAAAAATGGCAATGCCCCTGCGCTGCCGATTACCATCCAGAAAAGAACAACGATGAGAAAACCATCGCGAGATTTTAATTCTTGTTTATGTTGACGGTTAGGGAACCAAAGTGCGCCACCTCCTGCCAATAATAAGAAGAAGGTAATAACAAATGGTACACCCGCACCATCACGATAAATGAATGCGACGAAGGCTGGAGCCAACATAAAAAAGCTAAACACCGCAAGTAAGATACCCACGATTCGAATAATTGAACGAAACTGCATGATTTATTGGACGCTTTGCGTCATTCTCATCCTAAATAATTGATGTTATATGAATTTCATTCTTGCGATGGAAACTCTATTTTTGCGCCACTTTTATTAATCACTGCGGTTTTAAATTCATTAATAACACGCTTTTCTAACTCGACAGTCATGATAACTTTATCACTATAATCCGCCATTACTTGTTGCCCTTCAAATTGAAGTAACAAGGTTTCGACCAGACTCACTAAGTTATAATCACAGTGAAAAACAAGCGTCTCTGTAATTCGTTTCTCTTCTGTTTCAATGAGCTTTAATGCTTGTTGAACACCGCCACCATAAGCTTTAACTAATCCGCCTGTTCCTAATTTAATCCCACCAGAATAACGAGTGACTACAGCGGTAATTTCACCAATGCCACTCCCGCTCAATTGAGCAAGAATTGGTTTTCCAGCAGTACCTGAAGGTTCGCCATCATCACTAAAGCCCCATTTCATTGAATCTTCGGGTCGACCAGCAACAAAGCCCCAACAGTTGTGCCGAGCATCAGAGTGTTTTGTTTTTATTTCAGCGACAAACGCTTTGGCTTCATCAATCGATGAGGTTCTCGCAAGGTAGGTAATAAAAACACTTTTTTTAATCTCTTCTTCAAATACCGCCATCGCTTTTGGCACTTGATATGGCTGATCGTTCATAGATTACACTGATAGTAAAAACGGAACCTTAAAGTGTATCACTTCTAATGAAATTTACTCTTTATTCACAAGATTTTATTCACTAGTCGAAGAAAGTAAATTTGTGATCAACCAAGACAAACGTAAACAAACTGTTAAATTTAATTTGAAATCTGTTTAAATTAACACCACTATTAACTGGTCAAACCAGATCATCATAATAACGAATACTCTTATCTGGTTATCATTTCATGGAGATAGAAAATGATTTATCAAGGTGAAAACCTCTCTGTAGACTACATCGAACCTGGCGTTGCTCACCTCGTATTTAATGCGACAGGCAGCGTAAACAAGCTCAACCTTGCAACCCTACACTCGCTGGGTGAAGCCATTGATGCACTCTACCAACAAAAGGACTTACAAGGCCTCTTACTTTCATCAGGTAAAAGCGCCTTCATCGTTGGTGCAGACATCACTGAATTTCTTGGCCTGTTCGATACTCCTCCAGAAGAGCTCAGTGAATGGCTACATCAAGCCAATATCATCTTTAATAAGCTAGAAGACCTTCCGGTTCCTACCTTAACAGCCATCACAGGGTTTGCACTTGGTGGCGGTTGCGAATGTGTTTTAGCGACTGATTTCCGTTTAGCTGATGAGACCGCTTCTATCGGGTTACCAGAAACTCAATTAGGTATCATGCCGGGATGGGGAGGCTCAGTTCGTCTTCCTCGTTTGATTGGTGCTGACCCTGCAATGGAAGTGATTACCACAGGTAAACCTAAACGAGCAAAAGAGGCCTTAAAACTTGGAATGGTTGATGGGGTTGTTTCACGTGAAACCTTGATAGACGCGTCAATCTCTATGCTAAAACAAGCGATTGATGGCCAACTCAATTGGCAACAACGCCGTGAACAAAAGAAAGCGCCATTACAACTCTCGCCTCTAGAATCTACCATGTCGTTTAATGTCGCTAAAGGCATGATAATGAAAATGGCAGGCAAACATTACCCAGCACCAATAACTGCGGTTAAATCGATTGAACAAAGTGCAGGAATGAGCCGTGATGAAGCCCTAGCAGTTGAGAACAAACACTTTGTTGCACTAACCCGTACTGAAGTGGCTAAGTCGTTAGTTGGTATATTCTTAAACGACCAACTAGTGAAAAGCAAAGCCAAACAAGCAGTGAAAAACAGTGAACCTGTCGCGAATGCTGCTGTGCTTGGCGCTGGCATCATGGGCGGCGGCATTGCTTATCAATCAGCATCTAAAGGCGTACCTGTTTTAATGAAAGACATTGCTCAAGCATCATTAGATCTAGGAATGAATGAAGCCTCTAAACTGCTTAATAAACAATTAGAGCGCGGGCGCTTATCTGGATTAAAAATGGCGCAAGTGCTTTCATCCATTACGCCATCTTTAAACTATGGTGGTATTGAGAGCAAAGACGTCATTGTTGAAGCAGTGGTTGAGAATCCAAAAATCAAAGCGGCGGTTTTAGTAGAAGTAGAAAATGAAGTTAACGAGAATGCAATCTTAGCGTCGAATACTTCAACCATTCCGATTTCATTATTAGCGAAATCATTAAAACGTCCTGAAAATTTCTGTGGTATGCACTTCTTCAACCCGGTACATCGCATGCCTCTTGTTGAAGTTATCCGTGGTGAAAAAACCTCACAACAAACCATTGATCGCGTTGTTGCTTACGCTTCTCAAATGGGTAAAACCCCGATAGTAGTGAATGACTGCCCAGGCTTCTTTGTAAACCGTGTTCTTTTCCCCTACTTTGCAGGCTTTAGCTTATTACTGCGTGATGGTGGTGATTATCAACAAATCGATAAAGTGATGGAAAAAGAGTTTGGTTGGCCAATGGGACCTGCTTACTTGCTTGATGTGGTAGGTATTGATACAGCTCACCATGCACAAGCCGTCATGGCTCAGGGGTTCCCAGAACGTATGGCAAAAGACGGTCGCGATGTGATTGATGCGATGTTTGATGAAGACCGCTATGGCCAGAAAAATGGCACCGGTTTTTATGCTTATACGGTAGATAAAAAGGGTAAACCGAAGAAAAATGTGGATGATGGCACCAGTGCGATCATTGCAACGGTAACAGACACAACTCAACCTTATACCTCAGAGCAAATTAGTGCTCGTATGATGATACCTATGATTAACGAAGTGATCCGTTGTTTGGATGAAGGCATCATCGCTTCACCTGCCGAGGCGGATATGGCGCTTGTTTACGGTCTCGGTTTCCCTCCATTTAAAGGCGGTGTATTCCGTTACCTTGATTCTATTGGATTACCGACCTATTTAGAGATGGCAAAAGAGTTTGAGCAACTTGGTGCGGTTTACCAAGTACCAGAAAGCATCAAACAAAAAGCGGCGGCAGGCGAATGTTATTACCCAGCCCCTAAAGCACCCTCTGTATCGGTATCACTCTAAGGAAGGATTTATCATGAAAAATGTAGTTATTGTTGATTGTATCCGTACTCCGATGGGTCGATCTAAAAATGGTGTATTTCGTCATACTCGCGCCGAAGATTTATCAGCGCACTTAATGAAAGGCTTAATAGAGCGAAATCCAAACGTCGATCCGAATCAAATCGAAGACATCTACTGGGGTTGTGTTCAGCAAACGTTAGAACAAGGCTTTAATATTGCACGAAATGCCTCGTTATTAGCAGGTTTACCAAAATCTATCGCCGCAACCACGGTTAACCGTTTGTGTGGATCGTCTATGCAGGCATTGCATGATGCCTCTCGCGCCATCATGGTTGGCGATGCAGATATCTGTATTATTGGCGGTGTTGAGCATATGGGCCACGTACCAATGAATCACGGTGTCGATTTTCATTCAGGTTTATCAAAAAGTGTGGCTAAAGCCTCAGGAATGATGGGACTAACGGCAGAAATGCTCGGTAAGATGCACGGCATTACTCGTGAACAACAAGACGCTTTTGCCCTCGCCTCTCACCAAAAAGCACATAGAGCGACGATTGAGGGTCATTTTGATTCTGAAATATTGCCAATTGAAGGTCATGATGAAAATGGCGCACTAACCTTAGTTAAACATGATGAGGTAATTCGTCCCGAAACCACTCTCGAAGGTTTAGCCGCACTTCGCCCTGCATTTGATCCTGCTAATGGAACCGTGACTGCGGGCAGCTCATCTGCTCTGTCTGATGGTGCTTCTACAATGCTAATAATGAATGAAGATAAAGCTAATGAACTTGGTTTAACCATTCGCGCTAAAGTTCGTTCAATGGCGGTATCTGGCTGTGATCCATCCATCATGGGTTACGGACCTGTACCGGCAACTCAAAAAGCCCTTAAACGAGCAGGTTTGTCGATTGATGAGATTGATTTGTTCGAATTGAATGAGGCGTTTGCCGCTCAATCGCTACCTTGTATCAAAGACTTAGGTTTGATGGACGTTATGGAAGAGAAGATTAATTTAAATGGTGGAGCAATTGCTTTAGGTCACCCATTAGGTTGCTCAGGCTCTCGTATTGCCACCACATTAATCAATAACATGGAACGTACTGGCGCGAAATTGGGTGTCGCAACAATGTGTATTGGTCTTGGGCAAGGTATAGCGACTATATTTGAACGTCCTTAAGAGATTTATCTATAAGCATAAAACTAAAAAAGTCGCCTTCTTGGGCGACTTTTTTCGAGTTGATACCTAATTTGGTATCGCTTTTATCATCTTATTTTTTAGAGATGATTTTTGTATCACGCGCTTGGTGGAACCAAAAACGCTTTCTGCCTGTTGATTTAGACATGAGATATCCTTCTTAACTTTAGTATAAACATGCATCAATACGATGCGCTTGTTTAGCCTGAGAAGAGATATTTATCTTATGTAATTTATACATAGAGAAGTTGTACGTTCTTTACCTCATCAATCTATTTTTCAGTAGAACAATAGATAGCCCGATAACGATATCAGGTATAAAGCCAACGCATTTTCACAACTTCGATAGCACACGGTCATATTACATTATAAATAGATCCAGTTAGGCTTATTCGTTGCTAACGATCTGCTGAAATGTTCAATTATTAATAATTGGAAAAGTGAAATGAAACACGGAGATAATAGCTTTTTCGAAGATATTTTTCTGAGGGTTTGACTTGTACTTATTGCTTGTATTAATAACTCTATACATCAGAGCAAGGATGCAAAATAGCATGATCCAATAAAAAGTAAAGATCTTATTTGCTCTTTTTAAAATTTTTTTTACTAAAGGATCTATGCACAAAATGCATAGCTTCCATGTTTAAGTATCATTTTTTTTCTAAAAAAACCTCCCCTATACTTAATCCATCAATCAAATGTTGAATTTGATTCTCTATTTAATTTCATTGGAGTTTATTATGTTTAAAGCACTCGTTTTGAATCAAGAAGAAAGAAATACAATTGCTGCTGTTACTGAGATCGATGAATCTCAACTTCCTGAAGGTAACGTAAAAATTAATGTTAGCTATTCTTCTTTAAACTACAAAGATGGCTTAGCTATTACAGGTAAAGGGCGCATTGTTCGTAACTTCCCTATGGTACCTGGTATTGATTTAGCTGGCGTGGTATCTCAATCTGATGACGCTCGTTACCAAGCTGGTGATGAAGTTGTTCTTACTGGTTGGGGTGTTGGCGAAGGTCACTGGGGCGGAATGGCTGAAAAAGCGAGCCTAAACGGTGACTGGTTAGTCCCTATGCCAAAAGGCTTAGATGCTAAAAAAGTAATGGCTATTGGTACTGCTGGCTTCACTGCGATGCTGTGTGTTCAAGCCATTGTTGATGCAGGCATTAAGCCAGAAGATGGAGAGATCCTAGTAACAGGTGCAAGTGGTGGTGTAGGCAGCGTCTCAATCACGCTTCTTAACCAACTTGGTTATAAAGTTGCCGCGGTAACAGGCCGAGCTTCTTCAAATGGTGAGCTGCTTAAATCATTAGGCGCATCACGTATTGTTGA
Organism: Aliivibrio sp. S4MY1; assembly: GCF_028765545.1. Classification (GTDB taxonomy): domain Bacteria; phylum Pseudomonadota; class Gammaproteobacteria; order Enterobacterales; family Vibrionaceae; genus Aliivibrio. The sequence goes on along the minus strand of NZ_JARACP010000004.1, from coordinate 64,727 downwards.
GCGTAGCGAACTAGAAGAACCAGCAAAACCATTAGAAAAACAACTATGGGCTGGCGCAATTGATACTGTTGGTAGCAAAGTATTAGCTAAAGTATTAGCACAAATTGATTACAACGGTGCAGTCGCAATGTGTGGCCTTGCTGGTGGTTTTGATTTACCAACTACGGTAATGCCATTCATTTTACGTAATGTACGTTTACAAGGTGTTGACTCTGTTATGTGCCCTCGTGAGAAACGCATTAAAGCGTGGGAACAATTAGCTGAATTACTTCCTGCATCATTCTTTGAGCAAGCAACGAAAGAAGTGTCTCTTGATGACGCAATTCAAGCCGCAGAAGACATTACCAACGGTCAAATCACGGGCCGTGTTGTTATCAAAATTTAATCGATAATAGTAAAAGAGTTAAGGCTAAGCCCTACCTAGCTTAGTTTTAATATGAAACATCAGTAAACCAGGCAGCTTAATCGCTGCCTTTTTCTTATCTAAAGAATAATAAGCTATACAAACCCAATGTCTTCGATTCGTTTTTCAATTAACTTACCGCACTCTTCTTTTACTACGCGTCGAAGCCAAGTTTGTGCCGGTGATGAATCACAACGAGAATGCCAAATTAAAGAGTAATCAAACGGCGTAAATTCAAACGGCAATGGTTTAATAACCAGATCATATCTTTCAGCAACCAAGTATGCGAGATCCGCAGGTACCGTGATCACTAATGGCATTTTATCAACAATGGCCAACGCCGCTTCTAAATGATACGCCCTAAGTACCTGTCTTCTTTCTCTTTGACCCAATAACGCAGTATCCAATAACGCCTTTACTCCATCACTGATGGCAATCATGGCGTGAGGTAGTGATAAATAATCATCTAGGGTTAATACTGATCCTGCGAGTGGGTGGTTCTGAGATAACAGACATAACACCCCAACCTGCCCTAACACATCCTGCTTAAGCGGAGAAACAGAACCAATAGGACGACAAATTGCCATATCCACTTTTTCAGTACTCAATTGTTTAAACAAGTTCTCATGATTAAGTGAGGTAAACTCTAATGAGATGCTCGGCGCTTGTTCATAAATTTTAGGAAGCGCATAAGGCAAAATAGTTTGCATTGCATAGTCAGTGGTCGCAATTAAGAAATGCTGATCACAGTGCATCGGCGTAAAATCGCTAGGGGTAAGTAACTGGCGTAAAGACTCTAATGGCTGATTTATTTGCGCATTAATTTCTAAAGCTTTTTGTGTAGGAACTAAATGCTGACCTTGACGAGTAAAGAGCGGATCACCAAGGAGATCTCGTAATCGTCCCAACACTCGACTCATCGCTGATTGACTTAAGTTGAGCCGAACAGCCGCTTGGCTCACGCTGTTTTCTTCTAATAATACTCGAAGTGCAATGAGTAAATTTAAATCACGGCGATAAACTTCTTCTAGTTCCATTACCTACACCTATGTTTGATATACCTTAATGGTAATTACGTAGTTTAACGGTTTTAAAAATAAAAAAAATCCCGCAACTCATTCATTTCTTGTTGGGTTCAAGAAAGATAAAAAGACGGGAAAATTAGAGTGTGGTGTAATTTTTAATTGTTAAGGTGTTTCTAGTAATCTTTTTCTTCTGCGGTTTCACTTTCTGACCAGGTTTTTAGCTCAATCGTCAGCGCTATCATAACGGAGGCAAGACTAATTAAAGGAAGTAAGCTGATATTCTCAGGGGTACGTAATACTAATGAGCAAATGGTAACGAAACAAAGAACACAATAAATGGTTAAGCGATCTATTTGAGTAAGCATAATGACGACCCTTCTATTGCTTTTATATCTATAGCTAAAACAACGAAATAACTGTCCAATGTTAATTTGTTGTTAACAAATAATTTACGCTCTTTTCAGTTCTTTGCCAATGTGTATTGATTATTTTTTTTACAGCAGTATGATCTTGGTCGCCTTTAACTGTAATGAGATACAACAATGACCATCAACTTTGATACCGCCAACCAAACCTTAGAAGCGGAAGGATTACGCTGCCCAGAGCCTGTAATGATGGTTAGAAAAACAATTCGACAGATGCAAGATGGTGAAACGCTATTAATCAAAGCAGACGACCCATCGACCACGCGTGACATTCCAAGTTTCTGTCGTTTTATGGATCATGAGCTTATTGCGGAAGATACTGATTCGCTGCCTTACCGATTTCTTATCCGTAAAGGGCTTTCAGCTTAAGAAATGATAAAGGCGACCACGAGGTCGCCTTTATACTGTTTAGGGATAGTTTATGTATTGATATCTCGCACTTGTTTTTGAATGCTTTCAATCTCATGTTGCAAGTTACGCATCTCTTTTTTCATTGGTAATACATAATGAACGCGAACCCAAGCATCCACAGATAATGCGGTCGTGACAATTGCCCCAACGACCATAGGTACCCACATATCGGTCAATACCATACCTAATAAATTAAGCGCCAAAGCGACGGTAAATAAATAACACTGGCTTTGTGGTGAGATAGCTAAAAAACGAGTCATGATAAGCTCCTTTCCTTTAAGAAACATCTACCAATACAACTAATTCTAGCTATAGATTATCATCTCTCTCACAAAACCTATGTGGTTAGTATCACACTCTCACTCAGATTTTATGAAACTTTGATGACACTCGTTATATCACCAAAAATTATACCAATCACAGTAAGTAAATGATCAGAAATAGCGCAGGTAAAATGCTTGAGAACAAGACGGCACTTTTCGACAAATAGTTTCGATAAGTAGTTATTCTACAATCAAAAATTTCAACGCAGTTATCGAGTATTTTAACCAGCTAGGATGAGCAGTTATTTACTACGATTGGTATTACTCACCCGTATAAACGATCATTACCTTATCGGATTCATTTTTACGTATGACAGCATAGTAAGGTTCTTGCTTAACCACTTGGTAATTCCCTTGTGATATCGCAGTATGATTTGATCTAAAAGAGAGTAGTTTCTTCCAATGAGAACGCAATGACCAATTAAGTCCTGTCGCATCTTCCCAATTCATCATGCTATATAGATCACCTGGTTTTGCACTTTCATCCCCATACCAAATCGAAACACTGTCGTGAGATAACAATAAAGCGGAGGCCGCATCTCTGTATTGAGCATAATTATCAGCCGTTAACGCTTGTTGCTTATCTTTATCAAACCAGGTTAACGCATTCATGGCGACTTTATTTTCAGTCGTTGTTTGAGCACTTAGTTGTGTTTCACATTGAGATTCAATTGACTGCTTTTGAGGGATAAAATGGTTATTATTTTCTAAATCGACCACAATAAAAGAAGACCCTTCAAGCGCTTTATATTGATTGTCTTTCTTCCATGCTTCAAATGCCTTACTGCCTTGTTCTTCAAATTGTTTTGTTAACTTAGGCGTTGATTGAGCTAAAACAATGCCATCAATACCAAACTTGGTTACCCATTCAGTCACCCATTGCGTTAATAATGCGTGTTTATCCTGACTGACTTGGCTCACTGCAGTTGTCGGTTTATTGGTAAAGAAGGTTGGCGTTGACACTACCCCTTCATAATTTGGATTAAACCAATCTGAAGACCACCATTGTGGGACTTGACCATCTTCACCTTTAAATGCATCTAAATAATGCGTTAGATTCTGACCTTCTTTTGGATGCCAATCATTCCAGTAACTTGGCAGTTCACTGCTGTCTTTAGGTTGAATAGAAAATTGCTGCAAATCGGCAAGGCTTGGTTGAGAAGGAGCAGTATCAATACTCCACACTACTCTCATTCCTAATTGATGAGCAAGATCGACAAATGCTCTCATCTCTTGCTCTGATCCCATATTGGTATCAAGCTGTGTCCAATCTAATGTGGCACCACCTGCGTATGGATATTCTGGTGTATTGCCATTTTTTCCAGGAAGCCAGCCATGAACTTGCTCTAGTGGTGTCGAAATCCAAAGTACATCAACACCTAGCTCAGCTAAGTAATCCAGTTTTTGCGTTAACCCTGCAATATCACCACCTTTAAAACCTTGTGATGAGGTTTGACGACCATAGCTGTGGTCATTCCAACTGTTTCCATTATAAAAACGATCGGTTGCGATATGATAAAACGTGGCACTCTGCCATTGGAAATCACGCTTCTCTGCTTCTGCTTCCTGTACTGAACTTGATTCTAATAACAGTAATCCACCACTATGACGACTTGGTGTTAGCGTTATTTGACCATTCTTCACTTGAGCAATATTGCCAGAGTAAGCATCTGTGACGACTGCACCTTCAGACCACAGTTCTGAAACGGTAACCGTCACAGGCTGAATGCCTAATGAAGGACATACACTGACTTGATTCGTCGAATCACTTGAGACTACAGGAGTATTCTGTGAAGAAGAATTTGCATTATCCGTGGTTGGTAATGAAGTACTTTGACACCCGACCATAAGTGAAAGGGAGATAAGAGTTGTACACACAGATAATTTCATCGAAATCAGCAGCCTAATAAAAGAGAGAACATCAATTGTAGTCATTGTTAAGTATATTATTAACCTCTAATTTTCGAAAATACGATATCTAGACAAAAAAATACCCCGCAAAGGCGAGGCATTTCATGAAATTTGGCTATTTCTTATTTTTGAAGAAGAGAAATATCCGCAATATCTAAGAACAGATTACGAAGCTTGTTAAGCAGCGTTAAGCGGTTAATCTTAAGCGCTTCATCATCAGCCATAACCATTACACCATCAAAGAAGGCATCAACAGGTTCACGTAACTCAGCTAAACGACTTAGAGCTTCTTGATAGTTACCTGCAGCAAATACAGGCTCTAGTGCTTCAGCTAGGATCTCTACTTTCTCAGCCAATACTTTCTCTGCATCTTCTTGAAGAAGAGCAAGATCGATTTCTTGAGCCAGTTCGCCATCGAATTTCGCAAGGATATTACCTACACGCTTATTCGCAGCCGCTAGAGATTCTGCAGCGTCTAGTTCACGGAAGTGAGATACCGCTTTCACACGCTTATCAAAATCAGCAGGTTTCGTTGGACGACGAGCAAGTACCGCTTGGATGATATCTACGCTGAAACCTTCATCTTGGTACCATGCGCGGAAACGACCTAGCATGAAATCAATCACATCTGTCGCTACGTTTGCATTCGTTAGCTTGCTTGAGCCATCTTCAAGTGCAAATAGAGATTGCGCTTTAGCTACTAGGTCAACTAAGTCTAAGTTGTAATCTTTCTCAACGATAATACGTAGAATACCCAGCGCAGCACGGCGAAGTGCAAATGGATCAGAACCTTTAGGTGCTTGACCAATACCGAAGATACCAACCAATGTATCTAGTTTGTCCGCCATTGCTACTGATGCAGAAATATCTGTGCTTGGTAGTTCATCACCCGCAAAACGTGGCATGTATTGCTCATAAAGAGCGAGAGCTACTTGCTCATCTTCACCATCGTGAGTTGCATAGTGCATACCCATCACACCTTGTGTATCTGTAAATTCAAATACCATAGATGTCATTAAGTCACACTTAGCTAGAAGGCCCGCACGTTGAGATTTCTCAACATCTGCACCAATTTGCTCAGCAATGTAACCTGCAAGCTCAGTAATACGGTCAGTTTTGTCTTTGATCGTACCTAATTGCTTTTGGAAGATAGCTTGTTCTAACTCAGGTAGACGGTCGATAAGCGGACGCTTACGGTCTGTGTTGAAAAAGAATTCTGCATCAGCAAGGCGTGGGCGAACCACTTTCTCGTTACCTTCGATAACGTGACGAGGCTCTTTAGATTCGATATTAGAAACGAAAATGAAGTTAGGAAGTAGATTCTTCGCTTCGTCATACACAGGGAAGTATTTTTGGTCACCCTTCATTGTATAAACTAACGCTTCTGAAGGCACTTTTAAGAACTCTTGCTCAAATTTAGCCGTTAATACTACCGGCCATTCAACAAGAGAAGTCACTTCTTCTACTAAGTCATCTTCTAGATCCGCTGTACCGCCTACTGCTGCCGCTGCTTTTTGAGCATCAGCAAGAATGATCGCTTTACGCGCATCGTAGTCAGCCATTACTTTACCGCGCTCTTCTAAGATCGCAGGGTATTGATCAGCAGAGTCAATCGTAAACTCGCTTTCACCCATGAAACGGTGACCACGAAGTGTACGAGTAGAAGTAACGCCTAAGATAGAACCTTCAATCAGTTCGTCACCCAATAGGATAGTCAGTGTTTTTACTGGACGAATAAATTGAATGTCTGAGTTACCCCAACGCATTGCTTTAGGAATTGGTAAACCTGCTAATGCTTTTGCTGCTAATTCAACAACAAGCTCTTGTACAGGTTGGCCTTTCACTGCTTCTTTATGAAGTAGCCATTCGCCTTTGTCTGTTTTTAGACGCTCAGCTTGTTCAACCGTAATACCGTTACCACGAGCCCAACCTTGAGCCGCTTTGGTTGGATTTCCATCCGCATCAAATGCAGATGCGATAGCTGGACCACGTTTTTCAACGATTTTATCTGCTTGACCTTCATCTAATTCAGCCACTTTAAGCGCTAAACGACGAGGCGTTGCATACCATTTAACACCTTGGTGTGCTAAATCAGCCGCTTTAAGACCCGCTTCAAAGTTAGCAGCAAATGCTTCAGCTAATGAACGAAGCGCTGTTGGTGGAAGCTCTTCAGTACCTAATTCGATTAGAAAATTCTTCGCCATGATTACTTCTCCTCAGTTGCTGTCGGTTTATTAGAACGACACATAGGGAAGCCTAATGCTTCACGTGATGCATAGTATGCTTCTGCAACCGATTTAGTTAAGTTACGAATACGAAGAATATAACGCTGACGCTCTGTTACAGAGATTGCTTTACGTGCATCTAGCAAGTTGAATGCGTGACCTGCTTTTAGAATGCGCTCGTACGCTGGAAGAGGTAGAGGCTTTTCAAGTTCAAGCAGCTCTTTACACTCTTTCTCACACTGGTCGAAGAAACCAAATAGGAAATCAACATCTGCGTGTTCAAAGTTGTAAGTCGATTGCTCAACTTCGTTTTGGTGGAAAATGTCACCGTAAGTAACCACACCTTGAGGACCATGGTTCCACACAAGATCGTAAACTGAGTCTACTTCTTGAATGTACATAGCAAGACGCTCAATACCGTAAGTGATTTCACCCGTTACTGGTTTACACTCGAGGCCACCTACTTGTTGGAAGTAAGTAAATTGCGTTACTTCCATGCCGTTTAGCCAGATTTCCCAACCTAGACCCCAAGCACCCAATGTAGGGTTTTCCCAGTTGTCTTCTACGAAACGAATATCATGAACAAGTGGATCGATACCAAGCACTTCTAAAGAACCTAGGTACAGCTCTTGAATGTTATCTGGAGAAGGCTTTAACGCTACCTGAAATTGATAGTAGTGCTGCAGACGGTTAGGGTTTTCACCATAACGGCCATCCGTAGGACGACGAGATGGTTGAACATAAGCGGTAGCCATTGGCTCTGGGCCAAGTGCACGCAGACATGTCATTGGGTGAGACGTACCTGCGCCCACTTCCATATCTAGTGGCTGTACAATCGTACAACCTTGTTGTGCCCAATAATCCTGCAGCGCGAGGATCATTCCCTGGAAGGTTTTGATATCGTATTTTTGCATAATTTAATTCGCGCGATGGTTGATAAATATAACCAAGAAGTATACCTCGCTGCCCTCTTTGGGAGTAGCAAAAATAAGCACTTTCTTAAAATTCACAGTGAGTTTACGGTTTAATCAATAAAATCAGGGCTTATCTTGGCTCTTTATCTCTGTTTGGTGTTGAGGTATGTTGTTAAAACAATCAATACTCAGACTCAACAAATAGCGCGGTAGTCGTAATGAAGTTTACTCAATTTGGCGAAAAATTTACTCGTTACAGTGGGATCACCCAATTAATGGATGATCTAAATGATGGCTTACGTACCCCTGGAGCAATCATGCTCGGTGGTGGTAACCCTGCTGGCATTCCCGCCATGCTCGACTACTTTAAAAGCGCCTCACAAGACATGCTCGATTCAGGTGAACTGGTTGCTGCAATGGCCAATTATGATGGCCCACAAGGTAAAGACTCTTTTGTTAAAGCATTAGCAAAACTATTAAAAGAGACTTACGGTTGGGATATCTCAGAGAAAAATATCTCTCTAACCAATGGGTCTCAAAGTGCTTTCTTTAGTCTATTTAACCTGTTAGCAGGCACTTATGCGGATGGTTCAAAAAAGAGGATTTTACTGCCTCTTGCTCCGGAATATATTGGCTATGCGGACTCTGAACTAGAAGTCGATAGTTTTATTTCTTACCGTCCTGAGATTGAATTACTCGATAACGGTTTGTTTAAATACCACGTTGATTTTAGCCAGTTAACTGTTGACGATTCAGTGGGAGCAATTTGTGTTTCTCGTCCTACCAATCCAACGGGTAATGTCATTACGGATGAAGAAGTGGCAAAACTCGACACATTAGCTCGTGAACATAATATTCCGTTAATTCTTGATAATGCTTATGGTACCCCTTTCCCGAATATTATCTTTGAAGAAGTCACACCATTTTGGAATGAAAACACCATTCTTTGCATGAGCCTTTCAAAGCTTGGTTTACCTGGGTTACGTTGTGGCATTGTGATTGCCAATGAGGAAATGACAGCAGCCATCACTAACCTAAATGGCATTATCAATCTTGCACCGGGAAGTATGGGCCCTGCAATTGGTTTGCACATGATTGAGTCAGGTGACTTATTGCGTTTAAGTGAGGAGGTTATCCAGCCTTTCTATCGCCATAAATCTCAAGCTGCAGTTAAGATGCTACAAACAGCGATTACCGATCCTCGTTTTCGCATTCATAAACCTGAGGGCGCTATTTTCTTGTGGCTATGGTTTGATGAATTACCTATCACGACAATGGAACTCTACAAACGCTTGAAAGCACGTGGTGTATTAATTGTTCCGGGCGAGTACTTCTTTATCGGCCAAGACGACAGTTGGGATCACGCTCATCAATGCTTACGTATGAACTACGTTCAAGATGAAGATATGATGCAAAAAGGCATCAATATCATTGCAGAAGAAGTGTTAAAGGCGTATTCAGAGTAGTTCAATAACTCAAATAATAGCTTGTTGCTTTGGAGTCAGCAATTCTGTTTGTCATCACTAAGCAAGCAACACATACAGATGCCATCTATTGGTAATAGAAAAGCAATAAGTCATAAATGAATAACCTAGCAGACACAAAAAAGGCGCTATCACAGCGCCTTCATTTAAATTTTTTACCAATCTACGATTAGCTTTCCAGTAAGTTATTACCGTTAATTGCAATCTTACGAGGCTGCATCGCTTCTGGAATTTCACGTTCTAAATCAACATGCAGTAAACCATTTTCCATGGTTGCGCCCACCACTTTCACATAATCCGCTAATTGGAATTTACGCTCAAAGTTACGCTCTGCAATACCTTGGTATAGGTACGTTTTCGCTTCATCCGATTCAGGACGCTCACCGCGTACAATCAGCATATTCTCGTGTTGAGTTAAATCGATTTGTTCATCAGCAAAACCCGCCACCGCCATGGTTATACGGTAGTTATGTTCTGATTTTTGCTCGATGTTATAGGGAGGGTAACCACCATTAGTTTTCGCTGAGTGGCTTTCCATTTGATTGAAAAGACGATCAAAACCAATTGCTGAACGGTACAGTGGAGTGAAATCTACATTACGCATAATACTATCCTTTATTTTAAGCAATAGTGAGTACAACTACCCCAAACTTGGGTCCTTAGTTGCCTCTATCAAATTATAAGACTTTCCATATTGGACAAGTCATTTTTCAGAAGACCCTTTCGGCATCCCCTTCATAACTAGATATGTGGTTCAGCTATTTTACTTTCAAGAGATACTGACTATTTATTTTCCGATTTAAACAAAAAAACCGCTAACCCTCTGAACAATAAATAAAAATAAACCCCAAATTCCAGACAAAAAAAAGCACCGCCAACAGCAGTGCTTCTTAATTTTCAACTTAGCATTTATGATTCTAGATGAAGTCAGTTCGTTCTAATTCAAGAAGAAGGCGCGGAGCTTATGAACATAAGTGAGCACCTTCGACGCAGAAGTAGGACTAACTGGCAAAATATAGAATTAAAAATTTATACGTCTAAGTTAGCAACGCGCAATGCGTTCTCTTCAATGAAGTTACGACGCGGCTCAACATGATCACCCATTAGCGTAGTAAACAACTCATCCGCACTTACTGCATCGTTGATAGTTACTTGCATCATACGGCGAGAATCAGGATCCATTGTTGTTTCCCAAAGCTGCTCAGGGTTCATTTCACCCAGACCTTTGTAACGTTGTAAGTAAACACCACGACGAGAGTCTTTAATCAACCATGCAATCGCTTCATCCAGTGTTTGTACTGGTTGCTTACGTTCACCACGTTGTGCATAAGCACCTTCTTCAATTAGCCCATTAAGTGCTTCAGATAAATCAGCAATACGACCGTACTCTTTCGAGTTCAGCAGATCAGCACTTAATACGTATTCATGCTGAACACCGTGAGTACGAACAACAAGCTTAGGCTGGTGAATATTTAACTCTTCGTTAAAATCTAGAGCTGGGTTGTATTGGCTTGCACCAGTTTCATGCTCGTTAAGATCCGCAACTAATGCCTCAGTCCACGCTCGAACTTCTGCTTCGTTTTCACACACTTCCTGAGTTAAACGAGGCGTGTAAACTAAACGATTTAATAGCGCTAATGGGTAACGACGACTCATACGCTCAATTAATTTAACCACACCATTAAACGTGCGAATTAAGTTTTCAAGCTCTTGACCGAAGATAGATTCATTTGAATTAACAAATAACGCAGCATTGTCTAACGCTTGCGTGATTTGGTATTCACCCATCGCTTCTTCATCTTTAATATATTGCTCTTGTTTGCCTTTCTTCACTTTGTAAAGTGGTGGTTGAGCAATGTAGATATAGCCACGTTCAATCAACTCAGGCATTTGACGGTAGAAGAAAGTCAAAAGTAGAGTACGGATGTGAGAACCATCGACATCGGCATCGGTCATGATGATGATGTTATGGTAACGCAGTTTATCTGGGTTATATTCGTCGCGACCAATACCACAACCTAATGCTGTAATTAGTGTTCCTACCTCTTGAGAAGAGATCATTTTATCAAAACGTGCTTTTTCTACGTTTAGAATTTTACCTTTAAGCGGAAGGATCGCTTGGTTTTTACGGTTACGTCCCTGCTTGGCTGAACCGCCAGCAGAGTCCCCTTCCACTATGTATAATTCAGATTGTGAAGGATCTTTTTCCTGACAATCCGCAAGCTTACCTGGAAGACCAGCGATATCTAACGCGCCTTTACGACGAGTCATTTCACGAGCTTTACGAGCCGCTTCACGAGCACGAGCTGCATCAATGATTTTAGAACAAACCATTTTAGCTTCACCTGGATTCTCAGCTAAGAACTCAGACAGTTTCTCACCCATTGCAGATTCAACCGCAGACTTCACTTCAGAAGAAACCAGTTTATCTTTAGTTTGACTTGAGAACTTAGGATCAGGCACTTTAACCGAAACAACCGCCGTTAGGCCTTCACGCGCATCATCACCAGAAGTAGATGCTTTCGCTTTCTTAGAAAAGCCTTCCTTATCCATGAAGGTGTTTAATGTACGAGTTAGCGCAGAACGGAAACCGGCTAAGTGCGTACCACCATCACGTTGTGGGATGTTATTGGTATAACAGAAAATATTTTCTTGGAAAGAATCATTCCATTGCATCGCCACTTCAACAGCAATGCCATCTTCTTCACGAGTGAAATCAAAATGGAATATTTTTTGATGAATAGGTGTTTTATTGCGATTTAGGTGATTAACGAACGCTTGAATACCACCTTCAAACATGAAGTGATCAGATTTATCTTCTTCACGCATGTCTTGTAAAATAATTGACACACCAGAGTTTAAGAAAGACAACTCACGCAGACGTTTCGCTAGAATTTCATACACAAATTCAATGTTTGCGAACGTTTGGTCACTTGGCCAGAAACGGATTTTAGTACCCGTAGTATCTGTAGTACCAACAACAGCTAATGGTGCTTGTGGATCACCGTGATGATATGTTTGTTGGAAGATCTCACCTTTACGGTGAATCGTTAATTCCACTTTTTCAGATAGTGCGTTTACAACTGAAACACCAACACCGTGAAGACCGCCTGATACTTTATAAGAGTTATCATCGAACTTACCACCTGCGTGAAGTACCGTCATGATAACTTCTGCTGCTGATACGCCTTCTTCTGGGTGAATTTCTGTTGGAATACCACGACCATCATCGCTTACTGATACTGAGTTATCTTCGTGTATCGTTACAATAATATCTTTACAGTGACCAGCAAGAGCTTCATCGATTGAGTTATCGACAACCTCAAACACCATGTGGTGAAGACCTGTACCGTCGTCGGTGTCGCCGATATACATACCCGGACGCTTACGTACTGCATCTAGGCCTTTTAGTACTTTAATACTCGATGAATCATAATTTTCTGACATGAGTTACTCTCGCGTTTTTATCCTTGGGCTATTTTGCCATGTTCTATCTCGAACATCTTGCTTTCTTCATCATGCATATCTGCAATCTGTTCAGCAGTAATCGAACTAATAAACACCTGCGCCTTTGTCTGTTTCAAATATTGAGCCAGCAATTGACGGCGATGACTATCCAGTTCAGAAGCAAAATCGTCTATTAAATAGATGCACTGCTTTCCTGTTGCTTCTGTTAAATGTTGCCCCTGCGCTAATCGTAGCGCACATACCATCAACTTTAGTTGACCACGAGACAACACATCTTCAACAGGAGTGCCTGCAACTTTAATTCGTAAGTCGGCTTTATTTGGGCCGCCGACGGTATAACCCAGCTGTTTATCTCGCTCAAAGTTCTTCTTGAGCAAATCTGCGTATGGGGTTTCTCTATCCCAACCGCGATAGTATGACAGCTTTATGTCATATTCTGGTAAGAATGCCTGACATATTTGTTGAGTTGCTTCAGATATGTGATTGATGTAATCCACTCGCCACTGATCTATTTTTTCAGCTAATTGTGCGAGTTCCAAATCCCAGTAGCTTAGCTCTCTATAACTCTGTGCCGTTTTTAATAATGCATTACGTTGCTTGGTTAATCGCTTCACTCGGCTCCATGCTTCATAAAAAGCAGGTTCCACGTGAAACACCCCCCAATCTATAAATGCTCGGCGAAATTTAGGGCCATCAGTAACTAACTCAAACCCTTCAGGGTGAATTAATTGAAGCGGTAAAACCTTAGCTAATTGTGCCAGTTTTTGACCGCTTTCTCCGCCTATTTTAACCTCTGTTGTGCCGTCGCGCTGTTTATTTATACCAATGGGCAGTTCAAAGTTTTCAGGAGTGGTGAAACGACCATGAATAAAAAGCTCGTCACAGTCACGTCTAATGATCCGACCGGTTAATGAGCTCTTAAATGAACGGCCATGCCCGAGCAAATAAATCGCTTCTAGGACACTGGTTTTGCCACTACCATTGGCACCCGTAACAAAATTAAAGCCTGATGATAATTGAATATCACACGTCTTTATATTACGAAAATCATTAATGATTAGGCGTGATAATGGCATTGATAGTTAAAATCTACAGACGGATTGGCATAACAACATATTGCGCTTCATCATTAACGCAATCTTCAACTAACGCACTCGCATTAGCCGTTGTCATCGAAATACGTACACGTTCGCATTTTAAAGTATTCAGCACATCTAATACATAGCTAACGTTAAAACCGATTTCGATATCATCACCTTGGAAATCCACATCAAGGATCTCTTCCGCTTCTTCTTGTTCTGGGTTATTCGCCGTAATACGCATTTGGTTGTTTGCTAAATTAACGCGAACACCACGGAATTTTTCATTCGATAAAATAGCGGCACGAGCGAATGCTTGGCGCAGTTCATCACAATCGGCTTCTAGCGTCTTGTTACTACTTTGCGGCATTACACGTCGATAATCAGGAAAGCGACCATCAACCAGTTTTGACGTAAATACAAAGTTATTCACTTCTGCACGTACATTTGAATTACCAAACTGTAAAGTAACACTCTGATCTGGTGAGTCAAGTAAGCGAACTAGCTCTTGAATACCTTTGCGTGGCATGATCACTTGTTGTTCAGGAAGCTCTGATCCCACCGGCATATTACATACTGCCATTCGGTGACCATCCGTTGCTACAGAACGGAAAATATTCCCTTGAGTTTCAAACATCATACCATTTAAGTAATAGCGCACATCTTGGTTAGCCATAGAGAATTGAGTACTCTCTATTAGCTTGCGGAGTTGTGCTTGAGAAAGCGTGATTTCAACTTCACTCTCCCAACCTTCAATGTTTGGAAAATCATTAGCAGGCAAAGTCGCTAGAGTGAATCGACTGCGTCCAGAACGTACTAAGACTCGATCGCCTTCTAATACGATAGTGATGGTTGCGCTGTCAGGTAAACCACGACAAATATCTAAAAATTTACGAGAAGGAACGGTAATAGCGCCCGCTTCAAAATCACCTTCTAACGTAATCTTACTGATCAATTCTACTTCTAAATCGGTTGCGGTCATTGATAATTGACCATTTTCTACCTGAAGTAAGATATTACCTAAGATAGGTAATGATGGACGGCCACCAAGGGCACCAGATACTTGTTGCAGTGGTTTTAATAACAGACTGCGTTCAATAGAAAATTTCATAATACTCGTTTATTTAAAAGTAGATAATGACTTACGATGACAACGTACGAATGAGGTTAGAGTAGTCTTCTTTTATATCATGACTCTCTTCACGCAATTGCGCTATTTTACGACAAGCATGAAGCACAGTGGTATGGTCTCGACCACCAAATGCGTCGCCGATCTCAGGTAAACTGTGATTGGTTAACTCTTTAGACAATGCCATCGCTAATTGACGTGGACGCGCAACAGAGCGAGAACGGCGTTTAGACAATAAATCCGCCATTTTTATCTTGTAGTACTCAGCAACGGTTTTTTGAATGTTATCAATTGTTACTAGCTTCTCTTGAAGCGCTAATAAGTCACGTAATGCTTCACGTACAAAATCAATCGTAATTGCACGGCCAGTAAAGTTAGCATTTGCAATCACACGGTTAAGCGCCCCTTCTAATTCACGTACATTCGAACGTAAACGTTTTGCAATAAAGAAAGCAACTTCATCCGCAAGATGAATTTGATGATCTTCAGCTTTTTTCATTAAGATAGCAACGCGAGTCTCTAATTCTGGCGGCTCAATCGCAACAGTAAGACCCCAACCAAAGCGAGATTTCAAACGCTCTTCTACCCCATTAATCTCTCTTGGGTATTTATCTGACGTTAAGATTATTTGCTGATTGCCTTCCAATAATGCATTAAAGGTATGGAAGAATTCTTCTTGTGAACGCTCTTTATTCGCAAAGAATTGAATATCATCGATAAGCAAGGCATCAACACTACGGTAATAACGTTTGAATTCTTCAATGGCGTTATTTTGTAGCGCTTTAACCATATCTTGAACAAAGCGTTCGGAATGCATATACACAACTTTAGCGTCAGGCTTGCGCTCAAGAATAGCATTGCCTACGGCTTGCAACAGATGCGTTTTACCTAAACCAGTACCACCATATAAGAATAGTGGATTATACGCCGTTCCCGGATTATCAGACACTTGACGAGCTGCAGCTAAGCCAAGTTGGTTTGATTTACCTTCAACGAAGTTAGTAAATTTATGTTTAGGGTTTACATTCGATCGATGATTCAGATCAGCTGATGTAGGTTCTGAACTCTGAGATTCCCAAGGCTTATTCACTGACTGTAAGGCTTGAAGTTGTGCAGGAGCAGAGGTTGAAGCAGCAACATCCGCTGCCGTTCTCTTTGGTGCTGGGGCTGATGCAGCAGGTTTACTGCCAACTTCAAAACGTAATGTAGGAACATCACTACCACAGAACTCATTTAATAATGAGTTAATGCTATTTAAGTACTTATCTCGAACCCAATCCAACACGAAACGGTTCGGCGCAAATAGCGTAAGGGTATTGTCATTTAATTCAGCTTGCAGGGGTTTAACCCACATACTAAATTCTGCGGAAGGTAATTCTTCTTGAAGGCGCTGTAAACACTGCAGCCAAAGCGATGAAGACACGGACAACCCCACTCATAATTATTTTTAAAAGGTTGTCGATTTTATACTGTGGATAACTTTTGTGCCAGTGTTAGATCGATGATCCGGTGAATAAGATCGAAGTTATTCACACTGATCACGGTTTTTTACCTAGATCGACACACTTTTTACCTGACTTATACCCAAAACCATCAACAATGGGGAGATTATGCCCTTTATTTTACGGTTTAGTTATTACACATAACCAGAGGGTATTTAGAGCTCAATCGCAAAAAACGTATTATCTCAATACTGATGAATTACGGAGTATCAATCATGAAATGGACAAAGAACATTCTTACTGGATTAACACTGACACTAGCAGCCACTCAATTTGCTCAAGCAGCCACTGACGTTAAAGTAGGGATGTCGGGCCGTTATTTCCCATTTACCTTCGTTAAACAGGATCAACTGCAAGGCTTTGAGGTTGATTTATGGGATGAGATTGGTCGCCGTAACGACTATAACGTTGAATACGTAACTGCGAGTTTTTCTGGTTTATTTGGGCTATTAGAAACAGGCCGAATTGATACGATTTCAAATCAAATTACCAAAACCAAAGAACGTGAAGCTAAATACCTATTTGCCGACCCTTATGTTGTTGACGGTGCACAAATTACCGTTCGTAAAGGCAATGACAGCATCAAAAATATTGAAGATTTGGAAGGAAAAACCGTTGCCGTTAACTTAGGTTCTAATTTTGAAAAATTACTGCGAGATAACGATAAATCAGGCCAAATAAACATTAAAACCTACGATACTGGTATTGAGCACGATGTCGCTTTAGGCCGTTCAGATGCGTTTGTGATGGACCGTCTATCAGCAGCTCAACTGATTAAAAAATCAGGATTACCACTGCAACTTGCAGGCGAACCATTTGAAACTATCGAAAATGCATGGCCATTTGTAAAAAATGAAAAAGGCCAAAAGCTACAAAAAGAAGTTAATAAGGCATTAACTGAAATGCGTGCTGACGGCACATTAGCAAAAATATCGCAAAAGTGGTTTGATGCTGACGTAACACAATAAATCAAACTAACTCGGTAAGTACCTACTTCTATTTACAATAAACCCACTATCTGTGACGGAGTGGGTTTTGTGTTTATTACTTATATAAACTCAGTACAGCTCACCACTTTTCAAACTAATTATAGAGAGACATCATGGGATTTGATTTTGCGTATATGATTGAACTCTTACCAATACTGTTTAAGTATTTAGGTACGACATTAGAAATGGCGATATGGGGATTATTCTTTGCTCTTGCTCTGGCGTTAGTGCTCGCTAACTTAAGAGTCTTTAAAGTGCCAGTATTGGATCAACTTAGCCAACTTTACATCAGCTTTTTCCGTGGTACACCGCTGCTGGTTCAATTATTTCTTCTTTATTATGGTTTACCGCAAGTATTCCCTATTTTTATTGGATTAGATGCATTTAGTGCCGCTGTTATTGGTTTAACACTCCATTTCGCCGCTTATATGGCAGAGAGTATTCGAGCTGCTATTATTGGTATTGATCGTAGCCAAATGGAAGCCAGTCTTTCTATTGGTATGACAACATCTCAAGCGATGCGCCGTATTATCCTCCCTCAAGCGACTCGCGTAGCTTTACCTTCACTAATGAATTATTTCATCGATATGATTAAATCCACATCATTAGCCTTTACACTTGGGGTGTCTGAAATAATGGCAAAAGCGCAAATGGAAGCCTCTTCAAGCTTTAAATTCTTTGAAGCATTTTTAGCCGTAGCCCTGATTTATTGGGGTGTTGTTGTCATTCTTACTCGAGTACAAACTTGGGCTGAAGTGAAATTAAATAAGGCGTATGTTCGATGATAAAAATTACCAACCTACATAAAAGTTTTGGTGACACAAACGTACTATCAGGCATTGACCTCGCCATTAATAAAGGGGAGATAATTGCCATTATTGGATCAAGCGGTACAGGCAAGTCTACGTTACTTCGATGCGTCAATTTTCTTGAAATGGCCGATAAAGGCACCATCACAATTGATGATATTAGCGTCGACAGTGAAAAAAATACTAAAGCAGAAATCATCGCATTACGACGGAAAACAGGGTTTATCTTCCAAAACTATGCTCTTTTTTCACATTTAACCGCTCGACAGAATATTGCTGAAGGCCTAATAACTGTCCACAAGTGGAATAAGGCTGATGCCCTTAAAAGAGCACAACAGATTTTAGATGATATTGGGCTTGGTGATAAAGGGGATAACTACCCTTCAGCGCTTTCTGGGGGCCAACAACAGCGCGTTGGTATTGGACGAGCAATGGCCTTAGAAGCAGAACTGCTATTGTTCGATGAACCCACGTCAGCACTTGATCCGGAATGGGTTAATGAAGTGCTAACTTTAATGAAAAAACTAGCCACTCAACATCAAACCATGCTGGTTGTCACTCATGAAATGCAATTTGCCAAAGAAGTCGCTGATAAAGTTATCTATATGGCAGATGGAAAGATCGTGGAACAAGGAACCCCAGAGCAAATTTTTGGTTATCCACAGGATCCTAAATTAAAAAAATTCTTGAATCAGGTCGGGATCGCATAAAGATCCTTGCGCTCTGGCTCACAAAACGTATAATTCACCGTCCGGAAAAATCGTGGAACCTCTTATTGACTATTTTTCTGTCAATGATTACAATTCCGCCTCTTTGTTGAGAGGCGTCGGAATGTACGTCCCACGCCGGGTTTATACAAAAAACCTAAACACTACTGATCAGTAAAAGGTAATACCAATGAAACGCACTTTCCAACCTTCAGTTCTTAAGCGTAAACGCTCTCACGGTTTCCGTGCACGTATGGCTACTAAGAACGGTCGTAACGTAATTAACGCTCGTCGCGCTAAAGGCCGTAAGCGTCTATCTAAGTAATCCTAGATTATTTTGATGAATTACGACTTCTCTCGGGAGTTACGCTTGTTAACTCCCGAAGATTACAAATCTGTTTTCAAGCAAGCTCACCGAGCCGGCTCACCTCACTTCACCATTCTTGCCAGAGAAAATTCACTATCGCACCCTCGTTTAGGCCTTGCTGTTCCTAAAAAGCAAATTAAAACTGCTGTAGGTCGCAATAAGTTCAAACGTATTACGCGTGAAAGTTTCCGCAATAAGCAACATTCATTACCTGCGAAAGACTTTGTGGTTATCGCTAAAAAGAGTGCTCAAGATCTGAGTAACGAAGACTTCAACAAGCTATTAGACAAATTATGGCATCGCCTGTCTCGCCCTTCTCGTGGATAGCAATCGGTCTAATCCGTTTTTATCAACTCGTCATCAGTCCATTGATTGGACCTCGCTGTCGATTTACTCCAACGTGTTCACATTATGCAATTGACGCACTAAAGTCACACGGTTTAGTAAAAGGGTGTTGGCTATCTGGCAAACGTCTATTAAAATGTCATCCTTTGAATGATGGGGGCTATGACCCCGTCCCACCCAAGCAGCATAAAGACAGAGAACAATAACGATGGATACCCAACGTAATATTCTGTTGCTCGCACTGGCTTTAGTTTCTTTTTTACTTTTCCAACAATGGCAAGTAGAAACTAATCCGCAGCAACCAGCTACAGTTAGTACAGTTCAACAAACACAAACGGATGGTGATGTTCCAACTTCTTCAACAGCACATAGTGATACGCCTGCTGATTCAGCGCAATCTGATAAGCTAATCACTATCACAACAGATGTACTTACTTTAAAAGTAGATACATTGGGTGGTGACATCATTGAATCAGTTCTTAATAAATACGACGCTGAATTAGACTCTAAAGCAAAGTTCGTTCTTCTTAAGAACGATTCTACACACAGCTACATAGCTCAAAGTGGTCTTATCGGTCCTCAAGGTATCGATTCAAACACCGGCCGTGCACAATTCACTACGCAAAAAACAGATTATGTTTTAGCTGACGGTCAAAACGAATTACGCGTTCCGCTAACATTAGTGAAAGACGGTATTACTTATACTAAAACACTAATTCTTAAACGTGACAGCTACGCTATCAATGTTGATTATACGGTTGATAACCAATCTTCAGCACCAGCAACAGTAGAAATGTACGCGAACTTAAAGCAAAACTTAATGGATGACGGCGGCAGCTTAACAATGCCTACGTACCGTGGTGGTGCTTACTCTACAGAAGATACTCGTTACAAAAAATACAGCTTTGACGACATGGAAGATAAGAACTTATCTATCGACATGACAAACGGTCAAGGTTGGGCGGGTATGCTACAACATTACTTTGCTTCAGCTTGGATCCCTCGCAACGTAAATGACGCTACACTGACGTCACGTGTAGCGGGCGATTACGGTTACATAGGCGTACGTATGCCTGCCGTAACAATTCCTGCGGGTCAGGAAGCAACGCTTTCAGCAACACTTTGGACAGGTCCAAAGCTGCAGAAAGAAATGGCAGCGACTCAAAAATACCTAGACTTAACAGTTGATTACGGTTGGTTATGGTTTATTGCTTCACCACTTCATAAACTACTGTCTTTCATCCAAGGCATTGTTGTGAACTGGGGTCTAGCTATCATCATCTTAACCTTCATTGTTCGTGGCGCTATGTACCCACTAACAAAAGCACAATACACATCAATGGCTAAAATGCGCATGCTTCAACCTAAGTTGACTGCTATGCGTGAGCGTATTGGCGATGACCGTCAACGTATGAGCCAAGAAATGATGGAGCTTTATAAGAAAGAAAAAGTAAACCCACTAGGTGGTTGTTTACCAATTCTTCTTCAAATGCCAATCTTCATTTCGTTGTACTGGGCACTAATGGAATCTGTTGAGCTTCGTCATGCACCATTCTTTGGTTGGATCACGGATTTATCAGCACAAGACCCATACTACATCCTGCCATTATTAATGGGTGCAAGTATGTTCTTAATCCAGAAGATGAGCCCAACAACAGTAACGGATCCAATGCAACAGAAGATCATGACGTTCATGCCTGTTATGTTCACCGTATTCTTCTTATGGTTCCCTGCTGGCCTAGTTCTTTACTGGTTGGTATCAAACATCGTAACGTTAATTCAGCAGACTCTGATTTATCGTGCACTAGAGAAAAAAGGCTTACACTCTAAGTAAGTTGAATTTCTAAAGAAATAAACAAAAGGCGGCCATTGGTCGCCTTTTTTGTTTTATCGGCTTACAATATGCTCAAGCAATAGACATTAAGAATAATCATGACATTACATACAGACACCATAGTTGCACAAGCAACAGCGCCAGGCCGAGGCGGCGTAGGCATCATTCGAGTATCAGGCCCTAAAGCGAAAGAAGTGGCTTTAGAAGTTATTGGTAAAGAACTGAAACCACGTTACGCCGAATATGCACCATTCAAAGATGAGAATGGTTTAGAGCTTGATCAAGGCATTGCACTCTATTTTCCTAACCCACATTCATTTACGGGTGAAGACGTTTTAGAACTTCAGGGGCATGGTGGCCCTGTTGTCATGGATATGCTAATCAAACGCATCCTAAAAATAGACGGTATCCGTACTGCTCGTCCAGGTGAATTCTCAGAAAGAGCCTTCCTAAACGATAAAATGGATTTAGCACAAGCAGAAGCTATCGCTGATTTGATTGATGCAAGCTCTGAAGAAGCAGCTAAATCAGCCTTAAATTCACTGCAAGGCGTATTTTCAAATAAAATTAATACCTTGGTTGAATCGCTTATTTACCTTCGAATTTACGTTGAAGCTGCCATTGATTTTCCAGAAGAAGAGATCGATTTTCTTGCCGATGGCAAAGTCAGTGGTGATTTACAAGGGATCATTGATAACCTAAATGCGGTTCGCCAAGAAGCGAATCAAGGTGCGATCATGCGTGAAGGCATGAAAGTTGTTATCGCCGGCCGCCCAAATGCAGGCAAGTCTAGCCTTCTTAATGCACTATCGGGTAAAGATACTGCTATCGTTACTGATATTGCAGGAACCACTCGTGACGTGCTTAGAGAGCATATTCATATTGATGGCATGCCTTTACATATCATTGATACAGCAGGCCTTCGCGAAGCCTCTGATGAGGTAGAACGTATTGGTATTGAACGAGCTTGGGACGAAATAGCTCAAGCTGACCGCGTTTTATTTATGGTTGATGGCACAACAATGGATGCAACAGACCCCAAAATAATCTGGCCAGAGTTCCTTGATCGTTTACCTAAAAATATAGGTATGACGGTGATACGAAATAAAGCCGATCAAACCGGTGAAGATCTTGGTATTTGCCACGTAAATGATCCTACTCTAATTCGTCTATCAGCAAAAACAGGTGAAGGGGTTGATGCACTGCGTAATCACTTAAAAGAATGCATGGGCTTCTCTGGTAACCAAGAAGGTGGCTTTATGGCTCGCCGTCGTCATCTAGAAGCATTAGAAAAGGCTGCTCAGCACCTAGATATAGGTCAACAACAACTTGAAGGCTATATGGCTGGTGAAATCCTTGCTGAAGAATTAAGAATAGCTCAACAACATCTCAGTGAAATTACAGGTGAATTTACTTCTGACGACTTACTAGGCCGTATCTTTACTTCTTTTTGTATTGGTAAATAAACTAATAACAAATCACACAATAATGGGCTATTACAGCCCATTTTTTATAGGAAAAATTCATGAAAAATGTATCAATCATTACTGGTAGCACCCTTGGTGGTGCAGAGTACGTTGGCGATCATCTTGCTGATTTATTAGAAGATATGGATTTCACAACAGATATACATAATCAACCTAATCTAGATGAAGTAGATAGTAATAGTCTTTGGCTTTTCGTCGTATCGACTCATGGCGCTGGAGATTATCCAGACAATATCAAACCATTTATTGAACAATTACAAAATAATCCCAATGCTTTATCTATGATAAATTTTGCCATCGTTGCGATTGGTGATTCAAGCTACGATACTTTCTGTGCTGCAGGTAAATCACTACAAAGTACACTTCTTAAACTTGGTGCTACTGAAAAATATCCATCACTAGAAATAGATGTAACTCAAAATAGTATTCCAGAAGAGCCTGCAGAATTATGGCTAAAACAACATTTTTGTTAATAAAAAGTATTATCCGATCAAAAAAGTTATTAAATAGCTGATACCTACTATGTGGATAACTATAGAAAGATCCAGTGATCAAGTTATAGTTATCCATTGAATAAGATCTAACGCCCTCCCCCCTTGTGGATAACAAATGATTTTATCCTCAAGCAGTCCGATCAAAGATCAAAGATTTATCACAAGTTAAGATCTTACTAAAGTACATGATCCTATTGATCATTTACCACTTATCCACAGTGTTCGACGATCTATATAATAGATCTAATAAGAGATCTCTTTAAAAGATCTTATATATATTAAGTGATCTTTAATTTTTGAACTTCGTCACTTTTTCATTTCTTTCCAAGCTAGAAAAAGGGTAAAATAGATCTCTTAAAATTAAATTCTTCTCACTATTTTCATAACACCTAAGGTCAACTCATGTTTTACCAAGAAAACTTTGATGTCATTGTTATTGGCGGTGGTCATGCTGGAACTGAAGCAGCATTAGCAGCTGCAAGAACAGGACAAAAGACACTTCTACTCACACATAACATCGACACATTAGGTCAAATGTCATGTAATCCTGCTATCGGTGGGATCGGCAAAGGCCATTTGGTAAAAGAAGTGGATGCTTTAGGTGGATTAATGGCACAAGCCACTGATCATGCCGGTATTCAATTTAGAACATTAAATGCGTCCAAAGGTCCAGCAGTTCGAGCGACTCGTGCTCAAGCAGATAGAGCACTATACAAAGCATTTGTTCGTTCAGTATTAGAAAACCAACCAAACTTAATGTTATTTCAACAAGCAGTAGATGATCTGATTATTGAAAACGATAAAGTTATCGGTGCTATTACTCAAATGGGCCTTAAATTCCGTGCTAAATCCGTTGTATTGACAGCTGGTACCTTTTTAGGGGGTCAGATACACATTGGTATGGAAAACTTCTCAGGAGGTCGCGCAGGAGATCCTTCTTCGATCACTCTTGCTCAACGTTTACGAGATCGTCCATTTAGGATCGATCGCCTTAAAACAGGTACTCCACCACGTATTGATGCCCGTAGTGTTGATTTTTCAAATTTAGAAGCACAACCAGGTGATAATCCAACGCCTGTTTTCTCATTTATGGGTAATCGTGAACAGCAACCTAAACAAATTAACTGCTTCATCACTCATACCAATGAAAAAACACATGATGTGATTCGTAAGAACCTTGATCGTAGCCCTATGTACGCTGGTGTTATTGAAGGAATTGGTCCTCGTTACTGTCCTTCTATTGAAGATAAAGTAATGCGTTTTGCTGATAAAGACAGCCACCAAATCTTTATTGAACCAGAAGGCTTAACAACACACGAATTATACCCAAATGGTATCTCAACAAGTTTGCCATTTGACGTACAATTACAAATAGTTCGTTCAATGAAAGGGTTTGAAAATGCACACATTGTGCGTCCAGGTTATGCTATTGAGTATGATTTCTTTGATCCTCGTGATTTAAAATCAACGTATGAAACTAAGTTTATTGAAGGCTTATTCTTTGCTGGTCAAATTAACGGTACTACTGGATACGAAGAAGCAGCAGCACAAGGGTTGATGGCAGGTCTTAACGCGAGTTTATTTGCTCAAGGTAAGGAAGGTTGGAGTCCACGCCGTGATGAAGCATACATGGGTGTACTTATTGATGATTTATCAACGCTTGGAACCAAAGAACCATACCGTATGTTTACGTCTCGTGCCGAATATCGCTTATCACTTCGTGAAGATAACGCGGATTTACGCTTAACAGAACAAGGCCGTGAACTTGGTTTAGTTGATGATGCTCGTTGGGCTCGCTTTAACGAGAAAGTAGAAAACATTGAAAAAGAACGTCAACGTTTAAAAGATATTTGGGTGAACCCTAAATCAGAAAATATTGATCAAGTTAACTCGATCTTAAAAACGCCGATCGTTCGTGAAGCAAGTGGTGAAGATCTTCTTCGTCGTCCAGAAGTGAATTATGAGTCATTGATCTCTATTGATGGCTTTGGTCCTGCTATTGAGGATCAACAAGCGTCTGAACAAGTTGAAATTCAAGTAAAATACGCCGGATACATTCAGCGCCAGCGTGATGAAATTGAAAAATCATTACGTCATGAAAATACAAAATTGCCTTTAGAACTTAATTATAAAGAAGTAAAAGGTCTTTCAAATGAAGTGGTTGCGAAACTCACAGACGCTAAGCCTGAAACGATTGGCATAGCATCACGTATTTCTGGTATTACACCAGCTGCAGTTTCTATTCTATTAGTGCATTTAAAGAAACACGGTTTATTAAAAAAAGGTGAGTAACGTGACCGATTTATCTCAGCAATTCGATCGTTTGATTGCTCAAACTGATTTAACTGTCTCTGAATTGCAAAAAGAGCAGTTACTTGGTTATGTAGCGCTACTTCATAAGTGGAATAAAGCGTATAACCTAACGTCAGTTAGAAATCCGAGTGAAATGGTCATTAAGCATATTCTGGATAGCATTGTTGTTAGTCCAAAGTTGTCAGGTGAGCGTTTTATTGATGTTGGTACAGGTCCTGGCTTACCAGGTATCCCATTAGCTATCATGAACCCTGGAAAATCGTTTACTCTATTAGACAGTTTAGGTAAGAGAATCCGCTTTATCAAACAGGTGATTCATGAGTTAAAAATTACCAATGTCACTCCAATCCAAAGCCGTGTTGAAGAGTTTCAGCCTGAAGAAAAGTTTGATGCAGTCCTAAGTCGTGCATTTGCATCAATGACAGACATGGTTAATTGGTGTCATCATCTACCAAAAGAAGAAGATGGTGTGTTTTTGGCGTTAAAAGGGATCTATTCAGAAGATGAAGCTAATGATCTTCCAGAATGGTGCTCAGTCAAAGATGTAGCGACATTGATCGTTCCGGAGTTAGAGGGTGAAAGACATTTAGTCACCTTAACCGGAAAAAAATAATGGAATGAGGTTAGTGTGGGAAAAGTTATCTCTATTGCGAACCAGAAAGGTGGCGTAGGTAAAACAACGACAGCGGTGAACCTTGCCGCTTCAATGGCAGCAACTCATCGAAAAGTATTACTTATCGATTTAGATGCTCAAGGCAATGCGACCATGGCCAGTGGTGTTGATAAATACGATGTCGATGCCACAGCTTATGAACTTCTGGTTGATGAAGTGCCTTTTGAAAAAGTTGTAATAGAGGAAACTTCTGGGGGTTACGATCTTATTGCTGCTAATGGTGATGTTACCGCTGCTGAAATCAAATTGATGGAAGTGTTTGCGCGTGAAGTTCGCTTACGCAATATGATTGCTTCAGTTCGTGGTAACTATGATTTCATCTTTATTGATTGCCCTCCCGCTCTAAATCTCCTTACAATTAACGCCATGGCAGCATCGGATTCTGTATTGGTCCCTATGCAGTGTGAATATTATGCACTGGAGGGGTTAACGGCTTTAATTGATACCATCAGTAAATTAGCCGCTGTAGTGAATGCTGATTTAAAGATCGAAGGGTTATTAAGAACCATGTACGATCCTCGCAATCGCTTAGCTAATGATGTGTCAGATCAATTAAAAAAACATTTTGGGGAAAAAGTGTACCGCACTGTTATTCCTCGAAATGTACGCTTAGCAGAAGCGCCAAGTCATGGTAAACCTGCAATGTATTATGATAAATACTCTAATGGTGCAAAGGCTTATTTAGCCCTTGCCGGAGAGATAATTCGCCGTGACGAAATGGAAAAAGAAAGGGAAACAAAAATTCATGGGTAATAAACGTGGTTTAGGCAAAGGATTAGATGCCCTATTAGCAACAAGCTCTATTGCTCGTGAAAAGCAATCAGCAGCCGAACAAAGTGAATCTATTTCAAAAGATGCTCAATTAATTGAATTGGGTATTCATCAATTAAGTGCTGGCCAATACCAGCCTCGTAAAATAATGGAAGAAGAAGCCTTAGAAGAGCTTTCTGCTTCTATTCGTTCTCAAGGTATCATCCAACCGATTGTTGTTCGTCAAGTTGCTCCTCAACAATATGAAATTATTGCGGGTGAGCGACGTTTTCGTGCTGCTAAAAAAGCAGGTCTAAAACATGTACCCTGTGTGGTTAAATCGGTTGAAGATAAAGCCGTGATTGCAATGGCTTTAATTGAAAATATTCAACGTGAAGATCTGAATGCTATTGAAGAAGCGCAAGCATTAGAGCGCTTACAACAAGAATTTGAATTAACTCATCAACAAATTTCAGATGTTATCGGTAAATCTCGAACTACAGTAACAAACTTACTGCGTTTAAATGCATTGACTGATGAAGTTAAAGGTTTTGTTGAGCAGAAAAAACTTGAGATGGGACATGCTCGTGCATTGTTAGCATTAGAGAGTGAACTGCAAATTGAATTAGCTCATCTTGTGATTAAAAAGAAGCTGACGGTTCGTCAAACTGAACAACAAGTGAAAGCCTTATTATCTCCTAAAGCAGAGAAAGAACCAGTAAAGCAAGATTCAGAGATGATCGAGATATCTAACAAATTGACTTCAGCTCTTGGGTCTAAAGTTGTTATAAATAGAAACTCATTAGGCTCCGGTAAGGTAACGATTACCTTTGACAAGGCTCACAAATTAGAACAACTTATCGCAAAGCTAGAAAGTTAAATGTGATATAAAACAGTATTAGAAAGTAAAATTGTCTTTTACGTCGTAAAAGTTACTGCATTGTTCTCATAAATGTAACTTTTTAATGCTATTTGATTGCATTCATATGGGTGCAACGTATAATTTTTGCAAAATCTTCGCCTTGTGTTGATTTATATCAAGGCAAAGATGCTAAAAAGGAAGAATACATGGTAGTTACGCTAGCTAAACCAGGGCGTTTGCTTGCAAAGCGATTGTTATTGATTCAGCTTAGTGTCACTACAGTTATGACAATAGGGATGAGCATAGCCGTTAGTGCTAGTTGGGGAATGTCAGCATTGGTTGGGGGTAGTATTTTTATTATCGCTAATACGGTGTTTTCAAAATGTGCATTTATGTTCAGTGGGGCAAGAGCGGCTAAAATGGTTGCAGCTTTTTTCTATTTGGGTGAAGTGCTTAAAATTCTTATAACAATCGTCTTATTTTCTATTGTTTACGTGTATACAGAGGTGGAACTTGTTCCCCTCAAACTAACCTATTTGCTGGTACTGGGTAGTAATATCTTTGCACCAGTTTTCTTTATTAACAACAGGAAATAGGAAAAGTTATGTCTGCGTCAACGCCTACTGAATATATTAATCATCACCTGCAAAACCTCTCTTTAGGGAAGTTGGGCATTGTTGATGAATTAAGTTTTTGGAATGTGCATATAGACAGTTTGTTTTTTTCTGTGCTAACAGGGATGTTATTCCTTTGGGTTTTCCGTTCTGTAGCTAAGAAATCGACATCTGGAGTACCAGGTAAATTACAGTGTTTCGTTGAAATGGTGGTTGAATTCGTTGATAGCAACGTTAAGGATACTTTCCATGGAAGAAACCCGCTAGTTGCTCCATTAGCTTTGACCATATTTTGTTGGGTAATTATCATGAACGTCATGGATTTAGTTCCAATTGACTTCTTACCTTACCCTGCTGAACATTGGTTAGGTATCCCTTATCTTAAGGTGGTTCCTACTGCTGATGTAAACATTACTATGGCAATGGCTCTTGGTGTATTTGCTTTAATGATTTACTACAGCATTAAAGTGAAAGGACTTGGCGGTTTTGCAAAAGAATTAGCATTACACCCATTTAACCACTGGATAATGATCCCATTCAACCTACTAATTGAAGTTGTTTCGCTATTAGCTAAGCCTCTTTCTTTAGGTATGCGTTTGTTTGGTAACATGTTTGCTGGTGAAGTGGTATTTATTCTAATCGCTGCAATGCTACCTTGGTATTTACAATGGGTCGGTGCGTTACCTTGGGCTATCTTCCATATTTTGGTTATATTAATCCAAGCATTTGTTTTCATGATGTTAACGATAGTTTATCTATCAATGGCTCATGAAGATGGCGATCATTAATTTTAAAATTTTTAATACAACTCTATCTATTCAATTGGAGAATATAAATGGAAACCGTTCTTAGTTTTTCAGCTATCGCAGTAGCTATTATTGTTGGTCTTTGTGCTGTAGGTACAGCAATTGGTTTTGCTATTCTTGGTGGTAAGTTTCTGGAAGGCGCAGCTCGTCAACCTGAAATGGCTCCAATGCTACAAGTTAAGATGTTCATCATCGCTGGTCTATTGGATGCGGTTCCAATGATCGGTATCGTAATCGCGCTACTATTCACATTTGCTAACCCATTTGTTGGTCAACTAGCAGGCTAATCTAGCCTTTGCTAATTGAATTTTTGTAGCTGATTCTTAACGAGGGGTAGCTGTTGTGAATATGAACGCAACTCTGCTTGGTCAAGCAATCGCTTTCGCACTGTTTGTTTGGTTCTGCATGAAATATGTATGGCCACCAATCATGGAAGCGATCGAGGCACGTCAGAAGCTAATTGCTGACGGTTTATCTGCGGCTGAACGCGCAGCTAAAGACCTTGATTTGGCACAAGCCAATGCTTCTGATCAACTGAAAGAAGCAAAACGCGCTGCAACTGAGATCATCGAACAAGCGAACAAACGTAAGGGTCAAATTTTGGATGAAGCTCGTGAAGAAGCACTGATAGAACGTCAGAAGATTCTTACACAAGGTGAAGCAGAACTTGAGTCTGAGCGCAAACGTGCACACGATGAACTGCGTAAACAAGTTGCAACTCTGGCTGTGATTGGTGCCGAGAAGATCTTAGAACGCTCTATTGATGTAGAAGCGCAAAGAGATATTCTTGATAACATCACTGCGAAATTGTAAGTAAAAGGGGGCAAGATATGTCGACAATGACAACCATCGCACGCCCCTACGCGAAAGCAGCTTTTGACTTTGCGGTCGAAAAAGGCGAATTGGACCAATGGGTTCAAATGCTAACTTTCTGTTCAGAAGTCGCGAAAAATGAAGACGTTGCTCAGTTGCTTGATGGTGCTGTTGCGCCAGAGCAGTTAGCTGAAATCTTTATTTCAATTTGTGGCGAACAACTGAACGAGTTTGGACAAAATCTAATTCATGTTATGGCTGAAAACAGTCGTCTGAAGATTTTACCTGATGTGTTAGAGCAATTTATCTTTTTCAAACATGAACTTGAAAAAGAAATTGATGCTGAAGTTACTTCAGCAATTGAGCTGACAGAGCAGCAGAAAGCTGACATTAGTGCCAAACTTGAAGCTCGTCTAGAGCGTAAAGTGAAGCTGAATTGTAGCGTAGATGAGGCCCTACTAGCTGGGGTCATAATTCGAGCCGGAGACCTAGTCATTGATAACTCAGCACGTGGCCGTTTAAGCCGCCTGAGTGAAACATTGCAGTCTTGATGGGGAATGGAGCATGCAACTTAATTCCACGGAAATTAGCGATCTAATCAAACAACGTATTGAAAAATTCAACGTTGTAAGTGAAGCTCGCAATGAAGGTACAATCGTTTCGGTAAGCGACGGTATCATTCGTATCCACGGCCTTGCAGACGTTATGCAAGGCGAAATGATTGAATTACCGGGTGGCCGTTATGCGCTAGCACTTAACCTTGAGCGTGACTCAGTTGGTGCGGTAGTAATGGGCCCATATGCTGACCTACAGGAAGGCATGAAAGTAACAGGTACTGGTCGTATCCTTGAAGTACCAGTAGGTCCTGAAATGCTAGGTCGTGTTGTAAACACACTTGGTGAGCCAATTGATGGTAAAGGCCCTATTGATGCGAAATTGACTTCTCCAGTAGAAGTGATTGCACCTGGTGTAATCGATCGTAAATCAGTAGACCAACCTGTACAGACTGGCTATAAGTCAGTTGACTCAATGATCCCAATCGGCCGTGGTCAGCGTGAGCTAATCATCGGTGACCGTCAGACTGGTAAAACAGCAATGGCGATCGATGCGATCATTAACCAGAAAAATTCAGGCATTTACTCAATCTATGTTGCGATTGGCCAAAAGGCATCAACAATTGCTAACGTAGTTCGCAAATTAGAAGAGCACGGTGCGCTAGCTAACACTATCGTTGTTGTTGCTTCTGCTTCTGAATCTGCTGCGCTGCAATACCTTGCACCGTACTCAGGTTGTGCGATGGGTGAATACTTCCGTGACCGCGGTGAAGACGCACTGATTGTTTATGATGACCTATCTAAGCAAGCAGTAGCTTATCGTCAAATTTCTCTACTACTGAAACGTCCACCGGGTCGTGAAGCATTCCCTGGTGACGTATTCTATTTACACTCTCGTCTACTAGAGCGTGCTGCTCGTGTAAGCGAAGCGTATGTTGAGAAATTCACTAATGGTGAAGTGAAAGGTAAAACAGGTTCTTTAACTGCCCTACCTATCATCGAAACTCAAGCTGGTGACGTATCTGCATTCGTACCAACCAACGTAATCTCGATTACTGATGGTCAGATCTTCCTACAAACAGAACTGTTCACCGCTGGTGTTCGTCCTGCGGTAGATCCAGGTATCTCTGTATCTCGTGTAGGTGGTGCAGCGCAAACTAAGATCATTAAGAAACTGTCTGGTGGTATTCGTACCGCGCTTGCACAGTATCGTGAACTTGCAGCGTTTGCTCAGTTCTCATCTGATCTTGATGACGCGACTAAAAAGCAACTTGATCATGGTGAAAAAGTAACTGAACTTATGAAACAAAAGCAGTACGCTCCAATGTCTGTTTTTGATCAAGCGTTAGTTATCTTTACAGCTGAGAAAGGCTATTTGAATGATGTTGAGCTTTCTAAGCTTGCAGATTTTGAAGAAGCTCTGCTGTCGTATGCTCGTGGTCAATTTGCCGATCTAGCAACAGAGATCGACTCATCGGGTGCTTGGAATAATGAAATTGAAGCTCAGTTCGTGAAACTGGTTGAAGATTTCAAAGCAACCCAGACCTGGTAATTCGTTGGTGACCTGTTATGGGTCACCCGAAAACGGAGAGTAACGATGGCCGGTGCGAAAGAGATTCGTAACAAGATCGGGAGTGTAAAAAGCACTCAAAAGATCACGAAAGCAATGGAAATGGTAGCCGCTTCTAAAATGCGTCGCTCGCAAGAGTCGATGGCTGCGTCTCGTCCATATGCTGACACAATACGTAAAGTAATCGGTCATTTAGCGCTTGGTAGCCTCGAGTATCGTCATCCGTATCTTGAGGAACGCGAAGCTAAGCGCGTTGGTTACATTGTTATTTCTAGTGATCGTGGTTTGTGTGGTGGCTTAAACATTAACTTGTTTAAGAAAGTCATGACAGAAATGAAAGCATGGTCAAAAGATGGTGTTGAAATTGATTTAGCCGTTATTGGCTCTAAAGCAACAGCATTTTTTAACAGCTATGGCGGTAACGTTATTGCTCAAAACTCTGGCTTAGGTGATAACCCAAGTCTTGAAGAATTGATCGGTAGTGTTGGCGTTATGCTAAAGAAATACGATGAAGGCCAGCTGGATCGCCTATATGTAGTGAACAATAAGTTCATTAACACTATGGTGCAAGAGCCAGCAATTGACCAATTACTTCCTTTGCCTAAATCTGAAGATGAAGCAATGAAACGTACTCATTCTTGGGATTACATTTATGAACCTGAGCCTAAACTACTACTAGATACATTATTGGTTCGATACGTTGAATCACAAGTATATCAAGGTGTAGTTGAAAACTTAGCGTGTGAACATGTAGCGCGAATGATTGCGATGAAAGCAGCGACTGATAACGCTGGTGACATTATTGATGAACTGCAACTTGTGTATAACAAAGCCCGTCAATCGGCGATTACGCAAGAGCTTTCAGAAATTGTTTCAGGCGCATCAGCGGTTTAAGCAATAGGTATTTAAACAGTTTAGAGGATTAACGATGACTACAGGTAAGATCGTACAGATCATCGGTGCGGTAGTCGATGTAGAGTTCCCACAAGGCAATGTACCTCGTGTATACGATGCTTTGAATGTTGTTGATGCAAAAGAACGTCTTGTTCTTGAAGTGCAACAGCAAATCGGTGGCGGCGTAGTGCGCTGTATCGTAATGGGTAGCTCAGATGGTTTACGTCGTGGCTTAACAGTAGAAAATACTGGCGCGCCAATTACTGTTCCAGTGGGTACTAAAACTTTAGGCCGTATCATGAACGTTCTTGGTGACGCTATTGATGAGTGTGGCGAGATTGGTGCTGAAGAGCATTATTCAATTCACCGCGAAGCGCCTAGCTATGAAGAGCAGTCTAACTCGACTGAACTTCTAGAGACGGGTGTTAAGGTAATCGACTTAATTTGTCCATTCGCTAAGGGTGGTAAAATCGGTCTATTCGGTGGTGCTGGTGTAGGTAAGACTGTCAACATGATGGAACTTATCAACAACATCGCACTACAACACTCTGGCCTATCTGTATTTGCAGGTGTAGGTGAGCGTACTCGTGAAGGTAATGATTTCTACTTTGAAATGCAGGAAGCTGGTGTTGTAAACATCGAGAAACCTGAAGAATCAAAAGTAGCAATGGTTTACGGTCAAATGAACGAGCCACCAGGTAACCGTCTACGTGTTGCACTGACTGGTCTAACAATGGCAGAGCGTTTCCGTGACGAAGGTCGTGACGTACTGTTGTTCGTTGATAACATTTACCGTTATACACTAGCAGGTACTGAAGTATCAGCACTGTTAGGTCGTATGCCATCAGCGGTAGGTTACCAACCTACTCTAGCTGAAGAGATGGGTGTTCTTCAGGAGCGTATTACTTCAACTCGTAGTGGTTCTATCACTTCAGTTCAAGCGGTATATGTACCTGCGGATGACTTAACGGATCCATCTCCAGCAACAACGTTTGCTCACTTAGATGCGACAGTTGTACTTAACCGTAATATCGCTTCAATGGGTCTATACCCAGCGATTGACCCGTTAGACTCAACATCTCGTCAACTTGATCCACTTGTTGTTGGTCAAGAGCACTATGATATCGCTCGTGGCGTTCAATCGACACTTCAGCGCTATAAAGAGCTAAAAGACATCATCGCTATCCTAGGTATGGACGAGCTATCTGAAGAAGATAAGCAAGTAGTATCTCGTGCTCGTAAGATTGAGAAATTCTTAACTCAACCTTACCACGTAGCAGAAGTATTCACCGGTGACCCTGGTATTTACGTACCACTTAAAGACACATTAGCTGGCTTTAAAGGTCTATTAGCGGGTGATTACGATGACGTTCCTGAGCAAGCCTTCATGTACTGCGGTAAGATTGAAGACGCGCTTGAGAAGGCGAAGAAGCTATAAGGCTGATTAGGAGGCGATATGGCAGCAATGACCTTTCACCTGGACGTTGTAAGTGCTGAGCAGAAATTATTCTCAGGACTAGTAGAAACGATGCAGGTGACCGGTAGCGAGGGTGAACTTGGTATTTTCCATGGGCACGCACCGCTGCTGACCGCTATCACGCCTGGTATGGTGCGTATTGTTAAACAACATGGTCACGAAGAGTACATTTATGTCTCTGGTGGCATTGTTGAGGTTCAACCTGGTTCGGCTACTGTTCTTGCAGATACCGGTATCCGTGGTGAAGACCTAGACGCAGCTAAGGCAGAAGAAGCTAAACGCAAGGCTGAAGAGAACATCAAAAATCAGCATGGCGACATTAACTTCGCTCAAGCGGCCAGTGATTTGGCTAAAGCGATCGCACAGCTTCGAGTTATCGAGCTGACAAAACGTTCGCGTTAATCAAGCACCATTAGAAAGAAGGCGACCTATTTTGGTCGCCTTTTCTTTATTGAATGTTAATATTCTTATTTATCCACATGTTAATTCCATTAATCATTACTTTGTATTTAACTCAGTAGTCAGTAATGGATTTAGTATTTTGATTTCCACTAGCTAGGTAAATGGTATCGATACAGAGTTAGAGTCGATACCAGTTAGCATAATAATAGAATGGGCTTTTCATGAAATTCAGTG
The DNA here is from genome assembly GCF_028765545.1 of Aliivibrio sp. S4MY1. Lineage (GTDB taxonomy): Bacteria > Pseudomonadota > Gammaproteobacteria > Enterobacterales > Vibrionaceae > Aliivibrio. Next base: position 29,434 of record NZ_JARACP010000004.1, on the reverse strand, counting down.
CAGTAATTTTAGCAGCGGGTAAAGGCACTCGCATGTACTCAAACAAACCTAAAGTACTTCATACTTTAGCGGGTAAACCAATGGCGAAGCATGTAATTGATACATGTGAGGGTCTTGGTGCTCAAAACATTCATTTAGTTTATGGTCACGGTGGTGATCAAATGAAAGCTGAGTTGGGTGAAGAGCGTGTTCAATGGGTACTTCAAGCTGAACAATTAGGTACTGGCCATGCTGTAAATCAAGCGGCACCAGAGTTTGCTGATGATGAGAAAGTATTAGTCTTATATGGTGATGTTCCACTTATTAGCACTGAAACCGTTGAGAATTTATTAGAAGCTCAACCAACAGGTGGTATTGCACTACTTACCGTTGTCTTAGATAACCCTATGGGCTATGGACGTATTATTCGTCGTAATGGTCCTGTGATTGCGATTGTAGAGCAGAAAGATGCAACGGAAGAACAGAAGCTTATTAAAGAAATAAACACAGGCGTAATGGTTGCGACTGGCGGTGATTTGAAACGTTGGTTAGCGGCACTTAAAAATGAAAACGCTCAGGGTGAATATTACCTTACCGATATCATTGCTGCAGCTCATGATGAAGGTCGTGCAGTAGAAGCTGTTCATCCAGTAAGCCCTATTGAAGTTGAAGGCGTGAATGATCGTGCTCAATTAGCTCGTTTAGAAAGAGCATTTCAATCAGCACAAGCACAAAAACTATTAGAACAAGGCGTTATGCTTCGCGATCCTAGCCGTTTTGATCTTAGAGGATCATTGCAATGCGGTATGGATATTGAGATCGATGCTAACGTGATCATTGAAGGTAATGTGACGATTGGTGATAACGTCGTTATCGGAGCGGGCTGTGTACTTAAAGATTGTGAGATTGATGATAATACGATTATCCGCCCATACAGTGTGATTGAAGGTGCTACTGTTGGTGAAGATTGTACCGTTGGCCCATTTACTCGCTTACGTCCAGGAGCTGAACTGTGTAATGACGCACACGTTGGTAACTTTGTTGAAGTGAAGAATGTTCGTTTAGGTGAAGGTTCTAAAGCGAACCACTTAACTTATCTTGGTGATGCAGAAATTGGTAAACGTGTAAATGTAGGTGCAGGTGTGATCACATGTAACTACGATGGTGCGAATAAATTTAAGACGATTATTGGTGATGATGTGTTTGTTGGATCTGATAGTCAACTTATTGCGCCTATTACCGTAGCCAATGGTGCAACGGTTGGTGCTGGTTCTACAGTGACTAAAGATGTTGCGGAGAATGAGCTTTATATTAGCCGAGCTAAAGAGCGCCGTATTGCTAATTGGCAGCGTCCAACTAAAAATAATTAATAGGTAACCTATTGATAGTAAAAAGAAGCCATTAGGCTTCTTTTTTATATCTGTCTATAGGCAAAATATAGGCAAAAAAATGCTGACCGAAGTCAGCATTTTTTAAAATTCTATTCGAAAAATTCGAATTAAGCTGGAGTAACGTCTGCAGCTTGTGGGCCTTTTTGACCTTGTTCAACAGTGAAAGTTACCGCTTGGCCTTCTTTCAGAGTTTTGAAACCTTCAGTTGCGATAGCACGGAAGTGAACGAATACGTCAGCGCCGCCGTTATCTTGAGTAATGAAACCGAAACCTTTCTCTTCGTTGAACCACTTAACGATACCAGTTGATTTAGACATAATAAATCCTAATTTTTTTAAAGTAAATAATTCGCATAATGCGAAGTTGTAGCCATAAAGAATTATTTATTTGAGGTAAAACATATGTATAAAAAGCTTCAAGCATAACTGGTAAAGCAGTATAACGAAGGTTTCAAAAGCATAATATTACAGATAAATAGGTCTGTTTACAGGCCGAGAAAAATAATAGCATTTTTTAACCGATTGTATAGTAGAATTTCAAAAATGAATGAAAATAAGGCTAAAAAATTATTAGCCTTATAAATGCCATACGTTATTAAGATAAAAAGAACTGATAAGCAGGGTTATCTGTTTCATCCTTGCATTGGTAGCCTAACTCTTTGAGGTGTTTTGAGAAATCAAAGAGATCGCTATCATCTAGTTCAAAACCACATAAAACACGTCCATAATCAGCCCCGTGATTGCGATAATTGAACAAACTTATATTCCAATGTGTGCCTAAAGTGCTTAAGAATTTAACCAGTGCTCCAGGGTATTCTGGAAATTCAAAACTGTATAAACGCTCTTTTAAGGATTTAGATGGCTTTCCACCAATCATATAACGGATATGCAGTTTAGCCATTTCATTGTCAGAGAGATCAACTACAGGGTAATCGCCTTGTTGTAAATCACTGATGATATTATCGAGCTCTTGCTGCCCTTCTTGTAAGCGAACACCGACAAAAATATTGGCTTGTTTATCGTCATTATAACGGTAGTTGAATTCCGTTACGGCTCTACCTCCAATCAGGTTACAAAACTCAAAGAAAGCGCCTTGACGTTCAGGGATCGTTACCGCTAATAGGCCTTCTCGTTTTTCACCTAATTCACAGCGCTCGGAGACGTAACGTAAACCATGAAAATTGGTATTGGCACCAGAAAGTACCGTCCCTAGTTGTTTATTTTCTAGTTGATGTTTATCGGCAAATTTTTTCAATCCAGCTAATGCTAAAGCACCTGATGGCTCTGCGATTGCGCGAGTGTCTTCAAAAATATCTTTAACCGCCGCACAGATTTCATCACTGGATACCGTAATATGACCATCTAGGTATTTTTGGCATAAACGGAAGGTTTCATCACCAATACGTTTAACCGCCACACCATCAGCAAACATACTGACTTGATTAAGAATGACAGGCTCACCTGCATCTAGTGCCGCCTTTAAACATGCAGAGTCTTCGGGCTCAACGGCAATGACTTTGATATCAGGCATTAATTGTTTAATAAGAACAGCAACCCCTGCTGCTAAACCACCACCACCAACAGGAACAAAGATATAATCGAGATGGCCATTTTGTTGCAGCATCTCCATTCCTATTGTCCCTTGGCCAGCAATGACTAATGGGTGGTCGAACGGAGGAACAAACGTATAACCGTGAAGTTTAGATAAGCGTTCAGCTTCGGCTTTTGCTTCATCAAAGTTACTGCCATGAAGTACGACATTACCACCAAATCCTTTTACGGCTTCAACTTTAATATCTGGGGTGGTTTTAGGCATAACGATAGTCGTTTGAATGCCTAATTTAGTGCCTGATAACGCCATGCCTTGAGCATGATTTCCAGCAGAGGCTGCAATCACTCCGGCTTTTTTTTGTTCTTCAGTTAAGTTCGAGACCATATTATAAGCGCCACGAAGTTTAAAAGAATGAACAGGCTGGCGATCTTCTCGTTTTAGTTGCACTCGGTTATTAATACGTTCAGATAAACGAGGCATATCTTGAAATGGCGTTACTGTGGCAACTTCATAGATAGGCGCTCGTAAGATCTGACGCAGATATTCTGCGCCAGTTTGATTAGAAGGTGTTGTCATAAGCTCTATCCTTCTAATTTAGATTTATCACGTACCGCACCTTTATCTGCACTGGTTGCCATGCTTGCATAGGCTTTTAGTGCAAAAGAGACTTCACGTTGACGATTAACAGGCTTCCAGCCCTGCTCATTTTGTTTCTCACGGCGCTGTTGAAGTTCAGCTTCTGAAACGTCGAGGGTAATTGAGCGGTTTGGAATATCAATGGTAATGATGTCACCGGAATTAACTAAACCAATGGTGCCACCACTTGCAGCTTCTGGAGATACATGGCCAATAGACAGACCTGAAGTGCCACCAGAGAAGCGGCCATCAGTAAGAAGCGCGCACGCTTTACCTAGTCCCATCGATTTAAGATAAGTGGTTGGGTACAGCATTTCTTGCATTCCAGGGCCGCCTTTAGGTCCTTCGTAGCGAATAACCACAACTTCCCCAGCTTTTACTTTTCCGCCTAAGATACCTTCAACTGCACTGTCTTGGCTTTCAAAAACAATCGCAGGGCCTTGAAATTTTAGATTATCTGCATCAACACCAGCGGTTTTTACAATACAGCCATCAACCGCAATATTACCAGAAAGAACCGCTAGGCCACCTTCTTGGCTAAAGGCATTTTCTTTGGTACGAATACAGCCATTTTCGCGATCGTCATCTAGGCGATCCCAACGGCAATCTTGTGAGAAAGCTTTGGTGGTTCGAATGCCAGCAGGACCTGCGCGGAAGAACTTAAGTACCGCTTCATCTTCAGTTTGCATAATGTCGTATTGGGCTAGCTGTTCTTTCATTGTTAAGCCAAGTACGGTATTGGTATCACCATTAAGTAGGCCTGCACGATCTAATTCACCAAGAATAGCCATAACACCACCAGCACGGTGAACGTCTTCCATATGATATTTAGGCGTTGATGGAGCGACTTTACATAGGTGAGGTACACGACGAGACATTTCATCAATGTCACCCATATCAAAATCAATATCGCCCTCTTGAGCTGACGCAAGAAGGTGAAGAACGGTATTACTTGATCCCCCCATTGCAATATCAAGCGCCATCGCATTTTCAAACGCAGCACGGTTCGCAATATTGCGTGGTAATGCGGAATCATCCCCTTGCTCATAATAGCGTTTCGTTAATTCAACGACACGTTTACCGGCATTGATAAACAGTTGTTCACGATCAGCGTGAGTAGCTAGCATTGAGCCATTACCCGGTTGAGATAAACCAAGTGCTTCAGTTAGGCAGTTCATCGAGTTAGCCGTAAACATACCAGAACAAGAACCACAAGTTGGGCATGCAGAGCGCTCTACTTGCTCACTTTGTTCATCAGAGATAGTTGGATCAGCGCCTTGGATCATCGCATCAACAAGATCAAGTTTGATGATTTGATCTGAAAGTTTAGTTTTACCCGCCTCCATTGGGCCACCAGAAACAAAGATCACTGGAATATTAAGACGCATTGCCGCCATCATCATTCCCGGAGTGATTTTGTCACAGTTAGAGATGCAGACCATCGCATCGGCACAGTGTGCATTTACCATGTATTCAACAGAGTCTGCGATCAGTTCACGTGATGGTAGAGAATAAAGCATACCGCCGTGGCCCATCGCAATGCCATCATCAACAGCGATGGTATTAAACTCTTTAGCGATACCGCCGGCTTTTTCAATTTCACCAGCAACTAACTGTCCCATGTCTTTTAAATGAACGTGACCCGGAACAAATTGAGTGAATGAGTTAACAACAGCGATGATTGGTTTGCCAAAATCTTCTTCTTTTACCCCTGTTGCACGCCATAATGCACGTGCGCCAGCCATATTACGGCCATGGGTGGTGGTGGCTGAACGGTATTTATTTTTAGGTGCTGTAGACATGGTCATTAATCCTTTAAATTTTTAATCTTATGCGCGATTCAAGGTAGATACATGAACCGCGGTAATATCCCAAAGTTTTTCAATTTGATTGGTAAGAAGGCTGATTGGACGATCGCTTTCTACGATAATTTCGATAGCCGCAACACCACTGGCTTGGTTTTGAGTCGCTAATACTTGTTTGATAGCAAAACCACGGTGGCGAATAACACGTAATACACGCTCTAGTAATACCGGCTTATCAGTGGCTTCAATTTCTAAAATATAACGTTGCATTATTCACCCTCTACCATGTCTTGATTTGCTGCGCCTGGCGGAACCAATGGCCACACATTTTCTTCTTCAGAGATCAGTACGTGTAATAAATACGCGGTCTTGCTTTCAAGCATCTCTTTTAAGGCTGGCTCAACTTCTTCTTTTGTCGTGATGGTTTTACCTGGAATATCAAATGCTGCAGCCAGTGCAACAAAATCAGGGTTATCATCTAGAATCGTCTCACTGTGGCGACCATCAAAAAATAGTGACTGCCATTGGCGAACCATACCTAGACGTTGGTTATTGAGCAGTACCATTTTTACGGGAATTTGTTTGCGTTTGATGGTTCCAAGTTCTTGAATATTCATCATGAACGAACCATCGCCTGAGATCAGAATGGATTGATCATCGGGACGAGCCACTTTAGCGCCCATTGCCGCAGGTAAGCCAAAACCCATGGTGCCGAGACCAGCAGAAGTTAAGTAATTCTCAGGAGCACGTGGTTGAATATGTTGCGCTGCCCACATTTGGTGCTGGCCAACATCGGTAGCGACAATTGAGCTATCTGGCATCATGTCAGATAACTGCTTTAATAACAGCGGAGCGTAGATTAGTTCACCGGGATGATCATAACGCCATTTAAATTCAGTACGCAGCGCTGATACATGATCTAACCAAGGCGTTAAATCTTGAGAGGTATTTAACTGCGGTAAGATGGCATTAATATCGCCACGTAATGTGGAGTGAGCGTGACGAAGTTTATTGAACTCTGCAGCATCAATATCGATATGAATGACTTTGGCGTGGGGAGCGAAGCTTTCTAGCTTTCCTGTTACACGATCATCAAAACGAGCACCGACAACAAGCAATAGATCGGACTCTTGAACGACAAGGTTAGCAGCCTTAGTTCCGTGCATTCCTACCATGCCTAAATAGTATGGGTCATGACGCTCAATTGACCCTAACCCTTTAAGCGTACTAACAGAAGGCATTGGATTGTGACGTAAAAATTCACGAACAGAATCAGTAGCATGAGCAAGTTGCACACCACCACCAACATATAATACTGGTTTAGCGCTGTTTTTTAGTATCGCTTCAGCAGCTTCAATACTCTCTGGTGACGCAACAGGAATTGCTGGTGGTTGAAAGTGAGGAAGCGTCGTTACAGGCGCTTCAGCAACCTGAACATCTTTTGCTATATCAATAAGAACCGGGCCGGGACGACCTGTTTTAGCCACTTCAAACGCTTCTGCAATAACAGGAGCGAGTTCATTGATATCAGTAACAAGGTAACTGTGCTTAGTACAAGAGAGAGACATCCCGATGACATCCATTTCTTGGAAAGCATCAGTACCGATTAAATGACTGGCAACTTGACCTGTAATAGCGACAAGAGGAATGGAATCAAGCATGGCATCAGCAAGGCCGGTAATGAGGTTAGTAGCTCCTGGTCCAGACGTCGCTAAGCAAACAGCCACGTCTTTTGTTGAGCGAGCCATTCCGATAGCTGCCATTGCTGCACCTTGCTCATGACGGCACAAGATATGTTCTACACCACCATCGTACAGCGCATCATAAATAGGCATTATTGCGCCACCGGGATACCCAAAGACTGTTTTTATTCCTTCATCTCTTAAGGCTTTTACTACTAACTGTGAGCCATTCATACACTATCGCTCCCTGCGTGAGTGGTTGTTTCTCTATTCTTGCACATCATGTGCTCCCATTTCTTCCTGAATCTATAAAAAAACCCCCTTGCTTGTAAGCTTGGGGGTTTTAAGTGTGCGTTGCTATTGCGACTTTTTGCTCACTCATCCCCGCGCGGTGACTAGAATCACCACGAGAATGTTAATAATTAGAATATTCAGTTGAGCAACAAAAGTCATTTAATCTGTCCGTAAGCGTGTTTTTTTTGATAATTCGTTACATTAACTTAGTGGTAACACAGACATGGCTCTCATGACAAGAAAAAACTCTCATTTTATTCACAATTCTCGTTCATTTAGCGCTTATATATAACAAATCAATAAAAAGCGTCGAAATAGTCGCTTTATAAATCATTGGGTAGGGAAATGGGATTAGCAATAATACACAGTCGAGCATGTGTTGGTGTTGAAGCACCAGAGGTAACGGTTGAGGTTCATATCAGTAATGGAATGCCGGGATTTAGTTTAGTTGGATTACCTGAAACCACAGTTAAAGAAGCGAAAGATAGGGTAAGAAGCGCCATTATTAATGCTAACTTTGAATTTCCATCAAAGCGGATCACGGTGAATTTAGCTCCGGCGGATTTACCTAAAGAAGGAGGGCGGTTTGATCTTCCGATTGCGCTTGGCATTCTTGCTGCTTCAGATCAAATACCAGAAACGAAATTGGATGGGTATGAGTTCGTGGGAGAACTTGCTCTTTCTGGTGAGTTGCGTCGAGTAAAAGGCGTGTTACCCGCAGCTTTAGCCTCATTAAAATCTAATCGGTGCTTAGTGGTTCCTGATGAAAATGGTGATCAGGCTGCGTTGGTTGGAAAAGATATCCATAAATCAGCCCCTCATTTGTTATCGGTGTGCGGTTTCCTTTGTGGGCAGCAGCAACTTGGATTATTAACGTCTGAAAAAATAGAACAAGAAGTGGAGGCAATGGAGCGAGATCTACAAGATATTATTGGCCAACAACAAGGTAAACGAGCGTTAGAAATCGCTGCAGCAGGAGGTCATAATTTATTGTATCTCGGTCCTCCTGGGACAGGCAAAACCATGCTGGCTTCTCGCATGAGTGATCTATTACCTGAGATGACCAATGATGAGGCATTAGAAACTGCGGCTGTGGCTTCATTAACTCATCAAAATATTACAGAATCTAATTGGCGATCGCGTCCCTTTCGTTCTCCGCATCACTCTAGCTCTATGGCCGCGTTAGTTGGTGGTGGTTCGATACCAAGACCGGGAGAGATCTCGTTAGCCCATAATGGGATTCTATTTTTAGATGAAATGCCGGAATTTGAGAGAAAAGTGCTCGATTCATTGCGTGAGCCTTTAGAGTCAGGCGAAATTGTCATTTCTCGTGCAGCGAGTAAGACACGGTTTCCTGCTCGTTTTCAATTAGTAGGTGCATTAAATCCAAGTCCTACGGGCTATTACGAAGGTAATCAAACTCGTACTAATCCGCAGCTTATTTTGCGCTACTTAAATCGTATATCAGGTCCGCTGCTTGATCGCTTTGATATGTCTTTAGAGATCCCTTTATTACCTAAAGGAACCTTAACGGAAGGGGGAGATAGAGGAGAATCAACTCAAACCGTGAAAGAAAGAGTGATTTTAGCTCGAATGCGAATGCTTAAACGCAGTAATAAAATTAATGCCTTATTGGGTAGTCGAGAAATAGAACAGTATTGCCCATTACATAAAGATGATGCGGCTTTTTTAGAGAATACGCTACATCAGTTAGGCCTTTCTATTCGTGCTTATCATCGGATCATTAAAGTAGCGAGAACGATTGCTGATTTAGCGAATGAAGAACATATTCAACGTATTCATTTAGCCGAAGCGGTAGGTTATCGCGCCATGGATAGGCTTTTAAAGCAACTGACAGCACAAGCGGTTTAAGGTCACTTATGCTGATACGGATAAAACTTATTAACAATATTAAGTGAGGCTTGTTATTATATGCGCAATTTTCACTCTGTTAATAAATGAAGAACCCTATGTTTGCTAATATTCGACTGGTTATCAGTGTTTTGCTTGTTATGCTTAATACAGCGTTAACCTCTTTAATTATCAGCTTTTTTGCTGTGATTAAGTTACTTCTTCCTGTTGCTATCGTAAAAAAAATCACAGTATCTATGGCAAACAAAACATTATGGGGTTGGGCAACACTAAACCTATGGATGCTTAATATTAACAATACTATAGAGTGGAAAATTGAAGGTGGTGAAAGCTTATCTCAAGATAACTGGTATTTATTGCTTTCGAATCATGTGAGTTGGGCTGATATCGTGATTTTATCTTCAGTAATGAAAGATAAGATCCCAATGACTAAGTTCTTTTTAAAGTATGAATTACTTTATGTCCCTTTTGTCGGTTTGGCGTGTTGGGGGGCTGATATGCCATTCATGCGCCGAGATCCTGAGCGTCGTGAAGATGATTTTAATGCGATAAAGAAGTCGTGTGAAAACTTCCGAGCAGTACCAACAACCGTGGTTAACTTTGTTGAAGGGACTCGTGCAACGCCTGAAAAATTACTGGAAGCTCGAACGCCTTATCAGCATTTATTTAAGCCTAAGATTGGTGGCATTGCTTTTACGTTATCTGCGATGGGAGAATTGTTTGATGGTATTGTTGATGTGACGCTTGCGTATCCAGAGAACCAAAATTCGCCATTTATCGATATGTTGCAAGGGAAATTAACTAAAGTCGTTGTTCGTATTAATTTGCATCCTAATGATGAAAAGGTAAATGGAGACTACTTTGGTGATAAGGCCTTTAAGCGTGGCTTTCATAAGTGGGTAAATGACTTATGGAAAGAGAAGGACGACTATCTACAAGGTGTTCTAAAAAATAAAGAATAAAAAAAGGGAGCGAATTATCGCTCCCTTTTTTGTGTCTTATTTCTTTAGTAGCCAGTTTACTAACTCGTAGTATTCTTCAGCACTTTGAACTTTACCTGTTTCAACAAGGTATTTGTTGTTAACAATAACCGCTGGAACGCCTGTTAATCCGCTGTCTTGAAATGCTTTATCAAAACGGTTAACCATAGAGTTAATTGCAAAACTATTGTAAGTACCATCGAAGTCATTTGCATTTACACCTTCATCTAAGAAGATCTGGCGAATTTCTTTTTCGTTACGTGGTGGCTTATTCATAGTATGAATACGGTTGAAGAAAACAGGAACCATTTTATCTTCTACACCCAGAGATACCATGGTTGCATAGGCTTTACTCATTGATAAACCCATTGGTCCACCCATAAATGAAACGTGAGTTTTCTTAAATGTCGCATTGTCAGGCAGTGTTTTCTTTAAACCCTGAATAAGAGGTTCGAAGCTACTGCAGTGTGGGCAGTAGAAAGAGAAAAATTCATTTACTGTTGGTGTTTTTGACTCAGGTAGGTCAAGAACTCTATAGTAATCACCTTCTGTAAAGTTTGCTGCGTTTACTGAAAAACTCAGTACCAAAGCACCAAACAGTGCCATCATTTTCTTCATCATGTGTAACTCTCTCCAATCCATTTGTGGTTAGTATTATAATTTTACCATTGAGGCATCAGTTCTAAAGGTGCATCATTTAATGCTGCAATTTGCTCTTTAAATCCGAGTACTTGGCTTTCCCAGTATTTTGCGTCGGCAAACCATGGAAATGCAATAGGAAAAGCCGGATCTTTCCAACGTTTTGCAAGCCATGCCATGTAGTGCACCATTCGTAGACCGCGTAAAGGTTCAATTAGTTTCAATTGGTTAGAATCAAAGTCACAAAATTCGGAATAAGACTCTAATAAAATATCTAACTGAATAAGCTTATCTTGTCGTTCGCCATTCAATAACATCCATAAATCTTGTGCTGCTGGCCCATTTCTCGCGTCATCTAAATCAACAAATAATGGACCATCGCTCCATAAAATATTACTTGGGTGACAATCGCCATGCAGACGAATCGCCTTGCTTGGTTGCCAATGTTGTTCGATTTGCTTGATCAACATATCCATATCAGAAAAAAAGCTGTTTTCTAAATGAGAGGGTATGAACGAGCTGTTTTCTAATAGTTTTCTTGGTTGGTATAAATACTCATCCAAACCAATTGTTGGGCGGTGTTGAAACAGTTCAGATTCACCAACTTTATGAATACGGCCTAAAAAGCGCCCAACCCATTCAAGTTGGTCAAAATTATCCACTTCAAATGTACGACCACCCAAGCTATCAAACAAAGCAAACCAGTAACCATTGGCAAAGTGAAGTGTTTTACCATTAATCTCAAGCGGGGCTGCGATAGGGATATCTTGCTGAACTAATTGTCTAGCAAAGAGGTGCTCTTCTAATATTTGGGCTTCAGACCAACGCTGAGGACGATAAAACTTCACGACATAACGGCGTCTTTCTTCATCAGTAAATTGATACACCCGGTTTTCGTAGCTGTTTAAAGCAAGAAACCCTGATTCAGCGCGAATACCAATATCAGCTAACGCATTCCATAATAAATCAGGGGTAAGCGTGCTGAAATTAAAGGCATGTTCAGTCATAGTTATTCTCAAATAAAAAGGGCTCATGGCGAGCCCTTTGATCCAGTAATAGAACGATTATAGCTTTTTAAAGAATCGACTTTCAGCTTTTATCGCTTGGCCATCAGAATTGGTAATTTTAAATTCAATGGTGGTAATGGTTTTGCTTAACTCAGTGTCTTGTGCACCCAAACTCATTGGTAAACTTAATACTTCACCAGCATTGACGTTAACGCTTTGTTCTCCGTACCAAGTCAGGTTGTTAATACCGGTAACTGATAGTTGATATTCTTGGCTCTGTTGAGTCTTATTTATAATTTTCAACGTGTAAGTATTTTCAATTAAACCGGTGCTATTAATGCGAGAAAGTTGGTTTCTATCTCTTAATACATCAAGTCCCATTGGTTCTACAGAGGTTATTTGAGTAAAGAAAAGACCCATCATCAATAGCATGACAAGGCCATAACCGATCAATTTTGGACGCATGATATGAGTCTTATGACCTGCTAATTTATGCTCAGTGGTATAGCTAATAAGATCTTTTTCATAGCCCATTTTATTCATGGTCTCATTACACGCATCAATACAAGCACCACAGTTAATACATTCATATTGTAAGCCGTCACGAATATCTATGCCGGTAGGACAAACTTGAACGCATAAATTACAGTCTATGCAATCACCTAGCCCAAGGTTTTTCGGATCTTTTTTACGAGATCGTGGGCCTCTGGTTTCACCGCGTTTAGGGTCATAACCGACAATATAAGTGTCTTTATCAAACATGGCTGATTGGAATCGTGCGTAAGGACACATATGCAAACAAACGATTGAGCGCATCCATCCTGCATTTCCATAAGTACAACCAGCAAAGAAAATAACCCAAAATGCAGGTAGAAAATCACTATTGAAGGTAAAGAAATCAACAATAAGTTCTTTTACCGGTACAAAATAACCAACAAAAGTGATGCCTGTTGCTATCGCAATGGCTACCCATGCAAAGTGTTTAAGTGCTTTTCGAAGAAACAAGTTTGATGTCATTTTCATTTGGTCTTGTTTGCGACGTTTATTGGCGGGGCCCTCTAGTTTTTCTTCAAACCAGATATACATGAATGTCCAAACGGTTTGTGGGCAGAGGTATCCGCACCAAACTCGGCCTAAAAAGGTGGTAATAAAAAAGAGACTAAAGGCGGCGATAACAAAGAGAAGCGCTAATAATGTCAGATCTTGAGGGAATAAAGTCGTACCAAAAAAGTTAAATTGTTGGCTACCAATATCCAGTAAAATCGCTTGACGATCTCCAAAAGAAATCCACGGAGTAAGAACAAAGAGTGCTAATAAAAACCAAGCGCCATAGCGGCGTAATTTTTGAAATGTCCCTTTACTCTGACGAACGTAAATACCTGAATTGGGATTGAAACGATCACTACTGGATTTATGTGTTTTGGGATTGAACTGTTTTGGAGTCACATCTTTGATGTCGATTTTATCCTGACTCATGATTCTTCCTAGTTATTTTTATGAGGTATCCCAACAATGGTTTTATTGAGCGGAACCATTTCAAGGTTGGTGATATTAAGACATTGCGACTGAATTATAGCTTGATGTGAGTTATGAATACGTTGGAAGGTTCAAAGTTAGTTAAAAAAGTGTGTTTTATTTGATAGGAAATCGATCTGGTTTATTGCAAACCAGATCGAGATAATGAGGTTATAGCAGGCCACGCGCTCTTAATATTGCTGTTTTAAAGTCGTCTTCTTGGTCTTTTGCAAGACCTGGGATCATTTCATCTTTTTCACTATTGCGCATTTTTAGGTGATAGATAAGAACATCATCAGTCAGATCTTCTAGTTTACCTTCGTATTTTGTTTCTTCAGCCAGTTTCGTAATGAACTGCATTAAGTTCAATTCTGGTTCTTTTTGCCATTCTGGGTGAATTAATTCGATAAGTTCATTAACGCGGTGACATTTCATTGAGCATTCTCCTTATTTTTATTAAGGAGAAGTATAGCTAAGTTAGGGTGGGGAATGAAAGTGATATGTCGAAGAGTACATCATGATGCAAAAAGAAAAAGCGCAACCCATAGGCTACGCTTTTAAATTAAGCCGCACATGAAACATCAGCTTGAGTTTCTTTTTTCTCGGAAATTACAAGAGTCATTTCTGGTACGTTCTTTTTCGTTGCAACTACTTTTACAAAGTGGCTGCGACGACGATCCACACTGTGCGTTGAAGCAGAGCGTGAGAACCTGACAGTCATAGGACGCATTGGTTATCTCTATAGTCAGGCACTTCCATGGCCAAATTAATGACCTAACAACTTATGAGTTACATCAAGGTGAACTCTATTTAGCTTTCGCCAATCCAAATAAGTCATCAGGGATATGTGTTCATAAAACACACAGTAAGAGTATCATAAACTGTCAATTAGTCGAGGTACATCTCAACGTAATTATGAATATTACGTAATACTATGTTGATAGATATATGCGTGGCAGAGGAGAGTAACCATGTCCTTTTTTAAGAAAACATTAGCATCGTTAGGTATTGGTTCTGCCAATGTCGATACAATTATTCATCAAGAAGTGTTAATTCCAGGCCAAAAGGTTCAAGTTACTATTGAAGTAACAGGTGGAGCAACAGAGCAGCATATTGATAATATTGATTTGAAATTATGCTGCCAATATAAAAAAGAAGTGAAGCGCAACCGTGATAACGGCTCTCGAACTGAAGTGATAAAACAAGCTCATGTGTTAGCTGATTGGAGCTTACCTTATGCGTTTACTATAGAGCCTAAGCAAGAACGAAAGTTTGAGCTTGAGTTGGATCTTCCGTTAAATACACCTGTCACTATTGGTGATGCCCACGTGTGGGTTCAAACAGGGTTAGATATATCTCTTGGTTTAGACCCAAAAGATAAAGATCCTATTACCGTTCGGCCCGATGATTTATTTGATGGTGTTCTAACGGCATTAGAAACAGAAGGATTACGAATTCGCCAGGTTGAATGTGAATATGTTAAAGGGTTTGAGTTGCCTTTTGTTCAAGAATTTGAGTTCGTCCCGTTCGATGGGCCTTATCACGGTCGCTGGCGAGAGCTTGAAATGATAGCTCACAGAGCCAAGGATGAGCTGCAATTATGGTTTGAGATAGACAGAAGACATCAAGGTGGGGCTTTGGGACTACTATCATCAATGCTTGGACGTGGTGAGTTAAAAAGACAATTAAGCTTATCTACGTGCTTAACTCCGGAAGAGGCGGGAAAGCAAGTTATTGATTTCTTAAATCAAACGACCTAATAGTTTATGCGCTATCAGTGTCACTTGTTATTCAAATAAAAAATGATACATTTAAGCTTACAGTTGTACGCTTAAATGTGTCATACTTATTTCATCGAGCAATCACTCTATGAGATAAATTATGTCCACTTCTGCCACTTATTCAAAAAAAGAAGAATTAGCCAACAGTTTAAGTCATGCATTAGGGATGGTGTTTGGTGTTGTTGCTTTAATATTACTATTAGTAAAAGCAAATGCTGCGGATGCTGATTGGTTAACCATAGCAAGTATGTCTGTTTATGGCGCCAGTATTATTTTACTTTTTCTAGCGTCGACGCTTTACCATTCTATTGCTGCACCAAAAGCGAAAAGGTTATTAAAAACCTTAGATCATTGCGCTATCTTTCTTTTGATTGCCGGTAGTTATACACCTTATTTATTAGTGAGTTTGAGAACACCATTGGCGTACTGGTTAATGGGTGTTATTTGGGCTATTGCGCTTATCGGCATTATTGGAAAAATTGTATTTGTATATCGATTTAAAAAATTGTCGTTAATTACCTATCTCATCATGGGGTGGTTATCAGTGATTGCTGTGTATCAATTGGTTATTCATATCGATATTAATGGCGTTATTTTGTTAGGGCTTGGTGGGGTAATTTACTCTTTAGGGGTTATTTTTTATGTCGCGAAGAAGATCCCATATAACCACGCTATTTGGCATTTGTTTGTGTTAGGTGGCTGTATTACTCAATTTTTATCGATTTATTATTATGTAAAGCCTGTTTAGAAATAAAAATGGCCTAGTAGAAATACTAGGCCATTTTTCATTGTTACTGCGTTATTCGTTAGTGAGTTAAATTTAGTATTAACCCTTCCAAAACGCCGGAAAGAACAGTACAAGCACTGTTAGGATTTCCAGTCGTCCCATTAACATACCAATGCTGAGTATCCATTTGGCACTGTCTGGTAAAGTCGCAAAGTTTCCTGTTGGACCTACAATATGCCCCATTCCCGGCCCTACGTTAGCAACAGCAGTAATGGCACTTGTGATACTGGTAACAGGATCAAGACCTAAGCTACCTAGTAATGCAGAAATAACAATAATGGTGAGGAAGAAGGTAAACACCAAGGCAACGACAGAACGTGCTATATCGTCAGTAACAGGGCGTCCATTGTAGCGCTGAACAAAAATACCTGATGGGTGAATTAGCTTCATCATCTGCTTATTCAGCATTGTCGCTGCAATTTGAAAACGGAAGATTTTTATCCCACCAGCAGTCGAGCCTGAGCAAGCGCCTGCCATCATAACAAAAGCAAAAATAATCGCAGGGAATGCCCCCCACGCCGTAAAATCATCCAAACCAAAGCCTGTTGTGGTTATCACTGAAATGATATTAAACACTGACACGCGTAACGCATCCATAACGGCATAGTCATTATGGAGAACAAGCCAAATCGCAACAGATAAACTGGTAATTAAAACAAGTTTGAGAAAACCAACTACCTGAGCATCTTTAAATAATACTTTTGGGTCTCGTTTCTTCAATACTTGAATAAACAGTAAAAAAGGCAATCCGCCTGCAAACATAAAGAAAGCTGCAACCCAGTGTGTGCTATTAGAGAAACGGTTCATAGAGCTGTCTGATGTTGAATAGCCCCCAGTGGATAGCGTTGTGAAGGCATGATTTATGGCTTCAAATGGCGTCATTCCTGTCACTAAGTAACTTAAGAAACATAATAGGGTTAAACTTAAATACACACTGACGATGTATTTAGCGACGTATTTGGTTCTTGGTGCACTTTTATCTGACCAATCGGACGATTCTGTTTGGAACAGTCGCATACCACCAACATTTAGCATTGGAAGAATAGCAACCGCCATTACAATGAATCCCACTCCGCCAAGCCATTGTAGCGTTGATCGCCATAGTAAAATGCTGGGCGCCATATCATCCAAACCACTGAGAACCGTAGAGCCTGTTGTTGTTATTCCTGACATGGTTTCAAAGTAGGCATCAGTAAAGCTGATATGGTTGATGAAGACAAATGGTAATGCAGCAAAGGCACTGGCAATGGTCCAGACTAATGTGGTGATAAGGAACATATCCCGCACGTTCATTTTAAACTGTTTACTGCGGCCAAAAGTTAAACAAGCAAATGCCACTATATGAGTAATAGCAACCGCTTGTCCAAACTCGATGAAACCGCCGGTACCAGTGAAAAGAGCGACGAGTGTTGGGATATACATAAATAGGGCAAGTTTAGATAAAACAAGCCCTATTACGAATAGGATCGGTTTGTAGTTAACCATAATTATAAGAAGAACGGACTCGGTTGGAATAAGCGTTCGACATCCTGAACGTATTTCTTATCCACAAGGAACATAACAACGTGATCATCCTGTTCTATCACGGTTTTATCATGGGCAATGAGCACTTCTTCACCACGAACAATTGCGCCAATGGTTGTGCCTGGTGGGAGTTTGATGTTTTGAATCTCTTTGCCAACCACTTTCGATGTTGTTTCATCACCATGAGCAATGGCTTCAATCGCTTCTGCTGCACCACGACGAAGAGAAGATACATTTACGATATCAGCACGACGAACGTGTGTTAATAGCGCTGAAATGGTCGCTTGCTGTGGAGAAATGGCGACATCAATCACGCCTCCTTGTACCAAGTCGACATAAGCGCCACGTTGGATCAGGACCATGACTTTTTTTGCCCCCATGCGTTTTGCAAGCATGGCTGACATTATGTTGGCTTCATCTTCATTGGTTACAGCAATAAAGACATCCACTTGGTCGATGTGTTCTTCACTCAATAATTCTTGATCGGCGGCATCACCACAAAAAACGATACTTTCTTCAAGTAACTCAGATAATTCTTCAGCGCGTTTCATATTACGTTCAATCAATTTCACGCTGTAATTGTGCTCTAAACGTCGCGCAAGGCCTGCACCGATGTTACCGCCACCAACGATCATTATTCGTTTGTATGGGCGCTCTAAGCGTTGCAGCTCACTCATTACTGAACGGATATGGTTACTTGCTGCAACAAAGAAAACCTCATCATCGGCTTCGATAACGGTGGTGCCTTGAGGACGAATAGGACGACCTTGTCGGAAAATAGCAGCAACGCGAGTATCAATATGTGGCATATGATCTCGAAGTGCAGATAACGCATTCCCAACGAGAGGGCCACCATAGTAGGCTTTTACTGCCACTAAGCTGACTTTTTTCTCTGCAAAACTAGCCACTTGAAGCGCACCTGGGTATTCAATTAAACGTTCAATATATCCCGTCACTAATTCTTCAGGTGCAATTAAGTGATCAACAGGAATCGCGTCTGATTGGAACAGGCGATCTTTTTCTTTTAAGTATTCAGGTGACCGAATACGAGCAATACGGTTTGGGGTATTAAAGAGCGTAAATGCTATCTGACACGCAATCATATTGGTTTCGTCAGAATTGGTTACCGCAACCAGCATATCGGCATCTTGTGCCCCAGCCTCTCTCAAGGTGTCTGGATGACTGGCAAATCCTTGAACAACACGAAGGTCATATTTATCTTGTAACTCACGCAGTCGCTCCGAACTCTTATCAACAACGGTAATGTCATTGTTTTCGCCCACCAAGTTTTCAGCCAGTGTGCCGCCAACCTGCCCTGCACCTAAGATTATGATTTTCATACCGCTTGCTCGCTCGTATATAGGTTATGCTTTTTGTAGAACAGCGTAGTAGAAGCCGTCCATATTCTCTTCACCAGGAAGAATTTGACGTCCTGGTTTCGCAGGATCGGTATTGTCTACTAAAGAGGCATTTTTTGTGCGCTCTAAAAAGGCTTTTACTTGGTCACAGTTTTCTTGCGGAGTGATTGAACACGTCGCATACACCATGGTGCCGCCAGATTTTAACTGTAGCCACATCGCATCAAAGATTTCACTTTGCAGCTCAGCCAGCGCTTTAATATCTTCAGAACGGCGTAGCCACTTGATGTCTGGGTGACGACGAATAACACCAGTTGCAGAACAAGGCGCATCTAATAAAATGCGGTCAAATTGCTCACCTTTCCACCACTCTTCAGGGTGACGAGCGTCGCCACAAATAACTTGTGCTTTAAGGTTTAAGCGCTCTAAGTTTTCATAAACTCGTTTTAAACGTGTTTCATCACAGTCAATCGCAACCACATTGGTATTTTTTGTGCGCTCTAAAATGTGAGCTGTTTTACCGCCTGGCGCAGCACAACAGTCTAAAATTAACTCGCCATCTTGAGGCTGTAGATATTCTGCCGATAATTGCGCTGCAGCATCTTGCACAGAAACCCAACCTTGCTCAAAGCCTGGTAGTGTATATACATCGCGTGCTTTATCTAATAATAATGCGTCTGTTGCTTGGCTGTGTGGAGTCACTTCAATCTCTTCTTTTTCAAGTAGAGCTATGTACTCATCACGAGTGTGGTGTTGACTGTTAACACGTAACCACATTGGTGCTTTACTGTTATTGGCTTCAACAATATTTTCCCATTGCTCTGGGTAGGCTTGTTGTAGCATTTTCAATAACCAACCAGGGTGACCGTATTTACCAGAATCATGACTTACTGATTTCGCATCCAATTCTTCTTGGCTACGTTGATAGTTACGTAGCACAGCGTTGATCAATCCACTCAGTTTTGGACCTTTTAAATTCTTTGTGCCTTCAACCGTTTCAGCTACAGCTGCGTGTGCAGGAATACGCATGAAACTCAGTTGATAGATACCAACAAGAATTAGATGATGGAATACTCGTTGTTTTCCCTTTAATGGTTTATCCATCAATGATTGAGCAACAGACTCTAAACGAGGAAGAAAGCGCAGTACGCCATAGCAGATCTCTTGCAGTAAAGCCTGATCACGAGGTTTGATCTCAGATTGAGCTTTTGGAAGCGCTGAAGAGAGAGAATGACCCTGATCGACAACTTGATAAATAACTTTGGCTGCCGCAGCACGAACGTTCATGTCATCACCTAAAATATGGTTGGCAAAAATAAAAAGGCAAATATGATATTTGCCATTTAAAAAGTAAGGTGGCAATTATGCCACCTTTTTATATTTTTGAAGAATTAGTTAAGGGTATTACCCACTTCAAACCATTCTTTGCGAGAGTTCAAAATATCTTGAACGCCCATTGCTTTTTTTCCAGGAACTTGCAGTTGTTCAAATACAATGGCATTTGAGCCAGTGGCAACATAAATTCCTGTTTTATCTGCTTGAATGATGGTGCCTGGCGTTGCATTTCCTGCGTATTCTTCAACACGAGATTGCCACACTTTAATGGCTTTATCTTCAACAGAGAAGTGACTCATTGGCCAAGGATTAAAAGCACGAACACAACGTTCAATCGCTTCTGCATCCATTGTCCAATCAATCTTAGCTTCTTCTTTGCTGAGTTTTTTCGCGTAATTAGCCTGTTCATCGTTTTGCTTTTCAGCAACAGCAGTGCCGTCAGCAATCGTCGATAAACATTCAACAAGAGCAACAGGACCAAGTTCAGCCAATTTATTGTACATTGACGCACTGGTATCTGTTGCTTCAATTGGGAGTGTTGCAATGCTTAGCATGTCGCCAGTATCTAAACCAATATCCATTTGCATAATGGTTACGCCTGTTTCAGCATCACCAGCCCAAATGGAGCGTTGAATAGGAGCTGCACCACGCCAGCGAGGAAGAATAGAACCATGAACATTAATGCAACCCTGTCTTGGTGTATCTAACACCGCTTGTGGTAGCAATAAGCCATAAGCAACCACAACCATTAAATCTGCATTTTGGTCAGCCAGTTCTTGCTTTGCTTCGTCACTCTTAAAGTTTTCAGGCTGGAACACTGGGATATTGTGCTCAAGCGCCAATTCTTTAACTGGACTCGCAGTTAGCTTTTTACCACGACCTGCAGGACGATCTGGTTGAGTGTATACGCCTATCACTTCATGGTGAGAGGAGATAAGTGCAGATAAATGGCGAGCGGCAAAATCGGGCGTGCCCGCAAAAATAATGCGTAATGGTTTATTCAAGTTGACCTCGGTATCTCTAATATCAATCCAAATAAATAGCTTAGTAGTTATTTGGATTGTTATGGCTAGTTTTTAGCGTTGAATTTTTTGATCTTCTCTAACTTTTCTTTGATGCGCTTACGCTTTAACGGCGATAAGTAATCAACAAAAAGTTTGCCATCAAGGTGATCTAATTCGTGCTGAACGCAGATAGCTAATAAGTCATCAGCATCAAAGCTAAATTCTTTGCCATCGCGATCAAGAGCCGTTACTGATACTTCTGCAGAACGAGGAACCATTCCTTTTGCGCCAGGAACAGATAAACAACCTTCTTCAATACCATCATCGCCACTTTTTTGTGTGATTACTGGGTTGATCAAAACCATTGGTTCATCGCGTGTGTCAGATACGTCGATCACAACAATACGTTGGTGAAAATCAACTTGTGTCGCAGCAAGGCCAATACCTTCTTCGTCGTACATGGTTTCAATCATGTCGTCGATGAACTTTTGGATTTCAGGTGTTACTGCTTCTACCGGTTTTGCTACGGTGCGTAGACGATCGTCCGGAAACGTTAATACTTCTAATAAAGCCATAATTACTCTAAATGTTGAACTGCGCCGAAAACGGCATAAACCTAATAGCTCCAATTCTAGACATTTTATTGAGCAAATGACAGCATCGGTTGGTATGTCTGACAAGGAAAGCGGACCATGTTAAAAAAAACACTCATTTTTTCATCATTAATTAGCGCTATTTTATTTTCATCACCATCAATATCAAGTGACGATAAACTGGTTTTAAAACAAGATTATCCAGAGCAATATACCGTTAAGAAAGGGGATACTCTCTGGGATATTTCGGCATTATTCTTAGATAGTCCTTGGTTTTGGCCAAAATTATGGAAAATTAACCCCAGTATAAATAATCCTCACTTAATTTACCCAGGGGATGAATTAACCTTAACTTGGCATAATGGAAGCCCAGTATTAAGTCTTAAGCCGCTTAAGAAATTGTCGCCTAAAGTGCGTAAGGTAGTGAAAGAGCCTGTCCCTACATTACCGACTAGCTTAGTCGTGCCCTATTTACAGTCCGATCGTTTGATTGACGACATAAATTATGAAACGTCTTACCGAGTGCTAGGAACTAGTGACGGTCGTAAATTTTTAAGTGCAAGTGAAAGGGTGTACGTGGATGCTGAGTTATCACATAAAGAATGGGGCATATACCGAGTCGTTAATGAGTTTTCGCGTAAGGACGATAAAGCCTCATCTTATGCTCTTCGTCTTGTAGGTGTTGCAGAGTTAGCTGAAAGAAATGAAGGAATGAGCGGGTTAAAAATCATTAAACAGCAGCAAGAAATTGCAATTAACGATGTGGTTTTACCTATTTCTTCTGATGAAATAAAAACAGAATTAACGACAACTTTTTATCCCCAGCCTGCACCAATAGATATTGATGTATCCATATTAGGTTCAATTGATGGTGGAGAATACTTAGCGGTTAATCAAGTCGCGGTGATAGATAAAGGAAGTAATGACGGCTTATTGCAAGGAAGTATGTTTTCTTTGAGAGAGAAAGGAAATATTGTTAATGGTAATAAAGGCGAGTATTACTATGAGACGGATAAAGACACCAAGAAAAAAGGTATTCAACTGCCTCAGACTGAAATTGGTGAGTTAATCGTTATTAGACCTTATGAAAAATTTAGCTTAGCACTCATCACAAAAAGTGAAATGCCAATACACAAAGGCGTTATAGCCGTGTCTCCTAATGAGGAATAAATAAAGTTATGCCCATTTCTGAAGATCATCTATCGGCTTGGTTAACTTTATGCTTTTGTCCTAGAGTAGGTGGGAAGGTAATGTCTCGTTTACTCAGTGTCGATTCAGTTGAAAATATTCTGCAATACAATAATGAGCAGTTACAAGCTTTAGGCTTATCTCTATCTCAAATTACTTATTTAAAACAGATGGGGAATAAGCAAGTTGAGAGCTGTTTGAATTGGCAAGCAAAGAGTTCTGATCATACTATCTTGCCATTAACCGATCCTAGATACCCTAAGTTGTTGTCTGAGATTAGTGCTCCACCTCCTGTACTTTTTGTTAAGGGCGATGCGTTGTGTTTGTCTGAACCACAAGTTGCGATAGTTGGGAGTAGAAATGCCAGTCTTGAAGGATTAGATTGCTCTAAAGAATTTGCTCGCTCAATTGTTCAACATAATTATGTTGTAACCAGTGGTCTTGCGTTAGGTGTGGATGGGTATGCACATCATGGTGCAATAGAAGCAAAAGGAAAAACCATTGCTGTTCTTGGTTCTGGACTAGAAAAGATATACCCAGCTAAGCACCGAGCCTTGGCTCAGCGAGTGAGTGAAAATGGCGCCTTGGTTTCTGAGTTTAGACCTGACACACCACCAAGAGCTGATAATTTCCCCAGGCGAAATAGGATCATTAGTGGACTCTCGACGGGTGTATTGGTTGTTGAAGCTGCTGAGCGTTCAGGATCGCTGATTACAGCAAGGTATGCTAATGAACAAGGTCGAGAAGTCTTTGCACTTCCAGGGTCGATTCAAAACCCTACGGCTCAAGGATCAAATAGCTTAATTAAAGCAGGAGCAAAACTGGTTTCATCTCCAGAAGATATTTTTGATGAAATTGGGGCTTTAACTGAATGTGCAATATCTCACCAACCGTCCTTATTCGATCAAGAAGTTATCACAGAACAATTGCCATTTCCTGAAGTGTTCGCTACCGTAGGCAGTGAGGCGACGCCTGTTGATATAATCGCAGAGCGGTGTCAGATGCCTGTACATGAAATCATGATGCAATTACTTGAATTAGAGTTGCAAGGTTTCATCGCTGCAGTCCCAGGGGGTTACATTAAAAAGCGGAGGGGCTAGCCATGATGGATGTTCTTATGTATCTATTTGAAACATATATCCATAGTGATGTTGAACTAAACGTAGAACAAGAAAAACTTGAAGAAGAATTATTAAAAGCAGGCTTTCACCAAGAGGCTATTTATAAAGCACTTGATTGGTTAGAAGACTTAGCTCGTCTACAAGAATCGGACTCTTATACGCACATAGAACCAAGTACATCAACGTCAATGCGCGTGTATACTCAACAAGAAATTGATGGAATTGACACTGCTTGTCGTGGTTTTTTACTTTTTTTAGAGCAAATTAAAGTACTGACAAGTGAAACGAGAGAAATGGTCATCGAACAGGTAATGGCATTAGAAACAGAGGATCTTTCTTTGGACGATTTGAAATGGGTCGTGCTAATGGTGTTGTTCAATGTTCCAGGTCAAGAGAGTGCTTATACGCAGATGGAAGAGCTGCTTTATACTGCAGATGTAGGCATTACGCATTAAGGTTTTTGAATGTCTGGGAAAATAGATAAGCAATTATTTCAAGCTCACGAACACGCGCTAGAGCATCAAAGTTGTCCGGAATGTAGCGGTGAACTTATGATCCGTTATGGTAAAAGAGGTCCATTTTTGGGGTGCCAAAATTATCCTGAATGCGACTATATTCGCCCATTAAAAAGTAATGATGGTCATATAGTTAAAGAGCTGGGAATCCCATGTCCTGAGTGTGAAAATGAGTTAGTATTAAGGCAGGGTCGATATGGCATGTTTATCGGTTGTTCTACTTATCCCATATGTACGCACATTGAATCGTTAGAGCAGAAAAAGGAAGAGCCAAAAGAGTTGATTGAATGCCCGAGTTGCAAAAAAGGCTTATTGCATGAAAAACAGTCACGTTTTGGTAAATCATTTTATGCGTGTGATGCTTATCCGGCCTGTCGTTTTGCTGTTAATTTAGAACCGCAACAAGGGTGTTGCCAAAAATGTGGTTTTGAATTGCTGCTAAAAAAAGAAACAGCAGTAGGGGTTCGAGTTATTTGTGCAGATAAAAAGTGTGCCGAAGATCAGAGCTAAGCAGAGTAACTTAATCATCAGTATTAAGTTACTCATTATTTAAGATCTAAGAAAGGGCTTTAAAGGCTTGTTTATCTAAAATATTCGCAAGTTTAGAAAGCTCTTTTTGTAGCATATCAGGGGACTCAGCACATACATTGATATGCCCCATCTTCCTACCTGCTCGCTTCTCTTTTCCATACCAATGAATATGACAATTCGGCATTGTTAATATTTCATCTGGTAAGCTATCTTCACCTAAAATATTAATCATCGCTGTTGAGCGAAGTAATTCATTACCCGTTAATGGTAAGTTGCATACTGCTCGAATGTGCATTTCAAATTGGCAAATATCAGTACCTTGCTGAGTCCAATGTCCAGAGTTATGAACTCGTGGAGCGATTTCATTTACAAGTAACTTTCCGCCTACATCGAAAAACTCAATAGCAAGCACTCCGATATAATTAAGCTCATCTGCGATAGCGGTAAACATGCGATCGGCTTGTTCTTGTAACTCACTGGTGCCTTCTAATGCGGTTGATAAAGCCAGAACTCCATCGACATGAACATTTTCCGTCAGTGGGTAAGTCACCATTTGACCGTTTTTATTACGAGCACCAATAAGTGAAACTTCACGGTTAAATGGAATAAATTGTTCAGCAACCATGGCTTGATCTGGAGAGTTTTTGATTAGCTCATCCATTTCTTCCCAAATAGAATCAATTTGAGATAGATCTTTTAAGCGCCATTGACCCTTTCCATCATAACCACCTAAGGCACTTTTCAAAACCATAGGGATCCCGACAGTATCGATAGCATTAAGAAAGTCTTGTTTGGTATTGATGATATGGTATTTGGCGTTTGCAACATGAGCATTGTCTAATAACTTTTTCTCAAGACGACGATCTCCCCCCGCCTTTATTGCATCAGGCGTTGGTTGGAATTTTCCACTAATACTGCAAATATCTAGAATATGATGAGGAATATGTTCAAACTCAGCGGTAATTACATCAACATTGTTTATCGCTTGCTCTAATGATAAATCAATAGTTTGTTGGGTTAATGGATGTACAATTTGTTGGCTATTAACATCATAAGCGATCACATCAATATTCAGTGGAGCACTAGCTAAAGACATCATTCGAGCTAATTGACCTGAACCTAAAATAAGAACATTCATGATTAATCCTCTGATGGATCTGGGTTCTCTAACACCATTTCAGTTTGTTCTTTACGGAAAGCTTCAACCGCAGCCATTACTTCTTCGTTTGATGTTCCAATGATTTGAGCAGCAAGAATACCCGCATTAGCAGCTCCCGCCTCACCTATCGCAAGCGTACCAACAGCAATACCTTTTGGCATTTGCACAATTGAAAGCAATGAATCCATTCCTTTAAGTGCGCGAGATTGTACTGGAACACCTAAAACAGGAACGCTTGTGAATGCAGCTGCCATTCCTGGAAGGTGTGCAGCGCCGCCTGCTCCTGCGATAATTACTTTAATGCCACGATCTTTTGCTTGAGTTGCATAATCGGCAAGTAATTGAGGAGTTCTGTGTGCAGAAACTACTTTTGTCTCATAAGGCACATTAAAGCGGTCAAGCATCTCAGCGGCCAGTTTCATTGTTGGCCAGTCTGATTTTGAACCCATGATAATACCGACTTTCATTGTGAACTCCTTAAATAAAGATATTGGCAATATAGAAAAGTTATCTGCATTATACGGTTATTTTTTATTAAGGAAAACGTTTGCGTAAGGAAATGCTCAACTTATTAATGATTGATGACAATTCAAAAAAGGAAAGCGGTTGTGTGATTTGAGTAGATCAATAGAATAGATACAACATATAGAAGAGAGTGGTATTAATGTGAAGAATCTAAATCAAGTCGTAGAGGCCTTGAACATAGGGAATGTTATCGCTTATCCGACCGAAGGTGTTTTTGGTGTTGGTTGTGATCCTGATAATGAGCAAGCCTTGCTAAAATTGCTAGATGTAAAACAGAGACCAAAAGAAAAAGGGTTAATCTTAATTGCAGCATCTATTGAACAACTATTACCTTATATCGATTTAGAACAATTAACAGAAGATCAAGTCAATGCCATTAAAGCGTCATGGCCTGGTCCTGTCACTTGGATTGTTCCTGTTAAAGAAACCACATTATCTTTAGTTACTGGGCAGTTTAATAGTATTGCTGTCAGAGTAACGGGTCACTCTCAAGTGAAAGCTATTTGTAATGCATTCGGTAAGCCTATTACTTCAACCAGTGCTAACCTTTCAGGATTAGAGCCTTGTCGAAGTGTTGCCGAAGTTGAAGCTCAACTAGGAAATACAGGTGTGGTCATTTTTCAAGGGGAAGTGGGTAATCGCACTCAACCAACCGAAATTCGTGATGCGAAAACAGGTAATACGCTACGCCAGGGGTAATGCATCAATGATAGGTTTAAGGTAAGGTTACTAACATCATTTAGCGCTTTCATTGCAGGGAATATTTTCACATGGATAAGTATGCCGTTTTTGGTAACCCGGTTAAACACAGTAAATCACCTTTTATTCATACCTTATTTGCTCGTCAAACAATGCAGAATTTAGAATATTCAGCAATTGAAGCACCCATAAATGGTTTTGTTGAGTCAGTGACCGCGTTTTTTTCTCAACAAGGGAAAGGCTGTAATGTAACGGTCCCTTTTAAAGAAGAAGCATTTCAGTTTGTCGATCAATTAACCGAAAGAGCAAAACTAGCAGGAGCCGTAAATACACTTAAAAAATTGGATGATGGCATTATTTTAGGTGATAACACAGATGGCGAAGGGTTAGTTCAAGATTTATTGCAGTACCAAGTACCTTTAGAAGATAAACACATTTTATTAATTGGTGCTGGTGGCGCAGCTCGTGGTGTCATTCTTCCTTTATTAAAGCAAAACCCAGCTTCTATTACGCTTGTTAATCGAACTTATGAAAAAGCAAAACAACTTGCAGGGTTGTTTTCTTCTTATGGAAGGATAGAAGCAAAAGAGATGAGTGACATTAATAAGAGTTTTGATGTCATTATTAATTCAACATCTGCAAGTTTATCTGGAGAGCTTCCTCAAATTGATCCTGTTATATTCTCTGGTGGTGCGATTAGCTATGACATGATGTATGGTTCAGGAAAAACCATCTTTAACCAATGGGCATTAGAAAACGATGCTTACCAAGCTTATGATGGGTTAGGTATGTTAGTTGGTCAAGCTGCAGAAAGTTTTACTGTGTGGAGAGGGCTACGTCCAGGCAGCAAACAAATTTTACGCGAATTACGAAAAAACTTAGAAGGTATGTAATGAATCAATCGATTCTATTTTCAGATGATTTAACCGTAGATCTGGATAACCAGTGTGTGCGTTTTTCAGCACAACAAATGGGAAACTTAATTAATTGTTTGGTTTCATTCTCATGGCTTGAAGAAGAAAGCGGAGAACCTGTTTGCAGTCAAGAGAAAGCCTGTGAGATTTTTAATCAGTTGCGTTTTGATATTGAAGATACAGCTGAAGCATTGATCGAAGATGAAGAGTTCAATGCTTCAGGAGAAATTGAAATCAGCTAGTTTCTTCTTCTATGTAGTCGTTTTTAAATACAACGTAATTTGATGCTGATTTTTTAAGTGATGCTATTTCCTCTATAGATAGGGGGCGAACTTGCTTAACTGGGCTACCTATATAAAGGTAGCCACTTTCTAGCCGTTTATTTGGTGGAACCAGACTACCAGCGCCAATCATTACATCCGCTTCAATATAAGCGTTGTCTAGAATAATGCTTCCCATTCCAACAAGAACTCGATCTTCAATTACGCAACCATGCAACATGACTTTATGGCCAATAGTGACATCATTACCAATAAGTAATGGGGCTCCTTTTGGGTTTTCTGTATTTTTATGCGTAACGTGCAGAACTGAACCGTCTTGAATATTAGATCTATCGCCGATAGAGATACTATTTACATCACCTCTAGCTACAACCAAAGGCCAAACACTAGAGTTTTGACCGATAGTGATATCTCCAATTAGAACACATGAAATATCTATATAGGTATTTGATCCAATAGTAGGAAAGGTAGATTTATAGCTTCGTAATGGAGAATTCATATTATATGCCCTTAAAATGATAATCAACTGTTAATAGAATGCGTCTTTAAGGCTAATTTAACACTGAATTGTATGGACTTTAACCATAAAAACATAAAATTGGAATATTATTAAAAAAGCCCTTGCTAATGTGATCGAACTCTCTATAATGCGACCTCACTGACACGGAGAGCCCGTCCCATAAGGGGTTAGCAATCTGGTTCAGGATGATGGTTAAAAATTTAGTTTCAAATAAGTACTTGACACAGGAACTTAAATGGATAAAATGG
>NZ_JARACP010000039.1 GCF_028765545.1 Aliivibrio sp. S4MY1 | reverse complement strand
TAAGTAACTCATTAAAGATCGTAATAAATAATAAATTTAAGTAGAGGTTTGATAGGTGATATGGGGTTAGCTCATGAAATTGATAAATTAATAGACAAGCAATACGATACAATGACCTCTAAAAGTGGTAAAGGAGAACTGGCACAGCTAACTCGATTGTTTTCAAAAAATTTCACAGATGGATTGGCAAAAATTGTATATCAATATGATTCTATTGCAACGAATCAGCCTAAGTCAGTTTCAGTTGAATTAGGTTATATTGATAAACAACCGTATGCCAAATATAACAAAAATGGGAAAACTATTTGTGGCGAATTGGCCGATGTTTTATTTGTATATCGTGATGAATGGAATATATCTAATGCATCTGGAGTCATAAGTAAATGGCAATAAAAAAATACCTGTAATACCAATAACAAAGGGGTGTAGTACAGATAAAGAGTACAAGTTACTTTCTGAATGGCCAGTTTTTAACCTTATCAAAGCTCCGATGAGTCAAGTGCCATTGTTAAATAATGTTGGTATTACTAATGGTAATATCAACAAATTGTCTCATGGTTGGTTTGGCGCATGTGCCCCTAATCATAAATTAGTTTGGAAATCACGATGGATGTGTGGGGAAGCAGTTAAGGGAGAGGAGTGCGTTTCAACACTTGGGGAAGTTTTAGAAGGTTTATACCAAAGGAAAAGCATTAAAAACATACAGATTGGCCGAGATTTTAGTTCAATTAAAAAAATTGATAATCAAAATTCTGGCTGGGATGATCTAGTTAATAAGGTTTTAAAGTTGTGTAAGGATTCTAACGCACCATCTGTCTTATCATCATATAATAATACTCGTTTCGCTTCATCATCTATACAATGTTTTATAAAGTCTAAAATCAATAATGGAGCAAATCCAAGGATTAGTTACTTAGCCCATTATTTAAGCGATGTGTTCCAGTTATCCAATGATCTTCAGCCTTTTCCTTTCTTTTATAACGAATGGCTATTTTCGTTGTATGATACTTATGAAAATATCGAGAATTTTAGAGAGCATCTTCAATTTCAAAAAGAGTTACTTGAGCTTATCACCTGGATATATGATGAAATAAAAATAAGAAATCAATCATTTGATTTACTCGAAATTGAGTTGTTAATTAAAGAATATTTAAGTAATAGTGCTCCTGCTGATATGCTCTGTAGTGGATTAATTGGCGATAATAGAATAACTAATATTGATGAACCAAGTGGGAAAGGTATGTTTATTCTAATTGTTACAGTTTCGAGGTTCGAGGTTCGAGAGGTAATTATGCATAATACGATCCTCTTAATGGTATTTTAGTAAAATTGAGATGATCGTTACTTATAACAAATGCATCAACACGATTTACTACACTCGGCAATCTCAGTTTGCTGGGTGTTTCTCGTTTTAAGGCGTCAATATTAAGTATAATTTCTTAGTAGTAAACGTGTTATGCAGGCGTTATGTGTTGGAGTTACCCACGTTTTGTAGACACCACATTAAGTTAGAACTACAGTCTAATCAAGGGGTGTTATATGGGTAAACAAAGAAAGTCAGCGTACACGGAAGAGTTTCGAAAAGAAGCTGTACGTCTCTCACAACTTCCAGACCGAACTGCAACACAAGTTGCTAAGCAACTTGGTGTCAGTGCGCAACAAATAGCTAATTGGAAACGTCAATTTACACGCCTCTCTGATAAACAATTTAATACCCTTGAGGGGATTGATTATTCAAAGCAGGAGACGAAAGAAATGCAGCAATTAAAACTTGAAAATATGCGACTCAAAGAAGAGTTAGAATTCTTAAAAAAGGTCTCTGCGTACTTTGCGAAGCGCCAAGAGTAAAGTACGAATATATTCATAGCTTTATCGGCGAATACACGGTGACGCTGATGTGTCGCGCTTTGAAGGTATCTAGATCTGGATATTATCGCTGGAGAGGCCGCTCACTAAGTGAGCGGCTCTTGAGAAGGCAGCGCTTTGAACTGCTAATTATGCAAACTTATGCTGAGTTTCGAGCTCGTTATGGAGCAGTTCGAATTACCAGGGAATTAATCGCACAAGGTGAGAGCTGCAGTGTTAATTATATTGCTGATATTATGCTAGAAAAACAGATAAAAGCACGTAATGGCAAGTCGTTTAAATATATCAAAGATGTTGCAGCTATAACGAACGTAGCTGATAACTTATTACGTCGAGATTTTGAATCGCCAATAGCAAATCAAAAATGGGTAACAGACATTACTTATATCTGGGTTAAAGATCGTTGGCTATACTTAGCTACAGTAATGGATTTACATTCTAGACGTATTGTTGGTTGGTCATTGAATACAACAATGACCAACCAACTGGTGACTGATGCTTTGAAAATGGCATTCACATCACGTAAGCCCCCTAAGGGGCTTATTATCCACTCAGATCGCGGTGTACAAAGACTTTATGCGTAGACATGGCGGAGAGCCAAGCATGAGTCGTAAAGGTAACTGTTGGGATAACGCAGTAATGGAATCGTTTTTCAGTCGACTAAAAGTCGAACTGATTTATGCGGAAGATTATCAGTCTATAAATGAAGCTAGAGCAGGGATCTTCGAGTACATCGAAGTGTTCTATAACCGCAAAAGAAGGCACTCAGCGTTAGGCTATGTAAGCCCAGTTGAGTATGAAAATAAGTAAAATAGAGAGTGTCTACTTTTCGTGGGGTACTCCAACGACTAATTTGGTTTAATTCAGCCCACAAATTTATTGTGAGCTGAATTAGCTTTTATTTTTTAAGGTGCCTTTACATACATCAAGTGAATTCCTGTTGGGGTGATTTTAGTTAATTCATAACTGTATTCATACCCATATTCATCGAGTAACTTCATGCTATAAAGAGCAAACATCATAGCAAATATGACCCCAAACAATGCACTATATATACAGGTTTTATTTATACTACTTGTCCAATGCTCTCCAATAATTAAACGAGCTTTCTTACCTGATATAATAGTAATACTCATCAAAATTGAATTTAAAATAACGGCAAAAAATCCACCAATAGGTACCCATAAAGTAAACAATGATAATTGTACTTCATCTTTATGGTTTAATAGGTTTTGATAATCTCTCCAAACTCCATTAGTTGGCACCCACCATAATAATGGGATTAATATAAAAAATACTACCCCCAAAAATCTCATCTTAGTTGATGACACGTTCTAGCTCCAAAATAATCTCATCTGTAACTTTATATTCATTCCATAGCCATTCGATTGTTAAATAGGCAACAGCTACTAATACAAAACCTAAAACGATATAGCCAGTCAGTGCTACAATGCCAAACAACATTGCCTCTCCTGCTCCAAACTGTAGCAGTGCCTTGAACATATCAGAACCAACATTGCCAAACCAATCGACTAAATGGTAATCGTCTTTAAATACAAGGTCGGTCGTTGCTATCGCTGCTGATACCACGAAGGTTAATACACCTGCGCCTTTAAATCCGCTTGCTCTCGCTTTAGGACTTAAACCAACTTGCTGAACCTTTGGGCTATTAATAGGGTATTTTTTACCATTCATATTAATTCGAGTGCCATTAACAAGGGCGTGAAGGATTTCTTTTCCATTTTTCTTTCCAGAGAAAGCAATAAATTGCTTTCCTTTACTTTCAATGATGTCCGCCTTGATATTAATGTCACCAAATTGCTTAACTAGGCCTTTTGCATCGAATATTGGGGTTGTGTGCTGAAACCAAGTATTTGCGCTATTAATGCTAGCCGCTAAGAAAGCGGTGTCTTTACCTAAATCAACCCATAAGTTATTTAATAACTTATGGGTATCTTCCATATCTAGAATAACTACGTCTTGATGGTTGTTATTAAGTTCATCAATTAAAGAGCATTGCTGTTCATTACGCCATGAGTCGTCTAATGCCTGAGTTGCTTTAGAGCCACGCGTAATAAGAGGGGAGTCATAAGCTTTTGATGCTTGTGAATTCTCTAATGCTGCGCTTCTCTCTGCTAATCGTTTTTGATAAGCAGCTCTTTTATTTGTAATGAAAGGACTTTCTGTTGCAGGGGGATTACTTTGTAGTGAGGAGCTAGCTGTATTTACTGGCGCTTTATCTCCAATGTTTACTGTACCACCGCCAATCGTAACGCCGCCACAGCTAATAGAACTGCCAGTTAAAGCAGCAGGTTTACCGTTTATGAATACTGATGAAGAGCCAGAAGATATAGTTCTAGGGTGAGGAGGGTGCTTAGGTTTTGCATGGGGCATAAGGCTATCCCCTTCTCTACATGCAGGTGCTCCATCAATATTCACATTTGGTGAGCCTGTTATAATAGGGGTTTGTGGAAACCCATCATGGTCAGTCCCTTTATCGCCTACTTTAACTGCGTTGCCCATTCATCTGTCCTTTGGAATTAATGTAAGCTTAAACTTTAATGACACAAGATTTAAAGATAAAATCATAATAATTAAATCAGGACAGAGTTCTCATTATTTGTTAGCTATTACAAATATGATTACATAGTGATTGAGGGTAATTTCACGCTTGTTGGCATAGTCCCGAAGTCGTATAACAAATGCATCAACACGATTTGCTACACTCGGCGTTGTCAGTTTGCCTTTAGTTTCAGTGATTAAGGCAGTAAAATTCAGCTAGGTCTGTATCGTAGCAAACGTGTTATGCAGGCGTTATAACGCAGTTCAAAACTAATGGTTTAGTCTTCTTATTTAGCTTCTGAACTGAATTTGATCTACATCCAATCTTATAATGACGGTGTAATGTAAGGTCGATGGTTATATTGGAAATATGGATATTACTAAGTAACTTACAGGGAGATTTTATGTTAGGTAAGCATCAAAAAGTTTATGAAGAATTTTATCATTCAACTCATACTAATGAACACTTAGATACTCGTACAGAATTATTGGTAGGGTTGTCAGCAGCAATGGCAATGAACTGTTTACCATGCATTCGATATTACTTACAAGAGTCAAAGAAAGCGGGTATAACAAAGGGTGAAATCACGGATGTTACAGCAAAAGTAATGGCAGTATCCGCTGGTCAAAAGAAACTTCAAATGCAAGAAGTGTTATCTAAATATAAAATAGACTTAGACAACTTTTAGATGCGTTATAACAAATGCATCAACACGATT
>NZ_JARACP010000038.1 GCF_028765545.1 Aliivibrio sp. S4MY1 | reverse complement strand
GGTCCACTTTGTTTAAATCACTGCTTGAGCTAAATCCCTCACGAACAATGCTCATCAACTCCAACGGAATGCGATGACTGGCCAATACATCATTCGTCGTCATGCTCTTTATGTCTTTAAAGGCATCTTTCGCTTCCACCTGACCGATTGGGGTTAGTTCTGGCTTTTTGCTATCTCTACCTTTTGCGTTAATGTAGATGTTTTTAAATGCGCCACCCTTTGAGAGTTTTTGTTTGATTTCTTTTTCTTGCTCTTCTGTCAGATTCGAGTCATTCATATAAAGAATATACCCTGCATGCGAGCCATTAATATAATACTTACGACGAAACAAGGTCGCATCTTCATTTAACCAAATAGAGCTTAATGCGCCGATGTATTGCGGTAATCCATACAACTCTTGAGAGACGTCGTATTCGGTTAAATGAAATACCTGCCCTGCACGGTAGTCAATTCGCCCCTCATCACTGAACGCTTTTGGCTTATAGCAATACTCATCACTCTTTTCTTTACGGCGCATAAACAGTGCAGGTAAATGCTTAATGGCCACAATCTCGCGAAACCCATTGCGGACAATCTGCAAATACCCATTACCAAAGGTTAAAAAATCTGCCATAAAACGCTTAAAATCGCGCTTTTTGAGTGAAGGGTGCAACTGAACTGAGCTGCTGGCCATATTGCCTTTTACATACAGTGCAGAGCCGTGCATTGGATTAGCTCGAACCGCCTTAGCAAGCGTATCAAGTTGAATGGGCGTTTCATATAAGCCATTAACAAGCGCTACTTCCATGTAGCTGAGTATGTCACAGCTCATGACGCTTTCTGGTGTGTCAAAGGTGATCAAAATACGCTCCTTATGAGAATGAAATCGTGGTTGTGTTATCGTTTAAAATATCAATCGGCTCCCAATGCAATACGTGCATTGCAGCCCAGGCTAAATCAGCATGAGAGCCTTGTTTTGTTCGCGTTGATATCATCGTGATCTGATTACTGGCCTTAGTGGTGTGTTGTCGTATCATCAAAAAGGAATGAACCACATCATCCCAACTGTCATCAAATTGAAGGCGGCCCGCATTAATAATTTCATGCGCTTTATACGCCATCATCCGTTTAACTTCGGGGCTGTAATTCACTTCCTTTAAACTTGGGTAAAACTTTCTGACCAGCTCCGCCACCGCGGAGCCAACACCGCTGGTATCCATCTCTAAATGCACAACATGGTATTTTTTAGTGATGCCCTCAATGGCCTTGGCCTGCTCTTCATAACTTGAGCCCTTTAATCTCATGCGCTCTAAGAATCGAAACACACCGCCTTTTTTAAGGGGTTTTAATGAAATAACTAACCCCGCGTCATCCGAGCCATCCGCTTGCCCGCCCCCTCTTGGGTCATAACCAACCAACACCTCAAGATCGCCTGCAGGTCGACATTTCCCCATATCAATGGTTTTCCATTTTGACGTATCCGTTTTGCAGGCGAGTAAGGCTTTGATATTGAAAAATGACGCAGAATCATCCAAAAACACACAACGAAGTAGGTTATCAAAAATACTTTTTATCGGGTATTTACGGCGTAACTTCTCCATATTAAAGAAAGTTGCGCCTCCTTTGATGGCATCATCCACCGTGATCATTTGACGGAAAACGCCATCCACACCCATTGCCCCTTTTTTAAGGGCTTTGTGGCTGATATCAATCCCTTTTTCTTTTGGTCCCGTCCATTTAGGGTACGCTTCGTGTGCCGTTGATGACGGTGTTGATAAGTACGTAGTTCGATACTGTGCCTGGATGGACATTCCACCCGCATAATCATCCAATCGTTGAAAATTAGGCATCCAAAAAACTTCGTCATAATACATATGACCATTAAAGCCTTGACTGGTAAACACGTTGGTTGACATGAAATGAAGCTCAGCGCTATTGCTCAACGTAATGCTGTCTTTGCCTTTTAATTCCACGCCGCCAATCTGCAGCGCGAACTTTCTGATGTAATTTTTGAATATCTCAGCCTGCTTACGAGAGGCGGAAATAAAGACCTGGTTATCCCCTGTCAGTACCGCATCTTCAAACGCTTCAAATGAGAAATAATCGCTTAACCCAATTTGGCGTGACTTCAAATAAAATCGCTGCTCATTAATGCGCTCATCGCCTTTATGCGCATGAATGTCTTTCTGATATTGAAAATATTTCGTCTCGTAATACTCAGAAAGCCTCTCTGCTGTGATCCCAGATACATCATTTTTAACTTTATTATTTGGTCGCCCTCGAGCCGGTGCACCACCGACGTCAGCATGACTGGCTTTTCGTTTTTTACGCTCTGCGGCTTCATCGCGTTTATGCTTTTGATCCAGTAGCATCTCAAGCTCTTTAAGTTGCTCGGCGTGCTTTCTGTCAATCCACAATAAATAGGCAATGCGTTGGCGCAGCATTAATTCCACCGGCGAATCATCGCGCATTTTCTTCCAGCCAAATTTGGCTATCCATTGCTGAACGGTGCGTGGTTCCACTTCCAACTCGTCGGCAATCTCTTTGGTTTCGTACTGACGTAAGTAATACCCCAAGGCGAGTGTTTGCTTTTGGGTATAAATGGGGGTGTCATTACTGCGCTTAATTTTCTCTTTCATCGGTCTCTGCGTTTTACTCAGGCTTAACACAGAGTGCTACAAATAAGGGCATGACTCAGCCATTGGGTTTTCTGTATCGGGGGATACAGAAAAACGGCTGCTATTAAAGAGAGGAATGATTCACTACATTAAATTTAGAAAACACAGGAGAGCACGTGGATGTTTCAGTCAGAGCCAATTTGTATTTTAACCGCAGGACCAACCATTGATGGTCGTCATATTGAACAACAAGTGATAGATGACATCGCCGAGTTGTACGATCCTGAACGTTACAACGCTCGAATTAATGAAGAGCACTGGTATTGGGGGGATAAATTTGGCTCAGTCCTGTCGGTTGAAAAACGCAACAACCAGTTATGGGCAGTGTTAAAACCCAATTCAAAACTGCTCAGTACCATTGAAGAAGGCCAATTACTGCATACCTCCTGCGAAATTCAGAAAAACTTCGCCGACTCAGGAAAATACTACTTAACCGGATTGGCATTAACGGATGATCCCGCGTCCCTGGGAACCACCGAAATTCACCTTTCGGCCAGAAAACCTGAAGATAAAGGAAAAGATCTTTTTTCCACAGGAAGTACTATCAGCAAGAAAATGCTAACGGGCAATGCGTTGAGTGAGCAAGAAGAGCACTCATTTATCGCTAAACTCATGAGCTTTATGAGCAATAACCGCCATCAAGCGCAAAATAATGAAGAGGATAACGACATGGATGAAGAGATAAAAACACTGCTAACAAAAAATACAGAGCAAAACGAAGCAGTGGCAACCGCGTTAAGCTTATTAACAGAAGCTGTGACTGCACTCTCTGCTGGCAAAGAGCCCACCGCAGCGCCACCGGTTGAAGAGGAAACGCCGCCAGAGGCAACCGCTGAATTATCAAAAAAAGTGGACGATTTATCAACTCAGCTGACGGAATTGACGACCAAGCTAAGCGCAATGACCGATGAAGAGCAGCGTGCACTGGCGGGTGAAGGTGGGGAAACGCCTTACCTATAATGGGGGATCTTCATTTTTCGTATTCTTATTTTTATTTTTATTGAGTATTTACTTATGTTAGAAACAACAAAAGTCTTATTAAACGCCTATACAAAAGCCGTTGCGCAGCAAAATGGGGTTGCGGATGCCACTGAAAAATTTAACGTAAACCCTGCAGCGACTCAGCGCCTTATTGCTCAAATTCGTGAGAGCAATTGGTTTTTAAAAAGGATCAACATCATTCCTGTTATCAACCAAAAAGGCGAAGCGATTGGCTTGGGTGTTTCAGGCATGATCGCAAGTCGCACTGATACCTCAGCGGGTAAAACACGTAAAACTAAGCGTGTGTACAACATGAAACCCATGCCGTACTTATGTGAGCAGGTCAATTTCGATACGCACATTCGCTACAGCCAACTGGATGCGTTTGCGCACCTAAAGAACTTCAATACCATCATCTCAAATCAAACGCGTGAGCAGATTAATGCCAATAAAATTACCATCGGTTTTTATGGCACATCCTGTGAAGCAAACACGAATGCAACCGCAAACCCTAACGGCGAAGATGTGTGCAAAGGATGGTTTCAAGCACTTCGTGATCATAACCCTAAAGCCATGCTGGCGCAGGGTGACACGACTAATGAGATCCGCATCGGTGAAGGGGGTGACTTCACTAACCTTGATCTCGCAGTAATGAATGTCAAAGGCCTTCTTCATGATACCTGCGAAAACGATGCGGATTTGATTGCGATTATTGGTACTGATCTGTTGGCGTATGAAAAAGCCAAGTTCTATGCGAAAAACGGCAACACGCCAAGTGAAAAAGCCAAAATTGAAGAAGCGCAAGTGATTGGTACCTATGGTGGTCTGCCTGCCGTGTCAGTACCTGGGTTCCCGCCAAGCGGTATTCTAGTTACAAGCTACAAGAATCTATCCCTCTACATTCAACAAGGCTCTATTCGTCGCTCTGTGGGTAAGCAAAACGATGAGCGCGATCAGGTTGAAAACTTTGAATCCATGAATATTGCGTATGTTATCGAGCAACTAGAAAAAGCGGCCGCGATTGAATTTGATAACGTGAAGTTATGGATTGATGGCGCATGGGTATAACCCGCTTAATTAACGAGACAACCCCCTCATAGGCTTGCGCTTGCGTTATCAAGAAAATAGAACGCTTCTTGTTATTCGCTACGCGCTTAGCCTGTGTTTTAAAGGAGGTATCACATGAGTCACATGGCATTTGTTGGCAATAAAGATAAGACATATGAAAGCCAATTACCTGCAACTGAGCAGTACCCTGCACTCACTGTTGCAGAGTTTCAAGATGTGTTCCATTTTTTAAGTAATGAGACAGAGATTAGCGTTTTGCATCACCTCACTCTTGCTCGATTAACCGTTCATACTGAGCTTGTGGAAATGCTTACTTTGCATGAAACCCTTGATCATCTTTCCGTGCATTGGTTTGGTGAGACAGCGTCAGGCGTATCGCTTTACAAGCAAGCGGTCTTCTCTCTGGCGGCAAATCGCATCGTGGGCAATAAACTCAGCACGGACGCCACCGCAGAGGCGGCAGACCGACAAGAAGCGCTGCAGCAAAAAGCGGACAACTGCTTAGTGCAATACCGTCAAGCGGTTGATTTACTTCTTCACGGAAAAGCAACCTATACCTTTGAAATGGTGTAAATCATGAAAGCATTACAAAGTTTAACTGAATTATTTACCCAGTCTGTTACGGAGGCAAAGAATGTCGAGTTGTGGGCTGAAGATGGTCAGATTGATTGCACCCAAGGGTTGACTGTGGATGGGTTTGATATTGCCTACACGGTAAATATCAACATGAGCAATGTTGATGTAGCACCTGAAATTCTCATGATGCATTTGGTGATATGGCTTAATCAATACGATGTAGCCAGAGAAAGCAAGGGGCTAGCGCCTCCCTCTTTTGCCACTGAGCGTTTAGATAACGGACATTTTGA
>NZ_JARACP010000037.1 GCF_028765545.1 Aliivibrio sp. S4MY1 | reverse complement strand
CACCAAAAAAGCCCTAATCGAAAGATTAGGGCTTTTTTACATCTGAATAAAAGTAAATAATCCTGAATAGGCACAGCGAAGTGGCAGTTCAGCTGGTTATACCAATCACAGTAAGTAAGTGATCAGAAATAGCGCAGGAAAGATTCTTGAGAACAAGATGAAATTTTGCGATAAGTAGTTATTCTACAATCAAAAATTCTAATGCAGTTATCGAGCATTTTAACCAGATAGGATGGTCAGTTGTTTACTGTGATTGGGATAACTGTTGAGCAAAAAGAATATCTTAAGAATACGTCACTTCAAATGCTATAAAATCTGAAGGTGGTCGCTTGTAAGGAAGTTATATCGTACAATTCATTCTTGATTAATTTTACGTTTCTTACTAGTCATTCGGTGTATACCGCTTACTACATGAACTCAACTTGACCTGGATAACTACACGTTCAAAGCATCCAAAATAATCAGAGTAAACCTAAGAATCTTTAAAAAACTCCAAATAGAAACGTTCCTTAAGATCCCAGGGCATATTCACTTAAAAGAGGTGCTTGTTTGGTTTCAAGGCGAAGCTAGATTTGGTCAACGCAATACCACAATCAAGATTTGGGCTGAAAAATAAACCCGACCTAGAGCCGTTTGTATCAATACTGGTGAAGCTGAAGCGATTGTTTCTCCGCTAAGCAACATAGAAGCAATGACAAGGCACCTTGAATTGTTCCAACGGCGACACCTATTAGTAAACATTTCGTGGTTATTATGGATCAAACGATCTGGCACCAAACATACTTAGCCAATAACTTTAAGAACATTACGATAATCCATATCCCACCATATTCACTAGAATTAAATCCAATAGAGAAAGTTTGACAATTGCTTCGACAGTACAAGTTAGCGAATAGGTGTTTGAAAACTATAACGATATAGTGAGCTCAGTGTGTAATGCTTGGAACAACTTTGTGAAGATAAAGGCAGAGTCCAATCTCTCTGCTTTAAAGATTGGACTGGATTGATAAGTTAATTAATGGAATTGGTATTATTCTTAAGGTTAGTAAAAAAGCTGGTAATATATTTACTCATATTGAGATAACTAAATGATGGAGAGTTTAGAGTTTAGAGTATGGGTAGCGTGATTTTGGATGAATAGGGAAAGGACTTTTTGTACAGCATAAATATCAAAATGGGTATGCACTGTATTAATGTATACCCAAAACTTAATTATAGAATTTGATTCAGTATATGATCTGCTTTAATTCGCTTAATTCTTTTGATTAATTTTTTCACTTCAACAGGATAACTATCAAGCTTATCTACTTGCTTATATGAACCTATCAACTGTGTATGCTCTAAGATAACGTTTAGCTCAGATTGCTTGGTTTCTACAAGTAATTGCTCTGGATCTTGTAATAATAACCCATTTTCAAGATCTAGCTTCCAAGCTCTTGGATTCAGGTTGCTTCCTGTAATTAAAGTATACTCTTTGTCAACCCACATGCCTTTAAGGTGAAAACTGTTTTTTTCATGTTTCCAAAGGTGAAGAGATAATTGTCTACCAGCTATATATGTTTCATTAGTTTTCGCAAAGTTTCTCAAATTCATCTCATATAAATAAGGTAAGCCTGCGATTGTTTTGAACTCTTCTTCCGGAGCTATGTAGAAGTCATTTGCTGTTTTATCACCAACAATAATTGTTACTTTTACGCCTCGTCGCAGTGCTTTTTTTAGCTCTTTTGCGATAGGTTTAGGGAAATTAAAGTAAGGTGT
This sequence comes from Aliivibrio sp. S4MY1, assembly GCF_028765545.1. Lineage (GTDB taxonomy): Bacteria > Pseudomonadota > Gammaproteobacteria > Enterobacterales > Vibrionaceae > Aliivibrio. The sequence continues at coordinate 4,894 of NZ_JARACP010000037.1, read as the reverse complement.
GCAAATAGTGATTTCAGATATAGCTGATGCTAAAAGAAGACGAATATAATTATTTAATTTATTCCCTTTTCGGCCTAAGCCAACAAGAGGAGTAACGCCAACCTCTCCCTCTTTTCTTAACTGAGAGATAAATTGATAGTTAGATAAACCTAATTGTTTTCTTAGTTCTTTAATTGCTGGCTTTAATGACTTTGTTTCGGGCCTTTTCTGTTGAGATAAACAATTAACTGCAGGGCTAGCAATTAATGTTTTCTTAATGAAAGAAACCATTGAATTAGCAAGGAAAGGATTATTTATAACGTGGTATCGGTCAAAACGGTATTTATCTTTATGAGCAAGATATACATCATTTAAGCTGGCACCACTGTAAACAACAGTATCATCGAAAATAAACCCTTTAAGATGTAATACACCAAATACTTCTTTATTTCTTACAGGTACACCAAGAACATTTATTGAGTGTTCATACTTTTCAGAGAATTCACGATATAGAGCGGCATTACCATCACTTTTTTCTGCACCAATAAGGCCTCGTTGAGCACGATGCCAATCAACAAGAACATTGATATCTAGTGATGGTTTTTTTTGTTTCGCTTCATAAAGAGCTGTAAATATTTCTCTACCAGCATCATCATTTTCTAAATATAGTGCAACGATATAGATACGCTGTTGAGCATTCTCTATTTGTTTTAGGAGTTCATACCGAAAATCTGCAGCTGTATGAAGTATCTTAATATTCTCAGGATTTTGAGACAACATTGGAAGCATAGACAGCTGTTCTTTACTTTCTTGAGGTTTTAAATTCATAACCGGTCATTAAATTATCAATATAAGGAGATAGATTTTAGCAAATTTCGCTTCTATTGCCGAGAGTAATATCTAATTGTTAGGTTTTTTATATACCAAAATATCCAGCTTTTTTCCTCCATGTGTATAACGTTCATATTTTGATGTAATAATATGTGGAATGTTCTCTCTAGCAAGAGTGAAGTTATTCTTAAGATAAAAATCAGTTAATTGTGGGTCGCATAAGCAGTAACAATGATTTAGAGAAAGAAGTTTTTTTGTTTCATTGATAAGGTAGTTACCTAGTTGTTTACCTCTCATTTCTTCAATAATCATCATCCCAGTAAGGAAATAGCAATCTTCATATGTCTTAATTCGTACTGCTCCAATAATTATGTTGTTATTTTCTAGGGCGATAATATCTTCTTTTCCTTTAGGTTTTCCTGCGGGGTAATTTGTTTTATATAGTTTATGGAGCAAAGGCAGGCGCAATTTATCTAAATGAGAAACGGTAAGATTCATTAGTTGTGTTCTATATAGTTCTTATGGATTAAGTTAGAATGTACTTAATCTAGTCAATTAAATACAGCATTATGAAAATATTATTAAGCAAAGAACTTAAGCCCTACAACAGCTTTTCAATCAAGCAAAATGCAGAATTGATTCTCCAAGCCGACTCAGTTCAAGATCTGATTGATATTTGGTCTGATAAGACCTACTCAGACATGATAAAGCTGCCTTTAGGTGCGGGAAGTAATACATTGTTTTGTAATGCATTTAACGGTGTGGTTGTCTTGAATCGTATTTATGGTAAATCTGTTATAGAAACGGAAGAGGAGTACTTCCTTAAGGTTTCAAGCGGTGAAGATTGGCCTAACCTTGTTGAATGGTGTATTGATAATGGGTTCCCAGGTATTGAAAATTTAGCCATGATCCCTGGTTGTGCAGGCACTGCTCCAATTCAAAACATCGGAGCGTACGGCCTTGAATTTAAAGATGTTTGTGAATCTGTTGAATACTTAGATCTTGATAACTTACAGATTAAAATACTCCATAATACTGATTGCCATTTTGGTTATCGAGAGTCGGTCTTTAAACATGAACTTAAAGACCGATGCATAATAACTGCAATAACTCTCCGCTTAGCAAAAAAATGGACTCCGCTTTTATCGTATGGCCCCTTAAGTGCTTTACACGATAAAAAAACAACGACTACTAGAGATGTATTTAATAAAGTTTGTGAAATCAGATGCCAAAAATTACCTGATCCTAAAGTTTTAGGAAATGCTGGTAGCTTCTTTAAAAATCCGATTATTTCAAGTGAACAATATTGTTCTCTGCTTCAATCTTATCCTAACTTGCCTGCATATGATGTTGAAGAAGGAAAGAAGATTCCTGCAGGGTGGTTAATTGATAATGCGGGTCTAAAAGGATTCAAAATAAATGATGCTCAAGTACATAAAGAACAAGCTTTAGTTTTGATAAATAATGGAGAAGCAACATCAGATGATATTCTAGAATTAGCTCACCATGTAAAACTAACTGTTCTTAATATGTATAACATTGAGCTTGAACATGAAGTTCGATTTTATGCTGATGGAAAAGAATCATTTTTATCGGAGTTATTTCATGAAAAATCACACTAAGAAACTTGCAATACTCGATTTACTTAGTGATGGTCAGTTTCATTCAGGTGAGGAACTTGGTGAAGTTTTAAATATTTCTCGAGCAGCAATAAGTAAACATATTGCAGTCATTCAAGGTTGGGGTCTTGAAATTTATAAGGTTAAAGGAAAAGGCTATGCTCTTTCTAATCCTATTGAACTATTGAAAGAAGCGTTAATTAATCATGCAAGTTTACCTTCTCCTAAATTGCTTGGTGTGATTGACTCTACTAATCAGTATCTTCTTAATAATATGGATACAATTCAAAGTGGCCAATCTTGTTTTGCTGAATATCAAGAGGCTGGTCGAGGAAGGCGAGGGCGTACTTGGGTTTCTCCTTTTGGTTGTAATATTTATTTCTCTTTATACTGGCGGTTAGAAGATGGTCTTGCTGCAACTATGGGATTAAGTTTAGCTATTGGGGTTGCTGTAGTTGATGCATTAGAACGTCTAGGTTGTAGCAATTTAAAGTTAAAGTGGCCTAATGATATTTACTGGAATAACCGTAAGTTAGCGGGTGTTCTTATTGAGCTATCCGCTCAATCTGGCGGTGCCGCTCACGTAGTTATTGGGGTAGGGATTAACGTAGATCTTAACGAAAGATTTGACTCTGAGATCAATCAACCATGGGTGGATTTAAACACTATCCTAGAGAAGAATAATATCCGAAATACGTTAGCGAATGAGTTACTCATTTCATTATTTAATGTGATGAAAGAATTTGAATACTCAGGCTTATCAAGTTTTGTTCATCGATGGAATGAACTTGATAATTTCAAAAAACAGACAATATCTCTTCAATTAGGTAATGGAACAGTGACAGGTGTGTGTGAAGGGATCGATCCTCAAGGTGCGCTTTTACTTACGGTTGATGATGAAATTAAATCATACAACGGTGGTGAAATATCAATACAAAAAGGCGAGTTATTTTCTGATAGAGACCTGATTAATTGAATGGTTTTTTCCTTTAGAAAGAATCAAGTGTGCTCTATTTTTTGTTGGTAAGATATTTTCTTCTAGATTGATACCATTAATAGTATCCCAAATGTGCTGAGCTTTATTTATCGACTCTTTTGTAGATAGCTCAGTGTAGTGTGAAAAGTATGAGCCGTTTTCTTTAAAAGCACTTTCCCTTAATTTTAGAAAACGTTCTACGTACCATTCTTTAAGCTGTTCGTGAGAAGCATCAACATAAATTGAAAAGTTTAAAAAGTCTGATACAAAGCGATGATGAAGTTCGTCAGGATAATCATTACTGTTTTGCAGTACATTTAATCCTTCTATAATTAAGATATCAGGGGATTCAACAATCTTACGCTCACCAGTAATATTATAGGTTAAATGTGAATACAGAGGTGCAGAGACTGATTTTTTTCCTGATTTAACATCTGATACAAAAGAGACAAGCGATTGTGTATCGTAAGATTCTGGAAATCCTTTTCTGTGCATGATCTTTCTTGCTTTAAGATTTTCATTTGGATAAAGAAAGCCATCAGTTGTTACTAGTTGAGTATCCAAATTTGGTAACAACTGCTTTAATAATGTTTGTATGATTCGAGCTGTTGTACTTTTACCAACGGCAACACTTCCAGCTATTCCAATGATAAAAGGTGACTTTATATCTTGGTGAGATAAAAATTGCTCCAAGATAACATTCTTTTCTCTATGGCTATTAATATGAAGCTGTAATAGTCGAATTAGCGGTAAATATATTTCGGTTACTTCATCTATGTTGATGTTTTCATTAATGCCACGCAGGCTTGTTAACTCTTTTTCTGTGAGAGTCATAGGGGTTGATTTTCGTAATTCAGCCCAACGGTCACGAGTAAAGGTTAAATAAGAGTTCACATGACTTACCTAGTAGATTAATGAGTGCTGAACAATACAATAAGGCGGAATAAGAAAAAAGTAGTCTTGTCACTTTTCAGGTGTGCTTTTGACAATATAGGTAATTTTTGGCATGAAAAAGCAAAAAAAAACGTTTTATTTGAATTTTCAGTTGCATGATATTTCCAGATTAACTAGAATGCGCACCAATTGTGCCGACTTAGCTCAGTAGGTAGAGCAACTGACTTGTAATCAGTAGGTCACCAGTTCGACTCCGGTAGTCGGCACCATCTTATTTTTTTTATTTAATACAAAAAGAATTTAAGATTAAAATTTGGAGGGGTTCCCGAGTGGCCAAAGGGAGCAGACTGTAAATCTGCCGCGAAAGCTTCGATGGTTCGAATCCGTCCCCCTCCACCATATTCAAGGTAAAATAGCTCAGTCGAGTTACATTGCGTGCATCGTATAATGGCTATTACCTCAGCCTTCCAAGCTGATGATGCGGGTTCGATTCCCGCTGCATGCTCCATCTCCTATTTTCCTTTATATTTCAAATGTATTTTATTGGTTACGTGGTCATTTATAACCACCAATGCCGTACCTAGAGGGACTATCA
>NZ_JARACP010000036.1 GCF_028765545.1 Aliivibrio sp. S4MY1 | reverse complement strand
TGCATAACACGTTTGCTACCATGCAGATTAAGCTCAAATTTACCACTTAATACGGTAAACCCAAAGAAACCTAGAATGCCGAATGTAGCAAATCGTGTTGATGCGATTGTTATATTCACTCTTACGTCTAAGTGAATAACTGACCGATTGTTTTCATTGGTATGAACATTCTTACACGACCGTTGATTTCACAAAGAACCTCGAAACCATATTTTGCGTAAAATGACTCTGCTTGCTTAGTTAAACAATCAACAACAATGGCATAAGCTCTCATATGAGAGTTAATTTCCCAAAGATATTCGAGAGCTTTAATTAAGCTAACTTTACCTAACCCACTTCCATGAAATTCTTTATGAACTGCAAGTTGAGCTAAAAGGAAAACAGGAACTGGATAGCGTGGTAATTTTTTAGCCATCGCTTGTGGCAACGTATCACGGCTAATCGAACTTGGCGCAATACTATAAAATGAACAAATTGGATATTTCTGATTTGGTAATGGCACTGAAGCAGGCAAAACCATTGTGCGGCTAATACCTGCTTGCATATGTTTAGCAGCTTGAGTTTGGATAAAATCATTTAACTCTTTTTCACCGCAGTCAAATGATGCTCTATCGTGCTGTGATTTATCCAATTCTTTGAAAGTCTTGGAATAACTCACTTAAACTCACCACTTTTAGTAAATGCAGCAGCGTCAAGTAACGCTTTATTCGGAGCTTTAGCCTCGTCACAAGCAATCATGAATTGGTCAAATACATTTGCTTCAACAGTGATGCTTTCATGTTCAGAAATCACCTGAGTTGAATCTTCGTCCATTAAACGAACAACATATTCAGTTAAGCTTTTTAAACCAAGTAAAGCTGAAGCCTTCTCAGCCTTAGCTTTGATTTCTTCATCCAAGCGGATATCAAGTCTTGCAGTAGCCATAAAACCTCCAATTGTACGGAGTAATTCCGTAATTAACCTGAGTATAAGATTTAAACAACCAAAGTGCAACTTGTACGGAGCTAATACGGATTTAATTTTTAAGCTTTGTGAATATAACGCCTGCATAACACGTTTGCTACTATGCAGATTAAGCTCAAATTTACCACTTAATACGGTAAAACCAAAGAAACCTAGAATGCCGAATGTAGCAAATCGTGTTGATACATTTGTTATGTTTTATTCTACAGCTTCCTCATGACCACACGTATTACAACTAAAAATAGTTTCGTCGGATTCATCTTTACTAAACAGTTCAAAATCCATACTTTTACATGCTGAACATTTTGGTTCACTATCAAAGCCTAAATACTTTAAAAATAGGTTCTGAATTAGAGAAACAGCGGTACACGTTAGTAATAAACAGATTTTCGCGTCTGGAATATTTTTATTTGGTGAATGAACAACTTCTGATGAGTGACCCCAAGCGGCTTCAACTACGTCTCGACAACGCTTTCTTAGCTTACTATTACTTTTTCCTGGAGCATAAATATTAATTATCGCTTTAGATATACCCTTAAAGTCCGCAGCTTTTAATTCATGTTCTTTTAATAAATCAGGATTATCTTGTGCTAATACGCCAGCCAATTCGATTAAACTTTCACGGCAAGTCAAACCGATAGCTTGGATGTCCTCCGGACCCGTAACATTATTTAAATCTACTGCTGCATTATTTAATCGTCTACTAATAGATTTTACATGATCAAGAGGCACCTCATCAATAACATGTCGGTATTCTTGATAATGACTAACTTCTAACCTTTGACTTATTCCGAGGTGAAAAGAATATGCCTCATCAGCAGAAAAATAAAATTCATTTTGTGTATACAAATTCATTGGTACAGATTCGCCTTCAACGACCCACCAATTACCGTCATTTTTACTTTTCACATTCCAAACATGAATTTCTAACCCTACATCTGTAAAAGTCTGCTCAACCTGCATATATTTGATATTATTAATATCATTGCCAGATAAATAAGATTCTATTCGTTGCTCTGCATCTATTCTATATTCTGGAGTCATAAACTACCTAAAAAATGATTATTTCGATTGAAAACATAACGCCTGCATAACACGTTTACTACTATGCAATTATACTTAAAATTGACACCCTAAAACGAGAAACACCCGACAACCTGAGATGCCGAGTGTAGTAAATCGTGTTGATGCATTTGTTATGTGTTTATTTGAGATTAAATTACGTTAAGATTTTACTCACAGATATAATCTTTTCTGGCATATTTTTAACATGCTCAGGGTTCCATGATTTTGGAGCAAATCCCTTACCTCTAATTAATATATCTAATACAAGTTTTTTAATATAATCATTAGACAAGATTTGGTTTGATTCTATATCGACACCTAACAACGTTATTTCAGATTTAGTTTGTGTTCCTGTACCTCTTAAGACTCCCACTGATATAGGAACATGTTGAAACTTAATTCTTTGTATATATGTTCTTTCAAACTTAGTTAAAACAAATTCATAAGAACACTCATGCTCAAATGTCATTTCAAGCATTTTGTTTATAAACCTTTCAGGTGAGCCACTTAATCGACGTCTTAACGAAACATTTTCATTACTCAAATCTATATAAGCATTTCTAAACTCGAGTATATCTATTTGCATAATATCAATCATTGATTTCTCTTTCATTATAGATTTAATTACTAGCTTAAATTTAATAAAAACTAACAAATCAGAACATTAAGTGTAAGATATCTAAAGGTAACTTAAAAATCATCAATGCATTAATTATAAGAATACGTCGTTTTTCTAATTAATGAACAGCACATAACGCCGCAATAACACGTGCGAACGACCGAATTACAAAACCAATTACACTCCAAACCACAAACGCCGAGTGTAATTAGCATCGTGTTGATTGCTTTGTTACACGATCTTTGTCAACGCTTCTATTAACTTGGTAAAGAATTGATTTACCGAGATTTACTGTAAACTGAGTTTAATTAGACCAGCTCAATTTAGCGAGCAAAATATCATTTCAACTACAAAAACTGCGAAACGAAACAATCCTTTTTCTAGCACCATTTGAAGGATTTGGCTTCAGCAATTTTTTAGCTTATAAACCAAATATCCTTGCCACAATTGGGATTGAAAATGCTACGAGCAAAGCACGAATGCAGAATAAAATGAGGCAACACCAAAGAACCATTGAAGCGTAAAAATGCCTCTGAAACGCCTGAACTTAGACCGCCAAGAGTCAATTGCCGAACCTGATGAAACGGACATTAAAAGGCAACAAAGAAGAAGGAAAACCACCCTACTTTCACATCTAAAAATCGAATGGTTCTATCGCTGAACTGAGCCAAAAAACTGCTATCTTTAGTTCGTGTAACGCCTGCATAACACGTTTACTACTATGAAACTATACTTAAAATTGACGCCTTAAAACGAGAAAAACCCGACAACCTAAGATGCCGAGTGTAGTAAATCGTGTTGATGCATTTGTTATAACCATCTGATAATGTTACTGAAACCGTAACTGTTTACCTTCAACATTATAATCACTACCTTGATCATCTTATTTCCAGCAAGTCATGTTCTTTGGCACCGATAACTATCACTTATTTACTTTATTTTTTCTTCGTAACAATAACGTAATTAATTAGAGTTAATCCAATGACAAAACACCAAAATTGTAAGCTAGGTAGCACCGTTGAAACAGATCCAACAAGTAAACCAGAACCAAGCCCAATTGCAATTTTTTGAAGAGTTGTCATTTTCAAAGTCCTTTTTTATTCAATGATTACTAAATAGCTACAATCTATAGTATGAAATCAATTTTACCTTAACTATCACTTAAACTATTAATATTTAAGTGTATTTGAGAAACATCTCACCTAGGTTATAACGCCTGCATAACACGTTTGCACCATGCAGATTGAGCCTAAATTTACCACTTAATACGGCAAACTCAAAGAAACCTAGAATGCCGAATGTAGCAAATCGTGTTGATGCATTTGTTATAACCGTTTTTCCATGCGTGACAAGTCCCAACTCTCACCATCAAATGATAAGCTATTAGTTACCAGCTCAAATTCTACAAACCCCAGTTTTTTGTAACATGAAATCGCTGATTTATTGTGGCTGAAAACACCTAATGTCAGTAAATTAGCTTTGTAAGTAACCTGTGCCTTTTCAATAAGTAGCTGTAGCATGATTTGAGCTAGATTCTGACCTCGATATTCAGGTGAGATAAATACACGGCAGATACGAAACTCATTAACTGAAACTTGATAAAGCTCCACAAAACCAACGGGATTATTCTCAACAGTAAATAGAAATGGAAACACCTGTGGCTGCTTACAATGAATTTCAATTTGTTCATGAGTAAGAGGATATTTATAAGCTGGCCCGCCCCATAAATAACAAAGTTTTTCGCTATCTATCCAGGCAGTAAGCTGATCATAGTCCTTATGTTCAAAAGTCTCTAATTCCATGATTTCCTCTTGAGGTTATAACGCTGGCATAACACGTTTATTACCATGCAAACCAACCTGAATTAACCACCTTAATCACGAAATTCAAGGCAAACCCAAAAAGCCGAATGTAATAAATCGTGTTGATGCGATTGTTGTGCGTGCTTACTTTCGGCTTGGCTAGCTTGGTAAAGAACTGCCCTGCCAAGATTTTCTAAGCCCTGATTCTAATTTACCGATAGCAATTAAGCGAACAAAATGTTCTTAAATTGCGAGATGAAGTAAATGGAAAACAGATACATTTTTTACACCATTTGAACGGCTTGGTTTCAGCTAGTTTGGAACTGATAAACCAAATATCCTAACCACAATTTGGATTGAAAATGCTGCGAGTAAAACACTGATGCAGACCGAAATGAGGCAAAACCATGAACAATTGAAGCGTGAATTGGTTTCTGAAATCCATGAACTTTTGGCAATAATAGTAAATTGCCGAACCTGATGAAATGGAATCTAAAAGGAAACAAAGAAGAAGGAAAATCACCTACTTTCACACCTAAAAAACTAACGGCTCAATCGCTGAACTGAGCCAAAAAACTGCGTTCTTAGAGTTCGTGTAACGCCGCAATAACACGTGCGAAAGACCGACTTACCAAACCAATTATACTCCAAACCGCGAATGCCGAGTGTAATAGCATCGTGTTGATTGCTTTGTTATACGAGCCTTGCTTTCGCTTCCATTAACTTGGTAAAGAACTGATTTACCAAGATTTGCTGTTAAACGATTTTAATTAGACTGGCTCAATTAAGCGAGCAAAATATCCAATCAACGGCAATAACTGTGAAACGAAACAATCCTTTTTCTTACACCATTTGTACGATTTGGTTTCAGCCAGTTTGGAACTGATAAACCAAATATCCAAACCACAATTTGGGTTGAAAATACTGAGAGGGAAACACTGATGCAGGATAAAATGAGGCATAACCAAAGAACAATTGAAGCGTAAATGAGCCGCTGAAACGCCTGAATTTGGGGCAATAATAGTTCATGCCGAGCCTGATGAAACGAACACCAAAAGGCAACAAAGAAAAAGGAAAACCACCCTACTTTCACACCTAAAAAGCTAATAGTTCAATCGCTGAACTGAACCAAAAAACTGCATTCTCAGAGTTCGTATAACGCCTGCATAACACGTTTACTACTATGCAATCATACTTAATATTGACACCTTAAAACGAGAAACACCCGACAACCTGAGATGCCGAGTGTAGTAAATCGTGTTGATGCGATTGTTATATTTTACTACGCCATAGCAAAATTGATCGTGTGCACCTTAGTTAAATTCACGTTTTGTTTTGCTTGCCATAGATCGTAATTGTCTTGCATCGTTAGCCAACTTTCAGGCGTACGACCGAGTGATTTTGAAAGACGTAATGCCATTTCAGGTGAAATTGAACTCTTACCCTTTATCACTCGATTTAGAGTTGAAGCCGCAACATCAAGTTGTTTAGCAACAAAGCGACAACTATAGCCAAATGGTTCCATATAAACGTCATGGATAAACTCACCTGGATGTGGGGGATTGTACATAGCCATTAATGGTAATCCTCGTAATTTAAAATGTAAGCATTACCATCGACAAACTCGAAAGTAACACGCCAGTTACCATTTACTGTAATTGACCAAATTCCATCTCTATCTCCTTTCAAAGGATGAAGCTTGAAACCCGGCAAATCAACATCATCGATAATGGTTGCAGTATCTATCGCGGCTAATTGCATTCTCAATTTGCGATCATGTTTCGCTTGAATGCCCGCTTTACTGCCAGTCTCAAAAAACTTTTTAAGACCTTTGTGCTTAAATGTTTTAATCATACGAAGAGTGTAGCGCGTTGCGCATTATGACGCAAGTTTCAATAAAAAATATAACGCCGCAATAACACGTGCGAACGCCTTACTTTCCAAACCAATTATACTTCAAACCACAAACGCCGAGTGTAATTAGCATCGTGTTGATTGCTTTGTTATACGAGCCTTGCTTTCGCTCCAATTAACTTGGTAAAGAACTGATTTACCAAGATTTGCTGTAAAACAATTTTAATTAGACCGGCTCAATTAAGCGAGCAAAATATCACTTCAACAACAATAACTGTGAAACGAAACAATCCTTTTTTCTTGCACCATTTGTACGATTTGGTTTCAGCCAATTTAGAGCTGATAAACCAAATATCCTAACCACAATTGGGATTGAAAATGCTGAGAGGAAAACACTGATGCAGGCTAAAATGAGGCATAACCAAAGAACAATTGAAGCGTAAATTAGCCGCTGAAGCGCCTGAACTTAGGGCAATAATAGTTAAATGCCGAACCTGATGAAGCGAACACCAAACGGCAATAAAGAAAAAGATAAACCACCCTACTTTCATACCTAAAAAGCTAATGGTTCAATCGCTGGACTGAACCAAAAAACTGCATTCTCAGAGTTCGTATAACGCCTGCATAACACGTTTGCTACGATACAGACTTAGCTGAATTTTACTGTCTTAATCACTGAAACTAAAGACAAACTGACAACGCCGAGTGTAGCAAATCGTGTTGATGCATTTGTTACACGATCTTTGTCAACGCTTCGCTTTAATTGGTAAAGAACTGATTTACCAAAAATATTTAGAAACCAATTCTAAATTACAAAAGCCAATTTAGCGAACAAAAGAACCGTTCAACTGCAAAAACTGCGAAACGAAGCAATCCTTTTTCTAGCGCCATTTGTACGATTTGGCTTCAACAATTTTTTTAGCTTATAACCCAAAATATCCTAACCACAATTGGGATTGAAAATGCTACGAGCAAAGCACGAATGCAGGATAAAATGAGGCAACACCAAAGAACCATTGAAGCGTAAAAATGCCTCTGAAACGCATGAACTTAGACCGAAAATAGTTAATTGCCGAACCTATGAAATGAAAACCAAAAGGAAACAAAGAAGAAAGAAAACCACCCTACTTTCACATCTAAAAATCGAATGGTTCTATCGCCGAACTGAGCCAAAAAACTGCTATCTTTAGTTCGTG
>NZ_JARACP010000035.1 GCF_028765545.1 Aliivibrio sp. S4MY1 | reverse complement strand
AATTTTAAGTTGACTAAGGTATAAAATGTTAGAAACAAAAAATGTATTTATTGATACGCAATACTTTGTAAAAAGTAATTATAATTTTGAATCGACATCATTCATGTCATTAAAAGAACTCTGTCAAAATAGTGAGCTTCGATTATTAATGACAAGTGTTGTGGAAAGAGAGGTTGAAAATAAAATAGAACTATCTATTAAAGAAGCATTGGGCTCACTTCAATCTTTTAAAAGAAAAGCTCATATTTTGTCTACTATTGATGATCCTATCTTATCCTCTTTGTTCGTAGATGTAAGAGAAGAAGACGTTTACTCTAAAGCTAGTGGTGTATTTCATGAGTATAATGCTGCCTGTAATTATGAATATATAGAAGCAGATAAAATTGAGGCTGAACAACTATTGGAGTTATATTTCAATAAAAAGCCACCATTTGGGGATGGTAAGAAAAAATCAGAATTCCCTGATGCTATTTCATTACTTTCTATTGAGGCATACCTTGAAGCTGATGAAAAAGTATATATCGTGTCAGATGATAAGGACTTAAAGTCATATTGTGAAGGCAATGATAGATTAATTACTGTTGATAATTTAGAAAAATTACTCGATATATATAATGAGCATACAAATGCGAGAACAGAGAAAATAAAGCAGTTTATCGTATCAAAGACAGCTGAAATTAAAGAACAAGTTTCCGATTATATTGCTGATTGTGAGATATATAATAGCTCTACTTGGGAAGACGCTGAAGTTGATGGGTTTACGGTTTCAGAAATAGGTGATTTCACCATCAATGTTATTCATGTTAATGATGAAGAATGCCAATTAACAATAGATTTTAATGCTAATCTGGATGTAACTGTGAGTGGTCCAGACTTTTCTAATGGTGTTTATGATAAAGAAGAGGGGCATTTTTATTCGTTTGGTTCATCTACCAGAGAGGAAGAAATTCCTATGGCATTTACTTTTGAACTTGGGTTATATTACGAATTTATTGCAGGCGAATTAGAAAACGTTGATATTAATGAACTATATATGCCGCAGTCAAGTTGCATCGAAGTCAGTGTTGAAGAGCATCCAGATTGGCATTAATTAAAATTTAACAATCGCATCAACACGATTTACTACACTCGGCATCTCAGGTTGTCGGGTGTTTCTCGTTTTAAGGCGTCAATATTAAGTATAATTGCATGGTAGTAAACGTGTTATGCAGGCGTTATACGAACTCTGAGAATGCAGTTTTTTGGTTCAGTTCAGCGATTGAACCATTAGCTTTTTAGGCGTGAAAGTAGGGTGGTTTTCCTTTTTCTTTGTTCCCTTTTGATATTCGTTTCATCAGGTTCGGCATTGAACTATTATTGCCCTAAATTCAGGCGTTTCAGCGGCTAGTTTACGCTTCAATTGTTCTTTGGTTATGCCTCATTTTATCCTGCATCAGTGTTTTGCTCTCAGCATTTTCAATCCCAATTGTGGTTAGGATATTTGGTTTATCAGTTCCAAACTGGCTGAAACCAAGTCGTACAAATAGTGTAAGAAAAAAGGATTGTTTCGTTTCACAGTTATTGTCGTTGAAGTGATATTTTGCTCGCTTAATTGAGCCAGTCTAATTAAAATCGTTTTACAGCAAATCTTGGTAAATCAGTTCTTTACCAAGTTAATTGGAGCGAAAGCAAGGCTCGTATAACAAAGCAATCAACACGATGCTATTTACATTCGGCATTCGCGGTTTGGAGTGTAATTGGTTTGGTAAGTCGGTCTTTCGCACGTGTTATTGCGGCGTTGTGCGCACTGAGTCCGAAATTTTTTGCACGGTTCATCAAAAGGATCGCGGCTTTCGTAGTTTCGGCTTAGTAAGCGTAAATTTCTTCTTTGTTGCCTTTTGGTTTTCGTATTATCAGGTTCGGCAAATTAGCCCTTATTTTCCTAAATTCAGGCGTTTCAGAGGCTAATTTACGCTTCAATGGTTCTTTGGTTATACCTCATTTTATTCTGCATCAGTGTTTTGCTCGCAGCATTTTCAATCCCAGCTGTGGCAAGGATATTTGATTTATCAGTTCCAAATCTGCTGAAACCAAGTTGTTCAAATGGCGTAAAAAATGTATTTGTTTTCTATTCACTTTATCTCGCAATTTAAGAACATTTTGTTCGCTTAATTACTATCGGTAAATTGGAATCAGGGCTTAGAAAATCTTGGCAGGGCAGTTCTTTACCAAGCTGACCAAGCCGAAAGTAAGCACGCACAACAATCGCATCAACACGATTTATTACATTCGGCGTTCTGGGTTTGCCTTGGGTTTTGTGATTAAGGCGGTTAAATTCAGGTCGGTTTGCATAGTAATAAACGTGTTATGCCAGCGTTATGTGAAAATAGAGGATTTTGAGTAAATGAAACGTTTTATAGTTCTATTAATGGCTGTATTCAGCTTTATTTCTTTTAATGTACAAGCTAATGATTACCAACTTAAGCAAGCATTTGAAAATCATCAAAGTGATCTTCAGATTAAAGGGCAAGGTAAAGTTGTTCATATTTTACCTGATGATAATAAAGGATCGAGACACCAACGATTTCTATTAAAACTCAATAATCAGCAAACGTTGTTGGTAGCTCATAATATTGATTTAGCACCGAGAATACCTAACTTAAAGGTTGGTGATAATGTTCAATTTTATGGTGAATATGAGTGGAATAAAAAAGGTGGCGTGATTCATTGGACTCATAAAGATCCACGAAATAGACATGTTCATGGTTGGTTAAAGCACAATGGGCGAGTGTACGAATAACATTTTCACATAACAAATGCATCAACACGATTTGCTACATTCGGCATTCTAGGTTTCTTTGAGTTTACCATATTAAGTGGTAATTTTAGGCTTAATTTGCATGGTAGCAAACGTGTTATGCAGGCGTTATACGAACTCTGATAATGCAGTTTTTTGGTTCAGTTCAGCGATTGAACCATTAGCTTTTTAGGTGTAAAGTCGAGGGTTTTCCTTTTTCTTTGTTGCCTTTTGGTGTTCGTTTCATCAGGTTCGGCACTGAACTATTATTGCCCCAAATTCAGGCGTTTCAGAGACTAATTTACGCTTCAATTGTTCTTTGGTTATGCCTCATTTTAGCCTGTATCAGTGTTTTCCTCGCAGCACTTTCAATCCCAATTGTTGTAATGGTAATTGGTTTATAAGCACCAAATTGGTTGAAACCAAATCGTACAAATGGCGTAAGAAAAAAGGATTGTCTCGTTTCACAGTTATTGCCGTTGATTGGATATTTTGCTCGCTTAATTGAGCCAGTCTAATTAAACTCAATTTACAGCAAATCTTGGTAAATCAGTTCTTTACCAAGTTAATTGGAGCGAAAGCAAGGCTCGTATAACAAAGCAATCAACACGATGCTATTTACATTCGGCATTCGCGGTTTGGAGTGTAATTGGTTTTGTTAGTCAGTCTTTCGCACGTGTTATTGCGGCGTTGTGCGTACTGAGTCCGAAATTTTTTGCACGGTTCATCAATAGGATCGCGGCTTTCGTCGTTTTGGCTTAGTAAGCGTTCCTTTCTTCTTTGTTGCCTTTTTGCTTTCGTATCGTCAGGTTCGGCAAATTAACCCTTATTTTCCTAAGTTCAGGCGTTTCAGCGGCTAATTTACGCTTCAATTGTTCATGGTTTTGCCTCATTTCAGTTTGCATTAGTGTTTTGCTCGCAGCATTTTCAATCCCAATTGTGGCGAGTGTATTTAGTTTATCAGCTCCAAACTAGCTGAAAGTAAGCCGTTCAAATGTCGTTGAAAATGTATCTATTTTCCATTCACTTTCTCTCGCAATTTAAGAACATTTTGTTCGCTTAATTACTATCCGTAAATTAGAATCAGGACATTAGAAAATGTTGGCAGGGCAGTTCTTTACCAAGCTAGCCAAGCCGAAAGTAAGCACGCACAACAATCGCATCAACACGATGCTTATTACATTCGGCGTTTTTGGTTTGAAGTGTAATTGGTTTGGTAAAGTTGGTCGTCAGCACGTGTTATGCAAGCGTTATATTACTAAGGGTGGTTATGAGTTACATACTAGATTTTAATAAAGTACAACTTGGCGATATAGTGATTAGCTCAGGTTCAACTTTAGGTGCCCAAGTCATAAAGCTTGGAACATGGAGCAAAGATACTCACGCGATGCTTTATGTAGGCTACACAATGATTCATGCTATTCCTGAAGGTGGTGTTTTTTCGAAAAACCCTCAAAGAGAATTATTTAAATCTGAAAAACATGTCAAAGTGCTACGCCTAAAAGATAGCGTACCATTTTCGACATTAAGTTCAATTTGTGATTATGCTAGAAGCCTTACTGGAACCATTTACTCTGTAAAAGAAGCTATACGCACGAAAAAACACAGCAATAAGCAAGCTGATGCTCAAACTAATATGCAATTTTGTTCAAGGTTAGTCGCCCAATCTTATGGGTATCAGAATATTAATTTAGTAAAAAATCCAAATTATTGCTCTCCAAAAGCATTAAGTAATTCATCATTTCTTAAAGAAGTAGAAGGAGCCGTTAGAAAAGCTTCTGATGAAGAAATCGAATTTTCAAAAACACCAGATCCAACCTTAGAAAATCAAAAAGTCACTTATGACTGGCTTAATAAAGTCAGAGATATCGCAAGTGATTTAGAATATGAAATACAAAGTATTAATGATGTTACTGATTTTGTTAAACTTCACCCAGAACAAGATTCAGCTATCTCTGAGTTTGTAAAACTAAGTGGTTACTTAGAGCATTATCAATGCGATCTAAAATTAAATCCATATCGATATGAATTAACAAAATTTATAGAGCATTTTAAAAGAGAAAATATTCCAATTGAAGACGCTGTAATAGGAGAGCTACAAAAAGAACCAAGCATGATTGAGCATTTTTATCGAAATTTAACTGGGTATACTCAGATGTATAAAGAAACTAACTTTGAATACCATGAGCTTCATAGAGATTTATACCTGAATATGCTTCTATTCATAAAAGATAGGCTGGTTGTAATGTACTGTTCATTAACTCGATCAACAGATATTCAGTTGAAAGCTAAAGTTTTCTTATTGATTCAAAGAATTGATGGCATCGTAATATAACAAAGCAATCAACACGATTTACTACATTCGGCGTTGTAGGTTTGTCTTTAGTTTCAGTGATTAAGGCAGTAAAATTCAACTAAGTCTGTGTCGTAGTAAACGTGTTATTGCGGCGTTGTGCGTACTGAGTCCGAAATTTTTGCACGATTCATCAAAAGGATCGCGGCTTTCGTAGTTTTGGCTTAGTAAGCGTTCCTTTCTTCTTTGTTGCCTTTTTGCTTTCGTATTGTCAGATTCGGCAAATTAACCCTTATTTTCCTAAGTTCAGGCGTTTCAGAGGCTAATTTACGCTTCAATTGTTCTTTGGTTATGCCTCATTTTATTCTGCATCAGTGTTTTGCTCGCAGCATCTTCAATCCCAATTGTGGCAAGGATATTTGGTTTATCAGTTCCAAATCTGTTGAAACCAAGTCGTTCAAATGGCGTAAGAAATGTACCTGTTTTCCATTAACTTCATCTCGCAATTTAAGAACATTTTGTTCGCTTAATTGGCATCGGTAAATTAAAATCAGGGCTTAGAAAATCTTGGCAGGGCAGTTCTTTACCAAGCTAGCCAAGCCGAAAGTAAGCACGCACAACAATCGCATCAACACGATGCTTATAACATTCGGCGTTTTTGGTTTGAAGTGTAATTGGTTTGGAAAGTTGGTCGTCAGCACGTGTTATGCAAGCGTTATGTAGCAATGAGGAATAATTAATTGAAAAATAAATTTATAGATTTTCAGCAGCACCTATATCATGAAGTTGACGATGAGAATAAAGCTGAGGAACACCTTGATGGGGTTCTTCCTTATATTGGTTTGGTTGTTATGTACTTCAATTCATTAGAATCGTGGCTTGATTCTGTTTTATGTGAGAATTTTACTGATCGCTCTGACTCTCAGGGATTAATTGTTCTTAATAAGCTTAATTATTCAGCGAAAGTTGATTTGCTAAAACGTTTTTGTGATGACTTTCAGATAGGTTCTAATTGTACTTTAAATGGTTATGAACAAATAATTACTAATTTAAATGAATGTGGTCGCCTTAGAAACATGATCGTTCATGCTAACTGGGAAACTACTGATGCCGAGGGATACGCATATATTAAGCTTAAAATGTCAAAGAAAGGTATGAAACAAGAATATGTGCAGTTTACTGAGGATTCTATGGAAAAAGTAATATCTTTAATTATTAAAACCCGAATTGACCTTTGGGAGTTCTGGGAGCATCGAAATGATGTCCTCCATGGCCGTTAGGTTGCTACATAACAATCGCATCAACACGATTTGCTACATTCGGCATTCTTGGTTTCTTTAGGTTTACCGTGTTAAGTGGTAAATTTAGGCTTAATCTGCATAGTAGCAAACGTGTTATGCAGGCGTTAGCTGCTTTTTTGTTGTGTTAGTTTTATGTGATTTTCATATATGTTTTAATTAGCCCTCGATTTCATAGTATACAATGCAAGCAATCTTTCGACTTCTTAATTTTATGGATAATTAAAATGGCCAAAGTATTAGTGAGTTCTTGTTTATTGGGCTGTAAAGTTCGCTATGACGGGAATAACCTTGAGGTAAATACAAGTGAGTTTGATGAGTTTATTGAATCAAATGACATTATATCTTTTTGCCCTGAAGTTGCTGGCGGCTTACCAATACCACGCATTCCCGCAGAAATATGCGGTGGTACAGGAAATGACGTCCTTGATGGCTCAGCTAAAATACTTGGCAAAGATGGTAGCGATGTAACGAAGGCCTTTTTAAATGGCGCTGAACTAGCTCTTAAAAAATGTCTAGATAATGACGTTGAATATGCAGTTTTAACTGAATCAAGTCCATCTTGTGGCAGTTCCAGTATTTATAATGGTAAGTTTGAAGGTGTTAAGGTCTCTGGAAAAGGCGTAACTTGCACTTTACTGGAGAATCACGGTATTAAAGTTACAAATCAACATCAATTAGCAAGGTTAAAAATTTGAATCGCAGCTAACAAATGCATCAACACGATTTGCTACATTCGGCATTCTAGCTTTCTTTGAGTTTACCGCGTTAAGTGGTAAATTTTAGCTTAATTTGCATGGTAGCAAACGTGTTATGCAGGCGTTATGTTTTAATTTGAAATCGAGGTCTAATTGAGAAAGATTTTCCATACAATATCAACGCTTGTTGTAGTTGTAGCATTACTTAACCTTATTAATTCATTAGTGAATTTAGAGTTCCATGCAGTTTTTAACGTGGTAACTACAACATATCAAGCTGCTTTTCATAAGCCCCTAGATATACCGTTATCTCTAATTGGTATAGCATTGAGTAATTGGCAAAAAGATATATTCTTTATCTATGTACTCTTTGGCTTCGCCTTTGAAGCTGCAAGGCGAGATGAAGAAAGAGTCGAGCTATCTAAAGGTCACTTTTTCAATTTCAATGGTGATAAATCACTATTATATAAAAAAGCACCTAAGTTAGTAAAAGTGATCCTCGATAGAATATTTTGGCCTCGAGTTGCTTACCAATATTTTGTCAAACCGGGTGCAGCGGTGAAAAATAAGATACTCATTCGCGAGCTAAGTAATGGCAATGAAATGTCTCGGTCTATTCATACTGTGCACCTTTATGACCGTAGACTGAAATTGCTTAAGAAATTAGTTCAATTGTTCGTATATACTGCTCTTGCTTTGGCAATCAATGGGTTTCTTGTTGCCCCTTGAGTTCAAACATAACAAAGCAATCAACACGATTTATTACATTCGGCGTTGTAGGTTTGTCTTTGGTTTCGGTGTTTAAGGCGGTAAAATTCAAGTAAGTCGGCATAGTAATAAACGTGTTATTGCGGCGTTATACGAACTCTGAGAATGCAGTTTTTTGGTTCAGTCCTGCGATTGAACCATTAGTTTTTTAGGTGTGAAAGTAGGGTGGTTTATCTTTTTCTTTGTTGCCTTTTGGTATTCGTTTCATCAGGTTCGGCATTGAACTATTATTGCCCCAAATTCAGGCGTTTCAGCGGCTAATTTACGCTTCAATTGTTCTTTGGTTATGCCTCATTTTAGCCAGTATCAGTGTTTTCCTCTCATCATTTTCAATCCCAATTGTGGTTAGGATATTTGGTTTATTAGCTCAGAAGTTGCTGAAACCAAATCGTACAAATGGTGTAAGAAAAAGGGATTGTATCGTTTCACAGTTATTGTCGTTGAAGTGATATTTTGCTCGCTTAATTGAGCCAGTCTAATTAAACTCAATTTACAGCAAATCTTGGTAAATCAGTTCTTTACCAAGTTAATTGGAGCGAAAGCAAGGCTCGTATAACAAAGCAATCAACACGATGCTATTTACATTCGGCATTCGCGGTTTGGAGTGTAATTGGTTTGGTAAGTCAGTCTTTCGC
>NZ_JARACP010000034.1 GCF_028765545.1 Aliivibrio sp. S4MY1 | reverse complement strand
TGTGATCATTCCTTTAACTTATTACCTTTAGGTAATTTGTCTATTGATTTAGTGAGATAGCAACCAATCTATAATGATAAAATCGAACTTACTTTTTCAATAAAATGGTTAGTTATCTTTAGGATAGTTATTAGGGTGATAAAATAATTATGAGTAAGACATCTATAGATAAAGATTCTCAATATCGAAAACGATTGTTGAGAGCTACAGACGAAGATCATCCCATACATAATGGTATTGATATGCAAGCGCATCATATTATTTCAGCAAAAGGAATTTCTTTATCTGGTTTGGATTGGAAACTGAAAGAATATAGTTATTTTATTAATAACATTGAAAATTTAGTTTTTATACCATGCACTCTTCCTGGTGCATGTCACTTAGGAGTACAGTTGCATTTAGGTGATCACACTTTTCAGGATGATGATCATCCGAGAAGCTATCATAGTGATGTTTCTGATAGAATTAAGCGTCTTGAAGAAAAAATGGATAAACGGTGTGAAAAAAAGAAGCCGATTCAAGGCTTAATTGATAAAGAAAGTATTAAAATTTTACGCTCAGTAAGTAACTTTGAGCTTCCATTAACTAAAATATTCCGTTACTTTCAAGTTAATGATAAAAATACTGTTGGATGCGGTAATGCTCGTACTATAAATCAGCATTCAAACCAAAACTGTGATGCATCTAGAGACCACTTTAGTCATATATCAAAACATAATTACAAGTTAAGAGTAGGACAATGACAAAATATAACGATGAATACTATATTGCTTTCCGTCCAAGTGGTGATGATCAAGTTTATATAAAACCTGACAGAAAAACATCACAAAGAAAATACGCTTATAAAAAATTAGTAAGTGGACAAGAGCCATTGTTCTTTTCTAATGGTTTTAAAGAAGAGGATAAAAATCGTTGGCCATTAACTGATTTACTTGTAGATAGTTCTGGTTTATTGATCAATGAAGAATTAAAAGATAATCTCAATCAATATAACGTCAATGGAATGCAAATATATCCATCAATATATATTGATGATGGTAATAAATGGCATGATAATTACTGGTATTTAGGTTTATATAAAGAATTGAATTGTCTTGATCTTGTAAAATCAAAAATTGAATTTTTTGATTTTGATGAGGACGAAGATGAGGATGATTTTTTAGAAGTAAAACAATATTCTTTAGATGAATCAGTATTAGATAATATTGAAGAAAGTAATCGTTTAATATTTAAAATTGCAAACTGTTCCAAGAGTTATTTATTTTTTCATAAGAAAATTGTTGAACTTATTTTAAAGAAAAAAATGTCAGGAGTTACTTTTATTAAAGTATCTGATTTTCATGAAGGTAAACAATTTTAAATTATCAATCCATTATCACATAACAAATGCATCAACACGATTTACTACACTCGGCATCTCAGGTTGTCGGGTGTTTCTCGTTTTAAGGCGTCAATTTTAAGTATAATGGTATCGTAGCAAACGTGTTATGCAGGCGTTACACGAACTAAAGATAGCAGTTTTTTGGCTCAGTTCGGCGATAGAACCATTCGATTTTTAGATGTGAAAGTAGGGTGGTTTTCTTTCTTCTTTGTTTCCTTTTAGTTTCCATTTCATCAGGTTCGGCAATTTACTATTATTGCCAAAAGTTCATGGGTTTCAGAAACCAATTCACGCTTCAATTGTTCATGGTTTTGCCTCATTTCAGTTTGCATTAGTGTTTTGCTCGCAGCATTTTTAATCCCAATTGTGGTAAGGATATTTGGTTTATCAGCTTAAAACTCGCAGAAACCAGATCGTACAAATGGCGTAAAAAAAGGGATTGTTTCGTTTCGCAGTTTTTGTAGTTGAACGGTTCTTTTGTTCGCTAAATTAGCTTCTGTAATTTAGAATTGGTTTCTAAATATTATTGGTAAATCAGTTCTTTACCAATTAAAGTGAAGCGTTGACAAAGATCGTGTAACAAAGCAATCAACACGATGCTAATTACACTCGGCGTTTGTGGTTTGAAGTATAATTGGTTTGGAAAGTGAGACGTTCGCACGTGTTATTGCGGCGTTAACTGTTTTTGAGGTATAAATGGAACTTACGAATTGGATAACATTACTTGGAAGTTTTGTTGGTTTAATGATTAGTATTATTACTTTTTGTGTAACCTACAGGCAGCTAGCTAATTTTAAAGGGGAAAAAGCAAAGGAATTACATGGGCGCTATAAAATAATTAAAGATCTAGCTGTTGATCTTGAGAAGAATTATGCCGAAATATTAATTATTTTAAGTGGTCTTACAAATGCCAATCTTACTATTGATGAAATTCATTGGTTTCTTACTGAACCTAGGGCTTTTTTAAAATTAAACACTTATGGTAATGTTTGTGGACGTTATTGTTTAATTGATTTAAAAAATGGTCAATTTACTTTAAATGACCGAGTGTTAACTCGTAAATTAAGAATTATAGAAAGGTGTAAGGTTATATCTCTTAGTTTTGGTTTATTAGCTTTTCTTACCAGTGTTTGGCTGACAATTATCTTAACCGTTGACTCAATTACAACAATCAATATTGCTGTAGCTTGCTGGGTTATTTACTTTATTCTGATTTTATGGGGAACAAACCTTGTATTAACTACATTGAGTAAAGCGGTAAAACTACAAGGTAAACCGTGATAACAAAACAGTTAACAAATGCATCAACACGATTTGCTACACTCGGCATTCTAGGTTTCTTTGAGTTTACCGTGTTAAGTGGTAAATTTGAGCTTAAACTGTATGGTAGCAAACGTGTTATGCAGGCGTTATATGCTTGAAAGGATTAAAATTAATAAGGAGATTGACGTGATCATTAATCATATTTCTATTGGTACAAAAGACGTAGTAGCGGCAGTTGCATTTTATGATGCGGTATTTGAGACTCTATCAATAAAACGCTCCCATTATATTGATGGAATTGCAGCAGCTTATGGTAATAGTTTTGAATTTTGGATTGGTTGTCCTTGTGAAAATAGTCCGACTAATGGTAATGGCTCTCATGTCGCCTTTAATGCCCCAAATACTGAAGCCGTCGATAATTTCTATAAGGTAGCAATTGAAAATGGAGCTACTTGTTCTGGTAAGCCTAATCTAAGACCTGAATATGGTGAAGGTTATTATGCAGCTTATGTTCTGGATTTAGATGGTAACAAAATAGAAGCTGTTTTTAATCAATTTTAGAACGCATATAACAAATGCATCAACACGATTTGCTACATTCGGCATTCTAGGTTTCTTTTGGTTTACCGTGTTAAGTGGTAAATTGGGGCTTAATCTGCATGGTAGCAAACGTGTTATGCAGGCGTTAAATGTTTCTTGGGCTCTAAGAGGAAAGTGGCTTGATTGAATTTAAAAAAATATCATCTGAATCAGTGCCAATGACGTTATTGCTTGAAGCTGATCCGTCTGAAATTGCTATCAAAAAATACTTAGCGGATTCGGCTTGTTTTGGTGCGTTTGATGGTGACCAAATTATTGGTGTTTGCGTTAGTAAGTCATTGAATGTCTCTACTTCTGAAATTTTTAATATAGCAATAGATCCTGAATATCAGCAGAAAGGTATTGGTTCAAAACTACTCCAATTTGTATTAAAAGAATTAACTACGATTGGTTACAGTAAAATTGAGCTTGGGACTGGTAGTTTTGGGTATCAATTATCGTTTTATCAACGTCACGATTTCAGAGTCGATTCCATTTTAAAGGATTTCTTCCTCGACAATTATGATAATGAGATATTTGAGAATGGAATTCAGCACAAGGATATGTTGCGTTTAGTTTGCTGGCTTCGTTGAGTCACATTTAACAAATGCATCAACACGATTTGCTACATTCGGCATTCTAGGTTTCTTTGAGTTTACCGTATTAAGTGGTAAGTTTGGACTTGATCTGCATGGTAGCAAACGTGTTATGCAGGCGTTATGTTCTCGTAAATGTGAACTGAACGGCAGTTTTAACAGTACGTTATAATATCGATTCTTATTATTGATATTGGTCAGTATGCCATTTTAATTGTTGGTTCATAGTTGAATTGCATATACTTATGTATGCATTTTAATTACGAGGTTCAAATGCAAGTTTATAAAGACATTAATAACGATTCAGGTGTGCATGGATTTGAGATTAGCGCTGATAGCATAACTGTTTGGTTTGATGGAACAGCACGCTCATATACCTATAATTACCATAGTGCAGGACGTGATCATGTTGAAACTATGAAGAAATTGGCAGTTTCTGGTGATGGACTAAATGCATACATTAATTATCATGTTAAATTCAAATATGTACGCTAATCAGTCGAAGTAACGAACATAACAATCGCATCAACACGATTTGCTACATTCGGCATTCTAGTTTCTATTGGGTTTATCGCTTTTAGTGGTAAATTTTGGCTTAATCTGCATGGTAGCAAACGTGTTATGCAGGCGTTGTGCGTACTGAGTCCGAAATTTTTTGCACGGTTCCTCAATAGAAATGAGACTTTTGTAAACGCTATTTAGTTATCGTAAATCCTTTTCTTTGTTGCCTTTTAGCATTCGTTTCATCAGGTTCGGCAAATTAGCCCTTATTTCTCTAAGTTCAGGCGTTTCAGAGGCTATTTTACGCTTCAATTGTTCTTTGGTTATGCCTCATTTTAGTTTGCATCTGTGCTTTCCTCGCCGCATTTTCAATCCCAATTGTGGTGAGGGTATTTGGTTTTTTAGTTCCAAATTTGCTGAAACCAAGCCGTTCAAATGGCGTTGTAAATGTATTTGTTTTTCTTTACATTATTTCCAATTTTATGTTCATTTTGTTCGCTTAATTACCATTGGTAAATTAAAATCAGGGCTTAGAAAATCTTGGCAGGGCAGTTCTTTACCAAGCTAGCTAAGCCGAAAGAAAGTCCGCACAACAATCGCATCAACACGATTTATTACACTCGGCGTTCTGGGTTTGTCTTGGTTTTTGTGATTAAGGCGGTTAATTCAGGTTGGTTGGCATGGTAATAAACGTGTTATGCAAGCGTTAAGTGTCTGTTCAGTTCTAAGACTTATATCTCAAAACCTTTCTATATTTAAGCGCATAATAAAAATTAACCACTATTTATTTGTGGTTAATATTAATAATTTAAATATGGAGAATTAAATTATGCCAACAACTGGTGAAAAGCCTGGTAAAGGTATCTATTATTGTAAGAAGTGTGGTCAAAGAGTCGATTTAGATGATTATTCGGATACACTTCCACCTTGTCCTAAATGTGCTCACACTGAATATAGAAAGAGTTAATAATGACAAAAAGTACCCATGTAGTTTCAAACCCTGATGGTGGTTGGGATATTAAGCAGAGTGGAGGGCAAAGATCGTCAGGTCATTTTGACACTAAAAAAGAAGCAGTTGATCGCGCAAGAGCAATTAGCCAGAATCAACAGTCAGAATTAGTGATTCATAATAAAGACGGTAAAATAGCTATCAAAGATAGTCATGGGGATGATCCATACCCACCTAAAGGATAAACACTTAACAAATGCATCAACACGATTTACTACACTCGGCAATCTCAGTTTGCCGAGTGTTTCTCGTTTTAAGGCGTCAATTTTAAGTATAATTGCATAGTAGTAAACGTGTTATGCAGGCGTTATGCCAATCATTGTACTAATTGGTATATCCTACAGCTAAGACTAATCCATGTTGTCTGTGGTTTTAATGCTCATATTACCATTGGTGTGGTATGCTGTGTTCTTTAGTTTTTATAGGATATAAAATGTTTATTATCGATGTTATGAAAAATGAAGATGCTGATCATGAGACTTACGTGATGGCATTAAATTGTGCAAGAGAGTCTCTTATTTCATTACTTGAGGACGATAATTTAATTGTCTCTGTTGATGAAGTGAAAAAACAGATTATTGTAAGTGTACTAGAAGACCATGAAGCCAATAAATTATATACCCTCCATGAGTTTAAAGAGTTAAATAAACAAGCATTTATGGGAGTTAATGGTCTTTACCCAGAATTTAAAAAATTAAAAGTATTTGCTATCGAGTAGCTTGTAGTAAATGGAATAACAATCGCATCAACACGATTTTCTACATTCGGCATTGTCAGTTTGCCTTTAGTTTCAGTGATTAAGGCGTTAAAATTCAGCTAGGTCTATATCGTAGCAAACGTGTTATGCAGGCGTTATAAGCTTAAATTGAAATGGTAATTACAGCGGTTTCTTGGTTATTTTAAACTAGGCCAAGATATGGAAGTAAAAGGTTGAATTAATGGAGATATCGTGGAAATTCTAATCGTAATAGCTTTGATTTTTGTTCTAGTTTTGTCTTTTGTTGCTAAGCTTAAATTAAGCCAATCATCGCCTAAAAGTGAACATTCTTATCGTCAACTCGGGGCATTATTTACTCCCGTAGAACGTTCATTTTTTGGTGTACTACAACAAACCGTTGCTACTGATAATGTGCTAGTTTTTGGTAAAGTTCGTGTTGCTGATGTTATTGCACCTGAAAAAGGAATGACAAAATCAGCGTGGCAAACCGCATTTAATAAAATATCAGCTAAGCACTTTGATTTTGTTTTGTGTAATCAAGACGACTTGTCAGTTATCTGTGCAATCGAACTAGACGACAGTTCTCATAATAATGCTAAACGAAAGTCTAGAGACCAATTTTTAGAAAGTGCTTGTGAATCAGCTCATTTTCCACTTATTCGTATACCAGCTAAACAAGCTTACAGTATCGAAAATGTCAGACTCTGTTTACAAAGTGTTTTATCAAATGCTGAACCTGAAATGCCTAGTTTTGAACTTGATTCCACCGATAAACAGTGCCCTAAATGTTCATCGAATATGGTTCTTAAAGTGGCTAAAAAGGGTAAATCAGTTGGCAATGAATTTTGGGGTTGTAGTTCATTTCCAGAATGTAGGCATATCGAACAGAAATTATCTAAGTAATCACTACGCTTATAACAATTGCATCAACACGATTTTCTACATTCGGCATTCTAGTTTTCTTTGGGTTTACCGTGTTAAGTGGTAAATTTAGGCTTAATTTGCATGGTAGCAAACGTGTTATGCAGGCGTTAACTGAATTCAAGTGAGGTTCTATGGTTTTAATAAGACATTACACTGAAAATGATGCAGAAGCTCTCTGGCACATCTTTCTTAATACCATTCGAATTATCAATGCTCGTGACTACTCTCAATCACAAGTTGAAGCATGGGCACCAGAATCATTTGATTTTTCAGTTTGGCAGACGAAAATGAAAACGATAAACCCATTTGTCGCAGAAATTGATGGTGTAATTGTTGGATATACTGATTTGCAAAGTAGTGGGCTAATTGATCATTTCTTTTGCCATCATGAATTTCAAGGTAAAGGCGTAGGTCGTGCTTTAATGGATCACGTAATGTCCAAAGGAAAAGCCCTAAACATTACTCGTTTTTATTCTGAAGTAAGCATTACAGCTAAACCATTTTATGAGCATTTTGGCTTTAAGGTGGTTAATGAGCAAACTATTGAAGTTCGCGGTGAAAAGCTTGTTAATTACGTGATGGAGAAATTCAGTTAACAAATGCATCAACACGATTTACTACATTCGGCATTCTAGATTGTCTTTAGTTTCAGTGATTAAGGCGTTAAAATTTAGCTAAGTCTGTATCGTAGTAAACGTGTTATGCAGGCGTTGTGCGTACTGAGTCCGAAATTTTTTGTACGGTTCATCAATAGAGCCGAGGCTTCCGTAGTTTCGGCTTAGTAAGCGTAAATTTCTTCTTTGTTGCCTTTTGGTTTTCGTTTCATCAGGTTCGGTAAATTAGCCCTTATTTCCCCAAGTTCAGGCGTTTCAGAGGCATATTTACGCTTCAATTGTTCTTTGGCTATGCCTCATTTTAGTCTGTATCAGTGTTTTCCTCTTGGCATTTTCAATCCCAATTGTGGCGAGGGTATTTGGTTTATCAGTTCCAAACATGCTGAAACCAAGCCGTTCAAATGGTGTAAAGAATGTATCTGTTTTCCATTTACTTTATCTCGCAATTTAAGAACATTTTGTTCGCTTAATTGCCATTGGTAAATTAGAATCAGGATATTAAAAATATTGGCAGAGCAGTTCTTTACCAAGTTAGCCAAGCCGAAAGTAAGCACGCACAACAATCGCATCAACACGATTTATTACATTCGGCGTTCTGGGTTTGCCTTGGGTTTTGTGATTAAGGCGGTTAATTCAGGTTGGTTTGCATAGTAATAAACGTGTTATGCCAGCGTTACACGAACTAAAGATTGCAGTTTTTTGGCTCAGTTCAGCGATAGAACCATTCGATTTTTAGATGTGAAAGTAGGGTGGTTTTCTTTCTTCTTTGTTTCCTTTTAGTTTTCATTTCATTAGGGTCGGCAATTGACTATTGTCGATCTAAGTTCAGCCATTTCAGTGACATTTTTACGCTTCAATTGTTCTTTAGTTATGCCTCATTTTATCCTGCATCAGTGTTTTCCTCGCAACATTATCAATCCCAATTGTTGTTGGGATATTTGGTTTATCAGCTCAAAACAGGCTGAAACCAAATCGTACAAATGGTGTAAGAAAAAGGGATTGTTTCGTTTCACAGTTATTGCCGTTGAAGTGATATTTTGCTCGCTTAATTGAGCCAGTCTAATTAAAATCGTTTAATAACAAATCTTGGTAAATCAGTTCTTTACCAATTAAAGTGAAGCGTTGACAAAGATCGTGTAACAAAGCAATCAACACGATGCTAATTACACTCGGCGTTTGTGGTTTGGAGTGTAATTGGTTTTGAAAGTCGGTCGTTCGCACGTGTTATTGCGGCGTTGTGCGTACTGAGTCCGAAATTTTTTGCACGGTTCGTAAATAGGATCGCGGCTTTCGTAGTTTTGGTTTAGTAAGCGTTCCTTTCTTCTTTGTTGCCTTTTGGTTTTCGTCATTATCAGGTTCGGCAAATAAGCCCTTATTTTCCTAAGTTCAGGCGTTTCAGAGGCTAATTTACGCTTCAATTGTTCTTTGATTATGCCTCATTTTATTCTGCATCAGTGTTTTCCTCTCTGCATTTCCAATCCCAGTTGTGGCAAGGATATTTGATTTATCAGTTCCAAATCTGCGGAAACCAAGTCGTTCAAATGGCATAAAAAATGTATTGGTTTTCCATTTACTTTACCACGCAATTTAAGAACATTTTGTTCGCTTAATTGTCATCGGTAAATTAGAATCAGGGCTTAGAAAGTCTTGGCAGGGCAGTTCTTTACCAAGTTGACCAAGCCGAAAGTAAGCACGCACAACAATCGCATCAACACGATTTATTACATTCGGCGTTCTGGGTTTGCCTTTGGTTTTGTGATTAAGGCAGTTAAATTCAGGTTGGTTTGCATGGTAATAAACGTGTTATGCCAGCGTTACACGAACTCTAAGATCGTAGTTTTTTGGCTCAGTTCAGCGATTGAGCCGTTAGTTTTTTAGGCGTGAAAGTAGGGTGGATTTCCTTTTTCTTTGTTGCCTTTTAATATTCGTTTTATCAGGTTCGGCAATTGACTATTATTGTCAAAAGTTCATGGGTTTCAGAAGCCAATTTAGCCTTCAATTGTTCATGGTTTTGCCTCATTTTATCCTGCATCAGTGTTTTGTTCGCCACATTTTCAATCCCAATTGTGGCAAGGATATTTGGTTTATCAGCTTAAAACTTGCTGAAACCAGATCGTACAAATGGCGTAAGAAAAAGGGATTGTTTCATCTCGCAGTTTTTGCCGTTGATTGGATATTTTGCTCGCTTAATTGAGCCAGTCTAATTAAACTCAATTTACAGTAAATCTCGGTAAATCAATTCTTTACCAAGTTAATGGAAGCGTTGACAAAGATCGTGTAACAAATGCATCAACACGATTTGCTACACTCGGCGTTGTCAGTTTACCTTTAGTTTCAGTGATTAAGGCGTTAAAATTCAGCTAGGTCTGCATAGTAGCAAACGTGTTATGCA
>NZ_JARACP010000033.1 GCF_028765545.1 Aliivibrio sp. S4MY1 | reverse complement strand
GGTGAACAACGCCTCCAGCAACACCTAAAGCATTGTGCTATAAACACTAAATTTGAAGTAGAAGCAAAAATGCCAAGCATTGAGAATCCCTCTTAAATTGCTTGTTATGTACGTGCTCCCTCTGGCACGATCATAGGCAGGTCTGTACAGCCAAAGTCTAAACCAAACTGGCTTAGCAAACAGGTAAGCTGGCCTCTATGGTGAGTTTGATGATTGAAAATATGTTGGCAAAACTCACCAACGGTCCTTTCAATCACCTGCCCTTCTGTTGTCGTATACCTGACTATTTGGTTACAGCTATCAGCGGTAAACTGATTAGTGATTTCAATGTAGATCGAGTCTACTAGCTCTCGTAATTCAGAGAGTTCGTCTAGATTCGAAGCGAACGTGTCAGAAACTGACTTAGAAACGGGTAATTTATCTAAAACTGTAGCTTCAACTGATACTAACTCATTTGCTACAAGGCGCTGGAGCATAATCAAGTCACCAAACAAGATATGATTCCAGTGAGCCATGATTGTAGGAAAAAATGAGTTGGTATCCTGGTGCAACTGCTCATGAGTCAGCTTACTGCAAACACCAAGTAATTGCTTATTCATTCGCTGATTATACAGCGCCAACATTCTGAAATTTGAGGATAAATCCATTTGACCTCCAAAGTACATAACGCTCTTTCTACGACAAAATGTCTTATAGTTCCCTACCACATTTGTCGCTAGTTATTCTATTAAGGCATCTAGCCTTTTTCTAAACTCAAATAAATCAACACGATACAGCACATAACATTAGTAGGTGCATTCATGCTATACGACAACGTGGCGTTTTATGCGGTTAGCTCACAGGCTTCTTTGATAAACCATAAACAGCATGATTGATAATGCGGCCATTCAGGTTTTCTCGGTTAGAAATAATGCCTTCTAATGTCATACCCAAACGCTCACAAACCTTGCGGCTTGGTAGGTTGTGCTCGCCTGCTGCTATTTGAATTATCTCAAGCTGTAGATCGGTGAAAGCAATCTCGATTAACTTAGACACAGAACGAGTAATAATGCCCTTACCTTGATAAGACTCACTAAGCCAATAACCAATCTCAGCCATTTTTAAATTATGATTAATCGTGTTGAAGCTGACATTACCAACTAACTCACCTTGATAAATCATGCCACAAACCATTCCTTTACCTTCGGCATAATCCAATAATGATTTACGTACAAAGCGTAAGAAGAAATCCTCAGATTTTGCGTGTGGTGGCCAAGCGAGCCATTGAGATAAATAGGTCTCTTCGTTCGATACGATTTCAAAGTACTTTTTCGCAAAAGATGACTCAATAAGTGCCAATTTCAATTCACTATCAACTTCCACTGTAAACATAAGTCATCCTTTGAGGTGGTATTTATCTTGCGTATATCATACTCATTCTTAGGTAGATTTCATGTTTTTCTTTTTGTTTTGCCTTTAAGTTCTAGTTTTTGTTAAAACTCAACCTATTGATAATATTAACTATAAATGATCGAGTTTCTCTTTTTCCAATCATTAGGCACAAAAAAGCCGAGCAAGTTACCCTGCTCGGCTTTTGAATTTATGACAATAAAAGCAATTAACTAACTTAGTCTACTTTCTTATCTTGTGGTTGGTTTTCAGGAAGGTCTTTCACTTCGTGATACCATAAGTCATGGTGCTCTTTTGCCCATGTCTCATCAACATCACCCGTTACCATGCCATCTAGACCCGCTTCCATACCGAACAAGCCGATATAGATGTGGAAGATGAAACCACAGATCAAGATAAGTGCTGATAGCATATGTACAAGGTTAGATAGCTCCATGTCACGGCGTAGCTGGCCGAAGATTGGGAAATCTAATACAAAACCACTAAAAGCAACAACAGTACCAAATATAATTAATAGCCAGTAAATTGCTTTTTCACCACCATTTGAGAAACCAGCTGATGGGTGCGAACCTTTGTGTTTGCCTACCATGCCGCCCATTTTCATGAACCATTGAATGTCTGTCTTGTTGAAAATAGATTTTCTCCACCATTTCAAAAGTACACACATTAGTAGGATAAAGAAGATCGGTCCCATGTAGTTGTGATATTGCTTCGCAGCATAAATAATCATGCCCCAGATTTCACTTGGTAAAACCGGTTTTAAAAAGTGTTTACCATAAACTAAACATAAACCACTAAATGCTAGCGTTAAAAATGTAAATGCCATGCTCCAGTGTAAAGCACGATCCATACGAGACCAGCGTTTGATCTTACGGCCTGTTTTTGGTTTACTTAGTTTTAATGGACCCACAACGAAATACGCTAGTGTTACCATTACTAAACTACCAAAAATAGCAAGAGCACCTAATGGTGACATCCACTTTTCTTTTAGTACAAACCACGTTTCACCTGCGGTACTAATAAGTACACCATGCTCTGGTGATTGAGACGTTGTATAACCTTCTTGACCGGCCTTTACTTCACGCCAAAAATCAGCGCCTGCAAGTTGGGTCATTTCTTTCTCTGCACTCTTATTCGCTGTGCTTTCATTTGCCATACTAGGTACAGCAAATGAAAGCGTTAATGCTGCCAATAATGGCAGCAATAACGAAAGAGAAAGACGTTTTAATTGTGTAAACATCACTCTCTCCACTGGATTAGCTCTTAGTCGCATCAAACGATAAGTCTTCACCATCTGTCCAACCAGCGTCTTTTGCGCCACGTTCTACAACACGTTGACGGAAGATGTCAGATACTTTCTCTGCATCACCAGCAAGCAGCGCTTTAGTCGAACATAAAGAAGCACACATTGGTAATTTGCCTTCTGCAATACGGTTTGCACCGTATTTTTCACGCTCTTCTTGTGAACCTGGTTCTACACCCGGGCCACCAGCACAGAACGTACATTTGTCCATTTTGCCACGCTCAGCAAAAGCACCCTGTTTAGGGAACTGCGGCGCACCAAATGGGCAAGCAAATAGGCAGTAACCACAACCGATACAAAGATCTTTATTGTGACGTACGATACCATCTTCTGTGTGTTCAAAACAATCCGCAGGACAAACGGCCATACAAGGCGCATCGGTACAGTGCATACATGCAACTGAGATTGAGGTTTCACCCGGCTCACCGTCGTTTAGTGTTACTACGCGACGACGTTGGATACCCCACTCTAGCGCATCATCATTTTCGTTTTTACATGCTGTGACACAGCCGTTACATTCAATACAACGCTTGGTGTCACATAAGAACTTCATTCTAGCCATTTTATATCACCCCTTACGCTTTCGTGATTTTACATAGTGTCACTTTGGTTTCCTGCATTTGTGTTACAGGATCATAACCATAAGTGGTTGCTGTGTTTGCTGCTTCGCCGATTACGTATGGGTCAGTACCTTCTGGGTACTTGCTACGTAAATCTTCACCTTGGAATTTACCGCCAAAGTGGAATGGTACGAACGCTAAGCCAGGTTTAACACGACGTGTTACCATTGCTTTAACGTGAATTCGACCTTTCTCTGCGCCTTCAACCCAAACCATGTCACCGTCTTTAAAGCCAATGTCATTTGCGTCTTTCGGGTTAACTTCGACAAACATTTCTTGTTGAAGCTCAGCAAGCCATGGGTTTGAACGCGTTTCTTCACCGCCACCTTCGTACTCAACCAGACGACCAGACGTCAGA
Organism: Aliivibrio sp. S4MY1; assembly: GCF_028765545.1. Classification (GTDB taxonomy): domain Bacteria; phylum Pseudomonadota; class Gammaproteobacteria; order Enterobacterales; family Vibrionaceae; genus Aliivibrio. The sequence continues at coordinate 7,913 of NZ_JARACP010000033.1, read as the reverse complement.
ATAATTGGGTATTCTTTTGACTTATCTTGGTCTTGAATTGTTTTGTACAATGTTGGAATACGGAAGTTAGCCGCGCGGTCATCCCATGTTGGGTAATCAGCAACTAAATCACGACGTGGTGTGTATAACGGCTCACGGTGTTGTGGAACACGGTCAGGGAACGTCCATACAATCGCACGTGCTTTTGCATTACCAAATGGCATACAACCGTGTTTAATTGCAACACGTTGAATACCGCCAGATAAATCGGTTTTCCAGTTTTTACCTTCTGCTGCTACTTTTTCAGCCGCAGTCAGATCGTCCCACCAACCAAGTTGCTTAAGCAGTTTGTCAGTGAATTCTGGGTGACCATCTTCAATTTCACACCCTACTGGGTAGCTGTCTTCAGCAAGTAGGCTTTGACCTTCATATTCCACACCAAAACGGGTACGGAAGTTACCGCCACCTTGCGCTACAGGTTTAGACGTATCATAAAGGATATGCGTACCTGGGTGCTTCATTTCTGGTGTACCCCAACAAGGCCAAGGAAGACCGTAGGTTTCACCATTTACAGGTCCACCTTCTGCTTCTAGCGTTGTTTTGTGGAACGTATGCCAGTTCATTGTGTGCGCTTTAATACGCTCTGGGCTTTGGCCTGTGTAACCAATTGTCCACATACCTTTGTTGAATTCACGGGTAATGTCTTCAATTACAGGTTGGTTGTTCTGATCAATTTTGATGTTTTTGAACAGTTGATCTGAATAACCTAACTTTTTAGTCAGTAGGTACATGATCTCGTGGTCAGGTTTTGATTCAAACAATGGCTGAATTACTTGCTCACGCCATTGGAATGAACGGTTTGATGCGGTTACAGAACCGTGCGTTTCAAACTGCGTTGTTGCAGGAAGAAGGTATACGCCATCGGTACGATCGTTCATTACAGCTGCAACGGTTGGGTATGGATCGACGATAACCATCATATCCAGCTTGCTCATTGCTTTTCTGATCTCAGTACCACGTGTTTGTGAGTTTACTGCGTGACCCCAGTAGAACATTGCACGGATATTGTCGTTTTGTTCGATGTTTGCTTTGTCTTCTAAAACACCATCAACCCAACGAGATACAGGAATACCAAAGTTATTCATTGGCGTTTTGCCGTTGTATTTACCTTGGTCGAATCGGTTTTTAACCCACTCGTAATCTAGATCCCATACTTTAGTCCAGTGTTTCCATGCGCCTTCACCAACACCGTAGTAGCCTGGAAGCGTATCAGAAAGAACACCTAAATCCGTTGCGCCTTGTACGTTATCGTGACCACGGAAGATGTTTGCACCACCGCCTGATTTACCCATGTTACCAAGAGCAAGTTCTAGGATACAGTATGCACGTGTGTTGTTGTTACCCGTAGTATGCTGAGTACCACCCATACACCAAACAACACAGCCTGGACGGTTTTCAGAAAGCAGTTTTGCTGTCTCAAACACTTCTGCTTCTGTTACGCCAGTTACACGCTCTACTTCTGCAGGGTTCCATTTTGCTACTTCTGTGCGGATCTCATCCATACCAAACACGCGTTGGTTAATGAATTCTTGATCTTCCCATTTGTTTGCAAATACATGCCACAGTACGCCCCAAATAAAGGCAACATCTGAACCCGGACGCAATGAAACATAGTGATCCGCTTTTGCTGCTGTACGTGTACGACGTGGGTCGGCAACAACGATCTTACAACCATTCTTCTCTTTAGCGATCAGAATATGTTGCATTGCTACTGGGTGTGCTTCTGCAGGGTTTGAACCAATGAATAGCATAGATTTACAGTTATGCATGTCATTGAATGAGTTTGTCATTGCACCGTAACCCCATGTGTTTGCAACACCGGCTACTGTGGTTGAGTGACAAATACGCGCTTGGTGATCGACGTTGTTTGTACCCCATAGTGACGCCATTTTACGGTACAAGTACGCTTGTTCGTTGTTGTGCTTTGCAGAACCTAACCAGTACACTGAGTCAGGGCCTGATTCTTTACGGATCTCAAGTGCTTTGTTACCGATCTCTTCGATCGCTTGATCCCAAGACAGTTTTACCCATTTGCCATTTTCTAGCTTCATTGGGTATTTTAGACGACGTTCGCCATGACCATGTTCACGCAGTGCTGCGCCTTTTGCACAGTGACCACCTGCGTTAAATGGGTGATCGAATGCTGGCTCTTGACCAGTCCATACGCCATTTTGTACTTCAGCGTAGATACCACAACCTACAGAACAGTGTGAACAAATAGTACGTTTCACTTCTGTTGGCGCATCAACTGGCACTTCTTTCGCTTGTGCTTTTTTCATCATGCTTGGAACAAACATGCTTGCACTTGCTACTGCACCCGCAGCAATTGTTGAAGTACGCATGAACATACGACGTGTAATGCCCAGCTGGTTCTCTTGCTTTTGTACCGAATCGGAACGTTTAGTTAATTTCATTATTAAGCTCCGTTATAGGCTATCGTAATAATCACGAATATGTTGAGTTTCGCGATATCCATCGCCCTTCTTCTCAACGTCTTTTTTATCCGTTACTGTGTTTGCGCTTGCTGTTCCTGATACCGCTGCTGCTACTGTTCCTGCGGCAGCTGCAGTTGCAAGGCCCTTCAGTAGTGTGCGGCGGTTTAGGTCCGTATTTTTATTGCTCATTCAATGCTCCTTTGCTTCCAATGTACTTGGAATGGGCGTCTGTTTTTATGGTTTTAATTCTTTTAAGTCACAACGACTTTTATACTTCTGTGACTTCAATTGCGTTTGGATTTTTTGCAAAGCGCGTTTGTTCTACAATGAAAAACGCCTCTACTAAACCTGTCACTGATTTGTAGAAATCTGCATTTTCTGCATTATTGATTTGCTCACACAGTGAAACATACCAAGGTTGAATATGGCGATTAAAGAAACGTTGTTGCAGAACTTCTGCATCACCCGCTTCAATAAGCATAGCCATTACCTCACATAATGCTGAGATATGATCTTCAGGCTCTTTTACGTCATCTGCTCGCTCAAAACCTAATTGCATCAGATCTTGTCGAAGTGCAACTAACGGTTTTTCCATTAAAGCGCCCGCTATGTGCCATGAGCCAAACGGCATCACTTCACCACGGCCAACGCCAATGAATAAGTTTTGGTATTCATCAGTTAGTGCTTCTTGATTTGATTCTTGAGCTGCTTTTGAAACCGCAACCCATGCTTGACTCATCGCATGATTGTCATTGCCTTCAACTTCAAGCGTACTTAACCAATCAATCACCATTTGATCTGGTGCAATACGAAATAAATGCGCTAATAAACCATAGATTTCTTGTCTTACTTGTTGTTGTTCATTCATGGTCATTACACCTTTAATTGTTTTTCTGGATTTGCAGACAGATCGGTAAAGATGTCTTTCACTCGACAATCTTCACACATATATAAACGACTGATAGAGGCTTCATCGCTAAAGTGAGGGTTACCCTGTAACTTAACTCTTAGCATTTCAATCATTGATGCTGGAGCGAAAGGCGTTCCACAAGTAATACAACAAGCGGCATCTTCTTTATGCATGATTTGTGTTTCTTGACGCTGTGTTTGGCTCCAGTTCATTTGCACTTTCATGCTCAATACTTTTTCTGGACACGCACTGACACAAAGGCCACATTGAACACAATCTTGCTCAATGAATTTTAATGTTGGTGAATCGGGATCACTATGAAGTGCACGAGTTGGACAAACCGCAACACAGCCCATGCATAAGGTACAATCTTTGGTTTCACAGCTCACACTGCCATAAGGCGCATGAGAAGGCAGAGATTGAATTTCAGTAATTTCGATGTTGTTTGAAGCCGCATCAGCAGCGAGGTGATCTAACGCGCCCATTAAGCGTGCACGTTTATTACCCGTTAATGGTTGTTCAATTACCGCTAATGGCGTATCGATAAGTGTCATTTCGTGTAACGCTTCCATATAAACGACTTGGATGCGTTGAGGATCTAACCCTAGTTGAGATAAGAAAGCCTGTGCAATTTCCACTTCTTGCGTTAATACACGCTGAATGGTTTCTGGCATTCTACGGCTTGCGATAAACAGAACTTGCGCTGCACCATTAACAAGAGCAGAGAACCAGGTATCAATACCAACAGAAAGAAGCTCATCAAGAACTACTGGGATAACATGATCTGGCATGGTTTTTAATGCCATCACGTTAAAGTTTTCATGGCGATCACTGCAGAAGGCGATAATTGGTGTTTCACCACCCTCTTTCTTGTAGTTTGCTAATAGACGAGTAGCGAAGTTTTGTGTTTTCTCCGCTTCTGGCAATGCATAGCTGATGGCCTCTGTCGGGCAAGCCGTTGCACAGGTACCAACACCTTGACAAAGGTATGGGTTAATTTGAATGTGGTGGCCTGTTTGTTCTGAACCTTCACTGGTTAGTGCGCCAGCAGGACAAGCATCAACACAACGCTCACACCCTTTTACGCCACGTGAACTGTGTGCGCATAACTCTGGATTTAAGCGAAAGTATTTTGGTTTATCAAAGGTACCAACAAGAGCTGGCAATTCATCAAGTACTTGTGCAAGTGTTGGATAACCACGACCGACAGGGTAATAACCCGGTACTGGTACTTGCTCTGACATTACGCTGTCTAGTTTCATGTCTAACACAAGATCGAATGCAGCGGCACCAATGGTTGCTTTTGCTAGATTAACGCGCTCACCATTTAGCGTACACTCAACATCAAATGCGCCTAAAAAGCCTTTGATGCTTAGATCTTTAGCGTGATAAACCGTTTTTTCAGTCTCTTTATCGTGTGCATCAGATTCGGTTGAGACTAGTGTGATGCTGTTTAGCTCTGAGAACTGCTCGGCAACATCAACAATAATGCTGGTAGGTCCAATGATGATCAAGTTACCACGGCTTTCGTAGCTCACCGTTGGTGGGATTAAGTTGTTTAACTCAACGGTTTGCGCAATAGCGAACTGACGCGCTTTGGCATTCGTTGTTTCAGATTGTGCTAAAAATTGGGTTAACATTGCTTCACCTATTCTTGACCCCATTTGGGCCTATTCAGTTCTTTGACTGGTTTCTAGGTGCTACATCGCAATAACCGTACCAACTTAACGGGTAATTATTAGAAATATTAATTGGCTAAAATGCGTGATTTTTAGACTATTTGGCAGGATGTGTTTTTTGTCGGGACATTTTGTCTCACCTTGGTTCAAAATGTCCCGATTGTTTAAATGGTCTTTTTTGTCTCACTTGATGATTTTTCGTCACCAGTAACGTATTGATATTCATTATCATTACTGTTTATTATTTCATTTTTAACGGTTAATTCTTGTTGTTCTTCTGATGCTTCTTTTGATAATTGCTCAACCACTGATTCTTGCTCGCTCTCGCCTTCTTCTTCAACAGGCTCTACCATCCAATATCTTAATTTGGCAGCAGTTTCACTATCCAGCTTTGGTGGTGTTGAGTAGTTTGGCTCATCTTCCATTGCAAATTCAGGATTCAAAAACATCTTACGTAATGCCGCTTTTTTCAGGTTTTTATCTACCCCTGTTGCCATAAATTGGCTAACATTACTGGTTCCTGTAATTTCACCTAGATCGGCCTCGGTAGGCAGCTCGATCTCAGGCGTTACTTCTGACTCTTCTAGGATTGATGTTGTTTCAACATCATCGACAGAGGCTTCAATAACAGGTGTTGACGATGCTTGAATAGGCTCATCACTGACCTCTTCACCTTGTTTTACCTTCTGTTTTCTCAGTGCCCATCTACTTAGGAAGTTGCTCACTTGCGCGCCCCGCACCTTTACGTTTCTTTCTACGAACTTCTATCAGTTCACCGTTTTTGCCGATAAAAGCTTCTAACCATGCTTGTACTGGTAGTGGCATTCCAATGGATAACACAACGTAATCACCATCCATGTATTGCCCTATCAAGCTTTGCGAAGCGGTAATCATCACAGGGATAAGTACGTCATTATCGTTTTCAAAGGCAAAAAATAGCTTTGGATCTTGAGAGCTTAAATTAAAACGATAATCAGTTCGTTCATCTAAAAATATTTCAAGATCACGTTCAAATAAGATGCCATTGCTTTGTGCTGCTTGTGTTTTTGACTCATAAAGATGAATGTCACCAATGCGCCATGATGGTGCGCTCCAACGCCCTACTTGTTTGATTTCTTCAATCACTTCAAATTGAAGTGGCCATTGGTTTTCTGTCTTTTTACCCACAAGTCACCTACGTCATGTCGATTATAATTATCTAAATTAAAGCAAACCTTATACCAACTCCTTTCATTTTGTTAAGAGTGGTATAATATTTGCCTAGTTTATCAAGTCTTTATTAATTTTTTGGAGCGTTGCCGTGAATCAACCATCACCAACAATAATTACAACTGGTGCTGTACCAAGCCAAACCATCTCTGTTGATGTGTATGACGAATATGGCGAAAAACTGACAAAAGAGATCGCTTGCGAACAACCTTTAACCGTTATGTTGAATTGGCAAGAAGTGGTAACGTTAATGACGCTTGGTGCTCGCCCTGCTGAGTTAGTTTTAGGCTACTTAAAAAACCAGCATTTTGTTACTGACGCTTCTCTTTTAGAATCCGTCATTATTGATTGGGAAACCAAAACAGCCGCGGTAAATACCAAAGAAACCACTGAGCATGTAAAAGAAAACTTAAAGAAGAAGACGGTTACGTCTGGCTGTGGCCAAGGCACCATGTATGGCAACGTAATGAAGCAGCTTGAAAACTACCAAGTTCCTCAAGTAACGATTAACCAATCAGATCTTTATCAATCGTTAGAAGCACTGACTTATCACAATGATACTTACAAAGCAGCTGGTGCGGTTCATGGTTGTGCTGTGTGCAAAGATAATAAAGTGCTTTCATTTGTGGAAGATGTAGGTCGCCATAATGCGGTAGATACCTTAGCAGGTGAGTTATGGCTAAAACAAGAAACCGGTGATGACAAACTGTTTTACACTACGGGCCGTTTAACCTCTGAAATGGTTATTAAAGTCGCTCAGATGGGTATTCCTGTCCTACTTTCACGCTCAGGTGTAACGCAAATGGGTTTAGATTTAGCTCAGAAATTTGGTATTACGATTATTGCCCGAGCAAAAGGCAAGCGTTTCCAAGTGTTTGCAGGTCACGAAAAAATCAATTTTGATGTGAAAGGTGAATCCGTTTTTAGGGACTAATATCGAGGGGCTAGATTCTAGCCCCTCATTCTATCTACTGATTATTCTCAAAAATAGCTCTGAACTCTTCATGATGCTTCAAAAATACATCAACGATCGCAGGGTCAAATGATACCCCCCTTTCTTCTTCAATGATCTTAATAGCAACTTCATGAGTAAACCCTTCTTTGTAAATACGTTTCTGTCTTAATGCATCATATACATCTGCAATACTTACTATTCGAGCTTCAATTGGAATATCTTTACCTGAAAGATGTAAGTACCCTTTCCCATTCCACTTTTCATGATGATACAACACAATATTTTTGGTGATTGTACTTAATTCAGTATTCTTTATGATCTCATAGCCAATGTTTACGTGTTTTTTCATTACATCAAATTCATCAGGATCTAATTTTCCTGGTTTCTTCAAGATGTAGTGAGGAATACCAATTTTTCCAATATCGTGCAAAGAAGCAATCATTCGAATCTCTTCTACAAACGCTTTTGGCATCTTCAAAAGATTAGACAAATGCTCAGAGTAAATATTAATCCGTTTATTATGTTCACTGGTCTCTTCATCACTGTACAAAGACGCCATCTCTAATGAACCAATCAACGATTCGTTCATGGTTAAAAGACGATTCTGTGTTTTTTTAGCAAAAAAGTCTCGTATAAGTAAAAGACCGATAATGACTATGCTGGCACTTAAGATACTTATTAATAAC
>NZ_JARACP010000032.1 GCF_028765545.1 Aliivibrio sp. S4MY1 | reverse complement strand
TATTTACCGCAATATTTTGAGATGTATGTAGTAACCGTGATAGATTAGAGTTGTTTTTGCGTGTTTTTGATATATAAAATTACTATTTATTTTATGAGAGTTATTAGCATGATAAAAAAATTAGTATTTATTGTATTACCTATAGTAACCGGATGTTCGTCATCAGGAATTGGTGATTATCCAGAGTTTCCGCATTCTAAAATGGAATTAGTCGGTGAGGCTGGGAAAATTGTAAATGAAAAAAACGTGCAATTTTTTTCACCTAATAATACAGCTTCTATAGATGTATCTTTGTTAAGTGCCGGAGGCGCGGTATTAACGGTTTGGGCAAGGCCTGTAGGTAACTGGTTATGGGGTTATACACCTTTCGATTCTTCTGATTTTGGCAACAATAGAAATTGGAAAATCATTGATGGAGTGACAGAAGGGCGTTATAAATTCGTAAATAGTGAGCAAGGCTCATGTATCGAGGCTTATAAAAATGGTGTCATTCATAATACATGTGTAAGTGGAAAGTTATCACAAGAATTTGAATTGATTCCATTAATGAATGGCGCTGTATCAATAAAGAATGTTGACACATCTCAGTGCTTAAGAGCTGAATTTCTTGACCGAACGATACGTTCTCCTTATGCGTTCTCAATTTTTATGGAGCAATGTACAGATATGAATAATGAAGTGTTTGAACAACAGTGGATTATTTCTCCTCCAATTCAATCGTCATTAGCTAATATTATTATACCAACATTAGTTCCACCATTACCGGTTAAAAAACTTGAGCCTATTGTACATAAGGATTCAATTCGATGAAAAGTTTTGCGTTTATTCTTAGTATACTTCCTCTATTATCATGGGCGGCCATCGATGATTATAACGTTTCTACATGGAATCTACAGGGGTCGTCGTCGTTAACAGAAAATAAATGGAATAATAATGTTCGCCAATTAATTTCTGGCGCTAGGTCTAGTGATATATTAATGCTTCAGGAAGCCGGAAGTGTTCCATCTTCAGCCGTATTGACTCCAAGAGAATTCTATACACCAGGTATTCCCATGAATGAATATGAATGGAATCTTGGTACTAATAGTCGTCCGCAAACTATGTTTATTTACTTTTCTAGGGTAGATGTTGGTGCTAATCGCGTTAATTTAGCTATTGTATCTTCGCAGCGAGCTGATGAAGTTATAGTGTTACCTCCTCCAACTGTTGCATCGCGTCCCATTATAGGTATCCGTCTGGGAAATGATGTTTTTTTCTCTACACATGCTTTAGCTAATAGAGGCGTTGATGCTCCTGCTATTGTCAACAGTGTTCTACAGTATTTTGATCGTCAAACAGACCCCATTCGACAGGCCGCTAATTGGATGATTGCTGGTGATTTTAATCGATCCCCTGTTGACTTGCAAAATAGTTTAGATATACCTGCTCAAAGGCATACTCAGATTGTCGCCCCTGTTGATCCAACTCAAGCAAGCGGGGGGACTTTGGACTATGCCGTTATTGGGAATTCTGTAAGTTTCATTCCTTCGCTATTAAGGGCTTCATTATTATTTGGTAATATGAGAGGACAATTTGCGTCCGATCATTTTCCAGTTGGTTTTTTTAGGAGATAACCAATGAAAAGATTTTTATGCACTTGCGGATTGCTCTTAGTAATATCTGGTTGTAGTAGTAACGAAGTATTGCAGTCTACTTCTGATACAATGAAATTTAATGTTCGAAATGTATATACTGGCGGTATTATTGCGAATTGGAATGGTAAAGGATTTAATCATAATAATTGGGAGATAATAGAAGTTGAAACAACTAAAAAAACTTTACTTATAGATCCTAGTGGTTGGGTTAAATTTAAAAATCCAGATGCTGACGAATGTTTAACGGTGGATGATAATAATCAATTGATTTTAAACTCATGCAGTAACGATAAGTCTATGATGTTCACACTTATTCCTTCAACATCTGGTGCTGTTCAATTAAAGTCTATTGGTAACCAACAATGTTTAGGTCGAGGTGATTCAATTGTGGATTTTCAATTTAAACGATGTATTGATAAAAGCAGCTTAGCAAAAGAACCCGTAAATAGCGGTAATTTATGGATGATAAATCCGTCTCTTAATCCAGCGAAATACTCACCATTATTTATTAAATAACCTCAGATCGGTTTAATTTATCTCAATGATGAGCTTAAATTAATTTTAGCTCATCATCTGCCAACTGGGGTTGTGAGGTTGTTGAAAAAATTCATTTCTAACCGAAAATCCCCTCTCTTTTAATTAAGCTACCATCTCAATGACTCAATTTAAATAACTTTATTTTCGATTGGAACTTTTTCTGATAGTTACGATCAGATCATGAAGTAAAAAAATGAGAAACTCGTTCAATTATCATTGAACAGCTAAAAAAAGTGAAAGATACCCATTCGCACATCAACCAAGTCTACCCTGTTATGGAAGTCGCTTTTGTTGTCATAACAGCCATTCTGTGTAGTCAAAATAAATGGACGGATATCAAGGATTTTGGTGAAGGAAATATCGACTGGTTACGTGAGTATTTCCCCTACAAAAATGGCCTTCCTACCCGACATAATATTGCAGCCATTATGAGGACTGTTGTTCCTGAAACGCTCTTAGATGGGATGGTGGGCTGGGTTAATTTGCATAGGGAGAGGCATGCTCAGCCCATCATCAGTGTTGATGGAAAGGTTCTGAAAGGAGCTAAAGCGAATAAGCAAGATAACCCTCTTTATATGGTCTCAGCGTTCGATGTTGACGAGGGTTTGACTCTCCACATCAACCCTGTGAAGGCAAAGGAATGGAGCTAACAGCGATAAGAAAACTGTTAGATCCTTTAGATATAAAAGGATGTTTATTAACAGCGATGCCCTGCATTGTCAGGTTGAAACTCTGAATAAAGTAGTAAATAAAGGTGGTGATTTCTTAGTGCAAGTCAAACTGAATCTACACAATTCAAAGATTATTGGTATTTTCCTGAAGATAAACAAGAGTCGTACATTATTGAAGATAAAGGGCATGGCAGAAAAGAGAACCGTGAGGCTTATGTTCTCCCAGCTGCCTTCAGTGAAGTACTCAGATAAAAGTGGTCTGTCGTTAAAAGTATTGTTGCAGTGGTGAAAGATAGAACTATCAAAGGGAAGGAAGTTATGAAACTTCATACTATATTTGCACAGACCATTTATCCTTAGAGCTAGCCTCCCAAGCAACCAGAAAACACTGGCACATAGAGAACCAGCAGCACTGGGCGTTGGATGTTATTTTCAAGGAAAATGAGCAACGTATTTATGCTGGAAATTTAGTATTAAATATGGCTTGCTGTAGATGCTTTGTTAGAAAGTTGTTTAGGAAATCCTAAGGGAATTTGTCAGTACCAAGAAATATGAATAAAGCTTGCATGGAATAAAGATTACAGAGTCTCTGTTCTGTTTACATCAGATTAACAAAGTTCATTCGCGCCCTTTACGAATGTTGAATAAGGGACAATTTGATTTTTGGCTGCGTAACGATAGACGAAAAACAATAGTACGGGAGAGAGCCACCTTCATTAATCGTCTCTTTAATATTGAGGTCATTCTACAATGATAATGAGCCCATTGTAGGACTCATTTATCTATTCAGATTATTTGCAACAAGCCCATTTTATACAGTTAGCAGGAGTACTATTATCACGAGTCCAAACAGTCTCAGCATCACCAAGTGGTAACCACGTCATACCTTCTGACATATTTACTGGCGGTAAATCTTGTTCGTGAACATACATACCTACTGGCACAGCTCCTTTCACACCATGAGTACGAGCTTGTGCTTTTGCGGTATCGGAATTACGCAGGCCATACATTTCAAAATAAGAATTCCAATCCATGCCTGTTCAGTAAGATAACGAAACCAGCATAAAGTCATTACCTTGAATGGCGTTCATTGTGCCGTGTGTATTTGTCCAATCAAACATAGCAAAACCTAAACGTTCACGATTTACGTTCCACGTTGCTTCATCTGTTGCATACTTACCGTAGATGCGCTCATGTAAGTAAAGCATAGAATAGATGCCCCAGCCGCTTTTTAGTACTGAATCATCCGCAAGCGTTTTACCATGCATTTGTAATGCCATTTGCGTATAGAAAGACATACGAATGCCATTGATAGCAGCATATCCACCATGTGACCAGATTGCTTCATGGCGTGATGTCTTGCCTGTATCTAAAATGCCACATGTAGGCGTGTAAACAACACGATTACCCTCGGCGTCAGTTACATTTGCATAATCAGATTGCAGTGCAAAAAACGTTTCTTTACCATTCATATGAGGATCATTTAATGGTGTTGTTTCCCCATCAATAACCGTATGTCCGTTCCACATTACATAATAAGGGAAGATGTTATTTGAGTTCTCACCTGAACGGTTACTGTATTGACTCCATGTATTTCGGTTGTCTTCTGTAGCATAACCCACACGTAAACGACCCGTTTGCAAGTTGTGACCCAATTCATGTCCATCTAGCCAACCACGAGGAGAAATACTGCCACTTGATGGTTAGGAATTTCAATCCTAACCATCAAGATAAAATGCCTCATTTTTTCTTATCAGAGTCTTCGACTTATTATTTTTTAACGCCTATCTTCATGCAAAAACACCGTTTTTGTATGGTTTCTGCTCAAATTTATGCGATTTAGACGTAGGTATCCTACGCCGCGCTCCTTAATCGCTTATCTTATCTCATACTAAAGCGACGTGAATCCAGTAATTCGTCATTCTTTGGGCCTTTTGTAAAACCTGTAAATATCATCCTGTTTCCACAAAGTGTGCATTTGTATGGATCGTTACCTGTAAACCCTTTGTATTGTTTGGCGTACGTTAATTTATCTGTCTGCTCTGGCTTTGTACTTTCTAAAGCCGCATAAACTAACGGAAGTAAACGACCTCGTTTACTATTGGAGAGAAAACCGTAGTAGCGCACCATCTTTAGATGCTTTTGAGGGATATGGTTTACGTAACGCAAAATCATCTCTTCTTGCGTTAGAGTCATTGTTTTGTGCTCCCCATCTCTATGGCCTAAATACTTAAACACCACCGTTCCTCCGCTATAATGACGCAGTCTTGAGGCAGATATCGGTGGGCGCTTTAGGTAGCGACCTAAATAATTTACGGTTTGCTTTAACAGCTTAGTCTTCTTTGTAAAATGGATGTTCCAATATCTTTGATATTGGCGCTCTAAGAAAAAATTCCACTGACGGTAATCCTGGATGTGCTCTGTGCTCCCTGTTGATAAATTTAGCTCATCGTACTTTCGTCTGAGTAAATCAATTAAGCTTCGACGCTAGTGATACTCCACATGCTTCTTTTTGAAATAGATAGGCTGCCAGTTATCATTTTCATCTAACCCGCCTCGTGTTACGGATAAATGAATATGTGGATGCCAATTGAGGCCTCTGCCATAGGTATGTAAAGCCCCAAATATACCGACTTCAAGGCCCATTTTTTTTGCCCAATTTAACAAGGTATTTGCAGCAAGAGAAAATAAGTCATTTAAGAGCTCTGGGTTTGCGTCGAATATTGGCCAGAGCTCACTAGGCATAGTGAACGTGATGTGCTGATGCTCGCAATCTGGCATCACTTCCAGCTGCGTGGCTATCCATTGCTCTGTAGATTTTGTACCACAAGAGCTGCATGCCTTCGTTTTACAACTCTGACATATTACTTTCGTGCCGTAACAGTTTGATTTTTCACAACCGTAGTGCTTAGCTCCCATCGCATTGGTACCGCATGCAAGCATTCTTTCTATACAAGTGATTTGCCACAGACTAAAGGTATGAGCGTGTTTCCATAGCGCCTTTTCCCAAGCATTGTCTTTTTCAAAAAGAAGCTTAGTAGCTCGAGGGATAAATTCTTTTTGGGCATGACGTCGGCGTCTGTAGTTGCGTGGCAAGAGGTGAGTAATTCGAGATAAGAAAGGATGTAGAGATCATAGCGTTAATTGAATGAATGTTGAATACATAATTTAACGCGGCCTCGCTCGATGCGCAGCATCGCTATCTTGAATAATTATATCTGAAGGGTATTGGTAGCAAGAAAAATCCATGTAACGCTCTAGTTAAGATTAAATACATAACTTTGAGCATTACATGCCTGTTTAGTTCTTTTTCATGCGACAGAACCAAATATTCCAGCATGACCGTTTATAGTACTGCATCTTAATTTTCATTGTAGCTGCGAAATAAATGCCTATTGACAACGGGAGGAAGTCCTTATAGTTGTTTTCTGTTCCATTGGTGCTCACCCCCCTAACAATGCCTCACACAAAAATGTGTGAGGCATTGTTTTTATTTATACTCTAGGGTTGTCCATCCACTGCTAAAAGCCCAACGATTACCATTTGACCAGTAAACATTCGGTAACTGGGCACACTGATTTTTTTCATTTACAAAACCGGTCCCGTAGAACGGCGGATTATCAATTTGGCACAATGGTTGACCATTTTGGTGTAATACCAGCTCACCTTTCTGCTCTGGGTTGTAGAGAGACAACCAATCAAATTCATTAGCTTTTGATTGTAGTGCAACATGAGACCCATTGGATTGACGATAGTTTATATCATCGCCTGAACGACAACTGACCTCTTTATTATCTTGCATCACATAACCGTAATATTGCTCACCATCTTCAAAGGTGAATCGACATAGGTAAGGTTTCTCTGAACCCATTGCTGATTTAGCCATCAAAATTCGCTCTTGATTATTCATTGCGGCAACCGTTTGAACATTAGTCTGCTCACCATTAGTCGCCCAATTTTTGGCTATATTAGAGTAGGTCATGAAATAATCATCAATCAGATACATATGAGTATCCGAGCGATGCTTACGTTTATTGTTATCGATACCGTTATGACGATATTGCTGATATTCCGGTTTATAGAAGCCGTTAATACTATCGTCCGTATAAGGCAGATCGCCTTTGCGAATATGATAGTTTGCCAGTGCCGTAATTAATGGATGCCAGCCATTACTGCCATTAGCAAAACTAGTATGGTGACCATAGGTTGCTTTTCCATCAAAACCGTGGCCGAATTCGTGGGCAATGACGCCCCACGTTCCATAGTAGTGAGTATAAAACATCCACGTATCAACCCCAGTGATGCCAGCACCACCAAGACCACCGCCAATAGAGGTTACCCCCCCATTCACGTAGGCACGATTCATTAAGCCATTATACCAATATCGGTAATCTTGCTCGGTGAAGAATCCTCCTGGTGCATCCACTGGGCCCGCGTTAGCGTGCATATCGTAACCAAAAATATTTTTGAAATTGAACCAAACGTGTTCAAATTCATCTTCTGAAACGATGTATGCCAAGTTGGTTAATATGATCAACCATTCACGTGCATAAAGGGCATTCATCATGCGCCAGTTACCGGTATGGTTTGATGCAAAACGAATTTCCCATGTCGGTTTCAGGCGTGCCAATTTTTTTGCAAATAGATCGGTATCTGAATTAAAGCGATGCTCAAACTGTTTGCTATAGTTCATGGTGCTCGAAAATAAGTCAGCCAAATCGAAATAACCATCATCATTACTACTATTAAACTGCCCTTGGCCGAATGCAGATAATGGCAAAGTGATTTGAGCATAAGCAGGCAAGCGATCAATGTTAGTTAATACAAACCATTTTTCGATACCCGCTAATTTAAGCTCCACCGTGAGATCTTTTAACTCCACGGCGGCATAGTTGGTGATCTGCACCGTATCAGTATCAATAAACTCAGTTTTAATCAACGAGTTAACATTGACAGAACGCAGCGCTGGGTTTGTAACCAGAGAGTGTGGTTCATCAAGAGACAGCACCTCATTAACCGAGGTCGGCATCAATTGATCGAATAGGATTTTAGTCGTTTCAACTTGCTGATCGGCGATAAACGGAACTTCGTAGCTTCGCAATTGATCAAATCGGATTTCGCTTTGCGTCGCCGTAACTAACTCGCCGTCGTTATAATGCACGTCATAAAGATTATTGACCAGATTCGCGTCAAGATGAGTGATAATACGCGTTGGATCGCTGAAGACAAAGTCATTAGCAATAACATCAACAATATTGTGCCATTCAAGGCGACCCGCATGATTCACCACCAATTGATCACCCGACTTATCAACTTTTTGCAATTTTGTATTGATGATCTTTTTAGGTATCAATGCTTCGCCCGAGCTGACTGCGGATTCAACATCATTTAAGTCGTAGATATAATAATTTTTGTTCGCTGTAACCACCATAAGGTAGTGTTCCAATACATGCATTTGTACTTTACGATGAGTATATTGCCCTTCGAATTGTAAAACTGCGTGTATTGGCGCTTTTAAGTGGTTTTCGGCGGTTACATCTTGTTGACGATAAACTGATATTTTTTCAGATGCACCAGCAACAATAACATAATCTTTATTAGATACTGTCGCCTGAGGGCGGAATAATGCGGTTGGCCCACTACCACCTAGAGTCGTAACATGTTGGTGTTGATTATCTAAATTAAAAATATCGACACGATTTGAATTAAGTGATGCTACATACAATAAGTTACCTTGGATATATAACTCATTCAAACGGCGAAAAGGATAAAATACGTCATTAGCCTCAAAACCTTTAATTTCGCTCAACACCTGACCAGTATCAACATCTAAAATCACGACCGTACCAGGATCTGTATCGTGAGTAACATAGAGGCGATCTTGATAACGTTCAACCGCAGTAATATTTAAATTCTCTAAGCCCATATCATTTGCAGAAATTGTTTTTCCGCGTTCAAAGTACTCGATATTCGTATTAAAATTATTCAATGAGCATGATGACGTTTCTAGGACAATACGTTCTATCTGGCCATTTTTAATTACACCATTAGGATAATATTCAAGTAAACAACCATCACCATATTCATAATTTCCAAAGTATTTATTAGTGACCACCAAACCGTTGTCATACCATGTTAACTCCCATTCATTACCAATGAAATTAAACACGTTACGAAATGCACTTTCGTCATTAAATGGTATAGGGAAATCAAAAAGAATGTAATTATCATTATTTAAAAGGTACTTTTCCCCATTTACCAACAGATATCGATCCAAGCCTTCAATGACAATATTTTTAGGTATGTCAGCAAGTTGACGTAAAGACTCTAATGTCATTCCAATATTTTCATATATGTCTTGGTAACTAGATTTGAAGTAGTTTTGTTCTGTACTTGTTGCTAATGCTGATGAGCAAAAAGAAGCGGCCAGCATAACTGACAATAAAGTTGGTTTCATTTTTATTCCTTTAATTTGTATTAAAAACACACTAACTTGGCTGAAAATCTCAGCGGAAGTATTTATTTTATCTTTATTCTTTTTTGCGTAATTTATTACCACGCACTTCGTATCGTTTAATTAAAATCTCGTAAATGATACACAAGAGAAAGAGTTTGGGTAGAATATTAATCGTATTGATGACTAAATATCACAAATTCTGGTTCTGTCGCATGAAAAAGAACTAAACAGGCATGTAATGCTCAAAGTTATGTATTTAATCTTAACTAGAGCGTTACATGGATTTTTCTTGCTACCAATACCCTTCAGATATAATTATTCAAGTTGTACGTTATTACGTATCATATAAACTCAGCACTCGTGATATTGAAGAGATTTTCACTGAGCGTGGCAGTGCTATTGACCATTCCACTGTAAATCGTTGGGTTATTACTTTTGCACCTATGCTAGAGCAAAACGCACGTCAATTAAAACGTAAAGTCTCCCCATCATGGCGTATGAATGAAACCTATATCAAAATTAAAGGTGAATGGTGGTATTACTACCGAGCTGTTGATAAATTTGGTGACATCGTTGATTTTTAATTGATGGTTAGGAATTTCAATCCTAACCATCAAGATAAAATGCCTCATTTTTTCTTATCAGAGTCTTCGACTTATTATTTTTTAACGCCTATCTTCATGCAAAAACACCGTTTTTGTATGGTTTCTGCTCAAATTTATGCGATTTAGACGTAGGTATCCTACGCCGCGCTCCTTAATCGCTTATCTTATCTCATACTAAAGCGACGTGAATCCAGTAATTCGTCATTCTTTGGGCCTTTTGTAAAACCTGTAAATATCATCCTGTTTCCACAAAGTGTGCATTTGTATGGATCGTTACCTGTAAACCCTTTGTATTGTTTGGCGTACGTTAATTTATCTGTCTGCTCTGGCTTTGTACTTTCTAAAGCCGCATAAACTAACGGAAGTAAACGACCTCGTTTACTATTAGAGAGAAAACCGTAGTAGCGCACCATCTTTAGATGCTTTTGAGGGATATGGTTTACGTAACGCAAAATCATCTCTTCTTGCGTTAGAGTCATTGTTTTGTGCTCCCCATCTCTATGGTCTAAATACTTAAATACCACCGTTCCTCCGCTATAATGACGCAGTCTTGAGGCAGATATCGGTGGGCGCTTTAGGTAGCGGCCTAAATAATTTACGGTTTGCTTTAACAGCTTAGTCTTCTTTGTAAAATGGATGTTCCAATATCTTTGATATTGGCGCTCTAAGAAAAAATTCCACTGACGGTAATCCTGGATGTGCTCTGTGCTCCCTGTTGATAAATTTAGCTCATCGTACTTTCGTCTGAGTAAATCAATTAAGCTTCGACGCTAGTGATACTCCACATGCTTCTTTTTGAAATAGATAGGCTGCCAGTTATCATTTTCATCTAACCCGCCTCGTGTTACGGATAAATGAATATGTGGATGCCAATTGAGGCCTCTGCCATAGGTATGTAAAGCCCCAAATATACCGACTTCAAGGCCCATTTTTTTTGCCCAATTTAACAAGGTATTTGCAGCAAGAGAAAATAAGTCATTTAAGAGCTCTGGGTTTGCGTCGAATATTGGCCAGAGCTCACTAGGCATAGTGAACGTGATGTGCTGATGCTCGCAATCTGGCATCACTTCCAGCTGCGTGGATATCCATTGCTCTGTAGATTTTGTACCACAAGAGCTGCATGCCTTCGTTTTACAACTCTGACATATTACTTTCGTGCCGTAACAGTTTGATTTTTCACAACCGTAGTGCTTAGCTCCCATCGCATTGGTACCGCATGCAAGCATTCTTTCTATACAAGTGATTTGCCACAGACTAAAGGTATGAGCGTGTTTCCATAGCGCCTTTTCCCAAGCATTGTCTTTTTCAAAAAGCAGCTTAGTAGCTCGAGGGATAAATTCTTTTTGGGCATGACGTCGGCGTCTGTAGTTGCGTGGCAAGAGGTGAGTAATTCGAGATAAGAAAGGATGTAGAGATCATAGCGTTAATTGAATGAATGTTGAATACATAATTTAACGCGGCCTCGCTCGATGCGCAGCATCGCTATCTTGACTAACCTTAGCAAACTTAAGGACTCCTCCTAAACGTTTGTTATCCGTAATGGCTGCTTCATTTACTGTTCTTAATTTATCAAATACTGTGCACTTAAAGGATTTTCCGCAATGTTTGATATCTATCGTTCCATCAGGATAATCATATATCATCAACTTTTTCCCTATGAGTCTTATTGTCTCTGGCGTATTTTCTAGTAAGTAGACGACC
>NZ_JARACP010000031.1 GCF_028765545.1 Aliivibrio sp. S4MY1 | reverse complement strand
GGCGAATAGGAGATAATATGAAGTTCACAGCAGGCGATGAGACAGATATGTTACTCAATAAGGCTATTTATCATGAGTTTTGTCGTTGCCAAGATGCCTTTGGTACATTTAAACGAATTGGTGAAGTTATGATAATGAAAGGTAATTCTCCTGAAATTGCTTACTTCGCTTATAACTCTTATACGTCTTTTTTACATCATTTATATGAAATGTCTGTTGCTGTTAGGCACCGTCAGTTAGGTGATACGTCTCCGTCACTGAAAGGAACTAAATTTAAAAAACAACACGAACGCCATGATGCGTATTTTAATAGTTTAGCGCAGAGAATAATGGACAGGTATGCTCATAATATTAAAAAAGGCATTGCACCAAGTTGGGTTAATGATTTGTCATACTATGAAGTGACAGTACCCGAAAAGTTTGGACAAGATTTTAGGCATATAAGAAATAAAACATTGGCTCACGTTGATGCTAGGCGAGTAAGAGATTATGACTTAACAGACTTTTACTCAAAGTATCATAAGTTTGTATATGAAATTTACCGTGATCAATTGTCAATTTACGGTAGTTCAGAAAGAAATTATGACTTCGAGCAAGTCACTAAATTTAGTTTGGCAATTAACCGATAGTTATTCGCCTAACAAAGCAATCAACACGATTTACTACATTCGGCATTGTAGGTTTGTCTTTAGTTTCAGTGATTAAGGCAGTAAAATTCAGCCAAGTCTATATCGTAGTAAACGTGTTATTGCGGCGTTACACGAACTAAAGATTGCAGTTTTTTGGCTCAGTTCAGCGATAGAACCATTCGATTTTTAGATGTGAAAGTAGGGTGGTTTTCCTTCTTCTTTGTTGCCTTTTAATGTCCGTTTCATCAGGTTCGGCAATTGACTCTTGGCGGTCTAAGTTCAGGCGTTTCAGAGGCATTTTTACGCTTCAATGGTTCTTTGGTGTTGCCTCATTTTATCCTGCATCCGTGTTTTCCTCTCAGAATTTTCAATCCCAATTGTAACAAGGATATTTGGTTTATAAGCTAAAAAATTGCTGAAGCCAAATCGTTCAAATGGTGCTAGAAAAAGGATTGTTTCGTTTCGCAGTTTTTGTAGTTGAACGGTTCTTTTGTTCGCTAAATTGGCTTTTGTAATTTAGAATTGGTTTTTAAATATAATTGGTAAATCAGTTCTTTACCAATTAAAGCGAAGCGTTGACAAAGATCGTGTAACAAAGCAATCAACACGATGCTAATTACACTCGGCATTCGCGGTTTGAAGTATAATTGGTTTGGAAAGTAAGGCGTTCGCACGTGTTATTGCGGCGTTATGTTTTTAAACCAACCTTTATTGTTACTTAAAAGTTGGCCTATTATTTATAATGTATCAATATGACCAAATATTCCACGGAGTTTTAGTCGTTCACATTCTTCTTCTGCTGGCGAATTTTTATCATCAGGAATAAAGTCGACTTGATTTTCCTTCATTATTTCAAATATTTTCTTATCTTCATATGCATTGAGAATGTCACCTTTTAAAAATAATTGATATAAAAGTAACCAGTATCGATCTTTTTCATATAAATCATTAGTGTCCATTATTGATTGGGCAAACTCTTTGATTTTTGTGTTGTCGGGTATAAAAGAGTTTAATATTGTTATGGCAACACAATCTTTGCTATCAAGAATATGTTCAATAATTTTAACTGAAGGTATAACATTGTACTTTCGGAAAATGTGCAAAGGCCAAGCCATACCATCTGAACGATTATGTTTGGCGTTCTCTAAAATTATGTTCTCTAAATGTTCAGTATAATCACGAGGTTTCAGGTCTGATTTTTCAATTAAAATATCTAAAAAAGGAACTAAGATTGGATAGTGCCATGCTAAGTTTAAAACGCACGAATAAACAGATGAGGCAGTATTATCTTGTAAATAATTCAATATAATGTGTATTGCATACTTTAAGACACTACCATCAGGCGTGGCTTTATTAAGTAAAATTGCCTTATTTAAAAAAGATAGAGCTTCTGAAGAGCTTAGTTTTGGAGCATCATTGTCATTTTGAAGTCGACTCGGAAGGGCTGATTTTAGTTCAATTGTCCATTCATCTTCATGTGGATGCGGTAGTTCAATAATTTTAGTTTTATTTAAATGTAGTGTAAGTTTGTATTTTGCTAATTCTTTTCCAAGAATTAGAATAAACTGATCGGCCTCTTCTCGAGTTTGGCAATAGCATTCGTAATCATCGATATGGCGTTGGAAATCGAACTTATTACTCATTAATACATCATCAACTTTGCCCAGAATTACCTCAACAACAACATTTGAAGTTGTAGGTCCTATAGGGATGCCTTGTGTTTCACCTCTTTTTGTATTGCGTAAATGAAAATCACACTGATTAAACCATTCGTCTTTATTATTTGATTTTATTTTGGCTTCACTGAATCCAACAAGGGCCCAAGGTAAAGAGTGGCTATAAATACTGTTAAAGCAGTTTGATATATCTGTATGTACTCGGAATTTTTTGCCAAAACTTTTCGAGTGTATAGTATCTATTTTTTCTATGGCACACCCATAGCCCATAATTACATATCGACCATCGTCATGACATTCTGGTTTGATTCTGCTTTGTTCATTATCTTCGATGTAATTAAGTTTGTCCCAATGATCATGGATATGCTTACATAATAAAGAATGAGCCTTTGGATGAACTAAAGAAAGAACTCTAGGTACATTATTATATCTAGTGGCTTGATATTCAACTAGGTCGAAACCTTTGCTACGCTTTTCTTGATTGTCACTTTTAGGTATCGCTGCTATCTTTTCGGCTATTTCTGGAGTAAATCTACGGGTACTTAAACAAGGTGGTAGCTCACCGATTATGCTTTTTTGATTTGGAAAATAATTATGTCGAGTTAGTGCTTCATAAAAAGCTCTGTGTTTGTTAGCGCGCATGATGCAATCATCTGAAATTGTGTAAAATATAGATTATATTGGAAAATATTTATTTTTATATGATATTAAGCATATACAAGATAAAAACATAACAAATGCATCAACACGATTTGCTACACTCGGCGTTCTTAGTTTGTCTTTAGTTTCAGTGATTAAAGCGCTAAAATTCAGCTAAGTCTGTATCGTAGCAAACGTGTTATGCAGGCGTTATATTGCGAAAATAGTTAAGAGGATTTCATGGAAGAACAGTCTCAAATCTACTTGAATAAGTATCTCAGCTCACTATCTGAAATTGAGCGTGAAAAGTATAAATCATTCAGTTCAGACTATTTCTGTGCTGATGAGCATAATGCCAATCAATGTGCTGAATTAATCCGAATCGGTCAAAAGACAGCAACTTGTAGCTTAAATGTTTGGTATGAATCTGGTGAAGAGCCAATGCCAACTGTTGGTCACTTACAAGTGGTCGTTGATTGGAATGGGAAACCAATTTGTATCATTGAAATTGATTCAGTTGAAACGTGTAAATACAACGAAGTTACGGCTGAATTTGCTCATGCAGAAGGCGAGGGCGACCGTTCATTAAAATGGTGGCGTGAAGCTCATTGGCGTTTCTTTGCTGCTGAATGTTCAGAGTTAAATATTAAGCCTAGTGAGGATATGGTTCTTGTATTGGAACGATTTCATGTCGTTTATCAATAGGCAATATAACAAAGCAATCAACACGATTTATTACATTCGGCGTTGTAGGTTTGTCTTTGGTTTCGGTGTTTAAGGCAGTAAAATTCAGCTAAGTCGTCGTAGTAATAAACGTGTTATTGCGGCGTTACACGAACTAAAGATAGCAGTTTTTTGGCTCAGTTCGGCGATAGAACCATTCGATTTTTAGATGTGAAAATAGGGTGGTTTTCCTTCTTCTTTGTTTCCTTTTAGTTTTCATTTCATTAGGTTCGGCAATTGACTATTGTTGGCCTAAGTTCATGCGTTTCAGTGGCATTTTTACGCTTCAATTGTTCTTTGGTGTTGCCTCATTTTAGCCTGCATCCGTGCTTTGCTCGTAGCATTTTCAATCCCAATTGTGGTAAAGATATTTGGTTTATCAGCTCAAAACTGGCTGAAACCAAATCGTACAAATGATGCTAGAAAAAGGATTGCTTCGTTTCGCAGTTTTTGTAGTTGAAAGGTTCTTTTGTTCGCTAAATTGGCTTTTGTAATTTAGAATCGGTTTTTAAATATTATTGGTAAATCAGTTCTTTACCAATTAAAGCGAAGCGTTGACAAAGATCGTGTAACAAAGCAATCAACACGATGCTAATTACACTCGGCGTTTGTGGTTTGAAGTATAATTGGTTTGGAAAGTAAGGTGTTCGCACGTGTTATTGCGGCGTTGTGCGTACTGAGTCCGAAATTTTTTGCACGGTTCATCAAAAGGATCGCGGCTTTCGTAGTTTCGGCTTAGTAAGCGTGAATTTCTTCTTTGTTGCCTTTTAGTTTCCATTTCATCAGGTTCGGCAAATTAGCCTTTATTTCCCCAAATTCAGGCGTTTCAGAAGCTATTTCACGCTTCAATTGTTCTTTGGTTATGCCTCATTTTAGTCTGCATCCGTGTTTTCCTCGCAGTATTTCCAATCCCAATTGTGGCTAATATATTTGGTTTTTCAGTTCCAAACTTGTTGAAACCAAACCGTTCAAATGGCGTAAAAAGTGTATTGGTTTTCCATTTACTTCATCTCGCAATTTAAGGATATTTTGTTCGCTTAATTACTATCGGTAAATTAGAATCAGGGCATTAAAAATCTTGGTAGGGCAGTTCTTTACCAAGCTAGCCAAGCCGAAAGTAAGCACGCACAACAATCGCATCAACACGATTTATTACATTCGGCGTTCTGGGTTTGTCTTAGGTTTCGTGATTAAGGCATTAAAATTCAGGTTGGTTTGCATAGTAATAAACGTGTTATGCCAGCGTTATAATTTTTCTTAGTATTGATGAATATTTATACTTGCACTATAATTGGTACAAAATTAAGTACAACTAAGGTGCTATTTATGACTCGACTAAGATTAGACCAAGATATTCAACCACTTTCAGAATTTAGAGCTGGCGTAGCGTCGTTTATTCGTCAAATTAATGAAACTCGTAGACCTTTAGTTATCACTCAACGTGGTAAAGGTGTCGCTGTTGTTTTAGACGTTGCTGAATATGAAGCAATGCAAGAAAAAATAGAGTTACTGGAAGAGGTGCAACAAGCTGAAGCACAAATCGCTAGTGGCTTAGGTTTTTCAAATGATGATGCTCGTTCTAAAATCTTAGGGCGCTTACGTTCATGAATGTTATTTGGTCGCCGCTTGCTTTAGATAAAATAGGGCAGACAGCAGAATACATAGCATTAGACAATCCATCAGCGGCAGAAAAATGGGTTAACGATGTATTCGATAAAGCTGAGAATTTAGGTTCATTTCCAGAGTTGGGTCGTCTTGTCCCTGAGCTGAATAAAGCCAATTATCGTGAAATCATTTTTGGCAATTACCGCATTATTTATAGCGTAACGTTAAGCATAAATATTTTAACGGTTCGTAACTGTAGTCAATTGCTGACTATGGCTGATATATAAAATTATAACAAATGCATCAACACGATTTGCTACACTCGGCATTGTCAGTTTGCCTTTAGTTTCAGTGATTAAGGCAGTAAAATTCAGGTAAGTCTGTATCGTAGCAAACGTGTTATGCAGGCGTTACACGAACTAAAGATAGCAGTTTTTTGGCTCAGTTCGGAGATAGAACCATTCGATTTTTAGATGTGAAAATAGGGTGGTTTTCCATCTTCTTTGTTGCCTTTTAGTGTCCGTATCATTAGGTTCGGCAATTGACTTTTGGCGGTCTAAGTTCAGGCGTTTCAGAGGCATTTTTACGCTTCAATTGTTCTTTGGTGTTGCCTCATTTTATCCTGCATTCGTGTTTTACTCGTAGCATTTTCAATCCCAATTGTGGCAAAGATATTTGGTTTATCAGATCCAAACCTGCTGATACTAAATCGTACAAATGGTGCTAGAAAAAGGATTGTTTCGTTTCGCAGTTTTTGTAGTTGAGCGGTTCTTTTGTTCGCTAAATTGGCTTTTGTAATTTAGAATTGGTTTTTAAATATTATTGGTAAATCAGTTCTTTACCAATTAAAGCGAAGCGTTGACAAAGATCGTGTAACAAAGCAATCAACACGATGCTAATTACATTCGGCGTTTGTGGTTTGGAGTGTAATTGGTTTTGTAAGTCGGTCGTTCGCACGTGTTATTGCGGCGTTGTGCGTACTGAGTCCGAAATTTTTTGCACGGTTCATCAAAAGGATCGCGGCTTTTGTAGTTTCGGCTTAGTAAGCGTAAATTTCTTCTTTGTTGCCTTTTTGCTTTCGTATCGTCAGGTTCGGCAAATTAACCCTTATTTTCCTAAGTTCAGGCGTTTCAGAGGCTAATTTACGCTTCAATTGTTCTTTGGTTATGCCTCATTTTATTCTTCATCAGTGTTTTGCTCGCAGCATCTTCAATCCCAATTGTGGCAAGGATATTTGGCTTATCAGTTCCAAATCTGTTGAAACCAAGTCGTTCAAATAGCGTAAGGAATGTATCTGTTTTCCATTAACTTCATCTCGCAATTTAAGAACATTTTGTTCGCTTAATTGCCATTGGTAAATTAAAATCAGGACATTAAAAATCTTGGCAGGGTATTTCTTTACCAAGCTAGCCAAGCCGAAAGTAAGCACGCACAACAATCGCATCAACACGATGCTTATTACATTCGGCGTTTTTGGTTTGAAGTGTAATTGGTTTGGTAAAGTTGGTCGTCAGCACGTGTTATGCAAGCGTTATATTTTCTTAGTTAGATTTTTGGAGGTGATAATTATGGCTAAATATCCAATTAGTCTTTTGACAAATAATGTATTAGATGCATTTCAAAAAGCAGATAAAACTTCAGTCGAAGTTCTGAATGCAGCTATTGCTAATAATGAAATATCATCAGAAATTGATTATGACAATATAGATGATGTTATAAAAGCTCCTAAAGCGAAGAATGCGGAGAAAGAAATTTATTTACAACAAACGTATTTGTCACATTTGTGGGCTTTTACATACTCTATATTTGTTATATATGAAGAGGGGGTGCAAAAACGAATGCTTGATAACTCTTTTTCAGGTGAAGTTAATTTTAATAATAAGTTATTAAAAGATGCTGAATTATTGTTTAATTGGTCAGTATCATTGAGAGATAATTTTAGTCATTGGCCCGACGATTTACCTCGACCTGATAGTGCAGATAGCTACAAATTAGATACATATACGGCAAAATCTAATAGGATTTTTCAAAATTCTGTTGCGTACTTGCTGTATCACGAGTTTGCACATTTAAAATTAGGACATTCTTCATTTATAAAAGGTTTAGCTAATTGTAATGAACTAGATAAAGTGGCTGAACGAAAAAACATTGAAAATGAAGCCGATCAGTATGCATTAGCCATGTTAATCACTCCAGAAATGGATGACAAGGAAAAGGTGATTTTAGGGGCTTCAATATTACTAATGATGGTTTCTTGTCTATTTATTATAAAAGAACCATATAACATACAACAAACATATCACCCTGACTTAGAAACAAGAATTTTAAACGTTATTCAAGGTATTAACTTTGATGACAAAGATCGTGAATGTTATATTTGGTATATGGCCTGTTTTGGTTTTGTTATGTTTTTTAGAGAAAATAATATTCAATTTACAATAGAGGAAGAAGCCGAAGATAGTAAAGAGTTATTTTTTATGTATCTTTCTGAAATGGACAAATGGAAAATATAACAAAGCAATCAACACGATTTATTACATTCGGCGTTCTCGGTTTGTCTTTGGTTTAGGTGTTTAAGGCAGTAAAATTCAGATAAGGCGTCGTAGTAATAAACGTGTTATTGCGGCGTTATGTTCACGGAGATAAAATGTCACATCCTATTTATTACAACTCGATTGTAAATGAGGCTTATTATATTGAGCAATTAGTTTCAGCAAGCGCGAACCATGTAACTAAACTGTTTGAATTGTACTCAACTGAAAAAGTGGATGAGTATTGTGTTTCTGAATTTGAAATTGAACATGAATCTTATATCGGGTGGCTAATAGAAACAGTTAGTAGCCATCTAATTTTGTGTGCGACTCGTACTCGAGTCTTACAGGACAGTTACGATTTTTCAATTGATGATAACCCTCATTACTCACCAGACCGCGAGGCTTTCGAGTACTTTGACCACATTGTCGAAGTTATACAAGGTAACTTTAAACCTTCTCTTCGAGAGTGCTGCAATAAAATTATTCATGCAACATCGTATGATTTGGTTTTTGAAAAAAATGAATCTGGTTCTAATTATTGGTTAGGGAAGTGTGAGCTTAAAGGTAACATAAATAAAAAAGAATGGATCATATCGCTAGATGCTAGGAAGTTTTGCTTTGCGTTAAGGTATTATATTGATTTGATTAAACATCTTTAGCTATGTGAACATAACAAATGCATCAACACGATTTGCTACACTCGGCGTTGTCGGTTTGCCTTTAGTTTCAGTGATTAAGGCAGTAAAATTCAGCTTGGTTTGCATAGTAGCAAACGTGTTATGCAGGCGTTATAAGCACCGATTTATTAAGGTTATTTGAGCCAGAGGTAAAGGTTTGAAATTTTCTACGCGTTCAGCGAAAGATAGTGATTTTGAGTTCTTATTTGAACTTAAAAAGGCAGCTGAATTTGAGCCAATTAAGGCTGTATTTGGTTGGGACGATAAAATCCAACGTGAAATGCATCAAGATGAATGGGATGAAGAAAAGCCAACCATTATTGAAATATCAGGTGACGCAGTAGGTAGCTATTTGCTTCAAAACAAAGGTGATCATTTCTATTTTTGCCGTTTCTTTTTATTACCAAGTTTCCACGGAAAAGGCATAGGAAGTCAGATTTTAAGTCAATGTTTAGAGTTTGCTGATAGTGAAAATAAACCAGTGAAATTGTGTTATTTGCAAGGTAATCGGGTAGGCGGTTTATATCGTAAATTTGGTTTCCAAGTAACATCCGAAGATGCTCAATTTGTTCATATGAACCGTGTGAGAATGTGCTTATAACAAATGCATCAACACGATTTTCTACACTCGGCGTTGTCAGTTTGCCTTTAGTTTCAGTGATTAAGGCGTTAAAATTCAGCTAAGTATGTATCGTAGCAAACGTGTTATGCAGGCGTTAGGCGATAAGAGGAAAATTCAAGTATGAGAGATAAGGTTGTTCTATTTGCTGAAGTCATAGCATTTGTAGTGTTACTGTGTATCGGCGTTGCTTGGATTATGGAACCATCAGGAAACTTCGAGCCATATTTTGTTGTTTTTACTTTAGTTTTCGTCGCTACAGATCTATCTAGACGATACTTGAAATCAAATGAGAAAATCCCTAAGTTTACTTCGGCAGAGTTGATACAACATCGAGAAAAGTTACGCCCAATTTTTGAAAAAGAAATTAATAAATGTCGCCATGAAAAATTGCGAAAAGACGCAATAGTTCGACATGTTGATCGCGTCGACTCCTACCCAAATACAGATGATTCAAAGTCGGGAATCTCGCCTTGGTTCAAAGTAGCGTTGGTCGACACCTACCACAAAGGCATCATGGTGATCTTAAATGCAGAGCGCCTATATATCTATAACGGACAGTATATCAATAGAAAAATTGACTCTTCGGAAGAAGTTCGAGCCTACTTAATTGGTAAAATTCCTTACGAAAATATAGAAGTTGTTAATATGGACGGTGATGAGTATTACTATTTCCCGCATATTTATTGCCATTTCACTCATAACAATGAACCTTATGAAGAGCTGATTTATTGTCAAGAAGTCGATATGAATAATGGGCATATTTACTACAGCGAGTTAGTATCATATTCAGATGTGCAAAAACATAGCAAAGAGATCGCGGGGAAAATCGCCTAACAAATGCATCAACACGATTTACTACACTCGGTAATCTCAGTTTGCCGAGTGTTTCTCGTTTTAAGGCGTCAATATTAAGTATAATTGCATAGTAGTAAACGTGTTATGCAGGCGTTATGTGTTTTTATGGAAATGATAGGTTTAATGGAGTAATTATGGTTTTAATTCAAACGGTTGAAAGTAACTCAACGTATTTAACTGAATTGTATCAATGGTTTGAAAGTGAGTGGGATGACGTTGAACCACTGGCAACAACAAAGAATGGAAAAGTAATTCCAAATCCTATTATTGCTTTAGAAAATGGTGAATTAATTGGTGGTTTAGTTTTTACTCGTTTTCTATCTCCAATTACTCAAGAGCAGGCTGTTTGGGTTAATGCTGTCTTTATTAAACCTGAAAATCGTAAGCAAGGAATTAGCTCACAATTGATTAATCATGCTGAAAAAGTGGTTAGTGAAATGGCTGAACCAGAGTTGCTGGTTTTTACTCATATTCCTGCATTGTATTCAAATCTAAAATGGACAGTAATTGAAACGGTCGATGATCATTTCGTACTTAAAAGTTCATTGGTTCAATAAGAACACACATAACAATCGCATCAACACGATTTGCTACACTCGGCGTTGTTAGTTTGCCTTTAGTTTCAGTGATTAAGGCGTTAAAATTCAGCTAGGTCTGTATGGTAGCAAACGTGTTATGCAGGCGTTATGTGCTTTTTTGCTGTGTAAGGCTTACATCTTCTTTTCTATTGAAGTCGAGCACGTTTTATTTATCGTGAAGGGTATAATCTTAATATTTGATTATTACTAAAATGAGAAAATTAACCTATGATCAAGCAGTGGAAAAATAAGCAATTTGAACGTTGGGCAATTACCCGTAAAAAAGGGCAGTTAAACTATGTTTTAAAGCAAACATTGATTATTGGTGGTGCTGTTTTGTTCGGCGGATTTATTGGCTTTATTGTTTTCGATAAAATACGCACATGGGAAGAATATTGGTTAGACTTCTATGTACAAGTATCTGCTTTACTCGTTTTTGGTTTAATAATAAATTATTTTATGTGGATAATAAGTGAAACCATTTACGAAAAAGAGTGTAAGAAAAGAAGGTTAGAAAAATCGTCAAATTATTAATTACTCAACTTTAATCTAGTTCACGATATAAGGTTATGCTTTATGAAAGACCCTGATATTGAATTTCACAAATGGAAAAATGAACGAAAAAGAGGAATGATTAGCTATATGATACGTAGTTCTAGTCTTGCTCTATTTGGTTTGCTTGTTGGTCATATTCTTGCCGGTTTTATTTCCCCATCTTCTGCGTGGTATTTATCATCAATACAAGAATCGGCAATCTATATCACAATTGCAATTGGTGTATTGATACCTACAAGTCTAATTTCATGGTATTTGCGAGAGCGTAAATATCAAAATCATCTGTCTAAATTGAAACGCACATAACAAATGCATCAACACGATTTGCTACATTCGGCGTTCTGGGTTTCTTTAAGTTTACCGTATTAAGTGGTAAATTTGAGCTTAATCTGCATGGTAGCAAACGTGTTATGCAGGCGTTATACGAACTCTGAGAATGCAGTTTTTTGGTTCAGTTCAGCGATTGAACCATTAGCTTTTTAGGTGTTAAAGTAGGGTGGTTTTCCTTTTTCTTTGTTGCCTTTTGGTTTCCATTTCATCAGGTTCGGCATTGAACTATTATTGCCCCAAATTCAGGCGTTTCAGAAACCAATTTACGCTTCAATTGTTCTTTGGTTATGCCTCATTTTAGTCTGCATCAGTGTTTTGCTCTCAGCATTTTTAATCCCAATTGTGGTTAGGATATTTGGTTTATCAGTTCCAAATTGGCTGAAACCAATTCGTACAAATGGTGTAAGAAAAAGGGATTGTTTCGTTTCACAGTTATTGTCGTTGATTGGATATTTTGCTCGCTTAATTGAGTCAGTCTAATTAAACTCAGTTAACAGCAAATCTTGGTAAATCAGTTCTTTACCAAGTTAATTGGAGCGAAAGCAAGGCTCGTTGTGTAGACTCTATTAATATGATCAATTAAAGAAGATATAGGGATTTGGCGAGAATTTAAGGGATTAGGTGGGATTAAAACCTCATGAAACCATATAGAATAAGGGCTGACGGTTTTTTTAAATCGCAGCCCTTAATAGTATTTAGGGATTGAGCAAAAAATTGCAAAGTGATCACTTTCTCTAAGATGGCAATCAATACGCTAATGAATTGAGCACAAGCGTAAAACCTTGAAGCAGTGTTTAAACTGAATTTAAACGTTTAAAAATTGGTTTTTAAATTCTTACCTTTCTAATCCTGGTCATTAAAACACGAACTGCCTCACCAATTACTTCAATATCATTAAGGTCATCCCCAGAAAAGAACATCTCATCGTACTCTTTGTTATCACTTTTAACTTTAAGTGTCTGTTTTATATGGTTGTATTGAATCCTTTTTATAAACAAATCGTCTTTAAGACGAATAACATAGACCCCTTCATGCAAAAAGCTTTCTAAATTAACCCTTTGTATTAGCACTAAATCATCCTCATACAGCGTAGGTTCCATAGAATCACCTTTAACTGGAAGAATGAATAGCTCTCTACGGTTAGTAACGCCATAGAGCGATAGAAGCTCTTTCTGAATAGTTACATACTCAGTTGTTTGATCTTGTTCGTATGGTACACACCCATGCCCAGCAGAAACTGTAATGTCATAAACTGGAATCTTAACAGAATCAGTAAGATAGAGTGCTGACGACTCTTTTGTTTCATTTGTATCTATATCACCTATAACAGACTTAGGAAGGCTGCTTATATGGTATTCAAACGCTCTACCTTTAACGCCAGGTGCCTTTCTTTTCTTCCATTCTTCATTTCTTGCTTTGTTAGTTACGCCTTGCGGTGTATCTGGCATTCCCTTCTTTCCAACTAGGTCACTTGTTAAAAACCACTCTTTCATTTAAACCACCTTAAAAGAAAGAGCCTTTGCTTTTAAACTTTCTTTTTTCTTTTAAAAACTATTCAAATAAAAACAAAGACTTAGTAAAGAACCATTAAATAACTTTAAATTCTTTAAAAGAAAGAGCTTGCTTTACTCTTTCTTTCAATCTAATCTCTTTCCTACACAGCGGAGTAAGTCCGACGAGTTACACCGATTACTAACTTTAAATGGTGACATGAAATGAATAAAGAAACAAATAATACAGATTGGCACCGTGTAGATATTGTTGCTGCGCTTCATAAGAAAGGTGTTTCTCTTACTCAGCTTTCAGTTAGAGAAGGTCTTGCAGCAAGCACGTTAAGAAATGCAATGCGTGTTAAATATCCAAAAGCCGAAAAGATAATTGCCGAAGCAATTGGGGTTCAACCGTCAGTTATCTGGCCTAGCCGATACCAGAAGGAGGAGTCATGTGGATTCTAGCAAAAGACCTATTAGGGATAGCGGGTTTACCAGAAACATCCCAAGGAATTTCGTATAGAGCAAGAAAAGAAGGATGGCAAAAGCAACAAGCCAAAGGAGTTAAAGGTCGCGTTCTGGAGTATCGAATAGCAACCCTCCCTGTTCCAGTGCAAACCGCCCTGATGAAAAAACAGGGAAAAGTAAACGTAGGCGGACAAGAGATCATTCTCCCTAAGCCAAAAGAAAAAACCTCTTATTGCAGTGAAGCACTTTGGGCTCGTTGGAATAAAGCAGGTGCAAAAGCGCAAGACAAAGCAAAGAAAACGCTTAAAGCCGTTCAGGCCGTACAGCAGTTAGTGAACCATCAGGTTCCAAAAATGGACGCTTATCAATCTGTTTCTGACGAGTTCGGAATTCCAGTGGCAAGCCTTCGTAGATATTGCGCACAAGTAAAACGAATAGACATTGCTGATTGGGCTCCAGCGCTTCTACCGAAACACAAAGAAGCAGCTCAACTAGCAAGAAAGAAACACTTTGCAGAGATAGACGACCAAGCATGGGACTTTATCAAAGCTGATTATCTATCAAACGAAGAGCCAACCCTCACCGTTTGTTATGAAAGATTGAAAGATGCAGCGTCACACAACGGATGGAAGATCCCAAGTTACGACAGCATTAGAAGAAGAATGGCGTTTGAGGTTCCTGTAGAGCAGCGCGTCATGTTACGCAAAGGTGAGCACGCATTATTAATGATGTACCCACCGCAAGAACGTAGCGTCGCAGACTTGCACGCAATGCAATGGATAAACGGAGATGGTTACCAACACAACGTCTTTGTTAAATGGTTTAACGGCGAAATCCTAAGACCAAAAACATGGTTCTGGCAAGACATATACAGTCGCAAGATCATCGGATGGCGAACCGACATAAGCGAAAACACAGACAGCATTCGATTATCAATGATGGATGTGTTCGACAAGTTCGGAATACCAAAAGAAATAACGATCGATAACACCAGAGCAGCAGCAAACAAATGGATGACGGGCGGCGTACCAAACCGATACCGATTCAAAGTAAAAGAAGATGACCCACTAGGCATCATCCCAATGATGGGAATAAAGCTGCACTGGTCAAGCGTCATATTAGGAAAAGGTCATGGTCAAGCCAAGCCGATAGAACGTGCGTTTGGTGTCGGTGGTTTAGATGAATACATCGATAAACACCCATTAAACCGAGGTGCTTATACAGGCCCTAACCCAATGGCAAAACCAGACAACTACGGCAGCACCGCGATAGACGCAGAAGTGTTTCTTCAATCGGTAGCGAAAGGCGTAGAAATGTTCAACGCAAAAGAGAACCGAAGTTCAGAAGCGTGCCAAGGTTTCATGAGTTACAACCAAGCATTTAATGCCAGTTACGAAAGCTCAGCAATACGAAAAGCAACACCAGAGCAATTGCAACTAATGATGCTGCAAGCCGAAGCAACAAGAGTATCGCAGCACGGAACAATTACCCTGTCAGCAGGGGGAAGTTTACAAGGCCGTAAGAACCGTTATCACCATGAAACGCTGACCAACTTTATAGGGCAAAAACTAGTAGCAAGGTTCGACCCACTAGCGCTGCATGAGTCAGTAGAAATCTACACCCTTCAAGGTGTTCGAATTTGTACCGCAGCATGTTTAGACAAAGTAGGTTTTGGCGATACGCAAGCAGCAAGAGAGCACACACGCAAGCGTACACAATTTGGCAAAGCAAACAAGATAGCCGCAAAAGCGCAGCATGAAATGACCGCACTTGAAGCAGCTGCATTAATGAAACCTTTGGAAGAAGAAGTAGTACCAGAGACGAAAATAGTAGAACCATTTAGACCAGTTTCAATCGGCAGTAATGCAGTGAAAGCACAGCCGAAATATGAAGAAGATGCGGAAGAAGAATATGAAGAAAATTTCGCAGCAAGTATAGCTAAATGGCGTAGCACTAAAAATTCAAACAGCATTTAAACATTAGGTAAATGGAG
>NZ_JARACP010000030.1 GCF_028765545.1 Aliivibrio sp. S4MY1 | reverse complement strand
GCAATAACACGTTTATTACTGTCCTATTTAGCTGATTTTACCGCCTTAAACACCGAAACCAAAGAGAAACCACAATGCCGAATGTAATAAATCGTGTTGATTGCTTTGTTAAACCTCATATTGGTTGACCGAGATGGTATTTTATATATAATGCAAGTCCCTGACATTAGGCGACTTAGTATCGCTATCCTTCATAAATGTCACAATGTGATGCTTATAGGTATTCATATGATTCATATTGTTTTCAAATGTTTCATAAGGTTGCCTACTTAGTTAATTTAAAGTCATGCGCTTGCGCTAGGCATGTCAGGGAGATATGGAGGACTGTGTATGGAGAATAAATCTAAACATAGCCGAGTTAAAGAGCGTATCGAACTAACAACTGCAGGGTTAGGTCTGATTGTAGCAATACATGAAGCATTCCCTGTGTTAGTCGAACTTTTTAACATGGCTTTTAATTACCATAACCCTTGTAGATACGAGCATGATTTATAAAGCTAGCTGGTTAAATAGATTTGAAATAAAAGCAGGTCGCTGGGTATACAACCCAACCTTAGAAAGTCGACAAGCTGGTCGTCAGATTTTAAAAATTCTCAATGAATCTTGGAAGAAACCCGACTATTATTATCATCTGAGAACTGGCGGGCACGTTGAAGCTTTAAATATACATTTAGAAAACCAATTTTTTGCTACTATTGATATTAGTGATTTTTTTGGCTACATCAGCCGAACACGTATAACTAGAGCATTAAAATCGCTCGTTAGCTATAAAACGGCTCGTAAAATAGCTAAATTATCGACAATCAAAGCAATTGAAACCTACCCTCACAGTCATCATTTACCTTATGGTTTTGTACAATCTCCATTATTAGCGTCCATTTGTTTATTTGATAGTACATTAGGTAAATTACTAGATGTCATTCATAAAAGTAATTCCACTACTATTTCCGTTTACATGGATGATATTGTAATATCCTCCAATGACGAAGACTCACTTTCTCAGTTGTTTGACGAAATATTCATAGCTGCAGATAAATCAAAATTCATACTAAATTCTGATAAAACAAAGCCCGTATCTCAAAAAACTGAAGCATTTAATATCGTACTTTCACATGGAAATATGACAATCGAATATGAGCGATTTGTTAAATTTCAACAAGCGTACGCTTTAAGTAAATCAAAACCACAAAAACGAGGGATTGGCTCATACGTTGGAAGCGTGAATAAGCAGCAAGCTAAATTACTAATATGAGGTTTAACGCCGCAATAACACGTGCGAACACCTTACTTACAAAACCAATTATACTCTAAACCGCGAATGCCGAGTGTAATTAGCATCGTGTTGATTGCTTTGTTACACGATCTTTGTCAACGCTTCGCTTTAATTGGTAAAGAATTGATTTACCAAGATTTACTGTAAACTGAGTTTAATTAGACTAGCTCAATTAAGCGAGCAAAATATCCAATCAACGGCAAAAACTGCGAGATGAAACAATCCTTTTTTCTTACACCATTTGTACGATTTGGTTTCAGCTAGTTTTAAGCTGATAAACCAAATATCTTTACCACAATTGGGATTGAAAATGCTACGAGCAAAGCACGGATGCAGAATAAAATGAGGCAACACCAAAGAACAATTGAAGCGTAAAAATGCCACTGAAACGCATGAACTTAGGCCGACAATAGTCAATTGCCGAACCAAATGAAATGAAAACGAAAAGGAAACAAAGAAGAAGGAAAACCACCCTATTTTCACATCTAAAAATCGAATGGTTCTATCACCGAACTGAGCCAAAAAACTGCTATCTTTAGTTCGTGTAACGCCTGCATAACACGTTTACTACCAAACAATTATACTCAAAATTGACACCCTAAAACGAGAAACACCCGACAACCTGAGATGCCGAGTGTAGTAAATCGTGTTGATGCATTTGTTATGTGAATTAATACAGCGAATAAAAGCCTTAAATTATAAAAAGACCTTAAGCTGACTATTAATTTTTAATGTAATTTCCTTCAGAGTCTTTAAGCTTACCGCAAAGAAGTAGAATAAAATCAATTAAAGTCCACAAACCTAGCCCACCTAATGTTAATAATTGAGCAATACCTAGACCAATTCGTCCAGTATAAAATCTATGTGCGCCAATAAAACCTAGAAAGAAGCAAAGTAATACAGCAACAATCCAATTTGAGTTGGTGTCTGTTTTCTGCGATTGCTGAGCGCCACATTTTGGGCATGCAAGTGCCGATTCATGAATTTCAGTACCACAACCACGACAAAAAACTAATTGAGACATTCCATTTTCTCCATTAAATAAATTTAACCAAAATACTACACTATAAGACTAAAGAGTTACTAGGTTAAAATTAAAAACATTCACATAACGCCGCAATAACACGTGCGAACGACTTAATTACAAAACCAATTACACTCTAAACCGCGAATGCCGAGTGTAATTAGCATCGTGTTGATTGCTTTGTTATACGAGCCTTGCTTTCGCTCCGATTAACTTGGTAAAGAACTGATTTACCAAGATTTGCTGTAAACTGAGTTTAATTAGACTGGCTCAATTAAGCGAGCAAAATATCCAATCAACAGCAATAACTGTGAAACGAAACAATCCCTTTTTCTTACACCATTTGAACGATTTGGTTTCAGCCAGTTTGGAACGGATAAACCAAATATCATTGCCACAATTTGGATTGAAAATTCTACGAGGAAAACACTGATGCAGACTAAAATGAGGCATAACCAAAGAACAATTGAAGCGTAAATGAGCCGCCGAAACGCCTGAATTTGGGGCAATAATAGTTCAATGCCGAACCTGATGAAACGAACACCAAAAGGCAACAAAGAAAAAGGAAAACCACCCTACTTTCACACCTAAAAAGCTAATGGTTCAATCGCTGGACTGAACCAAAAAACTGCATTCTCAGAGTTCGTATAACGCCTGCATAACACGTTTACTACTATGCAATTATACTTAACATTGACGCCTTAAAACGAGAAACACTCGGCAAACTGAGATTGCCGAGTGTAGTAAATCGTGTTGATGCATTTGTTATGCCATGTAACTAAGTAGGAATGCTTCAATATCACGAATCATATTCTTTACATCTTGTTCTGAAAATTGTTCTGGTTTTCCATGAGCAGCACTGTTTCGAATATCTGCAATTGCTGTAACTTGTTTTTGTTGAAGCTTTGAATAAATCCCTTGCTTAGCTAATTGGGCATTCATTACATTTAAGCTTCCGTGAGGTATTTCATTATCGGTACAAATATCCCTTAATGCAGTTTCTAGAACTACACCAGCAATAACAGCGGAAGCTAGCTTATATCCACTAGATAATAACTCTTCAGCTTGCTCTAATTCACTTTCAAAAACTTCAGCTTGAACCAACTGTTTTAAAGAGTTTAAATATCCACCCTCATAATCTTCCTTAGTAGCATCGAATATAGCCCCAACTCGTTTTAAAATAGATAATTGGGACTCCATTGAGTAGTTCGATTCCTCACCTTTAACAAAAGCCTTAAAATGTTGAGAATCTTCCCCACAAGCTGTGACCAATAAATTCCTAACTTTAACTTTCCAGTTAGTAAACAAATCATTATCTATAGTATCGGTCGTACCAAAAGCACTTGAAACTCGTTTTTGAGTTTGCTCAAGAGCTTCAAGCTGAACTTTAAGCTCATGGAATCTCTGAGTTAGTTTCTTATTCATTTTTACTCCTAAATTAAAGCTACTGATAAATGGCATAACGCCTGCATAACACGTTTGCTACGATACAGACCTAGCTGAATTTTAACGCCTTAACCACTGAAACTAAAGGCAAACTGACAACGCCGAGTGTAGCAAATCGTGTTGATGCATTTGTTATATGCTTAACTCATGAAGCTGAGAGATCGTTCTAAAATTGGAGTAACTCTCTTTTCCCAAACCTAGAGGGTTAAACCAGACTGCATTTAAACCAGCCTCTTGCGCTGAGATAATGTCTTTTTCAAGTGAGTCACCAACCATTGTAAGTTGACTTGGTTCAACACCTAACTTATCCGCTATTCCTTGATAAAATTCAGGACTGCCTTTTGATAAACCAAGATTTGATTTACAGAAATAACCTGAAATGAATTGAGACAACCCGACTCGTTCAAATGCCAATTCAATATCCTGAACACTGGAATCATCAGCACCAGTTGCCACATAAAGCAAATGTCCTTTCTGGGATAACAAAGCTAACATTTCAGAAGCACCATCTACGGCTTGAACCGTTTTCCAGTCACACATTTTTCCTGGAGTGTTTGGAAAGTCGACCATTAAAGTGTCACCCCAATCGAACAGATAAGCTTTTCTCATAATGCCTCCTTGCATATAACGCCTGCATAACACGTTTACTACCATCCAATTATACCTAATATTGACGCCTTAAAACGAGAAACACCCGACAACCTGAGATGCCGAGTGTAGTAAATCGTGTTGATGCATTTGTTACACGATCTTTGTCAACGCTTCGCTTTAATTGGTAAAGAATTGATTTACCAAGATTTACTGTAAACTGAGTTTAATTAGACTGGCTCAATTTAGCGAGCAAAATATCCAATCAACAATAAAAACTGCGAGATGAAACAATCCCTTTTTCTTACACCATTTGTACGACTTGGTTTCAACAAGTTTGGAACGGATAAACCAAATATCCTAACTACAATTGGGATTGAAAATGCTGTGAGAAAAACACTGATACAGGATAAAATGAGGCATAGCCAAAGAACAATTGAAACGTAAATTAGCCGCTAAAACGCCTGAATTTAGGACAATAATAGTTCAATGCCGAACCTGACGAAATGAAAACCAAAAGGCTACAAAGAAAAAAGGAAATCCACCCTACTTTCACGCCTAAAAAATTAACGGCTCAATCGCTGAACTGAGCCAAAAAACTGCGATCTTAGAGTTCGTGTAACGCCTGCATAACACGTTTACTACTATGCAATTATACTTGAAATTGACGCCTTAAAACGAGAAACACCCGACAACCTGAGATGCCGAGTGTAGTAAATCGTGTTGATGCATTTGTTATGTTTATAACTACGATTTAGGAATCATTTCATCTAATATTGATTTTACTGCACTGCTCCCGCCAATATAAAAACCAATATTTTCCTTCTCTATTGTTTCAATAACAAGTAAATCCAAATCGGGTAAGTAATCTCGGACGTAAGTTTTATAATATACTCGTTTAATATTCTCCACTGGTATCCTCACAATCAAATTATATTGATAAGATTGTGTATCCCAACTAGCCACATAAACACCATTTTCAGTAATAAAAAAAACTGATGTCACGAAATAGCTAAGATCACCATTCTTGTAGAGCATCGCATTCTGTGTTTTGAACTTTACTTCGCTAGTACCATCTTTTGCTGTAGCTAATGCAATAGAATCAAATACTGGGGTATTAATTGGGCCTAAAGGCGTTTGCATAGGTCCAGGACTACTACAACCAGTTAAAGTAAAAAAAACAACCAAACATAACAATTTTCTTAAATTCCGAGACTTCATTGCAATACAGCCTTAATACAATAGGATTAAACTAACTTTTTAATATCAGATACATAGCTAGACTAAATGAATACTTTAGTCTTCTTTAAGTTTAACGCAATGATCTAAATCATAATAATAATTATTTCGATTAAAAACATAACGCCTGCATAACACGTTTGCTACCATGCAGATTAAGCTGAAATTTACCACTTAGTACGGTAAACTCAAAGAAACCTAGAATGCCGAATGTAGCAAATCGTGTTGATGCGATTGTTATGGCTGTTCCAATTTTAAATTGATTTACTCAAAATTACAGAACTGTCATAGTTTTCGGAGTAAGGATTTAACTCTTTGTAAATAGATAAAGCTAAATCACTAAATTCTTTTTCTAACACTTCTAGTGCTTTAACTTTTGAATCATGGTCAAAAACTTTTCTACTTTTATCAGGAACATCTAAATTCTCTCGGTATACTTTAACTGCAAGTAAAGTGAATAAATGAGACCTAATTTTTTCGACTAAACCTAGCCTCATGTATGAAGCGACACTAAGACTCATATCCATATCATATGCAATAGATGCCAAATCATAACTGCTTAATTTTTTT
This sequence comes from Aliivibrio sp. S4MY1, assembly GCF_028765545.1. GTDB lineage: Bacteria > Pseudomonadota > Gammaproteobacteria > Enterobacterales > Vibrionaceae > Aliivibrio. The sequence continues at coordinate 12,096 of NZ_JARACP010000030.1, read as the reverse complement.
GCTATTTGCTTCTTACCCTCAGGCATATCAGCAATCATATTTTTCATTAACCTAATAACACACTTTAAATTCCCCTGATAACGTTGATCTCGTTCATTTATCAGTTTGATATGCGTAAACGGAAAATTTAAAATTAGCTCGTGATCTTTCTTATTATAAATTTTAATTCCTCGCTCACTCTCATCAGATGATTGTTGATATTTAATACTATCAAACCAAACAGCTGGTACTATATCTACTTTTCTCTTTAAGCTACCACCGCTTAAAGCAATAGACTTATTTCCAGAACAATCAACATCTACCCTAGGGAAGTTATTTGGCAAAATAGCTTCCGATTTATATCGAATATCCTTTGCGATATTAACTAAACTACGAGGGTCAGTTGCTTCTGTATACAAGCTAGGCACAATCTGTGGCTGCTCAACGTTTACTGGGTTAGTCACAATAATTAACATATCAACATCTGAATGTCCTTTAATGTGTATATCTAAAGCGACTGAACCTTGTAACCTTGTTATAACGGATTCACCCAGATTGTTTAATGAACGAATTAAGCTTTCTGCTACTCTATTGCCTTCGTCAATTGATATTTGTGTAGATTTTTCTTCTACAGGAGCCATAGCTCCTATTGTATATTTAACACCCGCAGATTCTCTAAGGTTCTCGAAAGCTTCTTTCTCTCGAATATCAAAACCACGATGAATTGCATTAGTTGCAGTCATTGAATCCATAGATTCAAAAATAGCCCTTTCTCGGCTACCTTGTCTACGTTCTTTTAAAGACGTAAGTCTTTTTTCAAAATCAATCATAATGTTCTCTTTAAGTGCATAATACCGAAAGTACGTCGCCCTGCACTATTAAAGTACGAAGCTTTTCCAACTGTTAATTTTGAGTCTAACTCAATTTCACAATAACCTTTATGTGACGATAACTCGTGAGTTTGTTCTAACTCTGGTTCATTACGGTAACTATAACTAAGTAACCAACCACCAGTTGGCCCATACCGTTTTGATAAAGTAGCTGTATAGCTACTGCTTTGGCTATTTGCTGTTTTTAAATGAATCAGAATCGTTTTCCAATTCTGTTCAATTCCAATATTACCAGTCCATTTAAATCTTTCTCCGCCATCTTCATTTAAAGTTGTACCTTCAAGCTCCCAAATACCATTAAGATCTGGAACTTCAAATACTGGGATTTTCCAAACCCATTTATTAAAAACCCAATGTAAGATTAAGTAAATAACCCCTGTAGTTAGACTTGCTTTCGTAAAAGCATCAATTCCAGTGAGGTTATTTGCCCAAGCAAATAACTGACCAAGACCGCCAGAAATAGTTATAGCTGCAAAGCCTAACCAACGACCGATAGTAACCCTATCGTGACCGAAAACAGCATAATCATGCATTTAAACAACCTCTATAAAAGTCACATTAAAACAGTATCTTAAATATGTTTCTATGTGAAAAATCAATTTTATTTAATAATCAAAAGTTAAATAAGAAAAGAAAGCCATAACGCCGCAATAACACGTGCGAAAGACCGACTTACAAAACCAATTACACTCCAAACCGCGAATGCCGAGTGTAATAGCATCGTGTTGATTGCTTTGTTATACGAGCCTTGCTTTCGCTTCAATTAACTTGGTAAAGAACTGATTTACCAAGATTTGCTGTAAACTGAGTTTAATTAGACTGGCTCAATTAAGCGAGCAAAATATCCAATCAACGACAATAACTGTGAAACGAAACAATCCCTTTTTCTTACACCATTTGAACGATTTGGTTTCAGCCAGTTTGGAACTGATAAACCAAATATCCAAACCACAATTGGGATTGAAAATGCTGAGAGCAAAACACTGATGCAGGCTAAAATGAGGCATAACCAAAGAACAATTGAAGCGTAAACTAGCCGCTGAAACGCCTGAATTTAAGGCAATAATAGTTCAATGCCGAACCTGATGAAATGAATACCAAAAGGCAACAAAGAAAAAGGAAAAGCATCCTACTTTCACACCTAAAAAGCTAATGGTTCAATCGCTGAACTGAACCAAAAAACTGCATTCTCAGAGTTCGTATAACGCCTGCATAACACGTTTGCTACCATGCAGATTAAGTCTAAATTTACCACTTAACACGGTAAACCAAAAGAAATCTAGAATGCCGAATGTAGCAAATCGTGTTGATGCATTTGTTAGCCGTTTTCTTCAGCGTGTTCATATCTAGGAATAGTTTGGTTCGAATAAGTATTTAACATTTCATCGAACATTTCTTCAATACCAAAGTCTTCAAATCTAATAGATGACCTCTTTGTACTTTTAAGAATTTTTTGAACTTCAAAGTAATGCATTACCCCACAAAATCTAGATACAATTAGTAACTCTTCATCGAGTAACTTCAACATTTCATCAAGTGCCTTAAGATGAATTTCTGTTACTTGCTTTCTAAGAAAATCACCAATTTCATTATCTGCGCTAAATAATTCAGTGTTTTGAAGTTGTTCTAAATACCCTTTTTGGACGGTCATCATTTTTGTAGTAACGTCTTTTCCTCTAAGCTTAAAGGCTAAAATAGGCTTTTCTTTCGCTAATTCGTTTATAGTGCTTGCGTACCCAGAAATAAAATCCAGTGACATTTCAGGTGTGATATGTTCAATAATATTTGCAAAATATCCCAGCATCAAATCCTGATTCTGTTCAGGTATAACAATACCTTCAATTTTTTTCTTATCGAAATATTTCCGACATTCTTCTACATATTGTTCATACAGTTCATTTGGAGATAATGAAGATGCTAGAACATGAGCTCTAAATTCTAGTAAGTAAAACAATATTTGACGTATCGTCTTTAGTTTTTCCGCTCGAACTTTAAAAAAGTAACCGAAGCCACTGAATACAGCACTCAATGTTATACCAATAATGCCTATTAGAGATGTTATAACTTCAACTTCCATTTTTCCTCCGTGACGGCTAACGCCTGCATAACACGTTTGCTACGATGCAAACCAAACCCAAATTTACCACTTAATACGGTAAAACCAAAGAAACCTAGAATGCCGAATGTAGCAAATCGTGTTGATGCATTTGTTATACGGCACAGATAAAATTAATTGTATGGAACCAAGACATTACCCTCAGTTACAATAACTAAATACAGTTATGATGCTTACAACCGACGCAAAACAAAGAGAACAGAATGGACGCTATAGCTCATTTAATTATCATTTTAGGTAATCCATTTACATATAAAATTGGACGTCTAATTCTTTCAGTTTTAAGCATTGGTAAATTGTCCATTCAACCATTACCAACTAAGTTTCCCGCCAATTTCGTACAAGCCTTCGATGAAGATAAGGTCGTAGAAAACCAAGAGAAGCAAAGCCACTCAATATCATATGGAATTACCATTTCAATTGGTTACGTCGTAATCGTAGCTATATTGGGAGCCCTACTATTTTATAATATTGATGGGTTAATTGAAGCCTAACTATCGATGTAAAACACCCGTATAACGCCTGCATAACACGTTTGCTACCATACAGACTTAACTGAATTTTACTGCCTTAATCACTGAAACTAAAGGTAAACTGACAACGCCGAGTGTAGCAAATCGTGTTGATGCATTTGTTATACCTGTTCTATTAGTTTCACTTTACCCTGACCATCAATAACTACACGCCACTGTTTATCTAAACATTCAAAGTAGAAACCCTTTAAACCAGCAAATTTCTCAAAACTATCAACGCTATGAATTACTTCATATTTAATAAACATAGCATCATTAGCTTCAATTTCAGAAAGCAAAGCCTCAACTGACTTAATAAATAGAATTTCATCAGGTAGTGCAACCATTCGATTATTTTTAGTCAGCAACGCTATGAGCTTTAAGGCATTTTCTTTTATTAGAGACCATTCTTCGATAGATTCTCTAACTCGTTTATGAGCTTCTGGAATTGCAAAAGCTATGAATCCAAAAACCGAAATAACTTGAAAAATAGTTACAGGGCAATCAGCTCCGCGACCGATATTACTTTCACGTATAGAAAACTCAACTGGTAATTTAGACTGAATAATAAGCTCTCGAAGCGAATTTTCAATTTCATCCGTTTGTTCGTGCCAATCAAGTCCATAAGCTGGATCTTTATAAGTACTTAATACTATGTCCATTTTTTCCCCTAAAGGTATAACGCCTGCATAACACGTTTGCTACCATGCAGATTAAGCTCAAATTTACCACTTAATACGGTAAACCCAAAGACAATCTAGAATGCCGAATGTAGCAAATCGTGTTGATGCATTTGTTAGGCGCATTTATATGATTTCGAATTCAATGCCACCATATGAACCAATCAAAACATCTTCTTGTGTTTCTTCCATCATATTATCAAAAAACTTGTAGCCATCCATGCCAATATCTTTAGCTAATTTAATTAACTGCTGAACAACATCATTAGATAAATACTGAGAAATAGACATTACTCTAGCACTAGGAACCGACTCACCGGCACCAAAACTTGTCGCTTTATGAATATGAAGTTCAGCTAACTTATTTTTCAATATTAATTTATCAGATAAGTGTTGGTTAATTCCAAATAATAAAGGAGATAATAAATTAGCATTACTCACTGAATTCGATGTTAATGATTCAATCAGTTTAGATTCTAATAACTCAACTTTTGCAATTAGAGCACTGGTGCTATTTTCCGATTTAGGAATCATAATTGGTTTATTTGTTTTTTGACTCAAATAGTCAGAATAATACGAATCTTCTTGAAGTTCTGGCCTAAACTTTGTTTGCAAGAGAAAAACAGCAACTAAAAATAAAGGTACATTAACTATTGAAGCTATTATCAAAACTTGTGGAATCCAACTGACATCAGATAAATTTACTGCTGCTATTAAAAAACTACTATTTATTGAAAATAGTCCTACAAGCCATGCACCTAAAAGCTGTATCGGCTTAGTTATTTTTTCTGGTTGAATATTACTATTGTTCATTAACTACCTCTTGAGCGCCTAACGCCTGCATAACACGTTTGCTATCATGCAAATTAAGCCTAAATTTACCACTTAATACGGTAAACCGAAAGAAACCTAGAATGCCGAGTGTAGCAAATCGTGTTGATGCATTTGTTATGTAACATCTCACCGATTTAAATTGCCCATTTTCTAACCTTAGATTAAAATCAGGATACTATACTAATAAAGAGGTAGTTATGAAATTTATTAACATTGGCGAAGGTGCAAAAGTTGACGGTCTAAAATTGACTCGTAATACAGTAGTTACAGATGATATGGCACAAGTTGTATTTGTTGACATAGGAAAAAACGGTGAGGTTATAAATCTTGATGCTGAAGGGAATCAAGTACTGACACCTGAAGCATATAAAGACCTTCTTAATTCAAGAACTCAAGAATTAAAACTTTCTATAAATGAATTTTCAGAGCAACTAAAACTTATAGAAAATGATATTGCAAAAGCAAAAATCAACCGACAACTTAAAATAGTTCAAGAAGAATTAAATCTAATTCCTGAGAGTTCAGAAAGAAAATTTAATTACAATCGTGCACTATCTCAACTAAAAGATACATGTGTTAATCTCGGGTATGGAGTTCTAGCTGGTATAATTACAACAAAGCTTGGCTTTTAGTCATACAACCAGAGGGGGATTTAAGTCCCTCTTTGTTACATAACGCCTGCATAACACGTTTACTACCAAGCAATTATACTTAAAATTGACTCCTTAAAACGAGAAACATCCGACAACCTAAGATGCCGAGTGTAGTAAATCGTGTTGATGCATTTGTTATGTTTTTATAAACAGTAATATGCGGTCTAGTATTTTTAACTTTACACTATGGACTCTAACATTTTTAATCACTGGGTCGAGGTCATTCAGTAAAAAGAAAAACCTTGCTACAACAGTCCTATTGTTACCTTCTTTTATATAATAGTTATTCCCTACTTTATAGAATGACCACTCTTCTTTTTGAACCGAGCTTAGATAATAATCCGGATTTTTTTCAAGTTGCCGTACATTTTCTATGGCCCCTCTCATTAGCTGCTTTGAAACCGATATGTTATTTATAAAGTCGCCGCGTAATGAACCTGGAACAGGTTTTAGATCAAACCAAGTTTTGTTTCCATACTTAGGGTGACATGTACCAACTACCGAAGATAAATTTACATCCTCATAAGAGATTGATTCGGATGAAAAAATTTTAAAATTAAAGTAGCATAGTTTTTGACTAGCAGCAGGTGAACAATCAATAGTCATATCTTCTATGCGGGTTTTTAGTAACATTTTAGAAATACTCCCAGTATAAAATTAAAAACATAACGCCTGCATAACACGTTTGCTACCATGCAGATTAAACTCAAATTTACCACTTAACACGGTAAACTCAAAGAAACCTAGAATGCCGAGTGTAGCAAATCGTGTTGATGTAATTGTTAGGCATCTTTTCTTCGACTATGACGCATTGTTTTAACGTTATCTTCCGTTACCACATCATCATCCAACCTCAAAGCACAAGTAGCTACTGCAGCAATAGCGCCATCAGTTAGCCTAAATGAGCTTGGAATTTGCTTGAACGGGTCAGCTTGGTCTTCCTCGAAAGCAACCAACAAAGCACGAAGAAAATCTCGATTCGATGAACGTTTTGATTCAATTGCTACCTCAGTAAGCGTAAATCTACTATATACATCTAAGTCTTCAGCATCACTACCAATTGATCGCACAGTATCAGCAATTGAAGGCCAGTATCTATCGTAGTCAAATTGATTGCCCATACGAGTTATATCTTCTTTAAGATAGCTCGAAAATAGAGAGTTATCGCCTGCCGCAATCTGAATGAGATCCGTCAAGCGCACAATTGAATCACAAGTAAAATCAGAGCTGTTTTTTAGTTCGTATCGTTTGTCTAACAACGTTGCTAACTGTTTACTTAAACCTGCTATTTGTTCATTGATTTCCGCCAGCTCTTTTTTATCTCTTCGTGCTTGCTTCATTTCAACAGGGTTCCAATTGATCGCTACATCAATTACAGATTCAAGAACAAGGAAAACTTGTCGAGTATTAAGTTGAGCTGATAGTTCTTTGTAAAATCCATTTAACTCTACCGTTCTAGAGAGTAAATGATCGATTAAATCAACGTTACGCGGTCTAATATCGTTGTTAATTAAATTCTGCTTTAGGTGACGCAATTGGCTTTCACAGTTAATTGTATATTCCATCGTAATCTCACATTTTTAAATTTGAGTAAATAGGTTACAAAAGCCTAATTCTCTACGCCGTAACTGTAATAAAAAAAGTTTGAAAGTTTCCATTACCCTTGATGCCTAACGCCGCAATAACACGTGCGAAAGACCGACTTACAAAACCAATTACACTCCAAACCGCGAATGCCGAATGTAAATAGCATCGTGTTGATTGCTTTGTTATACGAGCCTTGCTTTCGCTCCAATTAACTTGGTAAAGAACTGATTTACCAAGATTTGCTGTAAAACGATTTTAATTAGACTGGCTCAATTAAGCGAGCAAAATATCACTTCAACGACAATAACTGTGAAACGAAACAATCCCTTTTTCTTACACCATTTGAACGATTTGGTTTCAGCCAGTTTTGAGCTGATAAACCAAATATCCTAACCACAATTGGGATTGAAAATGCTGAGAGCAAAACACTGATGCAGACTAAATTGAGGCATAACCAAAGAACAATTGAAGCGTAAACTAGCCGCTGAAACGCCTGAATTTGGGACAATAATAGTTCAATGCCGAACCTGATAAAACGAACACCAAAAGGCAACAAAGAAAAAGATAAACCACCCTATTTTCACACCTAAAAAGCTAATGGTTCAATCGCTGGACTGAACCAAAAAACTGCATTCTCAGAGTTCGTATAACGCTGGCATAACACGTTTATTACCATGCAAACCAACCTGAATTTTACCGCCTTAATCACGAAACCCAAGACAAACCCAGAACGCCGAATGTAATAAATCGTGTTGATGCGATTGTTGTGCGTGCTTACTTTCGGCTTGGTCAACTTGGTAAAGAACTGCCTTGCCAAGATTTTCTAAGCCTAGATTCTAATTTACCGATGCCAATTAAGCGAACAAAATGTTCTTAAATTGCGAGATAAAGTGAATGGAAAACCAATACATTTCTTACGCCATTTGAACGATTTGGTTTCAGCAGATTTGGAACTGATAAACCAGATATTCTAACAACAATTGGGATTGAAAATGCTAAGAGGAAAACACTGATGCAGGCTAAAATGAGGCATAACCAAAGAACAATTGAAGCGTAAAATATCCGCTGAAACGCCTGAACTTAGGAAAATAAGGGCTAATTTGCCGAACCTGATAATACGGAAACCAAAAGGCAACAAAGAAGAAAGGAACGCTTACTAAGCCGAAGCTACAAAAGCCGCGATCCTATTGATGAACCGTGCAAAAAATTTCGGACCCAGTACGCACAACGCCTGCATAACACGTTTGCTACGATACAGACTTGCCTAAATTTTAACGCCTTAATCACTGAAACTAAAGGCAAACTGACAACGCCGAGTGTAGCAAATCGTGTTGATGCATTTGTTATACATTTTTTCGCTGCATGTGTTCTACTTTTCCAGAACTTACATCTTCTAAGATAGCTTCTACAGCATTCTTCGCATCAATATGAAGATCTTGATTCTGAACAGTAGTAACATATTTCACTATCAATCTACCTAAGGACAGTTTTTCGCCAGATGGTGTAACCAACTTACAACCTAAGGCAGATACCATAAACTCATGCTCTTTATCTGGTTCATCTAGCCTACTAGGAACATTTTTATCTAAAAATGAAGTGAAATCAGATACTGAACCATCTTCACTTTCAATTTGAGTGTAGGCAGCTACAGAACGAAGTAAATTTGGGTTATTATTAACCATGTTCTTAGTTTGTTGGCAATTACCATCAAACTCCGTTCTTAACCCAATGTATTGATTTTGTACAAACTCCATGTCTACATTGATAATTTGAATACAACCATCCCAGTCGGAATTTTCAGGAGCTCTGATTCTTTTAAGGCTGATATCATAAAACTGCGCATACTGCTTTGCACCAGATTGAAAGCCTTTAGTAGTGACTAAAATGCCGCTGCTATTAGGGATATCCGTAAGTAAACCATGGAGATTTCGTACGTGCAGGAGGCTAACATTATGGCTATAGTACTTACATTCGATCAGTACTTTATGTCCAATCCCTGCGTACTTATATTCCCAATAAACATCTATTTGGTGTTCAACGCCTGACTTACCCTTTATTTTGACGTTATGTTTGACGTCTATATTATCAACCCCCTCAAGAGCCAATATATCTTCGTACATTCGCTGAGCAAGTTTTTCATAATCTTTTGATGTTTGAACTGTTTCCATCTAGCCTCCAAAATGTATAACGCCTGCATAACACGTTTGCTACGATGCAGACTTAGCTGAATTTTACTGCCTTAATCACTGAAACTAAAGACAAACTGACAACGCCGAGTGTAGCAAATCGTGTTGATGCATTTGTTACACGATCTTTGTCAACGCTTCGCTTTAATTGGTAAAGAATTGATTTACCGAAATTTACTGTAAACTGAGTTTAATTAGGCTGGTTCAATTAAGCGAGCAAAATATCATTTCAACGACAATAACTGTGAAACGAAACAATCCCTTTTTCTTACACCATTTGTACGATTTGGTTTCAGCCAGTTTTGAGCTGATAAACCAAATATCCCAACAACAATTGGGATTGAAAATGCTGCGAGAAAAACACTAATGCAAACTGAAATGAGGCAAAACCATGAACAATTGAAGCGTGAATTGGTTTCTGAAACCCATGAACTTTTGGCAATAATAGTAAATTGCCGAACCTGATGAAATGGAAACTAAAAGGAAACAAAGAAGAAGGAAACCACCTACTTTCACACCTAAAAAACTAACGGCTCAATCGCTGAACTGAGCCAAAAAAACTGCAATCTTAGAGTTCGTGTAACGCCTGCATAACACGTTTGCTACTATGCAGATTAAGCCCAAATTTACCACTTAATACGGTAAACTCAAAGAAACCTAGAATGCCGAATGTAGCAAATCGTGTTGATGCATTTGTTATGCGCATACCACCTTGATTAGATACCTTTGGTTACTAGAAACTCAGATAAATAACTAAACGATGCGCTTTCTTTAACCTCTTGCCAAACATTAAAAATGGCCTTATTTTTTAAATTATCTTCGATTCCAGATTCCCAATCCTGCCAACGCTCATCGCTAATACGTTTTTTAGAGTACAAATAAATCTGTTCATTGCACAAATCTAAATAGTTAAAAATAAGTTCCCTAGTTTCGCTATTAGGCGTTTCAACTTGTCCGATCAGAATATCTACAGGTATACCTTGAATAATCTGTCTATATTGTTGATCAATAGAATTTTCAAAATCGGTTTGAATTACTTTTCTTGTTATTTTTAATTGCCCCAAAGCTAACCAAACCCCTACAACAGTAACGATAACTGAAATAAAGCCAATTACTGTCGCGGCTGTAGTTGCAATATTAGCTATTTCTTGCCAATCCATTAACTAAACTCCAAAAATATAGTTATTCTCATATCAACCTTTATTGCGCATAACGCCTGCATAACACGTTTGCTACTATGCAATTATACTCAAAATTGACGCCTTAAAACGAGAAACACCCGACAACCTGAGATGCCGAGTGTAGTAAATCGTGTTGATGCATTTGTTAAATGCTAGTTTCAACATCCTCGATCAATCCTTGTTTTTTTAATTCGGATGTAATGGCACCCTTTGTTCTTCCGTGAGTTTCCGAAAGTTCATTAATGGAAAAGCCATTATTAAAAGCAGTTACTAATTCATGTCTTTCATCATCGTCCCAAGCTAATCCAGCATTTTTAGGTAAGCCTTTTGCAATATTTATTTCTTGTTTTTGTTCGATTGACATTTTACCTTTTTGAGGTGACTTGACTAACTTCATAATTGTAAATAATGAACGAATAACCTCGGGGCTATTATAGGGCGAGCATTCTGGTAAGGTTTCACCTGTTATTGGGTCAATTCCATTTGCTAATGCTTCAACATTTTTTAAAGCTGTAATAATATCCATATATCCTCTATTTTTTTGATTGCATTTAACGCCTGCATAACACGTTTGCTACGATACAGACTTAACTGAATTTTACTGCCTTAATCACTGAAACTAAAGGCAAACTGACAATGCCGAGTGTAGCAAATCGTGTTGATGCATTTGTTATACCCATAATGATTAACTATTTTGGGCCTTTGTTTCGATTAACTCTCTTAGCTATTGCATTTAACCTAGAACTCTTATCTGAATAAATTTCATCTAAGAGATGTTCCATTATTTCATAGGCGTCTAAGACATCATTAGCACTTAATTCAGTACCTTCGTGACTACCTGCATTTCCAAGCCATTTTACTGCAAACAGCATTTCTTTAAATTTTTCATACTTACGTGGAAGTAACTCAATTCTTTGGTGTAAATTCAATCGAACTCTTTTTTTACTTTTCGACATTCTAAATCTGTTTACTTTCAATTCAGTTAACAATGCTTCAACAGCTGAACGAACTTGATTTGCACAAGCTCCTGCACTAGAAAAGAATAACTCAAATGATTGTTCCAAAGCGCCACTAATACTTTCAGGAGTACCTTTAGGTACTTTTATGATATTTAATGGTGGCGTAAAACTCTTAGGTTTAAAGTATTGAAAATACTCTTGCTGATCTTGGCCATATTGATCCTCGACGATATCCCAATCTAAAAAACCAATACCGCTACTTGCTACTTTTTCACCACAATGATCGTTTTGACATTCAAAAATGCATGAATACAAAAGTTCAGCCCAATCAGGTTGCCATTCAGGGTGACTGTGCCCTTTTTCAGAATGAGCAAGTTCGGCAGAAGCAAATGTGCCTTGTTTGATACGTAACAAGCCCTCTTCACAAGTAGGACATAACCAGTTAAGTTGTTTTTCAGGACGAAAAAGAGCCCTATATAATTTACGTTCCAATTATTTTTCCTTATTCAAAAAAAGGGT
>NZ_JARACP010000003.1 GCF_028765545.1 Aliivibrio sp. S4MY1 | reverse complement strand
GCTCAATGATTAATACTGATTGTTACATAAAAGTAATTTTGTGTAGTCACTCAGTTCATTGATTATTTTTATTTGCTTTCGCAAACAGTGATTATCAACTCACAAGTGCCCACACAGATTGATTTGGTTAAATTGTTAAAGAGCATTTCTTCTACTTTCAAAGCATTCAATCTTATCAGCGAAGAGGACGGTCATTTTATTCATTTCAGATAAAGTGTCAAGCACTTATTTGAAATGAATATTGATAACTCATCACACTAACCTTTCCTTCCAACCCCTTACGGGACGGGCTCTCCGTGTCAGTGAGGTCGCATTATAGAGAGTTCGATCACATTAGCAAGTACTTTATCTATTTATTCTTAAAATTTGATTCAATTGCATAAATAGGCATCAATATGCTTAGTTATAGTTCACTTTAACGCTAAAAATAGACCACTTAAGGTCTAATTCTATCTATAGCACTGCAAATCATGACCTAAAAAATAGAATCAATAACTAATAATTTAAAATCATTCATTTAGAAGGTGATAATCATACAAAGCACAACATAAGACTCCCTCTTATATATCGGCACTCGTATAATTCATTAAACTTATACTTTTATCGGTCGATACATAGGTTAAATGTCGCTTATATTTTCTCGGAGCAAATAAGCATGAAGTTAAAAACACAATCTTACGTCCTCGCAGCTATTATTTTATGCTCTCTTATATTAATGACAGCAACAGGGCTATGGACATTACGTATTGCTAGCTCTATGGATAATAAATCTCGAGTTACTGAATTATTCCAAACAACCTATAACCTAATTACCAATATGGAAGAAATGGTAAGGCAAGGAAAAATAGAAGAGGATAAAGCCAAAGAGCTCACAATTACAATTTTACGAAACAATATCTATAAAGATAATGAATACGTATATGTTGCAGATAAAGACCTAATGTTCTTAGCTGCTCCTTTAGATCCTCAACTTCATGGTACCAGCTTTCATGAGTTCCGTGATAGTGAAGGAAAAAGTGTTGGCCAAATTTTAGAAAATGCCATAAATCAAAATCCATCAGGCATGGCTGAATATACATGGTCTTTAAAAATGCCAGATGGAAGTATTGATAAAAAGCTTTCTATTGCAGAAAAAACACAAGATTGGAATTGGATTGTAGGCACTGGTATTGGAGAAACAGAAGTTAATTCTCGATTCTGGTCTACAGCTCAATGGCAATTTGGTTTAGCCTTTATCATTGCGAGTTTAATTTTTAGCATTCTAATGATTTCAATGAAACGTATGATTTCATTATTAGGTGGCGAACCTAAAGATGTCCACTCTGCAATCCAAACTGTTGCTGCTGGTGAGATTGTTACTCAATTTACAGAAAAAGCACCTGAAGGCAGTATTTATCACGCAGTTCAAACAATGAATTTATCATTAGCAGAGTTAGTTGAACATCTAACTCAAGCAATGCTTGCGTTAAAAGCTGAGTTATCTGATGTTCACTCTAGAGCAGGGACTGCAAGTGAATTGACTGAAAACCAGCACCAATCAACAGAGATGATAGCAGCGGCGATTACTGAGATGGCTTCTTCTGCTAATAATGTAGCAGATTCAGCACAAGAAACAGCCATTACTACAGACGAAGCCGATAAGCGAAGTGTTCGAACTCAAAAATTAATTACTGCGACCGTGTCTAATATAGAAGGACTTGCTGAACAATTAAATACAGCAAGTACTGCGGTTTCTGAATTAGATAGCAATGTGAACAACATTGTTAAGGTTCTTGATGTCATTGGTGACATTGCAGAGCAAACTAACTTACTAGCCTTAAATGCAGCAATTGAAGCCGCTCGAGCTGGTGAACAAGGCCGAGGTTTCGCTGTTGTTGCTGATGAAGTTCGTAATTTAGCTGGAAGAACTCAAGGTAGCACAAAAGAAATACAGTTAATGATTTCAAACTTACAAGAAGGCTCTCGTAACGCAATAACTAGTATGGAAATCTGTGCCGAAACCAGTAAAAGCACCGTATCTGAATCTCAAAATGCCTCCGATGCTCTACAGCAAATTGTTACTGCCCTTGAGTCAATTTCAAGTATGAGCCATCAAATTGCAAGTGCGTCTGAAGAACAGAAACACGTAAGTGAAGACATTACTCAACGAGTTAATATGATAGAAGAAAGTGGGCAGCAATTAGCAAGTGTTGTCGCAGATAGTAAACAAAGTACTCATACCCTAACTGAATTAGCTGATGATTTAGATACTTGGTTAAACAAATTTCGAGTAAATAGCAATCTAGATAAATAGTGATAATGTAAGATTACTAGAAGTTATAAGAAAGCAGACATTGATTGTCTGCTTTTTTTATAACAAACATCTAATACCATTCTGGATAAGTAATTGTTCAGATAATTGCGTAGGAAAAATCGATTATAAAAAAGCATAAAAAAAGCCTCGTCATTTCTGACGAGGCTTTTAAATGTGGCTCCCTTTGCTGGACTTGAACCAGCGACATACGGATTAACAGTCCGCCGTTCTACCGACTGAACTAAAAGGGAACAGATTTTACGTCTCATTACGAGAATTAATGGTGCCGACTACCGGAGTCGAACTGGTGACCTACTGATTACAAGTCAGTTGCTCTACCTACTGAGCTAAGTCGGCACACTAATTTTTCATTGCTCGTGTTAACTAATATTAAGCACCAACAATTTAATATGGTGCCCGGAGGCGGAATCGAACCACCGACACGAGGATTTTCAATCCTCTGCTCTACCGACTGAGCTATCCGGGCAACGAGGTGTATTAAACGGCTTTTTACCTCTCTGGTCAACTAATAATTTAAAAAAAAACACCTTTTGGTTGAAATGCATTCGCAATGGTTGTTTTTATAACATTTTGATTAAAAAATAACTCTACTTTTAATAGCTTAAGAAGCGTTTATTAGTTTTTACGCAAATAAACCTTAATCGAAATAAATGACATCCTCTCTAACATCTGCACACTAAAGAGGAGTTACCAATTTATCAAAATTAAAAACCAAAAATGTCAGTTAACCAAGCGGCTGGTGTATTTTTCTTTTCACATTCTGCTTTATATTGACCTTTAATATCCCAAATAGGTACATTTTCCTTGCCAGAACAATTCGGTTTCAGCGTTTTATTTTCTTGTAAGTCAAAATGAGCTGTCGTTACTTCATTTGGCCACGGTAAATTAAAAACCTCAGGTGATCTCATACTTAAATAATCAGAATAAACTCTTAACGCACCACTCGAACCCGTTAATTTCATTGGTTTATTATCGTCTCGGCCAAGCCAAGTAATAGCAACTTCTCTCCCATCAATACCTGCATACCAGCTATCTCTTGAGTCATTACTTGTTCCGGTTTTTCCAGCCAATGCTGCCCAGCTGTATTTACTATTTAAAAATCTTGCCGTTCCTTCACTCACCGTTTTTTTCATTCCATAAATAGTCAACCAAGTCGCTTGCTCAGGAACAACTCGTGACGAACGAGGAAAGTTCTCATAAAGTAATACCCCATCTGTATTCACCACCGCTTTTAATGCCGTAAGAGGCGCTTTTCGTCCACCATTGCCTAATGTTTGATACATCTGAGCCACTTGATGCGGAGATAAACTAATTGAACCAAGTAGCATTGATGGTACTTGATTAATCTCTTGAGCATTCACACCAAGTTTAACTAATGTATCTGTCACCTTATTAAGGCCAACCATCAAACCTAAATTAACGGTTGGAACATTTAATGAGCGAGAAAGCGCATAATACAAAGGAACCTGACCTCTAAACTTTCGATCATAATTTCTAGGCGTCCATGTTGTCCCTTTGCTGCCTTTTAATGAAATTGGTTTATCATCTAATGTGGTCGCTAATGAATATTTATCTGGGCTTTCTAATGCTGATAAATAAATAGCAGGTTTAACTAAAGACCCAATTGGGCGTTTAGCATTGATCGCTCTATTAAAGCCATCAAATCCAGTTCGACTACCACCAATCATAGCTCGGATCTCTCCGCTTTGACGATCGACGATAACCATTGCTGACTCTAAGCCTTTTCCCACTCGTTTTTCTAACTGAGGAACAATTCGCTCAACTGCTTTTTCTGCTTTCTGTTGTGATAATGGATCAAGCGTCGTAAATACTCGTAATCCCTCACCTCTTTGATAAGCCTCTCCCGCTTTTTCTTTTAACTCCCATTTTAATTGTTGGAAATAAGCAGGTTGTCTTGTTGAGATGCTTGCACGCTTTTTGACATCCAATGGACGGCTTGCTGCCATTTCATATTGACGAGGAGAAAGAATTTCTTCTTGCATCATCAAACGTAATACTAGATCACGACGCTCTTTTACACGTTCAGGGAAACGCATTGGATTGTAATAGGATGGGCCTTTAACCATACCAACCAACATGGCTAACTGATCAATTCTTAATTCTTCTATTGGGCGGCCAAAATACACTTGCGCTGCTAATCCAAAACCATGAATTGCCTCCCCACCAGTTTGCCCTAGATAGACCTCATTCAAATACGCCTCTAAGATCCTATCTTTGCTATAACGGTAATCTAAAATCAGAGCAATATAAGCCTCACGAACCTTACGCCATAATGTTCTTTCACGAGATAAGAATAAGTTCTTTGCCAACTGTTGGGTTAATGTACTCCCCCCTTGAACCGTTCTGCCTGCTTTGGCATTAACCACCATTGCACGAGCTATCGCTAGTGGAGATACACCATCATGCTGATAAAAGTCTCTGTCCTCTGTAGCTAATAGTGCATCAACCATTACTTCTGGAAATTGCTCTCTACGTAAGAATAAACGCTGTTGGTCATCATCCGCATCTAGCATCCCTAAAAATTGAGGCTCTATTTGCAAAAAGCCCATTTGTTTTTTCGCCGTACGGTTTTCAATTTTCTGTAGGCCATCAGAATTGAAATAAAGCATTACATGACGATCTGGTTCTGGTCCTTGTTGGAATTCAAATGGACGGCGAATAAGCTCTATTTTTGTTGATGATGATGAATACTCACCTGAACGTTGAGGTTGACGAACCTTCTGATACTTTAATAAATCCAGTTCTTTCTTAACCGTTTGCAAACTGATATTTTGCCCAGGAGCCAATGTTAGAACTCGGCTATATACCACGGTAGGCAAAGTAAATAATTGACCATCAAAGCGATTCTTAACTACGGTATCCAAATAGATCCCAGCAATAAGTAGAATCGCCAATACAACAAGGCTTAGTTTAAAACCGAGTATCATTAACCCTTTCCAAAAAGAACGAGGCGACTGAGCTTTTTTCTTACTTGTCGATTTTCTTTTTACTGGTGTTTTTTTCTTTATCACCGCTTTTTTAGGTGCAGTTTTCGCTGGTACTTTTTTCTTTTCAGCCATGAGAGTTCTTTTCAAGTTAGAGAATTAATTAAAGTGACGTTTTGTTTTTTTCGTTGCTTGATGAGTCGCTGGATCATCGGGCCAAATATGTTTTGGATAACGCCCTTTCATTTCTTTTTGTACTTCTTTATATGAGCCTCGCCAAAAGCCAGCTAAATCACTGGTTGTTTGTAATGGCCTCTGAGCTGGAGATAACAATTCCATGACCAATTTTTTTGTACCTTGCGCTAATAAAGGGGTTTGCGCTTCGCCATACACCTCTTGCATTCTTACTGAAATCTTAGGTTCCGATTGCAATTGATAACTGATCTTTGCTTTTGTTCCTGTTGGTAACAAATAATACGTCGGCAAATATTCATTAATAAGCTTCATAATATCCCAACCTACATAGGCTTCTAATGCGCTAATAAGGTTAATGCTCTTAAGTTGCTTATCGTTTTTTATGCCATTCATAAAAGGCAATAACCATTGCTCTGCACTCTCAAGTAACTGCGCTTCACTCATAGCAGGAAGAGAGATCTCTGGTAACCATTCTTCACAGCACAACAAGCGAGAATGTAAAGCTTGTACCTCTTTATTCCAATCGAGGCTCTCTATTCCTTTTCGCTTAAGCATATTAAGCAATGCCAACGAAATTTTGTCAGAGTCTGGTGAACTCATTCGCTCTTTTTGCAGAATGACCCGCCCTAAATACATACGTTTTTCAGCGACTATTCTTCCTGACTTCTCATCCCAATCCACATGCTCTTTTTCAATCATTAAATGAGAAACAGCACTGAACAAAGATGATTTGGATAAGGATGCCGCAAGAAAAACATAACTGCGATTTTGACTGCCTTTTAGTAAGTCCACCACCACTAAATAATCGCTTTGTGCTATCGATTCAATTTCATCAACTTGTACACCATGGCCATTCGATAATTGAAATTGACCTAGAGTTCCTTTTGCTATCGCTAATCTATCAGGAAAACCTAATGCTAATACCTCACCAATAAGAACAATTGAAACCTGAGTTATGTCTGCCTTTACAGATAAAGTGCGAGCCAGTAGCTGAACTCTTTGTTGATACTCTGTCTGTTTTGGGTAGCGACCTTCAAGAAATAAAGAAAGATGAAAGCTAAGATCTTTTGATTGTACTGATTTAGCTGGCTCTTCTATGATTGGCAACATAAATAAAGCCGTTTGCAGATGTGAAGCTGATTGAGTGCTAGCTTGTAATAATGCAGCAGCAAGGCGAGGCTCTATATTCAATTGCTGTGATTTTTCCCCCAATATAGAAAGCTGACCTTGCTTATCAATCAAGTCTAATTGAGATAATAAAGACCGAGCTTGTTGAATATTGCCATCAGGTGGCGGGGTTAACCATTGAAGATCCAAAGGGGTGATAACTCCCCACTTTGTTAACTCCAAAACCAAAGACGAAAGATCAGAAGATTCTATCTCAGGTATTTGAACTTGGGGCTGCTGTTGATATTGAGATTCACTGTATAAACGAATACATACCCCGGGTTCCAATCGTCCTGCTCGCCCTTTTCTTTGCTCAGCAGATGATTGAGCTATTCGTTTTTTCTCTAGCTTAGTGATCCCTGTTTTTGCATCAAACGTTACTTTTTGCTCATAGCCACTATCAATAACAATGCGGATCCCTTCAATAGTTAAACTGGTTTCAGCCACGTTGGTTGCGAGAACTATTTTTCGCTCACCTTTCAATGCTGGTTTTAATGCTAATTGCTGCTTTTTTGCATCGAGTTGACCATATAAAGGCCTAACGACAATATCAGAAGAAAGATCTTTTAATCTCTCTTCCAACTGTTTTATTTCACCTACTCCAGACAAAAATACGAGTATTGAACCTGTTTCATTTAATAATGTTTTGCGAATGGCTTGCTCAGTTGCTTCCACAATTCGTTGGTTTGTTTTAAGAGGGGTATAAGATGTTGCCACCGGAAACATTCGCCCATCCGACTCTATATATGCAGCTCTTGGCAATAACGTCTGTAATGCCAATTGATCTAAGGTGGCAGACATAATTAATAACTTAAGATCATCTCTTAGCGCTTCTTGCACTTCCAAGGCAAAAGCTAATGAAGTATCAGCATGAATACTTCGCTCATGATATTCATCAAAAATCAATAATCCAACACCTGACAATTCAGGATCTGATTGGATCATTCGAGTCATCACACCTTCCGTCACAATTTCCAATCGAGTTTGAGGGCTAACTTTAGTTTCACCTTTGATTCGAAACCCAACTTGCTCACCGACTTTCTCACCTAATTGAGATGCTAAGTAACTCGCGATATTACGAGCAGCCAACCGTCTTGGCTCTAACATTATTATTTTGCCATTAACCACTTGTTCTTTTAATAGCATTAAAGGCAGATGTGTCGACTTACCTGCGCCTGTCGATGCTTTTAAAATGAGTTGAGAATGGTTCTGTAATTTCTCAATCAGTGATGGGATCACTCTTTCAATGGGTAACTGTGACAATGGGTTCGCCCTATGGCATTATCTTGAATTAAACCATTGTACAAAAAAACAGTAGTTAAATGAAATTTGAACCTAAATTAGAATCTGGAATATTAATAAAACGTTATAAACGCTTTTTAACAGACATAGAATTACCAGATAAAAGTGAACGAACTATCCATTGCGCCAACACAGGTGCAATGACTGGCTGTGCAACACCTGGCAATACGGTGTTTTTTTCAACATCCAGTAACCTAAAGCGCAAATACCCTAATAGTTGGGAGCTCAGCGTCACAGAAAAAAATCACATAATATGCGTTAATACTATTCGAGCCAATCAATTGGTGGTTGAAGCCATTAACAATAAAAATATTGATGAGTTAAATGAGTACACTACACTTAAAACCGAAGTGAAATACGGCTCAGAAAATAGCCGAATTGATATACTACTTAGTGAAGATTCACTACCTGACTGCTATATTGAAGTAAAGAGCGTTACGTTATTGGGAGACCAAGGCCAAGGATTCTTTCCTGATGCCGTCACAACACGAGGGCAAAAACACTTACGAGAACTGAGTGAAATCGCCCTTAATGGAAAAAAAGCAGTATTATTTTTCGCTGTTTTACATTCAGGCATTGAAAAAGTATCAATCGCACACCATATAGACCATCAATATTATTCTTTATTATTAGATGCGATTGAAAGTGGGGTTACCGTTCTCTGCTACCAAGCAGAGATGTCATCAAAAGAGATGAAGATCGTACGCAAGCTACCTTTTTGTATTTAGCTGCTTTATTTAGCAATGCTTACATTCTTTTTAAAAAAAGTGCTACGTTCTTGCTACTGGATCTCAATTGGTGAAATCAATATTTGATTGCCTCTTTTCTTTCTGTTATAGATAGCGCCCTCATTTGGCTAGTGAGAGTCAAAGACGTTTAGGAGAAGCTGTAATGCCAGAGAGCAATACAAAAAGAACGCTAGGTATTCTAGCTATCGCTGGTGTTGAACCTTACCAGGAAAAAGCAGGTGAAGAGTACATGGGCCCAGCCCAAATTGAACACTTTACGAAGATTCTAGAAGCTTGGCGTAATCAACTTAGGGAAGAAGTTGAACGCACAGTAAATCATATGAAAGACGAAGCTGCGAATTTCCCAGATCCTGTGGATCGCGCTGCTCAAGAAGAAGAATTTAGTTTAGAACTGCGTAACCGTGACCGTGAACGCCGTCTAATTAAAAAAATTGAAAAAACACTTAACAAGATTGAAGAAGAAGATTTCGGATTCTGTGATTCTTGTGGTGTTGAAATCGGTATTCGTCGCTTAGAAGCGCGTCCAACCGCAGACCTTTGTATTGACTGTAAAACACTTGCAGAAATCAAAGAAAAGCAAATGGCTGGCTAATACCAATCAATATAATAAAAAGGGAGCGCTGGCTCCCTTTTTTACGTTTATACAGTGAATGTCTATGACTACTCAATACATAGGTCGCTTTGCTCCATCCCCATCAGGTCCACTGCATTTTGGTTCCCTTGTTGCAGCCTTAGGGAGCTACTTACAAGCGAAATCACAGCAAGGAAAATGGCTGATTCGCATTGAGGATCTAGACCCACCGCGTGAGATACCTGGTGCCTCCTCTTTGATCATTCAGACCTTAGAAGATTACGGTTTTGAATGGGATGATGGAATCGTTTATCAAAGTCAACGCCACACTATGTATCAATCTCAAATTAACCAATGGATTGATAACGGTGATGCGTATTTTTGCCAATGCACTCGAAAACAAATAAAAGAAGCTGGCGGATTTTATTTAGGCCACTGTAGATATAAACACCTTTCAGAAAACAACGCATCTGTACGCTTAGTAATGCAGCATCCTGTTGAGTCATTTTATGATATAAAGCACGGGGTGATTCAAATACCGGCACAATTGGCTCAAGAAGATTTTATTATCAAACGCAGAGATGGATTATTTGCCTATAATCTTGCGGTGGTCTTAGATGATATTGACCAAGGTGTGACTGAAGTAGTTCGTGGCGCTGATTTAATAGAGCCCACAGGACGCCAAATTTCGCTTTATCGCCAATTAGGAGTAAAAGAAGTTAGCTACCTTCACTTACCCCTTGCCGTTGATGAGCTAGGAAACAAATTATCAAAACAAAACTATGCTCCTGCAATTGATAACACAAATCCAATTCCAACCTTACTTGAAGCGTTGTGTTTTTTAGGGTTTGTCTTACCAAAGGACATAGAAACCGCCACATTGAATGAAATTTTTCAATGGGCAATCAAAAATTGGCAACTAAAACAGCTCCCAACTGGGCTCGAGATCACTACCCCATTCTCAAAACCCACAATTTAAGCTATGATGTGCGCCTATTTTTGACTGCTCACTTGAATATCGAGGTTATTATCTTTAATCAAGTTGCCCGTTTTTGTCGTAATTTACTCAAAAACAACAGTGATATTTGCTCTACAGAGGATTTGAAACTGAACGTTATCACACGCCAAGAACACAATATTTCACGTAAAGATCTTAGTGATAATGCACTAAAAGTTCTTTACCGCTTAAGTAATGCGGGATACGACGCTTATCTCGTAGGCGGAGGAGTGCGCGACATTCTTCTAGGCCAAGAGCCTAAAGACTTTGATATCGCCACTAACGCAACGCCAGAGCAGATCAAAAAGCTATTTCGCAATTGTCGCTTAATTGGCCGTCGATTCCGTCTTGCTCATATTCTATTTGGTAGAGATGTCATCGAAGTGGCAACCTTCCGTGGTCACCACAAAGAAGAAGAGTCCGAGAAGAAAAACATCTCAGCTCAGTCCAAAGAAGGCATGCTGCTGCGTGATAATGTATATGGCACAGTAGAAGAAGATGCTCAGCGTCGTGACTTCACCATTAATGCCATGTATTACAATATTGCCGATTATTCGATTCATGATTACGCCAATGGTATTGAAGATTTAAATAATAATCTGGTACGTTTAATTGGTGACCCTGAAACTCGTTATCGTGAAGACCCTGTTCGTATGCTTCGAGCTGTGCGTTTTGCTGCTAAGTTAGACATGACTATTTGTGATAAAACGGTAGAGCCAATTGTAGAGTTATCTCCACTTTTAAGAGATATCCCTGCTGCTCGACTGTTTGAAGAGTCATTAAAACTGCTGCAAGCCGGTAAAGGATTAAATACTTACTATTTATTACGTAAATTGAATTTATTTCAACAATTGTTTCCAGCGCTGACGCCTTTCTTAACAGAAGAAGGGAATGGCCCAACTGAGCAAATGATTGAATTAGTTCTGCACTCAACAGACAAACGTATTAATAGCGGTAAGCGTGTAAACCCGGCCTTTATGTTTGCAGCAATGCTTTGGTACCCTCTCACGGCTAAAGCACAAGAAATTCAGGATGAAAATCCAAAGTATGATCACTACGAATCCATTATGGAAGCGGCGAATATCATGCTTGATATTCAAGTTAAAAGTACTGCAATCCCTCGTCGATTAACAGCTACTATCCGTGATATTTGGCAACTTCAGCTTCGCTTGCCTCGTCGAAATGGCAAGCGTGCGTTCGTGCTTATCGAACAGCAAAAATTCCGTGCCGCTTATGATTTCCTTGAAATGCGCGGAAAAGTAGAAGGTGGCGAAATAAAAACACTTTCGGATTGGTGGACAGAATTCCAAGATGCACCTGCACCGCACCGTAATAATATGGTCCAGAACCTTCATGGCGGCCGCGCTACGGGGACTCGTAAGCGTCGTAGCCCATATCGTAAGAAAAAACGTGCGAATAACGATTCATGATCAAAGTAATTATTGCAATTGGGAGTAATCTTGGAGATCCCGTAGCTCAAGCTAAAGTGGCAATCAATGCCTTGCATCAGCTTCCGGACTCCAAAGTAACAGCCGTATCCTCGCTTTACAGCAGTTCACCAATGGGCCCTCAAGATCAACCAAATTACATTAATGCGGTTGTTGAGATTGAAACCAACCTTGCTCCAATGAAATTATTGGAACTCACTCAAAAGATTGAGCTTGAGCAAGGCCGTGTGCGTAAAGAAGAGCGCTGGGGACCAAGAACTTTAGATCTTGATATTATTTTATTTGGCGATCAAACGATCGACAATGAGCGATTAACTGTGCCTCACTATGGCATGAAAGAACGTGAATTTGTTCTTTATCCGCTCGCTGAACTTTATAATGATTTAACTTTACCTGATGGCACAACCCTCTCTCAGTTATTAAACACTGTAGATAGAAATGGTTTGTCCATTTGGGAAGATTAATCGCTTCTAGTAAGGATGTTTTATGAAAAAAATCTCTATTCATGACTTAATGAAGTGGAAGCAAGAAGGCAAAAAATTTGCCACTGTTACAGCATATGATGCTAGCTTCGCACAACTATTTGAACAGCAAGAAGTCCCTGTTCTATTAGTCGGTGATTCATTAGGTATGGTTTTACAAGGCAAGAGTGATACTTTGCCTGTAACAACTGAAGAGATCGCTTACCATACTCGTTGTGTACGCGCTGGTAGTCCAAACAGTTTATTAATGGCTGACATGCCATTCATGAGCTACGCTACCCCTGAGCAAGCGTGTGAAAATGCAGGCAAGCTAATGCAAGCGGGCGCTAACATGGTGAAGATTGAAGGTGACGCTTGGATCGCTGAAACCATTCGTATCCTTGCTGAACGCGCAGTACCAGTTTGTGCACACCTTGGTTTAACTCCTCAATCGGTTAATATTTTTGGTGGGTTCCGCATTCAAGGCCGTGATGAAGCAAAAGCTGAAAAAATGGTAAAAGATGCACTAACACTTGAAGCCGCTGGCGCTCAAATTATTCTACTAGAATGTGTTCCAGCTTCTCTTGCTGAACGCATTACAAAAGCATGTACTGTTCCTGTTATTGGTATTGGTGCAGGTAATGTTACGGATGGTCAAATCCTAGTAATGCACGACATGTTCGGTATTTCTGCTAACTATATGCCTAAATTCTCTAAAAACTTTTTAGCGGAAACCGGTGATATGCGTAAAGCGGTCACTAAGTATATTCAAGATGTTGAGCAAGGTGTCTTCCCTGCCGCTGAACATACATTTAATTAAGGAAACGTAATGGACATTTTTTCTGAAATTTTACCATTACGCGAGCAGCTCAAAGCTTGGAAACGCGAAGGCAAGCGTATCGCTTTCGTTCCAACAATGGGAAACCTGCACGAAGGTCATTTAACACTGATCCGCACTGCTCGCGAGCATGCTGATATTGTTGTTGCTAGTATTTTTGTTAACCCGATGCAATTTAACAATACTGATGATCTAACAAATTATCCAAGAACATTAGATGAAGACGTAGAAAAACTCACATCTGAAAAGGTTGATCTTGTCTTTACTCCAACGCCAGAGATCATGTACCCAGAAGGGTTAGATAAACAAACGACTGTTGATGTCCCGGTTATATCTACCATTTTGGAAGGCGCTTCTCGCCCTGGTCACTTTAGAGGCGTATCAACGGTTGTTAATAAGCTATTCAACATTGTTCAGCCTGATGTTGCTTGTTTTGGTGAGAAAGATTTCCAACAACTTGCGCTTATTCGTCAAATGGTCATTGATATGGCCTTAGATATCGAGATTGTTGGTGTTGCAACTGTACGTGAAGCTGATAGCTTAGCAATGAGCTCTCGCAATAACCTGCTGACATTAAATGAGCGTCAGCGAGCGCCTGTTTTAGCTCGCACTATGCGTTGGATAAGCAGCCAAATGCGTGGTGGTCGTAATGATTATCTATCTCTAATTGAAGACGCTAGTGATCAACTACGTGCAGCAGATTTGCAGCCTGATGAAATCTTCATTCGTGATGCAAGAACGCTGCAAGAACCAACAGAAGAAACTACTCAAGCTGTTATCCTTATGGCGGCCTTCCTTGGCCAAGTCCGCTTGATTGATAACTTAGTGGTTGAACTTCATATTGCAGCAAGCGAAGAAGACACTGAAGAAGAAGAATAATTAATAGTATTAGTATGATTAACGACTAAACAAAAGGGCAGATGATCGCTGATCATCTGCCCTTTTTTATTGTCCTGTCCTGACACTAATATTAGCTTCTAAGACCAGTACCTTTAGAGATTAAGTGCAGAGCCACGGCATAAAGCACCACAATAAATGCCGTTAATACCGCAAATGCAGTACCAACACCGACATCAGATACACCTAAAAAACCATAACGAAATGCATTTACCATATAAACAATCGGGTTTAATTTAGAAACCCCTTGCCAGAATTCAGGCAACAAACTAATCGAGTAAAAGACCCCACCTAAATACGTTAATGGCGTTAAAATAAACGTCGGAATAATACTGATATCATCAAAGGTTCTAGCAAAAACCGCATTAATCAATCCACCTAAAGAGAATACGATAGATGTCATTAATACTGTCAGTATAATCACACCAAAATGCGCAATTTGAATATCAACAAAAAACAGAGACACGCAAGTCACTAACGCACCAACCAATAAACCTCGAACAACACCACCACCAACAAAACCAGCGATAATAATGTAATTAGGTACAGGAGCGACAAGTAACTCCTCTATGTTTTTTTGGAACTTCGCACTAAAGAACGAAGAAGCCACATTCGAGTAAGAGTTAGTGATAACAGACATCATTATCAAGCCTGGAACAATATATTCCATATAACTAAAGCCACTCATTTCACCAATACGTGAACCAATCAAATTACCAAAAATGATAAAATATAACGTCATGGTAATGGCTGGTGGAACCAGTGTTTGCACCCAAATTCGAGTGAATCTATTTATCTCTTTAGATATAAGGCTTTTGAATGCTGTCCAATATAAGTTCATCATTATTTAGCTTCCCCTGAACGAACAATACTGACAAATAACTCTTCTAATCGATTCGCTTTATTTCGCATAGAAAGTACATTTACCCCTTGATGGTTTAATTGCTCAAAAAGGTAATTAAGCCCTTGTGATTTATCTATTTCAACCTCAATAGAACCCTCTTTACTGCTTGTGATTTTAGCGCCTTCCAACTGAGGCGTAGGGCTATTTTCTGCCAAATCTAAGATAAAAGTTTCAACCTGAAGTTTATTTAATAATCGTTTCATCGATGTATTTTCTATGACTTCACCTTTATTAATAATCCCGATATTTCGACATAACATTTCAGCTTCTTCAAGATAATGTGTAGTAAGAATAATCGTCACGCCTTGCTCATTAATTTGCTTTAAGAACTCCCACATTGAGCGACGTAGTTCAATATCAACACCAGCTGTAGGTTCATCAAGGATCAATAACTTAGGTTCATGCATTAAGGCTCTAGCGATCATCAAACGACGCTTCATACCACCAGATAAATTACGTGCGCGATCATTTCTCTTTTCCCACAGATCTAACTGAGTTAGGTATTTTTGTGCTCTCTCTTTTGCTAATGAACGAGAAACACCATAGTAGCCAGCTTGTTGTATCACTATCTGCTGCACGGTTTCAAATGGGTTAAAATTAAACTCTTGGGGAACTAAACCGATTTGCTGTTTAGCCTGAACAAGATGAGTATCAATATCATAACCAAAGACTTTTACTTGACCTGAGGTTTTATTAACAAGTGAACTAATTACCCCAATGGTTGTTGATTTACCGGCCCCATTAGGTCCCAATAGTGCGTAAAAATCACCTTGCTCTACGGTTAAATCTACGCCTTTAAGCGCTTCAAAACCACCAACATATGTTTTTCGTAATTGTTCTATCTCTAATGCATACATATCTTTATTCATCACCTAGATTAAGCATCTATCATTCAAGTTAGCTTATCGTTGAATGACGATGAATGCAAATTTGAAAACAACGAGATAATAAAAAGCCGCAGAGCTATTCACTCTGCGGCTTGATTAAACATTACTAAATTAAGAACTTAGATCTCGTCAGGTGAAACGTATCTAATCGCTGACTTAAGTGCCTCATAACGAAATTTAAACGTATTTTCATCAGGAACTAAATCTGTCACGTGAAACTTATCTAATTGCTCTCTGGTTTTCTCATTGGGACACAATAAATACACTTTGCAATTTGCATCTAACGCATCATTAATCGCATTCTCTAACGCCAAACCAACTGTCACATCTATCATCGGAACATCGGTTAAATCTAAAATCATCACTTCATAATCAGAAATACTGGAGTGTTGACGTGCAATCGCTTTCGATACACTGAAAATCATTGGCCCTGATAAATAAAAGAACAATACTTTTCCATTCGCTTTATCCAATAAACGTCTTTCGCTATCAGTGAGAGGGACATCATCTTCATCGGCATCACTAATTGCTTTTACTTGACGAGCTTGCTCACGGCTTAAGCGTTCAATGATAATAATATTAGAAATAAAAACACCAAGACCAACGGCGACAATTAAATCGACAAATACCGTCAGTAGCATGACACCGTACATAATGGCCATGCCGGCAAAACTGACTTTATGTGCTCTTTGGATAAAGCTCCAATCCAGAATATTAAAGCCAACATAAACAGCAATACCCGCAAGAACGGCCATTGGGATAGGTTCTGTTAACCCACCCGCAACCAATACCACTAAAGCAAGCACCGCAGCCCTAAATACACCGGATAATGGTGAGCGAGCACCCACTTGAATATTAGTAACCGTCCCCATTGTTGCACCAGCTCCAGGCAGTGCACCAAATAAACCAGAGATCATATTGGCTAAGCCTTGGCCTCGTAGCTCTTTATCTGAGTCATGCTCTTTACGTGTTAATGAATCACCAATAACCGCAGTTAATAGCGTATCAATACACCCTAGTGTACCTAGCACTAAAGCATCAATGACCATGGTCATAAACATATCACTGTTAATGGTAGGAATGACAATGGAAGGCAAACCTGCAGGGATCTCGCCGATACGACGAATAGAATCTGTATCAAAAATAATGACTGAAATAAGTGTAACAGCAACTAGAGCAACCAATTGAGCAGGGATATATTTACGATACTGCTGAGGAAAAAGAAACAAAACACCAAGCGTCAATACGCCAAGAAAGAGTTCTTTAATATCTAAATGCGCCAATGTATCAGGTAAAGCTTTCAGCGTTCCTATAACACCACCTGCTGGTGCTGCATGACCAAGCAAAGGGGAAAGCTGTAAGATAATAAGAATAACGCCTATGCCTGACATAAAGCCTGAAATAACACTGTATGGCATTAAAGTTATGTATTTACCCAACTTTAAAGTCCCAAGGAGGATCTGAAATGCACCAGCCATCATCACAACGGTAAACGTCATTGCAATACCAGTCTCAGGGTATTTAGCTACCATGCTCGTTAAGACCGCGGTCATAATTACCGTCATTGGTCCCGTAGGTTCAGAGATTAATGTAGAAGAACCACCAAATAGAGAAGCAAAAAGCCCCACCATGATAGCCCCCCAAAGCCCTGCTTCAGCGCCTGCTCCTGAAGCAACACCAAAGGCTAATGCCAAAGGCAGTGATATGATGGCTGTCGTTACCCCACCAAATAAATCACCTTTAAAGTTTACACTCTCAAATCGTTGCCCAAACACCGTTAGCTCCCTGTTTATAAACTCGTATCGCCATTAATTTAACAAAAGTTATCCATCTCTCATAACTATTAATTAGAACTAATGACTTCAGCTTATGTCCTATCTATCTAATTAATGCTTCAGCCGCTTCTTTTAACGTATCTACTCGTCAGATGAGTACTTTTTATGCAAGTTTTTAGCAGATTGAAATTGTAACATTGTGTATAGTAAATAGACCTGTTGACGTTTTTAACAGAAAGAAGTGTAAGGAACCCCCTTGCTTCTTATGTATTTAAGGGATGAGAGATTTAAAATGCCAGAAATTAAAGAGCTTTTTGAAAATAATTCTAAATGGGCAAAATCAATTAAAGCGGGACGCCCTGAATACTTTACTCAGCTTGAGGAAGGACAGAACCCTGGTTTTTTATGGATTGGTTGCTCTGACAGTCGAGTTCCTGCTGAACGTTTAACTGGACTTCATTCAGGCGAACTATTTGTTCACCGTAATGTAGCCAACCAAGTAATTCATACTGATTTAAATTGCCTATCTGTTTTGCAATATGCCGTCGATGTTTTAAAGATTAAACACATCATTGTTTGTGGGCATTATGGATGTGGTGGTGTGAATGCAGCCATTGATAACCCCCCACTAGGCCTTATTAATAACTGGCTACTTCATATTAGAGATCTTTATCTAAAACACAGAACTGTATTTGGCAGTTTACCTCGTGAGAAATGGGGAGATAAATTGTGTGAGATAAATGTCGCAGAACAAGTTTATAACGTTGGTAATTCAACCGTAATGCAAACCGCTTGGGAACGAGGACAAGACGTTCAAGTTCACGGCGTTGTTTATGGTATGGGAGATGGCGTTTTGAATGATCTGGGTGTAAAAGGCCACAGTCGAGAGTCATTAGAAATATCCTACCAAGCAGCCATGTCTGTTATAACACAGACTAGTGGTGAAAAATAAAAGGGCAACAACTCCCCTTTTATTACATTAGACAATAGCCAGAGAAAACATCACCTTAATTTCTCTGGCTTTATTTTACGTTGCTATTCTCAAACGCACGAGTCGACGAAGATGGCGGATTTGGCGTTCAGTCTTGATTGCCGGAACCTCAAGATCACTGATTGTTCGACCATCAATGTGCAAACCAATATCTTTAAGTAAATATTCATTTCCCCATGGGATCTCATACTGAACTTTACGAACTTTTCGTTTCCATTCACGCTCTTCTCGAGCAAGATCGGCTTTAATTAATAAAGTAGCTAAATGTAGATATAGTGAATGACGCATAATATTTCTCCAATAGTAAGCTGAGAATATAGTGCGACTGGCATCATAAGGTAGGTAGTTACCTTCTTAGATAAGATAGCCGCAATATTCGCAGCCAAAGAAGGTTACGAATTAATTAATCGTTTTGATCGTTAACGGGTGTAAACGACATAGTGGTGGCGCAACACATTTTGTATGAATGAATAACTGTCATGTTGACCTCCTAAAACGTAAAATTAATTCTATAAATGGGTAAGTTGTAAATTAGATTTACGGTTAAATTGTAACCAACAGCAATTAATAATCAAGCACAAATTAGCAACATAATTAAAACAAAATGAATGCACTATTAGTTTACTGGTAACTATATATTCATTCTAAACATTGTTTATTTTGCCCTGTTTGACCATACTTTCCGCTATATTATATAAAATACAGATATATCAATAAAAAAGCCGAAGAAACAAATGTATCTTCGGCTTAATTTAAATAATACCAATACGACAATAATGAAGTGTATTATTCTTGTGGTACAACTTTACCAATATAAGGTAAGTTACGGTATTTTTGAGCGTAATCAATACCTACACCAACAACAAATTCATCTGGGATTGAAAAACCAATCCAATCTACTTTTACTTCAACTTCACGGCGAGAAGGTTTATCAAGCAACGTACAAATAGTGATTGAGTTAGGCTCACGAATAGACAATATCTCGCATACCTTACTTAACGTATTACCTGTATCAATAATATCTTCAACGAGCAGAATATCTTTGCCTTTAATGTCATCATCAAGATCTTTTAGGATGCGTACATCACGTGTACTCTCCATGCTATTGCCATAGCTTGATGCTGTCATAAAGTCCACCGTCATTGGCGTATCAATCGCTCGTGCTAAGTCAGCCATGAAAACAAATGAACCACGTAACAAACCTATCATCACCAATCCTTCTGACTCTTTATAATGTTCAGATATTTGTTGGCCTAGTTCTTTAACACGTTGAGTAACCTCTTTTTCAGAGATCATCACTTCTACTGTATGTTTCATACTATCTCACTTAATTCGTTGAACTTACCTAAGGCAAGATTTAGACCTATACAGTTTACAATAAAACGGCAGTTGACGTAGATCCAATTACAAAAGTTTTTTATACCTCTTAATATTAACCTTGCCACTTTATAAAACAAACTCTATAAAAATAGATTTATACGGTAAACATCTGCAACTTAAAAAAATAATCTTTAACTTCGTCATATTTTTAATTGATACGCTGAATAATTGTTGAATATATAATCAGCCTTATGTACAGTTATTGAGAATAATAATAATAAACCCTATATAAAATAATAATTTGTTGGCAAGGATATATAAAAATGGATACGATCCAAAAAAGGCCTAGAACAAGGCTATCCCCAGAAAAACGTAAAGAACAACTACTAGATATAGCTATCGAGGTATTTTCACAACGTGGTATTGGCCGTGGCGGCCATGCTGATGTTGCTGAAATCGCACAAGTATCTGTCGCTACCGTTTTCAACTATTTCCCAACAAGAGAAGATCTTGTTGATGATGTATTGAATAAAGTAGAAGAACAATTCCATCAATTCGTACAAAACTCAATTTCTCTTGAACTTGATGTACCAACTAATCTTCATACCCTCTTAATGAACATTATTGATACCGTTCAATCTGGTGAAAAGTGGATCAAAGTCTGGTTTGAATGGAGTACGTCTACTCGCGAAGAAGTATGGCCTTTATTCTTAAGCACTCATGTGAATAATCAGAAGATTATTCGTACAATGTTTGAAGAAGGTATTGAGCGTAACGAAGTGTGTAACGATCATACGCCTGAAAACCTAGCTAAAATGCTGCATGGCATTTGCTACTCTGTTTTCATTCAAGCGAACCGCAGTTCTTCAATTGAAGAGCTTGAAGATACGGCTAGCTGTTTCTTAAATATGCTGTGTATTTATAAATAATACTCAGGATTCAGGATTCAGGATTCAGGATTCAGGATTCAGGATTCAGGATTCAGGATTCAGGATTCAGGATTCAGGATTCAGGATTCAGGAAGTGATAATAAAAAACCGCTAATTTCTTAGCGGTTTTTTTATACTTTAACAAAGAATTATTTTTTCTTTTTAACTGCTTTTTTGTTTGGAAGGTCAGTGATTGAACCTTCAAATACTTCCGCAGCTAGACCAACAGACTCATGTAGAGTTGGGTGAGCGTGGATAGTAAGAGCGATATCTTCTGCATCACAACCCATTTCAATTGCAAGGCCGATTTCACCAAGTAGTTCACCACCGTTTGTACCAACGATAGCACCACCAATAACACGGTGAGTTTCTTTATCAAAGATAAGCTTAGTCATACCATCAGCACAATCAGATGCGATTGCACGGCCTGATGCAGCCCATGGGAAAGTAGCAACTTCAAAGTTCAAACCTTCTTCTTTTGCTTCTTTCTCTGTTTTACCAACCCAAGCAACTTCTGGCTCAGTGTAAGCAATTGAAGGAATTACTTTAGGGTCGAAGTAGTGCTTCTTACCAGAAATAACTTCAGCTGCTACGTGACCTTCATGCACACCTTTGTGAGCAAGCATTGGTTGGCCAACAACATCACCGATTGCATGAATGTGAGCAACATTGGTACGCATTTGCTTATCAACATTGATGAAACCACGCTCATCAACTTCAATACCTGCTTTTTCAGCATCGATAAGTTTACCATTTGGTACACGACCGATAGCAACAAGAACCGCATCGTAACGCTCAGCTTCTGAAGGTGCTTTTTTACCTTCCATTGAAACGTAGATACCGTCTTCTTTTGCTTCAACAGCCGTTACTTTAGTCTCAAGCATTAGCTTGAACTTATCTTTAATACGTTTTGTGTACACTTTAACGATGTCTTTATCCGCCGCTGGGATAACTTGATCAAACATCTCAACCACTTCAACTTTAGAACCTAAAGAGTGGTAAACCGTACCCATTTCAAGACCGATGATACCACCGCCCATGATTAGTAATTTCTCTGGTACTTCTTTTAGTTCTAGCGCATCAGTTGAATCCCAAATGCGTGGGTCTTCATGCGGGATGAACGGAAGTTTAATCGGACGAGAACCAGCAGCAATGATAGCGTTATCAAACGTAACTGTTGTGTTTTCTTCGCCTTCAACTTCAATCGTATTAGGGCCAGTAAACTTACCAAAACCGTTAATAACTTTAACGTCACGCATTTTAGCCATGCCGCCAAGACCGCCAGTTAACTGAGTAACTACTTTATCTTTCCAGATACGGATCTTATTAATGTCTGTTTGTGGAGCACCAAAAACAACGCCGTGATCTGCCATTGCTTTTGCTTCTTCGATAACTTTAGATACGTGAAGAAGTGCTTTTGATGGGATACAACCCACGTTTAAACATACACCACCAAGCGTGTTATAACGCTCGATTAATACTGTTTCTAGACCTAAATCCGCGCAACGGAAAGCAGCAGAGTAACCAGCAGGACCTGAACCAAGTACAACTACTTGGGCTTTAACTTGTTTGCTCATTTTGACCTCGTTATAGTCATTTCCCTAACAGGCTGACAAATTGTTCTATTATTGTTTTCAGACTGTGTCTATTTTACATAGATGTTAACAGTGTGAAAGCAAGATTAAGTTAGCCTGTGAGCTAGACAACAATTCACGTTTGTATGTTCAAAGATAGGAACATTTACATCACCGCAAATTGCTTTAATAAATTCAAATTAAGAGATTAATCCCTTAATTTATTAAGCAATAAGGTGGCTTATTAGCCACCTTATTGTTTGTTTCAATAACCGCTAATTACAGTACTAGGCGACGAATGTCAGATAATGCACTGTTTAAGAACGTAATGAAACGAGCACCTTCTGCGCCATCAATAACACGGTGGTCATAAGACAGAGACAGTGGAAGCTGTAGGCGTGGAGCGAACTCTTTGCCATTCCATACAGGTTTAATCTCAGACTTAGATACCCCTAGGATACCTACTTCTGGTGCATTTACGATTGGTGTAAATGCTGTACCACCGATACCACCAAGGCTTGAAATTGTGAAACAACCACCCTGCATATCAGACGCCGTTAGCTTACCAGCACGTGCTTTCTTCGAAATAGCCATAAGCTCTTCAGATAGCTCGTAAATGCCTTTTTTGTTCACGTCTTTAAATACAGGAACAACAAGGCCGTTTGGTGTATCAACCGCGATACCTACGTTTACGTACTTCTTCAGAATGATGCTTTCGCCATCTTCAGATAAAGAAGAGTTGAACGATGGGAACGCTTCAAGTGCTTTCGCAACCGCTTTCATGATAAACACAAGTGGTGTGATCTTCATGCCCGTGTCGTTTTTCGCTTCGATTGCATTCTGCTCTTTACGGAATGCTTCTAGCTCAGTGATGTCTGCGTTATCCCACTGTGTAACGTGAGGGATCATCACCCAGTTACGGTGTAGGTTTGCACCTGAGATCTTCTTGATCTTAGAAAGCTTCTGAACTTCAGTTTCACCAAACTTACTGAAATCAACTTTTGGCCAAGGAAGTAAACCAAGAGCTGAACCGTCGCCACCTTTACCTGATGCCGCAGCGCCAGACTCAAGGCGTTTAAGCGCATCTTTCACGAAACCTTGAACGTCTTCTTTAAGGATACGGTTTTTACGGCCAGTACCTTTAACTTTCGCTAGGTTTACACCAAATTCACGAGCAAGACGACGTACAACTGGAGACGCGTGAGCGTAATCGTTGTTCGCTTCAAATTCACCTGTTGATGCAGGAGCAGAAGCCGCTACTACTGGTGCCGCTGCAGGAGCAGACTGTGCAACTGGAGCTGCTGCCGCTTGAGGAGCCGCTGGTGCTGCACCTTCAACAACAAATGTCATAATTAGAGAGCCAGTCGATACTTTATCGCCAGCCGCAATCTTAATCTCTTTAATAGTACCAGCGAACGGAGCAGGAACTTCCATTGATGCTTTGTCGCCTTCAACAGTAATTAGAGATTGCTCTTCTTCTACTGTATCACCAACTGCAACCATGATTTCAGTTACTTCAACTTCATCACCGCCGATATCAGGCACGTTTACTTCTTTCTCAGCAGAGACTGCTGGAGCCGCTGCAACTGGTGCTGCTGCCGCTTGAGGAGCTGCTGCTGGAGCAGAACCTGCAACTTCAAAAATCATCACTAGAGAACCAGTAGATACTGAATCACCTGATGCAATTTTGATTTCTTTTACTGTCCCAGCAAATGGTGCAGGAACTTCCATCGATGCTTTGTCGCCTTCAACAGTTAAAAGAGATTGCTCTTCTTCTACTGTATCGCCAACAGCAACCATGATTTCAGTTACTTCAACTTCATCACCGCCGATATCTGGAACGTGAACTTCTTTAAGCTCAGCAGCAGAAGCAGCTACAGGGGCAGCTTCAACTACTGGAGCTGCAGGTGCAGCAGCACCCTCAGCTTCAAATATCATAATTAGAGAACCAGTTGTTACTGAATCGCCTTCAGAAATTTTAATTTCTTTAACGATACCCGCTTGAGACGCAGGAACTTCCATTGAAGCTTTATCGCCTTCAACAGTGATCAGTGACTGCTCTTCTTCAACTCGGTCACCGACCTTAACTAGAATCTCAGTTACTTCAACCTCATCTGCACCGATGTCTGGTACATTAATTTCGATTGTCATTGTTTGTTTCCTTAATTAATGGAAGTCTTATGCGTATTGCGGGTTAGTTTTTTCTGTGTCGATATTGAATTTAGCAATTGCTTCTGTAACAACTGATTTCTCAATATCACCACGTTTCACTAATTCAGTTAGAGCAGCAACAACTACGTAGCCTGCGTTAACTTCGAAGTGACGACGTAGGTTCTCACGGCTGTCTGAACGACCAAAACCATCAGTACCAAGTACTTTGTAAGATTCAGTTGGCATAAATGCACGTACTTGTTCAGCGTAGTTCTTCATGTAGTCAGTCGCAGCGATTGCTGGTTCGTTACCAAGAACGGTTGTGATGTACGGTACTTTCGCTTCTGCTTCTGGGTGTAGCATGTTGTAACGCTCTGCATCTTGACCGTCACGAGTTAGTTCGTTGAACGATGTTACAGAGAAGATATCAGACGCTACGCCATAGTCTTCACTTAGGATTTGTGCCGCTTTACGTACTTCGTTCATGATAGTACCAGAGCTCATTAACTGAACTTTAGCTTTAGCACCAACGTGAGATTCAAGCTTGTAGATACCTTTACGGATGCCTTCTTCAGCGCCTTCTGGCATTGCTGGCATTGCGTAGTTTTCATTCATTACTGTTAGGTAGTA
This sequence comes from Aliivibrio sp. S4MY1, assembly GCF_028765545.1. GTDB lineage: Bacteria > Pseudomonadota > Gammaproteobacteria > Enterobacterales > Vibrionaceae > Aliivibrio. Next base: position 275,911 of record NZ_JARACP010000003.1, on the reverse strand, counting down.
GTAAATGTTTTCTTGGTTCTCACCATACATACGACGGATACCGTCTTGCATGATCACCGCTAGCTCGTAAGCAAACGTTGGGTCATAAGAAATACAGTTAGGAACTGTGTTTGCCATGATGTGTGAGTGACCATCTTCGTGTTGTAGACCTTCACCGTTTAGCGTTGTACGACCAGCAGTTGCACCTAATAGGAAACCACGTGCTTGTTGGTCACCCGCTAACCATGCCATGTCACCAATACGTTGGAAACCGAACATTGAGTAGTAGATGTAGAATGGGATCATTGGAAGATCGTTGGTGCTGTATGATGTTGCAGCAGCAACCCAAGATGCCATTGAACCTAATTCGTTGATACCTTCTTGAAGAACTTGCCCTGATGTTGCTTCTTTGTAGTAAGAAACAATGCCTTTATCTTCAGGAGTGTATGCTTGACCGTGTGGATTGTAGATACCAATCTGACGGAACAGACCTTCCATACCGAATGTACGTGCTTCATCACAAATGATAGGAACAATGTTTTTACCGATGTTCTTATCTTTAAGTAAGATGTTTAACGTACGAACGTAAGCCATCGTTGTAGAAATGTCACGCTTTTGCTCACCTAGTAGAGGAGCAAATTCTTCAAGCTCAGGAACTTTAAATTCTTGAGTAAACTTAGGTAGGCGCTTAGGCGTGTAACCTTGTAGCGCTTTACGACGAGCGTGTAGGTATTCGTATTCAGCAGAACCTTCTTCCAGTGTCAAGTAAGGCAGTTCAGCTACTTTCTCGTCAGAAAGAATATCTTGTAGACCTAGACGATCACGTAGGTATTGTACGTGAGTCATGTCCATCTTCTTAACACCGTGAGCGATATTTTTACCTTCCGCAGCATCACCCATGCCGTAACCTTTAACGGTTTTAGCTAGGATTACTGTTGGCTTACCACCTGTTTCTTTTGCATTGCTGAATGCAGCAAACAGTTTAGAAGAGTCGTGGCCACCACGTTTCAGTTCAAAGATTTGCTCATCCGTCATGTCCGCAACTAATGCAGCTGTTTCTGGATACTTGCCAAAGAAATTTTCACGCACGTATGCGCCATCTTTAGATTTAAATGTTTGGTAATCACCATCGATAGTTTCATTCATAAGCTGAAGAAGCTTACCAGTTGTATCTTTAGCTAATAGAGCATCCCAATTGTTACCCCAGATAACTTTAACTACGTTCCAACCTGCACCTTTGAATAGACCTTCAAGTTCTTGAATGATCTTACCATTACCCATTACTGGGCCGTCTAGACGCTGTAGGTTACAGTTGATTAGGAAACATAGGTTGTCCAGTTTCTCACGCGCAGCGAAAGAAATCGCACCACGAGATTCTGGCTCATCCATCTCACCGTCACCTAGGAAAGCATATACACGTTGAGCTGAAGTGTCTTTAAGACCACGACCATCAAGGTACTTAAGGAAACGCGCTTGATAGATAGCAGAAATTGGACCAAGACCCATAGATACAGTCGGGAACTGCCAGAATTCAGGCATTAGTTTAGGGTGTGGGTATGAAGGAATACCTTTACCATCTACTTCTTGACGGAAGTTATCCAGTTGCTCTTCAGTTAAGCGACCTTCAACGAATGCACGAGAGTAGATACCTGGAGAGATATGACCTTGGTAATAAACTAAATCACCACCATCTTTCTCGTTAGGAGCACGGAAGAAGTGGTTGAAACATACTTCGTAGAATGCAGCAGCAGATTGGTAAGATGCCATGTGGCCACCTAGATCCAAATCTTTCTTAGAAGCACGTAGAACGATCATGATAGCGTTCCAACGAATAATTGAACGGATACGACGCTCAAGAGTAACATCACCTGGGTACGCAGGTTCTTGCGTTGCAGGGATGGTATTGATGTAGTTAGTATTGATACCTGTAGCCATATCAACACCATCTAAACGAGCTTTATCAAGAACTTGCTCTAATAGATACTGGGCGCGTTCAACACCCTCTTCACGTACAACTGACTCAAGTGCTTCTAACCAATCTTGAGTTTCTAGTGCATCAACGTCATGCTTCATGTCAGACATGCGAGCTATCCTTTTATTTGTTGGTTCAAATAGGGTGACAATGAAATGGACCGATTTAATCCATATCATTACTTTGTTGAATTCGACGAAGTGAGCACTCTCTGCGGCTCTCCTCTTTTGTCAATTCCAACAATGTTTCTTCAATATAAGCAAGATGTGAGTGCGACGCCAAACGAGCCTCTTCAGGCTTCCCTGACACTATCGCTTCTACAATCTCCGCTCTATGCTCTCTTACCTTTTCTACCACCGATTCACGACGATTTAATAGGGTAAAATTTTGTAATACATTTTGTTCAAGCAAAGGTTCTAAACTACGAACTATGTGAAGTAATACCACATTGTGCGCCGATTCAGTGACCGTAATAAGACAATGCATAACCGCAGATGCTTCTGCTTTTAAATCACCATCTTGTTGTGCTTGTTGGATTAACTTATGTGACTCTTTAATCCGTTTAAAATCTTCTTCATTACCACGTAAAGCGGCGTAATAGGCTGATATACCTTCTAACGCATGGCGTGATTCAAGTAAATCAAACTGTGTTTCAGGGTGAGTTGCTAGTAAATCTAGCAACGGCTCTGAGAAACTTTGCCACAGCCCTTTATTAACAAATGTTCCACCACCTTGGCGGCGAGTTAATAAATGCTTTGCTTCTAAACGTTGTATCGCCTCTCTAACTGAGGGACGAGAGACATCAAACTGTTTCGCTAACTCTCTTTCTGCTGGTAATTTCTGACCTGGGGAAAGAGTTCCTTCTAAAATCAGCCGTTCAAGCTCTTGCTCGATTACATCAGACAGCTTTGGCTGACGTATCCTTTGATATGTCATCGTAGCTCGACCTAATTTAAGTTGATTACTTCTCACATTACCGTGAGTCATTCGTCACTTTAAATAATTGGTATTACCAATTTAATTTGAGAAGCAATTTATCATTAAAAAAGGGAATTTGTCTAGATAAAAGTTGATTTGAATCATGGAAAGGGCTCAGGGTATACATTTAATTAACATTCACTGTACGCGCTAATAATAATTGGTAAGACCAATTTGAAGGATTGAGGTAATATGTCGTGTCATAATTAAGAAAAACAAAATTATCTACTTTAAAGTAAATCCTTTTATTTCCTTAACTTATGGTATTTTTCCCAGTCGAATGAAAGACCAGGATCTGTCTTTCGCAATGGTGCAATATATTGATGTCCCGTAATCCTCTCATTAATTATTCGTGGGTAAGCTGCTTGTAGCACGTTTGTTACAACCGCAAGCGCTTCATATTGCTTTTGGGTATAAGCGAGAAAATCCGTTCCTTCTAACTCAATTCCAATACTGTAATCGTTACATCGCTCACGCCCTGCGAACGAAGAAATTCCTGCATGCCATGCCCGTGCATTAAATGGCACAAATTGAATAATGCTTCCATCACGACGTATTAAGCAATGCGCAGACACTCTGAATTGATGAATCACTTTAAAGAAAGGGTGTTCATTTGGATCAAGCTTACCGGTAAATAATTGCTCTATATAAGGACCACCAAACTGCCCCGGTGGTAAACTTATATTGTGAACAACAAGCAGAGAAATATCTTCATCATCAGAACGCTCATCATAAAATGGTGACACTACATGCTTTGCTTCATTAAGCCAATGATCTGTTGATAAAGTGAATATCATCATCTATTCCCGTTCAAATTAAACTAATCTTTATATCTTATGATGAAATTCTGCTCTAGCGCGAGTATTATTGTCGCCATAAACTTATTTCAAAGAATTCAATGGACCTCACCATGATCAAAACCCATGATAGCGCCTCTCGTCTTGAGTATTTAAAACAACAGCTTCCCGCAGAAATTACTCGTGCGGTTTCTGACACACTGCGTGAGGATTTAGGCGGCACACTAGAGGTAAGTACAGATATCACAGCAAGTTTAATCGCTGAAGATACTCAGTCTGTAGCGACCATTATCACTCGTGAATATGGTGTGTTTTGTGGAAAAATGTGGGCCAATGAAGTATTTAAACAATTAGGCGGTACTGTTTCTATTGAATGGCATGTAGAAGATGGTGATAAAGTTGAACCAAACCAAACACTTTGTACGTTAACAGGTCCTGCTCGCACACTATTAACCGGTGAGCGTAATGCAATGAACTTTATTCAAACCCTATCAGGGTGCTCAACCGTAACAGCAACCTACGCTGAAAAAATTGCACACACTAAATGCCGCCTACTTGATACTCGTAAAACCATTCCAGGTTTGCGCAGCGCATTAAAATATGCCGTAGCGTGCGGCGGTGGTTTCAATCACCGTATTGGCGTGTTCGATGCTTACTTAATTAAAGAAAATCATATCATTGCGTGTGGCGGAATTGAAAAAGCCATCACAACAGCAAAAGAGCTTAACCCTGGTAAACCTGTAGAAGTTGAAACTGAAAGTTTAGAAGAGCTGCAACAAGCGATTGATGCTGGCGCTGACATTATTATGCTCGATAACTTCACCACTGACATGATGCGTGAAGCAGTAAAAATTAACGCTGGTCGTGCCGCACTAGAAAACTCAGGTAATGTCACTTTAGATACGATTGCTGAATATGCTGAAACAGGCGTTGATTACATCTCTGTTGGCGCACTAACAAAACATCTTAAAGCCATGGATTTATCGATGCGATTTAAGTAAATAGTCGCATAATCAATAAACAAAAAGTCAGCAACTTGCTGGCTTTTTTTGTTGCACAATTTTACTCTTATATCTTTGATACTATTCACATAATTAACAGCTCACCCAACAAGTTGAATAAATGTATTTAAATTAAGACTTGCGATCTACAACAAGGTTTAATTTATGGCTTTTTGAAGTGAATCGTATTTGATTTTTCCTTTTACATTCATCACATTATAAACTTGCTACTCACTCGAAGGCCTCTCTTTTCTCCCTATCATATATCTCTATTCGTTTTACTATTTTACCCATCAAATAAAACATGAATCAGCCTGATTCATCTTGGAGAGAAATATGCAAAAGCGTCAAGGACAGAAAGGCTTTACCTTAATTGAATTAATGATTGTAGTTGCCGTAATTGGAGTGTTGTCAGCAATTGCGATCCCTCAATATCAGAATTATGTAAAAAAAGGCGCTTTAGGTGCAGCTTTAGCATCAGCAAGTGCTTTAAAAACTAATGTAGAAGATGTCATAGCAACAACTGGAAATTTTCCTTCAGGAACTTCTGCTGCATTTAATATCGGAACAATTGAACTGGATTCTACCGCGAGTGATGCTTCAGGAACAATCAAAGCAAGTATTACTAAAGGGGCAGGTAACGGTAGTAATGTAACGTTATCAAGGACTGATGATGGAATTTGGACATGTGTAAATTCAGAAAATGCTGATATTAAGATAACAGGCTGCTCATAATAAATGCACACCAACCTCGCCTCTATCTTGCGTCAAGCTGAGTTAATCAGCGCGACGCAAGAAAGCAACATAATAGAGTCAGTTCAAGCAGAAACGCACACCGTACCTTCTGCTCTTTTAGCTCAGGGGATCTTTACTCCTGATGAACTCGTCAGTCACCTTGCTCAAATCTTTGGGCTTGAGGTGATCAATGTAACTCAATTTGATTACGCTGCTACCTGTCAAAAGTTGGGGCTTCGCGATCTCATTACTCGTTACCAAGCCCTTCCTATCAGTTATGACAATTGCACCATTCGTCTTGCTGTCGCCGATCCCAGTATTGCGCAAATAGAAGATGATTTTCGCTTTACCAGCGGAAAGCAAATTGAATTAATGCTTGCCGATCAAGGGCAGATCCAAGCAGCTATTCGTCGTGTCTACGGCGTTGGATTATCTGCAAGTAATAACCAACATAAAGAGATAACTCAAGATGAGCTAGCTTCACTGGTTGATGTGTCACTTGATGAGATAAGCGCCACAGAAGATCTCAGTCAAGACGATGCTCCTGTCACTCGTTTTATTAACCAAATTTTATTAGAAGCGGTCCGAAAAGGGGTTTCAGATATTCATTTTGAGCCCTACGAAGAAAGCTACCGTGTGCGTTTTCGTTGCGATGGGATCTTAGTAGAGAACAGTTCACCCTCTTCACATTTAAGTCGCCGTCTTTCTGCTCGCTTAAAGATCATGGCTAAACTTGATATTGCAGAGCGCCGCTTACCACAAGATGGTCGTATAAAGCTCAAATTAAATAATGACATATCCATCGATATGCGTGTCTCTTCACTTCCCACGCTATGGGGAGAAAAAATTGTTTTACGTCTACTAGATAGCAGCGCAGCAAGTTTGGATATTGATAAATTAGGCTACAGCGACAAACAAAAAGAGCTTTATCTTAACGCATTAAAACGCCCTCAAGGGATGATATTAATGACTGGTCCTACAGGCAGCGGCAAAACCGTCTCTCTCTACTCTGGTTTAAACATTTTAAATACCACCGAAAAAAACATATCCACCGCTGAAGATCCGGTTGAGATTAATCTTAATGGGGTAAACCAAGTACAAGTCGCACCTAAAATCGGTTTTACTTTTGCCCATGCCTTACGCTCTTTTTTACGACAAGATCCAGACATCGTCATGGTAGGGGAAATTCGAGATCTTGAAACAGCAGAAATCGCAGTAAAAGCAGCTCAAACAGGGCACTTAGTACTGTCTACCTTACATACTAATTCCGCAGCAGAAACCGTCGTTCGCTTAGGCAACATGGGAATAGAAAACTTTAACCTTGCCTCTTCTCTTAGTTTAATTATCGCCCAACGCTTAGCAAGAAGACTTTGCCCTCACTGTAAAGACATTGACAACCTCAGTTCAGAAACAAGAGAAGAGTATGGAATCGATTTATTAAGCACGGTTTTTAAAGCTCGGCTTGAGGGCTGTAATGAATGTACTCATGGGTACTCAGGCCGTATTGGTATTTATGAAGTTATGCCTTTCACTCGAGAACTGTCTGTTGCGATCCTTAAAGGAGCAACGGTAAGACAAATAGAACAAATCGCGGTTAACCAAGGCATGGATAATCTTGCAACCTCAGGCATAAAACGTCTTGAAGATGGCACAACAAGCTTACAAGAGCTTACTCGTGTTCTTTACTTTTAATTCTTAAGTAAGTCATTTCTCATGCTAAAACAAAAAACAAAAATAAAAACACAGACCCTACATAATTTTCAATGGCGTGGCATTAATAACACGGGGAAAAAAGTATCAGGGAAATTACTTGCTCTCACCGAAATAGAAGTCAGGGCAAAGCTCAACGAGCAAAACATTCAAATAAAGAAAATTAAAAAACGCAGAATTTCTAGCTTAGAAAAAATGAAACACACCGTTAAACGAAAAGACATCACTCTTTTCACTCGCCAGTTAGCAACAATGCTTAGTGCAGGTGTTCCTATCGTTCAATCATTACAACTCATCGCTGAAAACAATATTAAAGCTGAAATGAAATCCATACTCAATCAAGTCTGTTTATCAATAGAGGCGGGAACTCAACTTTCAAAAGCACTCGCTACCAGTTGCTCTCATTTTGATTCTTTTTATATTGATTTAGTGGCGACAGGAGAAGAGACAGGCAGTTTATCGCACGCCTTTTCTCGTTTAGCAGAATACCGAGAAAAGAGTGAAGCATTACGAGCAAAAGTCGTCAAAGCGATGATATACCCGACCATGGTTTTTTTTATCGCGATTGCGGTTACCGTTTTAATGCTTGTGTTTGTTATTCCAGAATTTGAAGCCATTTTTAAAGGGTTTGGCGCCGCACTGCCTTGGTTTACCCAGCAAGTTGTCAATGCTTCTCATTTTCTGCAAAATTATGGTTTTTGGATTCTCTTAACCTTACTATTACTGACTGCCTCACTGCGTTTATTAAGCAAAAAATCTTATGCCTTTCGTCGGTTTATCAATCGACATTGTTTGCAGATCCCGATCATCGGCCCGGTACTGTCTAAAGCCTCTATCGCTAAATTTAGTCGAACATTAGCCACCAGTTTTAGTTCAGGATTGCCTATTTTACATAGTTTACAAACCACCAGTAAAACCGCTGGAAATCTTTATTACCAAGAAGCGATACAATCAGTACAGCAGAATACCGCAGCAGGAATGCCCCTCTATTTAGCCATGCGCCACACTCAAGCTTTTCCTGAAATGGTATTGCAAATGATCATGATTGGTGAAGAATCGGGGAAATTAGACGATATGTTAAACAAAGTGGCATTTGTATATGAAGATGATGTAGATAACACTGTTGATAATTTAGGGAAAATTCTTGAGCCCTTTATTATTCTCTTCTTAGGAATAATGATCGGTGGTTTAGTTGTATCAATGTACTTGCCTATCTTTAATCTAATGAGTGTGATTGGTTAAAAAAATAAAGAGTAGAACCGTAAATAAAGACTCTTCACTACTTCATTTTTGGGAATTCTGATACCATCAGTTCTATATATTTAATCTCATTTTGGACGTCCTTTCATGGCTGTTTTTGATTACTACCCTTGGCTTTTTCCTCTCTTTGCTACCCTATTTGGTTTATTAGTTGGTAGTTTTCTCAATGTGGTGATTTATCGTCTTCCTATCATGATGGAGAGAGAGTGGAAAAAAGAGTGTATTGATTGCTTTCCAGACTTAACGCCAAAGAATAAACCAGATAAAACGGAAGAAACATTTAACTTAAGTGTTCCTCGCTCTCGATGCCCAAAGTGTAATACTCAAATTAAATTTTATGACAACATTCCTGTCATTAGCTGGTTACTACTAAGAGGTAAGTGCCGTCAATGCAGTAACCCTATTAGTTTTCGTTATCCGGCAATTGAATTACTCTCAGGAGCAATGTGCTTTACTGTTTCCTATCTATTTCCTTTTTCTTACTTCGCGATTGCCGCGGTTATATTTACTTTAGTCCTTATCGCCTTAACGTTTATCGATATAGATACCATGCTACTGCCGGATCAAATCACTCTACCTTTATTATGGTCAGGTCTTTATTTAGCCTTAGTGGGTTGGAGTCCGGTAAGCTTAACCGATGCAGTCATTGGTGCGATGGCTGGTTACCTTATTTTATGGTCAATTTATTGGGGTTTTAAATTACTTACTGGCAAAGAAGGCATGGGGTATGGGGACTTTAAATTACTCGCTGCACTTGGCGCTTGGCTCGGTTGGCAGCAATTGCCTTTAGTTGTTTTACTTTCTTCTGTTGTCGGTGCGATCATTGGTATTGCAATGTTAAGTGCTCAGAAGAAAGGGCTAGATAAAGCAATCCCATTTGGCCCTTACTTAGCCATTGCTGGTTGGATTTGCTTACTGTGGGGACAACAAATTGGACAATGGTATTTCACTGCAATCTTAGGCTTTCCACTATGAGTTATGTTGTTGCTATTACCGGTGGAATTGGCAGTGGGAAAACCACGGTCGCAAACACTTTTCAAAATAATCACGGGATTTCTATTGTTGATGCCGATGTCATTGCTCGTGAAGTCGTAGAGCTGAATACCAAAGGCCTAATGTCGATCACAGAACATTTTGGGCCGTCCATTTTATTACCAAATGGACAGCTAAATCGAGCAGAACTAAGACAGCGTATTTTTTCAAATCCAACCGAGAAAGAATGGCTGAATAATTTACTTCATCCGTTGATAAGAGAACAAATGCAGCATCAACTCTCATTATCAACCTCCTGCTACACCTTGTTGGTTGTTCCGCTATTGGTTGAAAATCAATTACAATATTTAGCAAATCGCGTGCTTGTTGTTGATGTTTTGGAGCAAACTCAAATTAATCGAACGGCAAATCGTGATAAAGTAAATATAGAGCAAATTAAAGCGGTTCTTGCTTCACAGGCCTCACGAGAAGAGCGATTAGCAATTGCTGATGATGTAATCAAGAATGATCACACTATTTACGATTTAGACAGTGAAATAGCTCTGCTACATAATAAATATCTGTTATTGTCTCAAGCATCTATAAATAAAGAACATTAATAACTACTATGAATGGATCAGCTATGCAAAGGTTTGAACACCCTTTAAATGAAAGGACTCGAATTTATTTACGAATTGAATCTCTATTTCGTAAGCTTGGGCATTCTGCTGATCTAACTCAGCCATTTGAGTATCAAGTTTTCTTTAGTTCTCTTTTTAATATGCTTGATATTTTAGAGCAGGTGCAAGTCAAAGCCGAACTGGGTAAAGATTTAGAAAAACTTCGTCTGCAATATCGCGCTTGGATGGATATAGAAGGTGTTGACCAATCCGCTTTACTTTCTGTTTTAGAGCAAATTAGTCAGGTTCATTATAACCTAATGCAAACGACTCGACCTGGCCACTCTTTAAAAGAAGATCGCTTTCTATCTGCATTAAAACAACGATTTTTTATTCCTGGTGGCGATTGCTGCTTTGATTTACCTGCACTTCACCATTGGTTACACCTTCCTTTAGAAGTTCGTTGCCGAAATACGCATAACTGGATGTCTCAATTACTTTCTCTCTCTGATGCGTTGTCATTATGGCTACGATTAACACGAGAAACCGCACGTTTTGAGCCACAAATTGCACGTAATGGCTTTATGCAAAGTGAGATGGAAAATGCAAACTTATTGCGCTTAGAAATACCTATTGAACAAGGGGTTTATCCAATGATTTCTGGGCATAAGAGCCGTTTTGCGTTACGATTTATGTCTTTTGAAACCAATAAGAATTGTGAAAAAGACATTGAGTTTACGCTTGCTGTCTGTTGAGGAACCCATGTCAGAATCAAACAACATTCAACCAACTATTGTTAAATGCCCAACGTGCCAAGCTGCTGTTACTTGGAACGAAGAAAGTCAATTTCGTCCTTTCTGTAGCAAAAAATGCCAAATGATTGATTTTGGTGAATGGGCTGATGAAGAAAAATCGATTCCTGGCGCTCCAGACATGTCAGATTCTGATGGTTGGTCTGAAGACCAATACTAATACCAATCTACATAAGTATTTGATCATTCTTGCTTGTTAAAATTGATTATATCTGCGTTATAAATTTTGTAATTAGATCCACTAGTTACTGTAATTTATGCCTTGTTCTAATCAATTTTTCCTACGCAATTATCTGAACAACTACTTATCCAGAATGGTATAAGATTAATTTCAATAAAAAAGCGATCATCAGGGTCGCTTTTTTTATATCGACTTAAACGATATGGCTTATGATTAACTAAACAGCTCAATGACTTTATTTAATACGGGTACATTCGCTTCAGGAAAATCATAGCCTTTAAGATCTGAAATGGATACCCATATCCCCTCTTGCCCTTCTTTTCCATAAGGCAGATCCTCAAACTGGGTCACAGTGAAAAAATCAAAGTAGAGTGATTTATCAGAGTAATCGTGATTTAGCGATTCAAATAAATCGAGTTCTGTTGAGTTAATACCAATCTCTTCATATAACTCTCTGATAAGCGCCTGCTCTGCACTTTCACCAACTTCAACCTTACCACCAGGAAACTCCCAAAAGCCTCCTTTATGCGCTTTATCTGGACGTTTAGTAATAAAGACTTGGTTCTTCTCTGCATTTAAAATGATTGCTGCAACTATATGTAATCGTTTCATGTATAGCCTTTCCTATCTCTATATCACGCTTATAAAAAAGCCGCTAAGTGATAGCGGCTTTTATTTTTTAATTAATACCAATAACAGTAAGTATTAACTAGATCTTACCGTGACATTGCTTGTATTTCTTACCAGAGCCACATGGGCAAGGTTCATTTCGACCCACTTTGCGCTCATCTCGAACTACTGGTGTGTGGTTTTCATCTGACGATTCACCATCATCTAGTTGGTTTTCAGCGTTCTGGTGTTGAAGTTGCTGACGACGAGCTGCTGCTTCTGCTTGTTGACGACGCTGCTCTTCCATACGCTCTACATCTTCTTGTTGCTGTACGCGTACTTTACTTAAAATAGAGACAACATCATATTTTAATGTATCTAGCAGGCCTTCAAACAACTCAAATGACTCACGCTTGTACTCTTGTTTCGGGTTTTTCTGAGCGTAACCACGTAAATGAATGCCTTGGCGTAGATGATCCATCGCAGCTAAGTGCTCTTTCCATAACCCATCAAGTGTTTGTAGCATAACTGCTTTTTCAAAGTTACGCAGAACCGATTCGCCTACTGACTCTTCTTTCTCTTTGTAAACTTGAATTGAAGCTTCAATGATCTTCTCACGTAAGTTATCTTCGTGAAGTTTATCATCGCTATCCAACCACTCTTGCAATGGAAGATCTAAATCAAAATCAGCGCGTAGACGAGTAGTTAAACCTTCTACGTCCCACATTTCTTCAAGAGATTGAGGTGGAATATATTGGCCAAATAACCCTTCAAGAACTTCTTGACGGTTATAACCGATCATTTCACTGATATCATCAACGTTCATCAGCTCATCACGCAGTTCATAAACCACTTTACGTTGATCGTTAGCAACATCATCGTATTCAAGTAATTGCTTACGAATGTCGAAGTTACGACCTTCAACTTTACGCTGCGCGTTCTCAATTGCTTTTGTTACCCATGGATGCTCAATCGCTTCACCTTCTTCCATACCTAGTTTTTTCATCATGCTAGATACGCGATCCGATGCAAAGATACGCATTAAGGCATCTTCCATTGATAGGTAGAAACGTGAAGAACCTGCATCACCTTGACGACCAGCACGACCACGTAATTGGTTATCAATACGGCGAGATTCATGACGCTCAGTACCAATAATATGAAGACCGCCAGCAGCAAGCACAGCGTCATGCGCTTCTTTCCATGTTGCCTTTAATGCTTTGATTTGTTCTTCTGTTGGATCAGACAGTTTTGCAACCTCTGCCTGCCAGCTACCACCTAAAACAATATCAGTACCACGACCAGCCATGTTAGTTGCAATAGTTACCGCACTTGATGTACCCGCATTTGCAACGATGTCTGCTTCTTTTTCATGGAATTTAGCATTAAGTACATTATGCTTAATTTTTGCTTTTTTCAGTGCATTTGAAAGCAGTTCTGATTTCTCGATTGAAACGGTACCAACAAGTACAGGTTGACCACGCTCAGAACAACCTTTGATATCTTCAATGATTGCAGCGAATTTCTCGGCTTCAGTCATGTAGACTAAATCACCCATATCATTACGTGCCATCGGACGGTTTGTTGGTATAACCACCGTATCTAGGCCGTAAATAGATTGGAATTCAAATGCTTCGGTATCAGCAGTACCTGTCATGCCTGACAGTTTATCGTACAAACGGAAGAAATTTTGGAACGTAATAGAAGCCAATGTTTGGTTTTCGTTCTGAATTTTCACCCCTTCTTTTGCTTCAACAGCTTGGTGTAAACCTTCAGACCAACGACGACCCGGCATTGTACGGCCAGTATGTTCATCTACAATGATAACTTCACCGTCTTTTACAATGTAATCAACGTCTTTTTCAAATAACACATGCGCGCGTAAAGCGGCATTAATATGATGAAGTAGGCTAATGTTTGCTGGAGAGTACAGAGTATCTTCTTGCTCCATCAAGCCTGCATCTTTTAGAAGTTGCTCAACAAATTCTTGACCATTTTCTGTTAGGTGCGTTTGTTTTCCCTTTTCATCTAGCGTGTAGTGGCCTTCACCACGATATTCTTCGCTATCTTCTTCATCTTGTTTTACAAGTTGAGGAATTAGGGTGTTGATTCGAGTATATAATTCAGAGCTATCTTCAGCAGGACCTGAAATGATAAGAGGGGTACGAGCTTCATCGATTAAGATTGAATCCACTTCATCGACTACTGCAAAATAGCGCTCACGCTGAACACGGTCTTCGGCACGGAAAGCCATATTGTCACGTAGATAATCGAAACCAAACTCGTTATTTGTGCCATATAAAATATCACATAAATACGCTTGTTTTTTCTCGGGCGGAGCCATGTTTGGTACGTTAACACCAACCGTCATACCTAGGAACTCAAAAAGCTCACGGTTTGTTTCAGCATCACGCTTTGCAAGATAATCATTCACGGTTACGACATGAACGCCTTTGCCTGTTAGCGCGTTTAAATAACACGGCAGGGTTGCTGTTAATGTTTTACCTTCACCAGTACGCATCTCTGCTATTTGGCTGTCGTTTAGTACCATGCCACCAATCATTTGAACGTCAAAATGACGCATTCCATACAAACGTTTTGATGCTTCACGAACCGTTGCAAATGCTTCTGGTAGTAAACTGTCTAATTCTTCGCCTTGTTCTAGACGAGCACGGAACTCGATTGTTTTCGCTTTTAATTCTTCGTCTTGTAATGATTCGAATTGCGGTTCAAGCTTATTAATTTGATCTACGATTTTACGTAGCTTGCGTAATGTTCGATCATTACGGCTACCGATAACTTTTGTTAGAATTTTAGAAAACATGATTCCGTTGCTTCTCTTATCTCTTGATCATTTCTGATCGGTTTATTCTGAAATGTGAATCAATCGCCTAGAGAGTGTACTCTAAGAAAAATACTTCTTTATATACTTATCTTATGGGGATCAGCCTTTGATTTTTCAAGGCCTACTCTGATTCTTGTGTTGCTAGTCATCATAAGTAATAATTAACAAAGTATAAGCGATATCGTTAAGCAATCCTAAGTTAAATCCGTAGAGTTTGATTTCAATTCTGAAAAATTCAGATCTAATTGGCATTTATGACTTTTTCTTTGATAAAACCCTATTAAATAACGCCCTTGTTGTGAGAATTCCTGATGATGCGAGACCACAGACCCCAACCTGCAAATGATTTTTTTAATAATACCCGCTTTAAAGATCTGCAAGAAAAAGCGATTATTTTATCTAAACTTTCGCATGTACTAAAAGATGCGCTACCTAAAGGGTGTGAAGATCATTGCCGTGTGGCAAATTATCGCCAAGGATCTTTAGTGATCGAGGTATCGAGCAGCGTTTGGGCAACTCGGATTAATTATGAAAGAATCTCTATTTTGTCTGCTTTTCGAAAACATGGTTTACCTGCGCTTTCTAACTTAGAAGTAAAGATCAATCCTGATCTTGCTCGATCCTTTGTCGGTGAAAAACCGGCCGTTTATAAATCAGAGAAACAAGCAAAACGCGAGCTATCTGCTGCGGCGGCAAGCGCATTAGAAATGGTCGCAGAAACTGCCTCACCTAAATTAAAAAAACGCTTAGAAAGCCTAGCAGCATTAGCGAATAAGAAGTAAGAAGTAAGAAGTAAGAAGTAAGAAGTAAGAAGTAAGAAGTAAGAAGTAAGAATATATTAGATATAAAAAAAGCCAAGCAAACTGCTTGGCTTTTTTAATTTGATGATGGTCTAGGCAAGTACCATTCCTGGCTGCATAAATGCAACTGGTGACTCTTGCTCATCTTCAATGGTTGTCCACTCCCATGCTTCTTGATCAGCAAGAACAGCACGAAGTAACTGATTATTCAGAGCGTGACCTGATTTATAAGCGCTTAATTCACCCAAGATACTATGACCACACATATATAGGTCGCCTACAGCATCTAGAACTTTATGCGTTACAAATTCATTATCAAAACGTAACCCGTCTTCATTTAGAATACGGTAATCATCTAGCACGATTGCACAATCAAAACTACCACCTAAACATAGGTTTTGTGATTGCAAGTACTCAATATCACGCATAAACCCGAAAGTTCGAGCTCGAGAGATATCTTTGATGAACGATTGGCTTGAAAAATCAAACACTAACTTTTGGTCATCAGAATCAATCGCAGGGTGATTGAAGTCAATAGTGAAATCTAAACGAAAGCCGTTATATGGACGAATTTCCGCCCACTTATCACCATCTTCAATGCGAACAGGTTTCTTAATACGAATGAATTTCTTCGCTGTATTAAGTTCTTCAATACCCGCAGATTGTAAAAGATAAACAAAAGGACTTGCACTGCCATCCATAATAGGAATTTCAGGTGCATCAACTTCAATAACAACGTTATCAATGCCCATGCCTGCTAGTGCAGCATTTAAGTGCTCAACCGTTGAGATTCTTACGCCTTCATCATTAACTAACGCTGTACATAACATAGTATCGCGTACTGACTCTGGGTCCGCAGGGAAATCTACTGGTGGATTAAGGTCTGTACGACGATAAATAACACCTGTATTTGCAGCTGCTGGACGAAGAGTAAGCGTAACTTTACGGCCTGAGTGCAAACCCACGCCTGTCATTTGTACGATACTTTTCAGTGTACGTTGTCTGATCATATGCTCATCTCAACTATAAATATGCTTGATTTCAAACCAATTCTAAGAACTGGTCTGACATTTTAGCACACAAATTTCTATAAAACCAAATCGTTTGATGATTAATTAGTCAGCTTGACGTCGTAAAAACGCAGGAATGTCCAAATAGTCTTCTTTTTGATCTGGTTTAGCTTGTGCTGCACCCGCATTTTGTACACCAGCTGCTGGTGACGTTGATGATGCAGCAGGTTTAGTTGCTTGCACATTTTGTGCCGCTTTCTCTACTGTTGGTTCAACAACTGCAGCTTTTGGCTGTACAGGTGTTTGAACAACAGGTTGTGCTGCTGGTGCCGGTGTTGCCACTGGTTGAGTCGGTGCTGCTGCTTTATTTGTCACTAACGTGATTTCAGGCTTTTTTTCAGTGCCGATACCTGTAGCAACAACGGTAACACGGATCTCATCAGTCATATCAGGGTCAAGAGACGTACCAATAACTACCGTTGCGTTATCTGATGCGAATGCTTTAACTGTATTACCAACAGTTTCAAATTCATCAAGACGCATATCTAGACCAGCAGTAATGTTTACAAGAACGCCACGCGCACCAGCAAGATCGATATCTTCAAGTAATGGACTTGAAATCGCTTCTTCCGCTGCTTGTTCAGCACGATCTTCACCCACTGCGATACCGCTACCCATCATTGCATGTCCCATTTCAGACATAACAGTGCGAACATCGGCGAAATCGACGTTGATCATACCAGGACGAGTAATCAGCTCAGCAATACCCTGAACTGCATTACGTAGAACATCATTCGCTTTTGCAAATGCTTCTAGTAAAGTGATGCCACGACCTAAAACTTTTAATAGCTTCTCGTTTGGAATCGTAATTAACGAGTCAACGTGTTTTGATAGCTCTTCAATGCCTTGCTCAGCAAAAGCAAGACGTTTACGGCCCTCAAAACTAAATGGTTTTGTAACAACAGCAACGGTTAGAATGTTTAGCTCTTTTGCTACTTCAGCAATAATTGGTGCCGCACCAGTACCAGTACCGCCACCCATACCCGCCGCGATAAATACCATATCGGCACCAGCAAGTACTTCTTTAAGTGCTTCACGATCTTCTAGAGCAGCATCACGACCTACTTGCGGGTTTGCACCAGCTCCTAAGCCTTTTGTGATGTCTCCACCAATCTGAATTACTGTATTTACACTTGTCTTGCGAAGTGCTTGAGCATCAGTATTTACACTGATGAATTCAACCCCTTCAATTGACTCACGTACCATGTGCTCGATAGCATTACCGCCACCGCCACCTACACCAACAACTTTAATTACTGCGTCGTCGGACATTTCCATCATCGGCTCAAACATCTGTTCTCTCCGTTTCTTCCTGTTCGCTTCAGGTTAAAACTCTTTTAGTATCCAATTTTTAAATTTCTTTATTACGGTTGTGAAAGATTGGTGCTTACTTGGCACATAATCTTCATCGTCATGCAGCTGACTTTCTTTACCGTAATGTAAAAGTCCTACCGCTGTTGCTTGATAAGGTTCTTTTACATAATCAGTTAGGCCCGCAACCTCTAAAGGTTGACCTATCCTAACCTGTGTCTGGAAAACACGCTCAGCGCAATCTACCAAACCTTCAATCTGCGACCCACCACCAGTTAATACAATACCAGCAGCAAGGTGATGCTTTGTTCCTTCAGCGCGTAATTTGTCTTGAATAGCAAGAATACGCTGGTTTACAAGGCCTAGCAGTTCAGAATACCTCGGTTCGATAACTTCCGCTAGCATTCTTCGCTGTAAACTTCTTGATGGTCGACCACCAACACTTGGAACGTTAACCGTTTCATCACGATTAATGTGTTCACTAATAGCACAACCGTATTTAACTTTTAATTTTTCAGCATCGTTAAAGGGCGTACCAAAAGCATAAGCAATATCACTGGTTACTGCATTACCTGCATAAGGAAGTACTTCAGCATGACGCAATGAACCATCCGTCCAAATGGCGATATCCATCGTCCCTGCGCCAATATCGACAACACAAACCCCAAGATCGCGCTCATCTTCTGTAATAACTGCATTACTTGATGCTAAGCCTGAGAATATAACATGCTCAACTTTCAAGCCACAACGCTCTACTGCTTTTACGATGTTACGCGCCATATCATTATGACATGTAATAAGGTGAACACTTACTTCCATTCTCATTCCCGATAAGCCAATAGGGTTTCGAATGCCTTTTTGCACATCAATGGAGAACTCTTGAGGTATCACATGCAAGGTGCGTTGTTCATCACCAATCTTTACTGATTTTGCTGTATGAATAACACTGTCCATGTCATCTTGAGTTACTTCTTCTTCAGAAATAGATCCCATTCCTTTCTCTATTTGGCTAGCTATATGCTTACCAGATAAAGAAATAAACACGGAGGTAATGGTGCATTCAGCCATCAATTCGGCTTGATCAATCGCTCTTTGAACCGATTTAACTACCGATTCAAGATCATTCACACCACCTTTATCCATTCCTCTTGAGGGACATGAACCAGAGCCAATAACGCTCACTTGGCCATCGGGTAAAACTTCACCAACTAACGCTGATACTTTGTTTGTACCGATATCTAAACCAACAATAATACTGCCTTCTGGCGTTTTACTCATGTCAATTCTCTTCTTTAATCTTCAACATCATCAGGTTTCCACCCAACGGCAGCACCTGTATCGTAACGAAGATCTATATAATCTATCGAATTTTTTTTATCTGTTAATTGCTTATATAGAGCAACAAAACGATTGACTCTTTCTTCTCTAGCGTCACGACCAAGCTCTAGTCGTATACCGTTATCTAAAACCACTTGCCAAGACAATCTATCTGTCAATGCGACACTGTGAACCGTTATATTTAACGGAGCAAATTGCTTTTGTAACTGATGCCAAAAGGCGAGCACTTCTTTGCTGCTCGTTTCTGGTCCAAATAAAGCAGGTTTTGGCTCTAATAAATCGCTCATTGGCGCATTAAATACAACGCCTTCGGGATTAACAATAACGTTGTTATTCCAAGTTGCTTCTGGTTGGTGCTCAACAACGAACACTTTAATCGTTTCAGGCCACTGCTTACGAACAGAAACTTGGGCGATCCAAGGCAAAGACAATAATGCATCTTGCAATTTATTCACATCTTGGGTCATAAACGTCCCAATAGAATCCATTGAATCAATGGCTTCGCGAATATCATCTGCCGTAATGTGTTTTAATTGACCTTGAATAATCATATGAGATAAAGGCAATCTGTCTTCATCTGTCATCCAACTCACTGTTGAGATAACAAGCCATAATGAAATAATTACGACTAAAGAAAGAAAGAGCCCACCAGGAAGGTGTTTTCTTACTTTTTCTTTATCAAATGAAGTATTCATTTTGACCGTCTTAATCATATTCTTTCACAACAGAGCCAATATATAACGCCATCTACAATAAACTATACCAATTTATTATACTTTGAGGGCGATAAAACAAATTTCATCTAATAAGTATAGGGCTCAAAAGCCCTCTATCCTAACTTCTAATAGGATATTATTAATACAATAAGGATTCTATCTCATTATTCGTATTTTTATTAGAAGTTCTAACTAATTAAACAATAATTATCCAAACTCACGCATAGTTTCAATATTTAATTTCATTGATGCTAATTGCTTTGCTAATTTACCTACATCTCCAGCACCTTGAGTAAGCACGAGATCGCCTTCTTGGATCACATTTGCCAACACTGGAGGTAATGCATCAATATTTGGTACAAAGATAGGATCAATTTTTCCTCGACCACGAATGGTTCGACATAGAGATCTTCCATCAGCCCCTGCTATTGGGGTTTCACCAGCAGCATACACATCAAGCATAATTAATACGTCAACATTATCCAAGACATTTGCAAAATCATCATATAAATCACGAGTTCGGCTATAGCGGTGCGGTTGGAAAATCATAACAAGGCGCTTTTCAGCCCAGCCAGCACGTGCTGCTTTAATCGTTACATCAACTTCTGTCGGATGGTGACCATAATCATCCACTAACATTGCCGAGCCATTGCCTGTTTCAAACTCTCCAAGTTGGTCAAAACGACGCCCCGCACCTTCGAAGTTTAAAAGTGCAGATAGAATCGCTTCATCTTCTACTTCTTCCTCTGTTGCAACAGCAATAGCTGCGGTTGCATTCAAGGCATTGTGCTTACCTGGAATATTTAAAATAATATCTAAATCAGTGCGTTCTTTTCTCTGCACTGTGAAGAAACTTTGCTGACCAACTTGACGGTAATTAATTAAACGCACATCAGCATCTTCTGAAAAACCATAGGTTATCACTTGACGACTGACTCGTGGTAATAACTCTCTAACCACATTATCGTCAATGCACATTACCGCTTGACCATAGAATGGTAAGTTATGAAGAAAATCAATAAACGTTTGTTTTAATACTTCAAAGTCACCACCATAGGTATCCATGTGGTCAGCTTCAATATTAGTGACAATACTTACCATAGGCTGTAAGTGTAAGAATGACGCGTCACTCTCGTCTGCTTCTGCAATTAAGAATCGACTAGAGCCTAAACGTGCATTTGTACCTGCATTTTTCACCAAGCCGCCATTTACAAATGTTGGATCTAACCCTGCTTCTGAATAAATCTGAGTGGTTAATGCTGTGGTCGTTGTCTTACCGTGCGTTCCCGCTACCGCAATACCATGACGGTAGCGCATGAGTTCCGCTAACATTTCAGCACGACGAATAACTGGGATGCGATGTTCTTTTGCTGCAACAATTTCTGGATTCGTTGGATCAATGGCAGTAGATACAACCACAACACTGGCTTTTTCTACATTACTTGCTTGATGTCCAGAAAATATCGTCGCTCCTTTTTGAGCTAAACGAACCGTGACTGTATTCTCAGCCATATCTGAACCGCTAATGTGATAGCCTTCGTTTAGAAGTACTTCAGCAATACCACTCATTCCTGCGCCACCAATACCGACAAAGTGAATACATTCAACGCGGCGCATTTCAGGGATCATGGTTCTAATTTCAGCTAATTGCAGTTTCTGATCTTTTATCATTCTAAATCTCAATTCTTTTTATTTTGCGAGGTCTTTAATCGCATTGGCAACACGCACATCAGCGTCAATAATCGCAGACTTACGTGCATTACATGCCATTTCTAATAATTCTTTTCGTTCTAAACCATTCAGTGTATCAACCAAACCTTTAACTGTTAAATCTTGTTGTTCAATCATTTGCGCTGCGCCACACTGTACGAGATGATCTGCGTTTAATGCTTGTTGGCGATCTTTATGCATAAAAGGAATAAATACAGAACCAACCCCTGCTGCCGAAACCTCAGATACCGTTAATGCACCCGAACGACAAACTAATACATCAGCCCATGCATAAGCTTCTGCAACATCATCAATGAACTCTGTCACTTTAGCATCTGCAATACCGCTATCCTTATAAGCTTGATTTACGGTGTCTTGATTACCTTTACCTGCTTGATGCCAAATTTCAATAGCGTGATTTAGCTGGGGTAATGCTTCTGGTAAGGTCGTATTTAGAATGCGTGCACCTTGACTGCCTCCCATCACTAACAAACGAATAGGGCCAGTTCGCTCTGCAAATCTTTCTTTTGGATGAGGTAATTGGCATACATCTTCACGTACAGGATTTCCGACGATCTCAGCATTTGGGAATGCTCCTGGAAACGCCTGAAAAACCCGTTTTGCAATTTTAGATAACCATTGATTGGTTAACCCTGCAACGGCATTTTGCTCATGCAATACCACTGGAATACCAGATAACCATGCAGCAATACCACCTGGCCCACTTACATAACCGCCCATGCCAAGAACAACATCAGGCTGCCACGCTTTAATGTGTTTTTTTGCTTGAGAAATTGCACCTAAAATCTGAAAGGGTGCGGCAAGCAATTTTTTTATACCTTGCCCACGCAACCCTTTTACTTTAATAAAGTCGATTTCAATACCATGTTTTGGTACTAAATCCGCCTCCATTCTGTCTTCTGTTCCTAGCCAACGAATTTCCCAACCTTCACTTTGAAGTTGCTTCGCTACGGCTAAACCAGGAAACACGTGCCCACCAGTACCACCAGCCATCACTAATAAACGTTTATTTTTGTTCTTCATTTTCGCTCCGTGGAGGCTCGTTTTCTAAAAAGACCCGACATTCATGATCAATTCGAATAAGCAGCGACACCGCTATCGACATAATAATTAAACTGGAACCACCATAACTGATGAGTGGCAACGTTAACCCTTTGGTTGGAACGATACCCGCCGCTGCACCTACGTTTACCAAAGTCTGGAAAGCAAACCAAATACCAATACCAAAAGCTAGGAATCCACCAAAACGCTGGTCATGCTGCAAGCATTTACGTCCAATAAGTAACGCTTTTAGTACTAACGCAAAAATTAATACTAAAACAAGAGTAACACCTACAAACCCTAATTCTTCTGCAATAACCGCAAAAACAAAGTCAGTATGCGCTTCTGGTAAGTATTCTAGTTTCTGAATTGAGTTACCAAGACCTTCCCCAAACCAACCTCCTCGCCCAAAAGCCATCAGGGATTGAGTCAGCTGATAACCACTACCAAATGGATCTTGCCACGGGTCTAAAAAAGAGGTGACACGACGCATACGATAAGGTTCTGCAATGATCAAAACAATCACTAACGAAATACCACTCATTACAAGTGCGATAAATTGCCATAACTTAGCCCCAGCAATAAATAGCATTCCAATGGTAGTAACAAACATTACAATGGTTGTTCCTAAATCGGGTTGTAATAGTAAGAAAAAAGCAAGACCAATCAATACCACTAATGGTTTCACAAACCCTTTAAAACTATCTCTCACCTCGCCGTGGCGACGAACAAGATACCCCGCAATGAAAACAAATAAAGAAAGTTTTGCAACTTCTGCAGGCTGTAAGTTAAATATGCCCAATGGTAGCCAACGAGCGGCACCATTTACGGATTTACCCACCACTAAAACAGCGGCCAATAATGCAAATGAAATAAACAGTAGCAACATACTGTATTTCAACCAATCATCCAGTTTAATGCGTAGTACAACCGATGAAGCACCAAGCGCTAAACATACAAATAACATGTGTCGCATCATAAAATGAAATGGCTGATCCGTTAAGCGCGTACTAATAGGAAAAGAGGCTGAACCAACCATTACCAATCCAGTAAGCATCAAGCCAAGTGCAATCCAAATCAACTGACGATCAAACATGACTTTAGGTGATGGCGTTAAACACCAGTCTTGAACTGGAGATGCCCATTGTTTAATACGATCAATTATCAAAATTAACTCTCAGCTGAATACTGTTTTGCTAGTTGAGTGAAAGCATCACCTCTAGCCATGAAATTTGCGTACTGATCAAAACTTGCACACGCAGGAGAAAGCATCACCATATCGCCTGCATTTAGTGTTGGAAAAAGGGATGCTAATGCTTCATCCATAGTTTGGAATAAGCCAGAGCGTGGATCTAATGGAATAAATTGAGGACCATCTTCTCCAAAACAATACATCATTAAATCAAGCGCTTTTAATGCAGGAGATAGCTCTGAAAAATCAGCACCTTTACCAACACCACCAACCAAGAGGTGCAGCTTTCCATCGATATTTAAACCAGATAATGCGGCTAACGTACTTGCCACATTGGTCGCCTTTGAATCATTAACCCAACGAATACCGCCATTATCAGCGACAACCTGACATCTATGTGTCAATCCATTGTAAGTTCTTAATGTATCGAGTGTAGATTTAATATTAATGCCCACGGCATCAAGTAAAGCGATAGCGACTAAGGCGTTTGCTATATTGTGTTTTCCAACTAACCCTAATTCACTCGCTGCAATAATTGACACTGAGTCTTTTGCTAAATACTCTGTACCTTCTTTTTCAATGCAGCCATAATCACCTTGATCAAACCCAAAACTTTTTACTGTTTTTTCAACATCAGGGTAAGTTTGTTTATCGTCACGGTTAACAATACCTACCTCTGCATGAGCAAAGATACGCAGCTTAGCTTGACGATAATCAGCCATGCCTTGATAGCGGTCCATATGATCTTCAGATAAGTTCAAAAATGCAGCCGCTTTCAGTTTTAATGTAGAGGTTGTTTCAAGTTGGAAGCTCGAAAGCTCAAGAACATAAAGCTCAGCATCTTGATCTAATAAATCAAGCGCCGCAAAGCCTATGTTTCCTCCAACAGCGGTTTTTACTCCTGCTGCTTTTGCCATTTCTCCGGTGAGATCGGTCACCGTACTTTTGCCATTAGAACCGGTAATCGCAATAACAGGCGCATTCACCGCCCAAGCAAATAACTCGATGTCACCAACAATCTGAATTCCTTTATCCATTGCAGGCTTCAGTTGAGGTGAAGCTAAGGCGATTCCAGGGTTCGTTACAATCAGATCGGCGTTAATCAACCAATCTTGTTGCCATTCTCCAGAATACAACTCTACATTTTCAGGCAATTGGTCATGGCCTGGCGGTGTATCACGAGTATCAATCACTTTAATTGTTAACGCTTCAGGCTGTCTCAGTAAATGCTTAACGACAGACAAACCTGTCATGCCTAAGCCAACCACTACAACATTTTTTACACCACCAAAACCACTCATATTAACGTACCTTCAATGTCGCTAATGCAATAAGAACCAATAACATAGAAATAATCCAGAAACGCACAATAACGCGAGGCTCTGGCCAGCCTTTTAACTCATAATGGTGATGGATTGGTGCCATACGGAAGATACGCTGACCACGTAGTTTATATGAACCTACTTGTAAAATTACCGATAAGGTTTCAACAACGAATACACCACCCATGATAACCAATAGGAACTCTTGACGAACTAACACCGCAATCGTACCTAATGCACCACCAAGCGCTAATGAACCTACATCGCCCATAAATACTTGTGCTGGGTATGTGTTAAACCATAAGAAACCAAAACCGGCCCCAACAATCGCAGCACACACAACCACTAACTCACTTGCTTGTGGGATGTGTGGAATATGTAAGTAATTCGCAAACTGTACATTACCAGTAGCCCATGCAATAAAGGCAAAACCAGCAGCAACGAATACCGTAGGCATGATAGCTAAACCATCAAGACCATCGGTTAAGTTCACCGCATTACTTGTACCCACAATAACAAAATAAGTCAGAAGGATATAAGCAAGGCCAAGTTGAGGCATTATTTCTTTAAAGAAAGGAACCACTAACTGTGTTGCAGCCGTATCTTTACCGTAAGCATATAAAGCAAAAGCAACCACTAACGCAATTGCTGATTGCCAAAAGTACTTCCAACGAGCAATCAAACCATCGGTGTTTTTACGAACAACTTTACGATAGTCATCAACAAAACCAACGGCACCATAACCTAGCAATACGAACATTACCGCCCATACATAAGGGTTTGTCAGATCTGCCCACAAGAATACGGTCACCGTAATCGCAGTAAGAATCATGATACCGCCCATGGTTGGTGTACCACGTTTACTGAAATGCGATTCAGGACCATCATCACGTACAACTTGACCGATTTGTAGGTTTTGTAACCATTTAATTAATTTCGGCCCCATCCAAAGAGAAATGGTTAATGCTGTGATAATACTTAAAATGGCTCTAAAGCTTAAATATTCAAATAGGCGGAAAAATGGAAAATATTGCTCTAGAAAATTGGATAACCAAATAATCATTATTGACACTCCTTAAGAGCAGAAACCACTTCGCTCATTCGTGAACTGTTGGCACCTTTAACTAGCACGGTAACCTCATTATGTTTAATAGATTGTAATTCTTTAAGTAAGTAGGCGTTCAAATCAGAACGCGTTTCGAAATGGCGGCCATTACATAGCTCACTAATCACTTTTGTGTCATCACCAAATGTCACTACTTGCTCAAATTGATATGGGGCAGCATATTCCCCAACTTCACGATGAAGTGCAAGGCTTTCTTCACCTAGCTCGGCCATATTACCTAAAACAAGCCAACGTTGGCCTTTAAACCCACTCAGTAAATCCACTGCTGCTTTCATCGCAGGAACGCTAGCATTGTAAGTATCATCAATAACTTTCAAACCAGATCCTAACGTTTCAACGGCAACACGCCCTTTCACGCTACTCAACTGTTGTAGCCCTTGTTGAATATCATCTAGTGACGCGTTAGCTTGAATCGCTAAAGCCGCAGCAGCAACTGCATTGACTACATTATGCTTACCAATAATGCCTAAAGAAACTTGAGTACTTCCTTGAGGCGTATTGATTTGAAAACTTGGTTCACCCATGCCATTTATTTCAATATTTGAAGCATAAAAATCAGCACTAGAGTTACTCATAGCAAAACTAAATACTTTTTTACCTTCAAATAACGAAGACCACTTTGGTAAACCATTGCTATCTAAATTATAAATAGCGGTTCCGTTTTCTTGTAGCCCCTCAAAAATCTCACCCTTTGCTTTTGCTACTCCTTCAATTGAACCAAACCCTTCTAAATGCGCTGCCGCGATATTATTAACCAGAGCAACATTGGGTTGAGCTAATTGAGTTGTGTATGAGATTTCATTTTGATGATTTGCGCCCAATTCGATAACGGCAAAATCATTACTTGGTTGAGAACGTAATAACGTTAACGGAACGCCGATCTCATTATTAAAGTTACCAGCGGTTGCTAAAACTTCACCAGAGCGAGTTAAAATAGAAGCGAGCATCTCTTTTACTGTGGTTTTGCCACAACTACCTGTTAAGGAAAACGTAAAAGTATGACAAACCTGATGTACGTGTTTCGCCATTAAGCCTAGCGCTTTTTGCGTATCAGAAACAATTACTTGAGGAAGTGAAGTATCAACTTTTTTTGATACAAGAAGAGCGCTTGCGCCTTGCTCTTGTACTGCTGGTATAAAATCATGGGCATCAAAGCGTTCACCGATAAGAGCAACAAAAAGCCCTTGTTCATCAATATGTCGACTGTCTGTTGATACTGATGATATTTGACAATCCGTCCCAACCAAACGCCCATCACACGCTTTTGCTATTTCGCTAAGTAACATAGTTATCATGATTGTAGCCCTAATAATTTTTGTGCCGTTTCACGATCCGAGTAATGAACGGTCTTATCGGCTAATACCTGATAATCTTCGTGCCCTTTACCTGCGAGTAAAATGATATCGTTCTCATTTGCTTGAGATAATGCAAACTGACAAGCTTTAAAACGGTCATGAATAACATGTGCTAATTCTGGTGTTTTTAATCCTGCTAACATGTTATCAGTAATTAAACTTGGATCTTCTGAACGAGGGTTATCATCACTAAGAATGACCACATCCGCTTGTTGCTCAGCAATACTTGCCATCATTGGTCGTTTACCTGTATCTCTATCACCACCGCAACCGAAAATACACCAAAGTTTACCTTCACAATGAACTCGTAATGCTTGCAACGCTTTATCTAAAGCATCAGGCGTATGCGCATAATCCACAACCACTTTGGCTTTATTATCTGCAGTAAACAACTCCATTCTGCCAATAACCGCATTCAGCTGAGACGCTGTTTGAGCTAAAGCTTGGATGTCATAATCAAGAGAAAGAAGTGTCGCGAAAGCAACGAGAATATTGCTCGCGTTAAATGCCCCAATCAAAGGCACAGAAAAAGCAACATCACCCCAATCAGAAGAGATTGAAAGCTTTATGCCTTCGGTTGAATAAACAACTGATGTCGCAAATACTTTCTTACCAGAATGAAAAGAGATGTTTTCTTCATTTAAAGAAGCCGCGACGGCATGAGGCATCTCTTTTAGCCATTGACAACCCACTTGATCATCCGCATTGATGATTGAGTGTTTTGGGCTATGAGAAGTAAAAAGTAACTTTTTAGCTTCAGCATAATTTGCCATATCACCATGGTAATCAAGATGGTCACGGCTTAAGTTCGTAAATACGGCAGCATCAAAAGACAGCGCATTAACACGCCCTTGAACCAAACCATGAGACGACACTTCTAATGCCGTCAGTTTAGCTCCGATATTCTCAAGCTCCGTCAGTGTTTGTTGTATTTCAATTGGACTGCCCGTGGTGTTCACAGCAGGTTTCAAATCTGATAATAATCCGTTACCAGTGGTCCCCATTACTGCGGCAGGTTGACCTAATAATGTCGTCCATTGAGCAATGATCTGAGAAATCGTTGTTTTACCATTAGTACCGGTAATACCAACGAGTTGCATGCTTCTCTTATCGGCTTGATAGAAAACTCCTGCAATCGCACTTAACTGTGTATAAAGGGAATCAATGTAAACAACAATCGCTTTATCGATAACCTTTACCGTCCCAGCAATATTTTCTTCATCAGCGTCAGCAATAACCGCCACAGCGCCTTGCTCAATCGCAGATGAAATAAATAGACGACCATCAACGGCATGGCCTTTAATCGCTACAAATAAACAGCCTGGAGAAACTTGACGACTGTCCAATGTCATAGATGAAATTGTCACAGATTGATTTAACTCGCACCAAGGCAACAGTAATTCAGATAACTGCATCATCATTTTCCTAATTCAATACATCGATATGTTTTACGGTACTTTCATCTGGCGCCACATTCAAAATTTGTAGCGCATCTTTCATTACTTGACCAAAGATCGGTGCCGCAACTTGACCAGCATAATACTCATCACCTTGCGGTTGGTTTACGATAGTAACAAGTGCGATTCGAGGGTTGCTTACTGGTGCTACCCCCGCAGTCACCGTCATGTATTCATCACTGTAACCACCACGAACCGCTTTTCGCGAAGTACCTGTTTTTGCTGCAACTCGATACCCAGGAACGGCAGCTCTTGTTGCTGTACCACCTGGTTGAGTTACGGTTTCCATCATCTCTAATACGGCTTTCGCATGTTGACGGTTAACGACTTGTTTACCCGGAGTTGGACCGGTTGTTTTCAAAATTGAAAGCGGTCTATATTCGCCATAAGCCCCTAACGTTGCATAAGCGTGTGCTAACTGAATTGGCGTAACAGAAAGACCATAGCCAAACGCTAACGTCGCAATTTCAAAATCAGACCAACGACGGCGATCAGGGAAAATACCCGTTGCCTCTCCAATTAGGTTTAAACCTGATGGATCTGCAAGGCCAACGGCAGCGTACTCGGCTAGCAACTCTTGCAAAGGCATTCCCAACGCTAAGTGCGCAACACCGATGTTACTTGATTTCTTCAAGATAGTAGTGAGATCGGCTTTACCAACTTTCGAGCTATCACGAACACGGCTGCCGCCAATACGCATGATGCCATTGCCGGTATCAATGACCGTATCTAAGTTCGCTGTTCCGCCATCTAAAGCGGCTAATACTACAAAAGGTTTTACCGTAGAGCCCGGTTCTAACGTATCGGTAATAACACGGTTACGCATTCTAAAGCTTTGTAACTGTTCACGATTATTCGGGTTGTAAGATGGTGCATTTACCATTGCAAGTACTTCACCCGTCTTAATATCGATCATAACAACTGAGCCAGACATTGCTCTAAAGTCAGATACCGCTTGTTTAATTGCACGATAAGCTATCGCTTGTAAACGCTGATCAATACTTAAGGTTAATGGCTTACCTTCTTGCTTCTCTTTTAGAGAAATATTTTCAACCACGCGACCATAGCGATCTTTACGTACGGTTCTACGACCCGGTTCACCTGTTAACCACCCATCGTAACTGCGCTCAACCCCTTCCAAACCATGGCTATCAATACCTGTTACACCAATAACATGCGCACTGATCTCACCACTTGGGTAATAACGACGTGATTCTGCTTTTAAGCCAATACCCGCTAATTTTAATTTACGAATATAAGCAGCAACAGCAGGAGATATTTGACGTTGAAGGTAAATAAAACGACGTTTTTTGTTGTTCTCAATCTTGGATAATAATTCTTTTCGTTTTAGTCCTAAGACATCAGCAAGCGCATACCAACGCTCAACTTCAACTAAACCACCTGCCTTATAAATTGCGACAGGATCAGCCCAAACCGCATCAACTGGAACACTTACAGCAAGCTGTTCATCATTACGATCTGAAATGATGCCACGAGCAGAAGGAAGGGCTTTAACACGAATAGAACGCATATCCCCTTGCTTAATAAGGTTATCAGGCTCAATCACTTGAATATAAGCTGCGCGGGCAATTAAGATTGCTAAAGCAAGAAAAACAAAGAAAACAATAACGCCAAAGCGCCACTGAATGAGAGTCGGCGGCGCTTTGGTTATGCGTTTATTATTTTTTTTTCTATTTGGTAATTTCATCGTAGTTTTATTATGACTTCTTTATCTGGCGCAGGGCGTTCCATATTCAGCTCCTCTACAGAGCGAGACTGAACTCGACTGTGCTCTGCAAGTGCACTTTCTTCTAAAATCAAATTACGCCATTCACCATCTAAAATATCTTTTTCAAGCAGCAAATTCTCTCTTTGCACTGCCATTTGACGAGTATTATGTGTTGCTAATACTACGCCTATAGCACTAATAAATATAAAGATTAATAGAATTGCATGAAGACGACCTACACCTAAAAGGTCTAGGCCAATCATCTTTGTTAAGCTAGATTGTGGAGGAGTTGATTGACTCATAAACGCTCAGCAATACGTAATACAGAGCTGCGAGAACGAACATTTACATCCACTTCGCTTTTCGTTGGTTTAATCGCTTTACCAACAGCCTTCATTTTCGCACTACCTAATTCTTTAATTTGATCTTCGGTTAATGGTAAACCATGAGGTACTTGAGGGCCTTTACTCTCTTTACGAATAAAATGCTTCACCATACGATCTTCAAGAGAGTGGAAACTGATCACTGATAAGCGTCCTTCTGGAGCGAGTACGTCTAATGCCCCTTTTAACGCAGTATCAATCTCATCTAATTCACTATTGATGTAAATTCGGAACGCTTGGAATGTACGTGTTGCAGGGTGTTTTTTCTCTTTGAAACTCTTAGGCGCAACCTCTGAGATCAATTTAGCTAATTGACTCGTACGTGTTAATGGTTCATTTTCTTCGTTTTCACGATAAGCAACGATGCCTTTAGCAATGCGCCATGCATGCTTGTCTTCGCCAAACTCACGAATAACCCATGTAATATCTTCAACATCTGCATCCAATAACCATTCAGATACTGGCATACCTGAAGTCGGGTCCATTCGCATATCTAAAGGGCCATCTTTCATAAAACTGAAGCCACGATCGGCATCATCTAATTGTGGTGATGACACCCCTAAATCCAACAATACACCATCAATTTTTCCAACAAGATCAAGCTCTTCAACATACTGTTTCAGGCCAGAGAAAGGTCCATGAATAATAGTAAACTTTGGATCCGTAATGGTTTTTGCTTCTGCGATTGCTTGAGGATCACGGTCAATACTGTACAAACGGCCATTCTCACCCAGTTTTGATAAGATTTGACGGCTATGGCCTCCACGACCAAACGTACCATCGATATAGATACCATCAGGCTTGATAGCTAAGCCATCAATTGATTCATGAAGAAGAACGGATACGTGTTGGAATTGTTCAGACATAGTGAGTATTTACTACCGTGATTATGAAATAAGCGACTGAATTTTAGTTAGAAGTGTAAACTAAAAATACAGAGATGTGTGTCAAATTAGTGATAATTCTAAACCAATGTTGCAGAAAGCACAAAGCCCACCATAACACTACCGAAATAGTACTATGGTGGGCTAAGTTAGGAGCCGACATATAAGCCGGGTTCTGTCCCGCTTGCGCGGTGGTAACCATTCGTCTAGGCCTGCAATCGCTCACAGGCTCAAGCAATCTACCCGCCCCCAAACACGAGCAATGCTATGTGAGGGCCTATTTGATCTTGCTCCGGGTGGAGTTTACCTTGCAACGCACTATTACTAGACGCCCGGTGCGCTCTTACCGCACCCTTTCACCCTTACCTGTGCTTACTTCCTATCCCGAAGAATAAAGAAGATTAAGCCATCGGCGGTTTTCTCTCTGCTGCACTTGTCGTAGGCTTGCGCCCCCCAGGCGTTACCTGGCACCCTGCTCTATGGAGCCCGGACTTTCCTCCCCTCCATCAGTCTCCCGAAGGACATCAATGAAGCAGCGATTACCGAGTCAGCTCCTGAGGCGAATGATATAAGAGTCAGTAATAACTTACCACCCCTTTTTCACAATTCTCTTAATCTAAATGCTCTAAACCCCATTTATACAGTGCATTTTTCTTCACACCGTGAATTTCAGCGGCCATTGCTGCTGCTTTTTTAAGCGGAAGTTCTTTTACAAGAATAGACACTGAGCGTGTTGCCTCAAATGGCAATTCATCTTTAACTTCACTTCTGAAGCCATGGATCAATAAAACCATCTCTCCACGCTTACGGTTATCGTCTTCTTTTATCCATTCAATTAGCTCACCTAATGGCGCGCCATAAATGGTTTCATAGGTTTTAGTTAGCTCACGAGCTAAAACTACTTGTCTTTCTGGCCCAAGAACCGTCAGCATATCTTCTAAAGAATCCATGATACGATGAGGAGATTCATAAAAAATACACGTACGTTCTGCTTGTGCTATTTCTTCAAACTTATCGCGGCGGCCTTTACTTTTGGGAGGCAAAAAGCCTTCAAAACTGAAACGGTCAGAAGGTAAACCTGCCGCTGACAGTGCCGTAATCACCGCACATGCACCAGGTAACGGCACAACATTGACGTTCGCTTGACGACAACGGTTCACTAAATGGTATCCTGGATCACTAATTAACGGCGTTCCCGCATCTGAGACAAGTGCAATAGATTGACCTTGTTGTAATTTACTGATCAACAAGTCTGCTTTATGCTGTTCGTTATGATCATGTAGCGCAAATGTTTGACTAGAAATACCAAAGTGAGACAATAACTTGCCTGTATGGCGAGTATCTTCAGCGGCAATTAAGTCAACGGATTTTAACACTTCTAAAGCACGTTGCGTTATGTCGCCTAAATTACCGATTGGGGTAGGAACAATGTACAAAGTTGCAGTCTCTACCACAGATAAATTGTGTTCTGTCATTTGTTTACTATCTCTTCTGCGATTAATATAGGGAATATAGATAGACACCACTATAATCAAAATAATATTTTAGCTGTTCGGGTGATTCGCATCCATAGTAAAAACAGCCCTTTTAAGTAGGACCAGTATATTACCCATGGCAAATATGACCCTTAGAAAGAACAGTGTAACACGCCTGATTGCTCCTGTAGCCCTTGCTCTAACATTAGCAGCTTGTTCGAGTTCACCAAAAGCACCTGAGCGTCTTGATATTACTCAAGCGCCAGTGGAAACCAGCTCTGCTTATATTTTAAAAGCCGATCAACAACAAGGCACTCTTCAGGCCGATTTTTTAATCATGGCTTTAAAAGCATCTGTACAAGAACAAAATTTTGCACTTGCAACTAACCTATTAACACGACTTAAAGGTTTGCAATTATCACCAACTCAAACGGCCGAAATGCAGCTTAACCATGCAAAAATGCTAAAATCACAAAATAAATTTGATGAGGCTCTGCAAGTTCTTAATTTCGAAGCTTGGTGGCAAATTGAAGACAGCCAATGGGTTGAATACTACCAATTACGTTATGAGCTTCACCTATTTAATGGTGACAACCTCAATGCAGCAAGAGAATTAATTTCCCTTAATGCCTATACACCTGAAGACCAAAAACAACAACTTTGGTCTCAAGTATGGACAAGTATTTCTTCACTAAACAGTGCGAATCTTCAAAGCATTCAATTGGATGAAAGTGAAACCAACTTGCACGGTTGGGTACAATTAGTGACCTACTTAGATACACTAAAGCACTCGCCAGCACGCCTTCAAGAAGCCTTGAATGAATGGCTTCAAGCAAATCCGACTCACCCAGCAGCAACTTACACCCCACAAGAAGTGCTTGATATTCTAGCCCTTGAAATTATTCGTCCTGATAACGTTGCTTTACTATTACCTCTAAGTGGCCGCTTTGGACCACAAGCAATACGCGTTCGTGATGGCTTTATAAATGGCATGATGGAAGATAAAGAACGTGGTGAATTTACTAAATTTAAAGTAATTGATACAGGATCGACTTCTATGGAAGAGATCATGGCGACGTTAACTCAAGAAGATATCCAATTTGTGGTTGGCCCTCTTCTTCGTAGTAAAATTGAAGAATTCCAA
This sequence comes from Aliivibrio sp. S4MY1, assembly GCF_028765545.1. GTDB lineage: Bacteria > Pseudomonadota > Gammaproteobacteria > Enterobacterales > Vibrionaceae > Aliivibrio. The sequence continues at coordinate 241,366 of NZ_JARACP010000003.1, read as the reverse complement.
TCATTAAATGAAACAAATATCGCTCAATTAGCGCTAAACATTCCAACAGAAGTAAATCCTGAGGAAAACAGCTGTTACTTTACGCTTTCTCCAGAACAAGAAGCAGAACAAGCTGCTATCCACTTATTTGAACAAGGACATAAACACCCCTTATTTCTTGCCCCACAAGGCACAATGGGTGAGCGTTTAAGCCAAGCCTTCAGTGATAAATGGTATCAATTAACGGCTAAGAAACCATCAATTAGCTATTTTGGTAAAAAGTCGCAATTACAACAAAAAGTAAACAGTGTGTTTGGTATTGAAAGCAGCCAAGCTCGTATCTATCAAATGAACGCACTGGCTAAGATGGAGTTGGAATCACAACCTCGTAGCCGTCGTGATATTGATGCGGTTTACATGGTCGCAAAAAGCAGTGAGTTAGTGCTTCTAAAGCCTTTCATCGATGTTGCGATTAACCCGGGGATTACACCACCTAAACTATATGCAAGCTCACGCAGTAACAGCGGCCGTCAAACTAAGCTTGTCGAAATCAAAGGCATTGAATTTAGTGATATTCCATTACTGATAAAAGAAGACCATAAATTCAAAGCACAATACGATGAACTATGGCCAAAAAGCAGTAATGGTGAAACACGTCTTCATGCTTTAGGTATGGATGCTTATCAATTAATCGCTGAGCTACCACAAATGAAAGCGGTCGATAACTACCATATGCAAGGCAAAACGGGTGAACTCAGTATTAACCAACAGTGTGTTATTCAACGAGAAATGAGCTGGGCTATTCATGGAGAAGAAACAGAATAAGCGCGCTAAGGGTGAATATTATGAGTTGATGGCTAAACGTTATTTAGAACAACATCAACTCATCTTCATTCAACGCAATTTCCACTCTAAAACTGGAGAGCTCGATCTCATCATGCGAGATCGAGACACTTTCGTATTTGTAGAAGTAAAATATCGCACCACTTCAAATTACGGTTCTGCGCAAGAAATGGTAACATGGCAGAAACAGCGCAAATTACAACGAACCGCTCTCTTTTGGCTCATGAAAAATGGGCTCTCTGTTGAACATACATCTTTTAGATTTGATGTAGTTGCTATCCACTCACAAGGTCAGGAAATCAACTGGATCAAAAATGCAATTGTTGAAGGGTAAACAATGCTAGAAAACATTAAAGAAAGCTTTACCGAAAGCATCCAAATCCAAATCGCAGCAGCGGAAGCGCTTCCTGATCACATAATGCATGCCTCTCAAGCCATGGTAGCAACCTTATTAAATGGCAACAAAATTTTATGCTGTGGTAATGGTGGGTCTGCTTCTAATGCTCAACAGTTTGCTTCATGCTTATTAAACCGTTTTGAAACTGAGCGTCCAAGTTTACCAGCAATGGCACTAACGGCTGATACTTCAACGCTGACAGCAATTGCAAATGACTACAATTATGACGAGATTTTCTCTAAACAAGTAAGAGCTCTAGGCCAACCTGGAGACATATTGCTTGCTATCTCTACCAGCGGGAATAGTCAGGACATTCTAAAAGCAATGGAAGCTGCGGTAAGCCGTGATATGACCATCATTGCGTTAACTGGCATGGATGGCGGTGTGATGGCTGGTCTACTAGGTGAATCTGATGTTGAAATTAGAATTCCGTCTCACCGTGTCGCACGCATTCAAGAAGTTCATCTTTTAACCTTGCATTGTATTTGTGATTTGGTTGACCAGGTTCTTTTCCCACAGCATTCTGAGTAAAAATATGAAGTTAATTAAATTAAGCGCATTGATCCTTTCTGCTGTCTTACTTCAAGGTTGCGCAGGTTTATTCATTGCAGGAGCGGCAACCACAGCTTCAGTCGTGACAGATAATAGAACAATGAAAGAACAATTAACGGATAAGAATATTTCGTTAGAAGCCACAGGCTTAGCCAACAAAGCTCCTTATCAATATAATATGCGAGTCAGTGCGGTAACCTATAACGGAAAAATCCTTTTAATGGGGCAAGCAAAAAATAACCAACTTAATCAAGGGTTTGAAAAACAAATTAAAAGCTTAAATGGTGTTAATACCGTTTATAATCAAATCCGTGTTCGTCCTTTATTAACGTTTACTCAAATAAATAATGATAGCTGGATAACCACAAAAGTGAAATCTTCGCTTCTCGCAAAATCAGAGTTAAATGGAGTAAAGATCAGTGTTTTCACTGAAGCTCAAGAAGTCTTTCTTGTTGGATTTGTGACTGAAGAACAGGGAAATATTGCAGCTGAAGTCGCTCGTAATATCAAAGGGGTTAAAGAGGTAATTAAAGCCTTTGAATACGGCCAAGGTGGCAGTGTAGAAAAAGAATGATACCAATGTAACTAAGTTAGATAGTTAATTGAATTGGTATAACTCTTATATCAATTCACAAAAAAGCCTGCAATCTATGCAGGCTTTTTTTTATTTGAAGCTGTAGTGGAAATTATTTAACCACTCGTAAGCTTGGACGACCCGTTGGACGTGGTGGCTCAGGCTTATCATCAGACGATGAATCTTCTTCTGAAGTAGATACTAGATCTTCTTCAAAGATACCCTCTTCTGAGCTTAATTCGTACGCTTCTTCTGGTTCAAACATAGTTCCTGCGCCGTTTTCACGAGCGTAAATAGCTTGAATCGCATAGAGAGGTAAAATTAGCGAGTGAGGACGACCACCAAAGCGAGCATTAAATGTCACCGCTTCATTACCCATTTCTAAGTTACCAACAGAGTGTGGTGCTACGTTTAAAACGATCTGACCATCTTGAACAAACTCTTCTGGAACTCGTACACCATTCATTGTTGCATCAACAACAAGATGTGGTGTTAACTCGTTATCTACAATCCATTCATAAAATGCACGTAACAAGTATGGGCGACGGGGCATCATTGAGCTAATATCCATTAGTTCGTTAGACGCAGTTCACGCTCAGCTTCAGTTAATGAAGCTAGGAATGAATCACGTTCAAATACACGGTTCATGTAGATCTTAAGTTCTTTAGCACCAGGGCCTGATAATTCAATACCCATAGATGGTAAACGCCATAATAACGGAGCTAAGTAACAATCTACTAAGCTAAACTCATCACTCATGAAGTATGTGTATTCAGCGAAGATTGGACCTAACATTAGAAGGTCATTACGCAGTTTTGCGCGTGCTGCTTCAGATTCTTCAAAAGATCCTTTCGCAACTTTCTCTGCTAATGAATACCAGTTAGTTTCAACACGGTGCATCATTAGACGGCTGTTACCACGAGCAACAGGGTAAACAGGCATCAATGGCGGATGAGGGAAACGCTCATCTAAATATTCCATGATGATATTAGAGTTGTATAAAGCAAGCTCACGATCAACAAGTGTTGGTACAGTTTTGTAAGGGTTTAATTCTACAAGTTCTGCTGGTAAGTTGGATGGATCAACCAATTCAACTTCAACACTTACTCCTTTCTCAGCCAGTACGATGCGTACTTGGTGACTGTACATGTCAGAAGCGTCTGAAAAAAGCGTCATTACTGAGCGTTTGTTGGCAGCAACAGCCATTGAGCCCTCCGGTATTTATCTAGGAGCAAAAAGCACCGAATTTAGGTGCCTGTCAGCTATCTATTTAGTATGAAATAGTAGTGACACAAAAACAATGGAGGCTAAGCCTCCATTGCGTACAATTAACGATCTAGAATATCATGATTAGTGGACATCGCGCCAATATTCTTTCTTAAGCAAGTAAGAAACAAAAGCAAATATCACTAAAAAGCCCATAACCCACCAACCTAAGCGATGACGCTCAAGTTGAACAGGGTCACCTGAATACTCTAAAAAGTTAACCAAATCACGAACGGCTGCATCATATTCACCTGAACTTAATTCGCCGGTACCATCAGATTCAACACCAACAACGACTTTATGCTCCACACCATCAACCATGGTTGTCTCATAAATCGGAGTTGTAACACCTTGAAGTTCCTGTAATACATGAGGCATACCAACACTTGGGAATACCATATTGTTCACACCAAATGGACGCGTTGGATCGGCATAGAATGTACGTAAGTAAGTGTATAACCAATCAGTACCACGTACACGAGCAACCAGTGTTAAGTCTGGTGGCGGCGCACCGAACCAATTCGCTGCTTGTTTTTCAGGAATCGCATTTTCCATCAAATCACCAATTTTGGCGTTTGGATCAAAAACAAGATTATCCATCATAAGATCAACCGGAATACCTAGATCTTCAGCAACACGGCCATAACGTTGATACTGAGTTGAATGACAACCAGCACAGTAGTTCATGAATAATTTCGCACCATTTTGTAGCGATGCTTGATCACGAATGTCGTTATTCGCACTATCTAGTGGAACCTTTGCACCTGCCGCCATTGCCATTGATGGCAACAAAGCAAAAAGTACTAAAATCAACTTTCTCATTTGAATGTTACCCTCTCTGGCAGTGGTTTCGTCGCTTCGTTTTTACTATATACAAACAGCAGAACGAAGAACATAAAGTAAGTCAGACTGAAAATTTGTGCTAATAACGTATAAGTAGGCGTCGCAGGTAATGCACCAAGAACACCAAGAGCAATAAAGCTAACAGTAAACTGTGCAATATTCAGTAAATGCAATTTACTACGGTAACGGTATGAACGAACTTTACAACGGTCGAACCAAGGAAGAAGGAATAGCACAACAATCGATGCACCCATAGCGACAACGCCTAATAACTTATCAGGAACCGCACGCAAGATTGCATAGAATGGCGTGAAATACCAAACGGGAGCAATGTGTTCAGGAGTTTTCAATGGGTTTGCCGCTTCAAAGTTAGGCGGCTCAAGGAAGTATCCACCCATTTCAGGGTTAAAGAACAACACATAACAGAAGAAGAATAAGAAACCAGCTACACCAATCATATCTTTTACCGTTCCGTATGGATGGAAAGGCACCGAGTCAATAATGTTATATTTGCTCGTATAGTATTCATGGAATTTAAATTGTGTTTTATGCTCACCCTTGTCATCTTTTGCTTTTGGTATTTTCAACTCAATACCATCAGGGTTATTAGAACCCACTTCATGCAGAGCGAGTACATGTAATACTACTAATAGCAATAATACAATTGGGAGAGCAATAACGTGAAGCGCAAAGAAACGGTTCAGTGTCGCACCAGAGATCACGTAATCACCACGGATCCACAATGTTAAATCATCACCAATAACAGGAATTGCACCAAACAGTGAAATGATAACCTGAGCGCCCCAGTAAGACATTTGTCCCCATGGAAGTAAGTATCCCATGAACGCTTCAGCCATTAACACTAAGAAGATCAGCATACCAAATAGCCATAGCAATTCACGAGGCTTCTGATAAGAACCGTAAATTAAGCCACGGAACATGTGCAGATAAATAACAACAAAAAAGGCTGATGCACCTGTAGAGTGCATATAGCGAAGTAGCCAACCATAATCAACATCACGCATGATGTATTCAACAGAGGCAAATGCACCCTCACCAGAAGGAACATAGTTCATTGTTAGCCAGATACCAGTAACGATCTGGTTAACTAAAACCAACATAGCTAATGAGCCAAAGAAATACCAAAAGTTAAAGTTTTTTGGCATTGGGTATTCAGATAAATGCTTTTTATACGCATTCATCGCAGGTAGACGTTTTTCTACCCAATCGAGTAACGGTTGCATTAGGCTTCCCCTCCTTCATCAACCCCAACTAGGATACGCGTATCACTAAGGTACATATGTTTAGGAACCACTAGGTTCAATGGCGCAGGCACCCCTTGGAATACTCGACCAGCCATATCAAATTTAGAGCCATGGCACGGACAGAAGAAACCAGAGTTAACCCCTTCAACTTGTTCACTAAAACTGTCAGGTAAATAGGTAGGTGAACAGCCAAGGTGAGTACAAATACCAACGGCTAAAAATATTTCAGGCTTAATCGAACGATATGCATTCTGAGCGTACACAGGTTGCTGCTCTTCGCCTGAAGATGGGTCTCGAAGTTGACCATCGATTTCAGTCAATGATTGTAAAAGTGCCTCTGAACGGCGTACAACCCATACAGGTTTACCTCGCCACTCAACACGAACCATCTGCCCATCCTCGAGCTTACTGATATCGACTTCAACCGGTGCACCTGCAGCTTTCGCTCTTGCACTCGGATTCCAAGATTTAATAAAAGGTACGGCCACCGCCACAGCTCCTAAACCACCAACAACCGCAGTTGTTGCTGTTAAGAAACGGCGTCGACCATTACTCACTGGCGCATTGCTCATCCAACTTTCTCCCATGTGCTCTTTATGTAGTTTTTATTATGTCCATACATTGTCGAGCTACGGCTAACTTCAATGGTGTGATACAACAGGATTTAGATGTTATAAATTCTTAAAATAACCATAGAATTTGTTCATATATTATTATGCTGTTGTTTTTACCCATAAATGATAAAGAAAACCTTACTTTTTGACAAGGTAAAGCTACTTTTTTGCAACATTTGTGAAGTAGGTAGACTTTTTATAATGAGAAGGGAGAAAAGATAAGAAAAGTAGAAGGAATTCAAGCTGTGAAGAGTATTTCACCTCACAAAAACAACAAAAGCCCAGCATAAATGCTGAGCTTTTGAACACAATATCCAAGTGGCTCTGAAAACAAAGCCACTGGTAAGCGTAATATTAACGCTTAGAGAATTGTGGTTTACGACGTGCTTTACGTAGACCAACTTTCTTACGCTCAACGCAACGAGCGTCACGCGTAACATAGCCAGCTGCACGTAGTGCAGGACGTAGTGATTCATCGTATTGCATAAGAGCGCGTGTGATACCGTGACGGATCGCACCAGCTTGACCAGAAATACCACCACCAGAAACAGTGATGAATAGGTCTAGTTTATCAGTCATTTCAACTAGCTCTAGAGGTTGGTTAACAACCATACGTGCTGTTGGACGACCGAAGTAAACTTCAAGGCTACGCTTGTTGATTACGATGTTGCCAGTACCCGGTTTGATAAAAACACGAGCTGCTGAGCTTTTACGGCGACCAGTGCCGTAGTATTGATTCTCTGCCATTGCCATAATCCCCGATTAAATGTCTAGTACTTGTGGTTGTTGAGCAGTGTGGTTATGCTCAGCGCCAGCGTAAACTTTAAGTTTACGGTACATAGCACGACCAAGAGGACCACGTGGAAGCATACCTTTAACAGCTAATTCAATAACCATTTCAGGTTTACGATCGATCAGTTTCTCGAAAGAAATAGATTTTAGACCGCCAGGGAATTCAGTGTGACGGTAGTAGATTTTACCAGCCGCTTTATTACCTGTTACGCGTACTTTCTCTGCGTTGATAACGATGATGTAATCACCAGTATCTACGTGAGGAGTGTATTCTGCTTTATGCTTGCCACGTAGGCGAGATGCGATTTCAGTTGCGATACGACCAAGAGTTTTACCTTCAGCGTCTACAACATACCAGTCACGCTTTACAGCGGCTGGTTTAGCAACGAAAGTTTTCATGCTAATGATACCCGTTATTAAATAATTTCACTGATTAGGAGCTTTCGCTCCCACTGTATATTTTTGAGCCCAGTCATCACCCCTTCGAGTGGTTGGCACTCTTGGCAATTACGCCAGTACAGTAACGGTGGGTCGGAGGATTATAGTGAAGCGTGAAGAAAAAATCACCTTTTTTTTGAAGATATTTCACATATTATGAAAAAACAGCAAAAAAAATGAAATTTGACTCTCATCACACCAAATCTCCGCTATAAATTATAAAAATATAGGAGGTAATGATTAAGATAAATGTTCTTTTGCTAAGTATTCGTGGCTTTGCATTTCAACTAGACGAGACTGACAACGTTTAAATTCAAACGTTAAGCGCCCTTTTTCATAAATAGCAGCTAAATCAACTTCTGCTGAGATGATCAATTTGACGTTTCGTTCATAAAACTCATCAACCATGGCAATAAAGCGACGAGCAGCATCATCATTAAGCTCCCCCATGATTTTTACATTAGACAACAAAACCGTGTGATATAAACGCGAAAGCTCAATGTAATCATGCTGGCTACGTGCACTCTCACACAGTGATTCAAAATCAAAATGAACCACACCATCTCCTTCCGCTTTTACTTCTAGTTGCCGATGATTTATCTCAATGGTTTTTGCCTTGTATTCGCTTTCTGAGGTCAGCTTGTCAAAATACATTTTCATGTTATTTTCCGCTTTCGCATCTAATGGAAAATGAAAAATTTCAGCTTGCTCTAACGTTCTTAATCGATAATCAATGCCACTGTCGACATTAACAATGTCACAATGCGCCTCTATTAATGCAATAGCAGGAAGAAAACGTGCTCGCTGCAAGCCATTACGATACAGGTTATGTGGTTCAATATTTGATGTTGCGACTAAAGCAATCCCACGCTCAAATAAAGCTTCTAATAAAGTAGCCAGAATCATTGCATCTGTTATATCTGAGACAAAAAACTCATCAAAACAAATAATGTCTGTCTCTTGTTTGAATTTATCAGCAACAATAAGTAAAGGATCAGACTGTTGTTTTAGTTCACCCAGTTCATCATGCACTCGTTGCATAAAACGATGAAAATGAACACGCATTTTTCTTTCTGTAGGTAATGCATCATAAAAGGTATCGACTAAATAAGTTTTACCACGGCCTACTCCGCCCCAAAAATAAAGTCCTTTTTCAGGCACGAGTTTTTGTGGCTCGTCTTTTTTAAAAAATCGTTTCCAAGACTTTTTTATTGGTATTTGAGGAACTTTTAATTCTAAAAACCGTCGATATAAATCATCAAGATGTTCTACAGCATTTTGTTGAGCGCTATCATGCATAAACCCCTCTTGATTGAGGTCTTGCTGATATTTTTCTAATGGTGTCATCACTTTTAATCTTTTCTTTTGTTGATTGACTCCCTTCATAGTAGCATGTTCTCAACTCACACTATGAGTGGGCTAACTCACAGTTATACCAATCTAAATATGCAGTTAATAAGATTAGTATTAAGTCGACCCATATTAATAAAAACGGTAAGGAGTACTTCATGGCGTGGACATACGCTTTAATTGGCTTAGCTATTGGTATCACCATTGGCTTTATGATTTCTCGTTTTACAGTTCCTAGCATCAAAGATCAAAAATCATTAAAACAAGATTTAGAAAAATCTAAGTATGAGTTGGAACAGTACCGTCAAGAATTGGTGGACCATTTCGCGACAAGTGCCACCATGCTAGAAGCATTAGCAAAAGATTTTAATAAAATGTATGACCACATGGCGTCAACATCTAAAGAATTAATGCCAAACTTGCCAGAGCAAGATAATCCATTCTCAGCTCGCTTGGATGAGATGACTCTTTCACCAGAGTTAAATAAAAAAGTGGCTCATGTAAAAGATGAAATTAATAGCCCACCAAAAGACTATGCGAATGGTGCAAGTGGCTTATTGAAAGATGAACCACTTAGCGATGTAAGCGCAAAAAAAGAAGATAAAATCGCTTAAAATTTGCATTTACTATGAACTTTTATAAAGGCTTTTGAGTCGAATAAGTACACTTTGTTTAACTAAGAGTACATTATCGATGAAAAAGCCTTTGCTTGTTTTAGGTGCTTTAACTTTAAGCATCAGTGCAATTCTTACCCCTATTCAATCTCAAGCGGCCTTACCCCTTGCGGTCAACTCTCAGCAACTGCCTAGCCTTGCACCTATGCTGGAAAAAATCACACCAGCAGTAGTCAGTATCTCCGTGTCAGGGACTCAAGTATCAAAACAACATATACCTGAGCAGTTTCGTTTCTTTTTAGGGCCAGACTACCCTGCTGAACAAGTTCAAGAGCGACCATTTAGAGGTCTTGGTTCTGGTGTCATCGTTGATGCTAAAAAAGGCTATATCGTAACGAACCATCACGTTATCAACAGTGCGAAAGAAATCCTTGTTCAATTGCATGACGGTCGTGAATACACTGCTGAATTGATTGGCAGCGATGAAATGTCCGATATTGCTTTATTAAAGCTAGAAGAAGCCAAAAACCTAACTCAAATCCAATTAGCTGATTCTGATAATCTACGAGTTGGAGACTTTAGTGTCGCAATAGGCAATCCATTTGGTTTAGGACAAACTGTGACCTCAGGCATTGTTTCAGCCCTTGGCCGTAGTGGATTAAATCTCGATAACTTTGAAAACTTTATTCAAACCGATGCGGCAATCAACAGCGGTAACTCCGGTGGCGCACTGGTGAATTTGAATGGTGAACTTATTGGTATTAATACGGCCATTTTAGGACCAAATGGCGGTAACGTAGGTATCGGTTTTGCTATCCCATCCAATATGGTTCGTAATTTATCAGAGCAAATTCTAGAATTTGGCCATGTAAAACGCGGCATACTTGGCGTTCAAGGTGGAGAGCTTACTGCTGAACTGGCAGAAGCGTTTGATTACGACACCAATCACGGAGCCTTTGTTAGTCAAGTGATACCAGATAGCGCAGCAGATAAAGCGGGAATTAAAGCTGGTGATATTCTTATATCGATTAACGGTAAAAAAATTCAAACCTTTGGTGAATTACGCGCTAAAGTCGCCACTCTAGGTGCGGGTAAAAAAGTGACCTTAGGGCTAATCCGTGATGGAAAAGAAAAAACCGTCACAGCGACACTGAAAGAAGCGGAACAAGTAAAAGCGAAAGCCGAAAAACTGCATGATGGCTTAAAAGGCGCCGAACTAGAAAATACATCCCATTCAGATCCTGTTAAAGGCGTGAAAATTAGCAGTATTCAAAAGGGATCTATGGCTCAACGTTATGGTTTACAAAAAGGAGATATCATTATTGGTATTAACCGAAGCCGCGTGACTAATTTACAGCACTTTAGAAAGCTATTAGAAGATAAACCATCGGTACTTGCTCTTAATATTCAGCGTGGAGAACAAACGCTTTACCTTGTGATTAAATAATTAAAGCCTAATAAAGAGAATAAGTGTTCAGGTGAGCGCTTATTCTCACATCTACTTTTTTTAAACGTTCAATGTTATCCTAGCCCACTATTTTATGATTCTTAAAGGTTAGGAAGGCAATGCTTTCATTCTTATTGCGCTCAGCTATTATCGGAACAGCGACAGCTGCCGTTCTGCTATTTGCATTCCCTAATCTTCGCTCATCCATTACGACAGAGCAACTTCAAACAAACCAAGCCCCACAGCAAATAAGTAATCAAATCTCATTTAATTATGCAGTTCGTCGAGCGGCACCTGCGGTTGTGAATATTTATAGCCGAAAATACAATAATGAAGACCGCCTTCGTTTAGACACAGAAGGTTTAGGCTCTGGCGTTATTATAAGTGATAAAGGTTATATAATTACAAACTATCATGTGGTTGCCGATGCTGATCAAGTGATTGTAGCTCTGCAAGATGGCCGCTTATTTAACTCTCAGTTAATTGGTAAAGATAAGCGTACTGATTTAGCCGTATTACAAATTAAAGATACTAACCTTCCTGTTATCCCATTAAACCCAAACTATCAAGCCGATATTGGTGATGTCGTTCTTGCTATCGGTAACCCTTATAACTTAGGTCAAACCACCACGTTTGGTATTATTTCAGCAACTGGTCGCGCAGCATTAAGCTCTGATGGAACACAAGGTTTAATCCAAACCGATGCCGCAATTAACAGAGGCAACTCAGGTGGCGCTCTAGTGAATACACGGGGAGAGTTAGTTGGTATTAATACCGCCTCTTTCCAGCAGGCAACAGAGCTTGAAACCTATGGAATTTCATTTGCTATTCCTTATGCTCTGGCTGATAAAATCATGCGCCGCTTAATTGCAGATGGACAAGTTATTCGTGGTTATATAGGCATTGATGGCCGAGATATCAACCCGGCAATGGCTCGCTTAATGAATGCAGATAACATTAATGGTATTTTAGTTTTAGGCGTTGCGCCAAATAGCCCGGCAGAAAAAGCTGGGATCATAACTCAAGATATTATTACGAGCATTGATGGAAAAAGTGTCATTAATCGACAAAATGTTACGGATATTGTGACCGAATTACGCCCAGAAACTGAAGTTGATGTTGATGTTATTCGTAAGGGCAAAGCGAAAACGATTAAAGTTACCATTGCAGAAGATCCTTCAAACTGATCAACTCCAATACTATCGAGATAAAAAAATAGCGCATTCACCATGCGCTATTTTTTTATTGAAAAACAACTAAAGATTATTCACTCTCTTCAGTTACGGTGCACTCACCATTAATATCAATGCGAGTCACTCGTTGCAGACCTCTTGGTAATAAGCTACCACGACGACCACGCTCACCACGGAAGTTATCTAAATCCGTAGGTTTCAACCCTAACTTACGCTTGCCCGCATACAGGGTAATAGTTGCACCTTGAGGCAGTGGTAATAAGTGAGACAAGAACTCTTCACGAGACTTCGAACGCGCTGCCGGAATATTGATGATCTTATTCCCTTTGCCTTTACCTAGTTGCGGTAAATCTTTAATAGGGAACAGAAGCATTCGGCCTTCATTGGTAATCGCTAAAATTTCATCATTATCTAAATCAGAAACCGCTTCCGGGTTCATCACTAACGAGTTTTCAGGAAGCGTCAATAACGTCTTACCATTCTTATTCTTCGATAGTAAATCACTTCCCTTACAAACAAAGCCATAACCCGCATCAGAACTAATTAACCATGCTTGATCTTCTTCACCCATAACAACATGAGTAATTTGACTGCCTGCCGTTATATTCAATCGACCTGTAATTGGCTCACCTTGGCTTCTTGCTGAAGGTAAAGTATGCGATTCTAATGCATAACTTCGACCATTACTCCCCATAAAGACCGCTGGTGCATTACTCTTTCCACGCGCATGAGCTAGATATTTATCACCCGACTTATAGTTTAAGGTTGTTGGGTCAACTTCATGCCCTTTCGCATGACGGATCCAACCTTTATCAGAAAGAACAACCGTAATCGTTTCGCTTGGAATTAAATCACGCTCTGTTAATGCCTTCGCTTCTTCACGCTCAACTAATGGAGAACGACGATCATCACCAAACTTCTCTGCATCCGCTAAGATTTCTTTCTTAATTAACGTATTTAGACGACGCTCAGAACCTAATAACTTCTCAATTTGATCTCGTTCTTTCGCTAACTCATCTTGCTCACCACGGATCTTAATCTCTTCCAGTTTTGCTAACTGGCGAAGTTTAATTTCTAAAATGGCTTCTGCTTGAATTTCAGTTAAATCAAAGCGCGTCATTAGCTCGTGTTTTGGATCATCTTCAGTACGAATGATTTCGATAACTTCATCGATATTCAAATACGCAGCCAATAGACCATCTAAAATATGCAAACGAGCTAAGATTTTATCAAGACGATGCTGTAAACGTTTACGAACGGTCGTGCGACGGAATTCAATCCACTCATTAAGAATGCTAACTAAGCCTTTAACTTGTGGGCGTAAGTCCAAACCAATCATATTTAGGTTCACACGGAAGCTTTTTTCAAGATCCGTAGAAGCAAATAGATGATTCATTAACGGTTCAGCTTCAATACGATTTGAGCGTGGAACAATCACGATACGAGTCGGGTTCTCATGATCTGACTCATCGCGAAGATCGTCTACCATTGGTAGTTTCTTCGCTCGCATTTGGCTTGCAATTTGTTCTAATAACTTACTGCCTGACACTTGGTGTGGTAATGCAGTAATAACGATATCACTACCTTCTTTATGCCACACTGCACGCATTTTAATGCTGCCACGACCAGTACGGTAGATCTTCTTAATATCAGTATGATATGAAATAATTTCAGCTTCAGTTGGATAATCAGGACCCTGAATGAAATCCATAACTTGATCTAAATCTGCTTTTGGATTATCCAATAAATGCACCGTCGCATTCGCAACTTCACGCACATTATGAGGAGGAATATCCGTAGCCATGCCAACCGCAATACCCATGATGCCATTCAGCAATATGTGAGGAAGACGAGCAGGTAAAATCTTAGGCTCCTTCATCGTACCATCAAAGTTTGGCTGCCATTCAACCGTACCTTGGCTTATCTCACCAAGTAATACATCAGCAAACTTCGATAATTTTGATTCGGTATAACGCATTGCGGCGAACGATTTCGGATCATCCGGCGCACCCCAGTTACCCTGACCATCTACTAATGGGTAGCGGTAAGAGAAAGGCTGAGCCATTAGTACCATCGCTTCATAACAAGCAGAGTCACCATGTGGGTGGTATTTACCTAATACATCACCAACCGTACGTGCCGACTTTTTATATTTTGCATTCGCAGATAAACCAAGCTCTGACATCGCATAAATAATACGACGTTGAACCGGTTTCAGACCGTCACCAATATAAGGTAACGCGCGATCCATGATTACGTACATGGAGTAATTTAGATAAGCGTCTTCTGTAAACTTGCGCAGCGGCAGCTGTTCAACACCTTCCAAGGACATTTCTGAACTCATATCTTATACCTCTGCCTGATCGCCGTTAGATTGTAGCCAAGCACGACGATCGTCTGCACGTTTTTTTCCTAAAAGCATATCCATCATTTCATTGGTCTTTTCATCGTCATCAATGGTTAATTGCACCAAGCGACGAGTGTTTGGATCCATCGTTGTTTCACGAAGTTGAAGTGGGTTCATCTCACCCAATCCTTTAAATCGTTGCACGTTTATTTTTGCGCGTTTATTGCTTAAACGATCTAACACGCCTTCTTTTTCTGCTTCATCAAGGGCATAAAAGACCTCTTTACCACAGTCAATACGATACAGTGGCGGCATGGCTACATAAACGTGTCCAGCACGAACTAAAGAAGAGAAGTGCTTCAGATATAGCGCACATAGCAGAGTCGCAATGTGAAGACCATCTGAATCGGCATCGGCAAGGATACATACTTTACCGTAACGTAAGCCTGATAAATCATCTGAGTCAGGGTCAATGCCTAACGCAACAGAAATATTGTGAACTTCTTGAGAGGCTAATACTTGGTCAGCTGATACTTCCCACGTATTTAGAATTTTACCACGCAGTGGCATTACCGCTTGAAATTCACGATCACGCGCTTGTTTCGCAGAACCACCCGCCGAATCCCCTTCCACTAAGAAAAGTTCGGTACGAGCTAAATCTTGAATTGAACAGTCTGTCAATTTACCAGGCAATGTAGGGCCTGATGCAATCTTCTTACGAACGACTTTCTTAGCTGCTCGCATACGACGGTGTGCATTGGCAATACAAGCTTCGGCAATCAGTTCTGCTATTTGTGGTTTTTCATTCAACCATAAGCTGAATGCGTCTTTCACAACACCAGAAACAAATGCAGCACATTGACGTGAAGATAAACGCTCTTTGGTTTGGCCTGCAAACTGAGGATCTTGCATTTTAACCGACAAAACGTAAGCACAACGATCCCAAATATCATCTGCAGTTAATTTAACACCACGTGGTAATAAGTTTCGGAACTCACAGAATTCACGCATTGCATCTAAAAGACCTTGGCGCATGCCATTGACGTGCGTACCACCTTGAGCGGTAGGGATAAGGTTTACATAGCTTTCAGAAACAAGTTCTCCGCCTTCAGGCAACCAAGTTACGGCCCAATCAGCGGCTTCGCCTTTACCTAAGAATGCGCCAGTAAATGGGTCTTCAGGCAATAATGTATAACCACTAACGCCCTCTAATAGATAATCTTTAAGACCATCTTCATAGCACCATCTATGCTCTTTATCGTTTACTTTGTCTTTAAAAATAATCTCTAAGCCTGGGCATAATACGGCTTTAGCTTTTAGATTATTAATCAGACGGCTAACCGAGAATTTTGCCGAATCAAAATAGCTTGTATCAGGCCAAAAATGAACACTGGTACCGCGATTACGGCGACCACAAGTGCCCGTTACCGTTAAGTCCGATACTTTTTCACCGTGTTCAAACGCAATTTCATATATTTGACCATCACGACGGACAGTAACTTCGACGCGTTTTGAAAGGGCGTTTACGACAGAGATACCAACCCCATGCAAGCCGCCTGAGAATTCGTAGTTTTTACCTGAGAATTTACCACCTGCGTGTAACTTACATAAAATAAGTTCAACGCCTGATATTTTTTCTACTGGATGGATATCAACAGGCATACCACGCCCATCATCAATAACTTCAAGTGATTGATCGGCATGTAAAATTACTTCAACTTTTTTCGCGTGTCCGGCTAACGCTTCATCAACACTGTTATCAATAACTTCTTGGCCCAAATGGTTTGGGCGAACAGTGTCGGTATACATACCAGGACGGCGACGAACGGGCTCAAGGCCATTTAGAACCTCAATGGCTCCTGCATTATATTGTTCAGTCATATCTCGGAAGGCTTCTTAAAATTTGTCACATAGTCTGAAAGGGAGAGAGGAAAGTCAAGCAAACGCCCCTATTCCACTCTAAATATGTGGCTTTGTATTAAAGATTGTATAGATACTGTGTCTCTATCGTAGAGAAACGGTAACTATAAATTTAGAAATTGAATAATTTGTTCAGGGTAACGCTCAAAATCAACAAAACTGTGGTCGCCGTCTTTTTCTATTGTTTGCTTACAGGCTGAATATTTGTCTACCGCTTGTCGATAATCAAGCACTTCATCGCCTTCTTGCTGTAATAACCACAAAGAGCTCGGGGTATCAATCAAATCAACACGCAATGAAAAGAGTTCTTTCATGTGTTTTTCTTCAAGGAAGTACTCTTCTTGTGTATACGGGTTCACTTGAGTTCCTAAATAATCCTCAAGCAACTCATAAGGCTTCACGGCTGGATTAACTAACACCGCTTTTAATCCATAGCGATGGTTTAACCATGTTGATAAATACCCACCTAGCGAACTGCCAACTAAACCTATTTGGTAGTCAGTTTGGTACTTTTCGACCAGTTGAGTTAAATACTGAGCAGCTTCTTTTGGATAAGAAGGTAATCGAGGTGTTATCACTTTAATGTCTGGACGTTGCGCTTCACAATAACGAGTCATGACTTGCGCTTTATGGGATAACGGTGAGCTGTTAAACCCATGAATATATAAGAGTAAGCTTGGCTTTTTCACTTAATAGCCTCCAGCATTACTGTCAGCAGAAAAATCACAATTCTCTAAACGGTGTACTTGCGTCTCAATTCTTCCATCAGGCAGTAAATCCAACGTTCTCCAGCCTGGTGCTTGTGAGTCTAAGGCAAAATCATCTGAATCTGGAAGAAATTGTACACACGTTGAAGGCGTTGCAAGTAAACGGGCACCATTAACAATACGGTCAAGTTCTTGGTGAATATGGCCACATACAATGCCACTGACATTGTCATGCTGACCAACGACACTCCAAAATTCATCATTGTCTTTTAACTGATGCTGATCAAGCCATGCGCTACCCGCAGGCAGTGGATGATGATGCAATAGCACTAAGGAATGACGGTCTGGATTTTGGGATAACACGCTATCAAGTAAAGCTAATTGCTCTTTTGATAATGCCCCATGAGGCACGCCTACCACTTGGCTATCCAGAATAATTAGTTGCCAGTGCTGACCTATAAATAAATGCTCACAAGCTTGGATTTGAGAGGATGGCAGTACTCCCCCCATACTAGGTTTATAGTCATGATTACCTGGTAACCAATAACATGGCTTTACTAATGGCTTAATTCCATCAACAAAATGTTGATATGACGACACGGTATGATCTTGAGAGATGTCACCCGTTGCAATAATCGCATCAAAATTTGGCGTACGCTGTTGCACCTGTTCAACAACAGTTTGAAAACTTTTTAATGTAGGTACACCAAGAAGCGCCCCATCTTCAGGCGCAAACAAATGCGTATCTGTTATCTGTAACAACCGAATTGGGCCGTTTTCGTTATTTAGTAATGTTTCCGAGAGCAAAATAGCTACAACCTTTTAATTCTTTTCTAAAAAAATGGGCTCTTGGCTTATCCCATTTTTCAAACAAAACGTTAGCCAGTCACTTAAAAACTGGTTTAATTGATGCTTTTCATCTTTTTGAAGCATCTTCCCATTTGGGTAATCGTATTTCGCTTTAATGTAGGCAAGTTGTTGGCTCGCGCACACCTCTGCAACTCTCGCATCATGATAAAGCCTTACTGTTAACTTCGGAAGTGGATAAATTGGTTTCTCATCTATCTGATAAACTTCAACTAATGTTGTATATACTGTCACTTCTAAAACTTTGATCTGATACTGTTGTTGACAAACTTGATAACGAGTTAGTGCACCTATTTTTTCATTCTTTGGTAAAAGTGACACCAATTTAGCGTAATTAGTTTCATATACTCTCATCAAGCTTGCTAAATCTACATGGTATTTACGCATGTTATTGCGCATTCCACTGTGATCGTAAGCGCGAAACATTTAATTCTAACCACTGAAGCGCAATAATTGAGGCAGCATTCTCAATTATGCCACGAGTCACTAATGTGTAAGCCTCTTCTCGGGTCACAACATGAACCCGAATGTCTTCATTTTCTTCTTCTAAGCCATGAATACCAACCGCTTTAGAGGCATCAACACAACCGACAAACACATCTAGTTGCTCTGTGCAGCCACCAGAAGAAGGATAAAAATGAGAGATTTTCTCTAAATGAGAAACGTCAATACCGGCTTCTTCGTTGGCTTCTCGAATAGCTACCTGCTCTGCGGTTTGATCTTTATCTATCATTCCAGCGACTATCTCATACTGCCAAGGAGAATCAGACTCTAGTGCACCAACTCGAATTTGCTCTATTAACACGACACTATCGCTTACCGGATCATAAGGCAGTAACGCTACAGCGTGTCCGCGCTCAAATAACTCTCTTTCGATTACCTCGCTCCAACCACCCTGAAATAGTTGATGTCGAAAGCTCACTTTTGTCATTTTGAAAAAGCCATTATAGAGCGATGCTTTCGACAAAATATCAACATCACCTGAAGTAAATTGGCTTTCTAATCGTATTTTTGATGATGAATTCATTCTGCTCTCCGCATTTTGTGGCTCAGTTTTATCACTCATCGATGACGGCAACAATTTTTTAACTCAACTTTTTTGATAATGCTTACATTTTTTTTAGATGCTTTCCACATTATTAAGATACCAAAAGTCGATAAAACGTAAAAAAACGTAATCTTTACAGCCAGAGTACTGAGAGTTAAGGTACACTCTATGTACTATATTATATAAAACAATTTTTGCAGGACAAACCACCATGAGAAAACTGCTTCCACTCTTAATTGGAATGGCATTAGGTAGTTTCAGCTCTTTAGCTGCTGCCGATGACCTTGCGCAAGTATACAATCAAGCTAAAGAAAATGATCCTCAACTTCTAAGAGCTGCTGCGACTAAAGATGCCGCTTTTGAAGCAGTGAATTCATCTCAAAGTTCGTTATTACCACAAATTAATTTAACTGCGGGCTACAATATGACCCGTAGTAACTACGATTCTAATGAGCAAGATGTATTAAACGCAGGTATTTCACTATCCCAAGAACTATACCAACGTTCTAGCTGGGTAAGCTTAGATATCTCTGAAAAAAGTGCTCGCCAAGCTGATTCTGCGTATGCAGCAGAACAACAAGGTGTAATTTTGCGTGTTGCTCAAGCGTACTTTGATGTGTTACGTGCTAACGACAATCTTGAATTTGTACGTGCAGAAAAAGCAGCGGTTGGTCGCCAACTTGAGCAAACGAAACAACGTTTTGATGTGGGTTTATCTGCAATTACCGATGTTCATGATGCACAAGCACAATACGATAGCGTATTGGCAAATGAAGTATTAACAGAGAACCAACTAGTTAATAGCTACGAAGATCTTCGTGTTATTACTGGTCAAGGTCACACAAAACTAAGTGTATTAGATACTGAGCGCTTCTCTGCTAGCCCTTCAACACAAAGCTCTGATAGTTTAATTGATGAAGCACAACAAAAAAACTTAAGTCTATTGGCTGCTCGTATCAGTGCTGATGTTGCAAAAGATAATATCTCTCTAGCAAGCTCTGGTCACATGCCATCACTGACTTTTGATGCATCTTATGGTTATACCGATGTTTCAGGAACAAATTCTCCACGAACTGATTATGATGCAAATGATTTAAAAGCTGGTATTAATTTAGTTGTTCCTATTTATACTGGTGGTAACACGAGTTCATTAACGAGCCAAGCTGAGTTCCAATACGTTGCAGCAAGCCAAGATTTGGAAGCGACTTACCGTGATGTGACGAAAAATGTTCGTGCATTTAACAACAACATCAATGCGTCAATTGGTGCATTAAAAGCGTACGAGCAAACGGTAATCTCGGCAAAATCAGCATTAGAAGCAACAGAAGCAGGCTTTGATGTTGGTACACGTACTATTGTTGATGTATTAGATTCAACGCGTCGTTTGTATGATGCAAACCGCAACCTAGCAAACGCTCGTTACGACTACATCTTAAGTGTCCTTCAGCTCAAACAAGCGGTTGGTACATTAAGCGAGCAAGATATCATGGATATCAACGCGGGTTTAAAAGCAAACAAAACCACGCAAGCTAAATAAGCTAATACCCATCGTATACATTTTATTATGGGCATAGCACAAACAAAAAAGCCACATTACTATAATGTGGCTTTTCTTTTATGCATTACGGATGATATTAACCGCGACCGCCTTTAATTGCTTCAATGATGCCTGTTGTTGAACAACCATCTTCAAAGTTTAATACTTTCACTTCACCGCCAGCAGCAATCACTTCTGCACCACCCGCAATGTCTTCGATTGCGTAGTCACCACCTTTTACAAGTAAGGTTGGCAATACTTCAGAAATAAGACGCTGAGGTGTGTCTTCAGAAAAAGGAACAACCCAATCAACCGCACCTAGTCCTGCCAATACCGCCATACGACGATCTGTTGGGTTGATAGGACGACCAGGGCCCTTTAAACGCTGTACTGATTCGTTAGTGTTAACCGCTACAATCAGGCGATCGCCTAATTCTGCTGCGTGGTTTAGATAAGAAACATGACCTGCATGTAAAATATCAAAACAACCATTGGTCATTACTACTCTTTCACCACGATCACGAGCTTGTTTTACCGCATTAACCAAAGCATCTTCACTGATAATTCCAAAACCAGAATCTTGGCTACCGTGAATCGCTTCTGCCAGTTCAATGGTTGATAGCGTCGATGTACCCAGCTTACCAACAACTACACCTGCTGCTGCATTCGCTAATGCACATGCTTCATCAAGTGGTTTGCCTGTTGATACTGATGCAGCTAAAACAGAAATAACCGTATCGCCTGCACCTGTCACATCAAACACTTCACGCGCTTGCGTAGGTAAATGCAATGGTTCCATATCACGACGAAGTAATGTCATGCCGTGCTCACTACGCGTAACAAGTAACGCTTCGAAATCAAACTCGTCGATAATCAGCTGGCCTTTGGCAACCAGATCGTCTTCGTCTTTTACTTTGCCAACAACCGTTTCAAATTCAAGCATGTTTGGTGTTAATAATGTTGCACCACGGTAACGTTCAAAATCAGCGCCTTTAGGGTCGATAAATACAGGAACATTTACTTTGCGTGCTTCTTGGATCATTAACTGAACGTGCTCTAATGCCCCTTTTGCATAATCAGATAATACAACCGCTTTTACTTTTGATAACGTAGCTTGCATACGGCTGATTAAAGGCTCAGCAGGAACATCATGGAAGCTTTCTTCGAAATCCAAACGGATAAGCTGTTGACCACGGCTCATCACTCGTAGTTTGGTAATCGTTGGAAACTCAGGAAGAGAAACAAAATCACAATGCACTTTTAATGACGCTAATGTCGCTGTTAATGCTTTTGCTGGTTCATCATCCCCAACAAGACCAACAAGATGAGCATTACCGCCTAACGCAGCAATATTCATGGCAACGTTTGCTGCACCACCAGGACGCTCTTCAATATTATTTACTTTAACCACAGGCACTGGTGCTTCTGGTGAAATACGAGTTGTTGGACCACCCCAATAGCGGTCAAGCATTACATCACCAACAATCAATACACCGGATTGTTCGTAATTAGGAAGTGTCGGTTTCATTCTTTTCTCCGGGTAATAAACAGCAAATCATCTACCATTATTGGTTTGTGCTATCTATTAAAATTATCTGCTATAAATGGTAGCATTTACGCAAGTTCTGCGCCAACTTAGAAAGAGTAAACTCTAGGTTTAGTAAAACTTACTCACCAAACCATTGATTCCAAGCAGTTACTACCGCTTTTCTCTCTCCATTAAAATTGGTATCGGCAACATCGGCATCAAAACCTAATAAATTTCGATGATGGATTTCATTTCTCATTACGCAATAAGCATGAATTAAGGATTGAGATAGTTCCTCACTCATAACGTCCTGCTCCGCAAAGCTTTCGAAAATACGAACATTATCAGACCATCGGGTGAGTTTTGGCGCTTGGTTAGCGTGATTTAACACTAAGTATTGGGCTAAAAACTCAATATCAGTAATACCACCCGTATCTTGCTTCAACATAAAACGTCCTGCTTTCTTTCCGCCTAAATGATCTCGCATTTTCTCGCGCATCTCGACAACGTCTTGTTGTAGTTTTTTTTCATCTCTCTCTAGGCAGAGAATATCATGCCGCGTTGCATTAAATGCAGACTGCAACGTCACATCCCCATAAATCATACGAGCACGAACCAGAGCTTGATGCTCCCATGTCCACGCCTCTTCTCTTTGGTATTCATCAAATGCTTTACTGGTGCTCACCAATAACCCCGATGCGCCTGATGGACGCAAACGGGTATCAACTTCATATAAAATCCCAGAAGGGGTACGCACAGAGAAGATATGAATAATTCGTTGTGCTAATCGCAAATAAAACTGACGACCATCAATCTCTTTTTTACCATTGGTATAAGTATTCGTATCGCAATCATGCATAAACACAATATCAAGATCCGAGTTATAACCAAGCTCCCAGCCACCAACCTTACCATACCCGATCACAGCAAAACCTTTACTGTCTCGGCCTTCAAGATGAGTTGGCTCACCAAATTTTTCAGTGACTTGTAACCAGGCTTGATTAACTACCGCTTCAACTATTGCTTCTGATAAATAGGTTAAGTGATCACTTACTTTCATTAATGACAAACCACCCGCGATATCGGAGGCTGCAATTCTAAGTAAACACACCTGCTTAAACTGACGTAGAGCTTCCATCTGCTGTTCCATGTCATCTTCAGGAATGCGGGCAAGAAATTCATTCAATTCAATTTTATATTGGCTCAACTCAATTGGGTTATAGAGTTGATTAATATCCAATAGTTCATCCAATAGTATCGGATAACGAGTCAGTTGCTCTGCTACCATTGGGCTTGCTGCACACAAACGAACTAAATGTTGTAATGCGCCATTGTGCTCATCAAGCAATTCTAGATACGTGGTTCTAGTCGCAATGGCCTGAATCAATTTCGTTAATCGAGGCAAGGTGTCACTTGCGTCTTCTCGGCTAATCACAATACTGAATAATTTAGGCATTAAGTGCATGATCGCTTCACGCCCTCTTGGGCCTAACGTTTTCTTTTTAAGTTCACCTTTAAACTCAATAATATGACGAGTGAGCGATTCTGCTTGTTCTGCGTTCAACTCTTGTAAAATATTCTCAAGCACTTCAGGGTTATGTGCCATATCCCATAATTCGGCATACGACTTATCAATGCTATTTTCTTGCTCTTCTTCATCATGACCAATCAAATTTTCAAACACCGAATGTATACTATTCATGTGCTTTTCAATCGCGCTATATAATTCATCCCAATTAGCCATTCCCATAGCAAAAGCCAAGCGAGATTGATCTCTGTCGTCCATTGGTAATGTCTGAGTTTGCTTATCTCCAATCGCTTGTAGTAAGTTCTCTAAACGACGTAAGAAGCAATAACCGGTGGTTAACTCATCCACCTCTTGAGTGGTTAACTGCCCTAACTCTTTAATTGCGTCTAATGTCTCCAATAATCCACGACCACGCAAAGAAGGCTCTCGACCACCACGGATAAGTTGGAATACTTGAGCAATAAATTCAACTTCTCGAATACCACCAGGGCCAAGTTTAATATTATCATTCAAACCACGGCGACGTACCTCGGTGGTAATCATGGATTTCATTCGACGTAAGGCTTGAATAGCACCAAAATCAATATAACGACGAAAAACAAATGGGCGTAACATTTGGCGAAGTTCTTGATAATGGCTGTAAGTTTCTTTGCCCATCACTCGCGCTTTTATCATCGCGTAGCGTTCCCAATCACGACCTTGTTCTTGATAGTAATCTTCTAACGCCGCGTAGCTCATGACTAATGGACCACTTTCCCCAAATGGACGCAAACGTAAGTCAACACGATAACAAAAGCCATCAAATGTGGTTTGATCTAATGCTTTAATGATCTTCTGACCTAAACGAGTAAAGAATTGAGCATTCGCTATACTTCGGCGAGCACCTTCAGTTTCTCCATTTTCAGGATAGGTGAAAATCAAATCAATATCTGATGAGAAGTTTAATTCTCCACCACCCAACTTTCCCATCCCTATGATCAGCATAGGTTGCGCCTCACCTTGTGCGTTTCTTGGTGTTCCCCAGTCAATACACGCCTGCTTATAAAGCCATTGGTATGATTCAACAATCAAGGCTTCAGCTAATAAAGAAAGGTGAGATAAACTGATTTCTAAAGACCAATGATGCCCCTCTACTTCATGAGCTAACGTAAAGTCACGCCACGCGATATAGGCCATTTCACATCGACGGAAATAGCGAAGCTCTCGCATTAACGCATTTTCATCATTGCATTGTGATAAGCGCTCTTGTAATCGAGAGCGGTACTCTTCACTGCGATCAGTAATTTCAAACATTGATGGGAAGCGTTGACATAACACTTCGTCTTGCTGAAATGCCTCATGCAAGAAATCACTGCATCCTAAGGCTATCGAGAGCTGCCCCTGCAATGTATTAGGCCACTGCTGTATATGGGAAATATGAGTTAACTCTTGTTGGCGACGTTCTGCTAATGACGCTAATGAGGATGGCAAAGACATGATATTCCTTATCGAAAATTCCTTATGACCGCCAAGTACGATCAGACTTTTAATACTGTGCCAAATTTTGTTTTTCGCCGCAAATAAAAACGCCTACAACTGAGTGTAGGCGTCAATAAAATCAGGTGAAATGATTTAAATTTTGAAGACTTTCATCTTAGCTTCTAACTCTTCGGCATTTTTTTGCATCTCTTCAGACGTTTCTGTCAATTCTGTCATCACGACAACAGAAGCCTCAACCAATTCTCTAACATTAGTTAAGTTTTGATCCATCTCTTCTGCCACCGAGCTTTGTTGATCAGCAGCACTTGCGATTTGGAAATTCATTTCATTAATATGATTCACTTGATTTACAATACTGTCTAACTCTGTACCTGCATTAGTTACAAGCTCTACGCCTTCAGCTGCCTCAACAACACTTTTTTCCATCAGCTCAACGGCTTGATTTGCACTGTTTTGTAATTGAGTGATCATCTCTTGAATTTCAACCGTAGCACCTTGCGTACTTTGTGCTAGGTTTCTTACCTCATCGGCAACTACTGCAAAACCACGCCCTGCATCACCAGCTCGAGCCGCTTCAATCGCTGCGTTTAATGCAAGTAAATTGGTTTGCTCAGAGATACCACGAATCGTTTCAACAACAGAACTGATAGAGACCACTCGCTCTTCTACTTGGTTTACTACTTCTGCTGACGCTGCAATATCACCAGATAATGCTTGGATCTTAACAATTGTACCTTCAACAAACTCTTGACCTACTTTTGCCTGAGTTTGTGCTTGCTCTGTACCAATTGATGCGTTACGTGCACTTTCAGCCACATTTTGCACGGTTGAACTCATCTCACTCATAGCTGTTGCCAATTGATCGATTTCAGCAAACTCTTCTTGAGCCGCTTCTTTTGTTCCTTCCATACTAATGGTCATGATTTCCGTCAGTTCAGAGAGCTCTTGAGAGGCTGATAACTGAGTTTCCACCACGCTTTTTAGCTGCAATCGTGTTTTATTCAACTCTCTAGCTAAATCACCAAACTCATCTTTGCAGTTCATTTCAACAGGTTCTGATAAGTTTTGTGCTGCTATCTGTTTCATTGAATCATTTAAATAGCGCATTTGGCGTAGCATAATATTTGAAGCGCCAAGTAAAATAACCATGAAAGTGACAATCATAATTATCGTCTGCCAAATCACTTGGTATAAGTAATCTTGATAGTACTGCTCAGCACCTTCTGAACTTTGAGAAGCAACAACCACCCAGTTATGATTATGTACCTTCTTCGCAAATTCATAACGAGAAGAATCATTAATTGAGTACGCTTGTTGAGTAGATAGGCTGCTAATCAGTTGTTTTAATGAAGAACCCCCATCAAGAGAGCCTGAAAGTGAAGAAAGAGAACGGGTAGATTTATGACCAAAAACTGTGCCGCTATCACGATCAATCACATAAATATAATTACCTTGAGACCATGCTTTTGATTGAACACTAATCGCTTCACTTGCCAATTCTTTACCATTAGGCTTATGATTTAAAATTCCATTTATCAATTCAGCGTTAGCAATGGCGGACTCTTGAGCTTTTTCTTTCTGAATAGCAATTACAGATTGGTAAAAGGTATTTGCATCCCACAACTGCTTAGTTACTAACAGCGCGGTACTAAATACCATTAAAATGACCAATTTTGGCACTAATTTAATATCAGTGACCAGCCTTTCCCATGGCCTAAACGTTATTGCTGACATAGTCTTTCCCCACTACCTTTCAGAATCGATTTTTTTAGTGCATGATTAATAGCTTCAATCGTGCACTCTTCAATATTATATCGACGGATACCCATAAATAATTAACATGAATCATAACAAAATTGATCTAAGACCCTTGAGCTTAATGTCACTGATACTTTCCTTTTTATCACTAATTGTGATCTCAAGCCTGCTGTTTGTACCACTAGATCACACTAGTCGCACCATGCTAATCGCACTCGACACTATTATATGTGGTCTCTTTCTCTTTCAGCTTAGTCTTGATTTATTTCGCAGTAAGCACCGCCTCCAATATTTAAAAGATCACTGGATAGATTTTGTTGCGAGCATCCCCATAATCGAGCCTATTCGTTACGCTCGGATTTTCCATATTTTACGTATATTCCGTTTACTTCGATCTAGTCAATCTTTGTTAAAACAAATTCAATCAAATCGAAAAGAAGCCACTATTGCTTCAATTTTAGTATTAATGGTGACGCTTATATCTTTAGGTTCTGTCTTTATGTTGATGTTTGAAGGATCAAACCCTGAAGCAAACATACATACAGCAGGAGATGCGATATGGTGGGCCTTTGTTACAATATCAACCGTCGGTTATGGTGACCATTATCCAGTGACTGTTGCAGGGAAAGTACTAGCGGTGTTGATTATTTTATCAGGGGTTGGCATCTTCGGTATGATCTCGGGGTTGATAACCTCAATTATTACAGAGCCCGCAAAAGTAGAACAAAGACGACACGAACAGAAAGAAAAACACGATCGAGATGAAAAGCTTCACTTATTATTACAGCAACAAAGTGAAATACTAAAAAAACTAGAACGAATAGAAAATAAAAAAGAGAAGTAATCAAACAGGGTTGCTTGCTAACTTCTCTTCTTGTTACCGCTTAATCTAAATCAATTAAGAGTAATATAAATACTATTGCCAGTATGGAGGGTATTCAAGCCCAGCTCTGCGAGTTTGTTCCATGGCATGTAAGATCGATCGTTCTTGGCGAAGTAACCAGCGCTGTAGTTGCTCTCGCTCTTCTTCATCTTCAAGCGACTGCACTCGTGAACGAAGTGGCTCTAAACTCATTAGATCACCAATACCTTGTAATAGGTCTAACCAAGGTAAGCGAAAGCCCTTTCTGCGTTCATCATCATAAATTAATGCAAAACAGGTTCCTGTCATTAGATTTCGACGCAAACGCATTTTTTGCTTAAAATAATCAGTAGGTAATAACTGATTTGATGTTGAAAACGCTGAATCTAGTGCTTCCCATGTTCTATCTAATAATGTACCTGAATGGCCATCAATAGATTCTTGTAATATTTGACGCTTCTTATCATCTAAAAATGGCTGCCAATCTCGCGTTAAGATCCAACGACTCAAATCAAGCAACAAACCACAGTAGCGAGCTGACATTAATAAAGAAAGCATTTCATCTTGGCTTGGTAGACTCGCTGCACTCTCTTTTAAACTTGCAACAAGAAATTTACGAGCATCCAGTTTTCTCAGCACATTCCCTTTTTCTTCAATTAAGTAAGCAAGGTGCTCTGATTCATCTAACCAATGTAACTCATCTTCTAGCCATTTCAGTTCTTGGCGTAATAATTCACTCGCACGTTTTGGTACCATTTCACCAAAGACTAAAAAGATTTGTCGTAAAAAGGCAATCGCAATTCGAATTTCTTGTAATGCTAATTTATCTTGAGTATCGATATAAATCTGCTCATGATAATGCCAGTGCGATAATGCATGTTCTAATGAATTAACAAAACACGTTTCAACGCTGTCTGTTGATTCTGTTCTTACTAATGTTAGCGGTTTTACATTATCCGCTGGTGTATCCATAGCTAAACGGTAGCCTTTTGCCGCTTTACTTTGGTTACCTAAACGCATTCCACCAGAGCTGCATAAATCTCTAGCAAGTGTAAATAATGCATCGGTTTGACCCGATTTAAGTTCAAGCTCCACTTCACAAATTGGTGTGGTTTTATCTCCAGCAATAACCTCTCCTTGATCAAAAGCCAATTCAATTTCACTGCCATCAGGCATTGCAACCAGCCACTGTTGACGAACAAAATTGGTGGAGAATAAAGGATACAGTTGTGCTTGGAGATCATCTAAAGCGATGTCATTTGGCCATGCGTCTTCAGGGTGTAAATGCACATTTGGAGTGTCTGAATCATGTTCAGCATTGTATTCTGGTCGCTGATGTAATCCAGCTACAACACGCCCTGCTGTCTTTAATGTTTGTACTCGCTCATCATTAAATCGTCGGATTCTAAGCCCAGTATCATGCTTACGAAGATGCTGCTCAGGAGTATCAAAATAGATGTTTCCTAAGTGAAGACAACTCTGCTCTATAACTCTTGCACCTGAAATTTTGTCTATAATGGTGTCTACAAACTCAGGAAAAACAAAAAATTTTAGTTCTATTTCAGTTTCCATAATGACCTCATAACCGTTGTCTTTCCAAGGATATGGCTTAAACTGTCCGGTATCAAGCTAGAAATAATGCCAAAACCATGATCTAAAGTAGTTTTATTGATAGTGGGATTGGGTTAACATTCGCGCCTTTATGGCCATCGTCTAACAATTCACCATTAGGTGCTACTTGTTTTATAGGTTAAGAAACCATGCCAGTAAATACTATTATGGGGTTATTCGCAAAGTCCCCAATGAAACCTTTGCAGCGACACGTTGTTTGTGTCAATGAATGCTGCTCACTGCTTGTTCCGTTTTTCGAAACGTGTGCAAAAGGTGATTGGGAAAAAGCGAACGAACTTCGTGCACAAATTTCTCATTTAGAGAAAGAAGCGGACGTACTAAAACGAGAAATTCGTTTAAAACTTCCTCGTGGGTTATTCATGCCTGTTGATCGTACCGATATGCTCGGTCTATTAACTCAGCAAGATAAACTTGCAAACCTGGCTAAAGACATCGCAGGTCGCGTTGTTGGTCGCCAACTTGAAATTCCAAGCTCTATGCAGGATGCATTTTTAGCTTATGTTCAACGTTGTTTAGATGCGGCTAATCAAGCGCAAGAAGTGATCAGCGAATTGGACGAGCTATTAGAAACCGGCTTTAAGGGACGTGAAGTCACTTTGGTTGCTGAGATGATCAATAAATTAGATATCATTGAAGATGATACTGATGAATTGCAAATTCAACTGCGCCAGCAACTCATGAGCATCGAACACAAGTACAATCCGATCGATGTTATGTTCCTTTATAAAATTCTTGAGTGGGTTGGCGGCATTGCCGACCAAGCACAGCGTGTTGGTTCTCGTTTAGAACTAATGCTATCTCGCTCATAAGTTTGTGATTCAGTAACAGGTAATACAATGGATATTCTTGCTAACTACGGCACGACCCTAATTTTAGTTGCGGCCTTCTTCGGCTTCCTTATGGCGATTGGTATTGGTGCAAATGATGTTGCCAATGCAATGGGCACCTCTGTAGGGTCTAAAGCACTAACAGTAAAACAAGCAATCATCATTGCTATGATCTTCGAATTTGCAGGGGCATACCTTGCAGGTGGCGAGGTTACAGATACAATTCGTAAAGGGGTAATTGATACCTCTCTTTTCGCTCATCAGCCTGAAGTATTAGTGTATGGCATGATGTCAGCATTGCTTGCTGCTGGTACTTGGTTATTACTTGCTTCTTATATGGGTTGGCCTGTATCAACTACTCACTCTATCATCGGTGCAATCATCGGTTTTGCGTGTGTTGCTGTGGGTACCGAAGCGGTTGATTGGAGCTCAGTACAAGGTATTGTTGGTAGCTGGCTAGTTACCCCACTGATCTCTGGTATCTTTGCTTATATGATCTTTATCAGTGCTCAACGACTGATATTTGATACTGACAAACCACTCATGAATGCAAAGCGTTTTGTTCCTGTTTACATGTTCATTACGACAATGGTTATCGCTCTAGTTACTATCAAAAAAGGCCTTAAACACGTTGGTCTTCATTTAAGTAACGGTGAAGCATGGGTTGCCTCTGCTGGTGTGTCTGCTTTAGTGATGGTTGGTGGTTACATCTATATCTCTCGTAAATTTGCAAACACAGTAAATGATGAAAAAGACAGCCGTGGTTTTACTGGCGTTGAAAGCATCTTCAGTACATTAATGGTTATCACGGCGTGTGCAATGGCATTTGCTCATGGCTCTAACGATGTTGCTAACGCGATTGGTCCACTGTCAGCTGTTGTTTCAACCGTTGAACATATGGGTGAAATCACAACGAAAAGTACCATTGCTTGGTGGATCCTTCCTCTAGGTGGTATTGGTATCGTTGTTGGTCTTGCAACATTAGGCCATAAAGTAATGGCAACCGTAGGTACAGGTATCACTGAA
Source organism: Aliivibrio sp. S4MY1 (assembly GCF_028765545.1). Lineage (GTDB taxonomy): Bacteria > Pseudomonadota > Gammaproteobacteria > Enterobacterales > Vibrionaceae > Aliivibrio. The sequence continues at coordinate 210,133 of NZ_JARACP010000003.1, read as the reverse complement.
CTAACACCAAGTCGTGGTTTTGCTGCTCAACTAGCAACTGCATCAACGGTAGTATTAGCTTCAGGCACTGGTCTTCCTATCTCAACAACGCAAACTCTTGTAGGTGCTGTATTGGGTGTGGGCTTTGCTCGTGGTATTGGCGCATTAAACTTAGGTGTGGTACGTAACATCGTAGCATCTTGGGTTGTTACTCTGCCTGCTGGTGCTCTATTAGCTGTTGTTTTCTATTACCTAATGCAAGCTGTCTTTGGTATAGGCGCTTAAGTAAGCCTAATCAATTTTGAAACAAATGCACAAAGAGGAGAGTAAAATCTCCTCTTTTCTTGCATCTGGGCCCAAATATTTTTAGTATCTATACCTTCGTTTGAATCGCGATTAATGCATAGATAAATTTTTTACGTAAGCGATTCAGGATCTACTTTTCAAAGGAATATTATTGTGAAGCATTTTATTAGCCTGATTCTACTTGCTTGGGCTATTGCTGCGCCAGCGCAAGCTCAAACTCGTTATATTTCTGATAACCTGTTTACCTACATGCACTCAGGTCCAAGTAACCAATTCAAAATAATTGGTAGTGTGAATGCTGGTGATCGTATCACTCAACTAGCAGCAAATAAGAACTCTGGCTTTACTCAAATTGTTGATACTAAAGGCCGTAAGGGTTGGGTTGAATCTAAATTTGTTTCTCGCCAAGCAGGTCTAGGTGAGCGCTTACCAAAAGTTGAAGCTGAACTTGCTTCAGTTAAAGCGCAATTAGCTAACGCTCGTAAAGCGGCAAATGATGAAAAAGCTGGACTTGCTGATAGTTTGACTCAACGTAATCAACAAATTCAAAACTTAGAAAAAACCTATAATGATGTGAACAATCAGCTAGTGAGCTCTCAATCTGAAGTTCGTGAGCTACGCGCTAAGCTAGATACTCAAAAAGAAGACTTGTTACTTAAGTACTTCATGTATGGCGGTGGCGTTGCTGGTATTGGTCTGTTATTTGGACTTCTACTTCCTCACATGATCCCAAGCCGTAAGAAAAAACAAAACGGCTGGGCTTAATCGACGATAAGTCCATTAAGAAATAATCAATTCAAAAAAGCTCAGGATTTCCTGAGCTTTTTTATATCGGTTCGAATAACCACTGAGTTTGATCACCCTTTCCATTCATACAGAGCAGGAACTTCGATTTTCTGTCCTTTAAACTCAATCACAACATCCCTCGGGTTAATCTCTAGTAACGTGATTGAAGGAGTAATACTGCCACCAATATTAACCTCTTGACCATTAACCTTTACCCACCGACGACTCGGCTTAGAGGTGTAATTATGAGTTTGGAAATTAAGAGGAGGCAAACGCCCTGAAAGTTGTGAACCATTTTTATCTAACTCAAGATAACCGTTACTTTCTAATGGCTCATCCTCAATAGCCTCATGATCGTCATACTCAGAGGGATCATTCAAAACTGATTCAAACCGTGCAGCCAACTCTGGTGATAACCCTGATAAATCGAGCTTATTGATATCTAGTGATGAAGCAGTGTCTTCAATTTGTTTTTTCACTTCAGTCCTATTGCTTTGGGGTTGAGTAACCGAAGTATTGCTTGGTATTACTGTGATAGCATCAGCGTCAGTTTTATCACTCTGTGATGATCGCTGTAACGCTAACTCTTGAGCACGTATGGGTAACTTATTGGTCGTAATGCTTGGGAAATCCAATTGCGTATATGACAACTCAGGTAAAGGGGTTTCCTGCTGGCTGGCTTGATAATAAGGAAAGGCAATATATGCTGATACCGCTAATGGAGGTAATACCGCAATCGCCGATAATGATTTCCATGATAAACGAGATAGTGTCATATTATTCACCTCCTTGTAATAAAGGAGCATCAACATTCACAATGGTATCAAGCCACATTTGTGTACTCGAACCAACGATGCCATCCGTCTTAAGACCAAAAATTTCTTGGAATTCTTTCACTTGTTGTTCAGTCTCTTTGCTAAATAAATCAGAGCTATTGATTGGCTGCTCTAGCGCAAAAGAAAGTAAGCGATTTAATGCTAAAATAGCGTCTCCTTGATCACCTAGTTTCATTGCTCTCTCAGTAATAATCGGTTTTTTCCAAAGCTGTGTATACGCGCCATTCCAATGTTGCTCAAACCATTGATGTGATACTTTTATCCTCTTAGAAGGTAATAATAATTCAGCTCCCTTTGAGTTTACGCGGTAAAGGATAGCCAACAATCCCTCTCCAGAAGTTTGTTGTAACCAAATCAGTGCAGGGCGATTTAGTGCCAATAAATCAGTCAATGTACCATTGCTCTCCACACAATATAATTGCGCTCTTTTGGCATTAGTGCAATTCGCTTGAAACTCAGTTACCGAATATCCCCAAACCGATAGTAAGGTTTGAAAAGCACTGGATTGCGAAGAAAAACCGTCTAATGGTTTCTCAATAATCGGTTTAACTATTGGATAATTAGCTTCTAAATATTGAGGTAGGAAGCGATAGCTTCCAATACTCAATAATAAAGATACACCTATGGCAATGAGCGAAGGGAACCATAACAGTGGTGTCGTAGGCGCTACACTTTGCGTCTCTACTTGCCAATCAAGTACTAGTTTACACGCTTCCTCAACGGCTTGATGATCAACCCTCTGTATTCCTTTTTGGTAGCTAATCCATAGCGCTTTATCACACAATAAGTTAACGATACGAGGTATGCCATTTGAACGACGAACAATCATCTTTATCGCCGAGGCAGAGAATAAGGATGGTTTCCCTTCAGCAATACTCAGGCGATGCTTTATATAAGACTCAATCTCTTTCTGTGTTAAAGGCAATAAATGGTATCGTGCCGTAATACGTTGAGCGAGTTGACGTAAGTTTGCTTGCTGCAATTTTTGTTGTAACTCTGGCTGGCCAATCAATAATACTTTTAATAACTTATCACTGTCGGTTTCAAAGTTGGTTAATAAGCGCAGCTGTTCTAAAACATCAGGACCCAAATGCTGCGCTTCATCAATAGCAACAATAGTTTGAAAACCATTCTCACGCTCTGTTTTAAGAAAGTGAACAATACGGTCTGTTAGCTGCTTTAACGGTGCATTTTCAGAATAACTAATCTTAAATTCATCACAAATTGCCTCTAATAACTCTTGGGCACTGAACATCGGATTTAAAATTAAGGCAAGATGCACATTGCTATCTAATTGAGAAAATAATGCACGCGATACGATTGTTTTACCCGTACCTACCTCTCCTGTTAATAATGCAAACCCACCACCTTGCCCTAACCCAGACAATAAATAATTCAGCGCTTCTTTATGGCGTTCACTCAAATAGAGAAAACGCGCATTAGGCGTCATTGAAAATGGAAGCTCATTAAAGCCAAAAAAATCTTGGTACATAAAAATGCAATGTGTCCTATCAGGATAATTCTAAGAATAAATAGAGAATAAAAGTCGAAAAGCTATGATTGCACGGTATCATTGGAACTAAGAAAGTAAAGAAAGTTCTCTTTATCTTGGTAGCGAGTAGGGCAAAACGTGGAAATTTATTTAGTTGGTGGTGCAGTTCGAGATTCACTTCTCAATATTGAGGTAAAAGATAAAGACTGGGTTGTTATTGGCTCTACACCAAACGAAATGGGTTCACTTGGCTATCAAGCAGTTGGCCAAGACTTTCCTGTCTTTCTTCACCCAAAAACCAAAGAAGAATATGCCCTAGCAAGAACAGAGCGTAAAAGTGGTCAAGGGTATAAAGGGTTTACTTGTTACGCGGAACCCGATGTTACGTTAGAAGAAGACTTATTACGTCGCGACCTTACCATTAATGCGATTGCTAAAGCCGATAATGGTGAACTCATCGATCCTTACAATGGACAAGATGATTTAAATAATCGCTTATTACGCCACGTATCTGACGCGTTTGTTGAAGACCCATTGCGCGTCTTACGTGTCGCTCGATTTGCTGCCCGCTTTCATTCTCTCGGTTTTACTGTCGTACCAGAAACCATGACCTTGATGAAAACCTTGGTAGAAAGTGGTGAGTTATCTCACCTGACTCCAGAACGTGTATGGCAAGAGTGGGAAAAATCGCTATCGAGCCAACACCCTGAGGTCTTTCTTTCCGTACTAAAAGAATGTGGTGCTCTAGCGGTTGTATTACCTGAGTTGAATGCATTGTTCGGTGTGCCTCAACCTGAAAAATGGCATCCAGAAATTGATACGGGTGTTCATACATTAATGGTGGCTCAACAAGCCACATTACTAAGCCAAGACTTACCGACTCGTTTTGCAGCTCAAGTCCACGACTTAGGTAAAGGCATTACGCCAGAGTCAGAATGGCCAAGCCATAAAATGCATTGTCATACTGGTATTAAAATCATTAAGCAACTGTGCAATCGTGTTCGAGTTCCCAATGAATATCGAGATTTAGCGTTACTGGTTTGTGAGCATCACAGCAATATCCATCGAGCTTCTGAGCTTCGTGCTCAAACCTTTATTAAAATACTCGATAAAATGGATGTATGGCGTAAACCAGAACGCTTAGAACCTATTTTACTTTGTTGCCAAGCCGATCACGCAGGAAGATTAGGGTTAGAAACTCAGCCTTACCCACAAAAAGCACGCTTTGAAATGGCGTTTAATGCGGCTAAAAATGTGGAAGTCAAAGAAGTGCTTGCAGCAGGATTTAAAGGACCAGAGATTAGGGATGAGTTGACGAAGAGACGAATTGAAGCGGTGAAATCAGCATTAAGAATTAATTAAAGACTAAATAGAGTTCAGATCGCTTCGTTAGCAGAATTCAGAGCCAATCGCGGTAATTTATCCCATCACCACGATCACCTCTGAACCCTTTAAGGGAGCTTGCGACCGATCTGAATCCTTCTTTTAAGCGAAACTTAACCAAGCAAACAAGCCGGCACCTAACAACAAACGGTAGATAACAAACGGTGTCATTCCCATGCTTGAAATCAGCTTCAAGAAAAAGTGAATACAAATATAAGCACTGATAAAAGAAACCACCACGCCGGTGCTTAATAGACCAAAATTAATAGAGATATCACTCATCGCCAATTTAAGACCAAGATAAGATCCGGCAAGAGTAATGATTGGGATCGACATTAAGAATGAAAAACGCGCAGCCGCTTCACGAGTAAAGCCTAAATAAAGAGCAGCAGTAATAGTAATGCCTGAACGAGAGGTTCCTGGGATCATCGCCATCGCTTGAGCAATACCTAAAAATAACGCTTTTTTCCACGTCATTTCATACTCGTCTTTAGCTAACTCTGAGTTTTTATCAACCCACCAAAGTAAAAGGCCAAATACAATCGTTGTGGTTGCAATAACCCACGCACTACGTAAATACACTTCGATAAAATCTTTAAACAAAAGACCACAAAGTGCAGCAGGAATAGTCGATAAAATGATTAACCAAGCTAATTTAGATTCTTTGTTGTGCTCTTTTTTAACCATAGAACCAACCCAAGCAGTTAATAAGCTCACTACCTCTTTTCTAAAATAAATAATCACCGCCGCTAGAGTACCCACATGAACAGCAACATCAAAGGCTAACCCTTGATCTGGCCACCCAAGAACAGCGGAAGGAAGAATAAGATGAGCGGAGCTCGAGATAGGTAAAAACTCAGTAAATCCTTGCAACAACGCAAGAAAAAATGCTTCAAGATATGTCATGATAGTCCATTAGAATGTTAAGTTTAATAAAGCTGGTTTTAATGATTGAGAATAAGGGAATTCAGCCCAAATTTCACTGATGGTACGTTGTGTACTTGGGATAATCAGATCTGGATTCAGTTCTACCATTGGCAAAATAGCAAAGGCAAATTTAAACAGATCCTCTCGAGGTAATTTGGGATCCGATTCTGAAACCAAATCACCATACAACAGAATATCTAGATCTAATGTTCGATCTTGGTTCTTCTTCGCATTGACTTCTCTGCCCCATTTAATTTCAATCGCACGCAATAGAGCACCAAGTTCACTCAGTGAGTGATTCACCTTTAGCTCAACAACTAAATTGAAAAAATTATGACCAGAAAAACCTACAGGTTCAGCTTCATATACTGTTGACACTTTCGTTACTTCACCAAGTTGATGTAATTCATCAATGGCTATTTTTACATTTTTTTCAGGAGAAATATTGGAGCCAACGCCAATATAAGTTGTGATCATTTGCTTCCTCGCTCAATCACAACACCCACGCTATGTGCATTAATTACAGCACCAGGCTTAGATAAATGAATGCGAAGCCAAGGCACTGAAAAACGCGTCATAATAAGATCTGCAATCTCTTCGGCAACACGTTCAACCAATAAAAATCGTCCCTGCTGGATATGCTCAGTCACCGCTTCGCTAACTTCTGCGTAGTTTAAACAATATTGAACATCGTCTGATGCTGCTGCTGGTTTATTGTCATGAGCCATATCAATATCTAATACGAGCTTTTGTTTAATGCCTTGTTCCCATTCATAAACGCCAATGGTTGTAATAACTTCAAGCTGTTTTATAAATACTAAATCCATCTTTGATCACACTTTTTATTAAGAGGTCGGATACCCATCAAAAGAAAAACAACGTAATATTGATATTACCTTGCTCGATATGTTCAGCAATATACTATAAAAATGATTTTTGATCGCTCCTGATCACTTAAATAAAGGCTCATTCATGACCCCTCTTGCACTAATTATGATCATCATCGCCTATCTGCTAGGATCGATCTCTAGTGCGGTTTTAATTTGTCGATTGAAAGGGTTACCTGACCCTAGAAAATACGGTTCTCATAACCCTGGTGCGACCAATGTCTATCGCCTAGGTGGTAAAGGTGCCGCTGGTTTGGTTCTTCTCTGTGATATCTTAAAAGGGATGCTACCGGTTTGGGGAGGTTACTTTCTTGAGATTAACCCTCTTTTATTAGGCATCATTGCGATTTCAGCCTGCTTAGGCCACATGTACCCACTATTTTTCCATTTTAAAGGCGGGAAAGGTGTTGCTACTGCGCTTGGCGCGCTCGCTCCAATTGGGTTGGATTTAACGGGAATGTTATTTGGTAGTTGGGTTATTACGATATTAGTCACTGGCTACTCTTCTTTAGCCTCGATGCTTACAGCTTTACTTGCCCCTTTATTCACTTGGTTTGTAAAACCTCAATACACGCTACCTGTTGCTATGCTTTCTTGCTTAATCGTTCTCAAGCATCATGAAAATATACGTCGCTTTTTTGCTGGTGAAGAAAAGAAAATTTGGCAAAGAAAAAGGGACTAATTAGTCCCTTTATATAGATAACGATCTTTTATGATCTAAATAGATCATCTTATTTTTTAATTGGTTCCAACTGATCGATAGGCCAACGTGGCTTAGCTTGAACCGCTAAATCCGTTGTTTCGCCATTCTTTAAACGCTGCATACCCGCATAAGCGATCATCGCACCATTATCGGTACAAAATTCAGTTCGAGGGTAAAATACCTCTCCACCAATTTTCTTCATCATCACTTCAAGCTCTTGACGTAAGTATTTATTTGCACTTACACCACCTGCCATTACTAAACGTTTCATGCCCGTTTGTTTTAATGCACGACGACATTTAATGGCTAATGTATCAACAACTGCTTCTTGGAAAGCAAATGCAATATCAGCACGAGTTTGTAAATCATCATCATTAGCACGAATCGTATTTGCGGCAAATGTTTTCAAACCAGAGAAGCTAAAATCCAAACCTGGGCGATCTGTCATAGGACGAGGAAACTTAAAACGTCCTTTTGTACCGCTCTCAGCCAGTTTTGATAATAACGGTCCACCTGGGTAATCTAACCCCATTAATTTAGCCGTTTTATCAAACGCTTCGCCAGCAGCATCATCCACCGATTCACCTAAGATTTGATAGTCACCAATGCCCTTTACTTCAACCATCATGGTGTGACCACCAGAAACAAGTAAAGCAACAAATGGGAATGCTGGTGGCACATCTTCAAGCATAGGTGCAAGTAAATGACCTTCCATGTGGTGAACAGGAATAGCAGGAACATCCCACGCATACGCAATGCTTCGACCAATCGTAGAACCAACTAATAATGCCCCAACAAGCCCAGGGCCCGCTGTATATGCAATACCATCGATATCATCTTTAGTCAGACCTGCATCATTTAACGCCGCTTGAATCAAAGGGATCGTCTTTTTAACATGGTCACGAGAGGCCAATTCAGGTACGACACCACCATAATCTGCGTGCAGTTTTACTTGACTATACAGTTGATGAGCTAATAGCCCTTTTTCATCATCATAAATCGCAATACCCGTTTCATCACACGAGGTTTCAATGCCTAAAATTCGCATATTTTTCTCAGTTACCTGTTAATTTATCGCCATACTACCTTCATCATTACACGACCTCAAGCGACCTGATGGCTAGAGAAGACAAAATAAACAAAGAAATTACTCAATTCTTAATCAAGAATGCTTTACAAAACGTCTTGATCGGATTAAAATTCGGCACCAATTTGAATAATAGCTGGTTAATTATAACTACCAGCGAATTGACTAACACCTGAGGTGAAAGGCATATGCCAGTAGTTAAAGTACGTGAAAACGAACCGTTCGACGTTGCACTACGTCGTTTCAAACGCTCTTGCGAAAAAGCTGGGGTTCTTTCTGAAGTTCGCCGTCGTGAGCATTACGAAAAACCTACTACAGTACGTAAACGCGCTAAAGCAGCAGCTCAAAAGCGTCACGCTAAGAAGTTGTCTCGCGAAAACGCACGTCGCGTTCGCCTGTACTAATAACTTACCTAAATTTAATTAGGATTAAGTTATGGCTCTAATTGAACAACTCAAAGACGAGCAAAAGTTAGCGATGAAAGCCAAGGACAAATTACGCCTTGGCACTATTCGTTTAGCTTTATCTGAAATAAAACAACGTGAAATCGATGGTCATACAACTTTGTCTGACGATGATATTATCGCTGTTTTAACTAAGATGGTTAAACAACGTCGTGATTCAGTATCGCAGTTTTCTGCCGCTGGTCGTGATGATCTTGCTGAAAAAGAAAGTGCTGAAATTACAGTACTTGAAGATTTCATGCCACAAGCACTTACCGATGAAGAAGTTGCCGAGTTATTAGACAAAGCAATTGCAGAATCAGGTGCTGAAGGAATGCAAGATATGGGCAAGGTGATGGGTGTGTTAAAACCTCAAATCCAAGGCCGCGCTGACATGGGTAAAGTAAGCCAATTAGTTAAATCTAAACTGGCTTAATAATACTCTATTTATAAAACAAGCCGTGCTATCTTTGATTGCACGGCTTGTTTGTATCTACAGGAAAAGAAAAGATGGCTGGACATATCCCTCGCAGTTTTATTGATGAGCTTTTAAATCGACACGACATTGTCGATATCATTGACGCAAGAGTAAAACTGAAAAAACAAGGGAAAAACTACGGCGCATGCTGTCCATTCCATAATGAAAAATCCCCTTCTTTCTCTGTTAGCCAAGAAAAACAATTCTATCACTGCTTCGGTTGTGGCGTTCATGGTAACGCAATTGACTTCCTTATGGAGTTTGACCGCTTAGAATTTGTTGAAGCCATCGAAGAACTTGCTTCTATGCTTGGTCTTGATGTTCCTCGCGAACAACGCAGTGGATTTAATGCCCCTTCAGGCCCAACAGCCAGTACTGAACAAAAACGCAGCCTATACGACTTAATGGGCGGTATCAGTCAGTTTTATTGCTCCCAATTAAAATCCGTCACTAATATTCATGCCATTAATTATCTAAAAGATCGTGGACTTTCTGGTGAAATAGTACAGAAGTTTGGTATCGGCTATATTGCTGATGAATGGGAATTGGTGAAGAAAAACTTCGGCCGTGATAAAGCGTCACAAGATGCTTTAGTCAGTGGTGGGATGTTAATTGAAAGCGATAATGGCCGTCGTTATGACCGCTTCCGTGGTCGGGTTATGTTTCCAATTCGAGATCGTCGAGGTCGCGTCATTGGCTTTGGTGGACGTGTAATTGGTGAAGGCACTCCCAAATATTTAAATTCACCTGAAACACCTATTTTCCATAAAGGCAAAGAGCTTTATGGTTTATACGAAGCACTGCAAGCTTATAAAGATTTACCACAAGCCCTTGTTGTTGAAGGCTATATGGATGTGGTTGCATTAGCCCAATTTGGAGTAGATTACGCGGTTGCCTCTCTGGGTACCGCGACTACTGGCGATCACATGCAGCTTCTTTTCCGTCAAACTAGCACCGTGGTGTGTTGTTATGATGGTGATAGAGCGGGCCGAGAAGCAGCATGGCGAGCGATGGAACAAGCACTGCCATACTTAAATGATGGTCGTCAGCTTAAATTTATGTTCCTACCGGATGGCGAAGATCCCGATACTTATATTCGGCAACACGGAAAGGCCGCCTTTGAACAAGAAATAGCCAGTGCTGAATCTTTAATTGAATTCATGTTTAGAACCTTAGTCGATCAAGTTGATACTGGTAGTCGAGAAGGGAAAGCCAAGCTAACGACACTTGCGGTTCCTCTTATTGATAAAGTTCCAGGCGGCACCTTACGCCTCTATTTACGTGAGCAACTTGGCAAAACGCTTGGAATTATGGATGAAAGTCAATTACAGCAACTAATATCTAAACAGGGTGCGCCAGAAACAAAACGACTCGCACAACCTGAGATAAAACGCACACCAATGCGTGAGGTAATAACTCTCTTGCTACAAAATCCAAATTTGACTCAGTTGGTGCCAGATTTAGACAGTGTAAAAGAAATACCACTTCCAGGATTAAGTTTATTTCTTCAATTACTTGAAAACTGTCGACATAATCCCCATATAACTACAGGCCAATTATTAGAATATTGGCGTGGTGATAATAATGAGAAATTATTATCACGCTTGGCTGCTTGGGAACTCCCAATAGACCAAGATAACATACAAGATTTATTTATAGATTCATTGGACAAAGTATTGGCCCAGTGCATCGAAAAGCAAGTGGAAGCTTTACAGACTAAAGAAAGAAGTGTCGGCTTATCAGTCGAAGAAAAACGAGAGTTAGCTGAGTTAGTCATTAACCGTCTCGTCTAAATACCTCTAGTCCTGTTTAAGCCATACACCAAGATTATGGTGTGATAAATGATTACTCAGTAGTCATAAATAGATACATTTGCTATTATTAATGGTTTGCATTTCGCATACTAATTCCTTCACACAGACCAGAAGTAGGATACCGTCTATGGATCAAAATCCGCAGTCACAGCTAAAATTACTTGTAATCAAAGGCAAGGAACAAGGCTATCTGACCTACGCAGAAGTTAACGATCACCTACCAGAAGAAATTGTAGATTCTGAGCAGGTTGAAGATATTATTCAAATGATCAATGACATGGGCATCAAAGTGGTAGAAACCGCACCTGATGCTGATGACATGTCATTAAATGATGATGATGCCGTAACTGATGAAGATGCAGCAGAAGCCGCTGCAGCCGCACTATCAAGTGTAGAAAGTGAAATTGGCCGTACAACGGATCCGGTTCGTATGTATATGCGTGAAATGGGTACCGTTGAACTTCTTACTCGTGAAGGCGAAATCGACATCGCCAAGCGTATTGAAGAAGGCATCAATGAAGTTCAGTGCTCTGTTGCTGAATTCCCAGGCGCTATTTCATACCTATTAGAACAATTTGATAAAGTTCAAGCTGAAGAGATTCGTCTTACTGATATCATTTCTGGTTTTGTTGATCCAAATGATGATGGTTCTTCAGCACCGACAGCAACACACATCGGCTCAGAACTGAGTGAATCTGATCTAGACGATGAAGATGATGATGGTGAAGAAACTGAAGACGAAGAAGAAGAAGATGTAGGTATTGATCCAGAGCTTGCTTTGGAGAAATTCACAGAGCTTCGAACTTCTTATCACAATATGCAACTTGCTTTTGAAGAGCATGGCCGTGATAACGCAAAAGCACGCGAAGCGATTGGCGAGCTTACTGATGTGTTCCGTGAATTCAAGCTGATCCCTAAACAGTTTGATTACCTAGTAAAAGAAATGCGTGGCAGCATGGATCGTGTTCGTACACAAGAGCGCTTAGTTATGCGTATGTGTGTGGAATACGGCAAAATGCCTAAAAAATCATTCATTTCACTTTTCTCTGGTAACGAATCATCGATTGAATGGTTTGATGAGATCATGGCTTCAGACAAACCATACGTTGAGCGTTTGAAGCGTTACGAAGAAGACATTCGTCGTTCAATCTCTAAACTAGACAGCATCGAAAAAGAAACAGGTTTACCTGTAGAGAACATCAAAGACATCAGCCGTCGCATGTCTATCGGTGAAGCTAAAGCTCGCCGTGCGAAAAAAGAAATGGTTGAAGCAAACTTACGTCTTGTTATCTCTATTGCTAAGAAATACACGAACCGTGGTCTTCAGTTCCTAGATCTTATCCAAGAGGGTAATATTGGTCTAATGAAGGCAGTAGATAAATTTGAATACCGTCGTGGTTACAAGTTCTCTACTTATGCAACATGGTGGATCCGTCAAGCGATCACTCGTTCAATCGCTGACCAAGCACGTACGATCCGTATTCCAGTTCATATGATCGAAACGATCAATAAACTGAACCGTATCTCGCGTCAAATGCTACAAGAAATGGGCCGTGAACCATTACCAGAAGAACTTGCAGAGCGCATGCAAATGCCTGAAGACAAGATCCGTAAGGTTCTGAAGATCGCTAAAGAGCCTATTTCAATGGAAACACCAATCGGTGACGATGAAGATTCGCACCTAGGTGATTTCATCGAGGATAACACCCTTGAACTTCCAGTTGATTCTGCAACTTCAACAAGCTTGAAATTTGCAACTAACGACGTTCTTGCAGGCCTAACTCCTCGTGAAGCAAAAGTACTTCGTATGCGTTTTGGTATTGATATGAATACTGACCATACTCTTGAAGAAGTAGGTAAACAATTTGACGTAACGCGTGAACGTATTCGTCAAATCGAAGCAAAAGCGCTTCGTAAATTACGTCACCCAAGTCGTTCAGAAGTATTACGTAGCTTCTTAGACGAATAATTAAACATAATTATTTGTTAATAGAATCAAAAAGGTGGGCTTAGGCTCACCTTTTTTCGATCTAGATGCATATTTTCAATCAACTGATTAAAAAGCAAACGCCTTATGTCTAGACACTGTTTTCATCTTCCCCTATAATCACCACCTACAACGGCCCCTTAGCTCAGTGGTTAGAGCGCACGACTCATAATCGTTCGGTCCCCAGTTCAAATCTGGGAGGGGCCACCAAATTCATAATCAAAGACGTCCAATGGCGTCTTTTTTTACGTTTAAATAAACCTAAAATCAATAACTTACAGAAATTAGCATCCAACAACGTCTTTTGCTGTTTGTTAGAATCCGACCTTTTTAGTAACATCAGTAGTAACAACAGCATGAAATAGCTCATTTCATTGTTACTAAAAGGCGTTTTTATGGCTAGAACAGTAGTTCCACTTACCGCAACAAAGATAAAAGAAGCAAAGCCGAAGGATAAAGATTACGCTTTATCTGATGGAAACGGCTTACAATTAAGAATAAAACCGAATGGTTCTAAGCTTTGGTTATTAAATTATTCTCGTCCTATCAATAATAAACGAGCTAATTTAAGTTTAGGTGTTTACCCTAGCTTAACTCTCGCGTTAGCAAGAAAAGTCGCAAGTGAAGCAAGAGAATTACTAGCTCAGGGAATCGATCCGAAAACGCATAGAGATCAGCAAAAGCTACAACAAAAAGAAGCTAGTGAATCAACCTTCTCAATATTCGCAGACAAATGGTTTGAATTAAAAAAACAACAAGTAAAACCAGATACTGCGGCACACTCCTATCGAGCATTAGAAAAACATATCTTGCCATCTTTAGGGCAAACACCTATTGATGCTATTCGACCGAAACAGATTATATCGATTCTTGAACCTGTAGCCGCTAAAGGGAACTTAGAAACGGTTAAGCGTTTATGTCGTATCATTAATGAAGTAATGCGCCTTGCTGTTGCTAGTGGGCAAATTGACATTAACTACTTAACTGATGTCACTCGACTGTTCCCATCTCCTAATAAAACGAATATGGCAACAATTACACCAGATCGCTTACCAGAATTAATGAACTCTATTAATAGAGCGAGAATCACGCTCACAACAAGATGTTTACTGGAATGGCAGTTACATACCATGACAAGACCTGTTGAAGCGGCTACAGCAGAGTGGGAGCATATCGACCTAGAAAATAACGTATGGGTTATTCCAGCAGAACGAATGAAGATGAAGAAACCTCATTCTGTTCCTTTATCAAAACAGATGATCGCACTATTAGAAATAATGCGTCCTATTAGCGGACATAGGCAATACCTATTCCCTAGCCATAGAAACCCTCTACAGCACTCTAATACACAAACAGCTAATATGGCGTTAAAACGTATGGGCTTTAAAGATCAGTTAGTTTCTCATGGCCTACGAGCGTTAGCGTCCACCACTTTAAATGAACAAGGCTTTGATCCTGATGAAATAGAGGCTTGTTTAGCACACGTTGATAAGAATGAAGTACGTAGAGCTTACAACCGTACGGATTACTTAGAAAGGCGAAGAAAAGTAATGGACTGGTGGGGAGGGCATATCGAGCAAGCCAGCTACGGTAATTTATCCTTAACTGGTTATAAAAACCTAAAAGCAGTAAGTTAATTTTTAATTTATTGAAGCGGCTCTTGCTCACGTAGATGACACTCAAGTACGTGCGGCTTATAACCATACTGATTATCTTGAACGAAGAATACCGATGATGATGTGGTGGAGTGGACATATTGAAGAAGCATCGAAAGGAAGTTTATCGATATCAGGAATGAAGTGTTTATCTTTAGTTGGGTAAGCGGCATAAATAAGGCTCCATTAAGGAGCCTTATTACAATACCTTGAGTGAACAATGCTACTATTGGTTAGAACAAAGATTTCAACTCTCTATCTTCATTGAGTATCATGACAAGAGTTTTAAGTTCCAACGCTATGCTTTCTGAAAGTGAGTTCAAATAATTGTGATCTGACAGCTTACGCAAATTCTTATCTGTTGATTCAGACAATACGATAGGATCACTTAGATATTTCCAACCAACTGATGATCGGTTCATTCGATAATAGCTAGATTGTACGCCACAAGTAATAGCGTTATGAGCTGCATCATAGATCTCTTTATCATCTTTTTGGGAACACCAAACACTGATATAGCTTGCCCCATGATTGCATATAAATCCAACTTGTAATTTTTCGATCCCATAAAATGGATAAACCCAAATTTCAAAACTATCATTTTTAGCAACAAAATTAATACAGTCAAAAAGATTGCAGGTTGATTCTTCTATATTCAACTCAAGACCATCCAGCCTTGATAAAATAGCCTCTCGAAGAAAATCAATTTGTTTGGCATGATAGTTATCTTTAGCAGCAGTGATGGCGTCAAGCAATTCTATTGGTTGACCGTTGGTTAGCTCTTTTTCAAACCATACTTCTAATTCTTTCATAAATACTGCACTTTGATTTGTATGTGTTAACTCAGCAATTAGATTTAAATACTGCGTGATACTCTCTCTTAATTCAGGATACTCAACTGCTCCCTTTCTACAGAACTGAAGCCAGTTTGTAATATCAAATTTATAACTAATTTTTCTGTAGTTATCTTTTAGTATTGATTCAGGGATTCCTTCTAGACTTTGCTTTGATGCATTTCTTCCATCTAGAGTTAAATAAATAATATTTATATTCTTAGCTTCAAACTTTAAATCATTAACTATATTAAAGTATCTATTTAGCTGATTATCTTGATCAGCTGCGTAAATTTTGTTTTCGATAATTATCGCTTGGCCTTGTTGATTTCTTATTAATACATCAATGTCGTTCCATTCTTTTTGGACAAATGCCGATTCAACATCAAAGTTTTTTTGACCTAATATTTCACTTACAAAGTAGCTTAAGAACTCAGTCCCAAGCCCATGACTTCCTTTAGGATCTAGCAACTCAGCTATGAATCTACTGTGTAATCTAACTTCATCACTTGAGCCACGAAGTACTTTAAAGAGATTAAATGATTCATTTTTTTGATATTTATCTCTTAACATTTGAGGAATATGCAAAAGCTTTTCGATCTTTTGGTACATTAATGGTCCTTTATTTTAATAATGATGTAGCATTATTCTTTAGTTTGGCAAACGCAATAAATAAAGCTACACATATGTAGCCTTACTCTATAACACCAAAGATAATTCACTGGCGACTGAAATCCGCGACTGATTAAAATGATATGTCACTTTCAAACCCATCCTAAAACCCACCAATAAACGTATCAACAAAGCCTTTAAATTTCTCAGTTAAACGCCCTACGATTTGCTTACGTTGCAATATACTTGGCTTACTCTCAAGTGTTGCCGCAAAGTCATCACGCAATGGCATAACCTCACTCGTTTCATATCGACTGACTAAGCTCTCTAACTTACCTTGATTAAGCTTTTCTTCTATCGCCATTTTCTCTAGGGCTAGACGCTTTTCTTTTTCCCAAAAAAACTCAAACTCTTCTTCTACGTTCACTTGAGCTGGTATGCCATCAAGATGCTCATTCATGAATCGTTCAATCAATTCTTTCTTACTTAATAACGTTGGGTTGGTACTCACTAAATTAGCAATGACTTGACGCTTTTTCACTTTGGCTTCTTCGCTGTCTTCACCATGCAATTCACGTAATAGATGAAGAATGTAAGCCACATTGATTTCATCACGGTGCAGTAGTTCTAACTCAAAATCCACATCATCTAAAATCGAGACTTTTTCTTTGGTTGAGCCTTCACGGATTTGGCGGCTTAAATCAGCATACTTACTGGTGAAATCTTGGAACTCTTGCTCATCCATCCCTGTTGAGGCGATATCAAAATCAGCAAAGTTACTCAGCATGTTTTTAAGCTGCATCAGTTTACGAAATTGGAGAACAAACAACTTTTGTGCATCTTCATCAGGTAAATCATCCACCGAATCAGGGGTTGGTGTGATTACCATTAATGCCCCATACGCCTTATCAAAATCAACTAATAGCTCATCGTAGGCTGGTGTCTCTATCACTTCTTTAGGTTGCTTATTAGAGAACAGCGTAAACGCCTCATCAGCAGCTTTTTTTAGGTTACGGAAGCACACGATATTACCGTGGGACTTCTTCTCATCCAACAAGCGATTAGGACGTGAGAACGCTTGAATTAATCCATGATGCTTGAGGTTCTTATCGACATAAAGTGTATTAAGGCACTTTGCATCAAAGCCAGTTAAAAACATATTCACCACAAGAAGAATATCAATCTCTTTATCTTTCACTCGTTGAGACAGGTTTTTGTAATACTTGTCGAATGATTGATAATCCTTGGTGGTATAGCTTGAGCCAAACAGCGCATTGTAATCTGCCATGAATGCTTCTAGCTTATCTCGACTGTGTAGCTTTACTGCATCCGTATTATTTAAGTACTTCGCTGCGGCTTCTTTAATTTCTACTGCATCAGAGCCGCCTAATTCATACTCTTCTTCTTCGTTGGCCTCATAACTAAAAATCGTCGCTATTTTTAGTGTGTGTTTACCTTCTGCTTTTTTCTTAGCAAATAATTCATAGTACTGAATTAACTCAGGGATACCCGATACACACAACATGGCGTTGTAGGCGCGGCTGTGAGTCTTGCGATTATGATTGGCAATGATGTAATCGGTTATCTTATCTAGACGCTCTGGTGACGATAACAGCTCTTTGGTATCGATGTCTTCCACATCAATATCTAAGGTATTTTTAGAGCCTGTTTTATATTGATAACGACCAACGTATTCAATCGCAAACTTCAATACGTTTTGGTCACGGATAGCATCGACAATCACATAAGCATGTAGACGCTCATCAAATAAGTCTTTAGTAGTTTTCTTGACTGAGTTCTTAGCTACTGCATTTTCAGCAAAGATAGGCGTTCCAGTAAAACCAAACAATTGAGCACCCTTGAAGAACTCAATCAAACTCTTGTGAGTATCACCAAATTGACTGCGGTGGCATTCATCAAAAATAAACACAATGCGCTTATCTTTTAATGACTCCATCTCTTTTAAATAGCGAGACTTAGATATCACACTGTTTAGCTTTTGCAGTGTAGTAACGATTAATTTTGAATTGCGGTACTCATTAATTTTTTTGCCTTTAAGTGGCTTATCAATGAACTGGTGAAACAGCATATTGGTGTTTTCAGTGCTGTCTACACACCCTTTAGAAAAGGCATTAAATTCTAAGGCGGTTTGATAATCTAAATCTTTTCTGTCCACCACAAACACAACTTTATCTACTTCTGAAAGTGTCGTCATGATTTGGGCGGCTTTGAATGAGGTTAAGGTTTTCCCTGAGCCTGTGGTATGCCAGATATAACCGTTCTTAGTGGTGGTTTTTACTTGGTTGACTATCGCCTCTACCGCATAGAACTGGTAAGGGCGCAGCACCATTAAGCACTTTTCAGTTTCATTTAATACAATGTATTTACTTAACATTGCGGTTAAATGCTCAGGCTGTAAAAACACCTTACTAAAATCAAATAACTGGCTAATGCGTTTATTGGCTACGTCTGTCCAGTCAAAGGTTTGTTTGGCGGACATCTCACTGTTGTTGGCAAAGTACTGCGTATTAACCCCATTAGAGATAACAAACAACTGAATGAAATTAAACAAACCGTGGTTAGCATGATAAGAATGCTTTTGATAACGCTTTACTTGGTTAAAAGCTTCTTTAAGCTCAATACCACGACGCTTCAGTTCTATCTGAATCAACGGCAAGCCATTCACTAAAATGGTCACATCATAACGGTTGGTGTAGATGCCTTTAACTGTGATTTGTTGTGCGACTTGATACGAATTTTTTTGTGTTGATGACGAGGTATCATCAAAGAGTAACGTCAAATGACGGCTATCACCATTATCTAAAGTGATGTCCAATTGGTCACGTAATGTTTTGGCTTTAGTAAAGATATTACCCTTTTCTAATTTGCCTAACACTTGAGTAAACTCACGCATCGATAAGGCGCAATTATTGACCTTTTCAAGCTGTGTTTTTAAGTTAGCTTCAAGGGCGACATTATCAGCTAACGTTACCACCTCAAACCCTTGGGTACTCAATTGGACAATTAACTTGTCTTCTAATTGTTGTTCACTTTGATAAGCCATTTGACGTTATTCTCTATGGTAAGGGCAAGCTATCAAGCTCACCCTTTAGTTACTTTTATTGTGTAGCCCTACACAAACATCTGCTGTAATAAGCCTTTTTTGAATTGCTTGGTTTGTTCTACTTGTTGCGTTACTGCGTCAATCTTCTTGTCGATAGATTGTAAGAACTGAGCAATTTTTTGTTGTTCTGCTTCATGAGGAAAAGGTACTGTAACTTGATAGAAATCCTTCTCTCCAATATTCAATAATCCATCCATTCTGGCGGAAGACGAAATCAATCGTCTCAACTGTCTATCAAGATATTTCAGACCAAACAATTGCTCATAAAAATCAGGCACACCTTTCTCTAATCCGAAGCTACGATATACAAATGGGACAAGAGCTTCGGAATCATTTAATAAATAGATACATCCGTATGTATAACTTTTAGAGTTTCCGCGATTATAAGCAAACTCTCCCTTTTTTAAATGAGTATATTTATCCAAACTCGTACCAGCAATAACCTGACTGAACCTTTCCTTTTGATGCAAAAAACCTTTCCCAGCAGAAATAGTCATTACATTTTCAATAACCACTTTCGCTTTACGTTTAATTGGTTTAGCTATATCAGCCAAGCGAAACACTTCCCACTCAGGAAACACTCTACCATCTTCATCTTTAAAGCGAAGCTGCTGACTAAATATCTGCTGCATTACGCCTTTTTTGTATTCTTTTAAAAGACGATGCTTTTCTGTTAGTTGACTGATTCTGCTATCAACTGACGTTAGGAAAGAGGCTATTTTAGTCTGCTCCTCAAAACTCGGATAACTTAATTTATAATCATCGATTTGCTTCTTACTTATATGTGGTATAGCTGAACTAGTGTTAACAATATCTACATATCGCTGAAATTTCGCAGAAGTGATATGCTGATATATGTACTTTATTGAAGTTCCTTTTTTAGGGCGAAGCCTAGCTACTCGCTGCACTAATAATGATCCAGAATCTTCTGCATTAATTAAAGCTACATTTTTTCCTACTTTAGAACCATCCATTCCGATGACTAAATCATTTTCTTGTAGAAAATATTTTTCTATTTTTGATACGCTTCCATTGTAAAATCTATCAATCTTTACTGAGTGTCTAATTCGACCCTCAGTAATATTAATACCTCGCATTAATTTATAGCCTTCACTACTTTCTGATATATCATGGCTTTTAAATGCGTAACCATTCAGTTGTTCTGTATGCATACCAACATTTGATATCACCCATGAAGAATAGTCACTCTCATTATCATCTTTAAAGCGTAAACTCGGAGTTAATACAGTCTTCATCCCTTCACCTCAAACGGTGCATCAATACCCAACTCAGCACAAAAATCAGCAATCGTCTTATCTGTCTCTAACATGGTTTCATCGTTATCAACTAACTGTTTGGCTACGGCTGCTAAATCGACGACTTCCTCTTCTTCAAAGGTATCAACATAGCGAGGAATATTAAGGTTGTAATCATTCTCTTTTAATTCAGCTTGTGTGGCGATATGAGCGAATTTCTTTAACTCTTCTTCTGATAAGTTTTCACGCTTCGTCACTGCATTTAAAATGCGTTCTAAATCCGACTCACGGATAACGTTATTGTTTGTGCCTTTCTCAAAGTGATTACTCGCATCAATAAACAATACATTATCATCATGCTTACGGTTCTTTTTAAGCACCAGAACACACGTAGGGATAGACGTACCAAAGAAGATATTAGCTGGTAGACCAATCACCATATCTAGGTAGTTTTTCTCAGCAATTAAATGCTTACGAATATGCCCTTCTGCTGCACCACGGAATAACACACCATGAGGCAATACTACTGCCATTGTGCCGTTGTCATCTAATTGATGAACCATGTGTTGAACAAAAGCAAAATCCGCTTTGCCTTTAGGGGCTAACTTGCCGTAATCCGCAAAACGCACGTTGTTTAAATGCAATGGGTTTGCTGACCAATCCGCAGAGAACGGAGGGTTGGCAACGACCGCATCAAAACGGTCCTCAATATGTTGAGGGTCTTCTAGCGTGTCATCATTTTGAATATCAAAACGGTTGTAATGAACATCGTGCATTATCATGTTCATACGAGCTAAGTTGTAAGTACTTGGGTTTTGCTCTTGTCCGTAAAATTTCAAATCTTCATTGTTGGCTTCTTTCGCTACACGTAAAAGTAATGAGCCTGAGCCACACGTAGGGTCATACACTGATTTAAGATTAGAGTTATTAAGAGTCACTAACTTAGCTAGTAATTTAGACACCATTTGAGGGGTATAGAACTCCCCTGCTTTTTTACCTGCACCACTGGCAAACATACCAATCAGGTATTCATAGGCATCACCTAGAATATCAATTTCACTGCTTTCTAAGTGGAAATCAATATTGTCTAAATGCTTGAGTACTTGAGAGATAAGCTTGTTACGTGCATCAGGAGTTTTACCTAACTTGTTTGAGGTTAAATCCAAATCATCAAACAAGCCGTTGAAGTCTTCGGCACTGTCTGCGCCCATCGTACTATTTTCAATACTGTTTAAAACTTGGGTAACATCATCAAGTATGAACTCACCGTTTTCACCTGCTTTAGCGATAACGTGAAACAACTCAGAGGGAGTAAAAAAGTAACCTAATGTATCTAACGCTTCTTCTTTTACGGCTTCTAATATTTCTTTACCATCTTCAGTGGTGGCATTCACATTCGCAAAGATAACGCCATCTTCTGACAGTATTTCATCTGCGTATTTATTGAGTTTATCTGATAGGTATTTGTAGAAGATTAAACCGAGAATGTAATCACGAAAATCATCCGCTGACATATTGCCACGTAGAGTATTGGCAATGTTCCAAAGCTGTTTTTTAAGCTCTTGCTGATGTTGTTGTACGTTGGTTTCTGTCATGAGGTTTAAGGCTCTTTAATGATAACTCGATACAATGAATGTTCATTGCTAAATAATGCCGAGATTCTACCAATAAGTAGCCCTTTATAGCTAATGTTCTTCTGTTACGTTGCTGAGGGTTTCACAATAGCGATAATAAATAAACGACACACGTATAAAATTTTTATTAGTGTCGTTTATCCATTTCTTTTTATTTATTCATCATCACCGTATGCTGCCATTGATGCCAACGCATCCGCCTCTTCATTCCCTTCAATACCACTGTGCGCTTTCACCTTAACCACCTCTACATACTTCTCGCTACGCAGTTCATCCACTTGTTGCCACAAATGACGATAAGCCACTGGCTTTTTATTTGCTTTACGCCACCCCTTAGCTTTCCAACCATCAAGCCATTCGTTGTAGCCTTTTACACAAAACTCACTGTCTGAATAAATGATGTCGCCATCAGCGGCATATTCTAATCCTTCGACTAATGCCATGAGTTCTAGCTCTGCATTGTCTGTTGCTCTATTTACTGTAATTGAGTATGAATCGATTAAATCATTATCTTCATCATATACCGCAATACCGATACCGCCTTTCATGCAACCACCTTGATTGTTTGGTGCTGCGCCATCGACGTAAATTGAGTAAGTATTTGTGCTCATGGGGTTCTTCCTTATTTGGATTTGCTGGCCTTAGTAGACCAGCCTTAATTAATTCTTAAGTGGTGTGGTGGATTAGTTCTTGGGGAGGATTGCTTAGGCTTGTTTCTCATCACGCTGGCTTAGGCGTTCGTGCATCCATTCTTCAACTTCGCTTTCTACCCATGCTACGGCTCTATCGCCTAACGACACGCTTTTAGGGAATCGGTTTTCTTCCATGAATTTGTAAATGCTTGAGCGACCTAGTGCCGTTAATGCCATGACTTCTTTTAGTTTTAAAAAACGCATGATGGTTATCCTTTGAGTTATAAGTTCAAAAGATTCCTCTCCAAAATACTTTTTTATTTGGGGTACGCTTCCCCTACCTCATCGACCTCTATCCACCACGTTTCCAAATAATTTCAATCACATATTACCTCCTTGTATATACCTATCTATTCTTTCAAGGAGTTCCATTATGCATTCAACCGATTACGTCACCACTGCCCCTATGACGGCCTTACAAGTCTTTGAGAAAGCCGCTGAGTTACTTGAACACCAATACAAGCGTGAGCAGTCATTCACTAACCCTGAGCACACCAAACGCTACCTATCCATGAAGTTAGGCCATCAAGAGCGTGAAGTGTTTGCTGTGCTGTTTTTGGATAACCAACATCAACTAATGAGCTATCAAGAGCTGTTCTATGGGACGGTGGATTCTGCCAGTGTATATCCTCGTGAAGTTGCAAAGGCAGCATTACAAGCCAATGCCGCTGCGGTGATATTTGCACACAACCACCCTTCAGGTATTGCTGAACCATCCGAGTGCGATAAACGCATTACTACTCGATTAGTAGATGCATTGAAGCTATTGGATATTCGAGTGCTTGATCATGTGGTGGTTGGCTCACCTTGTGTCTCTTTTGCTGAACGAGGTCTTATCTAATGAAAAGAGAAGTAGTGGTTCATGGTAAAGACCTAGCCTTACCTAAAAATTTGCATCGTCATCTTGAAGTCGTACTTGATGGCTTTTCACTTCGCACTGACATCAATCGACTTTCAGTGAACTTTCGAGACACCAGTTATTACCATCGACGAGAAGGATTGCACCCTGTAGAAATGCGCTTTGAGCGAGACGACATTAATCGTCACATTTGGAAGTTGGTGTTTATTGCCAGCTTTTCCTATCCAGATGAACACCGCCCAAACGTTGCACCTGAGCTGTACTTTAACTTTAAGCGTGGTTGGTTCTATCAACCTGACATTCAAGGCTGTGAGCTTGCAAGGCCGCAAGTCATCGACCTATTTACCTCATGGGCACTCGCCTTTTGTCGTCAACTGAGAAATCAACATTTCGATGATATCTCGGCTAACGAGATACGCATTTAATCTGCTCCAACCTTAATTTGTTTTACCAATCCATTATCTTATTTCAATCATAGGAGGACACACCGTGTCTGAATTACAAACCATCATTACCACCACAAACCTTGTTCCTACGTTGTTGCCAGTATCAAACAAGCTGAACCAGAGCCTTGTTGATGCATTGAATCAACGTCCTGAATTGCATTCTGGCTTAGAGGAAACAAACAGCGTCACCTTTAACTTTCGAGATAAAAGCTACAGTGCTGAAAACGGTGGCTTTCACCCTGTTGAGATTGCACTAACCAAAGAAGCCGATAACACATGGCACTACGCCTACATCACTGATTTTGCTTTTGTAGGCAATCACTATCCTGAGTTAGCCAAAGAATTAGATTTTGATTTTCTAAGTGGTGAATGGTTTGCCTGCTACTTAGGGGATTATTCATCCATTAAAAATAATGCGAATGCCGCTGAACTGTACCGCTTATGGGAGCATAACTTTCTGGCTTATGCATCTATGGGGATGTATGACGAAATAGAAATCAACGTATCTTAATCACTTTCCTTTCACTTCAATATCACACACATCATGCCGCAGCCTTTTGGTTGCGGTTTTTTTATGCCTAAAAATCATCAATAAGGATGTTTCATCATGAATAAAGAAATCATACCTACCCTTAATCCCTTCTCTGTCTTAGTCAATTGGTCTGAATCTAACGAGTTCAATGAAGGCCAGTTGTATGACTTTATAGCGTTTGAACGTAAAGCATTGGACGTAGCTAAACAAAATCCATTAGGTGGTTACGACAAAACTAATGTAACGGTGACGTTTGAAAATGAGGATGAGCACCAATGTCGATTAGATTTAGGTTGTGGTGGCAATGACACAGGCTTTGCTGATCATTGTCTTAGTACCCTTGAATACCATGAAAAACATCACCTCGATGCAGATAAGCCGTGGTTACGTAATGATGCTAATCATCAACAATTAATCACACTCATTAGAACCTATCGCTTTGATATCGAGTTTGTAACTGACGCTCGAATTCAAACAATCAACACCACAGAACTTGCCAAGCAACAAGAGCGAGATAAAGAGCAAGCCAAACGTGAGCAAGAAGAAAAAGAATCGCAAACCCACCAAGCCAATGAAAAGGCATTTCAAGCGGCTCTAGTGATCCCAGAATGGGCAAAAGGTGTCATCGTAGCCACTTACACCGAATACGATAAAGAACGCAGTGAGCCGTATTCAGGAGAGCATCATACTAAAACCTTGCGCACTATTATTTTATCGTGGTCTACCCATACCAGACGATTATTTCCTGAACTCCGTAAAGCCTGTTTGAATAACCCTGATACGGTCTTTCTAAACGACAAAGAGCAAAGCCGTGAGCACCGTAATAATTACGGCATAGGGCAAGGCTCAGGCTTAACGGATGTGGATTATCTTTATCATGGCTGGTGTGTAGAGAAAATCAGCTTTGGAACGTATCGCAGTAAATCACAGTACGTGCCATTGGGAGAGATGAGTATTCCTGAATGAAACGCATAAAAACAATGAGGAGGCTAAACGGCCTCCTCTCTTATTTTATCGATTAAAACCGCATTGGACGCTTGATGCCCAATGGCTATTTACACTCTAGGGAACGTTATTATTTGAGTCATCACTATGCCAGCCATCAATCGAAACACCATCCAAACGAAACTCATTCATGAACTATTTGAATTAATCAAAACCAGCACATCGACACAAACCAAAGAGATAGCTACGGATGAACTACTCAAACGTGGCTACACCCTTGATGACATTACCCTCATTGCTAATTCAGATAATCAGTAATCACTGAGCATTTACCCATGACTAAACAAACACGCTTTAGTACTCAAGAGCACTTATCTGTTGTGTTTGAGATATATCAGCTCGTTCCTCATCACTTTAAGACCACCACCAGAGAGATTAGAAATCAATTAATTGAAAGGGACATACATCGTGATACGCGCACCATACAGCGCAATCTCAATATATTGGTGGATCTTAACTTGATTGAAAAAGATGACCGCAGCAAACCTTATGGTTATCAAAACAGATTGCACCATCACGCCATACCACCAAGGGACGCACTTATCTTTCAGTTAGCGAATGAGCATTTCATTCACCTAACACCAGCGAGTCTTTTAAAAGCATTACAGAATCGATTTGAAGACGCTCGACGCTCTTTGTCTTCAATAGCAAGTACCACTAAGGAAAGACAATGGCTTAAAAAGATAAGCAGTCAATTACCACACCAAACCCATGAGGAGAACTTTCAAAAAATAAACACGGCTCTTTATCACAATCACTGGCTTACCTTGCATCTGCATGAAACCGCAGCCTTGTATGTCATGCCGTTAGGGTTAATTCACCATCACTCACAAATTGAATTAGTCATAGGGCAATACATCAATGAGCAATTAGAAACTCAAGTCATAGCCATTGAACACATCAACACCGTGAGCGTATCAACGTTCACCTTTGAATACCCATCCACCTTCAATGTGAACTCACATTGGAAAAATAAGATAACCAATACCATTAAGGAATAAACACCATGAAAAAGGCACTTATCACACTCGCATTAATCGCAAGCACCTTTACGACTCAAGCATTGGCTGAGTCTGCACCAATGGATATTTCAGTAGAAACACTTCCAGCTCAACACAACATTAAGGTAACGGCTCTTGCTAATAATCTAAAGGTGACTGGCATTGTAATGAACCGTGGTAATTGTGATGTGAAGCTGGCTCAAACACGCTTACAACTAATCCAAAATAAACCACGCCCTCGTTACCCTGTTTCTCTAAACTATGGACAAAGTACCATTGCTTACGCATTAACCTATCAATGTGACGTTCGTGAAGTTACCGTTCAAAGTAATCAAGGTGATTGGACGTGGACATTTAACTAATTCAAACTATTACAAAAAAACCAACGGCACACTTCAAAGGAGGTGTGCTGTTTTATTTTCAATTGGAGTTATTCATCATGTCATTTGCCGTTTTAATTCTTTTCGCATTATTCATAAATCAGATTAACAATTTACCAATAACAAAAGGGGCATTTAGCCTAAAGGCAACATTCTGGGGATTTGGGGTTCTAGGTAGCGTATTGCTATATGGGCTCAGTATTTGGTTCTTCATGGATAAACTCAATACAAGTACCTTAGAGTATCAAGTTAATTCGGCACTCACTACGGTACTGTCTGTTTGGCCTGTTTATGCTTACATTGCTTTACGTGGCATTTGGAATGCATCAAAAAACTCAGGAGTATTGGCAAAATTAGCGGCTCGTTATTTTTCCATTTTCTTTGTATCAATAATCATAGGCTGTGCACTAATCCTTAAGTTTCAATACGCAGCAGCATTAATCATTATTCTGATTATGAAAAAACAGAGAGCTAAAAAGCTCCCTGCCTAGATATCAACGAGAGGAGGTTTAGCTCCTCTTTTTTTTAGTTATATGTCAATCTAAATGGCTCAGAACTACACTGCGTTGCTGCCATACCTTCTGCATCATTATTACCTTGCACATAACAGTAACCACCATCTTGCGCTGATTTAAGGTAGCTGTAGTCACATCCATTAGAGCCGCACAGGTTAGAGTAAGAAATTCGATAAGTAACATCATCAAGCATGGCAACACTAATATGCCCAGTCATTGCGGCATCAGTATTCGTGGTGTTCAGATACATTTCTAATTCGATAGTATTCAAATCCATCCCACCAACTTGAGCGTTAGATTGTGGCTGGTAGTTATATGAGTCATTATCATCAAAGTACCCATCACCATGTAATGCAATAGCCGCAGACGCTATTAGGTTACAAACTAACGATAAAACGATTAACCCTATCGTCCACTTCCATTGCTTACCCATACGGTCATGAATATAACAAGGGGCAAATAACCACCACCAAGACCAGCCAGTGTAACTGGCTGACTTCTTAAATCGCCATAAGTCTTCTGCCCATGCAGTAAGGATAATTAATAACGAAATTACAGCCATACCCGATGTTGACCATAACCCAAATGCTTGCCTACTACTTCCCTCAATCAAATAAGATACAAGATACGTTGCAATGGCTGCAAAGGTAGGCGCATAGATAAAACGCCAAATACCCCCCAACTTAGTACTAAAACTTTCTTCATTAGACTTAGGGGTTAGCACTGTTTGTAACGGTGGTGGTACATCATTGTTGCTTAGTGGTGGTGGCACATCTTCTAAGTATTGAGCTAATTCACTTTCTTCTAGTGTTACCCATTCTGTCATTCCCTTTTTCCATACTTGAGTTCCTTGATGGATAACCCCTTGAGTAATCAATTCAATTATCTCAGTGGTAGATACACTCCCTTCCCTTTTGCCTTTCGATTCATAGAACCACATTGCTTGTTCACTCATTTTATTTACCTAACGTAATAACAATAAAAGAGAAACGTACAATCCGTAGGGGCATTAAGTGTCTCATACCGTATTAGTGGTATGAGTAATGATTTGTTTTGTGATAAGTAACGCAGAAACATAGTTCTATGGGACTTAGGAAGCTCGCTACGCCTCCTAATGATTTAGATACTATATTATTAACTAAAAGCCCTTTTTACGACGATACGAGGACTAGCACCAAACGAACGTACTCTAGATGAAATAACTTTGGTTTGTTTCTTACACAAGTAACTGGCTCTATACATTAGGCTATCTAGCTGGTCTTCATAATAAGGTGAATTACCATCAATGTAATAACTGCCATTCTTAGGGAAGTGTACTAACCCTGATTCACTAGCTACTGCTTCACCTAATGCACTAAACCACGCTTGCTGTATTCGATTCGCTAATGTTCCTACTACCCGATAATTACCTAATAGGTGATAAGCGTCTTTGTTAAATAGCAATAGTAAATGGTAGTGCTCTAGTTCGTTCTCTGTGCCTATTTCTCTCGCCCATACATAACGTAAGGTATTAGGGTAAATACGAGTACCTAGCTTACTACGTTTTGATTCATAGGCTTTGAGTTGTGCTTTAAGTGAACTAATAAAACGAGTTATTAATCTAGACTGATTGATTAGGTCATTATCAGGTAAGTGTAAATCTACTCTTAATGCAAAGACTCTTGTGTAATCGTCTAGCATATCCTGAACAGTATTATCTAAAGTAGTTAGGTATTGATAATTTAAGCCTTCGCCTTGCTTATACAGTGAGCATGGATGTATTTGATTAGTCATGTTGTTATTCCTTCAAAGTTAGTCTCAAAGGAATAGTTGAATAGATTATTTTTTATTGGTGATAAGGAGTAACGTTAATCAAATGAGTAATGAGTATGTATTAAGAAAGAACATATATAATATTATATCCAACACTACACTAATGTTGTTACCTAAAGGATGTTAAGGGCATTAATCAAAAACACCCTAGACATTCACAGGATAGCAGAAATGAAATCACTCTGACGTTAGGTGATGAGCGTTGACTCAATCATCGTGCGTTTATATGTTATTTTCTTTTTCTCCGTCTTATTTTTTAAGTAATTAATCACATGATAAAATTCATTTTCTTTTTCATTTGGAAAGTAAGAATGAATCGAAAGCAGCGGCACGACCTCACCATGGACTTTAAAAGTCCGGGGAATATTATTAGAGGTAATAATATGATGATATCGGTTGTTTTGTTTATTGACATTAATCCAACCATTTTGTATCAATAACGAGGCATATTGATAAGCAATTCCTATAGAAAATGCCACCATTCCTTGTACTAATAAAACATATAAACGCAACGCAATAATTTGTTCTTCTCCATATTTAATCTCTAAATTAGTAATATCAACCTCACTCTTTTGATACAGCCCATACATGAGGCAACAAGTTAAATCATCATCCGATACACACATTAATGTTTTAAGCATCCCTTTAGTAAGTAGCTTATCCCAATGTAATAGCTCATATATTGAATGTTTTTGACTTAGCTTAACTTTCAATAGTTCGAACCTACGAGCCTGTATGAAATCATGTCGTTCTTGTTCTGAATACTTTTTTTGCTTACAAATAGCCCTCTTTTTGGCAATGTCTTGTTGAGAAATTAAAAGATCATCCCAGCATTCACTTAATATCTTAGAGGCTATCCGATTTAATTTAATTTGCATTAGGTCACCTGTATCCCATGCATTTCTGCTGTAGTATTTTTGGCGGAAAAAATCTCTCTCTTTCTCTGTTATAGGTTTTAATATGAGTAATATTTGGATGTCTTGGTCTTCTTTAACTATGTAACGATATGCTGATTTATAATGCTCATGGTTTAAATAAAGTTTATCAAATAGATCTATCGCATTAGGCAGGCAAGGCGATAATAATTCCTGCTGTTTAATGTCCTTTATTTTTTTTCCCTTAACTCCCTTCAATACATAAACATTCTTAACTTCATTAAAGAATGTAGCACTGGTTTTCAAAACAGAGATAAGCTCAGCGTCTATTGATTTTTTTTGAATCCGCTTGAATTGTCCCTCACTTATCCCTCCCATCAGATAACACAGATCATTAATCGTCAAATGCGTAACAGTTCCAAACTCATCTTGATGAGCAATTAATATCAATAAAAGCCATCGCTGACCTGCCGAAATGGTACGGTTAGCATTAGGGTATCTATTCTCCATTTCTCGTAAAAAAAACTTAAAGTCACTTGTTTTTTCTCGTGCACCTAATACAAGCTCACCCCCAAGCCAATCCATTAAATTATGCTTTAAACTATATCTATACTTAGCTTTATTTTTTTCAGGATAACGCCTTTCTTTAATGAGAAAACCGTTCTTATTCAATTTGGAAAATAAAGAGACTACATTGTTTAAACTCACATTATATCTCTCTGAAAACCTATCTAACCGCTCACTAAAATCACACCCACATTCACACTCGCGTATGCATTCACATTCAGCTTTATATTTAACTATTAAATTAATTAAAAGTATTTTTTCATCAAACTTAAGATTATCTATGTTCAAAATATACCCTTATACATATCGAAATAACTAGGGGTTAAAATGAATTTTAGGAGAGGTTTACCCTGCGCTAAAAGTATAAATCCCAATAATGATAACGCAGAGGTATTACGTATTCTACAAGCAGAGGTGTTATAGTTGAAAAATTAAATATTTGAATGCATAAGGTTTACTGATGAGTTATACATTGAAGGGATTAGATGAACGTTTGAGTTGGATATCAAATACAGATAAACAAGCTGTATGGTTACAGCAATACTTGGATAACAAGGGGTGGTTTAACGAAGATATTTTTGATACTGAAGGACTAGAATTTTTAGAGTTAATAAAAAATACATGGGGTTCATTGGAGAACACAGCGGAAGAAAGAGAGCGTATTAGTAAAGCTAGAAGTGCATGGAATAGCTACTCAAAAGAATCTAAAAACCAAACCTATTCTCTATCAGGTGCAGTAACTAAAAGAGTCAATCAATTGGCTAAGAAAAATGATGTTACTCGTAGTAAAGTTATCGAAGAATTAGTAAAACAAACTGATGACATAGACAAGCTAGAAGTAAAAATCAGAAAGTTACTAAGGGTAATAGAGGCTAAAGATGACGATGGTTATTCGATTAAATATCTAACTCAATCGATCAGTGATATGTTCAAAGTTGATGAACTCAAAACGAAATTAGAAGCTACTACTGAAAGATTGCGAGATAAAGAACTAGAACAAAATTCCCCTCAAGAGCTTACAGATGAAAATGAATATCTAAAGAACGAGCTAAGAGAATTAAAGAGTCAGCTCAAGCAATCGAAAGAAGACTGTATCAAATATCAGGAAGAAGCAGAGAAAGCAAAAAGTGAGTTAGATGAATATCTAAGTAATTAAAAATGAACATGACATTATATTCATTTTAATCACAACAAATCACTTTAGTAACAACAGTTGTAACAATAGCTAAAATTTAAACCGATATTAATAATTAATAACAACCAATTACAGAACCAGTTCAAATCTGGGAGGGCCACCAAATTAGAAAAAGGCTGATAAGTATTTTTACTTATCAGCCTTTTTACTTTTTAATTTATCTTCTTTTTCTTGATGATTAATAAGTAGCCCACCAAGAGTAAAAATATAGATAATTCTATTGCTGCCCTCATCAGCCCTGAAGTACATACGGCAGCAATAATCAATGCAATAACAATCGCTAATAATCCTTTTTTATTCATATACTCCATCCTAGAAATCATTCGAATACTATTATTCAAGATCTCTCGTCCAATGAAAAATAGCAAATAGCACTATCAAAGAACCAATCGCACTATCAATAGATCACAAAAAGCCATTAATAATTTGGATATTCAATAAAGCTACCTATACTGGTTGATAATTACTTTGATCATGGAGCTATCAATGAAACGACTACTTTTCCCCCTTCTTATCTCCACCACTTCTTTCTATGCTCTTGCTAACGATCAACCTAAAGTTAGCGGCTTTTATGTGGGAGCAGGTTTCGGAACATTTGGTTATTCAGAAGAAGACTCTTGGAATGACAATAATGATAACCTTCTCTCTGCAGAAGCTGATGGCAACTCAACAAAAATTTATTTAGGCTATCAATTCAATAAAATAGTTGGTATTGAAGGCACATATACCGACTATGGTACAGCCAAAGCGAAAGTTGGTAGTTATTCAATGAAGCCAACGTCTATTTCCTTAGCTGCAAACTTAGGTTATACCTTTACAAATGGCATTAGACCTTTTGGCTTGATTGGTATGTCAAGTTTAGATTTAAATCAAAATGAAGAGCAATTAACTGACGATAGCGGAGTGGCTTTTAAATTTGGGTTTGGTGTTGAGTACTCTCCAGAAGCTTTAGAAGGTGTTCAATTTAGAGCAGCTTATGAGATGGATATGTATGCCGTTGAATATCTTGATTACCAAAGCGGTAGTGGAGTAACAACAGAAACGAACCTATACGCTTTAGACTCTTTATATGTCGGTGCTTCTTATAAGTTTTAATGGCAACATAGAGCATTGGTATCTCAACCTTTGCTCTTATTCTTAATAAACGAATAAAATGTTTTTTCCTCTCTGCTTTTATTTCTTTCTTGATATACACTTCCAGACATTCAATATTTACTAATAACAATAAAGGTTAACTATGTACAATTTAGCCAATAATCTTGAGCGCAACGCCACTTTTCGTCCAAACAATATCGCTTTAATCCTTCAAGATCAGAAAATTACTTATCAAGAATTAAATCAAAAAGTGAACGCCATTGCGGATCACTTAAGTCAGTTAAATATTAAACCAAACGAAAAAATCGCACTCTCTTGCCCTAATACGCCAGAATTCGTTATTGCTTATTATGCGATTCAAAAAATAGGGGCTGTTGTTGTTCCTTTAAATGTCATGCTAAAAGGCGAAGAAGTGGCTTACCACTTAAAAGATTCTGATGCCGTAGCTCTGATTTCATATCAAGGTTCAGATGCAATGCCTATCGGCCAATTTGGTTACGAAGGCTACACAAAAGCCGATTTTTGTGAACACTTTATCCTTATCGAAACCACACCAGACTCTCAAAAACCAACAGCTGCTCACTCTTTTAATCAATGGTTAGAAACAGGCAGAAAAACCTTTGAAACTGTATATCGTTCCGCAGAAGACAGCTGTGTAATTCTATACACATCAGGAACAACAGGCGCTGCAAAAGGAGCCGAATTAAGCCAAAGTAATATGTTATGTAATGCACAGGCTTGCCAAGCATTAACCAATCAAAAAGGCACAGATGTTAGTATCGCTATACTTCCTCTTTTCCATACTTTTGGTCAATCACTGATAATGAACACCTCTATCCTTGCTGGTAGTGCTTTAGTTCTTATTCCTCGCTTTGTACCAAAGACGGTAATTCAACAGATACATGAACATAAGGTGACGCACTTAGCGGGTGTTCCAACCATGTTTATCGGCCTATTAGCTTATGCAGAAAAACACCCAGCCGCTTATCTTAAAGAAATAGCACAAACTCTGAAGGTAGCAATCTCAGGTGGCGCTTCCATGCCTGTCGAGATATTGAAACAATTTGAAGAGAAGCTACAAGTACCTGTTATTGAGGGTTACGGTTTATCAGAATCCTCACCTGTTGCTGCATTTAATCATCTAGAGTTTGAACGAAAACCGGGAAGTATTGGACAACCATTACCTGGTGTAACTATGAAAGTAGTAGATAAAAATGGTCATGAAGTTCCAACTGGCCAAGAAGGTGAATTAGTCATTCGTGGCCATAATGTAATGAAAGGTTATTACAAAAAACCACAAGAAACAGCGAAAACAATTGTAGATGGTTGGCTTCACACCGGTGATATTGTTCGCTTCGATGATGAAGGCTATATCTATGTTGTTGACCGTTTAAAAGAATTAATTATTAGCGGTGGTTACAATATTTATCCAAGAGAAGTAGAAGAAGTGTATATGAAGCACCCTTCTGTTCACCTTGTTGCGGTGATTGGTGTTGAACATCCTCGTTTTGGCGAAGAGGTTAAAGCATTTGTCATTTTAAAAGAAGGCCACTCTATTTCAGAAAAAGAGTTAATCAAATGGAGCAAAGAGCACCTAGCTGATTATAAGTGCCCTAAACATCTTGATATTGTTGAAGCTCTACCAATGACAGCGACAGGAAAAATCTTAAAAAGAATGCTGAAATAAACACCACAACTTCGCAAGTATATTCCCATAATAAAAATAAGGTATATACTTGCAAGTATTCATTTCATTACTGGACAAATATGATGTCAAAGAAAACAGATAATGGTATTTGGTTTGCTTATATTGCAAGCCTACTAACCCCAATTACTCTTATGGTTTCAGGTATTATTGCAATTATTTATGCGGGCTACCAAATGAATAAAGGCACGAATGATGAAGTCATTGATAGTCATTACTACGCAATCATTAAAAGTTTTTTTCTTTTCCTAACATTTTTCGTTGTTTTGGCAGTAACAGCTGCAACAATGAGTGGCATGGCTGCGGGTCTTGACTACTGGGTGGACAGCTCTATCATTGATAAAATTTATGCTGCAATTCCAGTTATTGGTGCAATAATCTCAGTACTTGCAATTGGTACTTGGTTCGTTAAATTAGCGAAAGGCATGCAAAAACTTAAAGCATATCAACCAATTGAAAATCAATAATATAAAGGCGCTTAATGCGCCTTTTTTATTTCGAGTAATAAAATAAATATTTGCCAAAGATCATACTAACTAGAAAGTGATCTTCACAGACTTTGCTGTTAGAATTTGCGTCAAAATAGATAAAAACTTACGAAAAAGACATGTTCGAAATTGTGTCGAGTAATGTAAATTTGTTTTTAATATTGTGATTAAAGTACAAATTGTTTACCTGTATCAATAATCCATTACTCTTTTCGAGCTAAAATACAGGTAATTATGAATTTCAATGCTTAGCTATCGTGTTTTTTGAAGAACAAACTGTTGTAATTTTTCAACACTTCAAACATTGGCTGAGCATTACTGCGTTTATCATTTTAAATATACTCATCTGGAGAGATTTCTCACATGAAAAAGACCAAAATCGTTTGTACGATCGGCCCAAAAACTGAATCTGTTGAAAAACTAACTGAACTAGCAAATGCTGGCATGAACGTTATGCGCCTAAACTTCTCACACGGCGACTTCGCAGAACACGGCCAACGTATTGATAACGTACGTCAAGTAATGAAAAACACTGGCAAGCAACTTGCTATTCTTCTTGATACTAAAGGTCCTGAGATCCGTACAATCAAACTAGAAAACGGCGACGATGTTGCTCTAGTTGCAGGTCAAGACTTTACATTCACAACAGATATTTCTGTTGTTGGTAATAAAGACGTTGTTGCTGTTACTTACCCAGGCTTTGCTAAAGATCTTGAAGTTGGTAACACTATCCTTGTTGATGACGGTCTAATCGAAATGGAAGTTGTTGCGACAACTGAAACTGAAGTTAAATGTAAAGTTCTTAACAACGGTGACCTAGGCGAAAACAAAGGTGTTAACCTTCCTGGTGTTTCTGTTCAACTTCCTGCTCTTTCTGAAAAAGATAAAGCTGACCTTAAATTTGGTTGTGAGCAAGGTGTTGATTTCGTTGCTGCTTCTTTCATCCGTAAAGAAGAAGACGTTAAAGAAATCCGTGAACTTCTTGTTGCTAATGGCGGCGAGAACATTCAAATCATCTCTAAGATCGAAAACCAAGAAGGTGTTGATAACTTCGATTCAATCCTAGAAGCTTCTGACGGTATCATGGTTGCTCGTGGCGATCTTGGTGTTGAAATCCCAGTTGAAGAAGTAATCTTCGCTCAGAAGATGATGATCGAAAAATGTAACCGTGCACGTAAAGTTGTAATCACTGCAACTCAAATGCTTGATTCTATGATCAAAAACCCACGTCCAACACGCGCAGAAGCGGGTGATGTTGCTAACGCAATCATGGATGGTACAGATGCAGTAATGCTTTCTGGTGAATCAGCTAAAGGTAAATACCCTGTTGAAGCGGTAACTATCATGGCTCAAATCTGTGCTCGTACAGATTCAGCACTAAAAGCAGAGCTAGGCTCTCGTCTAGACAGCCCACGTCTACGTATTACTGAAGCTGTGTGTAAAGGTGCAGTAGATACAGCAGAGAAACTAAACGCTCCTGTTATCGTTGTTGCTACTGAAGCTGGTAAATCAGCTCGCTCAATCCGTAAATACTTCCCAACAGCTAAAATCATCGCTGTAACAACTAATACTAAGACTGCTGCGCAGCTTTGTCTTTCTAAAGGTATTACACCAATGGTTGTTGATTCTATCGACAGCACTGATGCATTCTACCTACGCGGTAAAGAACTAGCTCTTGAGTCTGGTATCGGCGCGAAAGGCGACATCGTTGTTATGGTTTCTGGTGCTCTAGTTCCATCAGGCACAACAAACACAGCATCTGTACACGTACTATAATTCGACTATTTAGATCGCTTTAACAATACGTTCAATAAAAGAGGGCCTTCGCCCTCTTTTTTTATGAAATTTATTGCGCCATATATACAACACGATATACTAGAAATAAATAACAGTATTTGTGACGGTATGTGATTTTCCATGTCTTTCATAAATAATACGAATTTATAAGAGAGCCTATTGTGTCTAGTCCAACCCTTACAGATAAAGTATCAAAAATGATCTATCAAGATATCCTTAATGGCGATCTTATACCTGGTCAAAAATTAGTTGTTGCCGAATTAAAAGAACGTTACCACGTTGGAGCATCCCCTATTCGTGAAGCTCTTGTGCAGCTATCTTGGAATAAATACGTAACATTAGAACCTCAAAAAGGCTGTTGGGTAGCCTCTATATCAGAAGCAGAGTTAAAAGATCTATTTGAAGGTTTACGAATTGTTGGCAAGGTTTTACTGGAAAAATCCATTTCAAATGGTGATGAAGCTTGGGAATTAAACATTCTTACTAGCTTTCATAAATTAAGCAAAGTAAGCCTAGAGGAGCCATCAGTTAATGTAATCAAAGAATGGGAAGATCGCCATTCCGCATTCCACAGTGCGCTCATTGAAGGTGCAAATGCGCCTATTATGTATAAATTTCATCAAGAATTAACCAATCAAATTAAGCGCTATCATCACCTACAATCTGATAACCAAAGCATTTATAAAGCACAAATCAACTACCTAGAAGATCATGAAGCTCTAATGAAGCTCGCTTTATCTCGTAATTCAAATAGATCCGTAGAACTTCTAGATAATTACTATTTAAAAACAATGGATATGTTATCAGCCTCTTTTTCGGCTTAGATATAAAAATAAAACGGAAAAAACCAGACAATGTCTGGTTTTTATTACCATCCGAAAAATTCTTTATTATGAGTACTAATTAATAGCACCATTAATAGGAAGTAAATCGCACTCAACTTAAAACCTAAAACAGCCAAACTTCCTACAGTAAGCCTTACTAAAAAGTCAGTAAACATAGAAGCCTCACATCATTTTCAGTCCTCTCCCATCACCCTACTGCCTGAGTAATGTTCTCTATAGACTTGTGTATCAGTAGCCATAAGTATAGACAAGGTTAGACTTTAGTCTAATAACCATTATCCAAACAAAATAAAACCCTCACAAGGAAGGCTTTATAGTTAAGATTAAAAAGTAACAAGTAATAAACAGATTATACTTTTAACGCCTTTTCTCCACGAGCAATGCCTACGACGCCACTTCTAGCTACCTCAACGACTTCAGTTACCTCTGCGACGGCCGTAATAAATGCATCAAGTTTCTCGGACGTTCCAGCAAGCTGAATGGTATATAGAGAACTGGTTACATCAACAATCTGTCCACGAAAAATATCTGCTGTACGTTTCACTTCTGCTCTTGCAAAACCACTGGCTTTCACTTTAACCAATAATAACTCTCGCTCAACATGTTCAGTTTCTGTCACTTCTTGAACTTTAATGACATCAATTAATTTATGTAATTGTTTTTGGATCTGTTCAAGCTCCATCGCATCACTTGCTGTTGTAATATTTAAGCGAGAAAGCGTTGGATCTTCTGTTGGTGATACGGTTAACGATTCAATGTTATAACCACGCTGAGAAAATAAGCCAACAACACGTGATAAAGAACCTGATTCATTCTCTAATAATAGTGAAATAATATGTCTCATTAGGTTCTCTCCGTTTTGCTTAACCACATTTTATCCATTGCCTCACCTTTGATCTGCATAGGATAAACATGCTC
This sequence comes from Aliivibrio sp. S4MY1, assembly GCF_028765545.1. Taxonomy (GTDB): domain Bacteria; phylum Pseudomonadota; class Gammaproteobacteria; order Enterobacterales; family Vibrionaceae; genus Aliivibrio. The sequence goes on along the minus strand of NZ_JARACP010000003.1, from coordinate 171,184 downwards.
TGTTTCATCTACGTTTATATCAACAAACACCAGGCGTTCTGTTAATGACAGCGCCTTCTCTAATCCAGATTCAAGCTCATCAGGATGATTAATTCGAATACCAACATGACCATAAGCTTCTGCAATCGCAGCAAAATCAGGTACTGATGTCATGTAAGAATTAGAGTGGCGACCTTGATAGATGATATCTTGCCATTGCTTAACCATGCCTAAGAATCGATTATTTAGATTGATGATTTTTACAGGGATGTCATATTGCAATGCCGTTGATAACTCTTGAATGTTCATCTGAATACTGCCATCACCAGTGACACACACAACCACTTCATCAGGATGAGTAAACTTCACACCTAATGCTGCTGGTAAGCCAAATCCCATGGTGCCAAGACCACCAGAGTTAATCCAACGACGTGGTTTATTAAATGGGTAATATAGCGCAGCAAACATTTGATGCTGACCAACATCAGACGCGACATAAGCGTCACCATTCGTTAGTCGATGTAAGGTTTCAATGACTTGTTGAGGCTTAATACGGTCAGGTGAGGTTTCGTAAGATAAGCATTTTTTATCTTGCCATACTGAAATGTCTTTCCACCATTGTTCTAAAGCTGCCTCATCATTACTCCCACCTTGCTCAACAAGCAATTTCAGCATCGACTCTAAAACGACCTCTGCCGAGCCAACAATAGGCACATCAACTCGAACATTTTTAGAAATAGATGAAGGATCGATATCAATATGCATGATGGTGGCATCAGGACAATATTTTTCTAAATTATTGGTTGTTCTATCATCAAAACGTACCCCAACACCAAAAATAAGATCAGCATTGTGCATCGCCATATTTGCTTCATAGGTACCGTGCATACCTAGCATACCTAATGCATTTTTATGAGTACCAGGAAAAGCACCCAAGCCCATAAGCGTACTGACTACAGGTAAATTAAGTGATTCTGCTAATTTAATAACGTGTTGTTCTGCTGAGGAGATAACAGCGCCACCACCAATATACAGCACTGGTTTTTTTGCAGCTAAAAGGGTTTTAAGGCCTTTTTTAACCTGACCTTTATGCCCTGTTGTCGTTGGATTATAAGATCGCAATGACATCGACGTCGGATATTGATAAGGGAATTTAAACGCAGGGCTCATGACATCTTTTGGGATATCAATAACAACAGGTCCAGGACGGCCTGTTGAAGCAATATAAAATGCTTTTTTTATAATTTCAGGAATGTCTTCTGCTTTTCTAACTAAAAAGCTATGTTTAACTATCGGACGAGAAACACCTACCATGTCACACTCTTGAAAAGCATCAGTCCCAATCATGTTGTTTGGTACGTTTCCAGAAAGCACAATCATCGGAATAGAATCCATATAAGCGGTTGCGATTCCTGTAATCGTATTGGTTGCTCCAGGGCCTGAACAAACAAGAACCACACCCGGTTTACCGGTTGCACGAGCAAATCCATCAGCCATGTGCGTAGCTGCTTGCTCATGTCTTACCAACACATGCTGAATATCCTCAGATTTCATGTGTAGTGCATCATAAATGTCTAGCACTGAGCCACCAGGGTAACCAAAAATGTGCTCAACACCTTCATCAATCAGAGACTGTACGATCATCTCTGCGCCAGATAACATTTCCATATTTATCTCCAGACATTTAAACCCTCAACTTATACGAAATGAATTATCGATAAGTTCATGGTTTACATAGTTAGGGCTTATTTTTAGCCTAAACCGATATTAATTAAATTAAAATCCTATGTAGACAACAGTTATTGGTAACAAAAACCACCATCACGAAACAACTTTAACCTTTTATTAGCACCTTGGTCTAGAGGTGTTTTATTAAAATCACCTATATAGTTAACAATAAATACTAAAACTCTGATTTTGTATTTAATGCAATGCTCCTATTAACTTTGCTCTCAAATAAAAAAAACCAGCCTATATAAGACTGGTTTCTTTTATTATTCAGAAGGATAAAGATTAGTTATGATTTATCTTTCTTTCCTTTTTGATCTTTCTTCTCATCGTACATTTCTTCAATCTCGTCTTGGTAACGCTCATTGATCACTTTACGACGTAGTTTTTGAGTTGGCGTCAGTTCGCCTTTGTCCATCGAAAATTCTTTAGACAACAAAGTAAACTTTTTCACTTGTTCAAAACGAGCTAATTCTTTTTGTAAATTTGCTACGCGTTTTTCAAGCATCTCTACTATTTCACTGTGTTTTATTAATTCCATGCGGTCATGGTAAGCAATATTTAGTTCTTTCGCGTACTCTTCTAGAGCGTCATAGCAAGGAACAATAAGTGCAGATACAAATTTACGAGTATCGGCAATAACGGCAATTTGTTCAATGAAGTGATCTTTGCCAATCGCACCTTCAATCACTTGTGGTGCAATATATTTACCACCAGACGTTTTCATTAACTCTTTAATTCTGTCAGTGATATATAAGTTACCTTCTGCGTCAAACTCACCTGCATCACCGGTTTTTAAGAAGCCATCTTCAGTAAAGTTACTTTCTGTCTCTTCAGGTTTATTGTAATACCCCTTCATGACCATTGGACCACGAACAAGAATTTCACTGCTCTCACCAATTTTAACTTCGGCACCAGGCATTAATGTTCCGATAGAATCCGGATGAAATTTACCGTCTTCCCAGCATGAGATCGTTGCTGTGGTTTCTGTCATGCCGTAACCTAATTTTACATTTACGCCAAGTGCATGGAAGAAACGCCCAATTGTCGCATCTAATTTTGCACCACCACATGGCATAAAGTTGATCTTACCGCCTAAAATCAGGCGTAGCTTTGACAATACTAGTTTATCTGCAATCTTATGTGATTGTTTAAGTAGCCATGATGGTTCACGCTGTTCTTGCTGGCACGCTGACATTTTCGCACCCATGTTTACAGCCCAAGTGAACATCACTTTGCGATGAGCGGGTGCACGAGATACTTTTTCATGAACCGTTGAGAAAATCTTTTCATAAAAACGAGGAACAGCACACATGACTGTTGGTTTGACTTCTATCAACGCTTCTTTGATTAAGTTTGTATTTGGTAGGTAGCAATTTGTTGCCCCTTTATAAAGCACATAGAACGTCCATGCACGCTCAAACACATGAGATAAAGGTAAAAAACACAGTGACACATCTTTTTCTGTTAATGCTAAATTTGTGTTATGCGCCTCTAGCTGTGAACCGACATTAATATAATCTAACATCACGCCTTTTGGCTCACCGGTTGTACCTGAGGTATAAATCAATGTCAGTAAGTCATCCATTTCAGCGCTATCTAGACGAGCTTGAAGCTCCTCTTTATGTATATCATCAGCTTTAGAAACAAAATCATTCCACGAGATACCCGCTTGATGATCATTTAAATCAATATCATCACTCAATGCTACAATATGAGTCAATTGAGGGCATTGCTCAAAAATAACCACGGCGGCATTATATTGAGCTTGCTCACCAACAAATAAAATACGAATATCAGCGTCATTTATAATGTAAGCCGCTTGAGTTGGTGTATTTGTTGGGTAAATAGGTACAGGTACAGAACGCAATTGCATCGTTGCAAAGTCGGCAACCGTCCAACGAGGCATATTATTTGAGAATATCCCTACCTTTTCTTGTACTTTCAATCCATGAGCTAATAGGGCTAATGATAATGTATCCATTTGCTCACCAAATTGCCCCCAAGTAATATCACTCCACGCTTCGCACTCAGTATCAATTAAAATACTGCACTTACGTTCACGCAATGCGGTAGTATTTGGCTTATTAGCAATATGTTGGCGGATCTCTTTTACAATATGTGGGTTTTGGATAGTCATCTCGAATTCACCTTTAGGCTTACACTTGTAAGCTATAATCTGCACAAAGTGTACAATTGGTGGCAAAAAAGGCAACTGTTTCTCTGTATAAAATGTAAGTATTGTTGTGTGAAACCCATTTCACGAGTGTGCTATTAACAATTTAATTATTTAAAAGCTACATTTTATTTATATCGTATGAACACCGACAAAAAAGGCAGTGTAAATACACTGCCTAAAACACTTATACTATTTCTAATACCGTAAACTAAAACATCATACCTTTACTTGATGCTACGACTTCTTCACCACAAATAAGCATTAGTTGATCACGCATCCAAATATGCCCTTTGTCCTTTTGGTATGAATCGTGCCAGCTTAAGTAACCACTGATACTTTTTGATTCTACTGGTAAGTCAAGAATCGATAACTGAGCACGGTTTGGCATTGAGTTTACTAGCCATCGTGGTGCTACGGTAATCAACTCTGATTGAGAAACTACATAAAGAATGTTGCTGATACTCGCCCCTTTATAAGCTTGATCATAAATTGGGTCCATGTAAATATGATCAGCAAAACCTTTGGTATTCTCAAGACGAGCTGGCACGGCATGTTTCTCACTCGCCAATTGATCTTTTGTTATGCTTCCTTGAATTCGAGGATGATTTACAGAAGTTACAACCACAAGTTCATCAGTAAATAACTCGGTACTCATGTATCCCGGCTGATCAAAGCGCACATAATCAATAACAAAATCGACTTCTTGGTAACGTAATTTTTGAGCGATATCAGATTCATGCTCACCAGATAGCTTAAGGTTTATATAGGGCGCTTTTTGTTGGATCTCTCGCATAAGACGCGGAGCAAAACGGATGTCCGATGGACTGCAAATAGAGAGTTTAAATTGTCTTGCTGAAGTTTCAGGTGAGAATGTAGAGCTTGGTAATTCATTTTTTACTAATTGTAAGGCCTGGCGCATTGGAGCAAATAGTTGACGAGCTCGTTGTGTCGGTTGTATGCCTCTTCCATGACGAATAAATAATTCATCATTAAACATCACTTTTAATCGAGAAACCGCATTGCTTACTGCTGGTTGTGACATTCCTAAATTGTGAGCCGCACGTGTAATATTTTGCTCTTGCATCACAGCATCAAATACAGTCAATAGATTCAAATCGACACTTCGCAGCACTTGTTCTGAACTGACACTATTTCCTGCTATATCTCCAAGCATTGGGGTAATTTTTGGCGTATTCATTATGGTTCTCTCAATCTGCAGTGAATCAATTAATTCAAAAAATTAATAGCTAAAGAATGAGTGGCTACGCTTATTATTGTTATGTTTCGAACTATTTATCGTATATATGTTAGCCAACTCAGGGCCATCATCACTGAATAGATTTACAAAATCCATAGCATGCAAAATATTTTAATTTTAATTTATGCTTAATTTAATTTAACAGCCGCCAACTTATTGTAAATAAAAGAACATACAAGAAAATATAAAATAACCTAAAAACGCTTTAAATCCGTTTTTTCTTACAATAAGTAAAAAAAAGCCATGTGATATAACATGGCTCAAATAATAAGACGATCATTTAAGGTATTAAAAAAGTGCAGAAATACGATTTAAATCTGATTGGATTGCCCCAGCCGTTACCTCTCTTCCAGCACCCGGCCCTCGAATAACTAATGGATTATCTTTATACCATTTACTTTCAATAGCAAAGATATTATCGCAAGGTAATAAGTTTGCTAAAGCATGATATTCAGACAACGCTTCGATGCCTACTGTCGCACTGCCATCTTTATTTAAGCGAGCAACATAACGCAATACTTTCTGTTCTTTTTTGGCTCTCTCTAAGCGTTCGAGCAACTCTATATTAATGAGCTCTCCTTTTGATAAGAAATCGTCTAAGCTGACTTCTTTTAATTCAGTAGGCACTAAAGATTCGACTTTAACTTGAGTAGGTTCAATTTTTAATCCTGCCTCTCGAGCTAAGATAACTAGCTTTCTCATGACATCAGAACCATCTAAATCGTTTCTTGGATCTGGTTCAGTCAAGCCTTGCTGCCATGCAAGATCCACTAACTCTGTAAACGGCACATCACCATTATACTGCTGAAATAACCAAGATAAGGTACCTGAAAAAATACCGGATAACGCAAGGATCTCATCACCACTTTCTCGTAAATCTCTTACTGTGTGATTAATCGGAAGGCCTGCACCAACGGTTGCATTATATAGCCAACGACGACCTGTTTTAGCAAATGCATCAATCACGGCTTGATATTCATCGCTTGGCGCTGAGCCTGCGACTTTATTAGCAGAAATAAGATGAATACCTTGTTCTGCAATTTTTGTATATTGCTGTGATAGCTCGGCACTTGCTGTGACATCTAATACCACCACATCATCGTAACCCTGTATTGCACCAAGTTGTTCTATCCAAGAAAATTCTTGATAAGCAATCGCTTCATCATCAAAGCGTTTCGTTATCGCATCGCTCTCTAATCCATCAAAATCCAGCCAATGACGGTGACGGTCAATTACGCCAACAAGAGAAAACTGCATCCCATGGCGCTTTTCAAGATTACGTTTTTGTTGAGTAAACAAAGATAACCACTGAGATCCAATGTTGCCATGCCCACATAAAACCAGTGCTACCCGCTTTTGAGCCTGAAATAAATGCGTATGAATACCATTGATCACTGGCGTAGTATCTAGCGTGCGTAATATCGCCACCAAACTTAACCCAGATTCTGATTCACACACAAACTCAAGTGGACAGTTTTTTAGCTGATGATAGAAACCATGGCTATGAATAGCATTGCTTGTCACGCCAGCCCCAACGGCAGCGATCATTGAATAGCCTTCTTTGAGTTTAATCTCAGCATGAACAGCAGAGCTCTGTAATACGTCTAATGCTTCATTGACGACTTCAGAGGTATAAGCAAGTAATAATGTAAATTGATCCGCTTGTGCTTCTAAAGCCAAAGGCTGAAGCTGAGAGCGAGTAAGAAGGGAAAGCACCTCTTGTTTCGCACGTTCAAAATCTTGCCCTCGACCAAAGCCTAATTGAATTAAGTACACTTCTTCAAGTGATGTAACAATTTTAGCTCCGCGCCCTGAAGCTAATACTCGCTCAATTCTAGTTGAACCAGATTCTGGTTGATAACTGCAGCGTAAACTTAAATCAAGCGCACTCTGAGCAACAGGTTGTAATGTTCGACTGTGCAATACAGGAGCAGCTAACCGAGCTAACTCACTCGCTTCATCTAAACGAAGTAATGGCAATAAACACGCGTCGTCGACTTTACGAGGATCGGCACTAAATACCCCAGCAACATCGCTCCAAATGGTAACGCGAGAAACTTCAGCTAATGCGCCTATGACGGTTGCTGAATAGTCTGAACCATTACGACCAAGCAGAACGGTTTCTCCTTTTTGATCGCGAGCCATAAACCCGGTGATCACAATACGTCCATGAGGATGCTGAGCAATTTGCTCTTTGAATAATGGCCAAGAATGTGTGCGATCGACCTCTGGCTGAGCAGCTCGCTCTGCGCGTAAAAAAGTACGAGAATCGAGCGGAGTAGCTTGTAGATCAATTTGATTTAAATAAGCAGCAAGTAATCTTGAAGACCATACTTCACCATGACCAAGTACATCCGCTTGCTGAACATCTGTCAAAGGAGCATGTAATTGACCAATAGCGACCAACTCCTTATGCAGCTCCTCAAGTAATGGCTCTGCATTTTCAGCAGTCAATAATTCAGAGACTAAGCCTTGTTGGTATTGGCGTAAGGAACCCAATGCTTCATGCGCAAGGCGACCATCTTTTGATAGTGCCTCAAACCACTCTAAAATACGATTCGTTGTATTACCCGCAGCAGAGACAACCACTAAATCATGATCATGAGAATATTCTTTTAATATGGTAGCTACACGACGGTAACACTCTGGATCAGCAAGGCTACTACCACCAAACTTATGTAATTGGCGCGTGACGACTCCTGTCATTATTTCACTCCTGCTGCTACAAGGAAGGCTTGTTTAAGATCGGCAATCAGATCTCGGCTGTCTTCTAATCCAACGGAAATACGTAATAGTGTTGGAGCCAATCCAGCTTCTGCTTGCGCTTCATCAGACATCGCTCTATGGGTCATGCTACCCGGATGAGCAATGAGACTTTCTACTCCACCAAGTGATTCAGCTAAAGAGAAATATTTGAGCTCTTTTAAAAACACTTTTAGTTGTTCTAATGAACCATTTAACTCAAAGCTTAACATTGCACCAAATCCTGCTTGTTGGCGTTTAGCAATATCATGGCCCGGGTGTTCAGGTAAACTTGGGTGATAAATTGTGCCTACTAATGCTTCTTCTTGAAGACACTTAAGTACCTCCATTGCATTCTCTTCATGCACTCGCATACGCGCACCTAAGGTACGAATACCACGTAAGGTTAAGTAGCTATCAAATGCAGTGCCTGTTGCACCAATGCAATTCCCCCACCATGCGAGATCGTCTGCGTGCGCTTGTGTTTTTGCGATTAATACACCACCAACAACATCAGAATGACCATTAATGTATTTAGTTGTCGAGTGAAGGACAAAGTCAGCACCAAGAGTTAAAGGTTGCTGTAAGACAGGAGAAAGGAAAGTGTTATCAACAGCAACTAAAGCACCTACTTTTGCGGCTTTTTGACAAATTTCAGCAATATCTACCACTCGAACTAATGGATTAGAAGGGGTCTCTAATAAAATAAGTTTAGGCTTTTTAGCAATGGCGGCATCTAAAGCCTTAGTATCCGATTGATCAACAAATAAGGTTTGGAAGTCACCTTTATTAGCGCGAGTGTTAAACAAACGATACGTGCCGCCATAACAATCATGAGGGGCAACAATGAGATCATCAGGGCCAAGCAAAGCTGAAACCATAAGATTAAGAGCTGAAGTACCGCAGTTTGTCACAACCGCACCAGCACCACACTCTAAATCAGATAAGGTGGTCTCTAGTTGTGTTCGAGTTGGGTTTCCTGAGCGAGCATAATCGTACTTTGGTACATCACCAAATTCAGGGAAGCTGTAGTTAGTTGATAAGTAGATAGGAGGCACAACCGCGTTGTGTTGTGAATCGCTTTCAATGCCAGTACGAACTGCAATAGTTGCCGGTTTTCTCTCGCTCATAATTTCCCTTCCAAACTGCTAGGCAGTGGTATAATCTAATCCATAAGTTATATTCTTCTACTTTACCACTACAAAATGAGACGTCAATACTTCTAGACGTCTATATATCTTTGCTTATAGCCGTAAATATCGCTAGAATTAGAGACTCTAACTCAACATCAATAATTCTGAACGAAGGTGAACAATGGCTGATTGGAATGGTGACTATTTAAGTCCTTATGCCGAACATGGTAAAAAAAGCGAACAAGTAAAAAAAATTACTGTTTCTATTCCAACAAAGGTACTGCAAATCCTTACTGATGAACGTACGCGTCGCCAAGTAAGTAACCTACGTCACGCAACGAATAGTGAACTATTATGTGAGGCTTTCCTTCACGCTTATACAGGCCAACCTTTACCAACGGATGAAGATTTGCGTAAAGACCGTCCTGATGATATTCCTGCAGAAGCAAAAGCATTAATGACCTCAATGGGCATTGAATTCGAAGCGTTTGACGACGAGTAAATAACTTTCATCTCCGCCTCCTGTCTCCTCCTCATTTTTTATAAATCAGGAGGATTACATTTCTACTTGCTTAATAAACAATCACAGTGCCCTACTATAAATATAAAGGATTAACTGTGAAAAATAACATAGCAAAAACAGCGATAGCACTCGCTATTACTTCTCTACTGAGCGCTTGTAGCTCAACCTCAGAAACAACACAAACAACCTCAGCCTATCAATGTAATCCACAGATGATGGAAAAAAGTAATCATTTACGCATCTATCAAATCATGGTGGAAAGCTTTGTTAATGGTGACAGCAGTGTCGGTCATGGCACCGGCTATGGTCCGAGTCATCATAATGGCGACCTGCAAGGGATCATTGATTCATTAGACTATATTCAATCACTTGGTATGAATGCCATTTGGATGACGCCTATTTTTGAATCTGCTCCAATTGAGGGACAAGATCATTGGGCAGATAAGCTAGATGCTACAGGTTACTTTGCTACTGATTTCTTCAAAATTGATCCTCGCTTTGGCACATTAGAAAAAGCAAAAGAATTAGTAGAAGAAGCACATAAACGTGGAATGTATGTCTTATTTGATGGCGTATTTGGTCACCATAAAGAAGGCCTCATTAAGCCATCACCATCAGGCTTACTACCGAGTGGCAGCAATAATCCAGTTGACTATCCTGAGAGCGAAGATTTTTACTCTGAAGTCGCTGCTTATTGGATATCCGAATTAAAGATTGATGGCTGGCGATTAGATCAAGCTTACCAAGTCCCTACTGAATCTTGGATAAACATTAGAAAAGCCGTTGATAACGCATCACAAAATACGACGTATATTAATAATAAAGGCGAACAAGTTAACCCGCTCGGTTACATGGTGGCTGAGATCTGGAATAACGAAAGCTACATTACAGAAACAGGTTATGGTACTGAGCAAAACCCAGCGCTTTGCTCTGCTTTTGATTTTCCTTTACGCTTTCGTGTCGCTGAAACCTTTGCCGTCAATGAGAGTAGTGTAGGAAATAAAGGAGGTGATTGGCTTAATGAAGGAATGCAAATGCATGAACTCTATCCTTCACACGCAACGCCAAACCTAATGCTAGGCAACCATGATGTCGTTCGCTTTGGTGATTTATTACAACGTGGTGATATTGCAGAACCAAGTGACAGAAATTATTGGCTACGTCATAAAGCTGCTCTTTCATTTCAAGCAGCCTATACCGGCCCTATCACTCTTTATTACGGAGATGAAATTGGCGATCAAGTTGATGATTTCTCTAACAAAGAAAATAAAGACACTTGTGCTATTAAAGGAGTATGTGATGACCACATCGCTCGCTCATCCGCCAAAATTCATGGCCTTACTGCAACACTAACACCTGACCAACTTAACTTAAAAACCTACGTCTCAGAGTTAATGACTTTACGTATTGAAAACCCCGCGTTATCGGAAGGTGTCAGAACCAATATTATCGCTAATAAGGCGGTATATGTAGATCATAAGCAAGCAGAAAATAATACGATTTTATTCATGGTTAGCACTCAAAAGCAGAACCAAACGCTTTCTCTTAAAGCTGAACAGATAGGTTCAAAAGGTAATTTAGTCGACTTATTAACTAACCAAGTATTCACTCCCATTGAAGGAATATATACCATTCCGTTATCTAACTTCGAAAGCCGATTTTTAAAGATAGAAAAACCAAACCCTACAGGCCCGAAAGTAGAAGCAAAAGAAATTACTCTATATGGCACCGGTTTTATGGCCCAATGTGATAATCCGACAATGCCTATTACTAATGCGCCCATTAAAGACACTCTATACCTTGTAGGTGATTTCTCAGATTCTCGCTGGGGCCACAAAGAACCTAGATCCTATCAATATAAAGGAAACGGTATCTATCAAGTAGTGATAAACGAAAAACGAGGTCCTTATAAAATGCAATACGCAACAAAAGACTGGGGAGCTCAATACACTGTTGATGGATTATCACCAAAACTAGGCCAATCGAATGCATTGATTAACGGTGGCTACGGCCAAGATACCGCGATCTATCTTCCTGAAGATGGTAATTATGTATGGAGTTTAGAATTTAATCCTCAAGGAAAACCAAAATCAATGATGGTTTCGAAATGTAAATAATCGAATATAAAGTGAACTATTTCTAGCTAATGAGGTCAATTATTAGCTAGATCACATTTCTGATTATTTCCTATTTTCTTTATTTTCTCTATTTTTACATTAATTCCTATTTTTAAATATCTTCTCACGTGAGCACTATCTCATTTATATTCTGAATACACCCTACCAAGTGTGATTATTATCAACAGAAGACCTATCGCTATTTTTTCTCATCCCTAGCTCTACGCCCTCCCTTTTATAAAAAGAGGAGGAGTTAAACATTGTGATTTATTTTTAATCTGCTTCCCGTTCAATAACGAGAATAAATGTTTACTTCTCTTTCCTACACTGCCTTGTTTCGGAATTAAATTTGGGAGTAAACATTTTCAAATCAAAATATCCTCTAAAAAGGAAATAGGATTTTAAGATGAAAATGAATAAATACACATTGCTTGCCGCTGCTGTTTCTACAGCTCTATTTTCTGGCGCTACACTTGCTGAAACCGAAATAGCACTAGATGTTATTTCTGGTGACGAAGCTGCACCAAAAGTTGAAAAAGTAAATGGTACTGATGTTATTTCTGATGGTTGGGAAGTACACGGTTACGCGTCAATGAACTATCGTATGGTTGATGGTGAAACCGTTGATACTGAATTTGGTAAACCAGACTATAAAACAGCAGGTACTCACGGAAAAAGTACTAATCAAGTTGAATTTGTATTAAAGAAACATACTGAACACGCAAACGGTGTATGGTCAAATTTTAACGTACGAGCAGAATACGGTAATGGCAACTCTTACGCATACACTTCATCAGGGAGTCAAAAAGACAATACAACAGCACAATTTGAAATCAAAGAAACCTTCGTTGAAATTGGTGGATTATCGTATCTAGGTGAAGATACATCTATTTGGGGTGGTCAACGCTTTTTAAACCGTTCTGCAAGTGCGCTATCGGGTGAATTCTGGAAACAATCATCAGGTGTTGGTGCTGGTATCCAATCTAAACTCGCAGGCAATACCGCAGGATTTGCAGTAGTTAGTGCTGATCCAGATGCAGGTGCTGCAGACTCTTATTCCATTAATTGTAAACAACCAAATGGAAATATCTCAACAAATCCAAATGAATGTAAAATCGACAAAAATGGAGCAGCAGAACGCACAACGCTAACGTCATTTGATTTTTATTACTATGGTGTAGATGTTGGTTTTGGTAGCTTAGATTTTGATGTGAAATACATGCAACAAGCTAATAAAGATAGCTCATCTGAAGATGGTATTGGTGCTTCTATCACATTAAACTCTAGTTACTATGGCTTAGATGGTTGGTCACAAACAGCGATTGCTTATGGTAAAGGTGTAGCTCAAAACCGTGGTGTAAACTTTGGCGGATGGTCTGGTGGTAATGAAAATGCTGAATCAATCTTCTTCACTTCAGGCGGTGTAGTAAACATTTCTGAAAACTGGCAAATGGGTTCTGAACTTACCTATTTTGGTGCTCTAGATGAATTATTTGGCGCTAAAGATCTAAAACGCTATATTGCAGCGGTGCGTCCATCTTATAAAGTAAATGAAAACTTCCGACTAGAAATGACGGCATCTTATGGCCATGAAGAAGGCGCTGATGGCTACTGGGGACGAACTGGTGATGCTGTTGAAAGCGACATCATGAACCTAGAAGTTGCAACAGTATTTACAGTGAATGCGGACTACTTCGGTCGTCCACAAATCAAACCATACGTAAGTTATGTATCTGCTGATGATGAGGCAAGTGCTAAACTTATTGGTATCGATGATGGTAAGTCAGAAACAATTATCGGTGTTCACACTGAAATCTGGTTCTAATTACTTTAAAATTAAAGGCAGCCACATCGGCTGCCTTTTTGCGTTTATTTGTCGAATCATGGAGAGTCTTGATGAACACCAAAAAATTATTACTTAGCTTATTTATCGGTCTTTCTTTAACCGCCTGCTCTTCGACTCAAGTTATTCAAGAGCCAATGGTTCCAATTACCTCGTCAGAAGTGTGTTGCTCTGATTTTTCACAATACCCTTGGATACAACTGGCGACAACGGAAGATATCGATTTTCAATTAGATAAAGATTCACCTATTGGTCATTTTTCTGATGGAAACAGCTATTTTAATGCCTTTAAATTATCCGACCGTTCAGGAAAAGTACAATTACGTCTTTCAAGTTTAATGATTAATGACTCGGTTGTTGCTCCAAAACTCATTGCTCTTGATGACCAATTCAATATTGTTAGTACGACAAGTTTAGAGCAATTTGGTATTAAACCATCCGATGCGTTTACTCGTACTCAATTTCAATTAAATTTCCAACTTGATGCAACTAAAACCCCTTATTTTATTATTTACTCATCAGATACTTATTTAGGACAATCAATAAAAGTTAAACACCCAGCAAGAATGAGAGCTGAAGAATTAGGTGAAGCCATACCAATGGTGACGGACCCAACTTATACTTACAAACGCTTTGGAAAATTGAAACTATCTGTAAAAACACTTTCATTACAAGCGCATAAACAAACACCTCAACAACCTAAAGTAGCAATAAAATCAGCACAACCAGAAACGCACACCTTCTATAAAAAGGCTATTGTTGAAGCAGTAACAACAAACGACATACCTAAAGCACTAGCACTACTAGAAGAAGCTAAAGCATTAGGAATTAAAGATGCTCAAGATACGTTTGTTCAAGCTTTAGAAAGCCAAAAATAATGCCAATGTAATAAATAATTCATCGAATTAGTCACATTGATATAGTTTTTACTTAAATAAAAAAGGCTTCTAACTTAATTAGTTAGAAGCCTTTTTGCTAAACTGAAAGACAAAAGCGAATTACGCTTCCATGTACCCTTCTGGCATTTCAATTCGCGCGACGCCTGAATCAATTGCTGCTTGTGCTACTGCTTTCGCAACACGAGGAAGCAAACGAGGATCCATTGGCTTAGGAATGATGTAACCCTTACCAAATTCTAGAGACTCAATCCCAGCGGCTTTTAGTACTTCATCAGGTACAGGCTCTTTTGTTAACTGACGAATTGCTTCTACTGCAGCTAATTTCATTTCATCGTTAATTACGCTTGCACGAACATCCAGAGCACCACGGAAAATGAATGGGAAACAAAGCACGTTGTTAACTTGGTTCGGGTAATCAGAACGCCCCGTACCCATGATTAAATCATCACGAACTTCATGAGCAAGTTCTGGCTTAATTTCAGGATCTGGGTTTGAACATGCAAACACAACTGGTTTATCTGCCATTAATTTTAGCGCTTCAGGCGGTAATAAATTTGGGCCAGATACCCCTAAGAATAAATCAGCACCTTCAATCACATCTTCAAGTGTACGTTTATCCGTATTATTCGCAAAACGTTGCTTATATTCATTAATGTCATCACGGCGAGTGTGAATGACGCCTTTACGATCCAGCATATAGATCTTCTCACGCATTGCGCCACACTTAATCAGCATTTCCATGCACGCAACTGCCGCCGCACCAGCCCCCAAACATACAATGATTGCCTCCTCTAACTTCTTACCTTGAAGTTCGATAGCATTCAACATACCCGCAGCCGTTACAATAGCGGTACCGTGTTGATCATCATGAAATACTGGTACATCACAACGCTCAATTAAGCGACGTTCAATCTCAAAACAATCTGGTGCTTTGATGTCTTCTAGATTAATACCACCAAAGGTATCCGCAATGTTTGCTACCGTATCAACAAACTCATCGATTGTGCGGTGTTTCACTTCAATATCAATAGAGTCCAAACCTGCAAAACGCTTGAAAAGCAATGACTTACCTTCCATTACTGGTTTTGAAGCCAAAGGACCTAAGTTACCTAAACCTAGAATCGCTGTACCATTTGAGATAACTGCAACCATATTGCCTTTTGATGTGTACTTATAAACATCATCAGGATTCTTTGCGATTTCACGTACAGGCTCAGCAACACCAGGACTGTACGCCAGTGCAAGATCTTCTGCTGTATCTGCAGGCTTAGTCAGTGCTATTTCAATTTTACCCGGAGTTGGATAAGCGTGATAATGGAGAGCTTGTTCGCGAAAATCTTCAGACATGGCCTTTTTCCTGAATGCTAATAATTATAGGAGGATTGTTTCAAAACAGTAAATTGTATAATAGTTGATCTAGCTCAAACTTCATAGTCCTCACTTACACATCGTACCAACAAAAATGTGGACTTTAGTGACCGATTTTATTTCTTTATTTCAAACAAAAAAGTGACGCTACTCTGAATTTTAGGCATAAAAAAAGGAGCCCTATCGGACTCCTCTTTTATCGGAAACTGGTAATTATTTCTTAGAACCAATTGCACCGAAACGTTTGTTGAAGCGATCAACACGGCCGCCAGTATCAACGATACGTTGCTTACCAGTGTAGAACGGGTGACATTCGCCACATACGTCTAGGTGGATTGTGTCTTTGCCTAGTGCAGAGTTGAATTCGAACTCGTTGCCGCAAGAACAAGTAGCTTTAACAGCTTTGTACTCAGGATGGATACCTGCTTTCATGGGAAAACCTCAATAATTTAGGCCGTGTCGCCATCCGATTCTAATGCCGGACACCACACGTAGTTTAACAAAAATAATAAGCATAATTAGATTACACTTACTTAAGGTCGCGTATAGTAATGAATCTGGAGCGATCAATCAACTAATCTGTTACTTTTTTCGCCGTTTTTTTTACTAGTTTGCGATATTTTTATCTAAGGGTAGACTATTCTCATTCTGATCTCTTAATTAATGTTAGCCATGTCGTATTCAATTGCCCACATAGCACTTCCCGTTCCTCTTGATCGCACCTTTGATTATTTAATCAAGCCGGGTCAAACACCTGCTATTGGCGGTCGTGTAAAAGTGCCTTTTGGACGTCAACGTTTAATCGGCGTTGTGGTTAAACTAAGCAATGAATCAGAATTCTCACGAGAAAAGCTCAAAGGGATTGATGCTGTGCTTGATAATGCATCGCTATGGCCTCCTCATCTCTACAAATTGCTTAACTGGGGCTGTATTTACTATCAATATCCCCTAGGAGAAACTCTCGCGAATGCAATGCCAGCCTGGTTGCGCAAAGGCCGAGAAGCAAGTTTTGCAGCCTTAAAGGCATGGCAAATAACCGAATTAGGAAAAAACCAAGATCTTAATAAACTGACTCGAGCACCAAAACAAGCTAAAGCACTGAACTTAGTTCGTCATCAGTCATGCAGCCATGAACAAATGCTAGAAGAAGAGATCACCGCGGCAACATTAAAAGCGGTTGTAGATAAAGGTTGGATTGAAGAAATCTCCCTTGCCCCAAAGCCAAGCTATTGGCAGCGCAATGTTGAGGTAACCCAAGATAAACCACAGCTCAATGAAGAACAAGCTATTGCGATTGCAACCGTCAATGCAAACCCTGAGTTCGGCTGTTATTTACTGGATGGAGTGACAGGTTCTGGAAAAACAGAAGTGTATTTACAATTATTAGAGCCCATTCTAAAAGCAGGCCGCCAAGCTCTGGTTTTGGTTCCTGAGATTGGCTTAACGCCACAAACCATTAATCGCTTTAAACGTCGCTTTAATGTTCCTGTCGATGTCATTCACTCAGGCTTAAACGATACTGAGCGTTTAAATTCATGGCTAGCCGCACGAGACAATCACGCTGGCATAATTATAGGCACTCGTTCGGCTCTATTTACGCCTTTTCATGATCTTGGGATCATCATTGTCGATGAAGAACATGATGCCTCTTATAAACAGCAAGATAGCATGAGATATCACGCTCGCGATCTTGCAGTGATGCGTGCCAACTTAGATAACATCCCTATTATTTTAGGCTCGGCAACCCCAGCACTCGAAACGCTGCACAATGCGAAAGTAGGTAAATACCACCACCTAACGTTAACCAAGCGTGCAGGTACAGCAATTCCAGCTCGACATGGCGTATTAGACGTAAAAGGCCTGTATTTAAATAGTGGTTTATCTGCCCCTTTAATTGCTCAAATGAGAAAACACTTATCTGAGGGTAATCAGGTGATGCTGTTTTTAAATCGTCGAGGGTTTTCTCCCGCACTAATGTGTCACGAATGCGGTTGGATGGCAGAATGTAAACGTTGCGATGCCTATTATACTTTCCATCAACACAGCAATGAAATTCGTTGTCATCATTGTGGTTCACAGCAACCCATTATTCATCAATGTCAGAGCTGTGGCTCGACTCAATTGATCTCTGTTGGCGTTGGAACAGAACAGCTTGAAACACAACTCATGAATTTATTTCCTGAGTATAAGACTGTTCGTATTGACCGAGACAGCACCCGCCGAAAAGGCAGTTTAGAGAACTACTTAGATGCCATTAAAAATAACGAATACCAAATTTTAATTGGCACTCAAATGCTAGCAAAAGGCCACCATTTCCCCAATGTCACCTTAGTCGGCTTAATTGATGTAGACAGCTCATTATTTAGCAGTGACTTTCGTGCCCCTGAACGTTTAGCTCAACTATTTATTCAAGTGGCTGGCCGTGCTGGCCGTGCGAGTAAACCAGGTGAAGTTATTTTACAAACCCACCACCCAGAACATTCATTACTACAAAGCTTATTACATCAAGGCTATGGGCACTTTGCTGAGTATGCTTTACAAGAGCGTAAATTTGCTCAACTTCCGCCTTATACCCATTTATCTCTATTTAGAGCAGAAGCAAACAATAGTGATAACGTAGAGCAATTTTTACGACAAGTGCGCGATATACTAGAGAGTCACCCTCAATTTCATGACGCTACGCCGGTATTAGGGCCTATCCCTGCACCATTAGCAAAACGAGCAGGTAAATATCGTTGGCAACTACTTTTTCAAGCGCCAAACAGAACCGTAATGCAGAGTATGTTACGAGGAGCTAAGGCAGCGATTGAACTGCTCCCATTAGCTAAAAAAGTTCGTTGGACTTTAGATATTGAACCGCAAGACCTTAGTTAATATAAGGGTTTAAATCCTATTCATTTTTAATTAATAGGGAAAACAATCAGCCCTCATGTGAGTCAAGTCACAACGTAGATGTAATTTTTGTTAGATCGCTCGTATTTAATTCTTTATTTTACACATAAAATATCTTTTAAAATAAACAGAGCAATCGTTTACTTAAATTAGATTTTAGTTGGAGAGAATTATTATGGCGACAATGAAGGACGTTGCTCTATCCGCAGGGGTATCAACAGCCACGGTATCACGAGCATTGATGACACCAGAAAAAGTATCGTTAACCACTCGCAAACGCGTAGAGAATGCCATCATTGAAACAGGATACTCTCCAACGACGCTCACCCGTACTTTACGCCGTAATGAATCTAAAACAATAGTGACCATTGTGCCTGATATTTGCGACCCATACTTTAGCGATATTCTACGAGGCATTGAAGATACCGCCGTCGAGAATGGATATATCGTTTTGGTTGGCGACAGTAGCCAGCAACAAAAGCGCGAGCATTCTTTTGTAAATCTTGTCTATACCAAGCAAGTTGATGGCATGGTACTTCTTGGTTCCGATCTTCCTTTCAACGCCAGTCGCCAAGAACAAAAAAACTTACCCCCTCTGGTTATGGCTTGTGAATACGCGCCTGAATTAGAATTGCCAACCGTTCATATTGATAATTTAACCGCTGCATTTGAAGCCGTGAATTACTTAACTAAACTAGGTCATAAGCGTATTGCAGAGTTATCTGGCCCTGAAGACTCAGCCCTATGTCAATTCAGACACCAGGGCTACCAACAAGCATTGCGCCGAGCAGGCATTACTATGAACAGCGCTTACATTCATTATGGTGACTTCTCTTTTGAATCCGGTGCTAAGGCAATTAGCCAACTGCTTTCTCTCTCTTCACCACCAAGCGCCGTATTTTGTCACAACGATATAATGGCCATTGGTGCAATTCAAAAAGCAAAACAAATGGGTTTTCGTGTACCTCAAGATATCTCCATTATGGGATTTGATGACATTGAGTTTTCCCAGTACTGCGAGCCGTCATTAACCACAATTTCACAGCCTCGCTATGAAATCGGACGTCAATCTATGCTTATGCTTCTAGAGCTACTTAAAGGTCATGATGTTCGTTCAGGATCCCGATTATTAGAATCATCATTAGTAATAAGAGAAAGCACTGCACCACCAAAAAACCATTAATCATAAGAACCCTAAGCATCAACAAGAATAATTTATAAAGCGAAGTCATTGACTGGATCAATATTTTTCTCCAATTAGTGACTTTTTGCGTACTTTTTCACACAAATACTGGTATGAGTAGCGACAACTGATTACCATAAAGAACCTCCTTTGAATTCTGTATAAAGTAACGCACTGTGGCTAATAAAGATTACGTAAAACGTGGACGCACCCCCAAGAAACCGGCAAAAAAAACAGCCAAGAAAAAAGGCGTTAAGCAGCCGACATCACCGGGCTCTACTCCTTGGAAAGCCGTTGCTGTTGCAGGCCTATTGGTTGCGGTATTTGGCTATGCCCTTTACTTTTTAAATGACTCTCCAGCGCCAGAGCAAAAAGAAACCATAACGGAAGTCGCTCCAGCTAAACCCAAGAAAACAAGCTCTAACCAAGAAATTCCACCATTGCCAGAAGAGCAATGGAGTTATATGGATGAACTTCCAAATAAAGAAATTGAAGTAGAACAAAAAGAGCTAAAAGTATCTGAGGTTCCTTACATAATGCAATGCGGCGCTTATAAATCACGCTCACAAGCTGAAGAGCGCAAGATGAATATTGCTTTCCAAGGCATAACATCTACCGTTCGTCATGCTGAAGGCAGTAGTTGGTATAAAGTAGTTCTTGGACCGTATAAATTTAAACGTGATGCAGAAAAAGATCGCCATAAGTTACAACGAGCTAAAATAGAACCTTGCGCTATCTGGAAAGATCAGTAATCACTCACCAATAAGTGCAGCGACTAAAATCGCTAATAGCATCACACATTTAAAAAGGAGCGCATTGAGTGCTCCTTTTTTCTATCTATTCAACTTGAAAACCCTACTCCTTCCCCCCATTACAATAGTAATAATCATGAAGATGATGTCATGCTTTAATTAATGGCGTCGTCGAATAAGAGGTTTTACTCGTGACTACAATTGTTTCTGTACGCCGTGAAGGCAAAGTCGTGGTTGCTGGCGATGGCCAAGCATCTCAAGGTGATATGATCGCAAAAGGCAACGTAAAAAAAGTACGTCGTCTATACAATGATTCTGTTCTTGTTGGTTTTGCTGGTAGCACAGCAGATGCCTTTATTCTGTTCGACCTGTGTGAACGAAAATTAGAAATGCACCAAGGTAACTTAACCAAAGCTGCGGTTGAGTTAGCCAAAGAATGGCGTAGTGACCGAGCATTGCGTCGCCTTGAAGCAATGTTAATTGTGGCAGACAAAACCACTTCTCTTATCATCAGTGGTACGGGCGATTTAATCAACGCGGACAATGATTTACTGACTATCGGTTCTGGTGGCTATTTTGCTCGCTCTGCAGCGACCGCATTACTGGAGAATACCGATTTAGATGCTCGTGAAATTGCCACAAAAGCGTTAACTATTGCTGGTGATATCGACGTATACACCAACCACAATCATACCGTTGAAGAACTGAACGCTTAACCAAAATAAGGAATTCCCATGTCTGAAATGACTCCTCGTGAAATTGTACACGAACTAGATAGCCATATTATTGGTCAAGATAAAGCAAAACGTTCAGTCGCGATTGCACTTCGTAACCGCTGGCGTCGTATGCAATTGGAACCAAATTTACGTGCCGAAGTTACGCCTAAAAACATCCTAATGATTGGTCCTACTGGTGTAGGTAAAACAGAGATTGCACGTCGTTTGGCGAAGTTAGCAAATGCGCCTTTCATTAAAGTTGAAGCGACTAAGTTCACTGAAGTAGGTTACGTTGGTAAAGAAGTTGAGAGTATCATTCGTGATTTAACCGATGTTGCAATCAAAATGACACACCAGCAAGCCGTTGAAAAAGTAAAATTCCGAGCTGAAGAGCAAGCAGAAGACCGAATTCTAGACATTTTATTACCACCAGCGCGAGATGCATGGGGTAATAACGAAGAAGGCGATAATGATTCTGGTACCCGTCAATCTTTCCGTAAAAAACTGCGTGAAGGCAAACTAGACGACAAAGAAATTGAAGTGGATGTTGCAGCACCTCAGGTTGGTGTAGAGATCATGGCTCCTCCTGGCATGGAAGAGATGACAAACCAACTTCAAGGTATGTTCCAAAACCTATCAGGCGGTAATACAACCAAAAAGCGTAAGATGAAAATTGTTGATGCCCTTAAAGCACTAACAGAAGAAGAAGGCGTGAAACTGGTTAATCCTGAAGAACTAAAAGAACAAGCCATCTTTAACGTAGAAAACCACGGTATCGTATTTATCGATGAAATAGACAAGATCTGTAAAGGCTCAAACTCACATTCAGGTGATGTTTCTCGTGAAGGTGTGCAACGTGATTTACTGCCATTAGTTGAAGGCAGCACAGTAAGCACTAAACACGGTATGGTGAAAACCGATCATATGTTATTCATCACATCGGGTGCATTCCAGATGGCAAAACCGTCTGATCTAATCCCTGAGTTGCAAGGCCGTTTACCTATCCGTGTTGAGCTTGAAGCATTAACAGCAAATGACTTCAAACGTATCTTAACGGAACCAAACGCGTCATTAACTGAACAATACATAGCTCTATTGGCAACCGAAAATGTAAGCGTTGAATTTACTGAAGATGGCATCACTCGTATTGCTGAGTCCGCTTTCCAAGTAAACGAAAGTACAGAAAACATTGGTGCTCGTCGCTTACATACGGTGATGGAACGCCTAATGGAAGAGATCTCTTACGATGCTTCTGAAAAACACGGCGAGAGCTTAGTTGTTGATGCTGAATACGTAAGTTCGCGTTTAGGTAAGCTAGTCGCAGATGAAGATTTAAGTCGCTTCATTCTGTAATTTTTAGCCTTTACAGCTAGATGGAATAAAGCCTCGTTAATGAAAATTAGCGAGGCTTTCTCTTTAGGAAACGCATTATTTTAAGCTACGATTTCCCAAGAGTGCGTCATATCAATACCTTCACCTAGCATTAAACATACTGAACAATACTTCTGTAATGAATCAGCAGTAACTTGCTCAACAATGCTAGGATCCAGATTATCACCACTCACTTCAAAATGAATATTCACATGAGTAAACAGCTTTGGCGCAGTTTCACGACGCGCGCTTGATAACTTAGCAATACAGCCTGTTACTTTTTGATTTGCAGATTTAAGTCCATCTACAACATCAACAGAACTGCATCCACCAGCGGCCATTAACACCATTTCCATCGGGCTTGGGGCTTTTTCACCACCATTTCCATCCATTACCACAGAGTGACCAGATTGAGATTGACCTAGGAAAGTAAATCCCTCAATCCATTTAACTTCAGCGTTCATAAAAGCCTCTTTACTACATAAAAAGAAAACTCGTGATCCATTTCACGAAATTGTGCCCTTGGTCGCACATTTCATACGATCAAAGTCAAGAAATCAACGGCGAAACAGGGTATGATTTTATCAATTATCTCAACGAACATGCAGCCTTGTTCCGATAACCATATTGTATAGGCCAAACTGATATTTGGCTCAGTTATTTTAAAATGGACATCGCCTACTTGGCAAACGCAGAGGAAGTATAAAGTATGGTTCTAGGTAAACCTCAGACAGACCCAACATTAGAGTGGTTCTTATCTCATTGTCACATTCATAAGTATCCTTCAAAAAGTACTTTGATCCACGCTGGTGAAAAAGCTGAGACCCTTTACTACATCGTAAAAGGTTCTGTTGCTGTACTAATTAAAGATGAAGAAGGAAAGGAAATGATCCTTTCTTACCTTAACCAAGGTGACTTCATTGGTGAGCTTGGCTTATTTGAAGAAGGTCAAGAACGTTCAGCATGGGTTCGTGCTAAAAGCCCTTGTGAAGTGGCTGAAATTTCATTTAAGAAGTTCCGTCAGCTTATTCAAGTAAACCCAGATATTCTGATGCGTCTTTCAGCTCAAATGGCAACTCGTCTACAAATCACTAGCCAAAAAGTAGGTGATTTAGCATTCTTAGACGTTACAGGTCGTATCGCTCAGACTCTATTAAACTTAGCGAAGCAACCTGATGCTATGACTCACCCAGACGGCATGCAAATTAAGATCACTCGTCAAGAGATCGGTCAAATTGTAGGTTGTTCACGTGAAACTGTTGGCCGTATCTTGAAGATGCTTGAAGAGCAAAACTTGATTTCTGCACACGGTAAAACAATTGTAGTTTACGGTACTCGTTAATTTAACGTTGACCTTAAACAAATAAAAACGCAGCTAATTTAGCTGCGTTTTTTTATGCTCAAAGCTCAAAGCCTAACTATTTGTACTTTCAAAAATCTTGTCAGCAGAGGCAGCAACAAAACCGGTATATATTTTTCCATTTGGTAACGTATATCGCTTAGCAAACTCATAAAATCCACCAGGAATTTCAAACTCACCCTCAGCAAAATTCACTTTCACTTTATCCGCCATTGTTGATGACTGTTCTAAGTAAACCTCAGGAGAGCCTTTCACTTCACCACCCACTTCGTTCATTGCAAAACCTGCATCACGTAAGTGTTGGTTCACATCAACCACTTCAGCAAACTCTTCAAGCTGATTAACGTAAACCGTAAAGTGATTAGCGCCATAACCATGAGCTGCTAACCAAGAAGCGTATTCACTTTCTTTTGCTAATACTTGATAGTCTTCGAAACTTAATGTCCAAGGCCTACCGGAAGAAAGAAAATCACTGGTGGCAAAATAGTGGGCTGGTACCTGTTCAACCAAACCATGAATAATGTCCTGTGTTTCTGCTGATAACTCTTCTACTAATAATTCACTAATAAAAACGAGTGGTGCATTAGGATCTGGGTGCTCAAAATGCTGCGCTTTCAGTTTTTTAGCTTCAAAGTCATAAGTCTCACACGCTTTATAGCCTATTGCTAAAAATGGCGCAGCGAGAGTCTGTAGCCCAACTTTAGGTAAATTAAACGTACGTAGCGCAATATGATCGTTAATCAGTTCATCGTTATTAGACAATAATTGATGTACCTTCCCAGCTGATGGGGATAAGCGCGCAATATAATCTTGCCACAATGACGAAAATAAAGAGTTTACATTATTCATGTTTATCGCCTCTTATAGAGTTAAACCCGGAGAGAGTTGAGCTGGAATTTCACACGCATCGCCTTCCATTGATGCCATTGGGTATGCACAATAATCAGCAGCGTAATACGCACTTGGTTTCATGTTTCCTGATGCACCAGGACCACCAAATGGCGCGTCACCACTTGCTCCAGTCAGTTGACGGTTACGATTTACAATACCTGCACGAATATGCTCAACAAAATATTTCCACTCACTATCATCAGTTGAAACAAGACCTGCCGATAATCCATAACGAGTATCATTAGCAAGCTCTACGGCTTCTTCTAATGTCTCATAACGCACCACTTGTAGTAATGGTCCAAAGTATTCTTCATCCGGCAATTCAGCAACCTTAGTCGCATCAATGATACCGGGAGAAACAAAGGCATGACCTAAGCTTTTGGCTTCGAGTAAAGACTCTCCACCCAACGCTTGTAAATTCTTCTGGGCGTTTAGAATAAATTCTGCCGCTGCGACTGATATTTGCGAGCCCATAAACGGAGCATTATCAGCAAACGGTTGGTCAACAACGATTCTTTTTGCTACTTCAACAAGGCGAGCTAACAATTCATCGCCTGCTTTTCCAATAGGAACATATAAGCGACGAGCACACGTACAACGTTGACCCGCACTAATAAATGCCGATTGAATAATCGTATAAACTGCCGCTTCTTGATCACCAAAATCTTTTGAAATAACCATCGGATTATTACCGCCCATTTCTAGAGCCAGCATTTTCCCTGTATCTCCTGAAAATTGGCGATGTAAGATATGTCCAGTATTCGCACTACCGGTAAATAACAGGCCATCAATACCTTTAGCTCCCGCTAGCGCTTCACCTGTTGCACGAGCACCTTGTACTAGATTAATCACACCATTTGGCAAACCTGCTTGTTGCCATAGTTTCATGATCACTTCACTGGTCCATGGCATCTGCTCTGATGGTTTTAGCACAACAGTGTTACCAGCAAGCAATGCAGGAACAATATGACCATTAGGAAGGTGCCCAGGGAAGTTGTACGGGCCAAAGACAGCCATAACACCTAATGGACGATGTCTTAGCACTATTTTATTTCCCGCCGCTTCACGCTCTTTATAAGGCGTTCTTTCATGATAAGCACGAATAGAAATTGCGATCTTACCAACCATGGCGCCCGCTTCAGTTTTGGTTTCCCAAAATGGCTTACCCGTTTCTTTCGCGATAACTTCTGCTATCAGTTCAGCGTTCTCTTTTACCAATTCAGCAAAACGCTCGATAACCGCTTGGCGCGCTTCAAAAGGCTGTTTTTTCCACTCAATAAAGGCATGACGTGCCGCACTAACTGCTAACTCAACCTGCTCTTTGGTTGCGCTATCTCCTTCCCATACCACTTCACTGTTGTATGGGCTTACTGATTGTATGGTTTTACCTTGTCCTGAAACCCAATCTCCTGCAATCCAATGTGTCATATCCTTTGTCCCCTATTGAGCTAATAAACGTACGTAATCATCCACTTCTACTTGCAATGCCGTTGCCGCTTCTTGCGTTAAATGAACGGTATCAGTCGCTTTATCATAAGCGGCAGTGGTTGCTGTTGCTCTGAAATTCTCAAACGATGTGTTTGCAATTAAATACTGCTGTGAGCTGTTATGCTCTGTGATGATCACTTTAGCTTTAAATGAATTTCGCACCGATTCAATGCTGCGTAAATCACATTCAACCGTCGGCCCTGCATCAAAAATATCGACATAACCTCGACAACGGAAACCTTCATTTTCTAATAGTCTTAGAGCAGGTTTAGTGTTGTCATGCACCTTACCGATAACCGCCTGAGCCTCTTTACTTAATAAGCTAACGTAGATTGGTAGCTTAGGCATAAGATCAGCAATGAATCCTTTATATCCAATACCCGTTAGATAATCAGCTTCAGTAAAATCAATTGAGAAGAAGTGTTTTTGCAGCCACCTCCAAAATGGTGACTCCCCTTCTGTATCAGAAACACCACGCATTTCTGCAAAAATAGTGTCTGAAAATCGATGCGGATGTTCCGCCATCATTAAAAAACGCGCTTTAGACATTAAACGTCCATTAAGACCTTCACGAAATTCCGGACGCAAAAATAAAGTACAAATTTCAGTACTACCAGTATAGTTACTGCCAAAAGTCAGTACCTTCACGACATTATTAACATTGAGCTTACGTGAGAAATGAACCACTTTACTGATGTGATAATTATAGAAGGGAGAATCCAAACCAACCGCTGCTTCTATTCCTGTTGTTCTTGTAACTTCCCCCGTTACTGAATCTTGGCCAACCATTAGGTAACCTTCTGTTCCAGGCTCTTGAACTTCTTTTTCAAAACTATCTATGGAGTGATCAATTCGATTTCGTAATTGCTCTTCGTTAACGGGTAGCGAGGTGAAACCATGACCTGATTCCACAGCACACTGATGAAGCGCAGGATAATCTTCCTGAGTGATAGGACGAATAACAAGCATCAATATTCCCTCCGATGCGATGTTGCGTAGACTATGCTAAGTCCAATAGATAAAACTTCAAGACTATCTATTGGAGTGAGCACTAGATGATTAATCTAAATAAAAGAAGGGCAACCCATCTACTGGCGTCGCCCAAATCCTTATGTAAATCTATTTATTTAATGACGCAAGTGCTTTATCTAGACGCTCAAAACCAAGCTCTACGTCTTCTTTTGTGATAACAAGAGATGGAGTGAAACGAATAACATTGACTCCAGCAACAAGAACCATTAGCCCTTGTTCGCCTGCTGCTACAAGAACATCGCGAGCCCGGCCTTGCCACTCATCATTCAAGGCTGCACCAAGTAGCAAGCCTTTACCACGGATCTCTGCGAACATATCGTATTTTGCATTTAACGCTTCTAGCCCATCACGGAACCACTGCTCACGCTCTTTTACGCCAGCCAGTGTTTCAGGCTTTGCCACCTCTTCCACAACGGCTTCAGCAACAGCACATGCTAATGGGTTGCCACCATAAGTTGAGCCATGAGTACCCACTTTTAAGTGTTGAGCCAGCTCTGTCGTTGTTAGCATTGCCCCAATTGGAAAACCACCACCCAGTGATTTTGCAGTACTTAAAATATCAGGCGTAACGCCTAAGCCTTGATACGCGTAAAAATCACCCGTACGGCCATTACCTGTTTGTACTTCATCAAAAATAAGCAGTGCATTGTATTTATCACACAGCGCTCTAACACCTTCTACAAATTCTGATGTAGGGGAAATCAACCCACCTTCACCTTGCAATGGCTCCATCATAATTGCACAGGTTTTTTCTGACATGTGCGCTTCAAGCTCTGCAAGGTTATTGTATTCAAGATGAGAGATATCACCCGGCTTAGGGCCAAAACCATCAGAATAAGCCGCTTGGCCACCGACGGTTACGGTAAAGAAAGTTCGACCATGGAAGCCTTGTTTAAATGCGATGATTTCACTTTTTTCTTCTCCATGAACATCGACAGCCCATCGTCTCGCTAATTTAAGAGCGGCTTCATTTGCTTCTGCACCTGAGTTAGCAAAGAACACTTTTTCAGCAAATGACACCTCTGTGAGTTTTTTGGCCAAACGAATCGCAGGCTCATTGGTCATCACATTGCTAAGATGCCACAGCTTTTGTGATTGCTCTTGTAAGGCATTAACCATGATAGGATGACAATGCCCTAAGCAACTCACGGCAATACCACCAGCAAAATCAACGTACTCTTTGCCCGCTTGGTCCCACACTCGAGCACCTTCCCCTTTGACGGGGATCACTTCCATTGGGTTATAACAAGGTATCATTACATCATTAAAATCTTTACGTTCGACTTGTGAATTGGTCGTCATCACACTTTCCTTCTGCGTATGCCGTATTTCAGCATAATATTTACAAACCATTAACCTTTTCAATAGCACAAAATTCTTTTTTTGAACTAAAAAAGTTCCATTTTCTATATCATATTGACTGACAAGTCAGTTTATTAGAATAGTTATAGAATAACGCTATAGCAGGTAAGTAGATAAGTAAACGAATTTATAAGAATAGAAGACACAAGGCTTATGCATAAATCTTCATATAAATAAGCAGAAAAAAAGTCGGAAGAAAAAGTAAGAAGAGTGAACTAGATCGCTCTAGTTAACAGGAAAAATATTAATTATTTATTAATAAAATTAAAGAGGATATCGTGACCTTGCTCTGTCATTATCGATTCAGGATGAAATTGTACCGCTTCAATCGGCAGCGTTTTATGGCAAAACCCCATGATCTCATCCATTTCTCCCGCTTCATTTTCTGTCCATGCAGTGACTTCAAAGCATGAAGGTAATGTCTCAGCTTTAACCACTAATGAGTGGTAACGAGTCACGGTAAGAGGATTATTCAGCCCTTTAAATACGCTCTGATTGGTATGGATAATTGGCGAAGTTTTACCATGCATCACTTTTTTCGCACGTATCACGTCACCACCAAATACTTGAGCAATAGCTTGATGACCTAAACACACACCAAGGATTGGTAATTTCTCTGCAAAATATTCAATAGCTTGCAAAGAAATGCCAGCCTCGTTAGGAGTGCAAGGACCAGGAGAGATAACTAAGTGAGATGGATTAAGAGCCTCAATACCTGCAATGTCAATGTCATCATTACGAACTACTTTTACCTCTGCACCTAATTCACAGAAGTACTGATATAGGTTATAGGTAAATGAATCATAATTGTCGATCATTAACAGCATAAAGAACTACTTAAAAAGATGAATAAGAAATAAAAATTGCTCGCAGAGAAACCCTACGAGCAATCTATTTGATCAGAGCTAAAGACTATGGGCGAGTAACAAAACCAACCGCTTCAAACGCTTTTTTCAGTGTTACAGCAGCACGCTCAGAGGCTTTCTCAGCACCCGCTTTCATTACTGAATCCATGTAGGTACGGTCTTCACGAATACGCTTGTATTCAGATTGGATAGGCTCAAGCATAGTAACAATCGCTTCACCAACGTCTTTTTTGAATGGACCGTACATTTCAACACCTTGGTATTGCGCTTCGATCTCTTCAAACGTTTTACCTGATGCCGCAGAGTACAGACCCATCAGGTTTGAAATACCCGCTTTATTTTCCCAATCATGAGCAATACGCGGTGGCATTTCTGCATCTGTTTGTGCTTTATTAATCTTCTTAAGAATCGACTTAGGATCTTCTAGCAGCGTAATAACGTTCTTACGGTTATCGTCTGATTTAGACATTTTCTTCGTCGCATCTTGCAGACTCATTACACGCGCATTCACTTGTGGAATGTACGGTTCTGGCACGGTAAATAATGGCGCTTCAGGGCTGTAGATATTGTTAAAACGATTAGCAATATCACGCGCTAGTTCTAAATGTTGCTTTTGATCGCTACCAACAGGGACTTGATGTGCGCCATAAAGCAGAATATCTGCCGCCATTAATACTGGGTAATCAAATAAACCTACGTTAATGTCATTTGCATAACGCTTTGATTTATCTTTGAATTGAGTCATACGATTCAATTCACCCATTTGAGTGTAACAGTTAAGAAGCCAACCAAGTTGAGCATGCTCTGGTACGTGCGACTGAACAAATAGCGTGCTCTTCTTAGGATCAACACCAACCGCTAGACAAATTGCCAGTGCATCAAGTGTTGCTTCATGCAGCGCTTTAGGATCTTGGCGAACCGTAATTGCGTGAAGGTCTACTACACAGTACTGACAATCATAATCGTCTTGCATCTGTTGCCATTGACGTAGAGCACCCAAGTAGTTACCGATACTTAGTTCACCTGATGGTTGAACACCACTTAATACGATGGGCTTGCTCATGGTTATGATTCCTTGTTTAACTGTAAAAATTAAATGATCCACGATGGGATCATTTAATGGTTATTCTATTGTATTGATAGTCTTTATTTGTACTTATCAATGAATACTATCTTGCCACACTCATCACGGCTAATAAATGATTAAATTCATCACTTACCACATCAGGCTGACTATCTGCGATGGGCTCGCCATGGTTATAGCCATAAGTTAAACCAAAGCTATGGCAACCGGCTGCTTGAGCTGCTTGAATATCATTTCTTGAATCGCCTACCATCAGCATCTCAGAAGGCATTAATTGGTGCTTATCAAGTAACCAGTTAAGTGCAAATGGATTCGGTTTTTTCTCAACAAAGGTATCGCCACCGATCACATCGACAAAAAGATGAGCCAGTTGATGTTGTTGAAGTAATTCAGGAACAAATTGTGCGGGCTTGTTAGTAACAAGTGCTAATGCGTAACCTTGTTGATAAAACGCTTCTAGTGTCTCTTTCACATTTGGGTATAAGTGACTTAACTCATGACCACCATCATGGTAGTGATGATCTAAACGAGCTCGAGCTTGCTTAACCAATTCAGGGTCTAAGCCTTCTTGAACGGTGACACTTTGGCTTAGTGCGCGAGAAACTAGAACGTCAGCGCCATTTCCAATCCAATGAGACGCTTGTTCTAGCGTTACTCTTGGGTAACCCACATCTTGCATAGCAAGGTCAACCGCACGAGCTAAGTCTGGAACGCTATCAAGCAGCGTCCCATCCAAATCAAAGGCGATCAGTTTGATGTTTTCAAACATGATTCTTAATTACCTTTTACTTTTGCTAGCTCTGCACGCATTTCATCAATCACTTCTTTGTAGTTTGGTTGATTAAAAATAGCAGAGCCCGCAACGAACATATCCGCACCCGCTTCAGCGATTTCACGAATGTTATCAACTTTTACGCCACCATCGATTTCAAGACGAATATCACGGCCTGACTCATCGATCAACTTACGTACTGCACGTAATTTATCTAAGGTACTTGGAATGAATGATTGACCACCAAATCCTGGGTTAACTGACATAAGTAGGATCATGTCTACTTTATCTAGAATGTAATCAAGACAAGATAATGGCGTTGCTGGGTTTAATACTACCCCCGCCTGACAACCGTGCTCTTTAATTAATTGAAGCGTGCGATCAATATGCTCTGACGCTTCTACATGGAAGGTGATCATCGTTGCGCCTGCTTTAGCAAACTCAGGAACGATGCTATCTACTGGCTTTACCATAAGGTGAACATCGATTGGAGCCGTAATACCGTAATCACGCAGTGCTTTACAGATTGGTGCACCAAACGTTAAATTTGGAACATAATGATTATCCATTACATCGAAATGAACAACATCAGCACCTGACGCTAATACTTTTTCAACGTCTTCACCAAGACGAGCAAAATCAGCAGAGAGAATAGATGGTGCGATCAAAAAGTCTTTCATGTTGAGCCTCAGGTTAATAATTATTTAAGTATCGCCACAACGATATGGCGCAATCGATTAAATCGACGGCGCAATTCTACCTGATAATTATAAACCTGTCTTAAGCTCAATGAGTCTTTCGATGGGATTTTTGAAGGGTAACGATTAATTTACTCGCGGCACTCAGACGCGTGGAATAACGCCATTAGCTCATCAACCTTATTACGACCGGCGCCATTTCGACTGATCGTACGCTTCACCTTAATAGTATTAAGTGTTGCACCGTGGTAAAGGCGACGAGTCAACGTGGTGTCGTGATTAGAGATCAATACTGGGATATCACGCTCAAACGCGGCTTTTTCCGCAATATCCGCCAATGCTGCTTGGTCATCAAGAGAGAAGCCATTACCTGCATAAGAGGTAAAATTCGCAGTGGTTGAAAGCGGTGCGTAAGGAGGATCGCAATAAACAACGGCACCTTTACGTGCTCGTTTAAAGGTATCGACATAACCTTCACAGACAAACGTTGCTTTCTTTGCTTTTTCGGCAAAAAAGTACATCTCTTTCTCTGGAAAGTACGGTTTTTTATACGAACCAAAAGGCACATTAAAACCACCTTTTTTGTTATAACGGCATAAACCATTAAAGCCATGGCGATTCATGTATAAAAATAATAAAGAACGACGATAAGTATCTGTGCATTGATTAAATTCAATGCGCAAATCAAGATACACTTCTTTTTGATTATATTCTGGTTGAAATAACACTCGAGCGTCTTCAACAAAACGCTCAGGATCATCTTTAAGGTGATTGTAAAGATTGATTAAATCAGGGTTTATATCCGCAAGAAGATAATGATCATAATCTGTATTTAAAAACACAGAACCAGCACCAACAAAGGGTTCAATCAATTTTCTTGCATCAGGAAGATGACGTTGAATTTCTTCTACTAGGCTATATTTACCGCCAGCCCACTTTAGAAATGCGCGATGCTTTTTCATACGTCTTTTACGCCTTTTTACCTTAATTCAGAAAGCGGGGGATTGTACCCTATTTTTTCGCTAGGATCTGTTTATCTTAGCGCTTATTTTACAGAATCAATTTCACGATGCACTTGCACTAACGATTTAGCCCAAGGGCCCAAAGATTGAACCGAACTTGGAAGGTTTTGTACCGCACCACGAGCAGCAGAAATAGACGCATAATCACCAAAAGTAACGATATACCAAATAGAGCCATTACGAAGTGTTTGGTAGATACGAGCCGAGCCTTCAATTTGATGCTCATTCAGAAACTCTTGTACTGCAGTTTCATTGGTTAACGCTGCCAGTTGAAGAATATAGCGCTTATCTGAGATCGCTTTAAGCTCTTTATCTGCGATAACAAAAGTCGCCTTCGCTTCTTCTGGTTTAGGCACATCCGATTGAGATGTCTGACTCTTATCTTCTTCTACAATGGCAACCGTTGATTTCGTCGCTTCACCTACCTCTACTTGAGCTGAATTCGATAAGTCAGTGCTCATTTCAACTTCAGGCTCAATTGTCTCATTATCATCAATTAATGAGTCAACCAATTCAGATGGCACAACAACACGCTTTCCTTCTTCAACCTTAGAATCAACAACAATAGGCGTGTCGATTACTTCAGGCGGAATGGAACCCGTATCATCTTCAGGCAAGTTATTACTTTGTAATTCTTCATCATTAACCTGAACTAATTCAGCATTAAGTTTATCATCAAGAGTAACGACTAACGGCTCATCACCATCAACTAAAGTTTCAATAACAGGCAATTCTGATGATTGACTATTCAACCACCAATAGGTCCCTGCTGCACCTAGCAATAAAAGAGAAGCCAGGCCTAAAATACCAACAGGTGAATGCGTCACTGAGCGAATAATAATTCGGCGTTCTGCTTTTTTGTCTCCCAAAGCAATAAGCTCGGCTGGCAAATAATTACTTTTATCAACTAAATTACGGATGCGAAGTTTATCTTCTCTGCTTGGCGCAAAACGAACAACCAGCATCTCAGCAAATGCTGCCGCCTCTTCTGCTGTCAGTGGTTCAATATCAATATCAATATCAACAGGTTTATTATCTTGCCCATAAGACATGCGAGTCAATGCCGGTGCTAACTTGCCAGATTCTGAAAATAACAAGACATTGATTTGCCAATTTGGCGTTGATTGAGCTTTTTGAACTAAGAGCCATAACTCACCAAGCAGCTCAGAAGAAAGTAAATGAGCATCATCAATCACCAACACAAGATTGCATTTTTCTCCCGCCAACATGCGACCGATACTATCAACAACCGTATCAGATTCATTAAATAACGGATCTCGAACGACTTGCTTTAAAATAATGCCACGTTGCTGCTGAATCGATTGATTAGAATGACACATCAATAGTGCTTGATTTGCATCATCACACCACTTTTCAAGATATCGTTGAGCCAGCCATGATTTACCAGAGCCTTTCACCCCTTCAATATGTACTAAATTAGAACCAAACCGAGAAACAAATTGAATGCGTGATAGCACATCCAACTGACTTTCTAATTCCAATACAGTTAAATCATGACCAATACTCATATCTTACGCCTTACATTGCTCAATTACTTCGGCAAGCAGATCTTCAGAAACACCAGTCACCACTTCAGAACTGCCAATCGATGTTGGTAGAACTAAGCGTAACTTACCTGACAAGACTTTCTTGTCACGCATCATGTGCTTCATAAATGCATCCACTGTCATTTCTTTTGGGGCTTTTAATGGTAATTTCGCTTTTTCTAAAATAGAACAAATACGTTCAACATCAGATTGGGAAATTAACCCTTCTTTTTGCGCAGTTACCGCTGCCATTACCGTACCAGCAGACACCGCTTCGCCATGCAGCCAATTACCGTAACCCATTTCTGCTTCAATCGCATGACCAAAAGTATGACCTAAATTCAAGAGCGCACGCATTCCTGATTCTTTTTCATCTTTTGCCACGACATCAGCCTTGATTTGACAACAACGCGAAATCGCATAAACCAACGCATCATGATCCAATGCATACAATTTATCCATGTTCTCATCAAGCCAATCAAAAAACTCGCGATCGACAATAATGCCGTACTTAATCACCTCTGCCATTCCCGCGGCGAATTCACGCTCAGGTAAGGTTTTAAGGCAATTAATATCAATAATAACAGCTTTAGGTTGATAAAAAGCACCAACCATATTCTTACCAAGCGGGTGATTTATCGCGGTTTTACCACCAACTGACGAATCCACTTGAGAAAGAAGAGTTGTCGGTACTTGGATAAAATCAACACCTCGTTGATAACATGCAGAGGCAAAGCCAACCACATCACCAACAACACCACCGCCTAAAGCCACAATCGTTACATCACGGCTGTGGTTCTCTTCTAATAGAAAAGTAAGGATGTTATTGAAAGTATCTAAATTTTTATATTGCTCACCATCGTCTAATTCAAGCAGTGATACTTGGCATTCAAACGTTTGTAAGGTGTCGATGATTTGTTGAGCATATAACGGCGCAACCGTCACATTACTGATAACGACAACACGTTTTTTGGCAGGTATTACAGATGAAAAATGCGCCGGGTTGCAAAACAACTCGGCGCCGATAGAGATGGGATAGCTACGTTCTGCTAAATCTACATGAATCGTTTCCATGATTCGTTCCCAGTATCTGTCTTAGTAAATAACTTGAATTAACGCTCTTCAAGCATTTGGATTATTTGATTTGCAACTACTTTTGCACTTTGATCATCGGTGCGAACAACGTAATCAGACACTTCTTCATAAAGTGCATTACGCTCTTTCGCTAGTGCTTCTAACACTTCACGAGGTTCATCAGTTTGAAGCAACGGACGTTTTTTGTCGCGTTGTGTGCGAGCTAGTTGCTTCTCAATTGTAGTTTCAAGATATACAACGACACCACGAGCAGATAAACGATTACGACTCTCTTTACTAATTACAGAGCCACCACCCGTTGCAAGAACAATACCTTGCTCTTGGGTTAAATCGTTAATTACACCTTCTTCACGTATGCGGAAACCTTCTTCACCCTCAACGTCGAATACCCAAGCGATATCTGCGCCTGTACGTTCTTCGATTACCGTATCAGAATCAAGAAACTCCATATGAAGTTGCTGTGCTAAGTGCCTACCAATTGTACTTTTGCCGGCGCCCATTGGGCCAACAAGGAAAATATTTCGTTTTTCAGCCATTTTTTAGAAATTATGCAAAGTTCATTAACGACATTGCCAACAGTTGTCTCTTTCATAGACGCTTGTCTGTGGCACCATATTCCTCACAGATATTTCGTGATCAGACCGAAAATTATCTCAGTTTATAGCTAGTGATTGCAATAGCTAGATGAAAAGTTCAGCATAATAAATTGTTTGACACTCAATTTTACTTACAATTATGTACATTAAGTTACGCTATCTCATTACTGTATAACAACTTTTGGTGTTACAAAGATCAATAATTCTTTTTTGCCTATATTTTCAGAGCTACGACGAAATAAGGCACCAAGCAGAGGTAAGTCCCCAAGTAATGGTACTTTCTCTACACTATTGGATAAAGAGTGCTGATAAATCCCACCCAAAACAACGGTTTCACCATTATCGACAAGCACTTGAGTTCCTATTCGCTGAGTGTCAATCGCAACGGCTTCACCCGTTCCTGTTTTAACCACTTGTCCAGGCCTATCTTGAGTGACCGTTAAGTCTAAAACCAAGCGATTATCTGGCGTAATTTGTGGCGTAACCATTAGGCTCAATACTGCTTTTTTAAATGATACTGAGGTTGCTCCACTGGATGAAGCTTCTAAATAAGGAATTTCAGTACCTTGCTCAATATAAGCAGGTTTTTTATTGGTGGTAATTAACCTCGGGCTTGAAATGATCTCAGCTTTAGATTCAGCCTGTAAAGCAGAAAGTTCTAAATCTAGTAATAAGTTAGACCCTAATTTTGCTACCTGAAAAGCAATACTTGATGCCGCAGGATTAGCCAATCCTAAATTTACATTTAAAAAATCATCAACGGGTAATCCGCCACCGCTACCGCCATCATAAAGGCCTACGGCCGCTAAATTACTTTCAATTGAACCGCCAACCGTGGTGCTACCATTTGTATTCGTGATCCCCCAGCGAACTCCTAACTCATCGAGGTTACCTTCATTTACCGTTACAATTCTTGCTTCTATTTGAACTTGTTTAATAGGGATATCCAAGGTTTCTATGATCTCTTTAATAACATCAATATTTTCAGGCAAATCTCGTAACAATAAAGAGTTAGTTCGCTCATCAACCGTAATACTGCCTCGGCTTGAAAGCATAGTTATATCTCCTTCACCAACCAACAGTTCGGCAATATCAGAAGCTTTAGCATAACTCACAGAAATGATTTCAGAAGAGAGTGACCCCAACTCTGAAGCCATTTGAGCTTGCTCTAATACTTTTTGCTCTTGTGCATCCAACTCTGATTTAGGCGCAACTAAAACAACATTACCTTCCACTCGCTTATCTAGGTTTTTAACTTGTAAAATAATATCCAATACTTGTTGCCAAGGTACCCCGTCTAATCGCAACGTTAAGTTGCCTTTCACAGAATCAGCGACGACCAAGTTAAAGTCATTATAATCCGCTATTAATTGTAAGACATGTCTAACAGGGATGTCCTGAAAGTTAATCGAAATAGGTTTGCTCTCTTGAGCATCAGAGGTGTTAGTTGTCTTTGCGCTAACCTGTGGCTTTGAAATCACAACCTGTAAAGAACGATCTTTTAAAAAATAGTCATATTGAAAATCACCTTTGATATCTACTGACAGCAATGTACTTTTAGACTCTCGAAAGGTTTCAATTCGAGACACCAATGTCGAAAAATCTTCAACATCTAAAATAACCAACTTATCATTACTGACTTTCGTATCATGCAGCTCTATCAATAATTTCCCTTTTTCTTTTCGTAAATCAACCGTGGCTGCTGCCGAGGCAAGATCAACCGAAATCACTCCTTCTTTTTTCTTTGTCGACTGAAAGTTCACATTAACGAGTTGGTTAAGTTCTATATCTTCTGCAAACGAAGAGTGGCTGAAAAAACTAAATATAAACAGCAAACATAGTTGAATATAAAGTAATTTACTGCTTGTTTTGCATCCTAGCAACATACGTATTCCTTGGTATCCCGTTAATGTTTTAGAGCTAATTTAACGTATCTTTTTTGCCAACATCCCATGCCATCAGGCAGGGTTTCCCTTAATGTCATGTACTGTGGTTTAATATCAACCACTTGACCATTATTGCTTCCCATGTATTGCCCTTTATGAACTTTCACTACGCTTCCCTTTGGCGTTTGTATTAATGCAGTAATATTATCGTTTGAGCCCATCACGCCTTTTAATCGTAATTTTCTCAACGCATATCGTTCAAGTAACCCATTTTTTTTCCTATATTTTGGTTGCCAACATGATTTTTTCTTTATTGGCTGCGTTGCAATTTCAGGTTGTTTTGGCAAGACAAATGGCGATCTCCCAGTGAGTTGAGCATAAGGAGTCACCGCAAATAATGTCACCTCCTCAAGCTGCTTAACCTCAGCATCTCCTTGCTTTTTAGCCTCTACATAAAAGACATCAAGTGGATCGGTATTAGCTTTACATCCCACCAATAGAAAGACCATCACTGCTATAAAGCATCGATTTCTCATTCCTTCCCCTTAAATTGATAGGTATAAGCCATTACTCGAAAATGCAATGTACTACTCTCTGTGCTGACTCGCTGCATATCAATATTTTCCAAACTCACGATCCTCGGAAGATCGGCCATCGCTTCAGAGAATGAACCTATATTGTGATACTGACCTGTTAACTCAATATTCAGTGGCAACTTATAAAGAAAGGCTTTATTTTGCTTCTCGCCCCAATCAATTCGTGTAAACGTTAATTTATTTTGAATCCCAACTTGGTTAATGCCTGAAAGCATGCTCGCTAGCTCTTTTTGAGCAGGAAGTTGTTGTGCTAAAAACTCATAACGCAAGTTCAATTCATTCAGCTGGTTTTCCATTTTTGGCATTGCTGCCACTTGGTTATATTTATATTTCACCGTGCTTTTTAAGCTAAGCTCTTTTTGCTTTAGCTGCTCAATATCTTGAATCATTGGTTTTATCCAAAACCAATAGCCCATCCCTTGAACTACAAAACATAAAATAACAATAACTAATAACTGAGGAAGCAATGGCCATTCAGTAATTTCATCTAACTCAAGATCTCTCCAATCACTCATACTAGTCACCCTTAGCCATTGGAAGTAATTTAAATGAGAGTTCAAAGCTACTTACATCATGACCAAATATCTGTTTACCAGAGACAATTGAATGCATTTCTACTGATTCAATTTCGAGCGACCGTTCTAATTTATCCAATATGGTGGCTAAACGGGCATTACTATCACTAAAGCCTTTTATTTCAATCGATCTTTCGTGCATTCGCACCTTATTCAAATAAATTCCTTCCGTAATAATCCCTGGAAGAAGATTTAATAATTGCGTCGTTTTGTTTCTATTTTGCTGCAACTCTTCAACAACCGCCAATCGAGTTAGTATTGCTTCGTGTTGTTTTCCAATCTCATTCAGCTCTTTTAATTCGCTATTTAACCAATTAATATGATTATCTAATGATTGATTACGGTTTACTTGAGTTGAGTGCTGTAAATTTAAGTATTGAGCCCATCCCCATTGAAAAGAGACTGATAACAATACCCCAAAGGATAAGACCAATAAAAAGCGACGCTTGTATTTCTCTCTTTCTTTCTCGCGCCAAGCTAATAAGTTTATTTGGTAAGCCACTCAACACCTCTTAATGCAAGCCCTGCAGCTAATGCATATTGATTTTCTAATGTATTAAGTTGAGCCTCTCGCCTTTTCGTACCATGAAATAAAGACATAATATTGAGCTGCTCTGTCGGCAGAGAGAGCTCATAACTCAATAAATCTGATAATTCAGGGAGCATTGAACCTCCTCCTGTTAACCAAACCCCATCAACTTTATGATTATGAATAGAGGAATATAACGTGAGTTGGCGGTGAATATGCTCAGCCAATAACGCAATAAATTGAGTGTACTTTTCTTCATTTAATGGTGTTAACGGAGATAATTCAATATCGCTCTTTTGATGTGAAGCCCCAAACAAAACCTGTTTACTATAAGCGTGCTGATTAGGAGAAGTAATACAGAAGGTAGTTTGACAATGACCAATATCAATCAACATCCAATTTTTTTTACTTGGAGATTGAGTGATACTTTGTCGCCACAGCGTTAATAATGCATGGGAATGAACCTCAGCAAGTACAGGTAAAAAACCCGTTCTCTTTAAACACCCTTCACGACTCTCAACCAACTCTTTTTTTGCTGCAAAAACTTGATACATTGATATTTGCTCGCTATTAACCCCTTTCTGCTCCATTGCAACAAAATCAATGTTCAACTCCTCGGCTGCAAAAGGCGTTTGTTGTTCAAATGTATGTATCACTGTGAATTCAGTTTCTTTTTCATCAAGCTGACTATCCACTTGGATAACCTTACTCATAATGCTGTTATCAGGAATTGAAAAAGCGACCTTTTTTTGATTTCGTTTTATTCCCTTTTTTAAATGGCATAGGTAAGGGATTACCTCTTCGATATGTAAAGTATTAACATCTAAAAAAGCAGATTCAGGCAGCAATACCTCATGGCTATCAATTAGTTCTAATTGACCCTTTTTTAACCTCGCTGACACAGCTTTAATGCTATGATGCCCGATATCCAAGCCTGTGATCGTGGGATAAATCATCCTGATTTAACTCCAAGTAATAAATAAATATCTCAAAATTAAGCGTTAATTTACGTTATTTTTTGTTGTGTTATATTTATACTACTCAGTTATGGGTTAGAAACGACAATACAGATTAAAGTAAACGGGAATTATCAGGTGAAGTTCATAAAGGCACTGCTTATAGCGACATTGGTTTGCATTATTCTTGGAGTCACAACAATTTTTGGTTTTTACCAATATGTGAAACCAGAATTACCAGACGTGGCAACATTGAAAGATGTACAACTACAAACACCAATGCAGGTATATAGCCGCGATGGTAAATTAATTGCTCAATTTGGCGAGAAGCGTCGCATTCCTCTAACATTAGAAGAGATGCCTCCTCATTTGCTTGAAGCAATTATCGCGACTGAAGACAGTCGTTTTTATAGCCATTATGGGTTTGACCCTATCGGTATTACTCGTGCTGCTTTTGCTGTTCTAGCTTCAGGCTCGGCGAAACAAGGGGCGAGTACCATTACTCAGCAATTAGCTCGAAACTTCTTTTTATCTAATGAAAAGAAAATAATGCGAAAGATTAAAGAAATCTTTATTGCTGTCCATATTGAACAACTGCTCACCAAACAAGAAATTCTTGAGCTGTATTTAAACAAAATCTATTTAGGCTACCGTTCTTATGGTGTCGGCGCCGCAGCGCACGTGTACTTTGGTAAAGAAGTAAGCCAACTGACATTAGGTGAAGTTGCGATCATCGCAGGTTTACCAAAAGCCCCATCAACAATGAATCCTATTTACTCGGTTGATCGTGCAACGACACGTCGTAATGTTGTTCTTTCTCGTATGCTTGATGAAGGCTACATCACTAAGCAAGAATTTGATGACGCAAGAGCAGAAATTGTTATTTCTAAATATCACGGTGCCGAAATCGAGCTTCAAGCACCTTATATTGCAGAAATCGCTCGTGCATGGATGGTAAATAAATACGGTGAGGAAGCGGCTTATACCTCTGGTATGAACATCTACACAACTGTAGACTCTAAAATGCAAGCGGCGGCAAACAAAGCATCAATTGATAACCTATTAGCTTATGACGAACGTCATGGCTTCCGTGGTGCAGTGAAAACAGTGTGGGAACCAAAAGCCACACCGCTGGATGAAAAAGCAATAGCTAAACACCTTAGAAATGAACCTTCTTATGGTGAGTTAATGCCTGCTGTTGTTTTATCTGTTAAAGGAAAAACAGCAACGGTTGATATTAAAAACAACGGTATCGCTACCATTCCATGGGATGGTTTAAAGTGGGCTCGTCGCTTTAAAACAGACAAACGTCAAGGTCCTGCACCTCATCGTGCAGCAGATATTTTAGCGGCAGGAGAGCAAGTGTATGTTCGTCCATTAAGCCAAGAAACTACCGATGACGTAACAACGACGGTCTGGAAACTAAGCCAAGTGCCTGCTGCCAATACCGCGTTTGTTGCTATGGACCCAACAGATGGTGCAATTACTTCATTAGTTGGTGGTTTCAACTTTGTTCATAATAAATTTAACCGTGCAACGCAATCTGTGCGTCAGGTCGGTTCTAGTATTAAGCCATTCATTTACTCTGCTGCGCTTTACCATGGTAAAACACTAGCAAGCTTAGTAAATGATGCCCCGATCAATACTTGGGATCAAAGCCAAGGTACGGCATGGCGACCAAAAAATTCGCCACCTACTTATGTTGGCCCTGCACGCTTACGTATTGGTTTAGCTCAATCTAAAAACGTAATGGCGGTTCGTGTATTACGTGAAGTTGGCTTAGATGAAA
The DNA here is from genome assembly GCF_028765545.1 of Aliivibrio sp. S4MY1. Classification (GTDB taxonomy): domain Bacteria; phylum Pseudomonadota; class Gammaproteobacteria; order Enterobacterales; family Vibrionaceae; genus Aliivibrio. The sequence goes on along the minus strand of NZ_JARACP010000003.1, from coordinate 128,357 downwards.
CCATTGATTATCTCACTCGCTTTGGCTTTAAAAAAGAAGAGATCCCTCGCTCTGAAACAATCGCTCTGGGTGCTGGCAGCTTAACACCAGTTCAAATGGCACAAGGTTTCGCTGTATTTGCCAATAATGGCTATTACGTAGAACCTTATTATATTGACCATATCATGGGGCCTTTTGGTGATGAAGTGTATAAAGCAACACCAAAAATCATTTGCCAAACAAATTGCTCAAATCAAAATGATGAAGACTCGCCTTATGCGAAGAAAGTGATTTCTGCACAAAACGCATTCTTAACTAAAGAAATGATGTACAGCAATATTTGGGGCGGTGGTAGCTGGCGAAAAGGTACAGGCTGGAACGGCACTGGCTGGCGAGCACAAGTATTAAAACGTCGTGATATTGGTGGTAAAACAGGGACAACCAATGACTCTGTTGATGCTTGGTATAACGGCTATGGACCAAATGTAGTAGCAACTGCATGGGTTGGTTTTGATAACCCATCACACCGTTTAGGTTACACCACAAAAAATGACAACATGACCAAAGAAGAAATGTCCTTTGGTGGTGAAGCGGGTGGCAAAACAGCTATCTATGCGTGGATAAACTTTATGAAAGTGGCGCTTGAAGGTGTACCAGAAGAGCAACAACGCCTTCCAGCAAACATCATTAAAGTCAAAATAGACCGTGAAACAGGCCTATTGACCAATAAAAATGATGAAACTAGCATGTGGGAATACTTTGCTGGCGGCACTGAGCCGAAAGAGTACGTGAAACAAGATTTCCAAGACACAATCTACTCATCCAATGATGCGGATGGCGATGGAATGGAAGACGAAAGTCTATTCTAACCTAGCTATCAACAAGCAATAAAAAAGGACGCTAATTTAGCGTCCTTTTTGTTTCTTATAGATCAATAAGGTCTAGCAAATAACCTCTGCCATTTTCTTTTCGATCTCTTTAGCTAAATCTTCATAACGAGATCGCAGTGGTGAACCTGGGCGATAAGCCAATACTATTTGTCGATGCGGTACAGGATCTTTCGCTGGCAAATAGCACACTCCATCACGTACTTTTTCTTTAGGCACTGAAAGATACGGCATTAATGTAATTCCACTGCCCGCGGCAACCATATTGCGCAATGTTTCTAGACTGGTTGCTTTGAAATGGTCATCATCCTTAGCCCCAGCAGCAAAACAAAAACCTAATGCTTGATCTCGTAAACAATGCCCATCCCCTAACATTAAAACTGACTCGCCACTTAATCGAGACATATCTATTGTCCCTTCATCCGCCCATTTATGATCGGTTGGTACCGCAAGCACCATTGGCTCGTCATAAACTGGTATTTCAATAAATGCGCTTGTCTCATCAACAGAGGCCAATATCATGCAGTCAATCTTGCCCTCTTCTAACATTTTAACTAATTGATGCGTTTGAGCCTCATGCAGGTACAGATTTAAGTCTGGAAATCTTTCTTTTAATGTTGGTACGATCCAAGGCAGTACATAAGGGCCAACCGTAGGAATAAAGCCAAGATGCAATGGCCCAGACATATCCTTACCTTGTTGGTTAGCTAATTCAGAAAACAACTTAACTTCAGTTAAAATTCGCTTAGCCTGCTCTACTAATTGTAAGCCTGCATCGGTAAATAACACCTTACGACTGGTTCTTTCTAATAAGGTTAATCCAACCTCTTCTTCTAGCTTCTTTATCTGCCCACTTAATGTAGGCTGACTAACAAAGCAAGACTCTGCCGCCTTACGAAAGTGTTTATGCTCAGCAAGTGCGACCAAGTACTCAAAATCACGGATATTCATGTATTACACTCCTGATAGCTTTGATTCATAATATGACATTACAACTTGATAGATTTTAACGATTGAAACGATAACACCAAACGATTAGAACTATCAAGTAAGGTTTTGCATAATAGCTACATCAACCGGGAAGACCCCGAATAAGAAATTAAAATTTAAAGGACATCATTATGTTTACATCTAAAGAAGGTCAATCAGTTCCTCAAGTTACTTTTCCTACACGTAAAGGCGATGCTTGGGTTAATGTAACAACAGAAGAACTATTTAAAGACAAAACCGTTATCGTATTTAGCCTTCCAGGTGCATTTACTCCAACGTGTTCTTCTAGTCACCTACCTCGCTACAACGAACTACACTCTGTATTTAAAGAGAATGGCGTAGATGACATCTTATGTGTTTCAGTAAACGATACGTTTGTAATGAACGCATGGAAAGCAGACCAAGAAGCAGAAAACATCACCTTCATTCCAGATGGTAACGGCGAATTCACAGATGGCATGGGTATGCTAGTTGAGAAAAATGACCTTGGTTTTGGTAAGCGTTCATGGCGTTACAGCATGCTAGTGAAAAACGGCGTGGTAGAAAAAATGTTCATCGAAGAAGACGTAGCAGGCGACCCATTCAACGTTTCTGATGCAGATACAATGTTGAACTACCTAGCTCCTGAACACAAAGAGCAAGAGTCAATCACAGTATTCACTAAACCAGGCTGCCCTTTCTGTATGAAAGCGAAACAGAACCTAATCGATAAAGGTCTGAACTATGAAGAAGTGGTACTAGGCAAAGACGCGACAACAGTTAGTCTACGTGCAATCTCTGGTCGCACTACCGTTCCTCAAGTATTCATTGGTGGTAAACACATCGGTGGCAGCGAAGAACTAGAAGCTTTCCTAGGCTAATAGATTAAGACAAAGCCATAACTAGCCCACCGCCTTGTGGGCTAGTTAACCACCTCAATAATTAGAAAACTCAGCAAAACCAAATAACTAAACTAACAATTCAGACTGACTTTAAAAAATAATAAAAAGTCGGAGGGGTTAGTGCATCCAAAACAAAGCGATTACGAGAGAATTATTATGAAACAAGTCAATGTAGATGTAGCTGTTATCGGTGGCGGTACAGCAGGTTTAGGCTCTTACCGTGCAGCAAAAGCACATACTGACAGTGTTGTCATGATCGAAGGCGGCCCTTACGGTACCACTTGTGCTCGCGTTGGTTGCATGCCGTCAAAGTTATTAATTGCAGCAGCAGAAAGCGTTCATCAAATTGAAAAAGCCCCGAAATTTGGTATCCACCCTCAAGGTGAAACCATCATTAATGGCCGTGAAGTAATGGAACGTGTTAAATTTGAACGTGACCGTTTTGTTAGTTTTGTTTTAGAAGGCGTTGATGAAATACCAGCAGAAGACAAAATCTCTGGCTACGCTAAATTTTTAGATGACAATACGTTACAAGTTGACGACCACACTATCATCACTGCAAAACGCATTGTAATTGCAACAGGCTCTCGCCCTGCTTACCCTGCAGTTTGGAATGAACTGGGTGATCGTTTAATCATCAATGATGATGTATTTAATTGGGATGATTTACCAAAATCAGTCGCGGTATTTGGCCCTGGCGTGATTGGTCTTGAACTTGGTCAATCACTTCACCGCTTAGGTGTTGAAACCAAGCTATTTGGTCTAGGTGGTCAAGTTGGTCCTGTAACAGACCCAGAAGTGATGGCTTATGCAAACAAAGCCTTCAATGAAGAGTTTTATCTTGATGCTGATGTAAAAGTAGAAAGCATGAAGCGTATTACGATTGAGTCAGGCGAAGATCGTGTTGAAATTAAATTCATCAACAAACAAGGTGAACTCGAAACTAATATTGTTGAATATGTATTAGCGGCAACGGGACGTCGTCCAAATACCGACAAACTCGGCTTAGAAAATACATCTATTGAACTAGATGAGCGTGGCGTGCCAACGGCAGACCATTACACGCTACAAACCTCACTATCAACCGTATTTATTGCAGGTGATGCAAGTAACCAACTACCATTATTACACGAAGCCGCTGACCAAGCACGTATTGCAGGTGATAATGCAGGCCGCTTCCCTGAGATCCGAGCAGGCCTTCGCCGCTCGAAAATCTCAGCAGTATTCTCTGACCCGCAAATTGCAATGGTTGGTGAAACGTATAAAGAAATCACAACACGTTTAGGTACTTGTGGCTGTTTCGCTACCGGTGAAGTGTCTTTTGAAAACCAAGGCCGCTCACGAGTAATGCTGCGCAATAAAGGTATTCTTCATGTATATGGTGAGCAAGGAACTGGTCGTTTCCTAGGTGCAGAAATGATGGGACCAAATGCCGAGCATTTAGCGCATTTATTAGCTTGGGCACACCAAAATAAGATGACGGTATCAGAGATGCTAGATATGCCTTTCTACCACCCAGTAATTGAAGAAGGTGTTCGTACTGCACTTCGTGATTTAAATGCCAAATTACATTTAGGTCCTGAAATGATCAAGCACTGCATGGATTGTGGCCCAGGTTGTTAATCTGATTAGATAACCTCTAAAAAATAAAAGACCAATGTTTGCGCATTGGTCTTTTTGCATTTAAAGTTCAGATCATTGCGTATTAGTCTAAGAATCTATCATCATGTCATGTAAAACTTGTCGTTCAGACATCTTTAAACAAAAGCTCGGTCGTTGCCCTCGTTGCATGAAACAACTAATGTTTCTCTCTATTGGTGGTTGGCTTACATGGATGGAGTTTTTTCAAGCAACGCCTTATCAAATCGAAGCGATTGCCACTTTTATGATAAGCAGTGCTTTTACTGGCTTACTGACTTTGCACTTACTGCTAATGGGATACTATCGTTTCACATTAAAGAACTAATACCATTCTGGATAAGTAGTTGTTCAGATAATTGCGTAGGAAAAATCGATTTTAACCAGCAAGAATGATCAAATACTTATGTAGATTGGAATAATACAAGCCATAAAAAATAAAGCCCTGACATCAATATAGATGTCAGGGCCTCTTAGAATCTTTCTAAGAAAAAGCAGTATTAATAAGACTAGTATTAAATGGAAAAGTTCACCACTTTTTCTTTTTTATTTTGACTAAATAGCTAAGCGTATCGCATAACTATTGTAATACTCATTAAGCAACACAGGTTTTTATGATCACTTGCTCTTGCAGGTTAACCTCAAGTGCAACTTCATCACATGCGTGTTGACGAGGGCATTGGTCACAATCTTTTAAAACCTTCTCAGGCAGCAGTGAGCGAGACGTTGGAATAAAGTCTTGCTTCATAAAGAACTCAGGAACACGAGTCAGTACAAATACTTTCTTAATCGCCATTTCACGAGCTTTCTCAACTAAGTGTTGAACAATCGCTTTACCTTGACCTTGGCTTTGCCAACCCGCTTCAACACCTAACGAACGAATCTCCGCTAAGCCAGAATCGTACACATATAAAGATGCACAGCCAGTCACTTCTCCATGATGCTCTGATACAGCAAACGAGCCGATATCACGCACTAATTCATTACGATTACGAGGTAAGTTCTCACCAAGGCCGGCCCAATACGCGACCATTCCTTCTAATGCATCTAAATCGGTTAAACGAGCAGGACGTACTTTTACACCCGTTGAATCACGCTCTTCTAAACGTTTACCAGCTTGCTCTACAGCATAAGCGACCTGCTCTGGTGCAACACCACCAAGAGCACAACGTTTAGCAAGACACGATTCAATGGTTAAGATCTGATATACGTCTTCCTCTATTACATCAGAGAAGGCTTTTAACTCTGCAATAGACAGTTCTTCTAGTGCGCACCCTTTCTCTATTGCGCCAACAACAGCCACGCCGACAATATGATGCGCCTCACGGAATGGGATCCCTTTTGCTACTAAATAATCCGCTAACTCTGTTGAGTTTGCATAACCTTGTTTTGCAGCTTCAAGGGTACGCTCACCATTGATTTTGATGCCTTCAAAACACAGTGCAGCCATTTCAATGCAATCAGACCAGCTATCTAACGCATCAAATAAGCCTTCTTTATCTTCTTGCATATCCTTGTTATAGGCCAGAGGCAGTGCTTTTACTGTCATCATCATGCCAGCCAATGCTCCGTATACACGGCCACATTTACCACGAATAAGCTCTAACGCATCTGGGTTTTTCTTTTGTGGCATTAATGATGAACCCGAGGTTACCGTATCTGCCAACTCTATGAAGTTTGATTCACCAGAGTTATAAAAAATCATATCTTCTGCAAGACGAGATAAGTGAACCATAGAGATAGAAGCAATCGACATTAACTCCATCACATGGTCACGATCCGACACTGAATCTAGACTGTTACGAGTCGCACGTTGAAAGCCAAGGTTACGAGCCAGTTTCTCACGATCCATTGGATAAGCCGTACCCGCTAAGGCACCAGAGCCTAATGGACAAGTATCTAAACGGTTAACCGCATCTTCAAGACGAGAGTAATCACGTTCAATCATCTCAACATAAGCTAAACACCAATGAGCAAATGTTACAGGTTGCGCACGTTGTAAGTGCGTATAACCAGGCAATACCGTTGCTTGATGCTCAGATGCAACATTAACTAACTGATTAAGAAGTAAATCAAGAGTACGAAGCAGTTGATGGCCTTGTTGGCGACACCATAATTTTAAATCCGTCGCCACCTGATCATTACGCGAACGGCCTGTGTGTAATTTTTTACCTAAATCACCCACTTTACCAATCAGCTGAGTTTCAACCCAGCTATGAATATCTTCCGCATCAGATAATAAAATCTGCTCTGGATCTTCCATTACTTCAAGCTTAAGTTCATTTAAAGCTAATTCAAGTTGTTGCTGTTCAAGTTCATTAATCACATTGACAGAAAGTAATGCTTTAGACCATGCAATAGAGCCAACAATGTCTTGTTCTGCAAGGCGATAATCGATACGAAGTGAATCGTTAAATTGTTTAAATCTTGTGTCTGCTGCTTGACTAAAACGTCCGCCCCATAATGCCATGGTGTCTCTCCTAAATGCACAGTGCTCACTGCTTTTTGCAAATATTAATTCTGATTCAATTCAGTATTTTTCTTGATAGTTCAAACTTACGGTAATTCTTGTAAAAAATAAAGATTTAATTCATTTTATTTACATATTTATTCACTAAATTACTCGTCACCCTAATTACTAATGCTTAGATAAAAAAATCGAAGCGCATTTAGTTATTAAATGCACTTCGATTAGTGTAAATCAATTTGTTTAAGTATTGTTACTTAACGTGAAAATTATTTGCTATTCAATGCACGAATACGACTTGATAGTGAGTAAAGACGAATAAAGCCTTCTGCATGGCTTTGGTCATATACTTCATCAGCACCAAAAGTAGCAAACTCTTCAGAATACAAGCTGTTATCTGAACGCTTTTGAGTAACTGTCGCTTGACCTTTGTAAAGCTTAATCACTACTTCACCATTTACGTCTTGTGCTAACTCTTCTGTTGCAGCTAGGATGGACTTACATAGCGGCGTAAACCAACGACCATCATATACAAGGTGAGAAGCTTTAATTCCCAACTCTTCACGAAACTCAAATGAAGCTTTATCTAAAACCAGTTGCTCTACAGCACGCAATGCTTCATTGATGATCGTTCCACCTGGAGTTTCATAACAACCACGAGACTTCATGCCTACCAAACGGTTTTCAACGATATCAATACGACCAACACCGTGCTTAATGCCTTTCTCATTTAGGTAAACAACGACTTCATAAGGCGTCATTGCTTTACCATCAACAGCAACCACTGCGCCTTTTTCTACTTTAATTGATACTGTTTCTGATTCATTTGGTGCTTGTTCTGGATCAACGGTCCATGCCCAGCAATCATCATTTGGTGCATTCCATGTATCTTCAAGAACACCACCTTCTGTTGAGATGTGCCATGCATTTGCATCACGAGAATAAATTTTAGTAAGTGATGCTGAACAAGGGATATTACGCTCAGCAAGGTAATCTAAACACTCTTCACGACTGACTAGATCCCACTCACGCCATGGTGCAATCACATGCAGGTCAGGGGCCAGTGCAGCAAAAGCACCTTCAAAACGAATCTGATCATTACCTTTACCTGTACAGCCATGACACAATGCATCAGCTCCCACATTACGTGCAACTTCAACTTGTGCTTTAGCAATAATAGGACGTGCCATTGATGTGCCTAGTAGGTATTTACCTTCATAAAGCGCACCTGTTTTTAACGTTGGGAAGATATATTCTGATACCATTTCTTCTTTTAGATCAGCGATATAACATTCAGTAGCACCTGATGCGATGGCTTTTGCTTCAATGCCTTCTAGCTCTTCAGCACCTTGACCAACATCAGCGACAAATGCGATAACTTCACAGTGGTAGTTTTCTTTTAACCACGGAATGATCACCGAGGTATCTAGGCCACCTGAGTATGCAACAACAACCTTGTTTACTTTTATTTTCTTGCTCATTCTATTCTCCTTGCTCCGCATACTCGCGGCGACTGTATTCTAAAAACTAAAAATTGAAACTCATTGCCTACTTAGGCTGAAACTGTGTGCCGATACTGTTGCCAATAAACAACTCAGCTAATTTTTCTGGCGAGCGCCATGATGCCACCTCTATCGCTCGACCTAATTCTTGTGCTGCTTCTAATGCCGCTTTTACCTTGACGATCATGCCATCCGTAATCACTTCTTGCTGAATCAATGCTTCTGCTTTCTCTGAATCTAAACTGGTGATCAATTGCTTCTTGCTATCCAATACACCAACGACATCGGACAATAAAACGAGATCAGCATCTAATGCCATTGCCACAGCCACTGCTGCTTGATCTGCATTAACGTTCATTAATTCGCCTTGTTCGGTAATACCAATAGAGCTAATTATTGGGGTCACCTTTGTCGCTAAAATGGCGTTCAACACACTTGCATCACCTGCTGCGGCTAAACCTACATTACCTAGTTCAGGATTAAGCTGTGTGATTTTACATAGACCACCATCAGCCAAACTCAAACCAATTGCATTCACTCCACTTTTCATTGCTTGGCCTTGCAACATTTTATTTGCCGTACCAGCCAGAGCACCTGTGATATAGCCAATTTGGTCTTTTGGTGTCACACGCAAACCTTCTTTTTTAATGGTTTCAAGTTGAAGTTTACCCATCAACTCATCCACTAAATAGCCACCACCATGAACAATAACCAACGCACGGTTTGCTTTCTGCTGATAGTTTGAAACCGTTTTAAACAATTGTGTTAACGTTTCGGTTGATGACAATACGGCGCCACCTAACTTAATCACTAAAGGACGTTGCTTCATACTAAATACCATACCTTATATTAAAGACGTTAACATTGGAAAGCCAAAACGAATATTAATGCACTGCATTGCTTGGCTTGAGGCACCTTTTAATAAATTATCAATCGCAGAAACAACAATCAGATGCTCACCTTGCACTTTCCAGCCAATATCACAGAAAGGTGTTTTTTCAACAGATTGAATTTTGGGCATCTCATTACCAAGTAAACGAACCACTGGTGTTTTTGCATAGGCGCTATTAAATGCCATTTGAATGTCTGCTTCTGTTACGCCTTTCTCTAACTTAGTAGTAATCGTTGCTAAAATTCCGCGCTTAAAATTGCCAAGATGAGGCGTAAAAATGACATCACATCCTAAATGCGCGGCAATTTCAGGTTGATGACGGTGATTAAATACACCATAAGGTTGAAGGCTAACTTCACAAAAGCTGCTGGTTAAATTCGCTTTACGCCCAGCTCCAGTAACACCACTGATCGCATTAATAACTGGCCATTGATTTTTATCTAATAAATCAAATTCAACTAATGGTTTTAGTGCTAATTGTGATGCAGTTGGATAACATCCTGGTACGGCAACCAATTGAGCTTGAGTGATCGCTTCTGCATTCCACTCAGCCAAACCATAAACTGCTTTATCTAACCACTCTTCATATTGATGCTCAAAACCATAAAACTCAGAATAAAAACCATCTTTTTTTACCCGAAACGCACCTGATAAATCAAAAACTACGCAATCATGCTCTAAAAACGTCGCCGCTAAATCGTGGCTAACTTCATGAGCAGTCGCAAGCAACACAACATCAGATTCTTTTGCTACTTGAGTAACATCCAATAGTGGTTGCAACACATCATCGACAATACCTTTTAATGAGCCATACAATTCACTAATCGCTTTGCCTTTATCTAAGCTGTTTTCTGATACATACAAACCCGCTAAAGAAAGGTGTGGGTGCTTAAATATCATCAGCGCTAATTCTGCACCTGTGTATCCGCTTGCTCCGATGATGGTTGTTTTCAACATAATACGTCCGTTTATCTCTTCATCTATTGAAGGAAAATGCCATTCAGGGTAACTTGAGCGTTACACATATTTGATACTGGCTTTCCTTTTTATAATTTAGTTTATTCATTAAAATTAAACTAAATTGTATTTCTATTCACTTTATGTGATTTAATATGTGTTTTACAGGGTTCTATCTTTTGTGTCAACAGTGGATATATGAATAAATGAAATTTCCAGAATTTAAAGAGTATTATCAGCAACTCATTTCTACCTCATCGATCAGCTCAACCGATTCAAGTTGGGACGAAGGCAATGCCGAAGTCATCCACAAATTAGCGCAATGGTGTGAAGACTTGGGCTGTGAAGTTGAGATTGAAGAGATCGAAAAAGGCAAACTGAACTTATTGGCTAAACTTGGCTCAGGAGAAGGAGGGCTATTATTAGCAGGCCACACAGATACCGTACCTTATGACCAAGGTCGTTGGAATTACGAACCTCACGCATTAACCGAAGCCAATGATAAGTTCTACGGTCTTGGGACTGCTGATATGAAGGGGTTCTTTGCTTTCATTTTAGAAGCAATTAAAAACATCAATTGGAAAGACCAATCCAAACCACTTTATATTCTGGCTACCTGTGATGAAGAAACCACTATGCTTGGTGCTCGCCACTTTGCATCAAATACTCAAATACAACCGGATTACTGCATTATCGGTGAGCCTACGAGCTTAAAACCAATACGAGGTCATAAAGGTCACGTCGCCAATGCGATTCGAGTAACAGGTAAGTCAGGGCATTCTTCTGATCCTGCTCATGGGGTTAATGCTTTAGAAATCATGAATGAGATCATGTTTGCATTAATGGGTTTAAAAAATAAACTAGTAAAGGAATATCATAACCCTGGTTTTTCCATCCCATACCCAACACTCAACCTTGGTCATATCCATGGCGGAGACAGCCCTAACCGTATTTGTGGCTGTTGTGAATTGCATTATGATGTTCGTCCATTACCAGGGATCAGCCTTGATGGACTCGACAATATGCTGCGTGATGCGCTAAAAGAAGTTGAAGCTAAATGGCCGGGACGAATCGATATCACTCCTCTTCATGAGCCTATTCCAGGTTATGAATGCAGCCCAGATAGCCCAATTGTTACAAGTACCGCAGAACTTTGCGGTCAAGAGGTGGAAACTGTGAACTATTGTACCGAGGCTCCTTTCTTACAAGATCTGTGTCCAACGTTAGTTTTAGGTCCTGGGTCAATTGAACAAGCACACCAACCTGATGAATTCTTAGCATTTTCTTTTATCGATCCAACGATCAATGTATTAAGTAAATTGATGTATAAACACTGTTTCTAAGCTGAAATAAATTTACAAAAACCGTCAATATCAAAATGAATATTCGATGATCTACGGCAATAATTTGTTTAAAAAGTCATCGTTTATTCTTCAATATTTGACGAAGCGCCGTAAATTCGGATAGATTGGAGTCAGGAAAAAATTTGGATGTAACAAAATTACACGTATAGGAAGTATGTATGAATGAAAAGTATTCTGCTTTAAAAAGTAATGTCAGCATGTTGGGTCATTTACTTGGTAATACGATTCGAGACGCACATGGCGAAGAATTATTAGCAAAAGTTGAAACCATTCGTAAGCTGTCGAAAACAGCACGCGCAGGAAGCGATGAAGACCGTAATGCACTGATTGAAGAAATCAAAAGTCTCCCAGATGATCAATTAACACCAGTAGCTCGTGCATTCAGCCAATTCCTTAATCTTACCAATATGGCAGAGCAGTACCATACGATTTCACGCCATTGTGAATCACATGTATGCGAACCTGATGCGATTAGTACCCTTTTCTCTAAATTAAATCAAAGTGATATAAGTAAATTAGATACTGCACAAGCCGTTCGTGAACTGAATATTGAACTGGTATTAACGGCGCACCCAACAGAAATTGCCCGTCGCACCATGATCAATAAGTTGGTGAAAATCAACGAATGTTTATCAAAACTTGAGCTTGGTGATATCTCTTTCTCTGAGCGAGACAAAACAGAACGTCGTCTTGAGCAACTGATTGCACAAGCGTGGCACTCTGATGTTATTCGTCAAGAACGTCCTACACCATTAGATGAAGCTAAATGGGGTTTTGCCGTTGTTGAAAACTCTTTATGGCAAGGTATTCCGGATTTCTTACGTGAATTCGACCAACGTTTAGAAGATCACTTAGGTGAAGGCCTTCCTATTGATGCTCGTCCTGTTCATATGTCTTCTTGGATGGGAGGGGACCGTGACGGCAACCCATTTGTAACGCACAAAATTACGCGTGAAGTCATGCTTCTTTCTCGCTGGAAAGCTGCTGATCTTTACCTAAAAGACATTAACGAATTAGTCAGCGAACTTTCAATGGTCAAATGCTCTGATGAGGTTCGTGAACTGGCTGGCGATGAGCACGAACCTTACCGTGCGATCCTAAAACAACTGCGTGTACTTTTAAGCAATACGTTAGAAAACTTAGACGCACAAATGAAAGGTGAGCTTGTACCAAATAAAGCCATCTTAACTGATGCAGATCAGCTATGGAACCCACTATACGCGTGTTACCAATCTTTACATGCTTGTGGTATGGGCATCATTGCAGATGGATCTCTATTAGATACACTTCGCCGCGTGAAAACGTTTGGTGCTCACCTTGTTCGTCTTGATATTCGCCAAGAAAGTACGCGTCACTCAGATGTTTTATCAGAACTTACTCGCTATTTAGGCATTGGTGATTACGACCAATGGAGCGAACAAGATAAGATTTCTTTCCTTGTTAATGAACTCAGCTCTAAGCGTCCTCTTCTTCCTCGTAATTGGGAGCCATCTCCTGACGTTCAAGAAGTAATTGATACCTGTAAAGTCGTTGCTGAGCAATCAAAAGAAGCGTTAGGCTCTTATGTTATCTCAATGGCTCGAACTGCATCGGATGTACTGGCTGTTCATTTACTACTTCAAGAAGCTGGCTGTCCATTCCGTATGGATGTATGCCCACTATTTGAAACTCTAGACGATTTAAACCGCTCCAAAGAAGTAATGGAACAACTGTTCTCTATTGACTGGTATCGTGGATTTATCCAAAACCATCAAATGGTGATGATCGGTTATTCTGATTCTGCAAAAGATGCTGGTGTAATGTCAGCGGGTTGGGCGCAATACAGCGCGATGGAAGCACTGGTTGAAGTGTGTGAGAAAGAGAGCATTGAGCTTACTTTATTCCATGGCCGTGGCGGTACTATTGGTCGTGGTGGCGCTCCTGCACACGCAGCGCTTCTATCTCAGCCACCAAAAAGCTTAAAAGGCGGTTTACGCGTAACTGAACAAGGTGAAATGATCCGCTTTAAATTGGGCCTACCTGAAGTTGCAGTAAACAGTTTTAACCTATACGCAAGTGCGATCCTTGAAGCTAACCTTCTGCCACCACCAGAGCCAAAACAAGATTGGCGTGATCTGATGGAAGTATTATCTGAAGTATCGTGTGAAGCTTACCGTAATATAGTTCGTGGCGAAAAAGACTTTGTACCTTACTTCCGAGCAGCAACACCGGAGCTAGAACTGGGTAAACTTCCACTAGGATCTCGCCCTGCTAAACGTAACCCAAATGGTGGTGTTGAGAGCTTACGAGCAATCCCATGGATCTTCTCATGGAGTCAAAACCGTTTGGTTCTTCCTGCATGGCTAGGTGCTGGTGAAGCGATTCAATATTCAATTGATAAGGGTCATCAAGAGCTATTAGAGGAGATGTGCCGTGAATGGCCATTCTTCTCTACACGTCTTGGTATGCTTGAAATGGTTTACACCAAGTGTAATCCACAGATGTCTGAATACTACGATCAACGTTTAACTGACAAGTCTCTATGGCCTCTAGGTGAGCGTCTACGCAATCAATTACAAGCTGATATTAAAGCGGTATTGAACGTAGAGAACAGCGATCACTTAATGGAACGTGACCCATGGGGTTCTGAGTCTATTCGTCTACGTAATATTTATGTCGATCCACTAAATATGCTACAAGCTGAGCTTCTGTTCCGTACTCGTCAAAAAGAAGAGACGTCACCAGAGCTTGAAGAAGCACTAATGGTTACTATTGCTGGTATTGCTGCAGGTATGCGTAATACTGGCTAATCATTAGGGTTTAAACCTCCTTCCTATATTCAAAGGTCACTTCGGTGGCCTTTTCTTTTATCTTTTATCTTTTATCTTTTATCTTTTAGATAGATACAGACACAAAAAAACCGCTATAGTAGCGGTTCTTTATAATGAGTTCGAAAGGTAATCTAACTTAACCTTTAGGGCGTACACCTAGAGTATGACACAGTGCGTAAGTATGCTCCGCACGGTTTAGAGTATAGAAGTGGAAGTCTTTTACTCCTTCACGGCTGAGAACACGCGTCATATCGATAGCATGGCTTGCTCCTACCATTTGACGGGTCACAGGATCATCATCCAAGCCTTCAAACTGCTGTGCCATCCAGCCTGGGATCTTCACATTATTCATCTTGGCAAAACGAGAAGCTTGCTTAAAATTCGATACAGGCAAAATACCAGGAATGATCTCAACATCAATGCCAGCAGAGACACAACGGTCACGAAAACGTAAGTAGCTTTCTACATCAAAGAAAAACTGAGTTATCGCACGGTTCGCACCCGCATCCACTTTACGCTTTAGATTCAACAGATCGGCTTGTGCGCTTTTTGCTTCAGGGTGAACCTCAGGAAAAGCAGCAACTGAAATATCAAAATCATGTTGAGACTTCAATAATTCAACAAGATCAGAAGCGTACATTTCTGGGACTCCGCCATCTGGTGGGATATCACCACGCAATGCCACGATATCTTTAATGCCATTTGCCCAATAGTCATTAGCAATATCAATCAACTCTGAGCGACTTGCATCAATACAAGTTAAATGCGGGGCAGCAATAAGACCCGTTTGCTCTTTAATTTCTTTAATAATGGAGTGAGTACGATCACGCTCGCCTGAGTTTGCGCCATAAGTTACCGACACAAATTTCGGTTGTAAGGTTTTTAATCGGTGAATAGAGTTCCACAACGTTTCTTCCATCTTCTCTGAACTTGGTGGAAAAAACTCAAAAGAGACATTGATATTACCATCAAGCTCAGCAATATTTTGATTCAGTGACTCTAAGTGGCTTGCGTGTGAATAGGCCATATCTTGCTCTCCCTGCTGTAATACTAAAGGTGTGCATTACAAAAATATATCATCCGTGACGACATCATTTAGACGTCTATATGTCTATATGTCTATATGTCTATATGTCTATATGTCTATATGTCTACAGAATGTATGTTATAGTGTTCAATGTCAAGGGGCTGATTATGAATTTTTCTCAAGTTATTATTGAGTTATTTTCAAGATAGAAAAGGCGGATGAGAATAATGAATCGAAATAAGAATATAACGGAGAGATAAAAAAAACGCCAGCACTAAGGCTGGCGTTTAAATTATTAGTTGGCTATTGATTACTCAGCAGCAACAACTTCTAATTTCAATGTAGCAAATACTTCAGAGTGAAGTTGGATGCTAACTTCGAAAGAACCAGTTGTACGTAGAGCGCCTTCAGGAAGACGAACTTCGCTTTTCGCAACTTTAACGCCTGCAGCTGTAATAGCATCAGCGATGTCACGAGTACCGATTGAACCGAATAGTTTACCTTCGTCACCAGATTTTGATGCGATAGTAACTTCTAGAGCGTTAACAGACTCAGCACGAGCTTCTGCAGCAGCTAGTTGCTTAGCAACGTTAGCTTCTAATTCAGCGCGACGAGTTTCAAACATCTCTACGTTAGCTTTAGTTGCCATAACAGCCTTACCTTGTGGGATAAGGAAGTTACGTGCGTAACCAGCTTTAACGTTAACTTGGTCGCCAAGGCTACCTAGGTTACCGATTTTATCAAGTAGAATAACTTGCATTATCTTAGTCCTCTATATACTTAATTAAACAACTAACGACTTACAGATGCTTATCTGTGTACGGTAGAAGTGCAAGGTAACGAGAACGCTTGATAGCGCGAGCTAGCTGACGTTGGTATTTAGCACGAGTACCAGTGATACGGCTAGGTACGATTTTACCAGCTTCAGTGATGTAGTTTTTTAGAGTTGCTACGTCTTTGTAGTCAATCTCTTGTACGCCTTCTGCTGTAAAACGGCAGAATTTACGACGACGGAAGAAACGAGCCATGGGCTATCTCCAGATCTAAATTAATTTAATATGCTCAGCATGTAACACTACTCTCGCCACGCCATTTCGGCCTGTCTGATAAGTGATAAAACCACCTACCGTAACGTTACTACTTTGAGCTAAGTTTGCAGTTAAAGCTTGAGACCTTTGTCCACTCACTACCACGTTCATTCTGCAATAGACTTCACGTGATAAGCCAGCTTCCTGTTTAATCGAACGATGCTCAATGACAAAATGACAATGAGGTATGCCCGCAGGACTAAGACTTCGAACCGGAGCCTTGGCGATTACACCGCTTAACTCCAATCGATTGGTCATCAATTCAATTACTCAGCAGCAGCTTCTTCAGCGCGTGGTGCAGCGTCTTCACGCTTAGCAGAACGCTCTTCTTTAGCTTTCATCATTACTGATGGCTCAGTGATCGCAGCTTTAGTACGCATGATCATGTTACGTAGAACAGCATCGTTGTAACGGAATGCAGTTTCTAGTTCATCAATAACAGCTTGCTCAGACTCAACGTTCATAAGAACGTAGTGTGCTTTGTGCAGTTTGTTGATTGGGTAAGCCATTTGACGACGACCCCAATCTTCTAGACGGTGGATAGTACCACCAGCTTCTGTGATTGAACCTGTGTAACGCTCGATCATGCCAGCAACTTGCTCGCTTTGATCAGGATGCACCATGAATACGATTTCATAATGACGCATTGGTTGCTCCTTACGGATTATTCAGCTTCCACGATTGGCTCAGTCATCCAAGGGAAGCAAGGAACTAAAAAAAAGACTGAGAATTAAGAACGGCGGATAGTATAGAAAAACAGCGTTATTAGCAAGAAAAAGATAACTAAATCACAAAAATATTTTCTCTGATTTCAAAGAAAAAAAGAAGGTAATGAATCACTCATCACCTTCTCACTTAGCTTGCTGTTTTATCTGTTATTTCGCCTTATAACGAACGCTGGCGTACTGCTTCAAACAAACACACACCAGAAGCTACAGAGACATTTAAACTGGTTACAGAGCCTGCCATTGGGATTTTAATCAGGTCATCGCAAGTCTCACGAGTTAGGCGACGCATACCATCACCTTCTGCGCCCATAACGATTGCTAATGGGCCGGTCAGTTTCGCTTGATAAACATCATGCGTCGCTTCACCAGCAGTACCAACAAACCATACGCCTTTCTCTTGCAGAGCACGCATCGTACGAGCCAGGTTAGTCACGCGAACCAAAGGAACCACTTCTGCTGCACCACAAGCAACTTTACTTACTGTTGCTGTCATTGATGCTGACTTATCTTTAGGCACGATTACCGCAGCAACACCTGCACCGTCAGCATTACGCAGACAAGCACCTAAGTTGTGTGGATCGGTAACGCCGTCCAGCACTAAGAATAATGGATTCTCAGATTGTGCCATGATGTCGTCTAGATCGTTTTCATTAAGCTGCTTAGCAGGAGTAACACGAGCAATAATACCTTGGTGATTTGCACCATTTGCTTTGTCATCCAACGTTTTACGTGGAAGCTCTTGGATTTTAAACCCAAGATCAGTCAGTTCCTTGATAATAGGTAACAAACGATCGTCTTCACGACCTTTTAATACAAATATTTCAATAAAACGGGCAGGATCACGCTCTAATACTGCTTTGGCTGCGTGGATGCCAAAAATAAATTCATTACTCATGCTGTCGCTTCTTTCTATTACAAATTAGTGGTTCTAATGGAGCATCGTCGCTCCATTATCGAATCGTTACTTATTCCGCTTTCGGCTTAGGTTTTCTTGCGCGCACTTTTTTCTTGTGCTTTGGTTTCGGCTTTCTTTTTGCCTTTACCTCATCAGCTGAGCCATCTGGACGTTTTGTTGGTTCAACCATGGCTTGAGCTTTTGATTTCACTTTGCCCTTACCTTTGGATTTACGCTCACCTAATTGACCACGGCCTTTTGGCTCCGCTTTCTCGCCTTTTTTCTTTGGCTTAAAGTTAGGATCGCGACGAGGCTCTTTTGTGCCACGTTTTTTCGCGTTATCTTTGGCTGTTTTACCATGACCACGCGCTTTACGCATTGAGCTTGTACATTCAAAGTCAATGTTGCGATCATCAAGATTAACGGCGACAACCTTAACGGTAACCTGATCACCAAGACGGAAAATTTGACCAGAGCTTTCACCAGTTAAACGTTGACCTGCTGGGTCGAATTGGTAGTAGTCATTCGCTAATGATGAAATATGAACTAAACCATCGATATGCAAATCATTTAATCGAACAAAGAAGCCAAAACCGGTGACATTGGCAATTACACCTTCTAGCTCTTCACCGATATGATCTTGCATGTATTCACACTTCAACCAATCGGCAACATCACGTGTTGCATCATCTGCACGGCGCTCAGTCATTGAACATTGTTCACCAAACACATCCATATCATCGAATGAATAATGGTAACCACCTGTTGGTGTCCAACGATCGTTATTTTGGCCTTTCTCTTTGGCAATTAGATACTTAATTGCGCGGTGTAACAGGAGATCAGGATAACGACGAATTGGCGATGTAAAGTGCGCATAACGCTTCAATGCTAGACCAAAGTGACCTTGATTATCTGCGTTGTATACTGCTTGCTTCATTGAACGCAGCAGCATCGTTTGAATCAATTCTTTGTCAGGACGATCAGCAATCACATGCACCAGTTGGCCATAGTCTGTTGGTGACGGCGTTAACCCACCCGACAAGCTTAGACCAAGCTCCCCTAAGAAATCGCGGAAACCCATTAAACGTTCTTCACCTGGAGATTCATGCACACGGTACAGTGCAGGCTCTTTGGCTTTTTCAACAAAAGAAGCCGACGCGATGTTCGCTAAAATCATACACTCTTCGATGATCTTATGAGCGTCATTACGAATCACTGGTTCAATGCGGTCAATCTTACGATCGGCATTAAAGATAAACTTAGTTTCAATAGTTTCAAACTCAATCGCACCACGAGCTTCACGTGCTGTTTTTAGCACCTGATACATATTATGAAGCTCTTTAAGATGCGGAACTAATGGCTCATAACGTTGAGTCAGTTCTTCATCACCATCAAGAATATCACTTACTTTGTTGTAAGTAAGACGAGCGTGTGAGTTCATTACCGCTTCGTAATGCTTAAAACCTGACAGCTTGCCTGATGCAGAGATAGTCATCTCACACACCATACATAGACGGTCAACTTGTGGGTTCAATGAACATAAGCCATTCGATAATACCTCTGGCAGCATTGGTACTACTTGCGCAGGGAAGTAAACCGAGTTACCACGCTGAATCGCTTCTTTGTCTAATGCGTTATCAGGGCGAACATAATAACTTACATCAGCAATCGCAACCCATAAACGCCAACCACCAGAGGCTTTCGCTTGACAGAATACCGCATCATCGAAGTCACGAGCATCTTCACCATCAATCGTTACTAATGGTAATTCACGAAGATCGACACGACCTTCTTTTGCTTCTTCAGGTACTTCTTCTGCTAAGCCTTCAACTTGTTTTTCAACGGCTGTAGGCCATACATGAGGAATATTGTGAGTGCGTAGTGCAATATCGATCTCCATGCCTGGTGCCATATTCTCACCAAGTACTTCAATCACTTCACCTGACATGCCACGAGCACGGCCACCACGGTCAGTAATATTAATCACAACGACATTACCCATGCGAGCACCCATTTTATGCTCTTTAGGGATAAAGATATCTTGGTTGATCCGTGAATCATCAGGAACAACAAAGCCCAAGCCATCTTCAATAAAGAATCGGCCGACAATACCTTCGTTATGAGGTTCTAATACACGTACAACTCGGCCTTCTTTGCGGCCTCGTTTATCGGTACCTGTTGGCTGAACTAATACCACATCACCATGAATGACTTTCTTCATTTGGTGGAAAGGCAAAAGTACATCATTGTCTTTACCAACACTGCCTTCAGGACGGATCCAACCGAACCCATCACGGTGTCCAAGTACCACACCTTTTAATACTTCAATGCGTTCAGGTAATGCATAGCATTGACGACGAGTGAACACTAACTGTCCATCTCGCTCCATCGCTCTTAAACGACGACGTAAGCCTTCATAGTTATCTTCACCAGATAAACCTAGGGCTTCGAATAAGTCATTACGATTTAAAGGAGCGTCTGCTTTTTGAAAGAATTCAAGAATACATTCACGACTTGGAATTGGATTCTCATACTTTTCTGCTTCTCGATCTTTGAAAGGATCGTTTTGAATAATCTTAGACATAGGCGACCTGCTTAGTCAGAGGAGATAATAAGGTAATTGTACCTGAGTATGCATATAACAGATAGAAAAGGATTTGGAATTACGGTCTTAAACGCGATTTAGCAAAATCAGTAATTCACTGTTATCTGTCAACATATCCTGAATCGTATAATTGTCTAATTCATCCAAGAATGCTTGTTTCGCTTTAGCAAGAGCACATTTAAGTCGACAGGCAGAAGTAATATGACAAAATTCAGGTGCGCAATTTACAACCTGTAGTGGTTCAATCGAACGGATCACATCACCTATAATAATTTGATTTGCTGGCTTACCTAAACAAATCCCCCCATTCTTACCTCGAACCGTTTTTACATAGCCTTCTTGACCTAATTTATTGATGATCTTCACCATATGGTTACGCGATACACCAAATGCTTCAGTTACAACTGTAATACTGGTTAGTTCATCTTCAGGCAATGACGCTAGGAATATCAAGGCTCTTAGGCCAAAGTCGGTAAAATTTGTTAGTTGCATATCCTCTCCTTATCTTTATTTATTGTAAATCTTCTCTTGACCAAAAGATATATTTTAGATACAACTTATAACATACATAATAAATACACCTTTAAAGGTACACATCATGCTCAACAAAAATACTATTGATATCATTAAATCAACGATTCCATTACTTGCACAAACAGGCCCGGCATTAACTGCTCATTTTTATGATCGTATGTTTACTCATAACCCTGAATTAAAAGATATTTTTAATATGAGTAACCAACGTAATGGCGACCAACGTGAAGCGTTATTCAATGCGATCTGTGCTTATGCGGGTAATATTGAAAACCTAGAAGTGCTATTACCCGCCGTAGAGAAAATAGCCCACAAACATACGAGTTTTATGATCACCGCTGATCAATACAACATTGTTGGTGGTCACTTACTTGCAACGCTTGATGAGATGTTTTCTCCAGGCCAAGAAGTTCTTGATGCTTGGGGTGAAGCTTATGGTGTATTGGCTAATGTATTCATTCAACGTGAAGAGCAAATCTATCAAGATAATAATGCTCTTGATGGGGGCTGGCGCGGACTGCGTGAGTTTGAGCTAATCGCAAAAGAAAAAGAGAGTAAGCATATCACTAGCTTTACGTTTATGCCTACAGATGATCAGCCCGTTTCCCACTTCAAACCAGGTCAATACATTGGTATTTACTTAAACCCTGAAGAATTTGAAAACCAAGAGATTCGTCAATACAGCTTATCTTCAGTGCCTCAAGAAAAAACATATCGTATCTCAGTAAAACGAGAAGATGGCGGTAAAGCCTCAAATTACCTACATGCATCTCTGAATATTGGTGATAAGGTAAACCTTACCGCACCTGCGGGAGATTTCTTCTTAGAAGTTGAAGCATCAACACCTGTTACGCTTATTTCTGCAGGTGTGGGCTTAACTCCGACTCTTTCTATGTTAGAAACACTGACCCAACATAAAGAAAAAGTAACGTGGTTACACGCAACGGAAAATGGCTCTCAACATGCATTTAAACAACACATTTCTACTTTAGCTGAAAAGCATGAGCATATCTCTGCGTATACTTGGTATAACCAACCACAGGAAACAGATACGCTAAATCAAGACTTCCAGTTTAACGGTTTAATTAATTTAACTGAGGTTAAAGAAGAGATCGTCTCTGATAATGGCCACTACTACTTCTGTGGTCCTGTTGGCTTTATGCAACATGTCGCGAAGCAATTGATTGAACTGGGTATTACTGAGGATCGTATTCATTATGAGCGCTTTGGCCCTCATAAAGTTCTATAAATTAATAGAGTCTTAAATGCAAAAACGCCCAGCGGTAATTTATCGCTGGGCATTTTTTTGAGCTGATGAAATTACATATCCAACGATAATAGTTAAATATTAAACTTTAGGTTCTACCAGAAGGTATCTCGTCTTTTTGCTCTCGCAATCACATTGCCAGGCATACGCATTTCTAATCCATTTCTTAAATTAGCAATTCGTTTATGCTTACGTCCATCTGAAGTCACCGTGTTATATAACCATCGATACGCGTCTTCATAATCAAGTGGGCTACCATAATCACTCAATAGTAGCTCAGCAAGATGAATACGAGCATTTACATTTCCCATTCCTGCGGCTTCACGCAAGTAAGGAATTGCTCGCTCTCTATCTTGTTGAACCAAGGTACCTTTGGCGTAATATCGACCAATCTGCTCAAGTGCTGCGGGTAAACCTTGTCTTGCTGCATTTTCCATGTAGTAAAGCCCTAGCTCTACATCACGGTCCACACATACTCCCCACGCCAACATGTCTCCGTAAAGAAACTCGTAAGCAGGTGAATCAATCTTAGTAGCACGAGCTACAATGTCTTCAACTAATTGACAATTATCTACATTTTTCACACGGGTTAGGTGTGAATTTGTATCAAATAATCGAAACAGTTGGTTTTCGGTATAGATTGGGATCGGTTCTCCGATCTCTTCGCTAGAAGCATGCATAGGCACTAATGCTACCATGCAGGCTGCTACGAGATGTCGTAGTTTCATAATTCATCAACTCTTTATAACTGTATTTATTGTATCGACGTAAGCGGCAAGTTCTTTAGACAAAATTTGCCCTTAGTGGCAATTTTTTGCCCATACTTTATAAGTTGTTGATTAAATGAAAATTCAGAGATTTGATAAGGAGATAACAGAAGCTAATAATGAAAATGACAGATATAAAAAAACCAGCTACATGAGCTGGTTTTTCTTCATTCTCTAAGCAATTAAGCTTGGAATGGGTGTACTTTGATGATTGTCTCGTTACGGTCAGGACCAGTAGAGATAATATCAATAGGCACGCCTGTTAATTCTTCGATGCGCTTAATGTAATTTAGAGCAGCTTGTGGAAGCGCTTCAATTGTTTTCGCACCAAATGTATTTTCAGACCAACCAGGCATAGTTTCGTATACTGGTGTCGCTTCTTCAAATGCTTCAGCAGCCATTGGAGAAACTTCTAGTAAAGAACCATCTTTCATCTGGTAACCAGTACAGATTTTTAGTTCTTCTAGGCCATCTAATACGTCTAGTTTAGTTAGACACATACCAGACAGTGAGTTGATTTGGATTGCACGACGCATAGCTACAGCATCAAACCAACCAGTACGACGTAAACGACCAGTCGTTGCACCAAACTCGTGACCAACTGTACCTAGGTGTTTACCAATTGGATCTTGCTTCTCTAAACCATCATATAGCTCAGTAGGGAATGGACCAGAACCTACACGAGTACAGTATGCTTTAGTAATTCCTAGGATGTAACCTAAGTGACGAGGACCAAAACCAGAACCTGCAGCAACGCCACCAGCGGTAGTGTTAGAAGATGTTACGTAAGGGTAAGTACCGTGGTCGATGTCTAGAAGTGTACCTTGAGCACCTTCAAACATGATCTTGTCGCCGCGCTTGCGTGCAGCATCAAGAGTATCAGTTACATCGATAACCATTGAAGTTAGTAGATCAGCATAGCTCATTGCTTGCTCAAGTACTTCTTCGTAGCTTACTGGTTCTACTTTGTAGTAGTTAACTAATGCGAAGTTATGGTATTCCATTACTTCTTTTAGTTTTTCTGCGAAAGCAACTTTATCAAATAGATCGCCAACACGTAAACCACGACGAGATACTTTATCTTCGTACGCTGGACCGATACCACGACCTGTTGTACCAATTGCTTTGTTACCACGTGCGATTTCACGCGCTTGGTCTAGCGCTACGTGATAAGGAAGAATTAGAGGACAAGCTTCAGAAATGAATAGGCGTTCACGAACTGGAATACCACGCGCTTCAAGCGGCGCCATTTCTTTTAGTAAAGCATCAGGTGAAAGCACTACGCCATTACCGATAATGCATTCAACATTATCACGTAAAATACCTGATGGAATTAAGTGTAGAACGGTTTTTTCACCGTCGATAACTAGAGTGTGGCCTGCATTGTGACCGCCTTGATAGCGAACTACATACTTTGCATCTTCAGTTAAAAGGTCTACGATTTTACCTTTACCTTCGTCACCCCATTGGGTGCCCAGAACGACAACGTTATTTCCCATCTTTCCAAGTCTGCTTGTTAGTTAAAAATGGATTCTAGCATTGATAGAAAAATCTTTCAGGTATTTTTAGTTAAAATCTCATTTTCATAATAAAGCGCTATCAATATAAACAAGGTTATGATTTATATTTCTAATAAAATCAAAAATAAAGACACAATCCTACATTTTCAGCGAATATTAGAGCATCACACTACAAATAACGACACCAGCCACCACTAAACACCCACCGATACGACGCAAAGTATTGTCAGGTTGCTCACTTAATTGCGCCACCATATTACGCCACCCATTAGGCGCGATTAATGGACCTAGCCCTTCCACAATAAGTACACCACCAATAGCTAACCAAATCACATTGTTCATACAAACCTCTTAATAAACTTAATAACGTGCAGAAACAAAACAAGGCCCCGTAGGACCTTGTTAATTAAAGCGAATCAAAATCTAGAGTTAGATTTATTTTCCACCCTTTGGATCATTCATGTATTTGAAGAAGTCAGTCTTAGGATCAAGTACTAAGATATCGTTCTTGCTATTAAATGATCTCTCATAGGCTTTCAATGAACGGATAAAGCTAAAGAACTCAGGCTCTTTATTAAACGTGTCTGCATACAGTTTTGCAACTTTTGCATCGGCATCACCACGAGTAATTTGTGCTGTTTTATCCGCTTCAGCGATAATCGTTGCTACTTCAAGCTCTGATTGAGCACGAATAACTTCGGCTTTCTCACGACCTTGAGAACGTAATTTACGAGCAACCGCTTCACGCTCTGCACGCATACGACGGTAAATCGATTCAGAGATCTCTTCAGGTAAGTTGATTTTCTTGATTCGTAAATCAATCACTTCAATACCTAGGTCACCTGTTCCATCTTGAGAGTCAAGAAGTACTGTTGCCATTACCTCTTCACGCTTTTCAGAAACCAATTCTTTTACCGTAGTACTACCGATTTCAGCACGTAGACCATCAGAAACACGACGTTGTAATAACGCTTCCGCTGTCAGAATATTACCACCACCAGTTGCTAAGTAGAATTGACCAAAATCTTTGATTCTCCACTTAACATATGAATCGATAATAACATCTTTTTTCTCTGACGTTACGAAACGGTCTGATTGATCATCCATAGTTTGGATACGAGCATCTAATGTATTAACTCGATCAAACATTGGCATTTTAAAATGCAAACCAGGTTCGTAAATACGAGTGATTTCATTATTGTCTTTAATCAAACGACCAAAACGAGTCACAATACCACGCTCACCTTCTGGGATCACAAACAGTGACATCAAGAAAATAGCGACTACAACAATCAGTGTTGGGATCATTAACTTACGCATGATTAGTATCTCCCTTCACGTGTTGAGTTACGGCCAGTAGTATTCGTATTAGTTGGTTGTTGCTTTTGTTCTACTTCGATATTGTAATTTTTAGACTGTGACGTTGAGGTTCTAGGAGCCGACGCCGCACCCTGCTGATTACCAGTGATCTTATCTAATGGAAGGTATAATAAGTTACCATTTGATTCTGAATCAATCAGAACCTTACTTGTATTACCGTATACGCGTTCCATCGTATCCAAGTACAAACGAGTTCGAGTTACTTCTGGTGCTTTGTTATATTCAGGTAGTAGCTTTTCAAACTGTGCAATTTGACCAATCGCTTCGTTAACAGTTCGTTCTGTATAACCTTGAGCTTCTTTTTTCAGACGCTCAGCACGACCCGTCGCTTTTGGAAGGATATCATTACTGTACGCTTCCGCTTCACGAATGAAACGCTCTTCATCTTCTCGAGCTGCAATCGCATCATCAAATGACGCTTTTACTTGCTCTGGCGGACGAGCTGATTGGAAGTTAACATCAACAACTAATAAACCCATGTCGTATTTATCAATAATGCGATTTAGCGTTTCTTGAGTTCGTTGACGGATCTCTTGACGACCACTGGTCAAGATATCATCCATTTTTGCGTCACCAATAACGGCACGTAACGCAGAGTCTGTCGCTTGGCGCAAACTGTCATCCGCATTCGTTACTGTGTACAAATATTTATGCGCATCAGCAACACGATATTGAACACCCATCTCAACTGTTACTACGTTTTCATCTTTAGTAAGCATTAAACCTTTTGAGTTTAATGAACGAATTGATTGAACGTTTACTGGTGTCACTTGGTCAATAAAAGTTGGTTTCCAGTTTAGACCTGGGTCAACCATGCGATCATATTGACCAAAACGTAATACTACGCCTCGCTCACTTTCACCAATGGTATAGAAACCAGAGAATACCCAAATACCAATAGCTACAACTGCAATTAAACCTAAGCCAATTGCACCGCCATTGCCAAATGAAGGTAGCCCGTTGCCACCATTATTATTTCCGCCTTTATTGCCACCACCAAACTTACCACTCAATTTTTGGCTTAGTTTATTAAAGACTTCATCAAGATCCGGTGGACCTTGATCACGGCCGCCACGATTTTTATTACCCCAAGGGTCTTTATTATCGCCACCGCCATTGTTGTTATTATTTCCAGGCTCATTCCACGCCATTAGAAAACTCCAAGGTAATTATGAAGACAAAGAATTCTGTGTGCTCTCATCAGCAATTAAAAAATCACTTAATGGAGTCTCTTCACGTTTTTCTAACTTAGACCAATCAACTTGCTGCATACGTACATCGAGAAGCAAGCTGCCATCATCCTGATATTCTTCTTTTATAATGCTTTGCATTTGAAAGAATTTACTTCGAAGACGTCCAACCAAATCTGGCGGTAATAGCAATGTATGCGCCACCATCTGCCCAGCTAATCGTTCCGTTAATGCTTGGAAAAGTAATTCAATGCCTTGGCCTTCTATTGCTGAAATCCAAACACATCGAGGAACTCCCTCCTCATCACGTTCAATTCTTGGTTGTTGATCTTCTAAGTTATCAATCTTATTCATCACAAGAAGAAAAGGTACCTCATTGGCATCTATCTCTTCTAGAACAATATCTACTGCCTCAATATTCTCACGAAAACGGTCATCACTGGCATCAACAACATGTAACAAGATATTTGCTTCTTGCGTTTCTTGTAATGTCGCTTTAAAAGCAGCAACAAGATCATGTGGCAAATGACGGATAAAACCTACCGTATCAGCAAGTATCGATGTCCCAACATCAACAACTTCTATCTTACGTAATGTAGGATCAAGTGTTGCAAACAATTGGTCAGCTGCATAAACCCCCGCTTCAGTAATTCGATTAAATAACGTAGATTTCCCTGCGTTGGTATAACCGACTAATGAAATGGTTGGAATTTCAGCCCGATATCTTGCTCGACGCCCTTGCTCACGCTGCTTAGCAACTTTAGCTAATCGGCGCAAGATTGCTTTGATACGATCTCGCAATAGTCGTCTATCGGTTTCTAATTGAGTTTCACCAGGACCACGTAAACCTATTCCGCCTTTTTGACGTTCAAGGTGCGTCCACCCTCGGATTAATCGAGTAGATATATGACGTAATTGTGCTAACTCAACTTGCAACTTCCCTTCATAGGTTCGTGCTCGCTGAGCGAAAATATCCAGTATTAACCCCGTACGGTCTATTACTCGACATTGACATAATTGTTCTAAATTTCGTTCTTGAGCAGGAGAAAGCGCGTGATTAAAAATCACAATATCTGCATTCTTAGCTCGAACTGCATCGGCAATTTCTTGCGCTTTACCTTCACCGACATAGTATTTAGGGAGTGGAGACTGACGGGTTCCCGTCACAACACCTAATGTGTTTACTCCAGCAGAAGACACCAACATCTTACATTCGTCGAGATCTTCTACGTCTCCCTCATAGGTGAAACTGATGTGCACAAGAATCGCCTGTTCACCGGATTCATAACGGTCAAACAAGCGCTAACTCCTTAAAGATCGACTATTCAAAAGTAGAATAGTATTAATCTTCTGTTGTTTCTTGTGGACGCTCGCCTTGTGGGCGATCACTTGCAGTGTGATGGCTTACAGCACGAGCTGGAACAACAGTAGAGATCGCATGCTTATATACCATTTGATTTACTGTGTTCTTCAATAGGATAACAAATTGATCAAATGATTCGATTTGTCCCTGTAATTTAATCCCATTAACTAAGTAGATAGACACTGGAATCCTTTCACGACGCAGCGCATTCAAAAATGGGTCTTGCAAAGATTGCCCTTTAGCCATTTTTTTTTCCTTTTTGGTTTGTAATTGTAATTTTATTTAGCTATTAGCCTTTAGCTTATGACTAAACGCTCTGAAGTTAAACAACATTGATACATTATTGTGCTTATTTTTTCTCTAAACGATCAGAGATCGTCTGTAGGGCACCATCAATGTCATCACTATCCAGCCAAGTGAGTTCTTTCCAGCTACGTAGCCAGGTAATTTGTCGCTTGGCCAATTGACGAGTCGCACACACACCACGGAAAACCGCGTCATCTAATGTGCCCTCCCCATCAAAATAGTCCCACATTTGTCGGTAACCTACGCATCGAATAGACGGTAAATCAGCATGAAGATCATCACGTTCATATAATGCTCGAGCTTCCGCTTCAAAGCCTGCTTCCATCATATTCTCAAAACGCAGTTCAATCCGACGGTGTATCTCTGCTCTTTCTTTCGGTGCAATCGCAAACTGATGCACTTCATAAGGCAAGGCGTCACCTTTAATCTGGGTTAATTCTGTTAAAGTTTTACCCGAAATTCGAAATACTTCCAACGCTCGGGAAAGTCGTTGTGGATCATTTGGATGAATTCTCTCTGCTGATACAGGATCAATCGTTTTTAATTGATCATGCATTGCTTCCCATCCAAATTGCACCGCTTCTTGCTCAATTTGAGCTCTAATGTCAGCATCCGCTGCTGGTAATGGTGAAAGACCTTCAAGTAATGCTTTGTAGTACAACATCGTACCACCAACCAATAAAGGTATCTTTCCTTGAGCAACAATGTCATCCATTTCTTTCAGGGCATCACGACGAAACTCAGCCACTGAATAGCTCTCTGTTGGATCAATAATATCAATAAGACGATGAGGTGCTTGTAAAAGTTCCTCTTCATTTGGTTTTGCCGTACCAATATCCATTCCCTTATAGATAAGGGCTGAGTCTACGCTAATCAACTCTACAGGAAAACGTTTTCGCAATTCAATCGCTAAGTTTGTTTTTCCTGATGCTGTCGGTCCCATCAAGAAGATGGCTTGTGGTAATGCTTTATTCATGACTAAATGCTTGTATCACTTGAGTAATATCGATGTTTTTTAACAGTTTCTGATTGAATTGGGATAACCCATCTCCCCATAACTGCTCTAATTCCATCACTAATTGTATCGCTTGAGCATTACTATAACTGACTTCTTCATGTTGAACTTGATGAGAAAGCCAAATAATAACCTGTTCAAGTGACGGATTTATGCTGTCTAGATACCTTAACAGATTCGGAATTAATTGTTGTAAATTCTGCTGCCGAATTGGCTGACAAACCGCCATCACAATAACACTCGTTCTATTTTTAACTTTAAGATCAATACCCAAAGGTTTCAAGAATAAAGCGTAATCTAATACTTTACGGCAAATCGTTTCTTCTACACCGATAGAAAGTGGTATTAATAAAGGTTGAGCTCGTAACGCTTCGTTATGCACACTGTTTAACTGCCCATAACTTTTTACAAACTCAGCATAATGTAAATTTAAAAGTTGCAGTTGCTCTCCTTTTTGTAAGAGGGCAAACCCTTTTTCGACAACGGTTAAGACCTTACCTAACGAAACCACTTTATCGTCGACTATTGAGAGTATTGGCACATAACTTTCGACGGTCGGTATGTCGCTTAAATGGCGTAAATGGCCCTCATTTACCTGATGATTGGTAGAGCGCTTCTCTTCAATTGGCGTGTTTAGTAACGCGCTGTAATTCGTCAGCTCTTTTTGAGATGGTTTCTCATTTTGGTAAGTAATACTACGGCCATTTGATGATGAGGGCTTTGATGCTGAAGTGGAGTTCGATACCCAAGAATCAGATGGCGCTTTATTTGGGTAATTCGGCGTTGAATCTACCGCATTTTTTAGCTGCTCAGTTCTATCAATACTCGTTTGTTGAGGCTGACGAACGTATTCCTTCATTGGTGGGAAATAGGCCTCTTTCTCATGGAAAGTACTGCACTCTTCATTTTCTTCTTCACTGTATGAGATTTCAGGTGAGCTAATACTTTGCTGTAATGCGCCATAAATGGCTTGATAGATAAAGTCATGCACCAAACGCGCTTGATGAAAACGCACCTCATGTTTAGCAGGATGGACATTCACATCGACATCGTGCGGATTAATCTCAATGAATAAGGTATAGGCAGCATATTGATTTGCTAATAATGAAGACTCATAACCTTGTCGTATAGCATGATTGATGAGTTTATCTTTCATCATTCGGCCATTCACATAGCAATATTGGATATCACCTTGCGCTCTAGCCCCTTCAGGTGAAGAGATCCAACCATGAAATTTTAGCTCACCGTGTTCTAGTTCAACCTCTAATGCATGTTGTAAAAAATGAGAGCCACAAATGGCTGCTAGTCGTTTTTCGACTTGAGCTTTTGTTTGCGCCGCTCGATATTGACGGACTTGCTTTCCATTGTGACGTAGGTTGATCGTAATATCTAATCGACTTAGGGCTATTCGCTTTAAGAGCTCATCAATATGGGTGAACTCTGTTTTATCAGTGCGAAGGAACTTACGACGAGCAGGCGTATTAAAGAAAAGGTCGACCACATCAATGGTGGTACCAATAGGGTGAGCTGCAGGTTTTAGTTTAACTTCCATATCTCGTCCCTCAGCATATGCTGACCACGCTTCTTCTTGAGCAACAGTACGAGAAGTTAAGGTTAAACGAGAAACAGAACTTATTGAGGCAAGCGCTTCACCACGAAAGCCAAGGCTCACAATGGCTTCGAGATCATCAAGAGTGGTAATTTTTGATGTTGCATGGCGACTTAAGGCAAGAGTCAGTTCATCTTTCGCGATACCAAAACCATTATCACGAATTCGAATTAACTTGCTACCTCCTTTCTCAATATCAATATCGATGCGAGTCGCTCCCGCATCAATACTGTTTTCAACAAGTTCTTTTACTACAGAAGCAGGGCGCTCCACAACCTCACCCGCCGCAATCTGGTTGGCTAATCGAGCTGGTAAGATTTGAATTGGCATAACCCTGTCCTTTCTAACTGGTTGGTATAATGAGTACCTGCCCTATAGCCAGCTCATCAGTACGTAACTTATTGGCTTTTCTTAAGCTAGACACAGATACTCCATATTTCGTTGCAATTTTACCTAAGAACTCACCACGTTTCACCGTATGTTTCTTCACTGGGGCAACAATACTTACTTTCAATTTTTGTCCGACAAACAAGGTATCTGATTTCAATCGATTTAACGAACGAATGCTGCTTGTAGAGACCTTATACTTAGACGCAATTTTTCCTAAATATTCACCAGATCGTACTTTATGAGTAATGATCGTACGTGCTTGTTTAGTGTTTGATGATGCAGCTTTTGACGTCGTCGTTTTCGGAGCAGCATACACAGGTTTATTTGTTGGAATAATTAGCACTTGACCAACAGCTAAACTCGTACTCTTCAAGTTATTCACACTTTTTAACTTGGTTGCAGTAGTACCGTATTTCTTAGCAATAACAGAGAGTGATTCACCAGAGCGCACTTTATGCTTCTTTTGCTGACCTTCTGCAGCCAGCAATGTCCCTTGCGGAGGGTTAGCATTAAGGTAGCTTACAATCGCTTTAGAAATCGCGCGAGCTATCTTATCTTGATGGCCACGCTGGAATAATTGCTTCTCTTCTGTCGGGTTCGAAATAAAACCAGTTTCAATCAAAATAGAAGGAATATCTGGTGACTTTAGTACCGCAAGACTGGCATTAACAGGATCTTTCTTATGAAGTTTGATCACTTTTCCCATTTCAGAAAGAACGTTCGTTGCAAGTTTATAACCCTCTTTTTGAGAGTGACTAAATTGCAAATCTAATAATGTTTGACTCACGTTTCGGTCATTGCTGTTCTTTGCTAGTACATCACCTGCGCCACCTAATAATTCAGATTGTTTCTCATGCTTCTCTACCCAACGACCAATCTCAGTGTTTGCACGACGTGTATTTAACACAAAAACAGAGCCACCTCTTGGTTGTGGAGAGCGGAAGCTATCTGCGTGAATAGAAACCAATAGATGAGATTTGTTTTTACGAGCAATGTCAGTACGTTTGTTTAAGTTAACAAAGTAATCACCGCTGCGCGTCATGATAGCTCGCATACCTGGCTGAGCATTTATCTGGGCAACGACTTTTTTAGAGATAGCAAGAGTCGCGTGTTTCTCGTACTTTCTCGTTGGTCCAATAGAACCAGGGTCTTCGCCACCATGACCAGCATCAATAGCAATAATAATCTCGCCATTACCAATAATATGATTGGAATTAGAGTTAATGATTGGCTGCGATGGTTTTACTGGTTTACTTTGAGTTGGCTTAGAGACACTGCTTGAAGAATGAGGTAAGTCCATTACCAAACGATGACCGTACTGCCCACCGGGTGTTGGAGCTAACTTAAACACTTCAGCTTTCACTGAATGCTTTAATTCAAAAACCAGACGCGTCGTGCCCTTGGATGGCGATGAGCTCTTTCGTATTTTTGATAATACTTTACTGTCACTGACCGTTAATGGCAGCTTGGCTTTTAAATCGGTATTTTTAAGATCAACAACCAAACGATAGGGGCTACTCAGTGTGAAGTAGCTGTAATTCGCCTCTGAATTTAAATCAATAACAATACGAGTTTCATCTGGCGACGGCCACACTCGTATCCCCTCTAAGGTATTAGCAGATACATAAAAGCTACTCACTGACATCACAGCAAGTATCGCATACCAAATTACTTGAAAATATTTACCGATTAACACAAATCCAACCGCTGAATTAAACTACATCCATACTCATTATTACCCGTGATCACAACATGACGAGCTTCGCCATCATAGCGAATATCAATATCAACATCTGGATTTGGTAATAACCCTTCCCCTCTCTCAGGCCATTCAACTAAACAAATTGCATCATCTGTAAAATAGTCACGGATCCCCATAAATTCTAATTCTTCAGGATCTGCTAAACGGTAAAGATCAAAATGGTATACTTGCCACTTATCCAGTTCATAAGGCTCAACTAAGGTATATGTTGGGCTTTTCACGTTGCCAATATGGCCTAGTGAGCGGATAAAGCCTCGACTAAAGGTGGTTTTACCTGCGCCAAGATCACCATGTAAAAAGATCGTTGTTTGTTGAGTACAAGCTTGAGAGAGCTGTCTACCAAATTCAACGGTGTCGTCTTCAGTAGCTAAATTAAATTCAAAGCGTTCCATTATTCACTAATTTCACTATTTTAATTGTCTAAATTGATGGACTTGGTATCAGATTCACAATTTATCTGCGGAATATTTACACACAAGTTCTTATGGGTTGCGTTGATTCAATACCTTTTAGTTGCATTGAAGTACGTCTTATCAATCCTATATGATAAACTTTTACTCATAATACTGTAATAAAAAAATGTAATCTCTCTGTGAATATCGACTATCAAGCACTCGCAAATAACATCAAAGTATGGGCACAAGAACTTGGCTTTCAAAAAGTTGGGATCTGTGACGTTGACTTATCTCAGCACGAAGCGGCTTTAGAGCAATGGCTTGATGCTGGCTATCATGGTTCAATGGACTGGATGGCTCGTCATGGCATGATGAGAGCAAGACCTAATGAGTTGCACCCTGGAACAATTAGAGTCATCAGCGCACGCATGGATTATTTACCTCCTAAAGCCGGTTTCGCAAGTAATTTAAGCGATCCTACACAAGCTTATATCAGCCGATACGCTCTCGGCCGCGATTATCATAAGCTGATCCGCAACCAATTAAAAAAACTGGGGCAAAAGATTGAAGCTGAAGTTGAACAGCTTGGTTATCGTCCTTTTGTAGATTCCGCCCCAATCTTAGAAAGACCTTTAGCAGAAAAAGCAGGATTAGGCTGGACAGGAAAGCACTCATTACTCCTTGATAAAGAGGCAGGTTCTTGGTTTTTCTTAGGTGAACTGTTAATTGATATTCCATTGCCTGTTGATTCTCCTGTTGAGAACCAATGCGGAAAATGCACGGCCTGTGCTGCCTCTTGCCCTACTAATGCCATATTAGAAAATGGGGTTATTGACGCCCGTCGTTGCATTTCTTATTTAACGATAGAAAACAGTGACGTTATTCCAGAAGAGTTTCGTTCATTAATGGGCAATCGAATTTATGGTTGTGATGACTGCCAGCTAGTATGCCCTTGGAACCGTGAAGCCGAAATAACACAGCAAAATGACTTTCATCGTAGAGAATCTTTAGATGATGCTAATTTACTCTCTCTTTTTGCATGGGATGAAGTCACCTTTTTAAAAAATACGGAAGGCTCTGCAATTCGTCGTATTGGCCATAAGCAGTGGTTACGCAATTTAGCCATTGCAATGGGTAACGCACCACATTCAACTGACATCATTTCAGCACTACAGGCTCGTATAGGGTTAGATGATAACTTGGATATTCATCTTCTTTGGGCAATAGAGCAACAACAATCCCAACAAATAAATACAAATAGAAAAGAACAACGCCTTATTCGAATTATAGAAAAAGGCTTACCAAGAGACGCCTAATCTCACGCAATATATCGGGTTGAGTATTTACTTATGATGAAAATTTGATGTTAGTCGTAATTAATGTGGAAAACATTTTGAAGTGAAGCAAACTATTTGGTTTACAGAAAAGTTAAGCACAAGGCAGGAATATGATTAGGATCAAAGAAGTCAAGCAAAAAGATCTTTTCAATTGCTAAAATAAATGCATATAGAAAATAAACCACATAGGAATCAATAAGATAAATAAAAACAAGAAATATATTGATCTAAAACCAACAATAAGATCTTTATTTTAGTTATTTAAAAAAAGGATTTTTATAAATAACTAACAGAGTTATCCACAATGTTCTTTTTGTGGATAAGTTTGTTGATTATATGGTAACTACTACATATAACTGACCCTCTGCCCTTTATGTTTTATAAAAACATATTGATATGCAGATAGATAATTTGATTCTTTGGCTTTGTATGAATCAGAATGTTCTAAAGAGCAGAATTTTATGTGGGGTTAATACTTCACAGCATTAATTTTAAAGAAAATAAAAGCGCTGAATAGTATTCAGCGCTTTTATTTTGTTTGGAGCGACACACGAGGCTCGAACTCGTGACCTCAACCTTGGCAAGGTTGCGCTCTACCAGCTGAGCTAGTGTCGCATGATCAACGCTTATAAAGCATTCAATCTAAATGTGGTTGCGGGAGCAGGATTTGAACCTACGACCTTCGGGTTATGAGCCCGACGAGCTACCAAGCTGCTCCATCCCGCGTCCGGATGCATTGTTTAAGACAATGAGACTATAAACCAAACTCTCTTTTCGAGAAGAACCATCAAGGCTCTTAAAGAGAAAATGGAGCGACACACGAGGCTCGAACTCGTGACCTCAACCTTGGCAAGGTTGCGCTCTACCAGCTGAGCTAGTGTCGCATGATCAACGCTTATAAAGCATTCAATCTAAATGTGGTTGCGGGAGCAGGATTTGAACCTACGACCTTCGGGTTATGAGCCCGACGAGCTACCAAGCTGCTCCATCCCGCGTCCGGATGCATTGTTTAAGACAATGAGACTATAAACCAAACTCTCTTTTCGAGAAGAACCATCAAGGCTCTTAAAGAGAAAATGGAGCGACACACGAGGCTCGAACTCGTGACCTCAACCTTGGCAAGGTTGCGCTCTACCAGCTGAGCTAGTGTCGCATGATCAACGCTTATAAAGCATTCAATCTAAATGTGGTTGCGGGAGCAGGATTTGAACCTACGACCTTCGGGTTATGAGCCCGACGAGCTACCAAGCTGCTCCATCCCGCGTCCGGATGCATTGTTTAAGACAATGAGACTTTTATCTTATCATTCAAAAAGTTGAACAAGAAGATTTAAATTGGAGCGACACACGAGGTTCGAACTCGTGACCTCAACCTTGGCAAGGTTGCGCTCTACCAGCTGAGCTAGTGTCGCATTCTGATAAGGAGTAGCTCCTCGTTCAGAGGCTGCGAATTATACGAGTAAAATGTGATGATGCAAGCGGATTTTAAAAAAAACGCGAGTTTTCTTTAAAATCCATCATTTTTAGCTCAACAATTCATCAGATGAAATTAAATTGTAAAAATATTTTGACGATAATACTTCAATTCAGCGATCGACTCTCTAATATCATCCAATGCTAAATGAGTTCCCGACTTTTCAAAACCGTCTAATACTTCAGGCTTCCAACGACGAGTTAATTCTTTAATTGTACTTACATCTACATAACGGTAATGGAAATACTCTTCCAGCTTAGGCATATGTTTGTATAAGAAACGACGATCTTGTCCGATACTGTTACCACAAATTGGTGATACGCCTTTTGGTACCCATTGCTCAAGAAAAGCAATCGTCTCTTCAATCGCTGCAGCTTCATTATATTTACTTGCTTCTACACGAGCGACTAATCCACTGTTAGTATGTGTATTTGTACACCAGTCATCCATCTTAGCCAATTCTTCTTCTGGCTGATGAATAGCAATAACAGGCCCTTCTGCTAAAATATTTAGCTGAGCATCAGTTACAATGGATGCGATTTCGATGATTTTATGAGTTTCAGGATCCAGTCCTGTCATCTCCAAATCAACCCAAATCAGGTTTTGATCATTAATTGCCATAGAGAATTGCCTATTTTGTAACTAAAAAGGGTATGATACTCGGGCCGATTTATCTTTCAACATAAAACTGAAAGCCAACCTTACAAGTGAAATCATTTCGTGGCAAAGAAAAAAAAGCTAACTAAAGGCCAAGTACGCCGAGTACGTTCTAATCAAAGTAAACGTATAGAAAAAATAAAAACCACTGTCGAGTGGGATGAATCCTCGTTAGAAGCAGCTAAAGAAGGGTTAGTAATTACTCGCTTTGGTCAACATGCGGATATCGAAGATCCAGAAAGCAAAGAGATACATCGCTGTAATTTGCGTCGAGGTATTGAAAGCTTAGTCTCAGGCGATCGTGTTATTTGGCGTCCAGGTACCGAAGTACTTGCAGGGATCTCTGGTGTTGTTGAAGCCGTTAAGCCACGCACATCAATACTCACTCGTCCAGATTATTATGACGGTATTAAACCCGTTGCAGCAAATGTTGACCAAATGGTCATTGTTTCTTCTATCCTCCCTGAACTGTCATTAAATATTATTGACCGTTACCTTATTGCGTCAGAAACATTACATATAAAGCCGCTAATCGTACTAAACAAAGTCGATTTACTTTCTGAAAAAGAATTTACTGATGTTAAGCAACTTCTTAGTCTATATGAAAATATTGGCTATAAAGTAAAATACGTAAGTAAAGAATCAGGCTATGGCGTAGAAGAACTTAAAGCTGAGCTACGCGATCATATTAATATATTTGTTGGTCAATCAGGCGTTGGTAAATCAAGCTTAGTGAATGCATTAATGCCTGAACTTGAAATTATTGAAGGCGCAGTTTCTGAAAACTCAGGTCTTGGCCAACACACAACAACCGCAGCTCGTTTATATCATTTCCCTCATGGCGGTGATCTTATCGATTCACCAGGGGTTCGTGAATTTGGTTTATGGCACCTAGAGAAAGAAGAAGTCACAGCGTCTTTTGTTGAGTTCAAAGGCTTTATTGGTGGCTGTAAATTTAGAGACTGTAAACATAAAGATGATCCAGGCTGTATTCTTCAAGAAGCTGTAGCTAATGGGAAAATTTCCAAATTGCGCTTCGAAAGCTACCATCGAATTATTGAAAGTATGTCTGAGAACAAAGCCAATCGCCAATTCTCTCGCGGCAAAAAAGCCGATTAATAAACAAAGTAAAGATGTGGTAATATCCACATTAAGTGATAACTAGTAGGCAAATAACGTGTCAGATAATTTAAAAATTGGGTTACAGTATTTAACCCCAAAACATGCACTTACTCGTTTGGCTGGCAAATTAGCATCAGCAAAAATGGGTTGGTTAACAACAGCGGTAATTAAGTGGTTCATCAAACAATACAAAGTTGACATGAACGAAGCTAAAAACCCAGATCCTAAAGCGTACTCTACGTTCAATAACTTTTTTGTTCGTGAATTAGAAGATGGCGCTCGCCCAATTGATGAAGACGCAAGCGTTATTTCTCATCCAGCGGACGCGTGTGTAAGTCAATTTGGCCCAATTACAGATGGTCAATTAGTTCAAGCTAAAGGTCATGTATATTCAGCTCAAGAGCTATTAGGTGGCGACGCTGATCTTGCTGAAGAATTTATGGGTGGCGAATTTGCAACTCTGTATTTATCACCAAGTGACTACCACCGTGTTCATATGCCTTGTGATGCAACACTCCGTAAGATGATTTATGTTCCTGGTGATCTTTTCTCTGTAAACCCATTAACCGCAGAAAACGTACCAAATCTATTTGCACGTAACGAACGTGTGGTCTGTATTTTTGATACTGAGTTTGGCCCTATGGCTCAAGTTCTTGTTGGTGCAACCATCGTTGGTAGCATTGAAACAACATGGGCAGAGACGGTAACACCACCGACAGGTCCTGCAGTTAAAACATGGCATTACCCACTTTCTGGCGATGATATGATTTGCTTTAATAAAGGTGAAGAGATGGGTCGCTTTAAATTAGGTTCAACAGTTATTAACTTATTTGCACCTAACTCAATTAAGTTTGATGCATCAATGGAAAATGGCGTTCCAACTCGTATGGGTACCCCATTTGCACATATTGTAAAATAAGTAATTTCCTTAAAATAAAGCAAAAATAGCGAACCTTGTGTTCGCTATTTTTTTATTGTGTATTTATATAACTGAGATTACAATCCGCGCTTAATTTCAGACTATTTATTTACAATAATTTTCATGATAAAAAAAATAACCACTCTTTTTATGATTTTGCTTTTTTCTAGCATGTCATTAATTGTATTATTTAATACTAATACCATGTTTAAAGCTCTTAAAACTGAAAACAAAATAAGAGTTGATCAATTACTATTAGTCCAAGCTCAAATGATTAATAATTTAGAGGAAAAAGTAAAAAAACAGGAAATGACAAAAGAACAAGCTCAAGCTTTAGCTATATATTTATTGCGTAATACCAAATATGCTTCCGATGAATATGTTTGGGTTGCAAGCAAAGATGAAAAAGGAATTTTGCGATTTTTATCTGCTCCACTAGATCCAGGCATTCATGATAAAGTATTTATTGATATTGTAGGGAAAGATACTGAAACTGCACTATTAAATAACTTAGATAACGCATCATCAAATACACTAATTAGCTATACTTGGAAATCGTCAAAAGGGGATGTTATCGCGAATATTGATAGCGTTGCATTAAAAACTGGAGACTGGGAATGGTATCTAGGTAATGGTGTTCAGGAAGAATATGTAAAAACACGATTAATGGGTTCCGCTTGGTATAATGCTTTCTTTATTCTTATTGTTTGCGCAATCTTATTTATATTAATGCATGTTATTTTAAAGAAAGAACTTCGTATTATTCCTCAAATAAATAACGTTATCGGAAATATGAGAGAAGGGTTATTTAATCCAATTCAAATACCTAAATCTAGGAATGAATTAGATGGCATTTCAAATTCACTATCTGAATTGCAACAAAAAATCGAATCTATTGTAACATCATCAAATTATCACATGGATAAATTATCAAAAAATCAAATAAAGATTATCGATATTATTCAGGATAATTCTGATAATGCTCAAAAAGAATTCTTAGAAGTAAAAGAAGTTGAAGAATCTATTCTTTCTTTATCTTCTGCTGCATCAGATGTAAATAAGATAATCACAGATTCAGGCTCTGTTGTTGCATCGACGATGGATATTATTTCGATTAGTTCAAATACGTTGCAACGCTCAGAAGGCATCACAACTAAAGTAAACCATACTATGGAAGAATCTACGAGTGTGGTAAATGAATTACGTGAAAGTGCAGAAAAAATCAGCTCTGTTGTTGATGTTATTGATGTTATATCTGAACAAACAAACTTATTAGCTTTAAATGCTGCAATTGAAGCAGCAAGAGCAGGAGAACAAGGGCGTGGTTTTGCTGTGGTAGCTGATGAAGTTCGAGCTTTGGCTGGAAAAACACAACAATCAACTATCGATATTCAACAGACCATTACACAGCTTCAAGATCTTTCAAAGCGTGCTAATGAATATATGCAGCAGAGTTCAGAGCTTGTAGCAGAATCTCAAACTATTTCAAATGAATTATTTGAATCATTCCGTGTTATTTCTCAAAAAGTATCTGAAATTTCAGAAATTAATTCGATTGTTGTTGTTGAATCAAACAAACAACTAAACGTAACACATGCAGTTTCTGAACGCTTACAAGAGATCAATAGTATTGTTCAACATAACCTTTCTGGAGTAACAAAAGTCTCAGAAATGAATAATGATATTTCAAACTTAACCATTAACTTAAAAGACGATTTATCTTTCTTTAAAATTAAAAATCATTAATTAAGTGATAATTGAGCACTAAACCAAACGCTTTGGTTTAGTGCTTTTTATATTATAAAAATTGCAAATTATGCTCTATCAAAAGGGAAAGCCATTACTTGATCGATGTGCTTCTCGTCCATTGCCAACATGATCAAACGATCAATACCGAGAGCAACGCCTGCGCAATCAGGAAGGCCTGCTTCTAGTGCGGCAATTAAATGATAGTCAATTGGTTGCTCAATTAATCCCATCGATTTACGTTTCGCATTATCTTCTTGAAAGCGAGTAAGTTGTTCTTTTGCATTATCCAATTCATGGAAACCATTCGCTAACTCAATCCCTTTGAAATAAACCTCAAAACGTTCAGCGACTCTCTGATCCATTGGATTAATCTTAGCAAGCGCCGCTTGAGAGGCTGGGAAGTCATAAACAAAAGCGGGAACCTCTAAGCCTATTTTCTCTTCAACCCCCATGCTAAATAGCAGTTGCAGTAATGTATCTCTATCTTCTTCAATATCTGCAATATCTGATAAGCCTAGCGGAGCTGCAACCGCTCTTAATTCATCCATAGACGATTCTAAAGGGCAAATACCAAGCACTTTAATAAAGGCTTCCTGATATGTCATACGCTCTGAATCATTACACTTTAACACCAACATCAGAAGCTCATTCATTTCATCCATTAGCTGATGATGATCAAAGCTTGGGCGATACCATTCCAACATCGTAAATTCAGGGTTATGGAAACGCCCGGCTTCTTCATTACGAAATGCTTTATTAATTTGGTAAATCGCACCACTGCCAGCCGCTAATAATCGCTTCATATGAAATTCAGGGCTAGTCATAAAATACAAATGCGCGCCATCTGCATAGCCCGGCCCAACAAAATCAGTTTGAAAGGTATGAAGGTGCACATCTGTAACAGTGGCATGACTCATTGCAGGGGTATCTACTTCCATCACTTTTCGCTCAGAAAAAAACAAACGAATAGAAGCCATAATCTCAGCACGTTGCTGTAATTGCTCAATTGATGCGCTTGGCATCCAATTTTGACTAGTCATAATCTTATACATTAGAAAAACTTATCCAAAATGATACCTGATAACCCACTTTAAGGTTACCTATTTTTTAACTTTATAAATACCCTTACCCATCAAGGGGATACGAGACCGATAAGAATCATTATCACTTATAAAGCAACAACTTAACTACAAATAACAGTGAATATTAACAGCTTTAACTAGTTGATGGAGATCACATTATTCGCAACAAACCACCCCATTAGTGGTACTTGCACGACAAAACTTTATCCATATCAATTTTTATTACAAAAGCTCACATAGAATAGGCATCAGAATTTTTAAGTTTTATTTGCTCTTTATTTGTCATACGAGCAGGCTAGATTCTCATAATTAATCACATTTGGATGGTTAATTTAATTTTTTATCTTTTATCCCGGAGAATAACTGTGAAAACGATAACCACAGATATTGCAGTGATCGGCGCGGGCGGTGCAGGTCTACGTACTGCCATTGCAGCAGCAGAAGCGAACCCAGAGCTAGAAATTGCTCTAATTTCAAAAGTTTACCCAATGCGTTCGCACACTGTTGCCGCGGAAGGTGGGTCAGCAGCCGTGACCAAGGAAGAAGATACACTAGACAATCACTTCAACGATACTGTTGGCGGTGGTGATTGGCTGTGTGAACAGGATGTTGTTGAATACTTTGTAAAAAATGCATACCGCGAGATGACTCAATTAGAACAATGGGGTTGTCCTTGGAGCCGTAAAGAAAATGGCGAAGTAAACGTTCGTCGTTTTGGTGGTATGAAAGTTGAACGTACATGGTTTGCTGCCGATAAGACCGGCTTCCATATGCTTCACACCCTATTCCAAACTTCAATGAAATACCCTCAAATCAACCGTTTTGATGAGTACTTTGTTGTTGATATTTTAGTTGAAGATGGTCAAGTTCAAGGTCTGATTGCTATTCATATGGCTGAAGGCGAACTTATTTGTATTAAAGCAAAATCTGTTGTTCTTGCAACGGGTGGCGCAGGTCGTGTTTACCACTGTAATACCAATGGCGGTATCGTTACTGGTGATGGTATGGCTATGGCATTCCGTCACGGTGTTCCACTACGTGATATGGAATTTGTTCAATACCACCCAACGGGCCTACCTGGCACAGGCATCCTGATGACTGAAGGTTGTCGTGGTGAAGGCGGTATCATCGTAAACAAAAATGGTTACCGTTACCTACAAGATTACGGCATGGGTCCTGAGACTCCTGTTGGTGAGCCTAAGAACAAGTACATGGAACTGGGTCCTCGTGACAAAGTTTCTCAAGCGTTCTGGCACGAACAACAAAAAGGCAACACTATCAAACACCCTCTTGGTGATGTAGTGCATTTGGATCTTCGCCATTTAGGTGAAGAGTACTTAAATGAACGTCTACCGTTTATCTGTGAGCTTTCAAAAGCCTACGTTAACGTTGATCCAGCAAAAGAGCCAATTCCAATTCGTCCTACAGTTCACTACACCATGGGTGGTATTGAAACGGATAAGAACAACGAAACAAACATCAAAGGTCTATTTGCTGTTGGTGAATGTTCTTCTGTTGGTCTTCACGGTGCAAACCGTCTAGGTTCAAACTCACTTGCTGAGTTAGTTGTATTTGGTCGCCTTGCAGGTGAAAAAGCCGCTGAGCGTGCTGCTGAATTCACAACTTGGAATGACGATGCTATCAAAGCACAAATTGAAGAAGTACAAGGCCGTATTGATGCATTACTAGCTCAAGAAGGCGATGAAAACTGGTCTGATATCCGTACGGAAATGGGCCATTCAATGGAAGCGGGTTGTGGTATCTATCGTAAAGAGCACGAGATGCAAGATACGATTGAGAAACTGGCTGAACTGAAAAAACGTTATAAAAACATTAGCATCAAAGATAAAGGTAAAGTGTTCAACACTGACCTATTATACGCTATCG
The DNA here is from genome assembly GCF_028765545.1 of Aliivibrio sp. S4MY1. GTDB lineage: Bacteria > Pseudomonadota > Gammaproteobacteria > Enterobacterales > Vibrionaceae > Aliivibrio. Next base: position 83,923 of record NZ_JARACP010000003.1, on the reverse strand, counting down.
AAGTAGGTTACGGCCTTGAAGTTGCTGAAACAATGGCTCACTCTGCGATTCTACGTAAAGAGTCTCGTGGTGCACACCAACGTCTAGATGAAGGTTGTACAGAACGTGATGATGTGAACTTCCTAAAACACTCATTAGCGTATTACAACAAAGATGCAGCGCCGACAATTAAATACAGCGATGTAACTATCACCAAATCTCAACCAAAAGCTCGCCTATACGGTGAAGCAGCAGAAAAAGCAGCAGCGGCAGAAGCTGAAGCAGCTAAGATCGCAGAGGAGCAAGCATAATGACAGCTGGTAAGAGAGTTCAAAAAGTAAGCATTATGCGTTACGACCCTATGGTAGATGAGAAACCTTATCTACAAGCGTTCGACGTACCTTGTGATGACACAACTTCTGTTCTTGATGCAATTGGTTACATCAAAGATAACCTAGACAAAAACCTATCTTACCGTTGGTCTTGTCGTATGGCGATCTGTGGCTCTTGTGGCATGATGGTAAACAACGTACCTAAGCTTGCTTGTAAAGCGTTCTTACGTGATTACCCAAATGGCTTAACACTAGAACCATTAGCAAACTTCCCTATCGAGAAAGACTTAATTGTTGATATGACGCCGTTCATCGAACGTCTAGAAGCAATCAAGCCTTATATTCTTGGTAACGACCGTACTCCAGATCAAGGTCCTAACACTCAGACTCCTGAGCAAATGGCAAAATACAAGCAGTTCGCTGGTTGTATCAACTGTGGTCTATGTTATGCAGCGTGTCCTCAATTCGGTCTAAACCCTGAATTCATCGGCCCTGCAGCACTAACACTGGCACACCGTTACAATCTTGATAGCCGTGATAACGGTTCTGCTGAGCGTATGAAGCTAATCAATGGCGACAACGGCGCATGGGGCTGTACGTTTGTAGGTTACTGTTCTGAAGTATGTCCAAAACACGTTGACCCTGCAGCAGCAGTTAACCAAGGTAAGATCGCATCGTCTCAAGACTTTGTTATCGCAATGCTTAAACCACAGGAGGCATAAGGATGAGCAACCGTAAACCTTACGTTCGCGAAATGACACGTACTTGGTGGAAAGATCACCCTTTCTACCGCTTCTACATGGTTCGTGAAGCAACAATTTTACCGTTAATTTTCTTTACTATCTGTCTGCTTGTTGGCTTAGGTAGTTTAGTGAAAGGTCCACTTGCTTGGGCTTCTTGGTTAGATTTCATGGCAAACCCTATTGTGGTTGCTCTGAACATTGTTGCTTTAGCGGGTAGCTTATTCCATGCTCAAACATTCTTTAGCATGATGCCGCAAGTAATGCCTATTCGTATCAGTGGTAAAACACTGGATAAGAAAGTCGTTGTTCTTGCACAATGGGCAGCCGTTGCTGCAATCACACTACTTGTATTGGTTATCGTTTAAGGAGAATTATTGTGGTAAATCTTAATCCAAAGCGTTCTGACGAACCAGTATGGTGGGGCTTATTCGGTGCCGGTGGTACTTGGTTTGCAATGCTAACACCAGTAACTATCTTAGTTCTTGGTATTTTAGTTCCACTAGGTGTGATTGGTCCTGAATCAATGAACTACCTACGTGTTGCTGGTTTTGTTACTAGCATCATTGGTGCATTATTTGTTATCGGTTCTATCTCTATGCCTATGTGGCATGCGATGCACCGTTTACATCATGGTATGCACGACCTAAAATTCCACACAGGTACTGCGGGTAAAATCGCATGTTACTCAGCGGCTGCTCTAGCAACTGTATTATCTGTTGTGTTTATCTTCATGATCTAATCATCATTTAGATACAAAAAAAGGTTGGCTTTATGCCAGCCTTTTTTGTATCTGCTATGTAATAAATAAAAAAGGCCACCGAAGTGACCTTTTATATAAAGCTATTCTCGATATAAATCGAAATTACTTCACACGACCAACATATTCGCCAGTACGTGTATCAACTTTAACTACTTCGCCGATAGCGATGAATAGTGGAACACGAACTACTGCACCAGTAGAAAGCGTTGCTGGTTTACCACCAGTACCTTGAGTATCACCTTTCAGGCCTGGGTCTGTTTCAGTCACTTCAAGTTCAACAAAATTTGGCGGTGTCACTGTAATTGGATTATCATTCCAAAGAGTCAGTGTACAAGTGTCGTTTTCTACTAACCATTTAGCAGCGTCACCTACTGATTTTACATCAGCAGCGATTTGCTCAAAGCTTACGCTGTTCATGAAGTGGTAAAATTCACCGTCGCTGTATAGGTAGTCTAGCTCTACGTCTACAACGTCTGCTAATTCAAAGCTTTCACCTGATTTAAATGTTTTTTCTAGTGTTTTACCAGAAAGCAATCTACGAAGTTTTACACGGTTGAATGCTTGACCTTTACCTGGCTTAACATATTCGTTCTCGATAATTGAGCATGGCTCATTATCTAGCATAAATTTCAAACCGCCTTTGAATTCATTGGTACTTACTGACGCCATGATTTCCTCTTAACATCGTTGAGTTATAAATAATGTCACACATAATAACCCGAAATGACGCTCCTGTTGAGCAAAACTGGCTCAAAGAACTAGCGAATGCGATCTCTGACCCTCATCAGTTACTCTCAACACTAGGTATTGATAGCTCTTCATGGGAGAAAGGTCTAGAAGCGAAAAAGTTATTTGCGTTACGTGTGCCGACAAGTTTTGTCGATAGAATGGAATTTGGCAACCCTTTTGATCCTTTATTACGCCAAGTATTGCCTTTAGATCAAGAATTCGAGGTACATGAAGGATATTCGAACGATCCTTTAGAGGAGCAAGACAACGAACAACCGGGTTTACTGCATAAATACAAAAACCGAGTTCTGTTAATTGTAAAGGGAGGTTGTGCCGTGAATTGTCGTTATTGCTTCCGCCGTCATTTCCCATATCAAGATAACAAAGGCAGTAAGGCCATTTGGCAAGAGTCCATCGATTACATTGCAAATCATCCTGAAGTAAATGAAGTCATCTTTTCTGGTGGTGATCCTTTAATGGCAAAAGATCATGAACTGACATGGTTAATTGAACATATTGAAGCGATTCCGCACATCAAGCGCCTTCGTATCCACTCTCGCTTACCGGTAGTAATACCAAACCGTATTACTGATACGTTGTGTCAGCTATTTAAACAAACACGCTTACAAATCATTCTAGTGACTCATATTAACCATGCTAACGAGATTAACGCTGAGTTAGTAAATAAAATGACTCAATTAAAGCAATCAAACGTCACACTATTAAATCAAAGTGTATTACTTAAAGATGTGAATGATACAGCAAGGACATTGACTGATTTAAGTGAGGCATTGTTTGATGCGGGCATTTTACCCTATTACCTTCATGTATTAGACAAGGTGCAAGGTGCTGCTCATTTCTTTGTTTCTGATGAAAAAGCAAAGCAATTAATGGGGGAGTTAATTGAAAATGTTTCTGGTTATCTTGTTCCTACACTTGCCAGAGAAATTGGTGGTAGAAAAAGTAAAACACCTCTCGATTTATATTTAGAGTAATTCCATTAACATAACTCCTTTGAATCATAAGTATTCAGATATAAAAAAACCGAAGCGAATGCTTCGGTTTTTTATCTCTAACGTTTAATTCTAAATTAGAATAACTCTTCAGCTACTTTGTATAGCTCAAGTTTTTCTGGGCGACGCATGTTTTCAATTGCATCGATGATATCGTGATGAACTAATTGCTCATTCTGAATACCAACACAACGGCCACCGTGACCATCAATCAACAATTTAACACCAAAGTTACCCATACGAGACGCAAGGATACGGTCAAATGCACCAGGTTGGCCGCCACGCTGAATGTGACCAAGAACGGTTGCACGAGTTTCACGACCCGTTTCAGCTTCGATCTCTTTTGCTAAACTATTAACATCAGTCATTAACTCAGTGATAGCGATGATTGCATGCTTTTTGCCTTTTGCAATGCCATCTTGAATGTTCTGAATTAACGCGTCTTTATTTAGGCCAGTTTCTGGAGTAATAACATACTCACAACCGCCCGCAATTGCAGCCATTAATGTTAAATCACCACAGTGACGGCCCATAACTTCTACAATAGAGATACGTTGGTGAGAAGAAGACGTATCACGTAAGCGGTCAATCGCATCAATAACTGTGTTTAATGCCGTTAGGTAACCAATAGTGTAGTCAGTACCAGCGATATCGTTATCGATTGTGCCAGGCAGACCGATACATGGGTAACCCATCTCAGTTAACTTCTTCGCGCCCATGTAAGAACCATCACCACCGATAACAATTAATGCATCGATGTCGTGTTTCTTAAGGTTCTCGATCGCTTTTTCACGAACAGCAACTTCTTTAAACTCAGGAAAACGTGCTGAACCTAAGAATGTACCGCCGCGGTTGATCATATCAGATACGCTATGGCGCTCTAATTTCTCGATACGGTCTTCAACAAGACCTAAGTAGCCATCATGAATACCAAATACTTCTAGGCCTTCGGTTAATGCTGTACGAACAACACCACGAACTGCCGCATTCATACCCGGCGCATCGCCACCACTTGTTAAAACACCAATCTTCTTGACCATGGTTACCCTCTAATATGGTTGGGAATTTCAATTTCAATTTCTAATACAGCAAGTAAACTCCCTAATCTACTCACCATTAATAATCTGTAATTTTTTTTCTTATGTAAGAGTATTACCAGTTTACTGAAAAAGTTCGTTGATTCACATCAGAATCAATCACGACTGTTTCATTTTTCTGTTACGAAAAAACAATTATTGCTAATAATACTACATACTCACTAACTAAACTGACTCTGCTCTCTGTCTGAGTCTAGCACAACTGAAAGTGGGTCTTGATGAATTATAATATCAGAATGTGGAAATACTGTTAAAAGTTCATCTTCAACTTTATCCGCAATACGATGTGCTTCAACTAATGGCATATGATCTGGCAACTCTAAATGCAGTTGAATAAATCGGGTTGGACCTGCTAAACGCGTTCGTAAATCATGAATCCCTTTAACCCCCTCGACTCGACAACACGCCTCTCTTATCTGATCCAACTCTTCCTGTGGCAGTTGTCTATCAAGTAATAGTTGAATCGCCTCATACGCCATTTTAAATGCGCTAATTAAAATATACACACCAATGACTAAGGCAAAAATAGCATCAGCTTGATGCCAACCATACCAACTTAATGCAAGTGCTAACATAATAGCGGCATTCATGAATAAATCGGTTTTGTAGTGCAACGAATCAGCAGCAATAGCCTGACTTCCCGTCTGTTTAACCACCCATTGCTGGAACATAACAAGGCCAAGAGTTAACACAATAGCAAACCCACTGACATACACCCCTAACTCAGGAGCAATAACATCTTGAGGACGGAAAAAACGCTCAACCCCATTCAATAATAAGAAGCAAGCAGAACCAGAAATAAACATTGCCTGAGCTAACGCCGCTAGCGACTCCGCCTTACCATGCCCAAAACGGTGCTCTTCATCAGCAGGTTGTAATGCATAACGGACGACTAAAAGATTAGTTATAGATGCGCCCATATCAAGCAAAGAGTCAACTAACGAAGCCAATAAACTGACTGAACCCGTTACCCACCAAGTTCCTAATTTAAATAGCATTAAAATTGTCGCAACAATGGTTGCAAGCCATGCAGCCGTAGTCACTAAAGACGCGTATCGTTGAGTCATGTTTCATCCATCTACCTAAAAATCAAACTTTAGTATAAAGGGTTACGCTCAAGATAGTTATTCCATTTATTAATATATTTACAACAAAATAGGTCTAAATAAAAAACGGACCTTTATTTATCATAAAGGCCCGTTTTCATTTTCTAGAGATAATTGCGTTTATTTAGCGCAATCAGCAATGTACTTATCTTGATTTGCTTTAAATTCTGCTTTTTGCTCTGGCGTTAGAATATTCATCATTTCATGACGTTTTTTCATCATTTCAACACGGCGATCGATTTGACGCTGTGACATTTTTTCAGCTAAATTACGTACTGCCTGCTCATCAAAATTATCCGCTAACATTAAGTTTTGCATCGCTTCATGATCGGCTTTCATTTCAGCCGTTGGCTGACGTTTTTGACCTTTCTTCGCTTTCATTTCAGCTTTACGAGCGTCACGCATTTCATCAAATTTATCTTCTTGAGCATCAGTAAGATCTAAATCTTTAAACGCCTTCTTATTTGCTTTCATCATACACTTACCACCATGCATGCCTTCACCGCCTTTCATTCCACCTTCGTGATGACCACCACCAAAAGCAAATGCCGATGCAGAAGCAAAAGAAAGAGGAAGAACAACTGCGCCTAAAATCATTTTTTTCATCATGTTCATTGTGTTATCTCCGTTACAGAAAATGTGTTTCAATCAAAAATCAGCTTGCTGCTGCTTGGTATGGAGTAAGAATAGCTCAGTAAACGTAAATGAGTGTATTTTGTGCGTAAAGCAACGTAAAGGTTATTTTGAAGGTTGGTATTCCTTCATTTATTTGGCGATACTACACTTAGAAACTATTTATGTAGGTGAATAAAAATGGCAAAGATTTTATTAGTTGATGACGATATTGAGCTAACCGCACTACTAAAAGATATCCTAAGTTTAGAAGGTTATCAGGTTACGGAGGCAAATAATGGCATTGAAGGCCTTGAAGCGATCACTAATGATTTAGACTTGATCCTACTTGATATCATGATGCCAAAAATGAATGGCATGGACATGCTTCGTAAATTACGAGAGACCAATGAAACTCCTGTATTAATGCTTACAGCAAAAGGAGAAGAAATTGATCGTGTTATTGGTTTAGAACTTGGTGCCGATGATTACCTACCAAAACCTTTTAGTGATAGAGAACTACTGGCTCGTATTCGCGCTATTTTGCGTCGTACACAAAATAAAACCAAAGAGAGCAACAGCAGCAGCATTAAATATCAAGGCATTGAGATATTTATAGGCAAACAAGAAGCCTATAATCATGGTGAATTGCTAGACTTAACTGGAACTGAGTTTGGGTTATTGTCTCAATTTATTCAAAAACCAGGAGAGATCATCTCTAAAGAAGAACTCAGCCTAGAAGTGCTTGGTAAACGCCTAGCACCCTTTGATCGCGCTATTGATATGCACGTTTCAAACTTACGTAAAAAATTACCACCACTCTCAGAAGGAAAGCCACGCATTAAAACCTTACGTGGTCGTGGCTATTTGTTTGTTGAGGAATAATTGGTGTTTAAAGTAAATACACGCTTCCCTCTTTTATCCAGCTTATATGGCCGTATCTTTGCCATATTTTGGTTTACCTTATTATTGGTTTTAATTGGGGTTGTTATTGGCCCTAATTTTGATCCACGATCTCGCCATAATATCGCAACTGAACATCTTACTAAAATGACTCAAATTGCTGCCTACATTACAGGGAAATACTCTGAGCGCGACAATTTAAAAAAGACCTTAAAAGAGATTAGCCATAAAGCACATCAACACGATGAAAACCTCGATCTATTTTTCACAACCCCTACTGGCGAAATTTTAGATAAACCTAAAGAGCTACGAGGAAGAAAAAAAGCGTTACTTAACTTTTTAACACTTTCTGATGACCCTGATCTTCCTCAACAAAAACTGTATGGCAGAACCATGATGGCGGGGCCTTTTGATATCGTCATCGCTCATGAAACCGTGTACATGTATGTGGGGCGATATTGGAAAAAGCCCCCACCATTTATTCTTAGAATATTAGATAAACCAGGGCAATTATTACTAGTGACCATGCTCGTTAGTACGCCTTTTTTACTTTGGCTTGCTTGGGCGTTAAGTCAACCTGCAAGACGTTTACAAAAAGCAGCAGAGCGGGTTGCTAAAGGCCAATTTGAAAAAGATGAGGCGTTAGAAAAAGGGCCAAGAGAATTTAGAAAAACAGGGCAAAGCTTTAATCAGATGGTCGGGTCACTCAACACCATGATCTCAGGCCAGCAGCGCTTATTATCTGATATTTCTCATGAACTACGCTCTCCCTTAACTCGTTTAAGAATGGCAACAGCCCTTGCCACTCGTAAGCAAGGTGAAAGCGCTGAGTTATCTCGTATTGATATGGAAGCGGATCGATTAGAGCAGATGATTTCTGAGCTATTAGAACTCTCTCGAATACAAGTAAACAGCCATCAAGAACGAGAGAAAACTGACGCTTACTCATTATGGTTTGATATTTTAGAAGATGCCAAATTTGAGGCAGAGCATTCAAATAAAATACTGACTTATTCTGATTTAAAAGAAACGCCTATTTTTGGTAACCCTAATCTATTAATGAGTGCGGTTGAAAACGTAATACGCAATGCTATTAAGTACGGTAATGATGTGGTCACTGTGAATATCAATGATAATGGCAACATTCTCACCATCACCGTTGATGACAATGGGGATGGTGTACCAGAAGATGAACTCAAGGATATCTTCAAACCCTTCTATCGAGTATCTACCGCTCGAGATCGAAGCAGTGGCGGAACAGGTCTTGGTCTGGCGATTACCGAAAGTGCTATTCACCAGCACAGCGGCACCATCATTGCGAGTAAAAGCCCTCTTGGCGGATTGCGCATGACCATTACGCTACCTATCGAACAATAATAACTTGTCACAACATGGCTTATCTCAAAGTAAGCCATGTTGTTACTCGTATGCTCTACCCCGATACCTATCAATTAGATATACTGAGTTTACTTTCCGTTATTCAAGAGTTCACTATGTTTGATATTGCGTTGTACGAACCTGAAATCGCCCCAAATACGGGTAACATCATTCGCCTGTCTGCTAACTGTGGTGCAAATCTGCATTTAATTGAACCATTAGGATTCGATTTAGAAGAGAAAAAACTTCGCCGAGCAGGGTTAGATTATCATGAGTTAACCCATGTAAAACGTCATAAAGATTACGCTGCCTTTCTTGATTATTTAGAAAATGAAAGTGAAGGTGAACACCGTATCTTTGCCTGCACAACCAAAACGACAGGCCATCACACCACTCCAAGCTATCAAAAGGGAGATGTGTTGTTATTCGGCCCAGAGACTCGTGGATTGCCCGCTGATTTAATTGATGGCTTACCAATGGAACAACGTGTTCGAATTCCTATGATGCCAGACAGCCGCAGTTTAAACTTATCAAACTCTGTTGCTATCATCGTATTTGAAGCGTGGCGTCAAATGGGATTTGAAGGCGGGTTATAATTCCAAAGCTCATAGCTCAAATACAAAAATAGCCACTCAATAGTGGCTATTTTTATACGCATAAGGAATGGGATATATTAAATTCCATCACCAGACATAAACGTTTGTGACTTACCATTAAACTGTTGGTCCATATCGAGCGATGGCATTTCAGAGCTAGGGCGCCCAACAATTTTAGCAGGAACACCGGCAACCGTAGTATGTGGAGGGACGGCTTGCAGAACCACAGAGCACGAACCAATCTTAGCACCAACACCCACTTCAATATTACCTAAAATCTTCGCACCCGCACCGATCATAACGCCTTCACGGATCTTAGGGTGACGATCGCCACACTCTTTACCCGTACCACCGAGTGTCACATCTTGCAGAATAGAAACATCATTCTCAACCACGGCCGTTTCACCAATGACGATGCCCGTCGCATGGTCAAACATGATCCCTTTACCAATGGTCGCCGCAGGATGCACATCCACCTGACAAGCAACAGAAATTTCATTTTGCAGATACGTCGCTAATGCAACACGACCTTGCTTCCAAAGCCAGTTAGATACACGATACCCTTGCAGTGCGTGATAGCCTTTTAAATACAATAAAGGCATTGAGTACATAGAAACCGCAGGATCTCGAGTCACAGTCGCGCAAATATCGCACGCAGCCGCATCGGTAAGAGAAGGATCAGAAGCAAATGCTTCCTCTACCACTTCACGAACTGCCATTGCAGGCATAGAGGCTGTCGCCAACTTATTCGCTAAAATATAACTTAATGCTGCAGCAAGGTTTTCATGTTTTATGATGGTGGCATGATAAAAGCTTGCAAGCATAGGTTCTTGTTCTGACTGCTCACGCGCTTCTCGAACAATGCACTCCCATACTTGGTGTTTTTTACATTCTTTCATTTTCATACCATCCTTGAATTACGATTCTGATTTCTTATCTCGCGCTAATAAGTCCTGCGCAGCAACTCTTGCATCTTTTCCTTGATACAATACTTGATAAATTTGCTCAACTATAGGCATTTCAACACCCATACGATCAGCAAGTAGCCATACTTCTTTGGTATTGCGATACCCTTCAACCACTTGACCAATTTCTGCTTGAGCGCTATCTACATCACCGCCTTGACCTAAAGCCAAACCAAAACGACGGTTACGAGATTGGTTATCGGTACACGTTAACACTAAATCACCTAAGCCAGCCATCCCCATAAAGGTTTCAGCTTCTGCGCCTAAAGCCACGCCTAAACGAGTCATTTCAGCCAAACCACGGGTAATTAATGCAGTACGAGCATTAGCACCAAAGCCAATACCATCAGACATACCCGCACCAATAGCGATTACGTTCTTCACTGCTCCGCCTAATTGCATTCCAGTAAAATCGTTATTGGCATAAACACGGAATGTTTTAGAGCAGTGGATTTTTTCTTGTAAATCTTTAACAAACTCTTGGTCAGGAGACGCAACAGCAATCGCCGTTGGCATACCAGATGCAAGTTCTTTAGCAAAAGTAGGTCCAGAAAGCACAGCCAGTGAATGAGATTCACCTAACGCTTCTACTGCCACTTCTTTTAATAAACGACCTGTTTCAGGCTCTAGTCCTTTTGTCGCCCAACATATACGAGAATCATCACGTAAGAATGGTTTTACATTACCTAGTACCAAACCAAAAACATGACTTGGAACTACAACCAGTAAATCGCGACTTGCTTGCACTGATTTTTCAAGATCCGTAGACATGATTAATGACGGTGGGAAAGCAACACCCGGCAAAAACTCTTCATTAGCACGATCGGCTTCAAGGCGAGCTATATGTGATTCTTCATGACCCCATAAAATCACTTTTGCGCCATTACGAGCAAGAGAGATAGCAAGAGAAGTTCCGTATGAGCCAGCACCAAGTACGGTCATGGAAATATCAGAGTAATCGGTTTGTGTTGTCATTGTGACCATCCAAAACAAGTATCAAAGGATACTAGAGTAATAAAAGCAAAATGCACTTTTTATCAAAATTTAATTTCTATATTCAGTATAGAAACTATCTTAGATAAAAAAGTGCATTTATTCTCTACAAATTAATCAATAGCGCAAGGCTATTCATTATTAAGCTTCAGAAGGCGCAGCTGCGTTTTCTTGAGCTTGGTTTTGTAGGTAATTCATGAACAATGCGTCAAAGTTAACTGGTGCAAGGTTCAATTGTGGGAACGTACCTTTAACCACTAGGCTAGAGATCGTTTCACGAGCATATGGGAACAGAATGTTCGGGCAGAATGCACCTAGACAATGTGCTAGTTGAGCTTCTTCCATTTGGCCAGCAGTAAAGATACCACCTTGTTGAACTTCACAAAGGAATGCCGTTTCTTCTTCGTTCTTAACCGTAACAGTTAAACGTAGAACGACTTCGTAAACACCTTCGCCTAGTTCACGGCTTTGAGTATCAAGGTCCAGTTTAACATCTGGATTCCACTCTTTTTGGAACATAGTTGGAGAGTTAGGAGCCTCAAAAGATACGTCTTTTAGGAAGATACGTTGAATTGCAAAGTTTTGTTGCTCTTGTTGTGCTGCTTCAGCCATGGGAAAGTCCTTTCTATATATGTATGTATGAATGCAGAATAACGCTGTGATATTACTCTGCATTCGTGATATCTAAAAAATGGGCCAGATATCACATCAAAATGAATCAGTTGCTTATGAAATGGGCAATTACTTTTTGCCTTTTACTAACGGTAAGTTAGCTTCATTCCAAGAGATTAGGCCATTCTTAAGCAATTTAACTTGCTCAAAACCTTCTTTATGCAGATCATTTGCTGATGCTTGAGCGGTTTGGCCTGTTTTACATACCACAATAATTGGGGTTGTTTTTGAGTTTTCAAGACCAGCTAGGTTACCGGCTTTAATATCACTTGGTAAAATGTGACGAGCACCCGTAATATGGCCTGATTTAAACTCATCTTTAGAGCGAATATCTAACACAATCGCATCTTCACGGTTCATTAGTGTTGTTGCTTGTGAAGGATCCACTTCTTGGTAGCCTGCCGTTTTTTGTTTTACTACGTTTTGAATCAACGCAACAACAATACCAATCCACACAACAGCTAAAATCATGTTATTGGTTACAAAATCGATGATTGACGTTTCCATATTCTTTATCTCTGATTTTTGGATAACCACATGCCATTAGACGATGTCAGTTACCATGGGCTCTAAAATGAAGTCGAAAGTATACCCTAGGGTTTGTTCGGAGACTAGCGAGGATAAAAAAACTGATAAGAACAACAAAAATGCTGTGATATTGGTTTTACAATTGAGACCAAATAAAAACTCTATCTAGTCAGAACTCACTCTATCTGAAATAATGCAGCGATGAATATATCCTTTTTTAATAAGCCTATTCCTAGTCGTAAATTTCTTACGACCGCGATCGTGTGCCTGACATTTGCACTTCCTCTTATCGCTCATGCGAATGACGCTGAATTAAAAGGAATGAAACAAGAAATATCTCGTCAGAGCTCAGTATTAAGTAAACAGAAAAAAGAGCTATCAAGTCTTCAATCTAGTCTTAAAAAGCACGAACTATCTATTGCTAACGCCTCCAAAAAAGCGCGCAATGCAGAGCGAGAACTAGAGGCAGTAAAACGCTCGATAACCGAATTAAAACAGCAACAATCAGAACTTACTCAACAACAAATTGAACAGACCGAAGTACTAAAAGACTTACTCGTCAATTACTACTTAATAAGTCGCAATAATCAACTTTCTAATGTACTCAGCGGCGATGAGGTCACTAAAATCGATCGCATGACACAATACGCCCAACGTATTTCTGAAGCCCGAGTGGGTGCGATTTCTCAATTAGAATTCACAACGATGCAGCTGAGAGAAAAAGAAGTCTCTCTTCTTAAACAGCAACAACGACAAAGTGAGTTATTAACTCAATACAAGCAAGAAAAAACCACACTGCAAACATCACAAAACAAACGTAAGAAAACCGTTTCCAGTATCAAAAAACGCATTTCAAATGAAAATGGTTACTTAAATGAACTGCAGCAAAATGAAAAACGCTTAAAAGTTGCCATCGCAAAAGCGAAAGCAAGTAACAATGTACCTATGGATGGTATTGCTCGTCAAAAAGGGCGTTTACCTTGGCCTATTAGCAATGCCAAAACACTTCATAGTTTTGGAACAAAACAAACAGGGCAGCTCACTTGGAAAGGTATGGTGCTAGCCAGTGAATACGGTACACCAGTAAAAGCCGTTGATTCTGGTAAGGTCGTTTTTGCTGATTGGTTACGAGGCTATGGCTTAATGGTGTTAATCGATCACGGTAAAGGTGATATGACACTTTATGGCTACAACCAAAGCTTAATGAAGAAAGAAGGCGATAAGGTGCAAGCAGGAGAGACGATTGCGGTTGTTGGTGACAGTGGCGGTCAAGACAGACCTTCACTTTACTTTGAGATCCGCCGTAACAGTAAGGCACAAAACCCACGCTCTTGGTTAAGGCGTTAGTAGTTTAGTGATTTGCTAAAATAACAATTATGAATAGAGTTCAGATCGCTTCGCTCGCAGAATTCAGAGATGATCGCAGTAATAACTGCGATCAATCTGAGTCCTTTAAGGGAGCTTGCGACCGATCTGAATTCTTATCTTTCTAAACGTTAAAATATTAAAGCGAGATTATTTTAAGGTTTTATTTGGATCGTCTTCTTTACGTTGAAACTCACCTTCAAATACATCGCCTTGTTGATCATTCTGGTTTGTACGATCAAATGGGTTACCTTGATTAAACGGACCATTTTGATCAAAGCCACCACCAAACCCTGCATGAAAACCACCCTGTGATGCTCCCATGCCATTTACTTTTACACGGCTCATTAGCTGTTTAGCTAAATACGCTCTCGGTGCTGGAAGCAATACCAGCATACCTAATGCATCAGTCATAAAACCAGGAACAAGCAATAACACACCAGCAACGGCAAGCATGACACCTTCTACTATTTGCTGTGCAGGTAATTCACCTTGTTGTAATTTTGATTGCACTGACATTAGAGTCTGAATGCCTTGGCTACGGACTAATGACGCACCAACAAAAGCGGTGATCAATACTAATCCAAGTGTTGGCCACATCCCTAACATGCCCCCTACTTGCACAAACAGCGCAATTTCAATAATGGGAACAAAAATAAACAATAATAATAAAATAGGAAACACAATATACCTCGATTAGATTTGATACGAACTTTCACTTTTCGCTTCATTTAGTGTAGCAGGCATTCTCTGCGAACCACTTTTTCTCTCTCTATTATGATAGATGCGGCACATCCCCTCATTTTTCAAGAAAATCTTCTGTAAAAGAGTGTAAACAGCCATCAAATTCATTAACTCGATTAGCAGTTATATAACCTACAAAGTAAATATATTAACAACTAGTGAGAGCATTATCTCAATTTGAAATATTTTGCAAAAACTAGACTTAAAAAGTGATCAACTTAACACTTTTACCACTAAAGAGGTGTATGATGACGTTAAAACAAGGCATCAGGTACGATATTGATCACCCTCTGACGAACGGACTCTACTCGCAGATATGATCACTTGGACAGAATCCAATAATTAAAATATAGAACCTTAAAGGCTTACTATGACTCAGATGCTTGATTTAGAAAAAACGAATACTGCAACTCGTATTGAAGAAGATTTGCTAGGTGAACGTCATGTTCCTTCTGAAGCTTACTACGGTATTCACACTCTTCGCGCTATGGAAAACTTCAACATTTCAAATGTAACTATTTCTGATGTTCCTGAGTTTGTTCGTGGCATGATCTACACTAAAAAAGCAGCCGCTTTAGCTAACAAAGAATTAGGTGCTATCCCTTCACAAGTTGGTGAGTACATCATCAAAGCATGTGATTTAATTCTTGAAACTGGCAAGTGTATGGATCAATTCCCATCAGATGTTTACCAAGGCGGTGCTGGTACTTCAGTTAACATGAATGCTAACGAAGTTATTGCTAACGTTGCCCTTGAACTAATGGGTAAAGAGAAAGGCGAATACGATATCATTAACCCTAATGATCACGTTAACCGTTCTCAATCAACTAACTGTGCATACCCAACAGGTTTCCGTATTGCGGTATACAACAGCATGATGAAACTGATCGAAGCGATTGAATACCTAAAAGGCGCATTCGATCTTAAAGATCAAGAATTCCGTAACATTCTGAAGATGGGTCGTACTCAACTTCAAGATGCCGTTCCAATGACGGTTGGCCAAGAATTCCACGCTTGGGGTGTTTTGCTTCAAGAAGAAGTGAAAAACCTTCACTACACAGCACAACTTCTATTAGAAGTGAACATTGGTGCTACGGCAATCGGTACTGGCTTAAACGCAGCGACAGGTTACCAAGAAGCAGCAGTTCGCCACCTATCTGAAGTAACTGGTCTACCATGTGTTGCAGCTGAAGATTTAATCGAAGCAACATCTGACTGTGGTGCTTACGTAATGATCCACGGTGCGCTAAAACGTACTGCGGTTAAAATGTCTAAAATTTGTAATGACTTACGTCTTCTTTCTTCTGGTCCTCGTGCTGGTCTAAATGAATTGAACCTTCCAGAGCTTCAAGCTGGTTCTTCAATCATGCCTGCAAAAGTTAACCCAGTAATCCCAGAAGTAGTTAACCAAGTATGTTTCAAAGTAATTGGTAACGATATTACAGTGACTTTCGCTGCTGAAGCGGGCCAACTGCAATTAAACGTAATGGAACCAGTAATTGGCCAAGCACTGTTCGAATCTATCGACATCTTGAAAAATGCCTGTGTGAACCTACGTGACAAATGCATCGATGGCATCACTGTGAACAAAGAAGTATGTGAAGCTCACGTATTTAACTCTATCGGTATCGTTACTTATCTAAACCCATTCATTGGCCACCACGAAGGTGACATTGTTGGTAAGATTTGTGCTGAAACAGGTAAAAACGTTCGTGATGTAGTTCTTGAACGTGGTCTTCTAACAGAAGAACAATTAGATGACATCTTCTCTGTAGAGAACCTGATGCATCCTGAATACAAAGCAAAACGTTACGATTAATCCGTAACACCTAAAATAGCGAGCTCACTGAAGCTCGCTTTTTTTATCGTCCTAATTTTTAATCAAAAAAAACTAAGTAATCATTCATACTTTTATTGGTTTGCTGTATATAGCTGTCCAATAAAAATCTGAATAATTATTTTAAATTTAAACACTGGAGTTATATATGGTTGCTGTACAGCTTCTCGTCGTACTACTGTTCATCTATTTAGGTGCACGTATTGGCGGTATCGGTATCGGTTTTGCGGGTGGTGCGGGCGTACTTGTTCTTACCATGATCTTAGGTCTAGACGCTGGTTCTATCCCTATCGACGTTATTTTAATCATCATGTCTGTTATCACTGCGATTGCTGCTATGCAAGTGGCTGGTGGTATGGATTGGTTGGTTGACCTAGCAGAAAAATTCTTACGTAAAAATCCAAAACGCATTACTTTCTACGCACCAATCGTGACTTATTTCATGACGATGCTAGCAGGTACCGGTCACACTGCATTCTCTACGCTTCCTGTTATTGCTGAAGTTGCTAAAGAACAAGGTGTTCGTCCTTCTCGCCCACTTTCTATCGCTGTTGTTGCTTCTCAAATTGCAATCACTGCATCTCCAATCTCAGCGGCGGTTGTTTTCTTCTCTGGTATCCTTGAGCCTCTAGGTGTGGATTATCTAACGCTATTAGCAGTATGTATTCCATCAACATTCCTAGCGTGTATGGTTGGTGCATTCGTTGCTAACTTCCTAGGCTGTGAGCTGAAAGATGATGCTGTTTATCAAGAGCGTCTTGCAAAAGGCCTAATTAAGATGAATGGCGAAGGTAAACGTGAAATCTTACCAACGGCAAAAGCGTCTGTTTACATTTTCTGTGTGGCAATTGTTGCTGTTGTTGCTTATGCAACGATGATCAGTGGCAGTGTTGGTCTTATTGAACACCCAACTATTGGTCGTAACGAAGCTATTATGACATTAATGCTAACCGCAGCTGCTGCTATCGTGACGTTCACTAAAATTGATGCGTCTAAAATTGCTAATGCTGCGACATTCAAATCAGGCATGAGTGCTTGTGTGTGTGTGCTTGGTGTTGCGTGGCTTGGTGATACGTTTGTGTCTTCTCACATTGGTGAAATCAAAGAGTTCTCAGCTGAGATCCTTGCACAATACCCGTGGATGCTAGCGATTGTTTTATTCTTTGCCTCTATGCTTCTTTACTCTCAAGGCGCAACAACAACGGCTCTAATGCCTGCTGCACTAGCAATTGGTGTTGCACCAATTACTGCGGTTGCTTCTTTTGCGGCAGTAAGCGCACTGTTCGTTCTTCCAACTTACCCTACGCTACTTGCTGCGGTTGAAATGGATGACACAGGTTCAACACGTATTGGTAATCTTGTATTTAACCACCCATTCTTCATTCCGGGTGTTGCTACGATTACAACTTCGGTTGCACTAGGTTTTGTATTCGGCGGTATTATTCTTTAATCGGTGAATTGCAATAATATCCCTCAAAATGGCAGCTGATTAAGCTGCCATTTTTTTGTCTGTTTACTCATGAACAGATCGGTACGACCAATATATCAATAGGAGAGTGATGAATTAGCGGTCGAGAATATGAGATGATTTTACTTAAGAAATCATGATGATGTCCGCAAATCAATAAATCGATTTCATTCACTTTTACTGCTTTATCTACTTTATGGCTAAGATCTCCCGTTCCTACCCAAAAGCTCTCAATTGGAAACGGAGTATATTGCTGAAAATCATTAAGCCATTTATTTGAAGGTTCATTTAATGGTTTACGATCCGGCTCTGCTTGTATATCAATGAGCTCAGGATAAATCTCACCATGAGTACCATCAATATGAATAAAAGACACTTTGGCATCTAATAGCTCCGCCATAGAAACGGCTCTATCAATCAACACATGACTCTCTTCTGAAAGATCCAGTGCAACAAGGATATGTTTGTATTTCATCACGCAGTCCTCTTATGACTCATTCTATTAATTAATCATCGTAACAAGCATAGTTTCTAAGCAGGTAAAAGAGTGTCGTAGGGATCTCGAAACGGTGACAAATAAAAAATAATTACACTAGGTAGCGAAGAGAAAGGAGCAGATCATTAATACAATTGATACTATACTTGTCGAACTCTTGACCATTTCGATAGTCATACCCGTATCTATATTTAATAAAGACTTTCACATGACGAACTTACTCCGTTTTCGAGCTGCCCTTTTATCATTTTTCATTCTATTTACCTCCTTTATCCCTCAAGCTGTTGCGTCTTTTGACCTGACTAAATTACAGGGCGAGCAAACCTCTTCTTTTGTGACCGTAAATGAAGCCTTCCCATTTAATTTCATGCAGCAAGGAGATAGAGTTTATTTAGATTGGCAAGTGATGCCTGATTATTACCTATACCAACAACGCATTTCGGTAACGGCTAATGGCGCAAAGATTGCTGATTTAGTGATGGAAGAAGGCACACCTTATAACGATGAATTTTTTGGTGATGTAAACATCTACACTGAACCACTTACGATCACTGTTCCTCTTATTTCGGTTAGTGATAATGCCGAGTTAACAGTGCGATACCAAGGTTGTGCGAAAGCTGGATTCTGCTATCCACCAGAAATCCGCAAAATTCCACTATCTGCATTAACAGGGCTAAGTTCATATCAAGATGAAACGGCAAATACGCATGTTGTGGCCAAAAATGATAACGCACCAGTTGGCGTAGAAAAGAAAACATCATCAAATTCAGAGCAAAAAGAAGTATCTCAAACTCAACAGCAAGAGCTGGCTGACAACTTAGGTGATGCTTGGTGGACACCGTTTTTATTCTTAGCGCTTGGCATTGGTCTTGCGTTTACACCTTGTGTATTACCTATGTACCCTATCTTAACGGGCATTGTTTTAGGTGGCGGTAAACTGTCTCATGGCAAAGCCTTCAAGCTCTCTTTTATTTACGTTCAAGGCATGGCGTTAACCTATACTTTACTTGGGTTAGTGGTTGCTTCGGCAGGTATGCAATTTCAGGCTGCATTACAACATCCTTATGTGTTAATTGGCTTGAGTATCATGTTTGTGCTGCTCGCTCTGTCGATGTTTGGCGCTTACACAATTCAACTACCAAGCAGCTTACAAACTAAATTAAATGACATCAGTAACCAACAAAAAGGCGGAAACTTAGGTGGCGTATTTGCCATGGGTGCTATTTCAGGTTTAGTGTGTTCGCCATGTACGACCGCTCCTCTTTCGGGTGCATTACTTTATGTTGCCAAAAGTGGTGATTTACTTACTGGTGCTGTCGCTCTGTACGCTTTGGCTATTGGTATGGGTATCCCACTAATTCTAGCCGCTGTATTTGGTAATAAACTGCTACCGAAAGCGGGTGTATGGATGACGCATGTAAAAACACTGTTTGGTTTTATTTTACTTGCCGTTCCTGTGTTCTTATTAGAGCGAATCCTTCCACATAACGTAACTCCATTTGTTTGGTCTGCGTTAGGTGTTGTAGCATTTGGTTGGCTTTATCATGTTAAAGCAACCATGCCCCAATCTTGGAAAACGAGTGTCGCTGGGATCATCGCGATCTTAGGTATTGTTGGCTCAGCAATCCCTGTAATTGATGCTATTTCAGGTAAAGTACATACTGAAGTAAACACCACCACTCAAACTGTCACGTTTAAAAAAATCGCTAATTTAGAAGATTTGAATCGAGAACTTGAGGCAGCAAAAGCCCAAGGAAAACCAGTCATGCTCGACTTTTATGCTGACTGGTGTGTCGCGTGTAAAGAATTTGAAAAATACACCTTCCATAATGAAAAGGTAGAGCCGCTCTTAGGTCAATTTATCTTGTTGCAAGCCGATGTAACCAAAAACAGCCCAGAAGATATTGCCCTATTACAACAACTCAAAGTTCTTGGGTTACCAACCATCGATTTTTGGAATTCAAATGGCGATTATTTATCGAATGCTCGATTAACAGGATTTATGAAAGCAGAGCCATTTATGAACCATTTAAGTACAAACGTGACCAATGTTGAAGAATAATGTTTCTTTATTGAGCAAAATCATTGGTGATACACAGAAACTTATTTTATAATGCGAATTAATGATTTTTGATTCTACGACTTACGTTTTTTTGAGGTATACAAATGAGATTAATTCCGCTAAATCGCGCTGAACAAGTAGGTGCATGGTCTGCACAACACATCGTTAACCGTATTAATGCATTCAACCCAACAGCAGATCGTCCATTTGTTCTTGGTTTACCAACTGGCGGTACTCCATTAAACACGTATAAGAAACTTATTGAGCTTCATAAAGCTGGCGAAGTGAGCTTTAAGAACGTAGTAACATTCAACATGGATGAGTACATTGGCTTAGATGCTGATCACCCAGAATCTTACCGTACTTTCATGCACGAGAACTTCTTCAACCACATCGATATTCAAGCTGAAAACATCAACCTATTAGATGGTAATGCAGCAGATAACGAAGCAGAATGCCAACGTTACGAAGATAAAATCAAGTCTTACGGTCGCATCAACCTATTCATGGGTGGTGTGGGCAACGACGGTCATATCGCTTTCAACGAACCAGCATCATCTTTATCTTCTCGTACTCGCATCAAAACGTTAACTGAAGATACGCGTATTGCTAACTCTCGCTTCTTCGGTGGCGACATGGACCTTGTTCCTAAGTACTCACTAACTATCGGTGTTGGTACTCTGCTTGATTCTGAAGAGATCATGATCCTAATCACTGGCCACAACAAAGGTCTTGCACTGCAAGCTGCTGTTGAAGGCTCTGTAAATCACATGTGGACGGTATCTGCACTTCAACTTCACCCTAAATCAGTAATCGTTTGTGATGAGCCATCAACACAAGAGCTGAAAGTGAAAACAGTGAAATACTTCCAACAGCTTGAAGCTAAAAACATGGAAGGCTTTTAATTTATAGTGAACATTCACTTAAATTAAGACAAAAAAAACCACCGATTAAACGGTGGTTTTTTTATGCATGAAGATTGTTTGAGCTTAAGCTTTTATTCTCTTAGGCAGCTTTATCGATATCAACGTAGTTAACAACAAAAACGCGAACGATACCCATAAACATGCAGCCAACCCTGCTATCTGAAATACCAATCCAGATAATATAGTTCCGATTAAACGCCCCATTGCGTTGGCCATATAATAGAAGCCAACATCCATCGAGACACCATCACCTTTCGCATAGCTAACGATCAAATAAGAGTGTAGAGATGAGTTAATGGCAAATACTGCACCAAAAATTAATAATCCAATGACGATAACATATTGAGCCTGCCACTCGATTTGCACACCATAGGCGATAAACCCAGTAACCAGTGTTAATAAAGCTACCCACCACATTGCAGCGCGACCATCAGGTACTTTACCTTCTGATTTCCCTGTGATTTTTGGCGCAAAGCCTTGCACAAACCCATAACCAATCACCCACAGAGCGAGAAATCCACCAACCCACGAATGATCCCAACCAAAGGTTGTGCCTAGGTAAATTGGCAATGCTATTACAAACCATACATCTCTTGCGCCAAATAAAAATAAGCGCGCAGCTGAAAGAATATTAATCTCACTCGATTTAGAAAACAACTGAGTAAATTTAGGTTTAGATTTCGCTTTGCCCATGTCGCCATCAAGAAAAGCTAAACTAGCAATCAATACCACAAAAAGAACCACAGCCATGGCGATAACTGCCGCTTTGAATCCTATGGTAGAAAGCAGAACCCCTCCTAAGAAGAAACCAGCTCCTTTTAGTGCATTTTTAGACCCCGTTAAGATAGCAATCCACTTGTAGAGAGATCCTTCTTGATTGCTTGGCACCAATGTTTTTATCGCACTTTTAGCACTCATTTTATTGAGATCTTTTGCAATGCCAGACAGTGCTTGAGCCGCCATTACCCAAGGAATAGTGAGCCACACAGTAGGTACAGCAAGCATCAATAATGCAAATACCTGCATACCTAAACCGACGTTCATGGTTTTATTTAACCCCAAACGTGCACCAAGCCACCCACCAATTAAATTCGTCACCACACCAAAAAATTCATAAAACAAAAAGAGAGAAGCTATCGCTAAGGTGCCGTAACCCAAATCATGAAAATAGAGCACAACCAACATACGCAACGCACCATCAGTAATGGTGAAGTTCCAATAATTGAACGTCACTAACATGTACTGACGTACGCTATGACTTAGTTGAGAAAACATAAAACTCATCCGTTCCAATAAAAAAGCCCCAGAAAAATGCTGCTTTCTGAGGCCTTATCTAAAATTGATTATTTACCCGCAATTGCATCAATGTATTCAATTTGCACAGGTTTCGTGAAAGCGCCCGGACGTAATGCTTGAACCTGCTGCTTAATCACATCCAGTTCCCAACCTAAGTCCAATAATAAATGCGCTGCAAGTAAGCCTGTTCGGCCAGACCCGCCCATACAATGCATTGCTACCTTGCCATTATTTTCCAATACTTGTTGCAGCTCAGGAGTCGCTGATTTCCATTGTGCTGCAAACCCATCACCCGGGGCGCAATCATCTTCAATTGGCAAATAAAACCATTTCATGCCTAGACGTTGCACTTCTTCACCAAGAGAGCTAACGCCTTTTTCTGTTAACTCATCTTGGTTTAATGCTGTTGCTACCGCTTCAACACCTTGTGCTTTTAGTTGTGTTAAAGATTCAATTAATTCAACGCCTTTTGTTCCCGGACATGGAGTCAAAATTAATGCGCCATGAGTGCCTGTAACCGGTAATTCCCAAATAGGATGTGTCATTTTAAATTCCTTAAACCAATGCCATTAATATTCAGCTAAGCCAACGTTACGAACTAACTCAGCAGTACGAGTTGCGTAGCCCATTTCGTTATCATACCAAGCATAAATCTTCACCATGCGCTTGCCCACAAGCATAGTAGATGGTGCATCGACTATCGTTGAGCGTTGGTCGCCTTTGTAATCAATCGATACTAATGGGCGCTCTTCGTATCCTAAAATACCTTTTAGCTCACCCTGTGCCGCATCCTTTAATAACTGATTGACTTCTTCAACTGTCGTATCTCTTTTTACTTCAAAGATAATGTCGGTTAATGATGCATTCGCTAAAGGAACTCGTACCGCATGGCCGTCGATTTTATCTTTTAGCTCAGGGAAAATTTCTACGATTGCTTTTGCTGACCCAGTTGTTGTCGGGATCAAGCTCATACCACATGCGCGTGCACGGCGAAGATCTTTATGCGGCGCATCTAAAATGGTTTGAGTATTGGTTAAATCATGAATGGTCGTAAATGCCGCATTTTCGATACCCAACTCTTTATTGATAACTTTAACAATTGGTGCAAGGCAGTTGGTAGTACAAGATGCCGCTGTGACGATTTGGTGAACAGCAGGATCAAAAATATCATCGTTCACACCAACTACAATGTTCGCAACACCGTCTTCTTTTACCGGAGCAGACACAACCACACGTTTAACGCCTTGCGCTAAATATTTATCTAAAAATGAACGTGAACGATGCACGCCAGTTGCTTCAATAACAACATCACAACCAGACCAATCAACCGCATCAATGTCCTTTTCTTGTGTGGTTTTAAGCGTTTGACCATCAATGATCATTTCGCTGCCATTGTTCGTCACTTCATGGTGCCAACGCCCCTGAATTGAATCAAATTCAAGTAAATGTGCCAATGTATGGGTATCACCCGCAACGTCATTGATTTGTACAAACTCCAACTCAGGCCAATCGAATGCCGCTCTTAATGCCAAACGTCCAATACGACCAAACCCATTAATACCAACTTTAATTGTCATCGTCTTAATCCTTAATTTAGCAACATGCTTTCATTGCGTTTAATTTATCTGTGTCTTTTTGATACTCAGCCTGTAAACAATTCGATTGCTTCAAACCTGCTATAATTTTATTTAACCACCCCGGAAGTTCTGTATTCACTTGGTAATACACCCACTGACCTTCACGGGTATCAATCAGTACACCAGATTGGCGCAGTTGGGCTAAATGCCGAGAGATCTTCGGCTGGCTTTCATCTAATGCTTCAGTTAATTGGTTTACACACAAACGGCCCTCACGAGCAATAAGCAATAAACAACGCATTCGTGTTTCATCTGACAGCATTTTAAAAAATTGATGAGGTAACATATTCAACCTTAAATATGGATATACGCATTTCCATATATTCTAAATAGGAAGATGAAAAGATCAAGGATAAAAGACAAATTGTCATAAAAGATTCATACTAGAAAAAAGTATTAGCAAGGAAAGCTATCACATGAAAAACAGCATAGACTTAAATTTATATCGTTTTCTTGATTCACTTTATGAACAAAAATCGTTAGCTAAAGTTTGTCATACATTAGACATCAGTAGAGCAACCTTTAATCGCTACTTATCTGAATGCCGTGAACTCTTTGGTAATGAATTATTCATTGCAGATAAAGGCCTTTATGCGCCAACGCTTTTCACCACCCAGCTGATAAATATTATTAAAGCCCCCTTAGAACAACTTGAACAAGCACAACAAACCGCTAAATCATTTAATAATAAAGACGCCAATATCGAGTATATTTTTCACTTAGCAAATCCACTAAGTAGCATGTTAACCGTGCCACTTTTACAAGGATTAACCCAAGATGATTGGCATCCTAAAATATCTATTGTGGACTGGTATTTAGAGGGAATAGAGTTTCCTAAATCAGGGGCATTATCTATCGGAATTTCAGGCTACCCGAATCAACTAAACGAACGTATTATTGAGCGAAAACTCGGGGAGTTAGATTTATTTGTGTATATATCTAAGCAGCACCCGTTAGCTTGTTCATCCCAAATTGGTCTCTCTGATTTAGCCCAATTTGATACTGTAAGGGTTTCGATGGGAAACCTCGATGACAATACTTACTATGAACGACTACGTAAACAAACAGGAATAAACCTTGCTCAAAAACTCACGGTTTCTTCTGTCGCTTCTGCTATTGAGTGCGTAGAAATAAGCCAATACGCTTTTGTTTGCTTTGATATTTTAAAAAACAAACTTCCAATAAACGTATGTAAGCTACCTTTAACTCTCGATAATAAAGCGATGACGTTTAGTGTTGGAATTCAATATCATCGTGCTTACTATCAGCATCCTATTATTAAAAATATTGAAAAGCTTCTGATTCAAAACCTAGAAGGTCATTAGATATAAAAAAGCCTCTGCCCATTAGTAATAACAAGCAGAGGTTATGGTTAAATTGCAGCAATCACTTATTTAATTAGCTCAATATCACCCGGTTTCCAAGAGTGATCATACCAAGCCTCTTGCGGTCCGTATAAACGTAGAATAGTAAACCACCCTTTGCCCGGAACGGTTTCGACCCAGTTCGCTTCTTTGCCTTTTGGTGCTTTAGGTCCAAAATAAATATCAACTGAACCATCTTTATTTTCAATTAACTTATCACGTTGATTATTTTTACTTGGTAACGCTTGACCGGTTTGTAGTTCAGAGCGTGTTTGCGGATCATAAGCCACCACTGACCAAAAGTTTTTTGCTGGTACATTCGCTGGAATATTCAACTTATAATTTTTACCACCATCAAGGTAATCTCCACCTTTCGATTTATCTACAATGGCATATTGAGAGCCTTTATCGATGAGTTTCAGAGCCATCGCTGGTGTATTTACTGTCGCCATATAAAAGAAATACGTACGAGCATCCAGATTACGCCCTCCCTCACCTTTATCTACTAACCACTGATAATCTTTCCCAATAAATGCCGTTTTCCATAAACGATCTGAGTAGATATAAGCGCCTTTATCCCGAGGTTGGAATATCAAAGCTCTTGCCGTTGCATTACCGATTGCTACGCCGTCTTTTAAGATCTTTTTCATACGAGCATCAGGCGCAAATGGTTTTCCTTTTTGCAGACCAATACTAGACATTAAACCGCGTATTTCAGGGTCAATAAATGAAATAGGCTCTTTATCTAAAACAACTTTTAACTCATCAAAATAATGTTCATTATTTGCATGGATGGTATTAAATTCTTTTTCACTTCCTGAGATAAATTCCATTTTTGGAGGCTGATTCTTCTGCGCTAATGGATAAATTTTCAATTCCTTTTTATACGCATTTACAGCGGCATCTGTTTTGCCATCTTTTAAGAATCCACGAGCAATAAACCAGTTAACGTAACTTGTTGATTGAGAAACAAAGTAACCCTCTGGAACCTCTCCGTCATAACCTGGAGGAAGAATTAAATATTTCCCGCCTTTACCTTTATCAGGACCAACAATACCTAAGTCAGTAACAAATCTGAAAAAAGCGTCATTGACCGTTGTTGGACCCATGCCTGCAGGAACTTCAATAACCGTAGGGCCATCACGTTCAAGATCTAAAAATGCAGAGGCATAAACCGTATCGGTATTCCCGGTTAAAAACAGCGGGTTCGAATCCATCAGTTTATCAAACACCACCACTTGGTTTGATTTACTCACACCAATACTTTCATGCCCCATTCTTAATGCTTCTAATGATGCCATTGGGATTGCATTTAAAAAGACTTCAGTTGAGCGAATGGTATCTAAATTATCGTACAGCTTTTGGGTGGTTTCTATTGTTGGTGCACCATCAGTAAAATTCAGCTCTCCAATACTCGTACTTACGGCATCCGGAGTCATGATGCTTGTTGGTATATCTGTATTGTACTTATCAGTCGCAAACGCTTGTGCCGTAAAAGCCAATGCAGTTAATGCTACCAACGTTTTCAATTTTGATTTGATCATCTTTTCACCTTCATGGTTAGTTTTGATAGTTTAACTATAGGTCTATCCATTATTTATTTCTGATATTCACTAAGCTCAAATTTAAGCTTTGATGTGTATGTTTGCCTAGATTCCCATGCCAACTTGGAAATAAAGCGCAGTATCTTCTTCACTAAACGCTACATCTATTCCTATTTTCATTCCATAACGGCGAGCAATTAAATAACGAAAACCTACGCCATAAGCGTATTGCTCATCCTCTTTAAGTAATGAATTATGATGTGATGATGCATACCCTAAACCTGCAAACAGATTACTTGACCAACGCGTTGTCCATTGATAATTAACTTGTCCTTCAAGCGATAACGTCTGCTCACCTTGGTATCTATTTCTTGCGATACCACGCAATTGAATATCAGGATACGCTGGTGGAGGAAGAAGGCTTTCGTCGGTATACAGTGATTTATAATACCCTCTCATCGCTAGAGACCATTGCGATGTCAGTGTCCAATAATGGTGGCCTTTAATGTTTAACGTATCAAAATCATAATCGCTTCCAATACCATCTCTAAACCAGAGATATTCGACGGTATAGTTCATCCCTTTCATTGGATTCAAAAAATTATTCTTTGTATCGTACTCCATTAACAAACCAACCCCTGATCCTGTCGGAGTCGTATTTCCTAATCGATTTAAAATTTCATCTGCATTCGGGTGGCTATTGATACTCAACTCCGGTTGAAAGTACTTTTGTACAATACCCAAAAAAAGCGGTGAATCATCAATACGAAACTGAAGCTGTTGCATACCACCACCGCCACGCATACCAAACTCCACCCCGCTATTTCCAACAATCGGTTCTAACGCTCCTGCATTATTCTTTTGGCGATAAAAGGTCATATTCATATCACCATAAGCCAAACCACCCATGTAACGGATAGTATCTTTATTCCAGGTTCGTCTATGCCCAATGAACCCCATCCATGTTCCATTTTCTGTTGCTAAGCCCCCAGCAACCGTTATTGCCGGAGTTAATAATTGAGCGCCTCCATTCAAAGAGGTTGCCGCCAATTGTTTACGCTTTTCTCTCTGCTTCTCAGATTCATGCAAAAACACACCAGCAAAGCCGAAACCATAACCTAAAGCAGGTTCTGTAATTAAAATGGGCATGGGAAGAAAACCATAAGCGTTTTCTGCGAGGTACTCTCCCATATCGAGGCTTCCATCAATGGGATCAGTAAATTCAATCGCAGAAGAAGCGAGAGGGATACTAAATAAAGTTAAAAGTGATAATCGAGATATAAAAAACGGCATCTAAAACATCCATATTTAAGAGACGAAGAGTATGGTTCAGGTACTCATTTCTATTGAGATAAGTATTGGCAATAAACAGATTAAAAACAAATAAATGGATTAAAAACGAACTATTTCATTAAGAATTGTCAACGGGTTCAAACTTATGCATTACTCTCCAAGACCATTCATTTACTCACGCCCATTTATTACCATTACGTAAAAGTGATTTTCATTTAAAACCCATTATCACCAATTAAGAAATAAATATAATAGCCACATTGAAACTCAGCACGCACTGTTGCGCTCTGTAATGAAGATTATTCTTTGGCTTATTTTCGAGTGAGTTAACTCCTCTTTAAGCCAAAATATTGTGAGAAAAATGCTATGTCCCGAATCATTGTTGTAGGCGGTGGCGCTGCTGGTCTAGAGCTATCAACCTTATTAACTAAATCAATCCGTAAAGAAGATGAAATCATTCTGGTTGAACCTGAAACACATCATTATTGGAAGCCTCGTCTGCACGAAATCGCAGCTGGCACATTTGATAGTGATTTAGATTCGGTATGCTATTTCACTCATGGAGCTCATCACGGTTACCAGCATTATCAAGGTGCGATGACGGGAATCGACCGTAAAAACCAAACGTTATTAGTGCGTCGTCCAGATGGCACAGAATCAGGCTTAAGCTATGATTACCTTGTGGTTGCCATTGGTGCAATCAGTAATGACTTTAATACGCTAGGCGCTCAAGACCACTGCCTATTTTTAGATTCAG
This sequence comes from Aliivibrio sp. S4MY1, assembly GCF_028765545.1. GTDB lineage: Bacteria > Pseudomonadota > Gammaproteobacteria > Enterobacterales > Vibrionaceae > Aliivibrio. The sequence continues at coordinate 54,729 of NZ_JARACP010000003.1, read as the reverse complement.
CAGGTCAAGCACGCCAAGCGTGGAATCAAATTAGCCAAATCTTACGTGAAGGCAAAAACAGCACAATAAACATTGTAGGAGCTGGTGCTACTGGTGTTGAGTTATCGGCCGAATTAGCTCGAGTAAGTAAAAAATTAAAACGCTATAACGCTTCATCTTTAAGTATTAATTTAATTGAAGCGGCACATCGTGTATTACCTAATAGTCCACAAAAAATGTCTGACAAGGTATTAAAAGAGCTAGAAAAAAGTGGCGTAAATGTATTACTAGAAACTCGCATTAGTGAAGTAACTGCAAACGGTATGCGAACAGATGTTAATAAATTTCTTGGTGCTGATATCCAATTTTGGGCGGCGGGTATAAAAGCGCCGGATTGGCTAAATGGTATTGGGAACTTAAGCTACAACCGTATGAACCAAATTAACGTAAACCAAAATCTGAGCTCAACCGAAGATCCTCGTATCTTTGCTATTGGTGATTGCGCTGCAATTCCGCAACCTGATGGTGTTTTTGTTCCACCAAAAGCTCAAGCCGCTAACCGTGCAGCAGTTCACTTAGCTAAAAGTTTAAGTCGTTATTTACGTGGAAAAGAGCTAAGAGATTTTATCTTCCAAGACAGTGGAATGGTGGTTGCTGTTGGTCATCACTTTGCCGTTGGTACTTTTGCTCCAGGGACACGTTTAGAAGGGAAATTAGTATTACAAGGTCGATTAATTCGCCGCTTATACGATACAATTTTCCGCCTACACCAACGTACGGTTTCAGGAATGTTTACGGTCTCTCGCTTAATGATCACTAAACGTTTAAAAGCTTTCTTTAAACCTGCAGGAATTTAATTTTAATTTAACATCACGGTTCTAAAGAGATAAATAAAAACGGCAGTCTGCATAAGACTGTCGTTATTTATTTCAAAAAATAGTAATAAAGTTCAATGAGGTATTATATTTAAAAATAAGAGATTAAACTTTAATCTAAATAGATTTTTAATAATAAAGTTCTCTTATATACTTTTTAGAGAGCTTATATCACGGTGAATTTAGTTATGATTATCCCACAAATACGACTAACTGAAAAAACAACTCAAGAGGCTGAACTTATCCAAATATGGTCAAAAGAAAAGCTAATTGAACTGGATAATAATAATGCTTTATTCCACCCACATCGTATTGATTTTAGCGCTCTCCTTTTTGTTACATCTCAAACCGCCAAACATGAAGTTGATGGTAAAACAATCAACCTTAATAAAGGCGACATACTTCTGTTTGCTAAGCAATCCGTTCATAGATTCATACAAGAATCTGAGTGGGAAGGTATTGTTATTGCTGTCAGTGACAACTATTGGTTTAACGATTTAAATACACAATCCATACTATATATTGAATCACTTTTTTCACACTGTACGTTAGTGAAACAAAATCATGTCTACGATCAACTTTTTAGTTTAATCACAGATCTAGCTACTCGAGTACCGATCCAAGAGCCTGTAATCAAACATTTGCTTATCTCTTTATTACTCCTAATTTCAGAAAAGGTACAAATACCGAAAACAACTATAGGCAATGATCTCTACTCGGCTTTTTTAGATATGCTTAACTCTAAAAGAAAGCTGCAAAATATTAATGATATGGCCAAAGCACTTAAAGTTTCAATGTACCAACTGAGAAAGGCCTGTATTGTATGCTCAGGAAAACCACCAAAACAACTTATGAATGAGCATATTCTTGTCGAAGCAATACGCTTATTAAAATACACCGAATTACCTATTCAGCATATTTCTGAACTACTCGGTTTTGATGAGCCATCGTACTTCTCCAAATTTATTAAAACAAAAACGACCTTAACTCCAGCTAAAGTACGTCAAAGTAAAACAAAGGCAGAGTTTTACCACCAAGAACAAGCGAGCCAAGATAATGTATGACATACTACACAAATCCAAGAAATACAGACACTCTATCCTTTTGATATAATTGATGTTTTATAATGACTTTGTTTTTTTATCATTTTAATCAATATATTTACCTTTTTGCATTATCCATATTCACATAATATGCTGAAATATCTTAAATATTGAATTTACATAATGAACAAGCTAAGAACCAAATCTCTTTCTCATCGAATTACACTCGGTATTGTGTGTGTTATTGCGCTAGCATGTTCTATTGCTGGTTGGAAGGCGTATCAAAATTTTTCATCTATCGCTCGTTCTGAGCTAGCTCAAAGAATGACTAGTATAGTGACCGAGCGTAGCTTAATCACACAAGGGTACTTTGAGCGATTCCAATCAAAAGTAGATGCATTCGCTAATGTACCAGTACTAAAGAATTTTGCGGGTAATAGAACAACCACGGAAGATCCAAAAACTAATTCAGACTTCCTTCAAGTTAATACTTTTATTGAAGATATGAATCATCAAGACCCACAGTTATACAGCCTTTTTTATGCAATAAGTGCGACTAGCGAATATTTTGATAAATCTGGCCGTTATTATGACCCATCAGCCAATTTACAAGATCGCCCTTGGTGGAAGCGTTCGGTAAGTGAAGGCAAGGCTTGGGCCGCAACCGTAATTGATATTCGCTCAGGTCAAATGAGTGGCTCTATCTATATGCCGGTTTATCAAGATAATAAACTTGCTTATATTGCTGGTGCTGACATCAAGCTAGAAGCCTTACAAAAGCTATTACTGAGTGAGACTAACTATGGTGATAATGCTGAATTACTTGTTTTTGATGATGAAGGTAACGTGATTCTTTTTTCTGATATGAAAGAAAAAGACTCAAAAGAACTGACACTTCAATTATTAGATCAAGAAAATCCAGGCATAGCTCAACTGAATAATTCAAATGTAGCAACTGATGCTTTACTTAATCTGACATTAAAAGAGCAGCCTTATTACGCCGTTGTACATGATATTTCAGTAGCCCATCCCAACTTATCATGGCATCTAGCTATATTGGTTCCTCAATCGCAACTTGATAACCAATTATCCAATTTAATGCGTAATGTATTACTCGGCTCTTTCTTGGTCATCATCATTGTGGGTATGACCGTTATGCTCGTCATTAACCGCTCACTACGTAATGTTAATACAATTGCTGATGAACTGGTTGCTCTTTCTCAAGGCGAAGGGGATCTAACACGTCAGTTAGCTATTACCTCTAACGATGAACTTGGGCAATTAGCGCATGGATTTAATGGTTATAACGCTAAAATAAAAGATATCATCAATGAATCAAAATTAGTGTCTACAGATGTTGCTGTAACAACACATAGCGTGAGCAATGCATTATTAAAAACCTCTCGTGATATGGAAGAGCAGCGCTCTGAACTAACCGTTATTGCGACAGCAACAACAGAAATGGATCATGTAGTCAAAGACATTGCACAAAATGCAGAGATGACTCGCCAGCATGTTTCGGAAGCGAAAAATAACGTTGAGCATGCTCGTTCCCTTACTGAGGAAGCAAATGCACAAGTACAAACGTTAAACACAGCACTAATTCATTCTGAGTCTGGCGTAAACGCTCTTCTTGTAGACGCAAAACAGATTGGAGATGTATTGCGTGTAATCCAAGAAATAGCAGATCAGACTAACCTTTTGGCGCTGAATGCAGCCATTGAAGCAGCTCGCGCTGGTGAGCTTGGACGTGGATTTGCGGTTGTTGCTGATGAAGTACGAAGTTTAGCAAGTAAAACGCAGCAATCGACTCACAATATTCAGCAAATTATTGAAGGTATCCAGAGTAATACGCAAAGTGTTGCGAATGACATGGCGACCAATAGAGAAAGTGCCGATCAAACTTCCGATAAAATGGAACAGATAACCCAAGCTCTGTTGACCTTGATGCAATCATTTGAAACCGTTTCAATGCAAGCAGAACAAGTTGCGTGTGCGACATCAGAGCAAGCCGAAGCGGTAAAAGAAATTGAACGTAATGTCACCCAAGTTAATCAATTATCACTATCAGCTGATGAAAGTATTGCAGGCATCACAATAGAAGCGAAAGAGCTTCATAGTAAAAGTGACGATTTGAATACATTACTATCACGATTCAAAACTCAATAACTTATCTAAATAGCCCTTTAAAACGCCGTGCTAACAACACGGCGTTAACTTACTTACTCTACCGTTACCGCTTTCGCTAAGTTACGAGGTTGATCGACATCCGTCCCTTTAATTAAAGCAACATGGTACGAAAGCAACTGCATCGGGATGGTGTAGTAAATTGGCGCAGTAATATCACTCACATGAGGCATGGTAATAATCTTCATGCTTTCATCCGCTTCAAAACCCGCTTGCTCATCAGCAAACACATATAACAAGCCACCACGAGCACGTACTTCTTCTACGTTTGATTTTAGCTTCTCTAATAAATCATTGGTTGGCGCAACCACCACCACTGGCATTTCTGCATCAATAAGCGCTAGTGGACCATGCTTTAACTCACCTGCCGCATACGCTTCAGCATGAATATAAGAAATTTCTTTTAACTTCAGAGACGCTTCAACCGCAATTGGGTAAAACTCACCACGGCCTAAAAATAGCGTGTGTTGCTTGTCTGCAAAGTCAGGTGCTAACGCTTCAATCTCTTTATCAAACGATAACGCTTGTTCAATTTGAGCAGGCAATGCATGCAAGGCTTCAACTATCTCTTTCTCTTTATCTTTTGAAATACGATTTTGTTGTTTACCTAATGCTGTTACCAACATAAGCAATGCAGCAAGCTGAGTCGTAAATGCTTTGGTTGAGGCAACGCCAATCTCAGTTCCTGCACGTGTCATGAAAGCAAAATCAGATTCACGAACCAGAGAAGATCCTGCAACGTTACACACCGTCATTGCCCCCATATAGCCACGCTCTTTGGCTAAGCGAAGTGCTGCTAAGGTATCTGCCGTTTCACCAGATTGAGATAAGGTGATTAATAAGCTATTTGGACGCGTCACAAATTTACGGTAACGGAATTCAGAAGCAATTTCGACATCACAACTCACGCCCGCCAATGATTCAAACCAATAACGAGCCGTCATGCCTGCATTGTAAGAAGTACCACAAGCAATAATTTGTATATGTTCTACTTTATTTAAAATCTCAACCGCATTAACACCAATGCTCTCAGTTACCACTGAATCGTGAGTTATACGCCCTTCCATTGTGTTGATAAGCGCTTTAGGCTGTTCAAACACTTCCTTTTGCATAAAGTGACGATATTGCCCTTTATCACCCGCATCATGCTCAGTGTTTGATTCTATTACTTCACGTTCTACTCGTTCACCACGAGCATCGAAAACCACCACATCACGACGAGTGATCTCAGCAACATCACCTTCTTCAAGATACATAAAGCGACGAGTCACGTTGAGTAAGGCAAGCTGATCAGAAGCCAAGAAATTTTCACCAACACCACGACCAATCACAATTGGACTACCAGAACGAGCAACCACAAGACGCTCTGGATCACGACGATCCATAACCACAGTACCGTAAGCACCTTCTAATTGTTTTGCTGTTTTTTGTACTGCTTCAATTAATGAATCTGAAGTACGTAACTCCCACTCCACTAAATGCGCAATCACTTCGGTATCGGTTTGAGATGCAAAGGCATAACCACGTTCTTGCAATAAAATACGTAATGATTCGTGATTCTCAATAATGCCATTATGAACAATTGTAATATCGCCAGAGACATGAGGGTGTGCATTGATTTCAGAAGGCTCACCATGGGTTGCCCAACGAGTATGAGCGATGCCTGTACCACCAACAACATGAGATTCTTCAACCGCATTCGCTAGTTCTTTCACTTTTCCTAAACGACGTAAACGCGTGTAGTTACTATCTGCATCAACAACTGCAATCCCTGCAGAATCGTAGCCGCGATATTCTAAACGACGTAATCCTTCAACTAAAATTTCAGCTACATCTCTTTGTGCAACTGCACCTACGATCCCACACATGGCAATACTCCAATTATTCTAATTTTAAATTTTTTAGTTTAAAAAACGATGGTCGTTTCTTGGTAAGAACCGCTGATCGGCAGCAAAAATGTCAGCGGTATCATATAAATTAAATCACTGAGCTCTAATGACTCGTACATTATGTGATTCAATTTTCTGTTGTTGTTCTTGGCTTAAATCATTATTGGTGATCAACACATCAATGCTGTCCCATGGCAATTCAACGTTAGGGATTTTTCGACCAATTTTTTCAGATTCCACCATTAAAATGACTTCACGAGCCACTTCAGACATCACGCGGCTTAACCCCACTAATTCATTAAATGTGGTTGTTCCGCGTTCTAAATCAATTCCATCAGCACCAATGAACAGCTGATCAAAATCATAGGATCTTAAAACCGATTCGGCCACTTGACCTTGAAATGAGTCAGAGTGACTGTCCCATGTTCCACCTGTCATCAATAACGTTGGTTCGTTTTCAATTTCTTGCAGTGCATTAGCAACGGGTAATGAGTTGGTCATCACCACTAAGCCATTTCGTTTCGATAATTGATTAATTAATGCCGCGGTTGTGCTACCGCTATCAATAATGATCCGATTATGATCTTTAATCAGTTCTACCGCTGCAGCAGCTATAGATAACTTTCGATTCGAAACTTCTTCACAACTGTCTTCTTGTATAATATTTGATGGCATTAAAACCGCTCCACCATACTTACGCATCAGTAAACCATTCTTTTCTAATTCTGTTAGGTCTTTCCTAATAGTCACTTCAGATATATCAAACAAATCAGAAAGATATTCAACGCTAACTTCACCTTGTTCTGTTAGTAGGGAAAGGATCATATGACGGCGTTGTTTCGTGTTTCTTTTTGACATAACAAACTCAATAAGTTTCGATTTGAAAGAAGTTTAGTTTCGTTTCATTTAATTGTCTAGCCCTTCAAATTAATTTGTTTTAAATATTAAGATCCCATCAAAAACGCCCGTTTATTTAAAATAAGAGATGAGTTAGAGAGACAGCGCAGACTTTAGCGACTAAAAATTGCTCAAAACCGTAGGGGATGTTAATTTTATTTAATCACTTATAAGGAATTTTGTAGCCATGGACGACAACTACACCATTATCATCGCCGACGATCACCCCTTATTTCGCAATGCGCTTTTTCAATCCATTCACATGGCAATCAGTGGTGCTAATTTAATAGAAGCGGATTCGCTTGAAGGGTTATTAACGGTCTTACAAAAAGACTCCGATCCAGATTTGCTTCTATTGGATTTAAAAATGCCTGGTAGCAATGGGATGTCTGGATTAATACAACTTCGCTCTCAATATCCAGACCTGCCTATTGTTGTTGTATCAGCCAGTGAAGAGCCTAGTATTGTATCTCAAGTCAAAAGTCATGGTGCTTTTGGCTTTATTCCTAAATCTAGCGATATGAAATCACTCATTGCAGCCTTAAATCAAATTCTTGCTGGTGATTCCTATTTCCCTGAAGGGTCAATAAAAAATTCGGCAGCGTGTGATGATCTCGCGACCAAAATCGCGGCTCTTACTCCTCAGCAATACAAGGTACTTGGTATGCTATCTGATGGCTTACTCAATAAACAAATCGCTTATGATTTAGAAGTATCAGAAGCCACGATAAAAGCGCACATGACGGCAATATTTAGAAAATTGGGCGTTAAAAATCGCACTCAAGCGGTTATTTTATTGCAACAAACGGAAAGTTAACCTTGATATAACACTCTAGCCGTTAAAATAAGTTAGGTTGCCCATTCATTATTTTAATCCCTCTGCGTAACCTAACCTCTGGGAGAACCCATGATAAGTATCCTCATCACTCAATTTGTTGTTCTTTGGGCAGTCATTGACCCTATAGGATCCGTTCCTGTCTATCTTTCACAAACTCAACACCTAACCGCTAAACAACGTAAAGTCGTAGCTCTTAAAGCGGTAGCGATCGCGACGGCTGTACTTTTATTTTTCCTTGTTATTGGTCAACTTCTCTTAGAAGCAATGCAAATTCCTTTGCCTGCCTTTCAGGTTGCTGGCGGGTTAGTCTTATTAATCTTTGCTCTTACTATGATTTTTGGTGAGAGCAAGCCAGATCAAGAACAGAAGATGAGCGAGGAACTAAGTCATTCAGATCTAGCAGATTTAGCGGTTTATCCTTTAGCTATCCCATCAATCGCCTCGCCCGGCGCTATGATGGCCATTGTGATGCTAACCGATAATTCTCGCTATTCTTTTTTAGATCAGTCAATTACAGCAGCAGTCATGATTGTCGTTCTCGTCATTACGTTATGTTTATTACTTGGTGCAACGTTTATCCATAAGGTAATTGGCAACGTAGGTGCTGCGATTATTAGCCGCGTTATGGGATTAATCTTAGCCGCTGTTGCCGTTAACAATTTACTGCTTGGTATTAAAGACTTCTATTTTTAGTTATGAATATACCTTAGACCTTGGTATTAATTAACATAAAATTAACACATCAATTCCCGTAGTCACCTCACATAAAACGCTCATATTTTGGGCGTTTTTCTTTATCTGCTCGACTAAAGTTGCACTGTTTTCTTCTCTTCTCACTGCTAATCTCTTTTTGGTTACATATTATTAACATAAAAAAGGAGCTGGCTATGGCGTTCGAAACAAAAGAACAAGCACAAGCCTATTGGAAGGAAAATCTAGGGATCATGGGTGGACTGCTTGCGATCTGGTTCTTAGTCTCATACGGCGCAGGGATATTATTTGTTGATGCACTTAATACCGTTCAATTTGCTGGATTCAAATTGGGGTTCTGGTTTGCACAACAAGGGTCTATCTATACCTTTGTCGCACTGATCTTTATCTATGTTGCTCGCATGAATGCGCTAGATAAAAAATACAACGTACAAGAAGATTAAGAGGAATTATCATGGGTATCCAAACTTGGACGTTTATATTAGTCGGTATCACTTTTGCTCTCTATATCGGAATTGCAATTTGGGCTCGCGCCGGATCAACCAGTGAGTTCTACGTGGCAGGTGGGGGGGTTCACCCTGTTGCTAATGGCATGGCAACTGCTGCAGACTGGATGTCTGCGGCGTCATTCATTTCAATGGCGGGTATCATCTCCTTTGTTGGTTATGATGGTGCTGTATACCTTATGGGTTGGACCGGTGGCTATGTACTATTAGCGCTTTGTCTTGCTCCTTATCTACGTAAATTTGGTAAATTCACCGTGCCAGATTTTATCGGTGAACGTTACTACTCTCGAACCGCTCGTATGGTTGCTGTGTTCTGTGCCATCTTTGTTTCCTTCACTTATGTGGCAGGACAAATGCGTGGTGTTGGCGTGGTGTTCTCACGATTCCTAGAGGTTGATATTAATATCGGCATCATCATTGGTATGGGTATCGTATTTTTCTATGCGGTATTGGGTGGCATGAAAGGCATCACTTATACACAGGTAGCTCAATTCTGTGTCCTCATTTTCGCCTTCCTTGTTCCTGCTGTTTTCACTTCAATCATGATGACAGGTAACGTATTCCCTCAAATTGGTATGGGATCAACCGTTACTGGCTCTGAAGTCTACTTATTAGATAAGTTAGATGGATTAACCACTGAACTCGGGTTTACCCCATATACTGACGGCTCTAAGAGCATGGTTGATGTCTTCTTTATCTGTGCTGCGCTAATGGTGGGTACGGCTGGACTCCCTCATGTAATTATCCGCTTCTTCACGGTACCTCGTGTTAAAGATGCACGTATCTCTGCGGGTTGGGCGTTACTGTTTATCTCATTCTTATACACCACAGCACCTGCGGTAGCCGCGTTTGCTCGTGTAAATATGATTGAAACCATTAATGGTCCAGATAGCCAAGGGGTTGCTGCGGCTGATGCACCAAGCTGGTATAAAAACTGGGAAGACACAGGTCTTGTTGGTTGGGATGATAAAAATGGCGATGGCAAAATGTTTTACTCTGGTGATGAACGTAATGAAATGGACATCAACCGAGATATCATCGTATTGGCGTCACCTGAACTAGCAAGTTTACCAAACTGGGTTGTGGCACTATTAGCTGCGGGTGGCTTAGCCGCTGCATTATCAACGGCTGCCGGCCTACTACTGGTAATCTCGACGTCTATCTCTCATGATTTATTGAAGAAAGGCTTTAAGCCTAACATGACCGATAAACAAGAACTGCTCGCCGCTAGATTGGCTGCCGTGGTTGCTATTATTGGTGCTGGTTACTTAGGAATAAACCCTCCGGGCTTTGTAGCACAGGTGGTTGCCTTCTCCTTCGGCTTAGCAGCAGCCTCCTTCTTCCCTGCGATTATCTTGGGTATTTTCTATAAGAAGATGAATAAGGAAGGGGCGATTGCCGGTATGATTTCTGGTGTTACCTTTACCACGGCTTATATTGTTTACTTTAAGTTCATTAACCCTGCTGCAAGCACACCTGATAACTGGTGGTTTGGTATCAGCCCAGAAGGGATTGGTACACTAGGTATGTGTGTGAACTTCATTGTTTCAATTGCAGTAAACAAAGTGACAGCAGAAGTGCCTAAAGATGTGCAGGACCTTGTGGAATCAATTCGTTTCCCTAAAGGTGCAGGTGAAGCACACGATCATTAATTGTATATAAATAACGTCAGATATTGGCTAAGCAAAGGGAGTTAGTGAATGCTAACTCCCTTTTTATTTCATTTAACTTTTAGCTATTTATATCGATACAATAGCGCTTATTAATTCATAATTACTTTCTAACATGACGATTCAACACAGCTCTTAACTTTAAAGGTTTAACCGGTTTTGCAATAAACCCAAATCCATTCGTTTTAATACTGTCCAATAAATCATCGGTTTTATCCGCACTGATCATCACCCCTTCAAATGCATTCCCTAAACGTAAACGACATTGTTGTAATACCTCAAGTCCTGTTCTATCGTTATCCAATCGATAATCAGAGAAGATCACATCTGGTACCCAACCCTCTTCTAGACAACGCAGGCTACTCATTAAATCGGTTGCGGTTTTTACTTCACAGCCCCATCGAGATATCAATGACTCCATCCCAATAAGAATATCTGGTTCATTATCAACACATAGCACTCGAACTAAACTCAATGGTAATTCAGGTTTTTGTTCTATCGTAGGCGCATTACTCTCAAGCAGTACGCCTCTATCAAGTGTGACTGAAAATACCGAACCTTGATTAAGCCATGAACGCAATGAAATTGTATGTCCAAGCACATGAGAGATACCACGAGCAATGGCTAAACCCAAACCTAAACCTTGGTCTGCCCGGCTTTGATCGACCCGAGTAAACTCATCAAAAATGGCTTGTTGTTTTTCTTCAGGGATACCAATTCCACAGTCCCATACATCCAAACGTATTTGACCTTCGACCCTTCTTGCTCCAAGTACCACTTTACCTTGAGGATTATATCGAAACGCATTAGTTAAAAAGTTTTGCACGACTCGGCGTAAGAGTTTTGGATCGGATTCCACCACCACATTTGAATGAATAACCGTAAAGTCAATGCCTTGCTGCTTGGCTAACGCACCAAACTCCGCTTCCAAATTAGAAAACAGACTGTTTAATGAAAAACTTTGAACATGTGTTTCTAACTTACCGGCTTCTAAGCGAGAAATATCGAGTAAATCCCCAATCAGCTCTTCAGCGGCTCCTAACGCTCTTTCAATATGGCCTGATATTTTTTTTGTTTCTACTTCTTGGGCAACTTCACTCAATGAAGAGGCAAATAAACGTGCAGCATTTAAAGGCTGCATTAAGTCATGGCTAACAGCGGCAAGTAAACGACTTTTCGATTGAGACGCCAATTCGGCGCTTTGGGTTGCTCCAACCAATCGCTGGTTTAATTTTTCTAACTCTTTGGTGCGCTCGTGAACGCGCGACTCGAGAGTTTCATTGGTCTCTTTTAATGCTTTTTCTGCCTGCCTAAATACAGTGATATCTGTAAAACTCATCACAAATCCACCACTGGGCATCGGGTTACCTTGCACTTCAATAACCTGACCATCAGGGCGAATACGAGAAGAGACATGACGAGTTCCTCGCTCTAAATGCTCCACTCGTCGCTGAACGTGTATTTCAGGATCACCCGGTCCACACAAACCTTGCTCTGCATTGTGACGGATCACATCGGCTATCGGTCTACCCACTTGAATCAATCCCGGAGGGAAAGTAAATAATTCTAAGTAACGTTGATTCCATGCAACCAATTTCATCTGCTTATCAACCACGGCGATCCCTTGGCTAATGTGCTCAATCGCTCCTTGCAATAAACCACGGCTAAAATCATACAACTCAGAGGCTTCATCAACGATGGTTGCCACCTCTTCCAACTGCATATTTCTGCCTTGTAAAGCTGAAGTAAGAACCAAACGAGAAGAAGAAGCGCCAAATACGCCAGCCAGTACACGCTCGGTATGGCGAATTAGTGCAGAGCTTGCCTGTTGTTGCGGCAATAAGGATTCATCATTCTGTTGAGAGAATTGGCGAAAGGCTTTTTGAGCACGTCGGCGACCAACAAACCGTGAAGCCAACATTTCTAATTCACCCACCGTAACGCGAGTTTGATAAACACTGACATCTTCATTTTCTGGTAAAGGAGCGCCAACAAATGCAGCCGCTTGTAAACGCTCGCTTAATGATGCCCGAGTGATTGATGAAACAAGAATAAATAATAGGGTGTTAAGACCTAAACTAAGCATCATTCCCCAATCTGAGGTTTTCACCTCTAGCTGCTGCAACCATTCCGGAGGAGTGATTAACCATAATAAAACGTTATTTTCAGCACTACCTGCTAACATTTGAGTTTGGCTCATCAGAGTAACAACCCAAATTAAAAAGCCGATAATTAACCCTGCATACACGCCTTTTTTGTTGGCATTTCGCCAATACAATCCACCAATTAACGCTGGTGCAAATTGAGCTATGGCCGCAAAAGCTAACAAGCCAATGACCGACAATGAATCAATCGAATCAAGTGCTTGGTAAAACCCCCACGCCGCTAATAACAGTAATAGAATAAGCACGCGTCTAATCGTTACTAATAATTTAGAAAAATGTCCGAACGATCGTCCTGTGGTTTTTACTCGACGTAATAGCAAAGGTAAAACTAAATCATTCGATACCATAATCGCCAGTGCAATGGTAGATACGATAACCATACCACTGGCGGCTGAGGTTCCACCAACAAAAGCCAGTAATGCCATATTCTCAGCACCAACCGACAATGGCACGCTAATAACAAAACTATCACTAACACCACCAGAGAGCAGAGCTTGTCCAGCCCAAGAGATAGGGAGTACAAATAGGCCAATTAATATTAGATAGAGTGGAAATACCCAACGCGCTATTCGTAAGTCTTGCGCCTGCTCATTCTCTACAACCGTGGTGTGAAACTGGCGCGGTAAACAGATTATCGCCGCCATTGTTAAGATCGTATGGAATAAAAGCGTAATGAGATTGGGGGATTGGTAGGTTTCTTTGGCAATAGAAATTAAATCAACATTAGCATCAGAATAAGCCAAATAAAGAATGAAACCGCCAACCGCAAGAAAGGCGACCAATTTCACTATCGACTCAAAGGCAACAGCCATCATCAAACCACGATGATGCTCTGTCGTATCAATATGTCGAGTACCAAAAAGAATCGTAAATACAGCAAGGGCACCGCCAACAAACCAAGAAATATGCCCATCTTGATAACCTAAATCCAGAGCCAAATTAGGCGCAACAAGATCAAGCCCCATAGTGATGCCCCTCAATTGCAATGCAATATAAGGCAGTATCCCAACAACAGCGATAATCGTGATCACCCCAGCTAATCCTTGAGATTTTCCATATCGTGCCGCGATAAAATCAGCTATCGAGGTGATATGCTCTCGCTTAGCAATCAAGATAATTCTGGCAAGAAATCGCCATGCAAATACAAACACAAAAATAGGAGCAAGATAAATAGGAAGGAAAGACCACGGGTTATTAGTGGCTTGGCCTACGGTGCCATAAAAGGTCCATGAGGTGCAGTAAACCGCTATAGAGAGGCTATAAATCCACGGGCGATATTGCGCTAGCCACCCTTTTTGTCTATCGCCATACCAAGCAATTAAAAACAATAATCCTAAATACGCCAGCGACACTGGCACCACAATCCATCCTTGTGTCATCACTCATCCTTGGTGATACCACTCTAGTGCCATAAAAAACGCTAGAAGGGTACAAATACTCTGTAGCACCATTCTAGCGTTATAATTGTCGCTTGTTTTTTACTCAACCCTACAAATGTGATTAAGGCCTATTTATCGGTCACTTTATCCAATTTAATCAGTAAAGCAAACGAACCCATTGCTGCCATTAACCAGAAAATATTGGCTCCCCACGCTTCATAGCCCCAACCACTTAATGTCGTCATTAGCGCAATAAATGCCCCTAACGGAATCGCATTGTATAATGCTTGCAAAGGGATCATCTTATTTTGAGGGAAGCGTTGAATGTATTGGATTGCTGCCAAATGAGCCATTGCAAATGTCACCCCGTGTAAAGCTTGAACTAACACTAACGCAAACAGTTCTGTCGTTGCTGCAGTTAACCCCCAACGAACCATCACCCCAACTGCAGCCACTTTAAATAGTGTTGATACCTTCCACCCTGCAAACAGTCGCTTACTAAACGCAAATACCATGACTTCAGCCACAACACCAAGACTCCACAAGTAACCAATCGTACTTTCTTGATAGCCTGATTCTTTCCAGTAGATAGAACTAAAACTGTAATATGCTGCGTGGCTACCTTGAATTAGCGAGACTAAAATAATGAACTTTAATACTGGCGTTTCGGTTAATAGTGCAAGTAATGGTGGACGAGTTTGATCTTCTTCAGACACCGAGACTGGCATTGGGTTTGGGTTTCGCATCACTAAAAACAGTGCCGCTAATATCCCAGCAATCGCGGTATACACGATCATGTCAGTACCGAACCCTGAGACTAAATAGCCAACAACCGTAGAACCCGCGATGAAACTCACTGAGCCCCATAAACGCGTACGTCCATAATCTAATAAATTATTCTTCGCGTAATAGTTTGTCATCGCATCAGACAATGGAACTGCAGGACCACAGGATAAATTAAAGAGCACGGTGACAAATGCCATCCACCAGAAACTCCCTCCATTAATTAAAAACAAACCAAGGGCGATTAATGAGGCGAAAGTAAGAATTCGTAACGCGGGAAGTAAATATTCCACTTTATGCAAACGTGGCGTGATAACTAAGTTCGCCACACAACGCGTCGCAAACCCGAGGCCAATTAATACACCAATATCCCCTGCTGAGACGCCTTGTTCTTCAAACCACAACGCCCAAAATGGTAAATAAACACCATAGGCAAAAAAGAACCCACCAAAGTATTGAGAGATCCAAGCAAAAGGAGAAACGCGAAACATGACAATGTCCAAAGGGAATAAAAGAGACGTTCATTATGGCATTGTATGGGTTTATAAAAAGGGAAAAACGAATTGAAAAAAACTGCACCTTTTAAAATGTGACTTCACCTTCAATTTTCACGCTCTTTATGAAAACTCTAGACTAAAGTCGTCTTCATTCTTATTGCATATCTAGCGAGAATAAGGGAAATCATCAATTAAAGGGGGGAGCTATGCCAAGTGAACTCAATTTCTCAATTGCTCCATTTAATACCCTAACAGCAAACCAGAAAGAGCAATTAACGCGTCATGTCGACATTGCTTACTTTCGTGAAAATGACATTATTTTACATCAAAGCCAATCCTCAGAAAGCTTATACATTATTATCAAAGGCGTAGTTGAAGAGCGATCTAACGACAGCGGTGAGATTTATGCTCATTACACTCATGATGATATTTTTGATGCCCGTTCCCAGCTCGAAGGCTCAGTAAAGCATTGCTATCACGCCCTTGAAGATACGTTATGTCACCTTATTCCTACCGAAGTGTTTCTTTCCATTTATCACGAAAATGCTGATTTCTCTGCTTATTTCAATGGCAGTTTAGCGAAACGTAAAGCGCTTCTCACTCAAGCAAATCAACAACAAAATTTAGCCGAATTTATTCTGACAAAAATTGATGATGATACGATTCAAACCGCCATTTCTGTCGATTGGAATACATCATTAAAACAGGTCACACATTTACTTAAAGAACATAATATTGATGCCCTTTTTGTAGAACTAAACCAATACGACCCAAGGCATAAAAGAAATAAATACTCATTGCCGATCGGGATCATAACCCGCACCGACTTATTACACGCATTAGTCCTCAATAATCACGAGCCGAACCACCCTGTGGGCCCAATTGCGACCTACCCTATCGTATCGATACAAAAACACGACTACCTTTTTAATGCCATGACCCTTATGACTCGCCACCACGTAAAAAGAGTGGCTGTATTAGATAGTCAGCAATTAGTTGGTATGCTCGATATGACTCAGGTATTAAGCCTTTTCTCAACGCACTCTCACGTCTTAACACTTCGCATCGCCAGAGCCCAAAGTATTGAAGAGCTTGCCATTGCTGCTAATAGCCAAACCCAGCTCATTAATACCTTATTAAATAACGGCATTCGAACGCGATTTATCATGGAATTAATTTCTACGGTTAATGAACAGATCATTGAAAAAGCATTTAGTTTAACCATCCCCAAAGGGCTTCATGATCACTGCTGTTTAATTGTTATGGGCTCAGAAGGCCGAGGTGAGCAGATCTTAAAAACCGATCAAGATAACGCTTTAATCATTAAGAATGGCTTAGAGTGGCACCAAGTAAATGAATTAATGACCCAATTTACACAGACGTTATTGCAGCTTGGCTACCCTTTATGCAAAGGAAATGTCATGGTCAGTAACCCTCACTGGGTCAAAACAGAGCAAGAGTGGCAGCGTTATATTGAACGAATGAGCACAGAGCACAATGGTGAGAATATGATGAACTTAGCCATATTTTCTGATGCGCAAGCCGTTGCTGGTAATCGAGATTTACTGACGCCATTAAAGCAGAGCATAAGTCATCAGTTAAAAGATAACGAACTTGCCTTAAGCATTTTTACTCGCCCAGCACTGCAATTTACGGTGCCGTTAACTCTGTTTGGCAACGTCAAAAATAAAAAAGAAGGGATTGATATTAAGCAAGGGGGTATTTTCCCCATTGTTCATGGTATTCGCGCGCTCGCCTTGGAACAAGGAATCGAAAAAACCAATACTTTTCAACGTATTGAAGAATTAAACTCACGCAAAGTTTTAGAGCACTCAACCGCAGATAACTTAACCGAAGCATTAAAATTATTTTTTAAATGGCGACTTCGTCATCAGTTAAAAAACAGCCAAAATAGAGTGTCTAATTACATTCACATTGAACAGCTCGATAGAACGGAAAGAGATTTACTTCGCCATAGTTTGCACGTAGTGAAAAAATTTAAAGAATGGCTTGGCTACCATTATCAAATAAGGGATTAAACGATGAATGCCCTACAGCGATTATGGTGGCGATATAAATTAAAAGACCACCCTCATCATTCTCTATTTTCATCCTATTCTGGTGATGAATTAGTCTCGATTGATTGTGAAACCACTAGCCTTGACCCTAACCACGCTGAACTGGTTTCTATTGCGGCCATTAAAATCAAAAATAATCGAGTATTAACCAGTCAAACCATTCACTTAAAACTAGCACCACCACAAAGTTTAAACTCTGATTCGATTAAGGTTCATCAGCTGAGACATCACGATCTCACCAGCGGGTTATCAGAAAAAGAAGCGCTTAATCAACTGATTCACTTTATTGGTTGTCGACCAATTGTGGGTTACCACATTCACTATGACAAAAAGATTTTAGACCGAGCCTGTTTACGTCACTTCAATCATCCTTTATCAAATTCATTAGTTGAAGTATGTCACCTCTATCATCATAAATTAGAACGACTACTACCAAACGCTTATTACGATCTAAGCATTGACGCTATTTCTAGACATTTAGACCTACCGCAGGCTAAACGCCATGATGCATTAGAAGACGCCATTGCCGCCGCATTAATTTATGTGCGCTTAACTCATGGGGACTTTCCAGATTTGCCAACAATAAGGCTAGGCCATAGCAATCACTGATACACAGTTACTGATCTGCGTCTCAAAAACCAATACTCGCCATTCTGAAAATTCAGTAAACCTTTCTTTCTCTGACTAAAGTCTAATTGTTGAAAACCTATTTCTAACCGAAAGTAATATCAACCCGACCAATAAAAAAGCAGAACCAATGATGGTGCTGCAATGAAATCCAGTCATAAATTGGATATTTGCTGTATTCACAAGGAGAATCAACATGAGTGACATTCACGTATACCCTGTCAATCAAGACATCGCTAACAATGCCCACGCAGATGATGAAAAATATCGTGAAATGTACCAGCAGTCCGTTATTAACCCTGAAGGTTTTTGGCGTGAGCATGGACAGATCCTTGATTGGATGACTCCTTATACAAAAGTGAAAAACACCTCTTTTGATACTGGCCATGTCGATATTAAATGGTTTGAAGATGGCGAATTAAATGTCTCGGTAAACTGTATTGACCGTCACTTAGCTACTCGCGGTAATGAAGTCGCGATTATTTGGGAGGGTGATGATCCACAAGATGACGCCTCAATTACCTTCAACGAACTCCATGAGCAAGTTGGTAAATTTTCAAATGCACTAAAAAGCCAAGGCGTTCGTAAAGGCGATGTGGTTTGTATTTATATGCCAATGGTGGCAGAAGCTGCTGTTGCTATGCTGGCTTGTACTCGTATCGGCGCGGTTCACACCGTAGTATTTGGGGGCTTTTCACCAGAAGCACTGGCTGGACGAATTGTCGATTCCGATGCAAAAGTGGTTATTACCGCTGATGAAGGTGTTCGTGGTGGTCGTACTGTTCCACTGAAAAAGAATGTCGATGATGCATTGAATAACCCTGAAGTAACCACCATTGAAAAAGTCGTTGTATTCCAACGTACAGGCAATGACATTGAGTGGAGTGAAGACCGTGATGTATGGTGGCACGAAGTAACGGCTGTCGCTTCTGCACACTGTGTACCTGAAGCAATGAATGCCGAAGATCCTCTATTTATTCTCTATACTTCTGGATCTACAGGTAAACCTAAAGGCGTATTACATACCACAGGTGGCTACCTTGTTTATGCAGCCATGACCTTTAAATATATTTTTGATTATCAAGAAGGCGAAGTTTTCTGGTGTACTGCAGATGTTGGTTGGATCACCGGTCACACTTACTTAATTTATGGTCCTCTTGCAAATGGTGCAAAAACGATTTTGTTTGAAGGTGTACCTAATTACCCAAGCACTAGCCGCATGAGTGAAGTGGTAGATAAGCATAACGTAAATATTCTCTATACTGCCCCAACAGCGATTCGAGCATTGATGGCACAGGGCAATGATGCAGTAGAAGGCACGTCGCGAACCTCATTACGAGTAATGGGATCGGTTGGTGAGCCAATCAACCCTGAGGCATGGGAGTGGTATTACAACACGATTGGTGATGCTCGTTGTCCTATCGTTGATACGTGGTGGCAAACAGAAACCGGTGGCATTTTAATCTCACCACTACCGGGAGCAACCGCATTAAAACCAGGTTCAGCAACTCGCCCATTCTTTGGCGTTCAACCAGCTTTAGTCGACAACATGGGAAATATCCTTGATGGTGCGACCGATGGCAACCTGGTTATTACTGATTCATGGCCTGGGCAGATGCGCACCATTTATGGTGATCATGACCGCTTTGAACAAACTTACTTTTCTACCTTTAAAGGCATGTATTTTACCAGTGATGGCGCACGACGTGATGACGATGGTTACTACTGGATCACTGGCCGTGTTGATGACGTATTAAATGTTTCGGGTCACCGAATGGGAACCGCCGAAGTAGAATCCGCATTAGTGGCGTTTGATAAAATAGCAGAAGCTGCCATTGTTGGCGTACCCCATGATATTAAAGGCCAAGCGATTTATGCCTACATCACCCTAAATTCAGGTGAAATTCCAAGTGCTGAACTGCATAAAGAAGTGAAAGATTGGGTAAGAAAAGAAATAGGCCCAATAGCAACGCCAGATTTCCTCCATTGGACAGACTCATTACCTAAAACTCGTTCAGGTAAAATTATGCGCCGTATTCTACGAAAAATAGCAACCGGAGATACTTCCAACCTTGGAGATACTTCAACCCTTGCTGACCCAAGCGTGGTTGATAAACTGATTGAAGAGCAAAGAAAAATCGCCTAAATACATTCAATAAAATCTAATTTTTATCTCAATAAGCCACTATTGTTCGCAATGGTGGCTTATTTCATGTGACGCCCTGCGCAAATTTACAGATATGTTATTTCTTTACCTCCTGCTGATTAAGTAAGCAAAATAAAAACTGTATAATTGTTCAACAAAGTTTAAAGTATTTGTTAACTAACAAGTAAAATAACGGAACTTAACTGCCCTCTTTGCTTCTTATTATCATATTTAAGTCAAAATATGTTTTATTATCTTCGCATAAAGTGAGAACTTAGAGCTGATAAGACCAGTATTTTGCTGCGATTTGCTGTGATATTGTCTATAATTGCTTTTCATGAGCATTAGCAGTGTAATATTTGCAAAAACTCATCAAATCGAATATATAAATTATGCTTTTTTTTACTTCAATCGTAAGAACAAGGAATTTAGCATCACAATGTCGACTCAATTGCGAATTTTAGTTCTCAATGGCCCAAATCTAAACCTATTAGGTCTGCGTGAACCTGCTCATTATGGCAGCCAAAACTTAGAGCAAATTGTTAATGCTTTAAGCATTCAAGCCGATGCTTTTGGTATAGAACTCGAACATTTACAATCTAATCGTGAATATGAGTTGATTGAAGCTATCCATAATGCTTATCAACGTATTGATTTCATTATCATCAACCCAGCTGCGTTTACACACACTAGCGTTGCTTTACGTGATGCTCTACTTGGGGTTGATATTCCTTTTATTGAAGTACATTTATCAAATGTCCATGCACGCGAACCTTTTCGCCACCATTCTTATCTTTCTGATAAAGCGGTAGGTGTTATTTGTGGGTTAGGTGCTGATGGCTACGAATTTGCTTTGAATGCAGCAGCAAAACGTCTGCGTTCAAATTGATCACTGAATATAAACAGAAGAGATTACACAATGGATATCCGCAAAATTAAAAAACTGATTGAACTAGTTGAAGAATCTGGCATTGCAGAACTTGAAATTTCTGAAGGTGAAGAGTCAGTACGCATCAGCCGTGCTGTAGCACCTCAAGCTCAACTAGCACCAATACAACAAGTTGCGGCACCTGTAGCTGCTCCTGTTGCAGAAGCAGCTCCTGTTGCTACAGCTCCTGTTGCTGAAGCTCCAGCAGAAGTTGCTGGTCATAAAGTTTGCTCTCCAATGGTTGGCACGTTCTACGGCGCTTCAAGCCCAGACGCAAAACCATTTGTTAAAGTTGGTCAGCAAGTTACTGCTGGCGATACACTTTGTATCGTTGAAGCAATGAAAATGATGAACCAAATTGAAGCGGACAAGTCTGGTACTGTTACTGCTATTTTAGTTGAAGACGGTAACCCGGTTGAATTTGATCAACCACTTGTTGTGATCGCATAATAGAGCTCACTATGTTAGATAAATTAGTTATCGCAAACCGTGGTGAAATTGCACTACGTATCTTGCGAGCATGTAAAGAGCTTGGCATTAAAACGGTTGCAGTTCACTCTACTGCTGACCGTGATTTAAAGCACGTATTGCTTGCAGATGAAACCATTTGTATTGGTCCTGCACGCAGTGCTGACAGCTACTTAAACATTCCTCGCATTATTAGTGCGGCAGAAGTGACAGGCGCAGTTGCTGTTCATCCAGGTTATGGCTTCTTAGCTGAAAATGCTGACTTCGCAGAGCAAGTTGAGCGTTCTGGCTTTATCTTTGTTGGTCCTAAAGCGGAAACTATCCGCATGATGGGCGACAAAGTATCAGCGATTACATCAATGAAAAAAGCAGGCGTACCTTGTGTACCTGGTTCTGATGGCCCGCTAGATAATGACGAAGCGAAAAACAAATCATTTGCAAAACGCATTGGCTACCCTGTAATCATCAAAGCCTCTAGTGGTGGCGGTGGTCGTGGTATGCGTGTTGTTCGTGCAGAAAAAGATCTAATCGAAGCAATCGCAATGACTCGTGCTGAAGCAACAGCTTGTTTTGGTGACGGTACGGTTTACATGGAAAAATTCCTTGAAAACCCTCGCCACATCGAAGTTCAAGTAATTGCTGATGGTCAAGGTAATGCGATTCACCTTGGTGAGCGTGACTGTTCTATGCAGCGTCGTCACCAGAAAGTAGTTGAAGAAGCACCAGCACCTGGTATTACCGAAGAAATGCGTAAATACATCGGTGAGCGTTGTACACGTGCGTGTATCGATATTGCTTACCGCGGTGCGGGTACATTTGAATTCTTATACGAAAACGGTGAGTTCTACTTCATTGAGATGAACACACGTATTCAAGTTGAGCACACAATTACTGAAATGGTAACGGGTATCGACTTAATCAAAGAGCAACTGCGTATTGCCGCAGGCCAACCTCTTTCGTTTACTCAAGAAGACATTAAACTGCGTGGTCACTCAATTGAGTGTCGTATCAATGCTGAAGATCCTGTTCGCTTCCTACCTTCACCGGGTAAAATTGAACGTTTCCATGCACCAGGTGGTATGGGTGTTCGTTGGGAATCTCACATTTATACAGGCTATACAGTGCCACCACATTACGATTCAATGATCGGTAAGTTAATCACTTACGGTGAAAATCGTGATGTTGCTATCGCTCGTATGAAAAACGCATTAAGCGAAATGATTGTGGAAGGCATCAATACAAATATCTCTCTACACCTAGATATTATGAATGATGAGAACTTCCAACACGGCGGTGCAAACATCCATTACCTTGAGAAAAAATTAGGCCTTCAATAGAACCCAATTTTTCATCTTAAGTTAAAGAAGTAAATAAAGGCCGCGAGTGATTACACTCACGGCCTTTTTCTATGGTAAAATTCGCCGATATTTTCAACTAAACAAAGTGATCCCCATGCCTTGGATTCAAGTAAAACTAAATGCAACATCTGAAAATGCTGAACAAATCAGTGATATGCTAATGGAAGAGACGGGTGCTCTTTCGGTAACGTTTTTAGATGCAAAAGATGTCCCTATCTTTGAACCTCTTCCAGGAGAGACTCGTTTATGGGGCGAAACGGATATTGTTGCTCTTTATGATGCAGAAACCGACATGGATTTAGTGATTGCACAATTAAAAGCAAGCACGGTACTTGATGATAACTTTGCTTATAAAGTTGAACAACTTGAAGACAAAGACTGGGAACGTGAATGGATGGATAACTTCCACCCAATGAAGTTTGGTGAGCGCTTATGGATTTGCCCAAGCTGGCGTGAAATCCCTGAGCCAGATGCGGTTAATGTTATGCTTGATCCTGGTCTTGCGTTTGGTACAGGCACCCATGCAACAACAGCACTTTGTCTTGAATGGCTAGAAAGTATCGACCTTAAAGGTAAAACTGTTATCGACTTTGGTTGTGGCTCTGGCATCTTAGCGATCGCTGCGATCAAATTAGGTGCTGCAAAAGTGGTAGGGATCGACATTGATCCTCAAGCGATCACCGCATCAAAAGACAATGCCGCTCGTAATGGCGTAGCCGATCAACTTGAATTATTCTTACCTCAAGATCAGCCAGGGAACCTTGTTGCAGACGTCGTTGTCGCTAATATTCTTGCTGCCCCACTTCGTGAACTTTCAAGTATTATTACCGCTCACGTTGCTCCTGGTGGCGTGCTAGCTATGTCTGGTGTCTTAGATACTCAAGCAAATGATGTTGCTTCATACTACGCAGATAACTTCACCCTTGATGCTATTGCTGAGCAACAAGAATGGTGCAGAATCTCAGGAATTAAGAAGTAATCGTCCCTCAGACCTACTCTTTCTAAAAAAAACTTCAATGCCTCAATACTAAATTTGAGGCATAAAACCGTCTAATTGACTGAAATATAAACAAATTGCATAAACTATTTGTAAATGCTCAAAATTTGGTCTTTTCAGGCGAGCAAAAAATGCGTAAAATGCGCGCCCTTGCTGACACAAACGTGTGTGGATGTTTTGCAGATAGGTAAATATACATTAAAGAACAATCTTATCGTTGCTCCTATGGCTGGTGTAACCGATAGGCCTTTTCGTGAGTTATGTATGCGCTATGGCGCAGGCATGGCTGTGAGCGAAATGATGTCTTCTAACCCAAAACTATGGAAAACATCTAAGTCCCAAAATCGCATGGTACATGAAGGTGAATCTGGTATTCGCTCGGTACAAATTGCTGGGGCAGATCCACAGTTGATGGCAGAAGCTGCGCAACACTGTGTTGAAACCGGTGCTCAAATCATCGATATCAATATGGGGTGCCCTGCTAAGAAGGTGAATAAGAAACTTGCTGGTTCCGCATTATTACAGCGACCTGATTTGATTGAAGAGATCTTATTAGCCGTTGTAAATGCCGTTGACGTTCCGGTAACTCTGAAAACGCGTACAGGCTGGGATCCAGACAACCGAAACTGTGTTCAGGTTGCAAAAATGGCGGAGCAATGTGGCATCCAAGCTTTAGCGCTTCATGGGCGAACCAGAGCTTGTATGTACAAAGGTGAAGCTGAATACGACAACATTAAAGCGGTAAAAGAAGCGATTTCTATTCCGGTTATAGCGAACGGTGATATCGACTCACCGGAAAAGGCTCGTTTTGTGCTTGAGTATACAGGCGCTGACGCTTTAATGATCGGCCGTCCTGCACAAGGTAGGCCATGGATTTTTAAAGAAATCCAACATTATTTAGAAACGGGCGAAATCATGCCACCTCTTCCAATTGAAGAAGTGAAGACCACTTTACTTGGTCATGTCCATGCGCTTCACCAGTTTTATGGTGAATTTTTAGGCCCTCGCATTGCTCGTAAGCATGTGGGTTGGTACTTAAAAGAGCATGAGCAAGCAACCGATTTCCGCCGCAGCTTTAACGCGATAGAGGACGCTTCACAGCAACTCCATCAACTTGAAAGCTATTTCGACCACGTTGCATCATAATAAAAGAAGAGCTAAACAGAATATGTTCGATCAATCTATGACTTCAGAAGCATTAACAGTTACAACAGTTACAGCACAAGACCAAATTACTCAGAAACCACTACGTGATTCTGTTAAGGCTTCGCTGAAAAACTACTTAGGCCAACTAAATGGTCAAGAAGTTAACGACTTATATGAATTAGTATTAGCTGAAGTAGAGCAACCTCTACTAGACATGATCATGCAGCATACTCGCGGCAACCAAACTAAAGCAGCAAACATGATGGGTATCAACCGTGGTACGCTTCGTAAAAAACTTAAAAAATACGGCATGAACTAGTCACGCCTTATTTCGAAAATTTAAAGCAGTGTTAAGCAATTAACGCTGCTTTTTTTATACCTAAGATAACTGCATTCATCTCTTTCTTTGATCAACAGATATAAAAAAACCGATACTACATTTCTGTAATATCGGCTTTTAAATCTCTTACCTACTATGGCGGCCAAGCTCGTTTCTTGCCACCACCAGCACCAGCTCCTGAGCGAATAAGCTCAACGGCTTTTGCTGTTTTCTCTTCAATTCCTTTCAAACGCTCGTCAAGTTCACTTAAATCAGCTGCGGCTCCCGCGGTATTCGAACCTTGAGCACCAACACCATCAATCATTTTAGCGATCTTGGCATTCTGAGCTTCAATACGCTTAATACGAGCATCAAGCTCCATTACTGCCTTGCCTTGCTCACTGATTTTTTTATCGATAACTTTCAGAGCGGAAAGCAATTTCATTACGTATTGTTTTTCCATTAATTGGCTCTCACCTAATTGTCGCTCGTATTCTTTCCACTAATTATCGACCATTTTATCAACATCTTGAGTAAACAGGCACAATAATTTATGCTTTTTTCTCTTCTAACTCAGTTAAGGCAGAAAGAATAGAGCAATGAGAGGCATCTTCGTCAACATGACCACAACAAGCATCATTAATTCGCTTTAACGCAGTTCTAATTTCAGTGAGTTGCTCAATCTTTTTATCTATTGTATTTAGTTTAGTTTGAGTAATCGCTTTTACCTCAGCGCAACTGTGCTTTGTTGCTTCCAATCTAATGTCGAGCAGCTCTTGTATTTCATCTAACGTTAAGCCCAACTGCTTAGCTTTTAAAATAAAACGAATTTGAGCAAGATTGTCATCATTATAAAGACGATATCCACTATTGCTTCTGCCTGATGGTATAAGTAACCCATTTTTCTCATAAAAGCGTAATGTGTCGTTAGTAACATTACATCGTTTTGCCAACTCTCCAATCAAATACATTTTCATTTCGTCTTTTCCCTCTCTTTATGCGCTTTATTTGTATCGTTTTTTAATAAAAATGACATCTTTTTCTATGAATGCAATCGATTGCGCGAGCTTTTTTGTTTAAGTTTAGTTAGAATATGCACCATTACGTTAATACAACACTTAATACTTTACTCTTTTCAATTAGGGTGTTTCCCAAAACTGGCCAATCTCTGCTTCTCCTTAAACAAGAAATAGAGCAGAACAAGTTCATTTTTGGCAAAAATCCTAACTTAATTCTAAAGGAAGAAAGTAGTCATGAATAACGCACGTCCGATCCGTCGCGCGCTAATTAGCGTATCTGATAAAACTGGTATTGTAGAATTTGCTCAAGCACTGACTGAGCGCGGAGTAGATATCCTATCTACTGGTGGTACCGCTCGCCTGCTTGCTGAAAAAGGCATCTCAGTAACTGAAGTATCTGATTACACAGGCTTCCCAGAAATGATGGATGGCCGCGTTAAAACTCTTCATCCTAAAGTTCATGGTGGTGTACTTGGTCGTCGTGGCCAAGATGACGGCATCATGGAACAACATGGCATCAACCCAATCGATATGGTTGTTGTTAACCTATACCCATTTGCAGAAACTGTTGCTAAAGAAGGTTGTACACTTGCTGACGCTGTTGAGAATATCGACATCGGCGGCCCAACAATGGTTCGTTCTGCAGCGAAAAACCACAACGACGTTACCATCGTTGTTAACGCACACGACTACGAGCGCGTTATTGCTGAAATGGACTCTAACGAGAAATCTCTTACTCTAGAAACACGCTTTGACCTCGCTATCGCAGCATTCGAGCACACCGCTTCTTATGATGGCATGATTGCTAATTACTTCGGTACTATGGTTCCTAGTTACGGCGAGAACAAGGAAGGTGATGAAGAGAGCAAATTCCCACGCACGTTCAATCAACAGTTCGAGAAAAAACAAGACATGCGCTACGGTGAGAACAGCCACCAAGCTGCTGCATTCTACGTTGAAGCCAATCCTGAAGAAGCATCAGTGTCTACTGCTCGCCAAATCCAAGGTAAAGCCCTGTCTTACAACAACATCGCTGACACTGACGCAGCGCTTGAGTGTGTGAAAGAGTTCAACGAGCCAGCATGTGTGATTGTTAAGCACGCTAACCCATGTGGTGTTGCACTAGGTGAAGACATCCTAGAAGCTTACGACCGCGCATTCAAAACAGACCCAACGTCTGCATTTGGCGGCATCATTGCTTTCAACCGTGAGCTAGACGCTGCAACAGCAACGGCTATCACTGAGCGTCAATTCGTTGAAGTTATCATTGCACCATCAGTTTCTGCTGAAGCAGTAGAAATCGTAGCGACTAAGAAAAACCTACGCCTACTTGAGTGTGGTGAGTGGACAACGAAGACAACTGGCTTTGACGTGAAACGCGTTAACGGTGGCTTGTTAGTTCAAGACCGCGACCAAGGCATGGTGTCTGAAGATGACCTTAAAGTCGTTTCTAAGCGCCAACCAACGGCTGAAGAATTAAAAGATGCACTGTTCTGCTGGAAAGTAGCAAAATACGTAAAATCTAACGCTATCGTTTACTCGAGAGGCGACATGACTATCGGCGTAGGTGCAGGCCAAATGAGCCGTGTTTACTCTGCGAAAATCGCAGGCATTAAAGCGGCTGACGAAGGTCTACAGGTTGAAGGTTGTGTAATGGCATCAGATGCATTCTTCCCATTCCGTGACGGTATCGACGCGGCAGCAGAAGCTGGTATCAAATGTGTTATCCAACCGGGTGGTTCTATGCGTGATGATGAAGTTATCGCCGCTGCCAATGAACATGGTATGGCGATGATCTTTACTGGCATGCGTCACTTCCGTCACTAGGAAAGACAGTAACGAGAGCGCTTCGCTTCTAGAAACTAGAACGCTGCGCTCCTATAAGAGCAAAAAAGAGCACTCTGTAAGCTTAATATTGCTCTTATAGTTTCTCGCACACTGAACTTTGTATTCATCGATTTATATAATTTATCCCCATTACAAAATGGTATTAAGGATTAAAACATGAACGTATTGATCATCGGCGCAGGCGGTAGAGAGCATGCTTTAGGCTGGAAAGCAGCACAAAACCCAAACGTTGAAACGGTATTTATCGCTCCAGGTAATGCAGGTACAGCACTTGAACCAAAGCTAGAAAACGTAGCAATTGATGTTGAAGACATTACAGCCCTTGTTGCCTTTGCAAAAGAGAAAGCAATTGAGCTAACAATCGTTGGCCCTGAAGCACCATTAGTTATCGGTGTTGTTGATGCATTCCGTGACGCAGGATTACCTATCTTTGGCCCTACAAAAGCAGCGGCACAACTAGAAGGCTCTAAAGCATTTACCAAAGATTTCTTAGCTCGTCATGATATCCCAACGGGTTCTTATGCAAACTTCACTGAAATTGAACCTGCATTAGCTTACGTTCGTGAACAAGGTGCTCCTATCGTTGTTAAAGCTGACGGTCTTGCCGCAGGTAAAGGCGTTATTGTTGCAATGACACTTGAAGAAGCTGAAGATGCGATCAAAGACATGCTTTCTGGTAACGTTTTTGGTGATGCTGGTAGCCGTGTCGTTATTGAAGAATTTTTAGAAGGTGAAGAAGCAAGCTTTATCGTGATGGTTGATGGCGCAAGTGTTCTACCAATGGCAACAAGCCAAGATCACAAACGCGTAGGCGACAAAGACACAGGTCCAAATACTGGTGGTATGGGAGCATATTCTCCAGCACCCGTTGTTACTCCTGAAATTCATAATCGTATCCTTGAAGAAGTCATCTACCCTACAGTTCGTGGTATGGATGCAGAAGGTGCACCTTACACAGGGTTCTTATACGCAGGTTTGATGATTGATACTGATGGCACACCAAAAGTAATCGAATATAACTGCCGCTTTGGTGACCCTGAAACGCAACCTATTATGATGCGTATGGAGTCGGACCTTGTTGATCTTTGCCTAATGGCTATTGACGAAAAGCTGGATGAGGCAGAATCTAAGTGGGATCCTCGAGCTTCTATTGGTGTTGTTCTTGCAGCTGGCGGTTACCCTGCAGACTACGCGAAAGGTGACGTTATTTCATTGCCAACAAGCGAAGTTGAAGGACAAAAGATCTTTCACGCAGGCACCACAAATAACGAAGCTGGCGACGTTGTGACAAATGGCGGCCGCGTACTTTGTGCTACAGCATTAGGAAATACAGTCTTAGAAGCTCAGCAGCGTGCGTACGAGCTAACGAAACAAGTAAGCTGGAATGGAATGTTTCATCGCAATGATATTGGTTACCGTGCCATTGCACGTGAATTAGAAGGTAAGTAATCACTTATCTTACAAATAACGGCTCCAGAAAAACAAAAAAGGCGCTATCACAGCGCCTTTTTATATCAATATAGATAAAGAATAAATTTACTCTTCAATTAATTGAGGTTGCTCTACACAAGAGTAACTATCATCAGTTAACAGCAATAATTCAGACATTTTTAATACTTTTTTATCGCGATTTTTTTCTTCACCTAAAAACGAAATAAAACTATCTAGACCAGATAATCGTACGACGACAAAATTCGGCAAAATTTGATTAAATTCTAATTGATCGTATTGCTTACCATCACAAGAGTAAAATGTTTCACCGTCCCACTCACCTTGATATAAAGCGATGCCTTCTTTATCAAAATTTTCTACATTTGTGACTAAAGATTGAGATTGCTCTTGAAATTGAGCAAGTTGTTTTGGCATTAATGGAAATATACGACTATCTTTACGATAGCGTTGATACACAGCCTCTCCATTACCATTATAACGAACGTGCATTATGTAAGGAATGAGGCCGTCAGTATTATCTAGCATCTCACCTTCACGAACGGCTTCGACTAATACGTTCTTTTCCCAGCGATAACTTGTTTTATACCAACCATAATCGCCCATAGTAACGTAATCTGACGCAGTCAGAGACTGTTGCAGTCGACGCGTATACCAATAGTAACTGGTTGCATCACCTTGGATTTGACCACCAGTTAAGGTGACTGATTTGATGCGTTGCTCATCTGATGGGCTTGATGAACAGCCAAAAAGAAATGCTGAGAGAAGTAAGGTAGATAGAATGCGCTTCATAAAAATGCCGAGTTAAGGGTTAACTCGGCAAAGTATATCTTAGTTCACTGATTCTTTCAGTGCTTTACCAGCAACAAATGCAGGAACATTCGCCGCTTTGATTTGAATCTCGTCACCAGTCTTAGGGTTGCGACCAGTGCGTGCTGCACGATGGTTAACTTTAAAAGTACCAAAGCCGATAAGTTGAACCTGTTCGCCATCTTTAAGTGCGCCAGTTACGCCTTCTAGAGTCGCTTCAAGAGCTGCTTTTGCTTGTGCTTTTGATAGGTCTGCTTTTTCAGCAATAGCATCAATTAACTGGGTTTTATTCATTAGGGTTTCCCTTCTATTTTTTGAAATTCTGTTCACTCTAATGCATAAAGCCCCCATCTGGCAAAGGTTTGTCACACTTCTTGCTACAGAATGCGCGTTCTTTAGACACAAACTGAGTAACGTCTCACAATTTATCACTATTTTTCATTTGTGAGGCATTGTTTTTTGGCCGAACAGCACCCATTTTATAAGGGCTTGCTTACTTTTTTGAGATTAATAATGTTTATTTTATCCATCTATATTGCCATTTCTATTAGCGTATCCTTCATTTGTTCTGTGCTTGAGGCTATTTTACTTAGTATCAGTCCAAGCTATTTGGCTCAAATGCGTCAAGAGAACCACCCTGCTGCCGAAAGATTAACGCAACTAAAAAACAATGTAGATCGCCCTTTAGCGTCAATTTTAACCCTAAATACTATTGCCCATACTGCGGGTGCTGCGGCTTCTGGTGCTCAAGCGTCTATCGTTTTTGGTAGTGAGTGGCTAGGTGTTTTCTCTGCGTTCTTAACGTTCGCAATCCTATTATTTTCTGAAATTGTACCGAAAACTATCGGTGCAACCTACTGGCGTCAACTCGCTCCAATGGCTGCAAGAATGCTTCATTGGATGGTGCTATTATTAAGCCCTGTTGTTTGGGCGTCAGAGCAATTAACTAAACGCTTAGCTCGCGGACATCAAGCGCCAAAATTACGAGATGAAATAGCTGCGATGGCAACTCTTGCAAAAGAGAATGGGGAATTTGCAGAAGGTGAATCAAAAATCTTAACTAATATTCTAAATATTAGAGATGTACCAGTAACCCAAGTAATGACGCCAAGAACCGTTTTATTTCGTGTTAATGCTGAAATGACGGTGGAAGACTTTATAAAAGATTGCGCAGAAACCCCATTTTCACGTCCATTAGTTTACAGTGAAGACAGTGATAACATTGTTGGCTTTATCCATCGCTTAGAATTATTCTCAGCAATGCATAAAGGCCAAGGAAAACGCCTTCTTGGCTCTGTTATGCGCCCAATTCAAGTTGTTATCAGTACTTCAACACTACCTAAAGCATTTGAACACTTAATGAAGCACAGAGCACAGTTAGCACTCGTGATTGATGAATACGGCACGGTACAAGGCCTGCTTACTTTAGAAGATATCTTTGAATATATGGTTGGTGAAGAGATCATTGATGAAGCAGATAAAACTACGGATATGCAGCAACTGGCTCAACAGCGTTGGACTAACTGGAAAAATAAGCACGGCGTTATCGATAATACCGATGTAGAAGAAGAGAAAGAATAGTTAAAGGTGTTAGCAAGCCCCTTTAAATTAAAAAACCGATGACTGTTCATCGGTTTTTTTGTAACGTTAGACAATTAGTAATCTAGCTCTAAACCGATATTACTTACATTCTCGTCTCTTAGTTCTTGGCGTAAGTCTTTAATTAAATCAATATCACGCTCTTCTGCTTCACGAAGTGGTCGGAAAATTGCCCACTGGACATCCCACTCTTCACAAATCACATCAATGTCTTTTTGATTTTCGTCTGTCACTTCTTCGCCTGTTTGAGCTTCAACTAGCTGAGCAACAGTCATTACTGATAATTGGCTAATCTTAAACATAGCTTCTTCTAACACATCACGATCTAAGATCCCGTGTAAAAAAGTCGATAGCGCAACACAAGCATCAATGGCTGGGTAAGTCAGATAAATTGAGTCATCATCTAACTCAGGGATCATTTCTTCTAGCTTTTCTAATTGACGTTCAAAATTAATCTTGGCATTTTTAACAGTCAATAATTCCCAAATACTATCTAGTATAACGCGATAGGTTTGAGGCTCAGCAAAGCCGGTTGCTTCACAGTAATGTACGTAATTTGGGTACATACGCTCACATAAAGAAGCCATAAAAGTAATTTGTTGCCATGGTTCAAACTTTTCTAAACGAACTTGGATAGGATTGCGTAACATATACGATTCTACACTATAAAAAAATGACGCTTTAAGTGTACTTGATAACCACGAATGACAAAAGGAAGGTTATGAATAAATTACTTATCATTTCAAAAGAAAAAGAGAAATACCTCTCACTTTTTGAGCTATCAGATCTTCCCGATCTTGAAATTTGTCATAATCTTAGAAAAGCAGAAATTATTCTTGCTGATCCACCACTCATTCCTGACTTACTGAATCAATTTAAATCTGTCGAGTGGATTCAATCTACCTTTGCTGGTATTGACGCTCTCATGAAGCCTGACTTACGACAAGATTACGCTCTCACTAATGTTAAAGGGATCTTTGGCCAACAAATCTCTGAGTATGTTTTAGGTTATTGCATTCAATACTTTCGCCACTTTTCTTTATATTCTGAGCAACAGAAACAAAAACAGTGGATAACTCATCACTACTCTTCATTAATCGATAAAGTGATGGTGATCTTGGGTACGGGATCCATTGGTTGCTATTTAGCTAATTCAGCAAAAGCATTAGGGTTTGTTGTACATGGTATTAATAGCTCAGGTATCCCACCAAAAGAATCACCTTTTGAAAAAGTATTCCATATTTCAGAAATGAACGAAGCGTTTAAACAAACAAATGTAATTGTAAGTACTCTACCTAATACGGAGCAAACCAATGCTTTATTGAACGTTAATACATTGAGCAATTGTAATGGCGCATTGCTGTTTAATGTTGGGCGTGGTGAGGTTGTTGATAATTTCGAATTATTACAGGCACTAGAAAATAATTATCTCTCTCATGCTTTTCTTGATGTATTTATCAATGAACCCTTATCGCAAGAGTGCCCTTACTGGCATCATCCGAATATTACGATAACACCGCATATTGCCGCGCTTAGCTTTCCTGAACAAGTTTTTGAGCAGTTCTCTGAAAACTACTTACGTTGGCGTGATGGTTTTTCTTTAAGCAATCTTGTGGATTTTGACAAGGGTTATTAAAGCGATAAAAATGAAAGCCTGTGATATGACAGGCTTCACTGCATTATACATGTGGTGCTGCGGCAAGCTTGGCTCGAATAAACTCAAGATGGTCGAGATAAATCAGATCGGATACCTGACGAATCACCGCCTCTTCCATTGGTTCAATCACACCATCGGCATACGCTACCGTCCACATGGCTTCGATTAGATCGTAACGCTCATTTGGCATCAATGCTCTCAACTTAGTCGTAAACTCATATAAAGACGTTGAGGCTTTACTTTTAGCCGTAGCTTCACACAATAAAGTCTTTGCTTGTTCGTCGTTAATATCAAATAATTTACTTAATAGCTGTAATTTTGCGTTATCTTCTCTTTCATCACTCTGGTGATCGGCACCTGATACTTCACATAATAAAGACGCCATTGCTAAATGCATCGAAGCGACTTCACCCGCACTACCGTCACTCGCTTCATGCATGACTTTTTTTAATAGCGTACTCAATTTCTTAAACATAAAAACTCTCAATACCGATAATTAATAATATGACCATTTAAGTATAGATCTGTTCCAATAAAAAAGGAGACTACAATGAGTCTCCTTTCTATCTAGAATCTTAAACTAAGATTTTATTTATGATACGGCTTAGATAGGTCATGAACCGCATCAACAAACACACCTGCATTTTCTGGCGGAACGTCTAAATGGATACCGTGACCCAAGTTAAATACGTGACCTGTACCTTCATTACCAAACCCTTCTAGAATAGTACCCACTTCTTGGCGGATACGTTCAGGTTGTGCGTAAAGGATTGATGGGTCCATATTACCTTGTAGAGCAACTTTATCACCAATACGAGCTTTCGCATCTGCAATATTAATTGTCCAATCCAAGCCTACTGCATCACAGCCTGTTGCTGCAATTGACTCTAACCACATGCCACCATTCTTAGTGAATAGCGTTACTGGTACTCGGCGACCTTCGTTTTCACGAATTAAGCCATCAACAATCTTATGCATGTATTGCAAAGAGAATTCGTTGTAATCACGAGGAGTTAATACGCCCCCCCATGTATCAAATACCATCACAGATTGTGCACCTGCTTTAATTTGCGCGTTTAGGTACTCAATAACCGTATCTGCTAATTTATCTAGCAATAGGTGTAATGTTGCTGGCTCTGCATACATCATTTTTTTGATCTTAGTGAATGCTTTTGAACTTCCACCTTCAACCATGTATGTCGCTAGTGTCCAAGGACTACCAGAAAAACCAATCAGTGGTACTTCGCCTTTTAGATCTTTTCGGATCTGGCGTACTGCATTCATTACGTATTGCAGTTCACCTTCAGGATCTGGAAGACCGATTTTAGTTACGTCAGCTTTACAAGTGATTGGACGCTCAAACTTAGGACCTTCGCCTGTTTCAAAGTACAGACCTAGACCCATTGCATCTGGAATGGTCAGAATGTCTGAAAATAAAATCGCAGCATCTAGAGGAAAACGACGTAAAGGCTGAAGCGTCACTTCAGAAGCAAGCTCTGCATTTTTACACAGAGACATGAAATCACCCGCTTCTGCTCGTGTCGCCTTGTACTCTGGAAGGTATCGACCTGCTTGGCGCATCATCCAAACTGGTGTGTAATCTACTGGTTGTTTTAATAACGCACGTAAATAGCGGTCATTTTTTAATTCTGTCATGATCTTTCCTTATATTAGCTCCTGCTATTGTATCACTCAATGGCGCGAACAAAAGCCTACCTTTGCTATCGAGATCATATTTAATTAATCTCATTTATGATGCCAATTGCGCAATAGTTAACCTCATGATAGAAATTACTTTGCCAGTAAAAATAACAACATTCAATTAACAATTGTATTTAATTGAAAGCATAACAACACCTTACTTACACCCAGTCTCTTGATTGGGTGTTTTTTTATTTATGTTATCTAGTGTTGCTTCTATGAGCGTTCGTGCAATCGTGCCTTTAGGAGCAAGTTCTGGCAATTGATCTTGGCAATACCATCCCGCTTTTACTAGCTCATTTCTATCGACTTTGATTTCACCTGACTCATAATCTGCCAAGTACCCAACCATAAGGCTTGAAGGAAAAGCCCAAGGCTGACTACCAAAATATCGGATATTGGTAATTTTAATGCCTGTTTCTTCAAATACTTCACGCTCTACCGCCATTTCAAGCGTTTCACCTACCTCAACAAAACCGGCTAAAACCGTAAATAAGCCACCTTTATGCCTTTGATGTTGAGCAAGTAAAATCGAATTTTCTCTACGAACCGCTACAATAATAGATGGAAAAATTCTAGGGTAATGCAACTTGCGACATTCATTGCACTGCATGGCGATTTGATTAAGGTTCAGTTGAGTACGGCCACCACATTGAGGGCAAAAACGGAATTCTCGAGCCATAAATCCATATTGAATCGCTTTACTGAATAATAAGAACTCAGTTTCTTTGTATTCTAATAAGTCTCTTAAATTCGTATAAGAAAGTGTTTGCTCAACTGACTCATCATTTAACCACATAACTGGATAACTATTGTGTTTTCCTATACATACGGCTTGCTCAAAAGGCAATTTTAAATCACTTGCACTGCCGTAAGGGAGACCATCAGTTTCTAGCCAAATAGTAGAATCATTGACGACACACCAGTAGACTTTTGTATGTTGGTTTAACATCTTTATCACAACCCTCTTGCAGCCTTTAATATTTACTGGCAATCTTAATGAATATAGTAATGAGAGTATATATAAGAACTTTGGTTTATTGCTTGCAACTACAAGGATATCGTTATGCTTA
Source organism: Aliivibrio sp. S4MY1 (assembly GCF_028765545.1). GTDB lineage: Bacteria > Pseudomonadota > Gammaproteobacteria > Enterobacterales > Vibrionaceae > Aliivibrio. Next base: position 18,087 of record NZ_JARACP010000003.1, on the reverse strand, counting down.
CTAAACTAAATAAATTCCAAGAACAGTGGGGTGGTAATAACGATGTTATTGATCACTGGCTTTCGACTCGACAAGATCTATTGGTCGAGTTCTGTAAATTAGCAGGCTTACCCCCTTTCGATTCATCGACCCCATCGCTCCCTACTTTCTCGTCAATTCAATCTTTTACTCAGCATTTGATTGATTATATTTCAGAGGGGCATTTTAAAATTTACAACATGGTAATGGCGAAATGGGACGCTACAGGCTTTTCTCCAACGGAAGATATGAGTCAAATTTACGCTAATATCACTAAAACCACCGATCCTATCCTAAATTTTACAGATAAATATTCAAAAGAAGACGAAGCGCTTTTATTGACAGATTTTGATAAAGATTTTTCAAAAATAGGTGAGATTATTGAAATGAGGTTTGAGTTAGAGGATGGATTAATCGAGCTGATTTCAAGCAGCTTAGAACATCCGCCAGGAGCGTAACGCATTAGAAACTATTGGTATAAATATCATTATAGTCAATAATAACTATAATGATATTTATACCAAAAAGAAGGATACTATGGATGATACAAATACATTAGAAATATTACTGCTAACAAAAAGTAAAAACTTCAGTGCCCTATTATTAGAGCTGCTGAGTAGAACTAAACCCAATGTAAAAGTCCATGTCCATAATAATTACTCAGCATTATCTACACATTCAAATCTATCTCTATTAATGATTGATTACAGGACTGTCCCATCTCCAACTTCTTCATTAAGTTATAATCCTAAATCAACTTCATACCCTTGGTTACTTTTAAATACGCAGGAATCGTCAAATCTATCTTATCAATTAATTCAACAAGGTTACTTAGGGGAAATATCTCACAAATATGCACTGGAGCATTTATCAAAGGCAATTGAGTCTATTTTAAATGGTGAAATGTGGTTTTCAAGAACTACCCTCTCTAATGCGATAAGGCATGAAATACACCCCAAAGGACCTCTAAATTCAGTTATTCAGAATATTTCCCATAAACACCTGCTAACTAAAAAAGAACGCAAAGTATTACATCTATTGCTTGACGGCATGAACAATTATGAAATATCAGAACAATGTCATATTAGTATTAACACCGTAAAAACACACATCTCTAATGTTTATAAGAAATTTAATATCCACTCTCGCAACGAGTTGTTGCAGCTTATAGAAAAAGAGTTCAACTAAATCATCCAAATATCACCCTTTTTTCCATTCAATATCACCCTCCAGTATGAGGTGAACTATTCCTCTGATAGCTATTATTTAAACGCAACGTATAACGTTATATTTAAGTACGAGGGATTGAACATGAAATTTAAATTATTAGCGGCAGCAACAGCACTATTAGCAGCACCATCACTAATGGCAGCTACAACACTTGATATGCAAAGCGCAATGAACTTTGTAGATTCGAATGATACAGTTAATTTAACCGTTTCAGGTAATATACCCGTTAAGTGTGTAATGACATTTATGGATATATCTGCAGCGAGTAACTATACAACTCTAGATTTAACTGTAGCTGGTGCAGCTAAAACACAAGTTGGCGAGGTTTTAGTCTGGTGTAATGACGGCCAAGGCAGAGCAAACATTGAAGTAACATCAACCAATAGCGGTAAATTAATAAATAATGAGGGTGGTGAAATAGATTACCTATTCCGCTTCCATGAAAATAATAATAACACAGGGATTGTAAGTGATAAATTCTTCCCTATTGATGAACCTCAAGACTTAGTTGAAAGTATTTGGACAAGTAATAATGGTGGCGCTTTTGATCCAGAATTAGTCGCACTATCTCCACAATCTAAAAAATTATATGTTAAACCTGTTGGTTTAACTGGCATGGAAAGAGCCGGTGATTATAGCGATATAATTTCACTAACTATCTCACCTATCCAACTTTAAAAGATTGTCTATAATTAAAGCGAAGCCATGAAGTTCATGGGTTCGCTTTTTCTTTTTAGAGGGATTTAATTATGACGAAATATCTTTTTTTTGCCTTAATGATCATTTCATTTGGTATTAAAGCCTTTCAAGTTGAGCCTTTTATACAATTTATGGAACCTATTGGTAAAAAATCTAATGCTACCTTTAAAATCACAAATACAACCGATAAGCCCTTACCAATCGAAACCGAATTATTAAAGTCGAACTTAAATAACGATGATATCGAAAGTACAATTGAAAGCGATGATTTTTTCATCATGCCTCCTCAAACACTCATACCTGCAAATAGCTCACAAGTATTCAGAGTTCGTTACTTAGGGGGCTCCGAAATCAATAAATCTGAACCATATCGCGTTCTATTCAAACAGTTATCATTAGATCAATCAGAAAAAAAAGGCTCTCACGTTGAAGTCTTATTTAACTTCAGTGCCTTGATCTTATTATCACCAATGAATGCAAAAGAAGATCTAGCCATTAATGTCTCTTCATTAAATAATGCATATAGCATAAATATAGAAAATGAAGGCAATAAGTTTAGCGATCTATCTCAAAAAAAACTAGAAATTCAAGGGAGTAAAGACGGTGTTATTCTAAATTGGCAAGATTTTTCTGATTTAACTCAATTTCAATTCGTTTTACCCGGAAGAAGTAAATCTTTCACGATTACATCAGAAATGTTCCCTGCCATTGGGAAAATTGAATCCATTGATTTCGTTCCAATGTAATCATGTCTCGCTTGCTTCTAATGTATCTGCTGATATCTTTTCAGGTATCAGCAAATTGGATAATGGACTTCCCTATCGAAATGCAAGGGCGGCCAATAGCATCCATTGAAGCAAAAACTAATGGTCTAAAAGTACTTAGTATTAATACTAAACAGCTTCAAACTGCATTAAGCAACATAGTAGATACAGAGGTATTAAATAATATCGTTAACCAAGAAAGTGAAACTATAACATTAGACGAGTTAAAGCCCTACGGGGTTGGATTAACGTTTAACTCACAAAAAATTTCATTAGATTTAGAATTATCTCCTAAATTAATGGCTCTTTCTGAATTAAGTTTTAATAACAACTACCAAGTTCCTATTTATAGTGAAGCCGCTGGATATACTTTTCAAAATTCATTCAACTTAGTTAATACTTATATTCCCGAAAGCAATCAATATAGCAATAGTCTAGAGACTGTCGGTGCTATGAACATTGGAGGAGTATATGGTGCTAATCTTATATGGAATGGCTCTATAGATTGGAGCGAAGATAATGATGCAACTTTTGGGCGAGGTCCAATACAGCTATATTTTGATAATCCAGAAGCCCCTTATCGCTTCACATTGGGGGAAGTTGACTCCTCATCATCAAGCCAATTATCCTCTATTTCTATTCTCGGGATCCAATTATCCAGAGCGAGAAGCACATTAAGACCTACAGAACAAGTTACCTCATCCCCAAATCAAGAGTTTGAGCTTACAGAGAGTGCTGAAGTAAGCATTACCGTAAACGGTTTATTTGTTACAAAAATTCGACTTCCTCCTGGCCGCTACTCTTTAAGTGATTTACCTGTTACTACAGGAGCAAATGATATCGTTTTAACTGTTCAATATCTGTCTGGAAGAGAAGAAACTCTCACTTTCAGTAACTTTTTTGACCCTCAAATATTAGGGAAAGGTTTTGATAATTTTAATTTATCAATTGGTACTAGCACTGACTATTCTGAAGGATTAAAAGCAACATATGATGGAAATACGGTTATTTCCGGTGACTATCTATATGGCTTAACAGACTTTATAACTATCGGTGCAAATGGAACATATCACCCATCAGGGCAGGTTCTAGGTGCAACTATGACAATCAGTTGTCTATTAGGTGTTATTACTTTTAGACCTAGTATGTCTATGAGTAACGATACCACTGCCAATACCGCCTCCCTTGATTATTCCAATACTTTCTTTTCATCACCTGACTTTTCTGGGACTTCCTTAAGGCTTAATGCTGAATATTTATCTAATTACTCTAGTGCTCCGTGGGATAAAAATTTAGATACCATCACAGCTAATCGCTATAACGCCAGTTTAAATCAATCCATTCTTGATAATTTAAGCTTGGATTTAACTGGTAGCTATGATGATTACGAGGATACGGATAACTACCAAGCACAAACCGCATTAAATTGGTCCATTGACAGCTTTACTTTTAAGTTAGGCGCAAAATATGAATATATAGAAAAAGAAAACTTTGATGAAACAGAGTATTTCTTAAACGTTAGATGGAGAGAAAAAATAACTAATTTTGATTTACAAGCAGCCGTGACTTACGACAGTCGGTATGAATATACAAGAACAGAGCTAAGTAAAAATGCAGACTCTTACGTTGACAGTACTGGCGGGTTAATTGCCTATAATCAATATCAAGAGTCTTCCTCTGCTGAAGCAGAGTTACATCATGTTGCCAACAGGTTCCGAGTATCTGCTTATTATAATCAAAACTTTACTAAAGTAGCGACAACATCAAGTATTAGAACAAACCTATCAACAACTATTGCTGTTGTGGATAATCAACTATCGATATCACCTCAACCTATTGCTCCTATCGCTCTTATTTCTGTACATCCCTCCTTACCAAGTGATGTGTTTATTAATTCGACTATAGACAATAATAAAGAAGGGATAGCAAACCGTAGCATGGCGAGCCATGTTACCTTGTTGCCGCACATGGACAACAGCGTAATGACAGAATCCCCCATGGCTCCGATAGGATATAACTTAGGCTCCGGATCTCATTCGATAATACCAGGAAGTTTAACTGGCCATAAAATTATGGTTGGATCTGAATATTCAAAAACCATTATTGCAACATTAAAACAAGAAGATGGCTCTCCATTACCCCTGACTACTGGAACTGCCACAAATGGTAGTCATACCATTTCGTTTTTTACTAATAGTAAAGGGCGTTTTGTTATAGAAGGGGTTAGTTCAGGTCTATACTTACTAAAGGTAAATGTACCAGAAACTCAACAAGCAAGCCTTTATATTCCAGATTCGAAAGAATTATTACTCACTTTAGGTGATGTGATTTTACAAAAGACACCTCAAGCTAATTAAAGGAATAAAACATGAAAACGATAATTTTTATGATATTGTTTTTTATCTCATTTATTGCATATGGCCAGTGCGAAGTAGAATGGTCAATACAACAACAGGCATTAAAACAAATCAAGACAGAAAAAAACTATGTATATATCCCACTAACGATTACGTTTAAGAAGGGGACAAATCATTGTATTGATTTCATTAAAATAAAGCCTATTAATAGATTTCAATTCAAAGGCTATCAAAAAGCATTTCAAACAACATTATATAATCACTCAATGTCACTTTTATCAAAAAAGACAAATGGAACATTTATACTGCCCTTAGAGTTAGGAATTACAACTAGACTCTGGGCTAAAGTTCCACACCCATATAAAATTACACCGGGTGAATACTTTCAGAATTTAGAATTATCAGCCATAAACAAAGAAAAGAAGGTTCTAAAAAATAAAGATATTAGCCTTACTTATGATGTTGAACCTATGGCCGAACTAAGCATTACTGGAGCTAAAATTAACAATAAATATTTGACGTACAATGTTGATTTTAAAGCACTAAAGAAGGGGAAGCAGAAAAAGGTTAGACTTATTACTTACAGTAATGCACTTACAAATTTAATTGTTACTTCTGAAAATGGTTCATTGCAACACACTTCATCTCCATCATCTAAAGTTGCGTATGAAATTAAAATTAAAAATCAGAAATTCATTCCATCTGAAGAACAAAAAATCCATGTATTTAAAAATATTAATCGCTACGGAAAAAATCAAACGCCGTTATATTTAACAATTAAAGATGACACTAAGATCAAAAGAGCCGGTGATTATACAGACCAAATCACACTAAAATTAGAAATTAAATTATAAAAAAGCCCTGCATTTCTGCAGGGCTTTTTATTTGCGTTTATTAAATTAATTACTCTTCAGAAGAGAAACCAGCATTTAATAGTGCCGCTAAGTTATCAGTCGCTTGCTCAGCTGATGGACCTTCTTGCTCCACAGCTTTTTGCTTTTGACGTTCTTGGTGGTATGCGAAACCTGTACCCGCTGGAATTAGACGACCAACGATTACGTTTTCTTTCAGACCACGTAGCTCATCACGCTTACCAGAAACAGCTGCTTCAGTAAGTACGCGCGTCGTTTCTTGGAACGATGCAGCAGAGATGAACGACTCAGTAGCAAGAGACGCTTTAGTAATACCTAGTAGATCACGCTCGAAACGTGCAGGTTGCTTGCCTTCAGCTTCAAGCTGACGGTTTGCAATCGTTACGTTAGCGAATTCTAATTGCTCACCTTCAAGGAAAGTAGAATCACCAGAATGTGTAATCGTACACTTACGTAGCATTTGACGAACGATAGTCTCAATGTGCTTATCGTTAATCTTAACGCCTTGTAAGCGGTAAACTTCTTGAACTTCGTTAGTGATGTATTCAGTCACTGCATGGATACCACGTAAACGTAAGATATCATGTGGAGTTTCTGGACCATCAGAAATAACGTCGCCACGTTCAACTTTATCACCATCAAAGATGTTAAGTTGACGGTGTTTATGAATCATTTCTTCATAAACTTCGCCGTTATCGTCACGAGTGATCAATAAGCGTACTTTACCTTTAGTTTCTTTACCAAACGCAACAATACCTGCGTGCTCAGCAAGAATTGCTGGCTCTTTAGGTTTGCGAGCTTCAAATAAGTCCGCAACGCGTGGAAGACCACCGGTAATATCTTTAGTACCACTTGAAGCTTGAGGAATACGAGCTAGTGTTTCACCGATACCTACGTTACCGCCATCAGCAAGGTTAACGATCGCCTTACCTGGTAGGAAGTATTGTGCTGGCATTTCAGTGCCAGGGATCATGATGTCACGACCATTCGCATCAACAAGTTTCACTGTTGGACGCATGTCTTTACCAGCAGAAGCTCGCTCAGCCGCATCAAGGATAACGATTGAAGATAGACCAGTTAACTCATCAGTTTGAGTTGTAATTGTCACACCATCAATCATGTCCACGAATTGAACTTGACCTTGTACTTCTGTGATGATTGGCATTGTATGCGGGTCCCAAGATGCGATCTTATCGCCTTGGTTAACTGCATCACCATCTTTCTTAGAAAGAACGGTACCGTAAGACAGCTTGTAGCTCTCTTTTGTACGGCCATGCTCATCAATAACTGTTAGTTCAGATGCACGAGACGTAATAACTAAGTTGCCTTCGCCATTTGTTACGTGCTTAGCATTATGAAGTTTAATCGAACCAGTCGTTTTAACTTGAATGCTGTTGTCTGCTGCTGCCGTAGATGCCGCACCACCGATGTGGAACGTACGCATCGTTAGCTGTGTACCAGGTTCACCGATTGATTGAGCAGCGATAACACCAACTGACTCACCTTGGTTAACCATGTGGCCACGAGCAAGGTCACGACCGTAACAGTTTGCACAACAACCGAAGTCAGCTTCACAGCTTACTACTGAACGTACTTTAATTTGGTCAACTGAGTTTTCTTCAACAACTTGACACTGCTTCTCATCAAGAAGCGTGTTACGTGGTAGAAGAACTTCATCAGTACCAGGTTTCAATACATCTTCAGCAACAACACGACCTAGAACACGTTCGTGTAGAGGCTCTTTAACATCACCACCTTCAATTAGAGGAGTCATGGTCACACCTTCGTATGTACCACAGTCATCTAAGTGAACAACCACATCTTGTGCAACGTCTACTAAACGACGAGTCAGGTAACCTGAGTTCGCTGTTTTAAGTGCTGTATCGGCAAGACCTTTACGCGCACCGTGCGTTGAGATGAAGTATTGGTTTACGTTTAGACCTTCACGGAAGTTCGCCGTGATCGGTGTTTCGATGATTGAACCATCTGGTTTAGCCATCAGACCACGCATACCCGCTAGCTGACGAATCTGAGCTGCAGAACCACGAGCACCGGAATCGGCCATCATGTAAACGCTGTTAAACGATTCTTGTTGCTCTTCTTCACCATCGCGGTTAAGCACAGTTTCTGAAGACAGGTTATCCATCATCTCTTTAGCAACTTGTTCGTTTGTTGCTGCCCAGATATCGATAACTTTGTTGTAACGCTCGCCCGCAGTTACAAGGCCAGATTGGTACTGCTCTTGAATTTGCTTAACTTCTTCTTCTGCATCAGCAACTTTCGTGTACTTAGCATCAGGGATAACCATGTCATCGATACCAACAGACGCACCTGATAATGCTGCGTATGCGAAACCTGTGTACATAATTTGGTCAGCAAACACTACTGTGTCTTTAAGGCCAAGAGTACGGTACGCTTCGTTTAGTAGGTTAGAGATTTGCTTCTTACCTAACTTCTGGTTAATGATGCTGTAAGGAAGACCTTCTGGAACGATCTGCCATAGCATTGCACGACCAACAGTCGTATCAACCAGTTTAGTTTCACGAGTCTCAATACCGTTCTCATCACGAATAACTTCAGTGATACGAACTTTAACGCGAGCATGTAGCTCAGCAACACCTGTACGGTATGCTTTTTCAGCTTCAGCAAAACCTTCAAGGTACATGCCTTCGCCTTTCGCGTTAATTTTTTCACGTGTCATGTAGTACAGACCTAATACAACGTCCTGAGAAGGTACGATGATTGGGTCACCTGATGCTGGCGACAGAATGTTGTTTGTCGACATCATTAGGGTACGTGCTTCTAATTGAGCTTCCAGAGTTAGAGGTACGTGTACCGCCATCTGGTCACCATCGAAGTCGGCGTTATATGCCGCACACACTAGTGGGTGAAGCTGAATCGCTTTACCTTCGATTAGTACTGGTTCAAACGCTTGAATACCAAGACGGTGAAGTGTTGGTGCACGGTTAAGCAATACTGGGTGTTCACGAATTACGTCATCTAGGATATCCCAAACGATCGCTTCTTCACGCTCTACCATTTTCTTAGCAGCTTTGATTGTCGTAGCAAGACCACGGCCTTCTAATTTGCTATAGATAAATGGCTTAAATAGTTCAAGTGCCATCTTCTTAGGAAGACCGCACTGATGTAGACGAAGCGTTGGACCTACTGTAATTACAGAACGACCAGAGTAGTCTACACGTTTACCAAGCAAGTTCTGACGGAAACGACCTTGTTTACCCTTGATCATATCGGCAAGAGATTTCAGAGGACGCTTATTAGAACCTGTGATCGCACGACCACGACGACCGTTATCAAGCAGCGCATCAACAGACTCTTGCAGCATACGTTTTTCGTTACGTACGATGATGTCTGGTGCTGCTAGGTCTAAAAGACGCTTCAAACGGTTGTTACGGTTGATCACACGACGGTATAAGTCATTTAGATCCGACGTAGCAAAACGACCGCCATCTAGTGGTACTAGAGGACGAAGATCTGGCGGAAGAACTGGTAGTACAGTAAGGATCATCCATTCTGGGTTATTACCAGATTGAACAAACGCTTCTACTAGTTTCAGACGCTTAGTCAATTTTTTACGTTTTGTTTCAGAGTTAGTAGTTTCTAACTCTTCACGCATATTTTCAATCTCAGCGTGCATATCCATAGAAGCAAGTAAATCTTTAATTGCTTCAGCACCCATCTTAGCGATGAATTCGTCACCGAATTCTTCTAGCTTATCAAGGTACTCTTCTTCTGAAAGAAGTTGGCTACGCTCAAGATCCGTCATACCTGGCTCAGTAACCACATATGATTCAAAATAAAGTACACGCTCAATATCACGTAGTGGAATGTCCATTAACAAACCAATACGAGACGGCAGTGACTTCAGGAACCAGATGTGCGCAACTGGAGACGCTAATTCGATGTGGCCCATACGATCACGACGAACTTTAGTTTGCGTTACTTCTACGCCACATTTTTCACAGATAACACCACGGTGCTTCAGGCGTTTATATTTACCACATAAGCACTCGTAGTCTTTAACTGGGCCAAAGATACGTGCACAGAAAAGACCGTCACGTTCTGGCTTAAAGGTACGATAGTTGATTGTTTCTGGCTTTTTAACTTCACCAAAAGACCATGAACGAATTTGGTCAGGTGAAGCAAGACCGATTTTGATTGCATCAAATTCTTCAGTCTTATGTTGTGCTTTCAGAAACTTTAATAAGTCTTTCACATTCGGCTCCTGTAAGGAGAAAAAAGGCGCTCGGCGAGCGCCTTATATTCTACCGGACAATCTCAATGAGATTATTCTTCGTCTTCTAACTCGATGTTGATACCAAGTGAGCGGATTTCTTTCAACAATACGTTGAATGATTCCGGCATACCAGGTTCCATACGATGATCGCCATCTACGATGTTTTTATACATCTTAGTACGACCGTTCACGTCATCCGACTTAACTGTTAGCATTTCTTGTAGAGTATATGCAGCACCATATGCTTCAAGTGCCCATACTTCCATCTCACCGAAACGCTGGCCACCGAACTGAGCTTTACCACCAAGTGGTTGCTGAGTTACAAGGCTGTAAGAGCCGGTAGAACGTGCGTGCATCTTGTCATCAACTAAGTGGTTTAGTTTTAGCATGTACATGTAACCAACAGTTACAGGACGCTCAAATGCATCACCAGTACGACCATCAAACAGTTTCAACTGACCAGAGACTGGTAGATCAACAAGTTGTAATAGTTCTTTAATTGATGATTCTGGAGCACCATCAAAAATTGGTGTTGCGATTGGTAAACCACCGCGTAAGTTCTTAACTAATGTACGAACTTCGTCATCAGACAGTGCAGCGATGTCTACTTCTTGGCGAGTTTCACCAAGATCGTATACTTTTTGTAAGAAGTTACGGAACTTATGCAGTTCTTGTTGCTCTTTAAGCATTTGGTTAAGTTTATCACCAACACCTTTCGCAGCAAGACCCATATGAACTTCAAGGATTTGACCGATGTTCATACGAGAAGGTACACCCAGTGGGTTCAGTACGATATCTACTGGTTGACCTTTTTCATCATAAGGCATGTCTTCAACAGGGTTAATCTTAGAGATTACACCCTTGTTACCGTGACGACCCGCCATCTTATCACCAGGCTGAATACGACGTTTTACCGCTAGGTAAACTTTAACGATCTTCAGTACACCCGGAGCAAGATCATCACCTTGAGTGATCTTACGACGTTTAGTTTCGAATTTCTTATCGAACTCTGCTTTAAGCTCATCATATTGCTCAGCAAGCTGCTCAAGTTGATTTTGTTGTGATTCATCATCAAGAGTGATTTCTAACCACTGCTTACGATCCATCGCATCAAGCTTAACTTCAGAAGTACCTGCAGCAAGTAGAAGTGTGCGAACACGCGCTAATAAGCCACCTTCAAGAATCTGGAATTCTTCAGTGATGTCTTTCTTAGCTTCTTTAAGCTGCATTTGTTCGATTTCTAGAGCACGTTTGTCTTTTTCAACACCATCACGAGTAAATACTTGTACATCAATGATAGTACCTGAAACAGAGTTTGGTACACGTAGAGAAGAATCTTTAACATCAGATGCTTTTTCACCGAAGATCGCTCGTAGTAGCTTCTCTTCAGGAGTCAGTTGAGTTTCACCTTTAGGCGTTACTTTACCAACTAGGATGTCACCACCCTTCACTTCAGCACCAATGTAAACAATACCTGATTCATCAAGTTTAGACAGTGCAGCTTCACCTACGTTAGGGATATCTGCAGTGATCTCTTCTGAACCAAGTTTAGTATCACGAGCCACACAAGATAGTTCTTGAATATGGATTGTCGTGAAACGGTCTTCCTGAACTACACGCTCAGATACAAGGATTGAATCCTCGAAGTTATAACCATTCCAAGGCATGAACGCGATACGCATGTTCTGACCAAGTGCAAGCTCACCAAGATCCGTTGAAGGACCATCAGCAAGTACATCACCACGAGTTACAGGTTCACCAGGAAGTACTGTAGGACGTTGGTTGATACACGTATTTTGGTTAGAACGAGTGTATTTAGTTAAGTTGTAGATATCGATACCAGCTTCGCCAGGTACCAATTCTTCTTCGTTCACTTTAATAACGATACGAGAAGCATCTACTGACTGAACCATACCACCACGTTTAGCAACAGCAGTTACACCTGAGTCAACAGCTACATTACGTTCAATACCAGTACCAACTAAAGGCTTATCAGCTCTTAGTGTAGGAACAGCTTGACGTTGCATGTTCGCACCCATTAAGGCACGGTTCGCATCATCGTGTTCTAGGAACGGGATAAGCGATGCAGCTACAGATACAACTTGGTTTGTCGCGACATCCATATATTGGATGTGTTCACGTGGGTGCAGTCCAGATTCACCTTTCTGACGAGCGATGATTAATTCATCAGCAAAAGTACCTTCTTCTGTCAACACGGCATTCGCCTGTGCGATAACAAAAGTACCTTCCTCGATAGCAGATAGGTAATCAACATCTTCAGTAACAACACCATCAACAACTCGACGGTATGGAGTTTCTAGGAAACCATACTCGTTACATTGTGCGAATGCTGATAATGAGTTAATTAGACCGATGTTTGGACCTTCAGGTGTTTCGATTGGACATAGGCGACCGTAGTGAGTCGCGTGTACGTCACGAACTTCGAAACCAGCACGCTCACGAGTTAGACCGCCAGGACCTAATGCAGAAATACGACGCTTATGCGTAACTTCTGACAATGGGTTATTCTGGTCCATAAACTGAGACAGCTGTGAAGAGCCAAAGAATTCTTTAACTGCAGCTGAAATCGGCTTAGCATTGATAAGATCTTGAGGCATAATTGCATCAAGGTCACCGAGACTTAAACGCTCACGAACAGCACGTTCTACACGAACTAAACCAACACGGAATTGGTTTTCTGCCATTTCGCCAACAGAACGAATACGACGGTTACCAAGGTGATCGATATCATCAACCTCGCCTTTACCGTTACGAATATCGATCAGTTTACGCATAACCTCGATGATATCTGTCTCATCAAGAATGCCAACGCCTTCGTCATTATCACGGCCAATTGAACTATTAAACTTCATACGACCAACAGTCGATAAGTCATAGCGATCTTCAGAGAAGAATAGGCTTTCAAATAATGCTTCAGCAGCTTCTTTTGTTGGTGGCTCGCCTGGGCGCATCATTCTGTAGATTTCAACAAGAGCCGATAAACGGTCAACCGTTGAATCTGCACGTAATGTGTCAGAAATATATGCACCATGATCAAGATCATTCGTAAATAATACTTCGATCTTTTTATGGCCAGCTTGAGATAAATTAGCAAGATCTTCTAAGCTAAACTCTTGGTTAGCTGCAACAATGATCTCACCTGTGTCTTCATTCACATAATCGTGAGAAGCCACTTTACCTACGATATAATCTACTGGTACTTCGATATAATTTACTTCGTCTTTCGTCAATTGACGAATATGACGCGCAGTAATACGACGGCCGGCTTCAACATAAACTTTGCCGTTCGACTCAATATCAAATGTTGCAGTCTCACCACGTAAACGCTCAGGAAGTAATTCCATCATTAGCGTTTGATCTTTCACTTCAAATACAACTTTATCGAAGAATAGATCTAAGATCTCTTCTGTTGTCTTGCGAAGTGCACGTAAGATGATCGTTGCTGGTAATTTACGACGACGGTCGATACGTACGAATAAGTTATCCTTAGGATCAAATTCGAAATCTAACCATGAACCACGGTAAGGAATTACACGTGCGTTATAAAGAACTTTACCAGATGAATGGGTTTTACCCTTATCGCTGTCGAAGAAGACACCTGGGCTGCGGTGCAGCTGGGATACGATAACCCTTTCAGTACCATTGATTACAAAAGTACCATTGTCTGTCATAAGCGGAATTTCGCCCATGTAGACTTCTTGTTCTTTAATGTCTTTTACCGTGCCTGCAGGTGCGTCTTTATCGTACACAACTAGACGTAATTTAACACGTAGTGGTGCAGAATATGTAACACCGCGGATTTGACATTCTTTCACGTCAAATTCTGGTTCACGGAGATTGTAGCTAACGTATTCTAGCTTAGAGTTGCCATTGTAGCTCTGAATTGGAAAAACAGAACGGAAAGCAGCCTCAAGACCGTATTGCCCTTCAGGATCTTGCTCGATAAACTTAGTAAAAGAATCAAGCTGGATCGATAGCAAGTATGGTATGTCCAACACTTGTGGACGCTTACCAAAATCCTTACGGATGCGCTTTTTCTCTGTATAAGAGTAAACCATGGGGTTCCTCAGCTCGCTGATAAGTGACCCGAACCGTCCGCCTTCGAAAGGTTGGGACAGTGACTAATAACACTGTTTTCTGTAGGACATAATCTCTGATTGAAATTATGTTTTTTGCTCGGATATAGGGACTTTAAACAGTGTGAAATTACCCTAAACCCTACAGCGCAAAAAGGCCGGTGGTTAATAAACCACCAGCCATTAGCCGTTAGGCTATGAAACTAAGTAATAATTACTTGATTTCAACAGAAGCACCAGCTTCTTCTAACTGAGCTTTAAGAGCTTCAGCTTCAGCTTTGTCAACGCCTTCTTTTAGAGGTGCTGGAGCTGAGTCTACAAGACCTTTAGCTTCTTTCAGGCCAAGACCTGTAGCGCCACGTACTGCTTTGATTACAGATACTTTGTTTGCGCCAGCAGAAGTTAGGATAACGTCAAATTCAGTTTGCTCTTCAGCAGCGTCGCCCGCAGCTGCGCCACCTGCAACTACTGCAGCAGCAGCAGAAACACCAAATTTTTCTTCCATAGCTTCGATAAGCTCAACAACTTGCATTACAGACATTTCTGCAACTGCGTCTAGGATTTGCTCGTTAGTAATAGACATAACAATTCTCTTTTAAGTCAACAATAATTTATTTTGTAATCAAATAAAGCAGGGCTTATGCCGCAGCTTCTTCTTTTTGATCACGAACAGCAGCGATAGTACGTACCAGTTTAGCAGCAGAAGCTTCTTTCATGCACATCATTAAGCGTGCGATAGCTTCGTCGTAAGTTGGTAGTGTCGCTAGTACATCAGCATCAGTAACTACGCCTTCAAATGCAGCAGCTTTGATCTCGAAGTTTTTATTCTCTTTAGCAAAGTCTTTAAAAAGACGTGCTGCAGCACCTGGGTGCTCATTAGAGAATGCAAGTAGAGATGGGCCAGTAAATGTGTCTTGTAGACACTCGTACTGAGTACCTTCTACTGCACGACGTGCTAAAGTGTTACGAACAACTCTCATGTAAACACCCGCTTCACGCGCTTGTTTACGTAGAGAAGTCATCGCGCCAACAGCAACGCCACGAGAATCAGCTACAACTGCAGAAAGTGCACCACTGGCTGCTTCGTTGACTTCAGCAACAATTGCTTTTTTGTCTTGAAGATTTAAAGCCATTTGGATTAACCTCTGGTTGTGATTACACCACTCACTACAAAATTGTAGGAGAGTAATTACGATGCATTCCCAGAAAACCAATTTAAAAAACTAGCTTTTAGTTCGGGCACCGTCTACGCAGGCTTTATTAAGCTCTTGCGAGCACCTACGGTCTTGGACGGAGACTATTTAATATAAAATTAAACAGCCCCAACCATAAATTTGATAAGCGCAGAATTATACATTAATTCTACACTTTTGCAAATTAGTTTGTAGCAGTATCTAAAGTCGCTTGATCTAGAGATACGCCAGCACCCATTGTAGTTGAGATGCTTACCTTCTTCAGGAAAGTACCTTTCGCTGAAGTTGGTTTTGCTTTCTTAAGTGCAACTAAAAGAGCTTCTAGGTTCTCTTTAAGTTGAGCAGCATCAAAATCCACTTTACCGATAGTAGTATGGATGATGCCGTTTTTGTCGTTACGGTAACGAACCTGACCAGCTTTAGCATTTTTAACTGCTTCAGCAACGTTAGGAGTTACAGTACCAACTTTAGGGTTTGGCATAAGACCGCGAGGACCTAGGATAGTACCTAGTTGACCAACAACGCGCATTGCATCAGGAGAAGCAACAACAACGTCAAAGTTCATTTCGCCTTTCTTAACTAGCTCAGCAAGATCTTCCATGCCTACTAGATCAGCGCCAGCTTCTTTAGCTGCTTCTGCGTTTGCACCTTGAGTGAACACAGCAACACGGATGTCACGACCAGTACCGTGAGGTAGTACAGTTGCACCACGTACGTTTTGATCTGATTTACGTGCATCAATGCCAAGATTAACAGCAACGTCAACGCTTTCATTGAATTTAGCAGTAGCTAGTTCTTTTAAAAGAGCAACAGCTTCGTTGATTTCGTAGTCTTTAGTAACTTCCACTTTTTCGCGGATATTACGCATACGCTTAGTAAGTTTAGCCATTCTATTAACCCTCTACCACTAGACCCATTGAACGAGCAGTACCAGCAATTGAACGCTTCATAGCTTCAATGTCAGCACCAGTCATGTCCGCAGCTTTAGTTTCTGCGATCTCTTGTAACTGAGCGTCAGTAACAGTACCAACTTTCTCAGTATTTGGACGACCTGAACCAGACTTAACGCCTGCAGCTTTCTTAAGAAGAACTGCTGCTGGTGGAGTCTTAGTTACAAATGTGAAAGAACGGTCGTTGTATACAGAGATAACAACTGGGATCGGTAGACCTTTCTCAACAGATTCTGTTCTTGCGTTAAACGCTTTACAGAATTCCATGATGTTCACACCGTGTTGACCTAGAGCAGGACCAACTGGTGGACTTGGGTTCGCCATACCTGCTGCAACTTGCAGTTTGATATAAGCTTCAACTTTCTTAGCCATAATATTTCCTAATTTTGGGTTCAAACGCCATCCAACTGGATTAGCTCCCCGTTAACAAAAACGCGCGAAATTATAGTAATAATTCGCGCGCTTTACAATAGTTTTGCTGATTTTTCGATCAGTTTTTTTCTACTTGGCTAAACTCAAGTTCAACAGGAGTTGCACGACCAAAAATAGAAACAGAAACTTTGATTCGACTCTTCTCGTAGTCTACTTCTTCAACAGTACCATTAAAGTCAGCAAATGGGCCTTCTGTAACACGTACCACTTCACCAGCTTCAAATAATGTCTTAGGACGAGGAGCTTCGCTCGCTTGCTCAAGACGATTTAAGATAGCATCAGCTTCTTTGTCTGTAATTGGCGCAGGGCGATCCGAAGTACCACCAATGAACCCCATTACACGTGGAATACTACGTACTAAGTGCCATGATTCATCATTCATGATCATTTGCACTAAAACGTAACCAGGGAAAAATTTACGTTCGCTTTTACGACGTTGGCCAGCACGCATTTCTACCACTTCTTCAGTTGGTACTAGCACTTCACCAAATAACTCTTCCATGTTATGCATTTTAATATGTTCGCGTAGCGATTGAGATACACGACCTTCAAAACCTGAAAAGGCTTGAACTACATACCAACGTTTCTTTGGAGCTTCACTCATGATCACTTATCCTCAAACACCTGTGATTAAGCCAATTAGTCTGACCATAATACCATCAATACCCCATAAAATCAGAGCCATTACGATACATACAGCTAGAACAATGAAAGTTGTTTGTGTTGTTTCTTGGCGTGTAGGCCAAATAACCTTTCTAACTTCCATTCTTGATTCACGAGCAAATGCAATTGCAGTTTGACCTTTTGCTGTGAAAGCAGCAATACCACCAGCAGCAGCAATTAATGCAACCACACCGGCAGCTCGAATAACAACAGATAAATCAGCTAGTAAGTAATTACCAACAACAGCAGCAGATAATAGAGCTAAAACAAGTAACCATTTTACTGTATCAGCTGCGCCTGAAGTTTCTGTTGTCTCAGTATTTGTTTTCATAAACCAACCTGTGACATAACCATAATTTACTTCTATCACTTGATAGAAATTGTTAACCAGACTTAATATAGCCTAGTATCTTCATTCCATAAACCAACAATTTCGTTGATTCATCTGCGCTGTACTGTGTATTTTCTAAAAATGCAAAACAACACACAATACAACGCAGAAAAAGGGCATCAAATGATGCCCTTTTTACTAGTATTTAGTCAAATCTTAAGCA
>NZ_JARACP010000029.1 GCF_028765545.1 Aliivibrio sp. S4MY1 | reverse complement strand
TTTTTAAACAAGAATCTTAATATATATACATAGAAACAATATGAAATAATTCATAACCAATGGTTAATTACTTTATATATTAACCGCTATTTTTGATTTAATTTTTTAATAAATTTAGCAGGAGAACCACCATATAAGCAATCTGGTGGTACATCATGATTAACCACTGAGTTGGCAGCAATCACAGAACGAGCACCAATAGTAACACCTTGATTAATCACTACACTACCACCGATCCATACATCATCTTCAATGACAATCGGTTTACAGAATGTTTCCCAACGGCGGCGGCTTTTGTAGTCTAATGAATGGGAAGCCGTATAAAACTGAGCATTTGGACCAATTAATACATGATTACCAATCGTAATTTCAGCACCATCTAGCATGGTCACGTTCATATTAATGAATGTTTCGTTACCGATAGAGATGGTTTTTCCAAATTCACAAAAGAAAGGCGCTTGAATAAAACTGTTTCCAAATGCGTTAAATACATTAGGCAAAATGGCTAGCTTTTCTTCTGTTTCAACACTTTGATTAAATTTTTGAAGATATTGTTGCGTTTGGTTACGAATGGCATCAACCTCTGGATCGCCACCATTAAATATCTGACCACTTTTCATCTTTTCAAATTCTGTCATCACCATCTCCCTAAAAACAAAAATCAAATAGACCAATTAAAGTCTATTCGACTGAATTTATAAAAAAAGAGTAAACCTTCGTCTAAAAAACTTCCTATTTTAGCGAGTTTTAATGACTCATTACTGATGCCGATGCAATCGGTAATGGTTTAATCAATTTCTGAGCTTTCAAATGCTTCCAAACCATTGGCGTAATACAAATAATCAAGGCGATATTTGAGAGCGGCATAGCTAGCCAAACGCCATCAATTCCAAACCATTTTGGCAAGAGTAGTAAAAACGGTAATTGAATAATAATGTTACTCATTGAGATCACCATCGCTTTTTTACCTTCATTCACTGATAAGAAATAGATAGTCACCAACACTATGATGCCATCCAAAAACATTGCAAACAGGTGATAGCGGATACCAACAATCGTTTCAGCAATTAATGATTGATCACCGTTAGTAAATAGTGCCGTTGTAAGCTCTGGTGAAATATTTAAAATTGTCACCCAAGCTACCCCTGTAATGGTTACCCATTTAAGCGCCAGTTTAAAGATTTGATACACCTTCTTATTTTCTTTTGCTCCGAAATAGTAGCTAATTGGCGGTTGAGCGCCTTCCGCAATCCCCTGCGCAAGAAGATAATACAACATGAATAGATAACCAACTATAGCATAAGCCCCCACTGTCGTTGCTGAGCCATAATGCATCATTAACGCATTGTGCATGGCAACAACAAAGCTACCGTATAAATACATGACTAATGCTGATGAGCCCAGCGCCAACGACTGTTTTGCTTTATTAACAGAAAATACAATTCCTTTAAGTGAAATCTGAATGCTCGAACGCTTAGTAAAGAAATAGCCAATACCAAAGACGGTGACAAATGACTGAGCGATTAATGTCGCCAGTGCTGCACCAGAAAGCCCCAGCCCCATAATACCAATAAATACATAATCTAAGGCAATATTAACTAACGCACCGATCACTAATAAGAACGTAGCCACATTTGGCGATTCATCATTTCTGACCAACATAGGTAATGCTGTTGCACAGGCAGTAAAAAAACCACCAAACATTAAAACATTGATGTAATCCATTGCATAAGCAAAATTCTGGCCTTCAGCCCCTTGCGCAGACAAAATATCTTTAGCAAATAAAACAATAAAGAAGATAGCTATCGCACTTAGAATGGCTAATAACCAACCCCCCGTAGTAAGTGCTACTTTTGTTTTTTCTAACTTATTTTCACCACGATAAATAGACATAACGCTACCGGTACCCATACCAATCATCACGCCTATTGCACCTAACACACAAATCGCTGGCCACGCCATATTTATGCCCGCAAGGCCTTCAAAACCAATATAGTGACCGACAAAAATTCCATCGATAATTTGATACAGTCCACTCACCACCATTGCTGCAATAGAAGGGATAGCGTAACGCCAAAAAGTACGAGTGATGGATGAATCTGCATGAAATGTTGTCATATTTTACCTCAGTAACAACAAAGAATTTCGCGAGTATATGGCAGAAATAATGATTGAAAAAGTTAGTATCCATCCGATTTTAGGATAGTTAACCAGTTATTATTGCAGATTGCAGCTTTACGCTTATTGACACCTAAAAACTATGTTATAAGCTTATGAAATAGATAAAATTATTCTTTTGAGTATAGAGACAAAGGGCAATATCATGGTTTCTAAATGGGCAAAACGATTTTTCCAAATGGCAGAATTAGTCGGTTCTTGGAGTAAAGACCCATCAACACAAGTTGGTGCTGTAATCACCAAGCATAACCGCATTGTTTCTGTTGGTTTTAATGGTTATCCACATGGCGTATCAGATAGTGCTGATACGGATGAGCGCGAACTGAAATATTTAAAAACCTTACATGCCGAAGAAAATGCGATTTTATTTGCTAAACGTGATTTAGAAGACTGCGATATATGGGTGACTCATTTCCCTTGTCCTAACTGTGCAGCAAAAATCATTCAAACGGGTATTTCAAAAGTATATTGCCCAGAACAAACCGAAGATTTTTTATCTCGTTGGGGTGAAAAGATTCAAATTAGCCAAGATATGTTTGCACAAGCGGGAGTCGAGGTGACTTGGTTACCGTTAGATGCATTAAAATAAAAAAGCCGGATAAGCGTATAACTTATCCGGCTTTTTTTGTACAGCCAACTTACGTTATTATTATATTTTTAATTTAATACTGCCTTTTTAAATTGTTCATTAATAGGCATTGATAAAACAACTGACTTTGTTTCTCCTAGCAAATGTACTTCTTCATCACCAATACGGTGACAAGGGACTTTAATTCTCTTTAAAAAGCGCTCTATCGCCGTAGAAGTTACTGTTACATACTCGGTAATACCATGCTTTACGGCATGTATGTAGATAGCTTCAAAAAGCTTCATCGTTATTTCACTTGCAGATTCATTCATTTTAGAGCTGTGCTTTCCAACCGCAAAACGACTTAACTCTACAATATTAGGATCATTTGGAGCGACTTGTTCACCAAGCAATTCAGGAAATACTGTTTTTAACATGTAATCTCCTGTTGTCGGTAATAAGCGCCAACATCCGTTTACTTTTTCAGTATCATCGCAAGCATATATATACGCAGCTTCTGAGTTATCAAACTGATCGGATTCAAGATCATTCTCTGAAAGTAAATCCCACTGTAATCGTTGTTTAAATACTTGATAACGTAAACTCAGTATTCCCACGTACTCATGGCTAGGAATTGTAGTAAACTCGGATTTTTTTATCATTATTGTCATCCTGACCCTCCATCCTTAAACTTTGTGCAACTATAGCAAGCAAGTTTCATTCTTAAAACCTGTACAATCTTACAGGAAAATAGATTAACTATAAGACTACAGATCACAACGAATGTGTGAGCATAAACAAATTTGTCGTGAAATCTTCTCTCGTATTATTTTATTTAATGCTATATAAGACCCTAATACTTAATAGGTACTGAGCGATACCGTATCGTCGAAAAAGGAAGGGAAATTGAATACAATAAACCTAAATGTAACGCTAGAGCTAATCAACAACATCCGGCAATCTCAAACAAATAAAAATATAAGCTCGTGTTTGGAAGAGCTAACTCGAACACTAAATTGTGAGTATTACTTGTTCGCCATTATTAATCCCAAAAGTATGCTCAAATCCGATATTAAAATTCTAGATAATTACCCATTATATTGGCGAAATTATTATGATGAAGCGAACCTTATTAAAGATGATCCTATCGTTGATTACAGCGCTTCTCATCACTCTCCTATTAATTGGAGTATTTTTGAAAAAAAAACAAAAATTGATAGTAAAGTTAATGTCATTGAAGAGGCTAAAGTCTCTGGTTTGTGCTCTGGATTCAGCTTCCCTATTCATACTAAGAATGGAGGATTTGGTATGATAAGCTTTGCTAACTCTGAAAAAGACAAACACATAGACAAACTTTTTTTTAATGCTTGTATGAACGTTCCTTTAATACTTCCAGAACTACTTGATAGTAACCAGCGAATAACTGAAGAGACCCAGAAAATAAACGCCAGCCTAACAAAGCGAGAGAAAGAATGTTTAATTTGGAGTTGCGAGGGGAAAAGTACATGGGAAATTTCAAAAATCTTAGGCTGTTCAGAGCGAACGGTCACCTTTCACCTAGCAAACTCTCAAGTAAAGCTAGGTGCAAATAACCGTTGCCAAAGTATCTCAAAAGCTATTTTAACAAGAGCAATGAGTCCTTTATATTAAAGCTTAAACATACATGGTAAATAAAAATCGAAATAGAAAAGGCTGTATTTTTAACTTTTATTTTCTTCTTTTTTAGGAAATATATCATGATACATTTCCATAAAATCTTGTCGGATAAGCTGTTCTAAATGCGATGCTTTTTCGGTTGGACAAAAAACCATGTAATGCACCTTTTGATCACCCATTGAAGTTGTTGTGATATGAATATGAGGATCTGCCCCTGGTAAATCTACGCCGGCGTGTTTTTCTATCACACCATTGTATCGCTTGGCCACTTCGATAAAATCTTCACAATGAACATCAATTTTTTGTAATAATTCAGGGATCATTGGATACAAGTTATCAAACTCTCTCACACAGATAGAAAAGTTATGATAGACATAGCGCTTCATGAAATTGAGGTTTTTAACTGGGTAAGTAAAGAACATACTGTTAGGAAGAGTGGCAGTTTTTCCGGTGTAATCGTATTGACCATGATGTAGGTCGATTTCTTGAATAACAGTTGCCATCATATTGTGTTCAATGACCTCACCACACAATGTACCAACTTCTATCCAATCACCAATTCGAAATGAACGCGAACTCGCACGTTGAATTGAGCCAGTAAAGCAAAGAATAATCTCTTTAGAGGCTACAACTAGCGCAACAGCAATCGCCGTAACTGACAAAGCAAATTCATTAATCTCTGATTGCCAAAGAATAAATAGAATAATAACGATGAAGGTGAATGAACCATTCTTTGTTCGAGAGATCCATTTGCGCTGATCTTCGGTTAAAAAAGGAATATCCCCTCTAATCCGTTTGACCGCATAATGACGTAATAAAAAGATAAAGCTAATAATCAACACACTAAAAATCATTTTATGCGTTAATAAAAAATCTATGACTAATAACAGTCTATCCACGTTTACCTCTTCTATTTACCGCTGCTTTCTTAAATCAACGGTAAATATCCCATAGGTAAGCGAGAATTTCATCTCTATCACTCCATTTCCTCGAACTTGATTCACTTTATCTTAACCAATTCATCTTAATTGACTAATAATTCGTCACATCAGAATATTCACCTTCAATGATTCTTGATTTTTTGCCTTCCGAACAATCCATTTTCTTGCTTTGTGTTTTTGACATAATAAAGCCAACAATACTCAATCCAACAGCAAAAAACAGGCTTGAAACAAGAACAAAAAATCCAACAAACAAAGCAACTATCGTTACAAATAACTGTTTCATATTTTTACTCTCTCTATAAATGAAGTCTCACTCTATCAGCTCATTTCTGAATAGAAGATGAACAAGACTATCTTGATGAAAAAGATTTAATAAACAACCCTCTATCAAAAATAACAAAATGTTAATTTAAACAACAAATCAACAGAAAACTCTACAATTTCAGATAGATCACAAAATAATAATCTTCATATACAGAATATTACTTTTAGAAATAGTTATTGATACGTATCAAGTCCTATAAGCCAGATTAACGCACAATACCACGAAATAGTTAACCACTTACAATTTCTAATCTTAACTTTAAAACGAGGTAATTATGACTCAATCGACTGACAAAGATTCTAAAGTCGGTATTGGCAGCTACGTGGCTCTCGCCTTCGCTGTTGTATTTTTTTCTGGCTTAATGCAATCTAATGAATGGTACGGCGTACTCGACTTCACTACACTAAATGGTTCTTTTGGTAGTGTCGCTTATTCTGTTACTGAAACAGTAGATGGCGTTCAAGCGGCAACAACTTCTTTCCGTGGTAAAGGCGGTAGCGGTGCTCGTGACGGTTTCATCTTTGCATTAACTCTTATCCCTACTGTTATGTTTGCATTAGGTATGATCAACGTTCTTGAGCATTACGGCGCACTTAATGCTGCTCGTAAACTGCTTACACCTCTTCTACGTCCTTTAATGGGTATTCCTGGTAACTCTGGTTTAGCTTTAATTGCATCATTACAAAGTACCGATGCTGGTGCGGCGATGACTCGTCAATTAAAAGACGAAAAACATTTAACTAAGCGTGAAACCGACATCTTTACTATGTTCCAATTCACTGCTGGTGCAGCAATTGTAAACTTCTTCTCATCTGGTGCAGTACTATTTACATTAACGAATCCTGATGGTTCTTTAGCGGTTCCTTCTTCTATCGGCCTAGCTGTTGTTGTTATGTTTGCCTTCAAATTTGTTGGCGCAAACTTATTCCGTATTTACCTAAATATTACTGAAGGTAAAGAAGGCCAAGACGATGACAAACAAGACAAGAAAATGACTGAGGAGACAGCATAATGAGCGACGTTAAAGCAAAAAAACCAATGGTGACAGACATCTTCGTTGAAGGCGCTAAAAAAGGCTGGGTTATTGCCACTACTTCAACCGTTCCTAACGTACTAATGGCGTTTGTAATTATCAAAGCACTTCAAATTACAGGTGCACTTGATTTAATGGGCTCTATCTTTTCTCCTATCATGGCTATCTTTGGCCTTCCTGGTGAAGCTGCAGCAGTATTAATTGGTGCTTGGATGTCAATGGGCGGCGCAGTTGGTGTGGTTATCACTCTATTTGACCAAGGTATTCTAAACGGTACTCACATTGCGATTCTTGCTCCTGCGATTTACCTAATGGGTTCGCAAGTGCAATACATGGGCCGTATCATGGGTCCTATCGGCACTGAAGGTCGTTACCTTCCTGTTATGATTGCAATCTCGGTATTAAATGCATTCGGTGCAATGTTTGTTATGAACATGATTCTATAAGGATTCAAGATGAATTTTTCTCTAAACGATTACTTAGAAGAGCTACGCCCACTTATTGATGTGGATTGCGGTACTTACACGCTTGATGGTATCGAATTTATTGCAAGCAAAATGGCAGCTAAATATGAAGCCATGAACGGCTGGTCTGTTAAACGTGTAGATTGTGGAAAAGCGGGCGTTGGTCTTGAAGTTCGCAATAAGCCTGACGCTGATCATATCGATGTAATGATGATTGGCCACATGGATACGGTTTTCCCTGTAGGTACAGCGGCAGAACGCCCAATGTCTTTAGATGCTGAAAAAGCCTATGGCCCGGGCGTATCTGATATGAAATCTGGTCTATTAAACGTAGTTTATGCACTGCGTAATCTAGACCAAGCGGTATTAGATAAACTGTCTATCTGTGTATGTATGAACCCAGATGAAGAGACAGGATCGTTAGATTCGGTTGATTGGATCCAAGAAACAGCTAAAAAAGCGAAAAATGTATTAGTTGCAGAAGCGGCTCGCGCTAATGGTGGTTTAGTTAAAGCACGTAAAGGCATGGCTAATTACAAAGTAACCTTCAGTGGTAAAGCCGCTCACGCAGGTAATGAACCAGAAAATGGCCGCAGTGCAATCACTGAAATGGCAAACTGGATCTTAGCCGCTAATGCAATGACGAACTTTGAGTCAGGCACGACATTGAACGTAGGTGTTGTTGCTGGTGGAGCTGGCGCTAACATCGTTCCTGATTCAGCAACCGCTGTGATTGATGTTCGTTTCTGGGATAACGCAGAATACGACCAAGTTGATACTGCATTAAATGGTATGACTCAAACGCCGTTTGTTGATGGTGTTTCTATTAAAGTAGAACGTGAAGCATACAAACCATCAATGGTGCCATCAGTACAAACTGAAGCATTAATGGCGATGGTTGAAGAATCAGCACAAGAGCTTGAAATCAGCATTAACTGGCAAGAAGTGGGCGGCGGCTCTGATGCTAACAACACGGCAATCTTAGGTGTTCCAACGTTAGATGGTTTAGGCCCTATCGGTGCTGGTTTCCACAGTGCTGATGAGTATTTGTTACTTGAGTCAATTGAACCGCGCATTAAGTTATTAATGAGTGTGTTAACGAAGTTGGCTAAGTAGTCCTTCTACTTATTCGTGATTCAAAATAAAACCAGCGAGCCTAAGTGCTCGCTGTTTTTTTGTTTATTATATTCAATACACCACCGTCTTCATATATTGCTTAGGCGTCATACCAAACTGCTGATGAAAACGCTGGCTGAATCGACTTTCCGATTGATAACCACACTGCAATGCTAAATCTAACTGGCTTTGTTTCTTTTCTTGCATTAATCCTAATGCGTGAGTCATTCGAACATTCGATAACACGCTTCTAAAATTGGTGCCGTCTCGCTGTAATCGACGGATCAGCGTTGCGCGACTCATCGAGAAATCATCGCATACGGTTTCTAATTGATACGCTTCTGCTGGATCTTTAGCAAAATACGCACTCAGTTCATTTTGAAAAGAAGCGAACGTTGGTGAAAATAAAACATGCAGCACACCCAATTCTGCTAATTGCTGATATAAAGCCAACAAGTGAAATTGCTGTGTTTTAAAGCTTAATTTTTGGGTATTCATATCGGTTAAGAATGTGAATCCATAAGCTAGTAATGGGGACACCGTGATCGCATGAGTATGTAAGCGAGTGCTTTCATTTTGTTGACTCTCTTCTAACATCTCTTTAGGCGGAGTTAGAAAAAAACAGATCTGAACAGAATAAAAGTTATCTGTAGAAGATTTATTAATAAAATTTAGGCCTTGGTTGGCTGACGTAAGCAACCAAGAGTGTGAATCGATATCAAATTGTTCAGACTCTTGAAATACGGTTTTTACGCCAGATTTAACCCAAATAATACTAGGGGCATAAATATGAACATTGCGTAAATGTTGATCACTCTGACCAGAGTAAGTTTGCACTCTAAATACCGGTTCACTCAACATTACTTTATCCATTTTATCCCCCTATTTTACCAATTTAAATTCATATTAGCGCACGTATGTCGCGGTTAATACGGCTTTGTCTAATGCCATGCTATTTAGAGTATAACCAACTACCGCAGGTGAAATATCGGCAGGTAAATCGATTTTCTCTTGTGGTAATGCCCACACTGTATATTGATATCTGTGCATGCCATCACCAGCAGGAGGACAAGCGCCACCATAGCTCATAGTGCCAAAGTCATTTTTCGTTTGTAATGTATTTTTCATTGCTGAACCTTGTTCAACACTACTTACACTTGCAGGAATATTAAGCGCTAACCAGTGCCACCAACCACTACCTGTAGGTGCATCTGGATCAAACACAGTAATAGCAAAACTTTTTGTTCCTTCTGGCGCATCTTTCCAGCTTAGTTGTGGAGAGATGTTGTCACCAGTACAACCCATGCCTGAAAAGGTAAATTTGCTATTCATCAGTTGACCTTCATGGATATCAGTACTTGATACTTCAAAAGCTTGGCTAGAGAATGATGCAAGAGTCAGTAATACTAATAATGCTTTGTTCATAATAATTTCCTTTACTGTTTATAGAGTGTCTAAGTAAGTACAGGTCCATTATTAATGATTTACCAACCACTAAATTACCATAAAGTATCAAATGTAAGTTAATATTAATTAATTTTGATACTTTATGTTTGCTTGAGGGTTGTAATTTACTTACCCCCCTTTTTTTATAGAGCCAAAGAAAAAGCCACTTAGCACGAAACTAAATGGCTTTTGGCGCATACACTTAGGAGCAATATGCTTTGGGGGATAAGTAAATACTAAGCCATAATCCGTTAATGAAAAAGTGAACACTTCACCCAATTTCATTTCCCCTTTATACTGGTTCTATTACAATGTTTTAAAGCGTGGACAATAGATGAAAAGCAGTCATATTCTACTTGGTAAACTCAACACTGAGTTCAAAACTGTCTCTGCAATGATTGAGATTTATTGTAAGAAAAATCATCACTCCAAAGCACTGTGTAAAGAGTGCCAGCAACTGATGGATTATGCTGAAGTTCGTTTAGATCGTTGCCCTTACGGCGAAAACAAACCCACCTGCAATACTTGTCCTATTCATTGTTATAAGCCTGAACCTAAAGAGCAAATGCGTTTAGTGATGCGCTTTTCTGGGCCACTAATGCTATTAAAGCACCCCATTTTAGCTATCCGCCATTTGCTGTCTGAGAAAAAAAACATCAATCCTAAGCCTTCACCAAATTGCTCTAACCGTCATATACGTTTACAAAAAGGTGAGAAAAAATGAATTGGACTTTAGATCAACTCAACGCTTTTGTGACCTCAGTAAAATGCGGTTCATTTTCTGCTGCGGCACGCAAAATGGGGAAGGCGCAATCACGAATTAGTACCGCAATTGCCAACCTAGAAGCCGATCTTGGATTTGATCTCTTCGATAGAAGTGCCCGCTTACCTGTTTTAACTCAAGATGGCGAAGACATGTTTATTGAGGCACAGGCAATTCTTGAACAGTGTGAACGATTACAAGCCCGAGCTGATACCGTCGCCACTGGTGAAGAAATTGCATTAACCGTTGCTCTCGATGAAGCCGTTCCTATTGATGTATTCGAAGATTTCTTTCAAAAGTTATCTCTAAAATTTCCATTATTAAAACTGACGATCATTAATGGCTCTCAAGCGGATATTGCTGAATGGGTCGATGATAAAAAAGCAGATCTTGGTTTTCTATTTCGTGTAAATACCTTATCTGATTCTTTGGAATATCTGTCCCTTGGTTTTTTTAATCAAGCGCTTATCGTTTCACCGCAACACCCATTAGCTAAAATTGAAAAACCAACACTGGTTCAATTAAATCAACACCGTCAATTGGTTATTCGAGATCGCGTCGGTCACTCACATGAAAAAGCTATCTCAGCCAATCATTGGTATATAGACAGCTATTACTACATTACGGCCTTAGTGATCCGCAATGTTGGATGGGCGTTGGTTCCTGAGCATGTTTTAGAATCAGACTGGTATCGTGACCAAACGACTCGACTGTCGGCTTTTCATATCCCTGATGCATTGCAGATTGAGATCGGGGTTGTAAAGCGTCGTGACAGTGGCATGGGAAATGTCATGGAATGGATGCTTGATGAGATTGAACATATGTTTGAAAAATTATAGAAGATGAATGAATAATGAAAACTCAATTAAAGACTTATCTACTTAACAATGAATCTATCGATTTATATGATCTTTTTCACCAGTTTCAATCTATCTCAGTGTATGCGTTAATCAACGAGCTGCACGCTTTAAAAGACGAGTTACAGCTCTCTATCAAACTGAGCTCTCTTGTTTCTCAAATTGATGGGTTATTACCAAAACTGAATACCATCGAGGATCCAGCACAACAAATTGAGTTTCTTTGCAAAGAAATCGATATCGCTCAACGAGGACATAGCATGAGCCGTTATATTCATTTAGTAGACTCTCACCAAACTTTCACGCCAACCGTTGATGTTGTGTTATTTGGTGATTCAATTACTGAATGGGGCCCATGGCAAGATGTATTTACTCAAATACCCCATGTAAATAGAGGCATCGCAGGAGACACTACGTTTGGAATGCTACGTCGAATAGAAACAACATTAGCCGTTAAGCCTAAACTCATTTCAATCATGGCAGGTATTAACGATTTATCTCAAGGGTTTTCTGTTGATACTGTTTTTGATAATTACGCAGCAATGCTTACTTATTGGCAAAATAATAACTGTCCTATATTGGTTCAAAGCACTTTGTATTGTGGCAATAGACTCGCTCATTTAAACCCAACAGTTACGGAGTTAAACTCTCGTTTAGAGTCTTATTGTCAGCAGCATAATATTGATTATTTGAATGTTAATAAGATCCTGAGTCCTAATGGCTTCTTATCGAATGACTTTACCTGCGATGATCTGCATTTAAACGCTAATGCTTACTCTGCTTGGATTAAAATACTTCAACCTAAAGTAGAAGATCTATTGTCTTAACCCTGACCATATCTACTGGTACACGTTAAACAAAAAAGGCGGACACAATACAGTGATCCGCCTTTCTTTTACTTCTACATGATTTAAACAAACTATACTTTACGATTTTTTAAATCAACTAGCACATCGATCATCGAAGGCAATATTTGATGACCAAGTTTAATCACCTCTGCACTTGGTTCTACTAGATCTGGAATTTGATAAGTGATCATATTTGCTGCTACTGCGGCATGTGTTCCGTTATTTGAATCTTCAAACGCAAGGCAAGCATCAGCAGCAATACCTAAACGTTCTGCCGCTAAGAAGTAGATCTCTGGGTGTGGTTTACCGTGCTCAACTTCACAACCTGTTGCTAGCACATCAAAGTAACCATCAAGACCTGCTAATTCCAATTTTTTAATCGCAATATCATGTTGTGTTGATGTAGCAACCGCCATTGGGGTTTTATGCGCTTTTAGCCACTCTAGTAACTCAATCACCCCTTCTTTTACTGGGATTGCTTGGTGCTTAACTACTGCCGTGTAACGCACTCGCCACTCTTGGTTTAATGCTGGGTAGTCAACATTTGGGCCATAACCCTCACGGAAAAGCTGTTCAATTCGTTTAGCATTACAACCAATAATAGAAAGGTACAGCTCTTCAATAAATGGCACATTTTGAGCTTCGCACGCCTCTTTAAAGATCCCCATACATACACGTTCTGTGTCTAATAGCAGTCCATCCATATCGAAAATTGCAGCTTGAAACGTCATGAGAAACCTTATGTATTAATAACAAAAATAGAATGTCTTTACGTATAAAATCACAATGCTATACGCTTGAAAGAGATCATACTAAGCCAAAACTATAGGATAAAAAAGTGAACTCTTCTTTTAAGCCCACTTCCTCTTTTAAATTACACAAAATAAGCGTTTAGATGAGTTAATTTACGCAGAAAATACCACTCGAACAGCAAGAAGAATAAGCACGACACCAGATAGGCGATCAATCCATTTGGCTTGAGCTCTTAGTTTATCCACAATCTTAGGCGCTGATAATAAACAACTAATAATCGTGTACCACAACCCATCAACAATAATAGGTGTAATAACAATAATTGCTTTGTCTAACGGCCCATTACCAACCGCAACAAACTGACTAAACAGAGCTAAAAAGAACAGGGCAATTTTAGGATTTAGAAGAGAGATAAGTAACCCTTCTTTTGCTGACTCAATAATCGTAACTGGTTGTCCCGATTCAAGCCTTGCAGCAATTCCACCCGTAGAGCGCAGAGCGCCTAGACTTAAATAAACCAAATAAGCAGCACCTAAATAGCTAATGCCTTTGAATAGCATTGGTGATTGCTGCAGCACTACCGCTAAGCCAATAACGGTAATAAAAGCGTAGCAGCCTATACCGATTGAATGCGCCCAAGCGGCTGCTATACCATTAATTCGCTTACCGGATAAAGTATGTTTCGCTACCGTAGCTAAGCTTGGTCCTGGAGACATTGCTCCCAGCAATGAAACCAAAAATAATGAAAACCAAATAGTTAATGTCATTTCGTCTTTAATTCCTCTTTACAACATTGTCTCATTCACAATAAAATCGCACATTCGGTTAAATAGACGAGTTTATAATGAAAAGGTTACTACCACTTTTGTTGCTAGGGGCAACTGCATCAGCGCAAGCAACAGACACTTTACACCAAATCTATATTCAGCCAAGTCTTGCAAACCTAAAAATTGACGGTTCCCATGGTAGCGCTTTAATGACTCAAGTGGGCTATAACTATCATTTCGCACCAATGCTTGCGATGGATCTGAGTTACTACATGACAGGATCAATCAATAATATCGCAATCAATGATGATAAAGCATCAGCTACAGGCGCCACTATTGCCGCTAAAATGTATTTCCCTATGTCTTATTACGGTTCTTTTTATGGGAAGTTTGGTTTAAACCACACCAATGTTGAATATCAATATAAAGAAGGTAATCAAACATTAAAGCAAGAGGCGGTATCAACTAAGCCCTATCTTGCGGTAGGCACCATAATGAGACTGTTCCCTTCCACAACCTTCAATATTGAATATCAATACATGCCGCTGGCTTCTGATGATTACATTTCCTCTATTGGCGCTGGTGTGAACTTTATGTTCTAGCTTTAAAAAAACATAAAAAATGGGCGCTTCCAATCACCTTGGAAGCGCCCATTTTATTTATATAGTGTGTAAATTATGCAGCTACTGCTTCTTTCGCATCCGCTTTATTTTTCAAGAAAGCGTAAGTGAAACCAGTTACCGCAGTACCAGCGGCAATTGCGACTAAGTACATGAACACTGGCGTAATCGCGTTTGGAATAAGAAGTACGAACAAACCACCGTGTGGAGCAAGTAGTTGAGCACCAAATAGCATAGATAGGCCACCCGTTAATGCACCACCCGCCATACAGCTTGGGATTACACGCATTGGATCTTTCGCTGCAAATGGAATCGCACCTTCAGAGATAAAGCATAAGCCAAGCACAAATGATGCTTTACCTGCTTCACGCTCACCGGCTTCAAACTTATTCTTAGCAAGGAATGTCGCTAGACCCATACCTAGTGCAGGCACCATACCTGCCGCCATGATAGCCGCCATTGGACCGTACGTTTGCGAAGCCAGAAGACCAACACCAAATGTATATGCTGCTTTGTTTACTGGACCACCTAAGTCGAAACACATCATACAACCAAGAATCACACCCAGTAGTACTGCGTTAGTTGAACCCATGTTGTTTAGGAATTCTGTTAACGCTGACATGATGCCAGATACAGGACCACCAACAACATAAATCATCACAAGACCAGTGAACAAACTCGCCACAAATGGAATGATTAGAATTGGTTTAAGAGCTTCCATTGACTGAGGAAGAGACACTTTATCGGCGATGAATTTTGCAGAGTAACCCGCAATGAAACCCGCCGCGATACCGCCAAGGAAACCCGCACCTGTTGAGCTAGCCAACATACCACCGATTAGACCCGGAGCCAGACCCGGACGATCAGCAATTGAGAACGCAATGAAACCAGCAAGAACAGGGATCATCAACGCAAATGCTGCGCCACCACCAATGTCCATTAATGTTGCTGCGATCGTACCTGGCTCTTTAAACGCTTCGATACCAAAGACAAATGACAGTGCAATTAGCAAACCACCAGCGATAACAACAGGAAGCATGTGTGATACCCCTGTCATAAGGTGTTTGTACATGCCTTTTTTCTCTTCTGTTTGAGAAGATTGTGCTTTACCTGATGATTGGAAAACAGTCGCATCAGAGAAGGCTTTATTCATCTCTTGTTCTGTTTTCTTCAGCGCTAAACCTGTGCTTGTTTTGTACAGACGTTTACCATTAAAGCGATCAAGTGCAACTTCAATGTCAGCAGCAATGATAACTAAATCAGCTTCTGCAATTTCTTGGTCTGTTAATTGGTTTTTAGCACCAACAGAGCCACGAGTTTCTACTTTAATAATGTGGCCTTGACGTTTACCTTCTTCTTCTAGCGCTTCAGCTGCCATGAAAGTATGCGCAACACCCGTTGGACATGCCGTAATCGCTACAATTTTCTTAGGTCCTGTCGCGTCAGTCGATGCCACTGCCTCTGAAACCGTCACTTCAGAAGCGGTTAGTTCTTTTGCATTATTTACTGCATTTTCTAGCCAAATTTGCGAGTTAATTGCACATTCAGAAATTGAACCTTGGTGTACTTTTTTACCAACAAAGCGAGACGTATCAACCACCGAATTTGCGGCAATAACAATTACATCCGCCGTATCAATGACTTCTTGAGTTAATATCTCGACGGGTAACACGCTTGATTGACATTCAATCGTCGCTTTCCAATTTAGTTTGGTTACTGCTTGTTCTAATAAACCTGCTGCAATGATGCTGTTTGCTACACCACTTGGGCATGCAGTAACGATAGCTATATTTTTCATAATCTGTCCTTAAACTAAGTCTAAACGCATTACTGCACGTTTGTAGAAATAGGGTTGTGTAGGGTTACTTGTTTTTGTAATTCTTTTACGTCTTCGACATTTGGTACACCAACGCCAACCTGCGATACAGCTAAAGCAGATAAAGCGGTAGCAAAAGATAAGATTTGTGAACGATCCCAATCTTGCTGCATATGACCCCAACAAAGGCCAGCAACTAAGGTATCACCAGCACCAACCGTGCTTACTACGTTCATTTTAGGTGGTTGAGAATACATCCATTCAGCTTGCTCTTGGTCGTTTTTAGCAAGCCACATTACGCCTTTTGAGCCTAATGACACCACGATATTTTCAATGCCTTTTTGTGCAAGATCTTGAGCCGCTTGCTGACACGCTTCTGGCGTTTCTAAATCACGACCTACAAATTCAGATAGCTCTTCATCGTTTGGTTTAATTAACCAAGGGTGAGCCTCTAAACCTGCTGCTAACGCAGCACGGCTACTATCAAATAGGACTTTCTTGCCCATTTGATGAAGTTTTTCAATCCACTCAGCGCACTGCTCAGGAGAAATACCTTTTGGCAGACTGCCGGCTAATACGAAAAATTCATGTGTTTTAGCTAATTCAAACAGACGAACTTCAAACTCGGCTATAGCTTGTTGTGATACTTCAACCCCTGGGAAGTTGATATCACTCACTCGACCATCTTGCTCTACCAATTTCACATTAATGCGAGTCGCACCATCGACACGAATGAACTCATCATTGGCATTCATTTCTTCAAACAGTTGGCTGAATAGCTCTTCATTATCACGGCCTAAAAAACCGGTAACGGTCACCTCAGCACCTAAGTCAGACAGTACTTTAGCAACGTTTACGCCTTTACCGGCCGCATGAAGTGAGCCTTTACTAACTAAACTCACAGAGCCAACTGATAACGCATCTAAACTGCCTGTTAAATCTAAAGCAGGGTTTAGTGTGATAGTAACTACTTTGCTTTTTAAAATACTCATCAATTAACCCTCACCTAAACCAGAAGCAATCGCAGCACCAATACCTACCAACGCTTCTTTTGCATCTGAGCCATCTGCAGTAAATTGCAGTTCATGGCCGTGTTTAACACCCAATGCAATCACTTTCATCAAGCTCTTCGCATTAACTGATTTTCCATCACCATTTACATTTAACACAGTGATTTTTGATTCGTATTTCTTCGCTTCTGCTACTAACATCGCTCCTGGACGAGCGTGTAAACCATGTGCATTTTTAATCTTAAAAATTGCTGTATTATCTGCATCAACACTTACTGTTGTTTCTTCAGTAGACGTAGAGAACATCGCTAGTAACTGCTCTGAAGTTGCAGATAAAATAGAGTCTTGTTGCTGCTCTGAAACCACTTTTGTAATCGTCGTTAAAAACGATTTATGAGAGGCATTACAAGAGGCGATTGCAATCAAACCTTTTACAGGTAACCCATTAAACTCACAGCCATTCGCGGTTGTTACGATAGACATACCAGAGCGCTTAACGCCTTTGTCAGTACTTACCAACCATAAACCTTTACCTAAATGCGTAGGCTCTTTAGTCACTAACTCTGCAACAAATTGGTTTTCAGCATTGCCGCTGTTTTTTAGTAAGCCACCAGCAACCGCACTCATTTGGATCATATCACTTGCTGGGAATAGCAATTGAATCAATGATGCATCGAAATCAGCTTCAAACTGAACTTCACCATTTAATAATGCAATGATGTCAGCTTCGGTTTTGGCTTGTTTTAGCTTCTCTTCTACACCATCGGCAGAAAGTACTTTAGTTAGTTGCTTAAGGATTCCTAAGTGCTCATCTGATTTAGCCGCAATACCAATCGCCACATAAACCACATTACCATCCCCCCAGTTAACACCTTGTGGGAAATGATGAACAGCCACGCCTGTGTTATTGACTAAATCACGGGTGTCTGTTGTACCGTGAGGGATAGCAATACCATTACCTAAAAACGTTGAGTTCTGTTGCTCACGATTTAGCATTCCGTCTACGTACTTCTCTGCAACTAAGCCTTTTTCTGTTAGTTGTTTTGCAATCGCTTTAATTGCCGTTGTCTTATCCGTTGCTGCTTGTTGCAACGTAATGTCATTCTTTGTCAATGTCAGCATGGGTCTTAGCCTCTCGCTTGTTTATCTGTAATTTGTGTTCTGTTGAATCACCGTTTAAGCGTTGCTCAAGTAAAGCTTAATCGATTCAGCAAAACAGTTAAAAAAAGTTCAGCAAATGCTTTCTACTTATGAATACGCTTCATAAAAAGTAAAAACAACGTAAATATCACGTTTTTCAAATTTGCTGAATCCTTTCAGCTTTTATACTGAAACGATTCAGCATATAATTCAACTCATAAAATGATTGGATCTAAATTTATATGATCCGACCCACAGAATTTAAGGATCTTACCCATGACATTAGATGAAATAGCCAAACTTGCTGGCGTCTCTAAAACCACTGCAAGCTATGTCATCAATGGTAAAGCACAGAAATATCGCATCAGCGAAAAGACACAATTAAAAGTCATGGCTGTGGTTGATGAACACAATTACCGCCCTGATCATGCCGCTTCTGCATTACGTGCAGGCAGTAGTCGTTCGTTTGGATTAATCATTCCTGATCTTGAAAACACCAGCTACGCTAAATTAGCTAAATTATTAGAGTACAACTCTCGTAAAGCGGGTTATCAGATTTTAATTGGATGCTCTGATGATGATCCTGAAACTGAAAAGAACGTCGCTCATGCTTTAATCAGTCGTCGAATAGACGCCTTGTTTGTTGCAAGCTGTTTGCCTGATGGCAGTGACTACTATTTAACGATTCAAGAGAAAGGAACACCCATTATTGCAATTGACCGCTCGTTAGATGATGAACATTTTGGTTGTGTGATCAGTGAAGATTTTGACGCGGCTTATGAGCTAACCAAATCAGTAGTTAATGAAAACGTAAAATCAATCGGCCTAATTGGTGCATTACCAGAGCTGAATATTTCTCGTGAACGCCAGTTAGGGTTTGAAGCAAAGGCCAAAGAGAAAGATTTAGCAAGCATCACGGGGTATGGCGAACACTTTAATCGTGAATCAGGCAAAGCGGTTTTTGAGCAATGGATAAAAGAGGACGCCATTCCAGATGCGATTATCACCACCTCTTATATTTTGCTTGAAGGGATTTTAGATGTACTCATTGAAAAGCCTGAATTAATGACCAAAATAAAACTAGGTACCTTTGGTGATAACCGTCTATTGGATTTTTTACCTATCAAAGTAAACTCTCTACCACAGCAATTCGAACTGATTGCTGATAGTGCCTTAGCATTAGGGTTGAATGCTTCAGCAAAGCGTTATCAAGCAGGCATTGAGTTAATTCCTAGGAAGATTGTTATTCGCTAGTAATGAACTGGCTGTTATGGCAGCCAATTTTAGTTTGTTTAGTATGATATACAATACTTAGTTAAATAATATCGAAAGTTTTAGCCATTAATAGACAAAAAATAAAAAGAATATAACTCCATACACCTAAAGCATTGACCCACATAAAAAGCTTAAATTTTATAGAATCAGTTGTTACACGCTTACGAATGAATGGGTACTTAATCCAATAATCAAAGCATCGACTACCTATTTCCCAAGACATTTGATATTGAGGCAGCATATGCCCATTTTTGTCATAATATTTATCAAGGTCTTTTGCTAATTGCTTATCAATAAAAATAATATGTTTAAAACTTCCCAGTGAAACAGTTGCACTCATAATCACACCAGGAACAGACCAAGCTATAGCATATCCAGCAAAAATAGAGCCAGGAACCATAATCAATAATTCCCACCATACTGCATCCGACATTTATTCCACCATCCATTCATAAAAATCGTACATTCCATCACCAACCGCTTTACCTGTCGTCGAGCCAACAATACCACCAGCACCTCCACCAACAATCGCACCACCAATAGCAGCAAGAGCAAGTACAGGGGCGGAAGCAGTAACACCAACAACAAACAATACAGTACCTACTGCTAGTCCTACACCGACAGTCCCTCCTTTAATACCACCATACCATCCACCAACAAACCCAGTGACTTCACGAGTCGTTGTCTTACCACAATCACCAGAACTATCAACCTTACACGCCTGATAAATATTATCCATTGCACTATTCGCACCAATTAATAAACCGACATACCCCAACCCTCTAGAGGCTGAAATGCCTATCGCTATATTTCCGATACGCTTACCTAACTCTTTCACATATCCAGTTTTTAATATTTCATCAGCATTATGAATAACTGACTTAGTCGATAACTTCAAATTACGTTTAATTTGATTATATATTGGCAATTGAACACTACGTTTAGAAAGCACAGCAAAAGAACCATCAAGCTTTTTAAATAGCTCTGCTCGCTCAGCAACAAATGACCCATAATTCACACCACCAGTTCTACTTGCCATCGCAACTTGTGAGGCATACAAATCATTTATCTCAAATAAAACGCCATTAATATTTTTAAGGTTTTGTTCAACCAAGGCTGAAGTTGCCCCAACCCCTGTAGCCACTTGAGCATAATAATCCGTTGGTAAACCATCTGATTTAATACGCTCCCATAGTTGATGAGAGAATAAGTCAAAGTGACGATGAAGAGTAGCAACCTCTTCATCCAGTAGCTTCCCTAGCTCTAAACTGGCAATTTTTGCTTCCTCTAGAAGCTCATTAAACCAACTCTTTTCAGCTTCTGTTTTTGGTTCCACTGTCGGGAGTATTACAATTTCACCCTGACGAACAGGCTCATTTAAGTGAGTATTATACTTTTTAATAAGGGCTTTATGTTTATCCAATGTTTCTTCTGTATATAGACTAGAGAATAACTCTTCTTGCGTTTGAGTTTTATCACACTGCATCCAACCTAACTCAAAAACCTCTGTCTGACATACAGGTGTACCCTCTCCACTTACCGCACAATCATGACCATTTCCGTATTTTTCATCAGGTAAAGTAATCTTCATTATATTAGCTCCTGACTTTTCACTTGTTGATGAATTCCTTTTATCCGCTCAATTAATGAGGTGTCACTTTGATCTAACTTTATGCTCATCCATTGAGGCTCTTTTTCTAAGCAACCAGCGTCAATTCTCATGCGTAAATACCCTTCGTATTCTTGTGCCATTGTTGGATTGTATTTATCCGCATCCAAAAGAATATCCATCGCTTGATGTGGCGGTGGTAAAATCGGTTGATATTGATGAGATATATCTCCTAATAACTGATATTTTCGAATCTCATCCATTAAAGCAAGCTGTGTATTATCAATTACGATTGAACTCATCTCTTCCACTTGAGTACTAGGTACAATGTTTTGAAATACAAACCAAGAGTCATATTGATGCCATTGAATAGATAGCACACCATTAAACATTTGCTCAAGCTGCTCAGGTTTTAATGCCAACAGCACACTTGGTAATACTCTTGGATCAAAAAATCGTAATGTCGCTTTATTTCCCGATTCTTTAATAATGGTATAACTGTCTTTATTAAGTAACTGCGCCCACACCTAATATTACAAGGAAAAGTACAGCTAATATGAGTTTTACGGGAAGTTTCATTTCAATAGTCTTAATGATTAAATTCCAGTCTCAGGATCCATCGGCTCTGCTCGATAATCTTTCCCTGCAATAATATCGTAACGAATAACAGTAGAGTCATTAAACAAGTCAAAGACCATTCCTATCGAATGTCGATTTTGCTTTAATTTATTATCAATATACAAATCACAAGATATATCTCCAGACCAACGTTCAATTTCAGCCCATTTATGAATACTTGCATTACAATTTCGAGACTCTAAATGAGCTGTCAATGGCAACGTATCATTCGTTACTTCAGTTCGACGAGAAAGCCGAAAGCCAGCAAAAACCTCATCAAACGCATTGTTTACTTTAAAGTTTATTGAATATAGTGTCATGCCACAATTCGAATTATAACTTTTATAAGGTATCCGTAATTCATAGCTGTTTTC
>NZ_JARACP010000028.1 GCF_028765545.1 Aliivibrio sp. S4MY1 | reverse complement strand
GAATCAATGTAATAATCTAGAGAGCATCACATGTCTATTTCACTAGGGAATGCATTTATCAAAAACTTTCTTGGTAAAGCCCCCGACTGGTACAAAATTGCAATACTGTCATTTTTAGTTATTAACCCTTTTGTATTTTTCCTAATCGACCCATTTACTGCTGGTTGGTTATTGGTTATTGAGTTCATTTTCACACTGGCAATGGCTCTTAAATGTTACCCATTACAGCCAGGTGGTCTACTTGCCATCGAAGCGATTGCAATAGGAATGACAAGCCCTGAACAAGTAAAACATGAACTTGTGGCTAATATTGAAGTATTACTTTTACTTGTCTTTATGGTTGCTGGTATTTATTTCATGAAGCAATTGCTTCTATTTATCTTTACCAAAATTTTGATTGGCATAAAATCGAAAGCAGCTCTTTCTGTTGCATTCTGCTTTACTGCTGCTTTCTTATCCGCGTTCCTTGATGCTTTAACCGTTATTGCTGTTGTTATCAGTGTTGCTGTTGGCTTCTATGCTATTTATCACCGAGTAGCTTCTGGTCAAGGTGGTACTCCAAGCCACGATCATACATGTGATTCAAATGTAACCGACGAACTGACTCGTGATGACCTTGAAAACTACCGTGCATTTTTACGTAGTCTTCTTATGCATGCAGGTGTGGGTACTGCACTTGGTGGCGTAATGACCATGGTAGGCGAGCCTCAAAACTTAATCATTGCAGATCAAGCCGGTTGGATGTTTGGTGAATTCATTATTCGCATGCTACCAATCACTGCCCCTGTATTTATTTGTGGTATGTTAACGTGTTTTGTCGTTGAGAAATTAGGCATCTGTGGCTACGGTGCAAAACTTCCAGAAAACGTACGTAAAATTCTAGAAGAATACGATGCGGAAGAAAGCAAAAACCGCACAAATATCGATAACGCTAAATTAATCATCCAAGGTTTAATTGCAGTATGGTTAATTGTAGCACTTGCTATGCACCTTGCAGCTGTTGGCCTAATTGGTCTATCTGTTATCATTTTAGCGACGGCATTCACTGGTGTTATTGAAGAGCACTCAATGGGTAAAGCGTTTGAAGAAGCATTACCATTTACCTCACTGCTTGCTGTATTCTTCGCGGTTGTTGCGGTAATCATTGATCAAGAGCTATTTAAACCTATTATCGACGCTGTACTTGCAGTTGAAGATAAAGGCACTCAACTTGCGCTTTTCTATGTTGCGAACGGTTTACTGTCAATGGTATCGGATAACGTATTCGTAGGTACCGTTTACATTAATGAAGTAAAATCGGCATTATTAGATGGTGCGATTACTCGTGATCAATTTGATCTATTAGCGGTAGCGATCAATACAGGTACTAACTTACCTTCTGTTGCGACACCAAATGGTCAAGCGGCATTCTTGTTCCTATTAACATCAGCTCTAGCACCGTTAATTCAATTATCATACGGTCGTATGGTATGGATGGCATTGCCATATACGATTGTCTTGGCTCTTGTTGGCTTATTCGGTATTGTATTCTTCCTTGAACCAATGACTGCAATGTTCTACGATTTAGGTTGGATCACACCAGGTGTCATTGAAAATGCAACTTCTGCGGTTTCTAGTGGTCATTAAGAAGGTATAATCACTTTTGATATGAAAGGCTCTGTTTATACGGAGCCTTTATTTTTTATTAAGGAATAATTAATGCAAGCCCTCAACCATTTCTCCCGCATTCGCTTATCTTGGCTGCTATTGCTTCTTTGTATTGCTGCTTTTGAAGCTGCAGCTCTTACTTTTCAACACGTCATGAAATTACCACCTTGTGTAATGTGTATTTATGAACGTGTTGCTATGATGGGAATTGGTGGTGCCGCAATTATTGGATTATTAAACCCAAATAATCTCATTATTCGCTGGTGTGGTTTTGTTGCTTGGGGGATCAGTGCAGGATGGGGATTAAAGCTCGCTCTTCAACATGTGGATTTCCAATTAAACCCATCGCCTTTCGCTACCTGCGATTTATTCGTCACCTTCCCTTCATGGGCACCACTCAACAAATGGGCGCCATGGATGTTTGAAGCGTATGGTGACTGCAGTAAAATTGTATGGCAATTCTTAA
Source organism: Aliivibrio sp. S4MY1 (assembly GCF_028765545.1). Taxonomy (GTDB): domain Bacteria; phylum Pseudomonadota; class Gammaproteobacteria; order Enterobacterales; family Vibrionaceae; genus Aliivibrio. Next base: position 20,341 of record NZ_JARACP010000028.1, on the reverse strand, counting down.
CGCTAACTATGCCTCAATGGTTAGTTATTATCTTTGCTGGTAACTTAGTGGCTTTGGCTATTTTTGTTGTTGCTCAATTTTTTAATAAGAAATCAGCCTAACAACCTTTTGATTTGACACAAAAAAGCCATCAATCAGTTGATGGCTTTTTTATTCTATTTTTTACTAAGAAATAGCTTCGTGTTTATTTACCACAACACTTCTTAAATTTCTTACCGCTTTCGCACGGGCAAGCATCATTACGGCCCACATCTTTATATGGATTTACCTTTTGGCCTTTATAGCCAATTTGGTATTCATCCGCAGCCATTGCTACTTCTTGTATCATAAAATCAATTTTCGGTAACATCTGCTCTAGCGTTGGGGGGGTATCAATTCCCGCTTCAGCCATTTGACGATGCGTTTCTTCTTCATCAACCGCAAGCATCATAGTAGTTAATAGCGCTGATAGCATACGGGTTGTTCCATCAGCTACGTTAAGATCAGCCCATAACTCTTCAACCGTTGGCCATAACGTCATAAAACCTTCAGCAAAGTCAGCAACATCATTAAGGTTATCAAAATTTACAACCTCAGTAACTTCATATTCATGACGCTTAAGTAACGTATATTGATGTTCAATTTGTTGAGAAACTGGTTTTATCATTTCAAGCGCATTATCAGCACCTAGAAGATCTTTTAACCATACTTCAGGGTCTAATGGCTTGGTTGCCATATTCGCGGCAAGTATCGCCCCCTCAAGAAAAAGGCCAGAACAGGTTAATTCGATACCATTTGGCTCAATTAATTGGTACTTCATGATTTATTCACTTCCGAAATTAAGTTTTCGGCGTAGTATAGCGCAAATCATTATCAGAGCCTAAGTGCCATTATCATTAATTTTTTGCTGTCGAGATACATTATGAAAAAAAATCGAGGGTTTACCCTAATTGAATTAGTTGTTGTTATTGTTATTTTGGGAATTTTAGCTGTGATTGCCGCGCCAAAGTTTTTAAATTTGCAAGATGATGCTCATAAGTCTAGAGCTGATGGTGTTTTTTCTGCCTTTACTGCCGCAGTGAGTATGTATCATGGCGCTTGGATCTTACAAGGGGAACCATCTGCAAGTTCAGGTGTTAGCGTTATTTTTTCTGACGAAACCATTTACCCATCAAATGAAGGATTTCCATTAGGTACAACTTATCATGGTAAAATTACAGGTGAAGGTTGTGGTGAAATATTTAGGTCTCTTCTGAATACAGACTTTACTACTGAACCTTATTTAAATGGAGGAATGTTTCCTACTGATGTTGATATGAAGTATTGGTATAACAGTTCAAATGAATGCCTTTATTATTACACATCAAATATGGACGATAATACCAATAAAGGTTATACCATGCGTTACTCAGTAACAACTGGTGAAACTGTTGTCGAGTTTACAAACTTTCCAAAATAAGTGACATAGCCCACCTTTCCCCCTACAATCCCACCTCCAATAAAAGAGGTGGGATATGCAAGTAATACTAGGCCCGATGGAGGGCGTACTCGATCACTTAATGCGTGAGCTATTAACCGAGATTAATGACTATGATTTCTGCGTTACTGAGTTTGTTCGCATCGTAGACCAGTTGTTACCTCCACACGTGTTCCACCGTATCAGTCCAGAGCTACTCAATGGCAGTAAAACACAATCTGGTACTCCTATCCGCGTACAACTACTAGGACAAGAGCCTAATTGGATGGCAGAAAATGCCGTGCGTGCTATTGAACTCGGCTCTGATGGTATTGATCTTAACTTTGGTTGCCCAGCAAAAGCGGTAAACAAAAGTCGAGGCGGGGCAGCGTTATTAAAAGATCCTGAGTTAATTTATCAAATCGTAAAATCATGTCGCGATGCCGTTCCAAGTGATAAAAAAGTCACAGCGAAGATCCGTTTAGGTTGGGAGAACCCAGAGGAGTGCTTTGCTATTTCTGATGCCATCAAACAAGCAGGTGCTAGTGAATTAACTATTCATGCCAGAACTAAAGTCGATGGTTACCGTGCAGAAGAAATAAAGTGGGATTACATTAATCAAGTTCGCCAAAAAGTCGATATCCCAATTATTGCCAATGGTGAGATTTGGAATTATGAAGATGGGCAACGTTGTATTACCGCAACTGGAATTGATTCATTAATGGTATGTCGTGGTGCATTCAACATTCCTAACCTAGGTAATGTTGTAAAACACAATCACACTAAGATGCCATGGCCAGAAGTGGTCGCACTTTTAATTCATTATTCAAAATTGCAAATGGCAGGTGACAAAGGCCAGTATTATTCAAACCGAGTAAAGCAATGGTTAGTTTATCTTCGCCAAGAATATACTGAGGCAAAGGAGATTTTTATGGATATTCGAAGCCATAAAAAATCAGACCCTATCGTTGCAAGACTGCACCAAGAGCTAGAAAAAGTAAGCTAACCCTTTAATGCAAATATAAACCGAGTTTATGAAAAATAGACTCGGTTTTTTCCTTCTTGTTTTGCTTTATAAAGAAGATCATCTGCTTTTTTGATGACATGTTCAAATGAGAAGTCTTGTCGAGAATCAATTACTGCAACACCTCCTGAGACAGTAAAGCCACCTTTAACCACTTTACCTGAAGAGTCTTGAATTGATTTTCTCACTCTCTCGCAAATATTTTCTAAACTGGCTCTTGATTCTGCATTAATACAAACCACAAACTCTTCACCACCAAATCGTGAAACAATATCGCTATCACGCACACTTTTATTCAGGATTTTAGCGACATATATAATAGCCTCATCGCCAACATCATGACCAAATATGTCATTAATTTGTTTAAAATCATCAATATCATACAAAGCAAAACCAACATACTTCTTAACCACCCGATCTTGTAAGCTCATTTCAAAGCCTCGGCGGTTGTATAAACCCGTCATTGGATCTTGTTTTGCTAAGTCGCGATAATAGCGCTGAGATAAATGAGTTTGATAATAAAACATCGATAAAACAGCAAGAATATAGGTTACAAATATCAAGGTTAACGATTTAATATCGTGGGTCAAAAAACTAATTAGTTCTTCTTTTATTGAGCTTTTGTAATATAGAAAGTAGGTAAAATCAGTATCCTCTAGTGTCACTGGCTGCATAAAACGATACTGTTCAAATCGTTCATACTGATCACTCTCTAATAGCTGAATATGCTTTGAGACATCATTATTTGAACGTAACAATTTCTCAACCGACAAATCAATAACTAATACCCCCTTAAAGAAGTCTTTATAATAGATCGGTGTAGAAAAGGTGAGAACTTCTAAACCATCAAAAAAAGCATCTGTATAAGGTGGTGTAAAGGTGATATGTTTTTGATTTTTATTATTCATACTGTTTTTCCAGTATGGTCGAGAATAGATAGTATCTAATGTTTGTTTCGTTAAATTTTCTGCGATTTGCTTTGGTGATGAAATAATATAATCGTATTTAGAGATAAAGTAGATACCATGGAGGTACTTTTCATAATCATGGATAAAAGAAATAACGGGGGCAAGAATCACCTTCTTAGAGGCAATCTCATGAAGCTCAGAGCTTGGCTCACACAACACTTCAGAACCTGCAATACTGTAATCTAAACGGCTATTTGGTACAGAAACATCTTGATTCGCCATTACTGCACTTTGATCAGTACTCGGACGAATAACACAAAGACCAGCCTGTTCATCTAATTCGAAATTATGATTATAAAAATCACCTGAGCTTTGTTTATAAAGCTGAGATAAATTGTAATCAAGCGAAATCATTACTTTAATTGAACGCTGTAAAGAATCAATAATACGTTCATACTCTCGGTTTACTTGTCGTTGAACCGACCCAATATGATTATCTAAAACAATGCTTAGCAACAACACTAAAAATAGTGTTGGTATAATAAAAATATGTTTTAAATTAGATTTCGGCATATATAAATTATTTAACAGAAAATGAACAGACCATAATACCTATTTCTTTACTGAATATCTCGCATAAACACTTCTTTTTACATTTAACTGACAGTGATACCAATACCAGTAATTAGATAATTTATTTATGCTTGGTATTGGTATTAATTTCTACAAGAAACATTCAGTTACTAACGAACAATTTGAGAAAGTACAGAAATGCCAGACTCAGAAAATGCTTTTGAAGCCACCATATTTTCAATCTCTTGTGAGTCATAGCGTTCACCGTCATAAACCACGACAATACTTTCATCTCCTGATTGTAAAAAATTAGTTTCGCCAAACTCTGTGTATCGTGTCGCTCCAATACTAATGATTGCTTGTTCTGGATAATTTGCATCAGATAAATATAAGGCTAGATTTTCAGCGGGACCTTCATCTTTCTGGTTATTCATTCGGTCAATCATCCACTCATTCAATTGTTCATGGAAATAGCTGTAATCAATCGCCGCACTGTCTTCTCCATATCGATTTATTTGACCGTTACGAATATGAAAGCTTGCAATACGGTAGGAGTCTAGCTCACACCCTTTGGTGAACGAGGTTAACTCAATAAAGTCTTGTGAGAGCCCTTTGGTATTTTCACCCCAGTTTTTCTTCTCACTTATCTTTTTTGCATTGGGCTTTCTAATTGAACAATCATTGTATGCCGCAAACTTCACAGGGGTTAAGGCCACCACTTTATTATCTTGATAAGTGATATCAAAAACGATCGCGATCTCTGGTTCAATTTGTAGATTATCAGCATCATTAGGTGGAATAATAGAATCAGACGACAAAGGATATTGAGATAAAAATCCTGCTTGTTGAGATGGAATATAAAAGGGAAAAAGTGCTTTTGGTTGAATGGCATTTTCAACTTTCACATTTAAAAAATCAGTTGCTTCCCCTGCTTGCTCCAGGTGCCCAGCAAAGTTACCAGCTACACCAAAACCCACCGCATGTTTAAATGTCATATTGCCTTCTTAATTATTCTAAAAGTAACGTTAAGAAGGCACCTTAATTTATTCTTTAACTCTATTCGATGATACGGATCTAGTTTTATGATTTCTTTACTTTTCTACGACGTTTAAATTGTGGTTTTGTCGGGCTTTTCAACGTTTTTAATGATTCTGGTACCGGACCTTGCTGAACCCTTTGCATAAAATTTAGGACTTTGGTTTCTAATTCATACATAAAAGGACGATATGCGCAGGTTTTTTCTGTCATTCCTTGCAGCTGAAACTCCCAATGTGCTGTCATATCTGGATAAGTCGCCTCATTCGGTAGCGCATGAATTAAGCCTTTACCGGCCTCACTCGCATGAATATTTTTACCATTTCGAGTTAATAGTTGGCGTTTAAATAAAGTATCTAATATCCCTGCTCGTGTGGCCTCTGTTCCTAATCCATCAGTATCTCTTAATATCTTTTTCAGCTCTTTATCTTCAACAAAGCGTGCAATTCCCGTCATGGCTTGAAGCAAGGTCGCTTCAGTAAAATATTTTGGAGGCTCTGTCATCTTGTGTTTTATTTCACCTTCACGACACGTATGTACTTCGCCTCTTTTAAGTGGAGGAACTTTATTCGCTACATCATCATCGCCATTTTGCGCTTGAGCTTTACCCAGTAATACTCGCCAACCTGCAAACAACATCTGCTTGCCTTTGGCTACAAATACGCCCCCTGCAATATCAAACACCAACTCAGCTTCGGCATAAACAGCAGCAGGATAAAACTGCATTAAATATTGTCGTGCAATAAGATGGTAAACTTTCTCTTCAAACCCCGACAACCCTGCTGAGCCACTTGATTTAGGGGTTGGAATAATTGCATGGTGAGCATCTACCTTACTGTCATTCCATGCTCGTGATTTCAACGTTAAATCGGCATTGGTTACTGCACTAGATAATTGCTTATCGTTATTACCAATTGCAGCGCATACTTGTTCACGCTGCTTATAATGGTCTTTAGGTAAATGACGGCTGTCTGAGCGTGGGTAAGTAATTAATTTGTGTTTTTCATACAACGCCTGACACGCATCTAATACTTGCTGCGCACTTAGGTTATAACGCTTTGAAGCATCTATTTGTAATGACGATAACGAATAAGGCAAAGGCGCATTTTGCTTGGTTTCTTTATTTTCAGCTTTAGTGACTGTTGCTGGCTGATTCGCAATTCTCTGAGTCACGTTTTCTACCAATTTTAGACTAAGCACGCGCCCTTCTTCATCTTGCCATTGCTGACACGCTTCACTTGGCTTCCACTTCGCTCGAATATCAAACGCTTGTCCGTCATTCAGCTGAGGATTTTGATAAGGAATTAACGCATCTAAGGTGAAATACGCTTTAGGCACAAAATTAGCAATCTCTTCATCACGGCGGGTCACTAAACCTAATACGGGCGTTTGTACACGGCCTACGGATAAGACACCTTGATAACCACCACGTTGACCTAATAAGGTATAAGCACGAGTCATGTTCATGCCATACAACCAATCAGCACGAGAGCGTGCTAAGGCAGAAATAGAGAGAGGAATAAACTCTTGATTACTTCGCATTGACGTTAATGCACGTTTTACTGCCGGTAAATTTAAATCGCTAATCAATAACCGTTGAGTCGCGGCTTTTTTGGTTTTAGACAGTTTTAAATAATCCAAAACTTCATCAACTAATAACTGCCCTTCTCTATCAGGATCGCCTGCGTGAACTACTTGAGAAGCGGTTTTCAGTAACTTTCGGATCACCGTTAATTGTTTACTCGATGATTTTCTTGGACGAAGCTGCCACTGCTCAGGAACAATAGGTAAATGCTCCATACGCCACGATTTGTATTTATCATCATAAGCATCAGGCTCAACTTGCTCTAATAGGTGACCAATACACCAAGTTACAATGTCGCCATTACCACATTCTATGTAACCTTGTTGACTCTTCTGTGGCTTTGCTAGACCCGCGGCAATCGCTCGACCTAAACTCGGTTTTTCTGCAATAAATAATCGTGACATAAAAAAGTGCTGATGTTGTGAATAACATCAGCACTATACCTGTATAAATAGACAGTTATCAAGTTTTGTTGCCTAACTTGTTGGAATTTTAGCTTAAAGTTTTGCGGCTAGTTCAACCCCTTGACGGATTGCTCGTTTCGCATCCAATTCACCGGCATGCTCTGCACCACCAATAACGTGATGCTCAATCTTTTCTGAGGTTAATATTTCAACTAAGTCATTGACGGATACTTGGCCTGCACACATTAAAACATGATCAACATCGAGCAGCTTAACCTCTTCATTTTGACGAATATACAAACCTTCATCATTCACTTTTAAATATTCAACACCTGCTAGCATATGTACACCACGTTTTTGTAAGGTGCGTTTATGGATCCAACCCGTCGTTTTGCCTGGACCTTTTCCTATGCTGCCTTTTTTACGCTGCATCAACCATACTTCACGAGTCGTTTGATGTGTTTCTTGTGGTTTTAAACCACCTTCAAATTCTATATTTTTATCAATATCCCAATTTTTTAACCACGCATCTAATGTATGATCTTCAGGCTCGGTAATCATAGTTGCAACATCAACACCAATACCACCAGCACCAATCACCGCCACTTTTTTACCAAGCTGAGGTTGGGTCTTAATGTAAGTTTGGTAATCAATCACTTTTGGATGATCGCTTCCTTCTAACTGTGCTGCTCTTGGCTTAACGCCTGTCGCCACGACCACCTCATCAAACTGGCGCAGTTCATCCATTCCAACGGTATAATTCAACTTAACGATAATGTTCTTATGATCTAGTTTATTGGAGAAATAACGAATGGTTTCTTTAAACTCTTCTTTACCTGGGATCTGCATGGCTAAATTAAACTGACCACCAATACGATCACTTCGCTCAAATACTGTTACTCGATAACCACGTTCGGCCGCTGATGTCGCACAAGATAAACCAGCCATTCCTGCACCAATCACTGCAATTGACTTCACTTTTTCAGTAGGAGTAAGTACTAATTCGGTTTCATAACAGGCTTGAGGGTTAACTAAACAAGTGGCTCGCTTAGCTTTAAATACATGGTCCAAACAGGCTTGATTACAGCCAATACAAGTATTAATTAATTCTGATTTGTCTTGCTCGGCTTTATTTACAAATTCAGCATCCGCTAAAAATGGACGCGCCATTGACACCATATCGGCCTGTCCCGATGCTAATATATTCTCTGCAACTTCAGGTGTATTAATGCGATTACACGTCACTAAAGGAATAGAGACTTTATCTTTTAATTTTTCTGTCACCCAACTAAATGCCGCGCGTGGCACTTGAGTCGCTATGGTTGGTATTCTGGCTTCATGCCAACCAATCCCGGTATTTAAAATTGTCACACCGGCTTTTTCTAACGCTTGAGCAAGTTCCACCACCTCATCAAACGTGCTGCCTTGTTCCACTAAATCAAGCATAGATAATCGGAAGATAATAATAAAATCAGTACCTACTTTTTCACGTATCGCTTTAATAATTTCTAACGGGAAGCGTATTCTATTTTGATAATTACCGCCCCAATCATCATATCTCATGTTTGTTCTAGCACAGATAAATTGATTAATGAGATATCCTTCAGATCCCATTACTTCAATACCATCGTAATTGGCTTGTTTTGCATAATGCGCACTATTAGCAAAATCATGGATAGTTTTTTGAATTTGGCGCTCACTCATTTGGCTTGGAATAAACATACCTATCGGTGCTCTAATGTCAGAAGCACTCACCGCTAAAGGATGCATCGCATAGCGACCCGCATGAAGAAGCTGAAGGGCAATTTTTCCGCCATTATCATGTACAGCACGAGTTAACGCTTTATGTTTCTCCGCTGCACGAGAAGAGCTAAACTGCGCACTAAAGGGCGTTAAACGCCCACGAAAATTAGGTGCAAAACCACCAGTAACAATAAGCCCAACACCACCTTTTGCCCGCGCGGCATAAAAAGCTGAGAGTTTTTTAAATCCATCATTACTCTCTTCTAATCCAGTATGCATAGAGCCCATTAAGACTCGATTCTTTAATTGGGTAAATCCCAAATCTAACGGCTGAAATAGGTGTGGGTACGTCATAACAATCCATCGCTTTATAATTATTGTGGTCTGACCAGAATAGTAGTTATAAGCTTATGCTACAATTGTACATTTACAAATATGCAACATTCGTCAATATTTTTATTTAAATCCATTAATGACAACAATTCTCATTTAGATTAATTTAGTCTAGTTACTTTCTAGTTCAGTTAGCGTAGGATAGTGACAGAGTTCAAACTAATAATAAGGAACAATATGAAAGGGTTATTCCACTTCATAGGAAAATGTTTTAAAGCCATATGGAAGTTACTTTCCTTTACCCGTCAACTGGTATTAAACCTATTTTTTCTTGCTTTTGTGGGAGTGATTGCATTCACTTTCCTAGCCAGTGATGAGTCTAACGTTGAAACTCAACAAGTTGAGAAGAAAGCGTTAATCCTTAATTTATCAGGTCCCATTGTTGAAGAGAGTAAATTTCGCGAGCCATTAGAGCGTGTTACCTCTGATTTATTAGGCAGCCAAAAATCACAAGAAAATGTCTTATTTGATATTGTCGATACTATTCGCTTTGCGGCTTATGATGACAATGTTTCTGGCTTAGTACTTCATTTAAAAGAAATGAATGAAACCAGTTTAACCAAACTTCGTTATATAGCAAAAGCCATCAATACCTTCAAAGCAGCAGGTAAACCGGTTTACGCGATTGGTGATTACTACAATCAAAGCCAATATTATTTAGCAAGTTACGCTGATAAAGTCTTTATGGCACCTGATGGTACGGTTCTATTACGTGGTTACGGTGCTTATACGCTGTACTACAAAGACCTACTTGAAAAGCTGAATGTATCTACACATGTTTTCCGTGTAGGAACGTACAAATCAGCGGTGGAACCGTATCTTAGGAATGACATGTCTGATGCGGCAAAAGAATCGACATCAGTATGGCTGACTCAATTATGGGATGCCTACTTAGATGACGTTGCTACTAACCGCCAAATTGATGCAAAAACGTTAACCATGCCAATGGAGCAATTCATTGCAAAATTGAAGACGGTTAATGGTGATTTATCACAAATGACAGTAGAGCTCGGTTTGGTAGATAAACTAGCTACACGACAGGAAGTTCGTAAAGATCTCATTGAGCAATTTGGTTCAAATGGCTACGACAGCTTTAAACAGATCAGCTATTACGATTATCGCCCGCAAGTTCGCCCTGCGATCATTCCTAATGCTCAAGATATTGCGGTTGTTGTCGCAAGTGGAGCTATCATGGATGGCACTCAACGCCAAGGCACTGTTGGTGGAGACTCTACAGCAGCACTACTTCGTCAGGCTCGTGGTGATGACAACGTAAAAGCAGTTGTTCTACGAGTTGACAGCCCTGGTGGTAGTGCTTTTGCTTCTGAAGTGATCCGTAATGAAGTCGACGCACTAAAAGAAGCAGGGAAACCTGTGGTTATTTCTATGTCGAGTGTTGCAGCCTCTGGTGGGTATTGGATCTCTGCAAGTGCGAATAAAATCATTGCTCAACCAACCACCATTACAGGCTCAATTGGTATCTTTGGTATTTTAACCACCTTTGAAAAAGGCTTAAATAAAATGGGGATCCACAGTGATGGGATCTCAACATCTCCATTTAATGGCGTTGGCTTAACTCGCCCGTTAAATGATGATGTAGCTCAAGTAATGCAGTTAGGTATCGAGCATGGTTATCAGCGCTTTATTAAACTAGTGAGTGATCATCGAGATCTATCCTTAGAAGCGGTTGATAAAATAGCACAAGGTCGTGTTTGGACAGGTAAAGACGCACTAAAACATGGTTTAGTTGACCAATTAGGTGATTTTGATGATGCTGTACATGCAGCAGCTCAATTAGCCAAGATGGAATCCTACAACTTGTACTGGGTTAAAGAGCCACTATCTCCAATGGAGCAATTTCTTGAAGAGTTAAGCATGAGCTTTAACGCCAATATCAAGACAGAATTATTTTCACTTGCTCCCGAAGCATTGCAACCGACCATCAGCAAAGTTGCAACAGACATCAACATGTTGAATAACTTTAATGATCCAAAAGGGCAATATCTCTTCTGTTTGAACTGTAGCAATCTTTAAAAGCATGACGAGCCCGACACATGTCGGGCTTTCTTTATGCCAAATGCACAGTATAATCGCACCACCTCCCATAACTCTGTACCGTTGTTATTATGGAAAGAAAACACATTTACATCGCCTATACAGGCGGCACAATCGGCATGTTGAAATCTGATGATCATGGTTATGTACCAGCATCAGGGTTTATGCAACATCAACTAAAACAAATGCCTGAGTTTCACCGTGCAGAAATGCCTATTTTCACCATTCACGAATATGAGCCACTGATTGACTCATCTGATATGACGCCTGAAGATTGGCAACGCATTGCAGATGATATTCGTGCTAACTACGATAAATATGACGGATTTGTGATTCTTCATGGTACGGATACCATGGCCTACACTGCCTCAGCACTTTCATTTATGCTTGAGAACCTTGGTAAACCAGTTATCGTTACTGGCTCTCAAATTCCTCTTGCTGAGTTACGCTCTGATGGTCAAAGCAACTTATTAAACGCTTTACACATTGCGGCGAACTACCCTATCAACGAAGTGACGTTATTCTTTAATAACAAGTTAATTCGTGGCAACCGCAGTACAAAATCACATGCTGATGGCTTTGATGCCTTTTCATCACCAAACCTGCCACCACTGTTGGAAGCGGGTATTAATATTCAAATTAATGGTGCTGAAATTAATAAACAACCTGAAGGTGCATTCACGGTTAATGACATTACCCCACAACCTATTGGTGTAGTAACCATGTATCCAGGAATTTCAGCGGAAGTGATTAAAAACACATTACGCCAACCTGTTAATGCCATGATCCTTCTGACTTTTGGGGTAGGTAATGCACCACAAAACCCAGAACTTCTTGCACAATTAAAAGAGGCTTCTGAGCGTGGTGTTGTAGTTGTTAACTTAACTCAATGTTTATCAGGAAAGGTAAACATGGGAGGTTATGCTACAGGCTGTGCACTCGCTGAGGCAGGTGTTATCAGTGGTTATGATATGACTCCTGAAGCGGCTTTAGCGAAGCTTCATTATATTTTAAGTAAAGATCTGCCTTATGAGACCATGCGTACCATGATGCAGCAAAATTTACGTGGTGAGTTAACTCACTGATCTTCTAGTAACGTTGATTGATTCTAATAAAAAGGCTTCCCTGATACTCTCATGGGAAGCCTTTTTTGTTCTATTAACTAATGCAATTAACGCTATTTAGAATTTTGAGATTATTTCTTTTCGTTAAGAATTATACGCAATGTACGACGAAGTGGCTCTGCGGCACCCCACAGTAATTGGTCACCAACGGTAAAGGCATTTAAGAAATCGTTACCCATCGACATTTTACGTAAACGGCCAACAGGAACTGATAACGTACCAGTCACTTTTGCTGGAGTTAGCTCTTGAGCGGTAATGTCACGTTCATTTGGAATAACTTTAACCCAATCATTATGCGTAGCGATGATTTCTTCAATCTCATCCATCGGTACATTTTGTTTCAGCTTAATTGTTAATGCTTGAGAGTGACAACGCATTGCCCCAATACGTACACAAGTACCATCAATCGCAATTGGAGAATCTTGCAAACCTAGGATCTTGTTTGTTTCAACCGTTGCTTTCCATTCTTCTTTACTTTGACCATTTTCACGCTTCACATCGATCCAAGGGATCAGGGAACTAGCCAATGGCGCACCAAATTCCGACGTTGGGAATGAATCAGAACGAATGGTTTCTGCTACTTTTCTATCAATATCTAAAATAGAGCTAGAAGGGTTTGCCAATTCAGACGTTACACAATCATTCACTACACCCATTTGAGAAATCAATTCACGCATATTCTTCGCACCAGCACCAGAGGCTGCTTGATACGTCATTGCACTCACCCACTCAACTAAACCAGCTTTATATAGCCCGCCCAACCCCATTAACATTAAGCTTACTGTACAGTTACCACCAACATAAGTATTTGTGCCTGCATGAATACCTTGCTGTATTTGGTCAAAGTTAACAGGATCAAGTGTAATAATGGCATCATCTTTCATGCGCAGTGTAGAAGCAGCATCAATCCAATACCCTTTCCAACCCGCTTGGCGAAGTGCTGGATACACCTTCTCTGTATAACTCCCTCCCTGACAAGTAATAATTGCATTCAACTTTAACAATGATTGAATATCAAATGCATCTTGTAATAAACCGGCGTCCTTTCCAAGGTTTGGTGCTGGGATACCTACTTGTGATGTGGTGTAAAATACAGGCTCAATATGGTCAAAATCACGTTCTTCAACCATACGTTGCATTAAAACTGAACCCACCATTCCACGCCAGCCGACTAAACCTACTCTCATTGTACTCTCCCTGTTAATACTAAAAATATGAAGTCTCTACCCCATCTATATGATGAACAGAAGAAAATCTCAAGCACTATTTGCCTTACTCTCTCCATTTTACATTGAAAGTTTTATTTACATTTTAATTTATCCTTCAAGATAAACGCGCAAAAAAACAACACATAAAAAATTAACTTCTCTCGTTATCAAATTAAAACTTAACATAAATAACACTTTTAGCCACTTGAACTAACTTAGCAATCTAATACCTTATAAACCAATAATTAATAATATTTACATTGCGTTACACTTCACAAAATTTCACAAATCAATCATTATGCAAACGATTACCCTGCCTTTGAGTTAAATAACTCCCATTAAATCAATACATACACTAATTTTATAATACAAAATAAAAACATTTAATTAATTGAAAACTAAATGGACATTAAATTAAAACGTAAATTTAACCATTTCATTACCTTAAACTTAGTCTATTAACACCGCTAGAGATAAGAATCACAAATCAACCAGAGTTAATCGATCTCTTGTTGATCATAAGGTAAAGTGCATCTCGTTTAGAAAACACAATCCCTTATCGTATGAATATTATTCATACATACAAAAAAGAGGCTTTTTACATGAAGCAAGCAACGACAAAGTTACCTTCGCTGACGCAGGTAATTATATCTTTAGGGCTATTTCTACTACTTGCCTTTTCTTTCACGGCACAACTTGATCTACCTATCCAATTAGCTCTTTACATTGGTTGGTTCATTATTATTACTTTAGGTATTAAGTTGGGTCATGATTACAAATCTTTAGAAAAAGCAGCCCTAAATGGCATCTCCAATGGACTAGGAGCGGTATTAATTCTCTTGGCTGTAGGTGCTTTAGTAGGTACTTGGATTTCTGGCGGTATTGTTCCAACCATTATTTATTATGGTTTGAAAGCCATTCATCCTTCTATCTTCCTTCTTGCAACAATGATCATCTGTTCATTAACAGCTCTTGCGACAGGTACCTCTTGGGGTGCTGCAGGTACCGCTGGTATTGCAATGATGGGAATTGGACAAGGTCTTGGGGTTCCTGCGCCAATTACTGCTGGTGCGGTTCTGTCTGGTTGTTACTTCGGTGATAAAATGTCACCACTGTCTGACTCTGTAATTCTTGCTTCTTCTATGTCTGGTGTAGAAGTAATGGAACACATTAAAGGCATGCTTCCTGTGGCGCTAATTAGTTACGTTATCACAGGCATTATGTTCACCGCATTTGGTTTCCATTTTGCTGGTAATGTGGACATGAGCCAAGTTGATTCTGTTATCTTAGCAATGGAAGAACAATTTGTAATCTCTCCATTCTCATTTGTTCCTGTGGTTATTGTTCTTGGCCTACTGGCAATGCGTATGCCTTCTTTCCCAGTAATCAGCTTTGGTTCACTACTGGGTATTATCTGGGCGGTAATGGTTCAAGATATTGACTTCTTAACGGCATTTAACACAGCCTGGGCTCCGTACTCAATTTCATCAGGTGTTGAGTTTATTGATGCGATCCTAAATCGTGGCGGTATGTCTTCAATGCTTGGTTCTGTAGCTGTTATCGTATTTGGTTTGGGTTTTGGTGGTTTGCTGGATAAAGTTGGCGTACTAGAAACGGTTGCTAAACTATTTGAAAAACGCGTTCAAGGTCCTGGTTCACTAGCAACAAGTACGATTGCTACCGCTTTCTTTGGTAACATCTTTGGCTCTGCGATGTATGTATCACTTATTCTTACTCCAAAGATCTGTGCGAAAAACTACGACCGTTTAGGCTATAAACGTAAGAACCTTTCTCGTAACGCAGAATTTGGTGGTACGCTAACCTCAGGTATGGTTCCTTGGAGTGATAACGGTATTTACATGGCAAGTATCCTAGGCGTTGCTACCTTATCTTACGCACCATTCATGTGGTTAAGCTTCGTATGTATCATCGTTACGATTGTGACATCTTACTTCGGTTGGTTTGTTGATAAATGTGAACCAACCATCACAGCAGAAGAAACTGATGAAGCTATTGCAGTAGAAACAAAAACAGCATAATTACCTCATCTCGCTCAATAAAAAATGCCAGTGATTACGTCACTGGCATTTTTGTATCTAACGGTTAAATTCTTATGTGGCTAATTAATGATACTTATTGAAATTGATATAATTAAACAACCGTTTTCTTTATTGCAGCTCGTTTACCAAGGAAATAACCCAGACCTAAAGGAGCAAAGAAAATCGCTAAGATAAACAAGATAAAGTAAATGATGGTACTTTTAATCAAATCAATCACTTTATCTACCGCCAATGTCAGCACATCTTGTGATACTTTATCTAGGTCTTGAGTGAATTTTTCACGCTCTTGAGACACAATAATGGCAATCGCCTTACGCTCTCTCTCAACCATATTTACGAGCTCTTGGCGTTCACGAGCGACCATAATTTCTAAAGCAACACGTTCCGCACTAAGCTGATTTAATTTATCATCCGTTTTCATATCTAAATCATCAAGCAGTGGTTGTAATTGCATGCTCATTTGTTCTGCTAGATTTTGCATATATTCTGGATTATTTTTCACAAAATCTTGGAATGACTCAGAGGTATGACGCAAACTCTCCATCGTTTTATTTATATCATTCGCATTCACGTTGCTATTCATGGCGATCAATTGCGCTTTCCAGGTCATTATCTTTGGCGTTTGCTCAGAAACTAAACCTAAACGATCAGACACATCACCTAATGCCTCTGGCATTGTTCCTAACGTTGCTACCGCTTCTGTTTCATCAATATTTTGATGTGCTAACCACGATTTTAAAGCGGGGGTTCTACGCATCATTAAGCTATCAAAAGGGTGCTCTGCAACGAACCCTTTAATAAAATCTTGAGCATCACTAAACTCTGAACTCGGCAATAACTTTTCTGCCATGTTCTTTATGTCATTGTTCAATAATTGGCTTGTTTGAAAATCCACATCCCCCTCAAATAAACCCGAACCTTTTCCTTCTGGTGAGTAGAATTGTTCCATTTGTGCAGCAAAGATCCAAGTATCGATTAACGCAATTTTTGGAGATACTTGATATGCAGCTTGTTGAAGTCCTTCTTCTGCATGGATTTTCCATAACAAAACATATGATTGATGTAAGGTGTCGTCTTTAGGGTACGTCGCTGAGATTTCATCCGCAGTTGATTCCACCTCACTAAAGAAGTGCTTGCTGTACTCACGGGTTAAAATACGAGTATTAAGTTCTGCCGTTGTTAACGGTTCTGATTGAGACTCTATTTTAAGCTCAAGTAGAGAACACCCATTAAGTAGCAAAACAGACAAAACGATAGAAAAGAATTTAGAAGCAAAAAGCTGAGAGGTGTAGTTCATGAACAACCCTACCTAAACCAAAATTTTATAATTAAAGGATAGATAGGGTATCATTTTGCAAAAATCAAGTTATCAAATATTTGAGAACAAATCGCCAATTATGATTAAATTAACACATTGATCTTTGACAACATAATCACTCGTTATGATTCAGAAGAACCTAAACGTCGTGTTAATTGATCTTTTAAGTTAGGTGGCGTGCCCTTAATGGTCAAAGTATCTGTTTCTGGATCATAGAAAACACGTTCCCCTAATAGCATCGCGTCAAAGTTTAATGATAAACCGCCACCGGCACCAACAAACTTCGTTAACTTACGCATTGCAGTACGATCAACAGGGAAAGACTCCTCAAGTTCATACCCTTGCTCTTCCGCAAACTGATAAAAGTTAGAGCCTGATTCAGACGTAGGTAGCTCACCTGATAATTCTTTAAGTGTTAACTCTTCACCAGCTTGAAGCTGACCATTGCAATAATCATAAACTTGTTTACGGTATTGTTGTTTTTCGTCTTTTTCTAAACGTTCGTCAGCACAGAAATCTTCAACCGCTTGCATTAACACTTGATTTTGAACCTTAGTATCCATACCTACATCGGCTTGTAAAAAATCTAGGAAGAAATCAGAAACTTTACGCCCAACACGTCCTTTAATGAACGTCAGGTAACGATTTGAATCCGCATTAGTTTCCCACGTTGATAAATCAATACGCGCTGCAATATCCATTTTCGCGATATCAAGGTAATCCGTAGAACTAATGTCTAGCTGTTCCGTTACCTTCATACTTTCGTTTGATGGTAATACTGCAACAAATAGATATTCTGTTGCCAGTGATTGATATTCAGCAATCACTAAAATACCTTCTTCAGCAAATGGATATTTGATCAGCTCTGATTTTAATTTTTCTGCCGATTTATTACTGAATTCTAAAAATGGCGTTTCATTCTTACGAACAGAACCTAGCCAATGCCCAAACTCACTCTCAGTCTTGAATACACCAAAGCCTTTGCCTGCTTTAGAGTTAAAGACACGATGCAATTCAGAAACTAATGCTTCAGTGAACTCTTCGTTCTCAAGAGTTTGATTTCGTAGACAAACTTCGAGTTCATCTTGCTCATTTTTTACTAATTTATGTAAAATTACGTTTGAAAGGGTTAAACTCATAATAGAAAAGGTTTTTAGTTGACGTACATAGTAGGTTATCATAAGCCGCTTTCACTATCATTAACTGAAAAGACTTATGGCTATTAATACTTCGAAATACAGTAACAAACAAATTGAACAAATGTTAACAGAGATGGTCGATGTACTTGATAAACATCGTGCACCAGCGGATCTATCTCTAATGTTGGTTGGTAACATTGCTACAAATGTACTAAACCAAGAAGTGCCAGCAGAACAGCGTAAAATCATCGCTGAGAAATTTGCTCAAGCGCTACTTAGCTCATTAGATACACCAAAAACTCACTAAGAGCGAGAATTCAATTACCATGGTTGATAGCGGAAATACCTACGGCGAAAAAGTTTCCAAGTTAATTACTTGGGGTCACTGGTTTAGCTTTTTCAATATCATTGCTGCAATGCTTATTGGCTCTCGTTATATCGCGCAATCACCATGGCCTGAAACGCTACTTGGGCAGACCTATCTGGTATTAAACTGGGTAGGTCACTTTGGCTTTTTGGTCTTTGGGTTTTACATTCTTGTACTCTTCCCTCTGACCTTTATTACACCATCTCAACGCTTAATGCGAATTTTAAGTGTCATTATAGCAACTGCAGGTATGACGTTACTGTTGCTGGATACTTATGCTTATCAAACTCTTCATTTACATATCACACCATTAGTTTGGGATATGTTACTGAACAATGATAAATCAAATTTAAACACTCAATGGCAATATTTGTTTATTTTGGTTCCCGTAATGTTCCTACTTCAACTTTCTCTTTCAGAGTGGGTATGGAATAAATTGCGTAAACTTACTCATAAACATGTTGGTCGCCCTTTTGCGATCACTTTTGCTGTTGCGTTTATTGGTAGCCATTTAATTCATACATGGGCTGATGCTTCAGCTTATGGGCCAGTAACGGCTCAACGCGCGACCTTTCCACTTTCTTATCCAATGACCGCCCGTTCGTTTTTAGAAAAACACGGTTTTATTGATCGCGATGCATTGGCAAAACAAATTCAAGAAGAAGGAACGGGCGGCGCAAAAGAAGCAATGCGTTACCCGCTTGAGCCTATTAAATTCAAAGAAAAACAAACTGGCTATAATTTACAGATTATTATGATCGACAGCCTTCGTGCTGATACCTTAAATCATACTGATACACCAAACTTAACTCGCTTTGCTCAGAATAACCTGAATTTCAATAATCATTACAGTGCCAGTAATAACCCAACCAGTTTATTTGGTTTATTTTATGGTTTACCTGGTAACTACGTTGATAACTTTAGAAACTCAGAAATCGAATCACCAATATTAACGGAATTACATAAACGTAATTATCAGTTTGGTTTGTTCAGTGGTGATGATTTTACCTCATCAATCTATCAACAAATTATCTTTACTAAAGGTGAGATCGGCGAACCTAAAGAAAAAATGTCTGATAGAAAAGCAATTTCTCAATGGAATGATTGGTTCAAAGCACAGACACCTGACAAACCATGGTTTAGTTATTTAGAACTGACCTCTGTCTCTGAATATGACGCAACTAGTCCAATATCAACAGAAAACTCAGATCAAAGTGCTTTTGAAGTTAACTACCGTAAAGCGGTTAAAAAAACCGATCAGCAACTTAAAGCAGTATTGAACGCATTAAAACAATCTCCTGACTGGGAAAAGACCATTGTTGTGATCACATCAAATCATGGTATGGAATTTGATGAAACTAATACCAATAGCTGGGGTTCAAGTACCAACTTTAGTCAGTACCAATTACGTGTCCCAATGTTAATTCATTGGCCGGAAGTTGAGCCTGAATTAATTATGACTCGTTCAAGCCATTTAGATTTAGCACCAACCTTGATGGAATCATTCTTAAAAACAACGACATCAGCAGAAAGTTACAGCAGTGGTTTAAATTTATTAACTCAAGATAATGAGCGTAATTGGTTATTAGCAGGTGACAGAAAAAACATCGCCTTAATTACAGATACAAACACTGTCGTTATCGATACGTTTGGTAATTATAAAGTCTATGACGAAAACTATAATCGCCTGACAGATGAGAAACCAAAACTCTCCTTACTCATGCAAGGCATTTCAGAGTTGAAGCGGTTTTACCATCCTAAAAAATAAATAATAAAAAATCCCTTTCCCATAAAGGGATTTTTTATATCTACCATTTAAGAAAAACAACGTCTAATTCCCACTGTTTTAAATAGAAAAAACAACTTAATGAGTTAAAAATAAAGCACAATGCACAAAAATAGCGCAGTCAGTCATTATTTTTAATTTTATCCTTTACAAGAAGTAAGGATATTACTATTATTCACCGCAC
>NZ_JARACP010000027.1 GCF_028765545.1 Aliivibrio sp. S4MY1 | reverse complement strand
TAAATGGAGTATAAAAAATGACAAACGTAACAGCGATTTCACAAGCGCAAGAATCAAAAAGTGTAGACACACTAATGCGCATTCGCACCATCTTAGATAGCAAAGAAGTCAGTGCTTCACAGCTTGCAAAAGAGATGAGTGTTTCTCCTGCAACTATTAGCCAAATTTTGAAAGGAAGCTACAAAGCGGACACCACAAAAATCATTGAAAAAATGGCGAAATGGCTAACGCTTCGTGAGCAAAAAAACAACGCACCAATCACTAACCCAGGCTTTGTTATGACAACTACAGCAAAGCAAATTATCAACGACATGACGTATGCACAAATCAGTGAATCTATCGTCGTTATCTATGGTGCTTCAGGGGTTGGTAAATCAGAAGCAATTCGTGAATACAAACGTACCAACAACAACGTTTGGCACATTACAGCTAGCCCTAGTCGCTCAAGTTTAACCGAGTGTCTTTATGAACTAGCAATGGAACTAGGAATGGACGACGCGCCACGTCGCAAAGGACAGCTTTCACGAGTGATCAGAAATCGTCTTCAAGGCTCAGAAGGGTTGGTCGTAATCGACGAAGCAGATCACCTAGATTACCCAACACTAGAAGAGCTTCGCATCATGCAAGAAGAGACAGGAATAGGAATGGTTCTTGTCGGTAACAACAAAGTGTATACGCAGCTAACGGGCGGCCGTCGTAACGAAGATTTTGCACGCTTGTTCTCACGCATTGCAAAGAAACGTGGCATCCATAAAACAAAACAAGCTGATGTAAAAGCCATTGCTGAAGCATGGGGAATTCATCAAGAAGCTGAGCGTAAAACAATGATCAACATTAGTGAGCGCCCAGGTGGTTTGCGACTACTAAGTAAGACACTAAAACTGGCCGCAATGTTTGCCAATGGTTCAACCATTACGGACAAAACATTACGTGCCGCTTTCCAAGAATTAGAGACGAACGAGTAAGGAATAAACCAATGACACCGATGAATGAAAAGCGTCGTGCAGCCAAGAACGTCATTGAGCTGCTAGAGCGAAGAGAAATAGAAGTTGAAACCATCAACCTTAATTTCAATCGCCCAGTCATCACCATCTCAAACCCAAGCGGCGAGCTGATGATGCAAAGTTCATTGATTAAAAGTGCGCATCAAAACGAGCAGAAATTAATAAGAACCACCAGATACAAAGGATGCATTGTCAACTGGAAAACAGACGAAACCAAAGAAGCAATGTTCCAATTCGCACTAACGTTGAAAGACATTTTTATTAAGCCAACACCGATTTTAAATTAAGAGAGAAACATCATGAAAAATACAACCGTAATTAGTAAGAAAGTTTATATGAGCGTTTTAGACCAACAAAAAGAAACGCTTGAGAAGAAATTGGAAAGCGCTCAAGACAATTTGAACACGCTACTAAAAGCAATCTCAGAGCTAGAAAAAGAAGACTTTAATGAAGTTAAAGTTACTGACGAAAACGGCTCTTACACTTTTTCAATCATCAAGGAATAATACATGAAAACTTCAATCTATCCACCGCAAGGTTACCGTAACAACGCACTAGGTCACCTAGTACCAGAAACGCAAATCAAAGAAATCGACAAGCTGCGTGATGATGTCGTTAACAGCATCGTAGAAAAAGCATTAAAAGTTCAAGCAACTGTTTCAGAGTTTAAGCAATCAGCAATGTCAGAAGTAGCCGATTTCGTAGACCTAAGCGCAGAAGAATACGGCGTTAACTACGGCGGAACAAAAGGCAACGTAACGCTTATCTCTTTTGATGGCCTGTACAAAGTTCAACGCTCAGTCGGAGAGCATCGTGTTTTTGATGAGCGCATCCAAGCAGCCAAAGCGAAAATTGATGAATGCATCATGCGATGGTCAGAAGGGTCAAGCGACCAAATCAAATCACTAGTTGATCATGCGTTCCGCGTAAGCAAGCAAGGACACATCGACGTAAACCAAGTGCTTAGCCTTCGTCAGTTAAATATTGATGATGCCGATTGGATAGAAGCAATGGAAGCCATCGCCGATTCAATCCAAGTAACAGGAACCTGTGCATATCTAAGAGTGTATAAACGCGATTTAAACGGCAAGTACAACCAAATCTCATTAGACGTAAGCAAGCTATAGCGAGGTGTAAATGCTCATCCAAACCCGATACGGACAAATCAGGGTTTCTTACCACGCAATGCAGCGATGGCAAGAGCGAACAGGACGCAGTGAGCAGCAATTAAAAACGGCGGTGGAAACATCCCACCGCCCAACCAAGCGCCAACTGCGAAGAATAATGAAACGCGAACAAGGCTTTCAACCAAAACGAATACTCGAATGCCAACACGCTTACTTCATTATCAAAAACCACAGCATCGTCACGGTGTACCAAAAAGAAAGGAAATGGACATGAAAAAAGAAACCTGCACCTACAAGCACCACGCAAACATGGCAGCTCGCGCAGAGCGTCAAGGTTTATACGGAATAGCAAAAGACGCATGGTGGCAAGCCTCGCTAAACACTGCAAGCAAAAACCTAAGATGGTCAATTGCACGTGCCGAGTTCTGCAACTCACGCTTCGCAAGAGGAGAGCAACATGGGTAACGAACTGCAACGCTCATTCACCACCGCTCACTCATTCAGTGCCATAGAGCGAGAAATAGAAATGGCACAAGTGCTGATAGATGAAGATGGCACCGCCTTCCCAGACAGCAGCTTTGAAGAAGGTTACATCGCAGCAATGCAGTTCATCCTAACCAGACAAGGCTCAAACGTAAGAGAAGAGTTTGACGAACTAATGGAGAAGCAATGTGAGTGAATACTTATCACAATTTGAATTTAATAAAGCGTGCTCTGAATTAAAAAACATTATTGATTCTTTAGTTGAAGAATCCGGTTTTGAAAGTTTAGCAATGGCTATTTCTTGCGGGATAACAAAAAAAGAAATTATGAAACTTATGGTTTTTTATGAATTAGAAGTGATTCCAAAAGCAAAGGAAGAAGGGATTGTTTTTAAAACGTCAAGTGAGCTTTTTGGGTGTGAAGTTAAAATTACAGAGGTTAGTAGTAATGAGTAAATCAATCAGTAAAGAAATGTGGAAAAAGCTAGAAGAACAAATGTCGCACATGTTCGTGAATGTGAAATTCAGTTACCAAGGCTATGAAGTAGCAGTAGCCCGTGTACGTGATGGTGAATCAAAAACGTGTCTTGCTATTTACATTGATGACGTAATGAAAGGTGCTTGGCTTCAAGATAAAACAGAAGATAAGCCGTCAATCATCAAACAAGTTTGTTGCACAAAGTCACGCCACCTTTATTCACCAGCCAAAGCTAAAAAGTTGGTTGCACAATATGGGAAAAGAAGAGTGTTGAAGATTGTTCCAGACCTTTATGAAAAGTATGAATACCTACTTCCGTACTTCTCCAAAGCATCCGTTCTCTGTCGTCAGTTCAAAAAGCTAGAAGGCATCGAGTTATTAAAAGCCGATTGCATGGAGGACGAATAATGAAACTAACACGCTGCCCATGCTGCCACTCAAACATTCATCTAGACGCACTAATTCAAGATGATGCAGGCAGAGAACTACTGGCAACAATAGCAACCGTACCCGATTTTGTAGCGCGACCATTGCTTAACTACCTTGGCCTGTTCCGCCCAGCAAAATCCGATTTATCAAACACCAGAGCATTACGATTACTCAAAGAAGTGGTTGATGAATACATAGCAGATCATGTTCTTGCTTCGGCCCTAGTTGAATGCGTAAACAAACTAAGAGAAAAGCGATTGCAGTTTAATGACCAAAAGCCATTAGCCAATCACAACTACTTAAAATCGGTTTACCAAACCGTCGCAGTAAAAAACAACGTAAGCCCAGAGAGACGCAAAAACAACAAAGAGCCAGAGACACCAGTACAGCAAGACAACAGCGCATGGTACATCGAGCAAGCAGAAAGAATGATCAAGGTTGGACAAGACCCATTCGGAGATAAAAGTCCAATAGCCAAAAAGCTAAAAGAAATGAATTGGAGTCCAAAACAATAAAGCGAAACAACTAAGGTTCGCGCCTTAGTTGTCTGCCTAGAGTGGTTTCTAGGTACTGATGAGCAGCCACAAGCTAAAGGAGGTCTTTATGTTTGGCGAATACACACCATTAATGAAGGCTGGAATATTAAAACGCAGACTCGCAAATGGTAAATCAAGAATAGATACGCTGTTAGGGTTAGAAAAGTACTGTCCCAATTGCCACGAATACTGGCCTCAAGACACCCTCTTCTGGAGCCTATGCAGCAGCAATCAAACTGATGGATTGCAAGCGTGGTGCAAAGCGTGCCAAAGCGAAAGCAAAACCAAATCAAGAGCGAGTCATGCATAAGGAGGGATTATGTCCAATAACCTCAAACTAGTTCAGATCGCAAAGCGAGACTTGAACATGGACGACGATATCTACCGTGATTTATTAGAGCGCATCACAGGCCAAAGAAGCTGCAAAGGGTTAAGTGATTTCGCACTATCAAAAGTCGTCACAGAAATGAAGCGCAAAGGCTTTAAGCCAAAGCAAAGTAAAACAAGCAAGTTGTCACCGCCAAGCTC
Organism: Aliivibrio sp. S4MY1; assembly: GCF_028765545.1. Taxonomy (GTDB): domain Bacteria; phylum Pseudomonadota; class Gammaproteobacteria; order Enterobacterales; family Vibrionaceae; genus Aliivibrio. The sequence continues at coordinate 26,696 of NZ_JARACP010000027.1, read as the reverse complement.
TCACAAGGTAAGAGCAGCCGAAACGCTAAAAATCAGAGCAATATGGATAACCATGTTCAAGCATGGCTTCGTAAGAAACCGCTCAGAAACAGCATTAGATGCTTACGTAAAGCGAATGACAAATAACAGCAATGGTAAAGGCGTAGCAAAAGCCGCATGGTTAAACAGCACCCAAGCCTACAACGTATTAGAAGCATTAAAGAAATGGCATTACCGATTAATGAGTGAAGCCATTTTAAAACAAGGTGGACGCATTCCATCAAACAACGATTGCACAGGCCCAGCAGGTTATGACTTGTTGAAAGAACATTTTGAAGATGGTTATTTGCAAAATAAAGAATCTAATTAGGATAAACACCATGTGTAATTGTATTAATGAAACACTAGAAGTTCTAAAAGAAAAAGTTATAGCTAAACTTCCTTGTTCAGCTGATAAATCTACATTCACTATTAACTTTAAAAATAGAGTTTTTAAATTTGATGATAAAGGTAATGATGTACTGCTTGGTATTGAATATGAATACTTCAAAACAAAAAATGACGGCACTAAACACAAAAATAAAACAAAGGAACAGACTAATTTAGAAATGAGTTATTGCCCTATGTGTGGCGAAAAATACGTTTAAGGAATCGGTGAACTAAATGAAAAAAGTGCTAGTAACAAAAGAATGGCGAGAACGAGCAATGAAAGCTATTGAATCAGAGAATGCTAACTTCGCATTTATTGAAGGTCTTCGTTGTTTTCTAATTACCAAGTTAACACCAGAACAGCAAAAAGAATTAGACATGGAAGTTCAAAGTTGGATGGATGCATTTGATGAAAACAAGGTGAACTAAATGAACATACTAAAAGCACTCTTCTTTATCTTTATCGGCTTAGTCGTCCTCGGGTTCCTTTGCATGATAAGCGTCATTTACACATTAGGCTTTAGAGCACTAATGACAATGTTCGGCTAAAACCATGCCAGCCACCAACACCTCAAGGTAAAATAAAACCACCCAATCAAACGGGTGGTTTTTTTATTTGGAGGTAAGCATGAAACCAGCAACCCAAAGTGCAGAGCACAATCAAGACCTGTTTGGATTTGCAGAAATCACAGCAGAAGAAATTGACAACATGGTCGATGAAGAAGAGAAAGTAAGATGGCCAGAAGACATGCGCCAACTATACGACCTGCTAACTTCCGACTTAGAAAACGCAGGCATTGATAAGTCACTTGCCATTACCCAATTAAATTCTATTTGCAAAACCTTCGGTGGGATGCAATTCTATCTACCACGCGGCGAAGCACTCAGTAACATGATCTTAAAGTTTAGCGTATGGAACGATTTCAAAGGCGACAACGTTCGAGAGCTAACAAGAAAATACGACATGAGCGAAAACCATGTTTATCGAATCGTAAAGATGATGCGAGCAAGAGAAATTAAACGCCGCCAACCTAATTTGTTTTAAGGAGAAAGATGATGTTACTACATTATAAACTTGGAAAGCTTGTAGGTTGTTCTGATGAGCGCTTACTAATTAGTGAAATTAAACCAATAATTAAAATGAAGAACACAAGAGCGATCATCGCTGCTGAAAATAACTCAGAGGCTTTATATTCAGGAATGAAAGAGACAGGGCTTCAAGTTGCTGAACAAAGTGAAGAGCTAACCATGGAGCAAGTAGAAGCGTTCCTATCTGATGTGAAGGAAGTATGTAAAAAGCATGGCTTGGCGCTTACTGGGAACTTTGAAGGTAATATCAATATAGATAAAATAGACATGGATGCATCTTGTCCTTTAGATACCCAAATTTATCTTTATGATGATGAACAATCAGCATCTATTTCAACAATAAATCCAGCGTATGACGAACGACAAAAAAAACTAGATTAAGGAACTAACATGACCACTTACGAACTACTAGCAATACTCACTATCTCACTAATACATGGCGTACCACTGATAAAAATAGCGGAGCAATTAGGCTTTAAGGTTGATAATTTCGGTAAGGTGTGTTTAATATGCATCCCAGTACTGCAACTGGTTTTCCTAATTTACATTGCGTTTAAATCCCCTTTATACATACAAGTAAGAACACCAGATAGAACCAAAGCAGAAAAGAACAAAGACGACTGGAAAACCAACAGCTAGTATCAATACAGGTTAATTCCTCCCCCCTCCTAACATAAAGCACAATCTATAAAAGTTATCATTTATAGGTTGTGCAATGAAAACCCTAACACTCCACAGAAACTATTTCCCTCATGGCACGTTCTCCATCCTTTGCGCTGAGAACGGCAACCCAATGTTAAAAACCGTCGAGCGTGAATGGGCTAATAACACGCCTAATATCTCGTGCATTCCTGAAGGTGTTTATGATGTAACACCGCACGATTCACCACGCTTTGGCAAATGTTTAGCGCTATCAGCACCATCACTTGGTGTCACTATTTACGGTCCATCACTTCGTACACACTGCTTAATCCATGCCGCAAACAAACCATCACAGCTTCAAGGTTGTATTGCACCAGGTCTAGATTTTGGTGTGGTCGATAACGAGTGGGCAGTATTAAGCTCTCGTGATGCACTTCTTGAGTTGATGAACTACATCGACCACAAGCCTGCAAAATTAATTATTCGCAAGGCATAACCATGGGCGCGAATTGGGACTACTCAAAAACAAAAGGGCGTGAAATGCGCTTAGAAGCAGAGTTACGCTTTGCAACCACAGGCGAGCCAGTCCCAACAACGCCCCCTTTATTCAGTCACGATGCCACGCTGCAAAGTTATTTCTCAAAAGCGTGGAACCGAGTAACCCCTGTTGATATTCGAGTCCATTGTCAAAAGGACGTACCAATTCAAACCCAAGGGGATCGATTATCAAAACTTAGGAGTCTAAGACAATGTCACTGTCATTAATGGCAACCGTCGCCTCACTGGCGGTAAAGCTAGGGCCAACGGTAATACGTGGCGTATCTAGTTTATTTGGTGGCTCAGAAACCGCCGACAAAGTAGCAGGTATTGTCGAGATAGCCGACAAGCTAACCGACCAATCAGATAAAGAAAATCTGATAATGAACGAGCTAGGCAAGTTACCACCAGAATCCCTTGCTCAACTTGACGAATTAAAGATAGCGCTTGAAAAAGAAAACACGCGCCGTTTAGAAGTCGCTGCACAAGATGCACAAGCCGAGCACGAACAAGCGCAAGCCACTATTCGCCAAGGCGACAAAGCAAGTGATCCCGTTGTTCGTCGAGCGCGTCCACGCATCGCCTTTTTGAGTTTTATCGCAACCGCTATTTACGTTATCTCAATGTCAGTTGCCAATGCCTTCTCACATGGATTAGGCGCAGACATGGCAGTAGCAGGTTTATTAATGACACCTTGCGCTGCTTACCTTGGTTTACGTCACCGTGAAAAAACAGCAGGAATAGCATCATGACAGACCAATTTGATAGAGCTCAAGAAAATGATGAACGCTTCCAAAGCAACAGCCTAAAGCGTCAGCAAGAAAACCGAATTAAAGAAACACCAGATGAAGATGAACACGGACGCTATTGCTTAACGTGCGGCAATCTCATTTCACAAGAACGCCTTAACGCAAACCCTAATGCAGTGCGTTGTGTTCCGTGCCAGTCAAAACAGGAATCGTAAATGGAACTACTGAGAGAATGGTGGACAGTAATTTATGCGGTAGCTCTGAATCTAGTTCTGCTTATTCTTGTCCTTTTATCCAAAACTTACGCTCGTCGTGAGGAACTAGATAAGGTGAGTAAGAACGTGGCAGATTTAACCGAGCAAATGAAGCACCTCCCTTCTCATCAGGACGTGCAAAATTTAAGGCTAGAGCTTTCAGAAACTCGCGGAGAGCTGCGAGAACTCAAAGCCGAAATAAAACCAATTAACCATTTGGCACAGTTGCTACTAGAGCAACAGCTAAAACAAGATAAATAAACGAGGTTCAAATGAGCTTTAAAGAACTGTTAAAAGAAGACCAGCACTTGGTCATTTTGCGATCATTGCTTGAGATGCCATCTTACGAAGCGAATGAATCCATCATTGATTCATGCCTTGATTGTTACGGCCATAACATTAGCCGCGATACGGTTCGCACTCGCCTTAGTTGGTTAGAAGAGCAAGAGTTAGTGTCCACGCGAGAACTGGCAGGTTGCATGATAGCCAAGTTAACCAGCCGTGGTGAAGATGTAGCGACAGGTCAAGCCGTTGTCCCTGGCGTAAAACGCCCACGAGCATAGGAGCAACCAATGTCGATTACCGCCCCTGCAAACCGAAAGTCTAAAATCTCACTCTTACCAGAAGAGATAAAGCAGCAACTAAACGTGCTTATTCGCTCTGGAAGTATGCAGCAAAAAGACATACTCGCCGCTGTGCATGAAATGATTGATGAGGCTGGACTAGGCGAAGATGCCAAACCAAGCCGTTCAAGCTTCAACCGCTACGCCAAGAAAATGGAAAACATGGGGGCACGTATTCGTCAGGCTCGTGAAGTGGCCGAAGTCTGGACAGCAAAGCTTGGTGATGCGCCCACCTCAGAGTTGGGTAAGTTACTGCAAGAGTTCGTTCGTACTATGGCGTTTGAAACATCATCGCACATGATGGAGCAATCAGAAGAGAAGCAAGAGCCAATCCCACCAAAGGCATTAGCACAATTAGCCTTGGTTATTCAACGTATCGAGCAATCATCAATGGTGTCTCATAAAGTTGAGCAAGAAGTCCGAAAAGCCTATGCAAAAGAAATGGAAAGCAAAGTAGATAAAGTTGCCAAAGCTTCAGGATGGACAGCGGATACGGTTGCAGAGATAAAACAAGAGTTCTTTGGTATAGGTCCAATCAATGAATAATCTTAATGGCGTTACAAGTGGTATTTTAAAATCATTTAATGAAAGTGATCTATTGCTTGATTATCAAAAGCGATGGATAGCTGATGATTCGCCATTAAAGATTGCAGAGAAAAGCCGACGTACAGGTTTAACTTTTGCTGAAGCAGCAGAATCGTCAGTAACCGCAGGAACCGCAAAAGGTGAAGGCGGCTCGAATGTTTTTTATGTTGGTTCAAATAAAGAAATGGCGCGAGAGTTTATTGATGCCGTAGCTTTGTGGGCTAAGGTATTCAATAAAGCCGCTGGAGAGATTCAAGAAGAAAACAAGCTAGATGAAGATAAAGACATTCTAACCTTTGTAATTTACTTCAGTTCTGGATTTAAAGTTCAAGCCTTATCAAGTAACCCATCAAATCTTCGTGGTATGCAAGGCACGGTTATTATTGATGAGGCTGCATTCCATGAGCGATTAGCCGAAGTACTAAAAGCCGCCCTTGCATTAACCATGTGGGGCTCAAAGGTTCGATTAATCAGTACTCACAATGGGATTGATAATCTATTTAATCAGCTTATTCAGGACAGCAGAGCAGGTAAAAAACGTTATTCTATTCACACCATCACCCTTGATGATGCATGTCGTGATGGCTTGTTTAAGCGTATCTGTCAGGTCACTAAGAAAAAGTGGTCTCAAGAGAAAGAAGATGAATGGAAGAGTAATCTTCTCAAAGACACCGCAACAGAAGAAGATGCATTAGAAGAATATCAATGTATACCAAAGAACGGCGGCGGTGCTTATATCAGTCGTGGCTTACGTGAACGAGCAGCACGATTAGCTGATGCGCCAGTCTTAGCCTTTACAGGAACAACCGAATTTAACCAAGCCAAAGAGCACATTCGTGAAGCCGAGATGAAAGAATGGCTAGATGAACACGTTCAGCCAGAGCTTGATAAGTTGGATCCTAAACTTCGCCATTCACTCGGGGAAGATTTCGCACGTACTGGAGACTTAACCGTTTACGCACCAATCGCGGTTCATAACAACACAACGCGAAAAGTCCCATTTTTATTAGAGCTTCGTAACGTGCCGTTCAAACAGCAAGAACAAGCTCTCTACTATATATGTGATCAACTGCCGCGCCGTGATGGTATTTATCTCGATGCACGTGGTAACGGCCAATACTTAGCCGAGCAAGCAAAATACAGATACGGTGAAGAAGTGGTAGAGGTCATGTTGTCCGTGTCTTACTACCGCGAAAATATGCCATCGTTTAAAGCCGCCTTTGAAGATGACGAGCTGCTATTACCAAAGCATGAAGACGTCATTACCGATTTGGGTCAAATACAAATCAAGGCCGGAGTGCCAAGTATTGATTCAAGCCGAACCAAAGGCGAAAACGGAAACAAACGCCACGGCGATAGTGCCGTCGCTATTTGGTTTGCTTACTTAGCCTCAAAGGCTGATATCACCCGTTACGGATTGCACACCATTAAAGCCGCAGGTGATGAAACCACGCGATCCTTTTATGGGTCAGCAGAAGAAAACAATCGATTTGACGATATGCCGCATCAAGACTTGCGCGGTAAAGGAATTAGACTATGACCGGAATTTTAGACGCAAAAGGCAACCCAATAAAAGCAGACAAAGAACTACTGTCTGAAGACATTGCCAAAGCCTATACCACCAGTGTAAGAAACCCACGCCCTGCAAGCGTGGCTTCTACTGTTACCCCTCAGCGTTTAGCCGGATTACTTCGCTCAGTGATTGATGGTAATGACCCCGAAGCATTCATGACACTAGCCGAAGAAATGGAAGAACGTGATCTTCATTACGCCGCCCAACTTCGCACACGTAAATTAGCCGTTGCCGCTATCCAACCAAGTGTTGAGCCGCACAGTGAAGATGAAGCCGACATGCTAATGGCCGAGCGCGTTCGTGAAGTCGTAGACAATGACCAAATCCCCGAGCTTCTTTTTGATTTGCTCGATGGCTTAGGCAAAGGCTTAGCCGTAGTACAAATTCTATGGGACACAAAGAAATCACCATGGAAGCCAAAAGACTACAAATGGGTAGACCCACGTTACCTACGTCAAGACCAAGAAACCTTGTCGCAAATATTGCTTATCAGTAATGACGCACCAAGTGGCGAGCCACTAGAGCCTTACAAGTTCATGGTTCATACACCGCGTTCTAAATCTGGTAGCGTGTGGCGTAATGGCCTAGCGCGATTAGTGGCCGTGATGTACATGCTAAAGTCATTCACCATTCGTGATTGGTGGGCATTTGCCGAAGTGTTTGGCATTCCTATTCGTGTGGGTAAATATGGCGCAAACGCAAGTTCAGAAGACATCAACACCCTAGTCAATGCCATTGGTCGCATTGCCAGTGATGCAGGCGCGGTTATCCCTGAATCAATGAAGCTAGAATTGATTGAAACCGCAAAAGGAAATGGCGGGAACACCCTGTTTGAAAACATGGCGCGATGGTGTGATGAGCAAACAAGTAAGGCCGTACTAGGTCAAACCATGACAGCCGACAACGGAAGCTCTAACTCGCAAGCCACCGTACACAACGAAGTACGTTTAGATATTGCAAAGTGGGATGCCAAGCAGCTTGAGTCATGCGTCAATGAATACCTAGTTAAGCCTTACATTATTCTTAATTGGGGCGTGCAAGATCATTACCCGAAAGTACGCATTAAAATCGATGAGCCAGAAGATTTAAAGTTGTTCATGGAAGCACTAGCACCAGCCATTGATCGCGGCGTTCGTGTAACAGAAGATTCAATCTTAAATAAGTTCGGACTAAAAACAGCAGAAGATGACGAACGAGTGCTTCACCCCGTTAACCAACTTCAAGCGCCAACAACAACCGTAGGGTTAAACCGTCGCCTTGCTATAAACCAAGTAAGCCAAACGGTAGATAAAGAAATTGAAGACATGACAAACGAAGCCATGGGCGATTGGGTAGAAACCGCCGAAGACTTCATGAACCCAATTCTAGCATTGGCAAATTCAGTCGATACCTTTGAAGTGTTCAATGCCAAGTTACCGCAGCTTCAAGAAGAGCTAGGTGCAGAAGCGTTCGTCGCATCGATGACAGAATACATGTTTAAAGCAAGAGCCTTGGGAGACGCGAAAGATGTCTAGCCCAAGCGTGATCTCAAAAGAAGCATTGGCATGGTTTAAGAAAAAAGGCATAAAACCTTCTTTTGATTACCGTGACGTGTGGGAAGAAGAACACGCCAACGCCTTCACCGTAGCTAAAATGCTCAATGCTGATTTGCTTGTCGAAGTGAAAGGGTTAATAGATGAAGCCATAGAACAAGGCCAAACCTTTACCCAGTTTCGCGACATACTAAAACCACTGCTAGTAAAATCCGGTTGGTGGGGCATTCAAGAAATGGATGACCCAACCACCAAAGAAACAAAGATAGTTCAACTAGGCAGTGAAGGTCGTATAAAAACCATTTACAAAACCAACATGAGAACAGCAAGAGCCGCCGGACAATGGGAGCGAATAGAACGAACCAAACGCGCCATGCCCTATTTGCTTTATCAACTAGGACCATCACTTGAGCACAGGCCAGAGCACGTAAAGTGGAACGGCTTATTGCTGCCAGTGGGTGATGAGTTTTGGCTCAACCACATGCCGCCGAATGGATGGGGCTGTAATTGTTGGATAAGACAGGTATCAAAGTTTGAAGCAGAGAAACTTGTCCAGGATAAAAAAGTAACGACCACTGCACCACCAGATAAAACCAAGAAGTGGGTAAACAAGAGAACAGGAGAAGAAACCACTTTACCCGTAGGTATCGACCCCGGATGGAATTACAACCCCGGTAAAGAGCGTGAAAAAGCCCTTTCACTAGACCTAGTTCAAAAAGAGACGGTAATGCGTCAAACGCTATATAAGGGCGTTTAAAGTGAAATTAAGATAATCACGAGATAAAAAAAGTTTAAACGCGCTCAGTTGAATTTAAACGGTGTTTAAACGCGGTTTTATTATATATTTAGGTTGGCGGTTGTCTTTCAGCTTGCTAACCTGATTTTTATCTGTAATCTATAAAGCCTTCCCCTTCGCAATACCCAATCCCAAACTCTACTGTTTTAATCAATCGACGTTATTCTCGATGACTTCGCACATCGGTGCATTATGAACTCCTACCAAGAAACATATCAATCAACCACAAGGAGGTTGCTATGTAACGGTCAATTTCTGGAGTGAGTAATGTTTCAAACAACATACACAGCCCTTTGTTTTAATCTTTCAAATACAGCGTCACCAGAAGGTCTTTGGCTTCCGATGATTCCTGCAGGGAATTTCTCTGGTATTGATAAACGCTCTTGGAATAATTCAAACCCTGATTCAATCGTTGCAGCGTTTTCTCAAAAACTGCCTTTTGATGTTGAGCACTCTACTCACCTTAAAGCGCCTAATGGCGACCCAGCGCCTGCGGTTGGTTGGATTACCCAACTCCAAAACCGTGATGGCGAAATTTGGGGAAAGGTTGAGTGGAACAGTGAAGGCCACGAGTTAATAGAAGAGAAGAAATATGCATTTTATTCTCCTGCTTTTAACTTCGATGGTTCAGGCAATGTTTATTCGCTTGAAAGTTCAGGACTAACTAATCAACCCAATCTTAATGTTCCAGCCTTAAATCGAAGAGAGGAAGAAGACATGAAGTTTTCGAAAGAGATCATCGAAGCTCTTGCGTTAAAACCAGAAGCAACTGCGTCTGAAGTGCTAACCGCCATCAACTCAATTAAGTCAGAAAAGCAAACCGCATTAAACAGTGCGCAGCAACCAGACTTAACTAAGTTCGTTCCAAAAGATACGTATTCAATCGCGCTTAACCGTGCTGAAACAGCCGAAGGTAAATTAAAAGCAGTTGAAGATGCAGAGATTGAAGCATTAGTTGATAGTGCGATTGCCGACGGAAAAGTAGCCCCTGCAAACAAAGACATGTTTGTTGGCATGTGTCGTGCTGAAGGTGGCAAAGAAAACTTCTCTGCGTTCGTAGCAACAGCAGCAGCCGTCGTCACTGGTAAAGAAGAAAAAAAACCAAACCTTGCTACTAACAGCAAGCTGGATAAAGAAGAGCTTGCGTTATGCCGCAAGATGAATTTAACCGAAGATGAATTCCTTAAATCAAAGGAAAGCATCGCGGCTTACAACGAACAGAATAAGGACGCGTAATCATGGCGACTGAAGATCAAGTTATTGAAGCACTATTTGTATCTATGAATGCTGCGTTTGTGAAAGGTGTTTCACGAGCGCAACCACAATGGGACAAAATCGCAACCAAAGTACCATCGGCTGGTGCAGCAAACTTTTATGGTTGGTTAAAAGACTTACCAGAGATTAAAGAATGGGTCGGCGATCGTCAGCTTGCGGATGTTGGTAAGCACGGTTATGCGATTGAAAATAAAACGTATGAAAGCTCTATCTCGATTAGTCGTGAAAATGTTGAAGATGACCAAATCGGTCAGTACTCAGTATTAGCCGAGCGTTTTGGTGATCAAGTTACCATGTTCCCAGACAAATTAGCTTATCCATTGCTAGTCGCTGGCTTCACAACATTGTGTTACGACGGCCAAAACTACTTTGATACCGACCACCCATTAGATACTACGCCTGCATCGACGTTCTCGAACGTAGTTGGCGACCCATCTACAGATACGGGTTCACCTTGGTTCTTGATTGATAACTCTCAAACGCTAAAACCGATTGTGTATCAAGAGCGTCGTCCGTTCGTGTTTAAAAACGTGAATCCGACAGAAGAATACACCTGGTTTAACAACAAATTTGCAGCAGGTACAGATGGCCGTTGTGAAGTTGGCTTCTCGTTCCCTCAATTAGCGATTGGTTCTAAAGCCGCGCTAACCGAAGCGAACTACGAACTGGCCGTTAAACAACTTGGTGGCATGAAGCGTGCCGATGGTGTTCCGCTTGGTGTTCGCCCTACAACGTTAGTGGTTGGTTACGCAAACCGTGCCGCCGCTAAGAAGTTGATTGAACGAATGCTCATTGAAGGTGGTGATACCAATATCTACTACCAAGATGTTGAAGTGATTGTGTCACCATTCATCGCTTAACCAGTACGCCATGGCGGTAGCAATGCCGCCATGCTTAAAGGAACAAGACCATGACCATTAAAGTGAATCTAAATCCAGATACATGGACTCTTATTTCTTCTGCGGCTGTTGGCTACATGGATAACCAAGCAGGCAGCGTGGTTAAGTACCGAGTTGAAGATGCAGCACCAGACAATGCCGAAACATGGGGGCATCAACTAAAGCTTGAAAAAGGCATTGGTTGGTCACGAGCAGTAGCGAAGAACATTTACGGAAGAACAGCAAGCGCAACGGGAGACGTTATCGTCACGGAGGGATAACCATGTTTTTTGAAGGTCCACCGATTATTAGTCAAGGCGCCGCGCCGACTCCAGCTTCTGTTCTTTTAATGAGAGCGGGTTATCTAACTCAAGATGCAAACCCATTAAAGCAAACGCTAGCTGCTGATAATGCACCAGAAACGATTTTGTTTAATGTTACCCAAATAGCTTCTCCAGACATTACGGTTGATCTTGTTAGTGGCGAAGTAACGGCAGTCACTGAGTTTAATGGCATGACGAGTATCAATGCGTTGGTATTACGTGAAAGCTCTCCCTTTGCATCGTCTGATTGGGGCATGTTTGCTGAGGTTCTTGTCGATGGTTCTTGGGTTCAAGTTGAAGGAAGTTTACGACCACTCACTCTTGGCTTTCAGTTTGATAATGAAAAACGTCCTAATGACTTTACCGTGTCTGTCTCATTAGCAGCAGGACAAAAATTCAGATGGCGACACTATACAACCGATGCAAGCAGCCAAGTGTCACTGGTTTCATTTCCTCCATTAAATGGATTGCCATCAACCGCAGGCGTGATGATGAGCTTTTGGGGCGTTAAACCCTGATTAATCCCTCTTTATATTGTCTTTAAAAGGAGCTTAACGTGAGTGAAGTATCTAAAAAGAAAAAAGCAGCGAAACCTAAAGAAACAAAATCAACGGCTAGTGCAAGCACAAAGCCAGTTGACGATGGTAATACCATCACAGCAGCGCAAGCCCAACCGAAGCAAACCGCGTCGGGATTGGCAGCGTTAACGGGTCACTATCAAGCACCAATCGCGCCACCAAGTGACCTTGTAGTTAAAGAAGATAATGGTGATGAAATTGAAGTGGGTATTACAATTGTTACGAAAAGCAATACCGAGCTGGATAAGCAAGTCGATGATGGGCTTTTGGACTTACTTGATCGAGAAGCCGCTATCGAAGTGCTTGGCGCTATGGAAGTCAGCTCGCGTTCAGACAATGGCTTCTGGCGCAGCGGTGTTCATTTTTCTCGTACTGAGAAAACAGTGGTTATTGTTGTCAGCGATGATGACATTAAAAACCCTGAGCTATCTCAAAGTGGACTTGGTATTGAAAGCGCGTTTCCTGTGGTGTTTATGGCACCATCACAAGCGAAAAGAGTACACGATGAGCCTCACTTAAAAGTTGAAGTGCTAGAACTTGAATCCTTGATTGGAGAATAAGCATGGCTATCTACGCAACCAAGCAAGACTTAATAGACCGTGATAATCAAATGCTCTGGAACGTCGCTATTGATAGAGACACAGACCAATTGAATGACACTGCAATTGAGCAGGCGTTGGAGCAAGCAGACGAAGAGATCGATTCTTTTATCGGTCGTCGATATGTCCTTCCGCTTCCAACCGTGCCAGGCATGTTAAACAAAGTAGCAATGACTATCGCGTTCTACTGGTTATCAGACCGTGACCAACAAGCCACGGACTTAGTAGAAAAGCGTTATGAAATGGCATTAACCACGCTTCGTGAAATTGCCAATGGAAAGCGCGAACTTGGCCTTCCAACGGTAGACACACCCGAAGAAGGGAGCGTAGGTAAAGTAGAGCTTGTTCAAACCAACGAGCGATTATTCACAAGAGACACATTGCGAGGCGTTCTGTAATGGGAATTAGCGTTCAGGTTACTGGAACAGAAGAGCTTGAGCGCTATCTACGGTTAGTCGAAACCCTAACCGACCCAAAGCACGGTGAAGAATTACTCGATAGTCTTGGTGCCATCGTTGAAAGCCAAACAAGAAGACGCATTGCGGATGAGAAAACCGCGCCAGATGGCACAGCATGGCAAGCATGGTCAAGCGATTATGAAAAGACCAGGCATGGCAATCAATCCCTACTTCAAGGCGATGGCGATTTATTAGATTCAATCCAATACATCGTTGAGAAAAACCAAGTGCGAATTGGTTCACCATTGCCTTATGCAGGTGTTCATCAAGACGGGTTTTCAGGTGTGGTTCAAGTGGATGCACACACAAGGTTAATTACTGAAGCATTTGGCAAAGCCTTGGCGTTCCCTGTTTATCAATCGGTTGCTGCTTTCAGTCGCCAAATGGAAATAGTACAACGTCAGTACCTTGGCCTAAGCAACGACAACCAAACCGAAGTCTTTGCGGTTATCGGTGATTTTTGGAAGGAAGTAATGGCATGACAACAAGACCCAGTTTACAAACGCTCGGTTCTACCGTATGGGCCAGCGAGCAAATTGTTACTTATCTTAAAACCAAGCTTGAAGGTGGCAGTCGTGATGTAGACAAAGTTCAAGAAGTTGAGCGTCACATCGGAAGGTTAGATAAGCCAGAAGAAGTAAAGCGTTGGATGGGTAACAAAGATGGTGGTATTCGTGTTGCGGCTATTAAAATTCCAAAGATGCAAAACCTCGGCGGTGAGTTAATCGGCACTATTAACTTTGCAGCTTACGTGTTCATGACTGACATGTGGGGTTATTCAAAAGATGTACGTGCTGAAGTGATAACCGCAAAACTCGCTAAAGCAATCATGAGTCGAGGGTGGCACTTACAATATAAAGCAAGTTCAACCGCACTGGATGTAAGAGCGGATAACTTATACAGCGGAAAAATTGACGAGTTAGGAGTGTCTATTTGGGCTGTATCTTGGACACAAGATTGGCGTCTCGATGTAGAGATTGATCTCGATGAGCTAGCCCCATTCCTAACGTTTGATTTTAAAGCCCCAATTGCTGACGGTGCGCCAGTGCTAGAAGCTGATATTCAATTACCACAGGATCCACAACCATGATTATTACTGTAAAACCTAAAAAAGAAGCCGTTCTCGTTCGTAAGCCAGACGGAACGCACTTAGATAAGAAAGGCGAAAAAGTAAAGCGCACTGCTTTTTGGGTTCGCCGTATCAATGATGGTGATGTCGTTGTTGAAGAAACCGAGCAATCAAATACACCGGCTAAAACTGAAGAGAAAGGAGACAAATAATGGCATTAGGTACTATCCCCAATGATATTCGCGTGCCCCTGGTTTATATCGATATCGATAACAGCCAAGCATTAAGCGGAACCCCTGCGCAAGCGCAAAAGATTCTGGTGATTGGTCAACAATTATCAAGCGGAAGCGCAACGCCTTTAAACCTAGAGCGCATCACAACAAGCGAAAGCCGTTGGGACGAGCTATACGGCAAAGGCTCGATGATGGCACTAATGCTTAAAAAGCTGCGTAAGGCAAACTTCTCTACCGATGTTTACGCTCTTGGTGTTGCTGATTTAGTAGCAGGCGCACAAGCAAAAGCAGAGCTAACCATTACCGCCGCCAATGCGAAAGCAGGCGTGATTGCTTTGTTAGTTGCTGGTCAATCGGTTCAAGTCGCAGTGAAAGACAGTGACGCAGATTCCGCCATTGCAACCGCAGTGATCGCAGCCGTTACCACGCAAACTAACTTACCAGTCACCGCAGCTTTAAAAGCCGCATCTACAAACATTGTAGAATTTACTTGTAAGCACAAAGGCGTAACGGGTAATGACTTAGAACTTCGTTATAACTACTACGATGGTGAAGTGCTTCCAACGGGTGTGGCATTAGCAACGACTGCTTTTACAGGTGGCGCAGGCACACCAGACATGGCAGCGATTGTCGCGGCTATTCCTGATGAATGGTACAACCACGTAGTAAACCCATACAACGACACTCAAAGCATGAACGACTTACGTGATGAGTTAGTCGAGCGTTGGGGTCCACTTAAAATGATTGAAGGCATTGCTTATACCGCTTTTCGTGGCACGTTCGCTGAGTCAGGTTCTTACGGCCAAGCGCGTAATGACTTCTTATTTACTTGCATGGGCACCAATGCCGCACCAAACCCAACATGGGAATGGGCTGCAAGTTATGCAGGTGTTGCATCATACAACTTAGCGATTGACCCAGCGCGTCCGTTGCAAACGTTAATCTTGCCAAGTTTGTTACCACCGAAAAAAGAAGTGGCTTGGGATTTAACCGAGCGTAACCTTCTACTTAAAGATGGCATTGCAACCTATACCATCACACCGGGTGGTCAAGTGGCGATTGAGCGTGAAATCTCAATGTACCGTGAAAACATTTACGGTGACCCAGACCCAAGTTATTTAGACATCACAACGCCTGCAACATTGGGCTACTTACGTTACTCGATGCGTACCATGGTAACCAATAAATATGCTCGCTATAAGTTAGCTGATGATGATGTGTTGCCACAGTTAGACCCATCTCAGCCAGTGGTCACACCAAAGCTTATGCGCTTGTCTATTTTAGACTTAGCAACAAATGATTGGATCCCAAAAGGCTTGATTGAAAATTACGCTCTCTTTGCTGAAACCTTAGAAGTGTATCGTGATGAAGACCAGAACCGTTTGAACTGCGTAGCGCATCCAGACATCGTGAATCAGTTGCGAATCTTTGCAGCACTGTTTCAATTTAAACTTTAAGAAGGAATAAATTATGGGATCAATTCTCGGTGAAGTGGTTGTCCGTCATAACGGAAAACAATTCAAAACCACAAAAGGGTCACAGTTAAATCCGGGTGGATACACTCGAACACCAAAAGTCGGACCTGGTCGTGTGTGGGGTCAGTCAAAAGAGTACACAGTACCAACGATTACGATGGTGATTGCGGCGGATGAAGATGTCGATGTACTTGAAATTAACGCGATCGAATTTGCCACGTTAACATGGGAAGGCGATAACGGCGTTGATTACATGATGACAGACTCTGCACCGCAAGGACCTGCAACGTTGTCCGACTCTGGTGATATTAACGTTGTGTTCCAAGGCAACAAAGTGAGTAAAACCTAATGGCACAAATGACCTTTATTTTAAAAGACGGCTTCAAGATGGGTGAAGAAACCCATTTTGAAGTGGGTTTAAAAGAGTTAAGCAGTGGCGATTTGATAGACGCACAAATGGCGGCTGAGAAAATCGTTGTTCAGAATGGTGTTGCCGTTGCTTATACCTCTGATGTTGTTATGGGTTTGGAGATGCTTGTTCGTCAAGTTGAATATATTGGCAGCTTTCAAGGGCCGCTTCAAATCAAAGAGCTTCGTAAGTTATCGCCGGGTGATTTAAATGAACTTCAAAAGCAAACTAGCCTGCTTGATAAAATGTTAATGAAGGAGTTTGAACAACGGGGGCGACCTCAAGGCGCTTCCTGATAAATGTCAGAATCTGCTGCTTGCCATGAGTGGCAGATTCCCAGTAAGTGCCTTATCTCCCCTTCCTGTTCGTCGGTTATTAAAGTTGTACTATCAGCTTAAGGAACTACAGAATGTCCAATAAATTAGTTACCGATATTGTTCTTAATCTCGCTGGTAACCTATCTCAAAAAGCAAAACAATATGGCGCGAACATGTCGGAGTTCGCAAAGAAAAACGAACGCGCCATGGGTATTATCAAAAAATCATCCGAAGCCGCAGGCCGTGGCATTGACACGCTTGGTAACCGTTATGTTGGTTTTGCCAGTACGGTTGTTGCTGGCACTGCGGTTAAGAACGTCGCCGCGTTTGAAGCCCAAATGACACGTATCGGAACGAACGCCATGTTAAGCGCGGAGCAAGTCGATATGCTTACCGCTTCTATTCAAGGTGTTTCAAATCAAAAAGACATTCGCGTTGCAACTACCGATTTAGCGTCAGGGGTTGATGAGCTGCTAGCAAAGACCGGTGATCTAGAGTTTGTAAATGACAACCTAGAGAACATGGGCTTATTCATGCAAGCGTTCGGGGCCGATGCACAATCTACCGCTGCTATCTTTGCTCAGTTCCGTGAGAAAGGCGTTAAATCGTCAACCGATGTAATGAACACCATTGATGACTTATACGGTCAGTTTGCGGTTGGTAGCGTTAACGTAAGTGACTTGGCTAACGTATCAGAAAAGTTATTCTCAGTTTATCAAGGCAAAGGGCCACAAGCCATTTCACAAATGGCAGGGTTGGTTCAACTGTTTGCTAAAACAAAAGGCAGTGCCGACGAATCAGTAACGTCTATCGAGGCAGTGTTCTCAGCGTTTCAAGATAAAAAGAAAGTTGAGTTTTTAGATCAACAAGGTATTGAGGTCTTCAAGAAAGGAACCAAAGAGCTAAGAGAGCCCGTTGAATTATTAATGGAGATCTTAGACAAAGCCCAGAACGATCCAATGAAGTTAGGCGATGTGTTTGATGGCACCGCTATCAGTGGCTTAACGTCTCTTTACTCAGAAGAGAATAAAAACCTATTAATGAAAATGACGTCAGGCACTGCCGAGCTAGGTGCAACGCAAAAGGCAGCAGCGACTAACGCCGCCACGTTTAACAGTGCGATGTCGTCAATGAATAACACTTTCAATAAAATAGCGAATGACAAACTTGCCCAACCAATCCAAGACGTTGCAGATGCGATAAATAGCGTAGACAGCGAAACCATTGACGATTGGTTAAAATGGGGTGAAACCGCTGTAATCGCCATTGGTGGCATTATCGCAGCAAAGAAAGGAATGGACTTTGTAAACACAACTCGTGACTTTTTCGGGAAAGGAGGAAAGGGTGGCGGTTCTGGCGCAGGTGGAATGCAAGACTTAGGTGCGATGCCTGTTTATGTTGTGAACATGGGTGCAGGCGGAATGGGTGGCGGTCCTGTTGGCGGTGGCGGTGGTCCAACATCTAATCAACCTAAATCTAAAACATCAAGTCTCATTAAATCTGGCGCGGCCAGTGTTCTATCTGGTGCGATCCTTTATCAAGCAGGTGAGTCAATCGCATCTAATGCTCAAGCGTTTAGCCCTTTTGATGTAAGACGAAAAAGCAGTGTTGATGCTTCACAGCTTCCGGATAACTTCCCAGTATCAGCAGGGTTGCTTGATGTGTTTGACGATATCAAAGGTTTCTTTGGTGGTTCTTCAAAAAGCGCAGGCGCTGCAAATATTGGTCTCGATATAAAAGTATCTGATGACCGTATCCAAGTAACTCAATCAGCCAGCTCACCAACTATTTCAATCAATCTTGATAATGGCAGAAATTAAAGGAGCTTTAAATGTCGTTTGAAACCCGTTTAATGGCCTCTATTCGTGGCATTGAATTTAAACTTGAAGACGCAGACGGCAACTCTGGCCGTCGTGCTGTTCCTCATGCTTACCCAAAAAGAAACACAGGCTGGACAGAAGACAACGGCGCAGTGCTTACCAATCAAACCATCACTGGAATAGTGGTTGGTGATAACTACGTTAAAGAACTCGTCGATATTCTTGCTGCATTAAATAAGCCAGGCGCGTGTGAGTTAATTCACCCTTGGTTTGGTGTGCAGCAAGTTCAAGTGGGCAAAGTAAGCCATAAACTTGTTAATAAAGAAGATGGCATCGCCACCTTTAGCTTTGAAGTATTTGAAGCAGGCAAAGCCTTATTCCCCGTTGCAAGTGTTGATACGGTTCATGTTGTTAAAGCCGAATCAGCAGCAAGCCAAGAAGCAAGCAATGATGCTTTTGAAAAAGAATGGAACGAAGACGCAGAGTTAGGTGCAGGCGATATGATTGACGCGTTCTTGGATGACATGGAGGAGTTCACGCGTGGTTTGCCGTCATTACCTTCTGAATTAAGAGAATGGACAGATCGCCTGATTCGAGTAAAAGACTCGGTGGGTAAACTGCTTGCGTATCCTGGTGAATTAGCCCGTGAAGTAATGGGCTTACTAGAAGACGTAAAAAGCGTGGTTAAGGATCCTATTCGTTCACTCGAAGTTTATGACCAAGTACGAAACCGTTGGGATGGAGCACGAGCAGAGTTAGCAATAACGGGTGGCTTAACCAATAACATCGTCACTGATGGCACTAACGCAAGCTCTGTACCGAACAGCGCAAACCCTATCACTCAAGCCGATATCATTAAAAATAGTGAGACCTTTAAAATATTGGTGCTTGAATCCGCCGTTGTCTCTAAAGCCTCAGCCTTGGGTGACTCGATTCTTGTTCAAGATTTATCACCAAAAGTAGAAGTGATCACAGGGTTAACAGGCGCAGACAGCCAAGCCGTTCTTACTGGTCAACAACTACGAAACATTGGTTATAAGATAGCGGACGAGTTAGCAGAGCTTGCGGCTCAAGCGGTTGATTCTGGCAGTTCTTCAGTCTGGCGTCAGTTTCGTATTTTACGCCAAGCAGTACTAAGCGATACCAAAGAGCGTGCCGAGCTGCTGCCACAACTTAGTATTTATACGCCAATCATTACCACCCCTGTTGCATTGGTGGCATGGAGAGAAACAGGAAATACCGAATTAAGACAAAGCATTGTGCGTCGTAATGGGTTGAAGAATCCATCCTTCATTCAAGCCAATGAACCTGTCGAGGTAATTAATGGATAAGGTTTTATTAAAAATTAATGGCCGTGTTTATTCTGGCTGGACTAAGGTTAAAATCACCAGAGCGCTTGATGCGATGTCGGGCGACTTTGAGTTAAGTCTCACTTGGGACTTAGAGAACGCGATTGATAAACCGATTAATGAAGGCGATAGCTGCGTTGTTGAGTTAGGAACGGACCGAGTTATCACAGGCTTTATTGATGATTGGATCCCAAGCTATGACGAATCAGAAGTAACCATTGCAGTAAGTGGTCGTGATAAAACGGGCGACTTGGTGGATTGCTCGGTGGTTGGTCATTCTCAATTTCTTAATCTTGATTTAGCTCAAATAGCGAAAGAGATATGCAAGCCGTTTAACATTACCGTGGTAGTTAATTCACCCGTTGGTGAGCTGTTTAGTCGTGTGGCTATCGAGCAAGGCGAAACGTGTCACGAGCTGCTTACTCGCTTAGCAAAGCAACGTGGCATTATGCTAACCAGTGATGTTTACGGCAATCTTGTACTAACCAAAGCAAGCAATGAAGTGCTACCCACTGCGCTTGTGTTGGGTGAAAACATTAAAGCAGCACGTGGTCGATTCTCTCGCCGTGATCGCTTTAGTAAGTTCATCGTTAAAGCCACAGGTTACGGTGGCGGCTCGGAGTGGGACAATACCGCTGTTACCGCGATTGGTGGGCAAAAAGCAGAAGTAACGGATAAAGACATTACCCGTTATCGCCCTAAGATTATTGTGAATGATGAGATATCAACAGCAGAAGGCGCAAGCAAGCGCGGACAGTGGGAACGTCAACGCAGCATTGGTGAATCAAATACGTCAGAGATTACGGTAACAGGGTGGAGAATGTCGGAAGGCGGTAAGCTTTGGGAAACCAACAAGCTGGTCACGGTGAAAGATTCGATTCAAGGCATTAACGGCAATTTATTGATTAAGACTATCATGTTCAGTGAAGATGATTCGGGCCGATTAACCGTGATTGGTGTTATCCCACGTGAAGCAATGGATATCCCCGCATCGATTGAGAAAGAAACCAAATTAGACGCTGGATGGTCTGGCGCAGTCGTTGAACGTTAAGGCTTATTATGAACAATAGAATGATTGAAAAGTTATTGGCACCCATCCGCCGCCGTTTAAGTTTAATTGTGGCGCGTGGCATTGTAACCTTGGTAAACGATGGTACTAATCGTCAAAACATTCAGGTCATTGGTTTTGCTGATGAAGCGCTCGATAATATGGAAAGATTCCAGAACTACGGCGTGACTTCTGTCCCTCCAAAAAGCAGTGAAGTGATCGCCGTTGCTACTTCTGGTATGCGCTCTGGATTGGTGGCAGTGTCAGTCGAAGACAAAGAATGCAGACCTAAAAATCTGGAAGAATTGGCGGTAATGCTTTACCATCTTGAAGGTCACGGAATCACTCTCACCAAAGACGGAAAAATTCGCATTTCATCAACTGACGTTATTCTTGAAGCGTCTAACTCCTTTACTATTATATCCCCTGAGACCTTAATTCAAGGCCCTCTTCATGTTACTGGCGGCATCTCAACTGATTTGGGAATGTTTGCAGATGGTGGGATAACTTCAAATGGTGTTATTACTGGCGCTGATTTATCAGCAGGTAATTTCTCTTATCTTGGACACTACCACAATGCAGGAGGGTCAAATACTTCGCCACCAATTGGGTAGATAGCAGATGAGCGCACGCATCGTATATGACAGCGCAGGAGTAATTATAGAGAGCGGAAGTGTTCAAGATGACACACTTACCGCTCTTGTTTTTATCTCTATGTTTACCGATGCAAGGGCTGACGATTCAGACATATTGCCAGATAATTCTAACGACCGACGCGGGTGGCCTGGCGATACCTTTTATGACGAACCATGGGGCTCTCGCCTCTGGCTTCTTTACCGCGAAAAACTCACCACTGACGTTCGTAATCGTGCCGTTAAATACGCTGAAGAGTGCCTAGCTTGGATGCTTGTAGACAGCGGTGATGGCGTAACGGCTAAGTCGGTTTCTGTTACTGGATCTATCCCCCAATTTCAAGTGCTTGCACTTACTGTGGTTATCACTAAACCAGACGATAGTGTCATTACACTGACTGTCTCAAAACAATGGGATATTCAATATGCCTTATAGCGTTCCTACTCTTCGACAACTCATTGATACCGGTTTAATTGACCTTGAAGCGTCGTTAGATGAAGTGTTACCAAAGTTTGGTATAGAGCAAGCGCTCAACGTTGCAGTGAGCGGAAGTGTTCGTGATTTATACGATTACATCACGTTTGTTGTTCGCCAAATTATCCCGACTTCAGAGTCAGAAGACCAAACAATTATTGATACCGCTCGTTATGAAGGTGTCATTCAAAAGCTTGCCACTTATGCCGTTGGCCCTGTTACTTTAACGGGTAATTCATCGGTTCCTGTCGGTACTAAATTAAGCCATCAAGACGGTCGTGTTTATAGCGTAACGATTGCCGAGCCACCATCAAATGGAACGGTCATTGTTACGGTTCAAGCGGATGAAGTTGGTGTTGCTGGTAACTTGGTTTCAGGCGAGATATTAACCTTGGTTTCTGCGGTTCCTGGTATTCAACCAAACGGCATTTCAAACGGCATTATTGGCGGTGCAGAAGACGAATCAATCGCCTCTGTTTTAGACCGTTTATTGTTCAGAAAACGTAATCCTCCAATGGGTGGCGCTGCGTTCGATTATGTAGCTTGGTGTCGTGAAGTTCCGGGCGTAAGTAGAGCGTGGGGAGTCGATTTTTATCAAGGCGGTTCTACTGTTGGCTACGCGTTTGTTTTTGATGATAGAGAAGATATTTTACCGACCTATTCCGATTATGCAGCAATGAATGATTATATCTTTCGTCATGCTGACCCATCAACAGGATCTGACGTTGGTAGACCAGCAGGAATTGAAGCAATAGCAATTCAATTAATGTTAAAAACTACCGATATTGATGTGATTATTTCACCAGATACGCCAGACAATAGAACCGCTGTCGAACAGAGTATCCGCTCTTTTACTCAAACGTTAAGTCCAGGGCAAACTATGTATAAAAATAGCCTTGGAACCGCCATTGGTTCTACGCCTGGCATTAATAATTATACGATCGATTTAGCTGCTGATGTTCCTGCTCAAACTGAGGAACTAAACACAATAGGAGCCATCACATGGGGCACTCTATAGCAGCATGGACAAGTGCGCTTCAACAGCAAATGCCACGTGGTTTAGCTTGGCCTACGGATACGTCAGGAAAGTTATATAAATACGTTTCAGGGTATGCGCCACGCTTACAAATAGTAGAGGAAAAAGCAGCGGGTTTACTCTCTGAAATGCGCCCAGAAACAACGATTGAAATACTAGAAGAATGGGAAGTATATTTAGGGCTTCCAGAGTGTTTCGTTCAATACCAAACGTTCGAAGAAAGACGTAACGCAGTAATAGAAAAATACCACCGTAAAGGCGGTTTGCAAGCATGGAACATTGAAGAACTAGCCGCTAAGTTAGGCTTTGATATTTCAGTTGATGAGGTGTACCCACACCACTGTTTACGTGATTGCACTTACCCACTTTATGAAGAGAGTTTAAGAAACGTAATTCAAATAACTGTATACGGAATTACTCAAACCTATTCGACGTGTTTGGATGACGTTTTAACACCAATAGCATCATCAAATAACGCCGCTATTCTTGAATGTACATTGAACAAATTTAAGTTAGCAGGCAAGTACTACAACTTCATTTATCCACAAGAGGAAGCATAATGCATTTTCTTCAAAATGGTTCACAGGTATCACCTGTTCCAGCACCAAAGCCGAGAACAGGAACACCGGGATACTTCACCGAGAGTGGAGTTGATAACCGTCCTTCATATCCTGGTCAAGACTGGTTTAATGCGGTAATTCGTGAGTTTCAAGGCGCACTTTCTGCGAATGGCGTAGCGTTTGACCCAGAGAAGTATGATCACCTTACTAAGCTACTTGCAGGCAACGGTAGCCAGTTCGCCCCATACCGAGCCGATCGAGAATACGCAACAGGCGAAACCTGCACGACTATTAATGCAACTACAGCCGCTTTAGAGATTTGGCAAATGTACGCAGGACCTAATCTATCGTGTATAAACAAAAACCCACAAGACCCGTTAAATCGCCATGACCAATGGTCTGATGATACTTCCCCGTTCTGGTGGATACCTTATGTTGGTAGTCAAGTTGGGATGCCGTTTTATTGGTTATCTGTTGACGCTCCTGAATGGGCAATTATGGAGATTAATGTTAATTTACCTACTGCCGTTTATTGGAGGCTTGCCCTTCGTTATCCTCTACTTGTTTCTGGTGGTTATATTAATACAGGCGAGATTCGAGGGGAGTATTTGCGGGTGCTAGATCAAGGCCGAGGGGTTGACGTTGGTCGCCAGATAAACTCTTGGCAAGATGGGCAAGTGGGTGAGCATAACCATGATTCAACATTCCCTACTTCAACGGTTCCCGGTGGTGGTGGTAAGGTTGCAAGTGGCGCGAATAGCTTAGGTACTCAGTTAACTATTCCAACTACATATTTTGGGGGTGATGATTCTTTAGTTAGAAATATAGCCCGTCCGATGGCAATTATTATTTAAGGTGTATCTGCATGAAATATATGAACTGGTGCAAGGAAACCAAGGTTGTTAATTTAAATCCATTAGATGCAGTGTTTAGAGGTGGGCTGTATCACTTGCCAACCTCTTCTATTACTGATTTTGGTCTGGTTCTTCCATTTAAGGATGGATTTAAGGTTGCTGTTGATGTAATTGATGATTCAGGAAATCCTTTATCAACTAAGTATATTTTAGATTTAGTTGGTAAAACTGTTTATGACAAAAGTAACTGCAGCAAATCACAAGTAATAGATAAGCTTGGTGAGCCTGATTTCGAATGGACACTAGATACCCCTAAAACCAGATTCGATGAATGGGTTAATAATTTTGGTTGGGTTACTAATATTCAAAATAAATTCCAATCAGAAGTCCTTGACGTTGATTCTAAGCGTCGATATTTATACTCAACTATTGTAGATCCTCTTCGTGCTGAATCCAGTGACGAAGCGTTACAAGGTAACATTGTTATAGCTAGCGAGTTAGATAAGCAACGTATCGAAGCAAGAAAGAAAATTAAAGACGAAAACCCATTTCCAGAATATCCAACCGAGCTATAAATAATAAGGCTAGAGTATTGAGCAGTTTAAACGCTGCGCAAATCTCTAGCTTTCACTGCTCACAATGCTCGCCGCGCTACATCAAGGTATTAATTTAGAAGCTGTAAATATGGCAGGTAGTGAAGGCGAGGTTTTGTGGCAGGAGTTACTTACTAAGTTACCATAGGCTTAACAATCGCATCAACACGATTTACTACACTCGGCACCTCAGGTTGTCGGGTGTTTCTCGTTTTAGGGCGTCAATTTTAAGTATAATCGCATAGTAGCAAACGTGTTATGCAGGCGTTATACGAACTCTGAGAATGCAGTTTTTTGGTTCAGTTCAGCGATTGAACCATTAGTTTTTTAGATGTGAAAGTAGGGTGGTTTTCCTTTTTCTTTGTTGCCTTTTGGTATTCGTTTCATCAGGTTCGGCATTGAACTATTATTGCCCTAAATTCAGGCGTTTCAGAGGCTAATTTACGCTTCAATTGTTCTTTGGTTATGCCTCATTTTATCCAGCATCAGTGTTTTGCTCTCAGCATTTTCAATCCCAATTGTGGGTAGGATATTTGGTTTATCAATTCCAAACTGGCTGAAACCAAATCGTTCAAATGGTGTAAGAAAAAGGATTGTTTCGTTTCACAGTTATTGTCGTTGATTGGATATTTTGCTCGCTTAATTGAGCCAGTCTAATTAAAATCGTTTTACAGTAAATCTTGGTAAATCAGTTCTTTACCAATTTAATCGGAGCGAAAGCAAGGCTCGTATAACAAAGCAATCAACACGATGCTATTTACATTCGGCATTCGCGGTTTGGAGTTTAATTGGTTTTGTAAGTCGGTCTTTCGCACGTGTTATTGCGGCGTTATACGAACTCTGAGAATGCAGTTTTTTGGTTCAGTTTAGCGATTGAACCATTAGTTTTTTAGGCGCGAAAGTAGGGTGGTTTTCCTTCTTCTTTGTTTCCTTTTAGTTTTCATTTCATCAGGTTCGGCATTGAACTATTATTGCCCCAAATTCAGGCGTTTCAGCGGCTAACTTACGCTTCAATTGTTCTTTGGTTATGCCTCATTTTAGTCTGCATCAGTGTTTTTCTCTCAGCATTTTCAATCCCAATTGTGGTTAGGATATTTGGTTTATCAGTTCCAAACTGGCTGAAACCAAGTCGTACAAATGGTGTAAGAAAAAGGGATTGTTTCGTTTCACAGTTATTGCTGTTGATTGGATATTTTGCTCGCTTAATTGAGCTAGTCTAATTAAACTCAGTTTACAGTAAATCTTGGTAAATCAGTTCTTTACCAATTTAAGCGAAGCGAAAGCAAGGCTCGTATAACAAAGCAATCAACACGATGCTATTTACATTCGGCATTCGCGGTTTAGAGTATAATTGGTTTTGTAAGTTGGTCTTTCGCACGTGTTATTGCGGCGTTATACGAACTCTGAGAATGCAGTTTTTTGGTTCAGTTCAGCGATTGAACCATTAGATTTTTAGGCGTGAAAGTAGGTGGTTTTCCTTTTTCTTTGTTGCCTTTTAGTTTTCATTTCATCAGGTTCGGCAATTGGCCATTATTGCCAAAAGTTTATGGATTTCAGAAACAAATTCACGCTTCAATTGTTCATGGTTTTGCCTCATTTTATCCTGAATCAGTGTTTTCCTCGTAGTATTCTCAATCCCAATTGTGGTGAGGATATTTGGTTTATTAGCTCAAAACAGGCTGAAACCAATTCGTACAAATGGTGTAAGAAGAAGGGATTGTTTCGTTTCACAGTTATTGGCGGTGAATGGATATTTTGCTCGCTTAATTGAGCTAGTCTAATTAAAATCGTTTTACAGTAAATCTTGGTAAATCAGTTCTTTACCAAGTTTATCGGAGCGAAAGCAAGGCTCGTATAACAAATGCATCAACACGATTTGCTACACTCGGCGTTGTCAGTTTGTCTTTGGTTTTAGTGATTAAGGCAG
>NZ_JARACP010000026.1 GCF_028765545.1 Aliivibrio sp. S4MY1 | reverse complement strand
ATTTAAAGTAAGTTTAAAAATAAAAATAAAAAGGAAAAAGAACTGAAATTAGGATTGGAAATTGTTTAAAGCCTCTACCTATGAAGGGAATAATGTACAAAAACTTAAAAATGTTGTAATTAATAATCCATGTATAATCTGGATTGTCTGTGGCGTAAAAAATATATCAGTGGATGGTTATAAATATACTCTAAGAAAAGATGATGCTATATTTTTAAGTGGCAATAGCAATATAAGTTTTGAGAATTTCACAGAAAATGGTTTTTTTATTTCAAAACAAATAACTTTTATTAGAAAACCAAATGTAGAAACAGTTCGGAAAAATAAGTTTGAGTTAAGTAAATATAGGAGTGTGAAATTAGATCATCAATTAAAAATGACTATAGAATGTTTGCACCAAGCTGATTCTGTTTTAAATAATATAAAAACGAGGAGTATGTGGCTAGATGGTTTATATTTGTTACTATTAGACTATGATTATCTTGAAATGTTATTCCGACCTAATGAGGTAAGTTTTAATGAAAAAATATATGAAATCTTAGATAAAATGGATCCTAAAGAACATAAAATAGAAAATATATGTTTGGTTTTAAGTATAAGTAAAGCAACTCTTATTCGTCGTTTGAAGAAATCGGGAACACAATTCAAAAAAATAGTAAGACAGGTTAGAATGAATAAAGCTCTGTTTCTTATACAGAAAAGAACAATACCTTTAGATGAAATATCATTCTCTTGTGGATATCAGTCAGTAGAACTTTTCAATTTATATTTTGAAGCTGAATTTGGTGTGTCTCCAAAGAATTATATAAAAACGTGTAATGGTATATTAACGTAATTAAATTTTAATTATGGAAAATTAATGAAATTAACTGAAGCAAAATTGGCATATCAACCTAAAACAAGAAATAATAAGCTTGTATCATTAGAGGTATTGTTAAGGCCTTATAATTGTTCGAATGTAGAAGAATTTGTCAAAAGTTACAAATCACCTATAAAACTTGATTGTAAAGTATTGGAAATGACTTATTCAGATATGATTAATGCTAATTTAATCTATCCTGTATCTATAAATGTATCTTACTTTAGTTTAACTGATACGAATTTTATTCGTAATGCAATAGCTTTATTTAGAGGGTTTGATATTACATTTGAATTAACTGAACATTATAATGTTGAAAATTTAGATAAGCTTAAGAAAAATATTGGAATATTACAATGTAACGGATTTAATGTTTCTTTAGATGATTTTGGCAAAGGTTTCTCTAGTGTTAAACTACTAACTCAAATTGATTTTAATGAGGTTAAAATAGATAAGTCGATTGTATCCAATATAGATAATGATTTTTATAGTTATAAGCATCTTGTTTTTTTATCTGAAAAAATAAAAACTCTTGGTGTTAATAATATTGTATATGAAGGGATAGAAAGAAAAACACAACTTAACTTGATTAAGTTATTTGATAACAATGCAATAATTCAAGGTTATTATCATTCATATCCATTGGCATTAGAATGTATAATTAAAAATAGATACAGTGTTGAAAAAATGGCAGTATCTTTAAGAAGAACCACTGTTTTAGAAGAAATTGAAAAGAAAATATTTAAAATGATTATTTCTGAAGGAAAGGATGAAATTAATAGTGAAATAAAAGATATTGATACAATGTTAGAAGTTTACGATTCTAATTATGAAAACACTATTTTAAATTTCAAACAAATTTATTATTGATTAATATTATAAGTTTGTATCATTCTTTATTAAGAATGAAAAACCAAGTTTTTACTTTAGTTTTAGGCATGTTGAGTCTAGGTCAATATTTTATGGAATAAGTAGGTTAATAGTATATAACTAATTCTTGCTCAGGATTATGAACATAGAAATTAAGTCTGCTTATTTATCATGTATATAGATTTAAATCTTAAGATTATTTGTAAAAAATAAAACAAAAGCATAAAACAAATGCTGTTAATTAAAACCAAGTTAGTCTTTTTAGGATATAAGTATAAATGAATAAAATAACATTAAAAATGTTTTTTAATATAATGATAAGCATAATAATCATAATATCTACCTCATCTATTTTAATCTTCAACATAACTACTATTGAGATTAAAGAGAAAGAAAACTTTTTACAAGAACAAATTATTGGATCGCTTAATAGTATTAATAGAATAAATGGTCTAATTAATTAAATAAGAAAGAGTGACATTCTTATATTCAGCAATATTAATATAGAGAGTGCTAAAAAAAATCGTGAAAATTTTAATGAGGAATTAGTTAAAGAGCTTAATACATATTCTCAGTTTCATGCTAATGAAGCTGATGCGAAAGCTTTTGATAAGTTGAAAATCACAATATCAAAATACAATGAAACCTTAACATTTGACATGGTTGATTATGAGCATAGCTTGTCTCTTATAGTTGATATACTAAAGCTAACTGATGAACTAACACTTATTAATAATGGCTATGTTTCAGATTACATGGAAAGTAATGAAAAAAATCTAAATGATAATATAAAATACATATCTATCTTTTTCTTGGTTACTTTAATTATTACTATTTTGTTTACGATGAGAATGATGAAAGATATTAATTCAAGAATTAAACTCATTAATGATGCAATAAAGAGATTTGTAAGTCTAGACATTAGAACTAGTGAGCTATGTTATTTTATAGAATCTAATAAATTTAAAAATGATGAAATAGGTTCTATTATGCTAAATTTGAAAGAGTTTAGAATTAAAATAACGGAAGTTTTAACTTTAACTAGTAACTCTGTAGATAATAATAAGATTGGTGTTGATAAAATCGGAGGTTCTTTATCTGATAATAAAAATTTTATGATTACACAATTTGATAATATGAGTCAGTTAGTAACTGCGATAAACGAACTTCAATGCGCAGCAATGGAAGTTGCTAGTAATATTAATCAATCGGCTGGGTTAACACAAGAATCATCACAGCAATGTATTGAAACAAAAGATGTAATTCAGGGAACAAAAAAAGCAATTAATAATACAAGTTTAAGTCTCGAAGAGTGCAATAGTATCGCTGATCTTCTTCAAAAAGATAGCGAACAAATTGCATCTGTTTTAGTTTTGATAAGAAATATTGCAGACCAAACGAATCTATTAGCGTTAAATGCAGCAATTGAAGCAGCACGAGCGGGTGAATCAGGTCGTGGTTTTGCTGTTGTAGCAGATGAAGTTCGTAACCTTGCTTCTAAAACTCAAGAATCGACACAGAGCATTCAAGAAATTATTACTCAATTGCAAGCTCAATCTGAAAGAGCTAATGATAATATGATAAGCAATGTAGAACTTATTCAAGAATTAGTTGTTCTATCTGAAAACGTAAAATCATCTTTTGGCTATATTGAGAATTCAGTTCAATCAATTTCCCAAATGAATGCTTTGGTAGCAACTACTTCTCAAGAACAATTCACTCTTACTGAAAGGATTGGACTGAATGTTAGCAATACAGTTAATTTAGTTAACCAAAATGTGCTAACGATGAATCAAACGCAGCAATCAACTAAAGAATTGTCGCAATTAGCTGTAAAACAAAAAGAAGAACTGGAATTTTTTAAAGTGTAATAACTACTTCTCAAGAACAATTCACTCTTACTGAAAGGATTGGACTGAATGTTAGCAATACAGTTAATTTAGTTAACCAAAATGTGCTAACGATGAATCAAACGCAGCAATCAACTAAAGAATTGTCGCAATTAGCTGTAAAACAAAAAGAAGAACTGGAATTTTTTAAAGTGTAATTAATGGCTTTATTCACAAGAAGTATGTGTAATTGGGGTTAAATAATTTAACCCCGGTAGAAGCTTAATCTAATGAAGAGCAGTTTTATGCTGCTTATTCTATCGTAATTACTCGAAGTATATATAATCTTTCCCTGTCTCAATTCGGTTACAGGGTCACTATATTTAAGTTGCTACAATTTCCCTCCTTTTGGACGTATACATAATCCTAACCAGCAGATAATTTATTTTCTTTTCTCGTTGAAGCGACTGCTCTTATCTATCTATCTATCTATCTATCTATTACCTCCTTTGAATCTCGTTACTTTAGACTATAGAGCAACTCTGTAATAGCTGAGTGGTTATGTTGATTATCCAAAAGCAGCACATCAAACAGTCCAAACAATTGATGGTTTAATTTCATCGATAGGCTGTATTTGAGATTTTGCTGAAATTTGAATGCGTTCAAGTTGGTATATTTAAGGGCTAGTATATAAAAATCAGATAACGCTCTATTGTGAGGGGACAAATGTCCTCTTCATTCTATATGATCCTGTTTTATGATTCTGGCACTGATAATAATAAAGGATAAAAAACATGGACCTATTTTCTCTATTAGATATAAATAATACGCTAGTCAATATTCCAATTGGTGGTGGGTATGCCATGAGTTGGGTAGAGGGCTTTGGTACTATTTTTGGTTTATTGTGTATTTGGTTTGCAAGCCAAGAAAAAACCATTAATTACGTTTTTGGTTTACTGAATGTCACATTATTCGCTGTCATTTTCTTTCAAATACAACTTTATGGTCTGTTATTACTTCAGCTCTTCTTTTTCTGTGCCAACATTTATGGCTGGTATGCATGGACAAAACCTAACTCTAGTGGAGAAACACTTGAAGTTCGTTGGTTAAGTCAATCTAAACTTCTTGCTATATCAGGAGTGAGTATTGTTGCTATAACTTTACTAACTATCTACATCGATCCATTTTTCTTTAGTTTAGCAACCATCGCTGTTGATGGAATGAATCTATTTGGTGCTGAGCTAGCTAAACCAGTATTAGCGCCTGATGCATTTCCGTTTTGGGATTCGACTATGACCGTTTTATCTATCGTCGCTCAGATTCTAATGACTCGTAAATATGTTGAAAACTGGATGCTCTGGATAGTCATTAACATCATTAGTATTGGTATTTATGCAACTCAAGGTGTTTTTGCTATGTCTGTTCAATACTCAATTCTTATGTTTATTGCCGCTAATGGTGCTCGTGAGTGGGCTCGTACAGCAAAAGAAAATAGTAATGATAAAAAAGTAGAAAAGGCAATCGCATGAGTAAACAACCACATATTTGTGTTAATGAAAATCAAGTTGCCCCTTATGTCATTGTGTGTGGAGAACCAGATCGAGTAAATCGAATCGTTGAATTGATGGATAACGTAGAGCTACTTGCTGAAAACCGAGAATATCGAGTGTTTAATGGTGTGTATAAAGGCACAACGATAACGATTTGTAGTACAGGAATTGGCGCACCATCCATGATCATTGCTGTTGAAGAGCTGAAACTATGCGGTGCTACACACGTTATACGAGTGGGTTCTGCTGGTGCAATGCAAGATCATATCCAGTTAGGAGAATTGATTGTTGCTGAAGGTGCAGTGCGTGATGAAGGAGGATCTAAAGCTTATATTAGCTCTGCTTATCCAGCTTATGCGAGCTTTGCTTTATTAAAAGAAATAAGCCATTTTTTAGAAAATCAATCTGTAAAGCACTACTTTGGCGTAGTTCGATCTCACGATAGCTTTTATACCGATGAAGAAGAGCAACTCTGCCAGTACTGGAATAAGAAAGGTATCCTAGGTGCCGATATGGAAACATCAGCACTATTCACTGTAGGGAGACTTCGTGGATTACAGGTTGCTTCTATTCTTAATAATGTCGTTCTTTACCAACAAGATGTTAAAGAGGGCGTAAATCAATATGTGAATGATAATGAAGCAATGATGAACGGTGAAAGGTTAGCCGCCATTACCGCATTAGAAACTCTATGTAAGCAAGGAGCATAGAGTAATTAAAATTGTGCTTTAGTGAATTAAAGCGATCTAAAGCACAACTTATGGGCAAAAGGCTAGAAAGAGTTGTATTTATGGTTGGATCTAATTAACGTTGCAGCCATTGTTTCTCGATGAGTTCATTATGAAAATCAGTCCTTATTCTTCTGGTCGCTTTTACTCATTTTTAGCCAGTAAAAGTAATAAATTTAAAGAGCTGCTTTATCAATGCCAAGTAAGTACGGGTTATGTTGATGTAGGTACTGAAATTCTTCGTCAAGGAGAGGCGCTAGACTACATTTATATTGTTCCTGGCGGTCGTGTGTCTATGAGTATTTTGGCTATTAATGGGCGACGATTTCAGCTTGGTGAGGCTAATTGTGATTATCATATTTTTGGCGAAATGGAGTTTTTCACTCAAACGCCTTGTCAGTGGACAGTCGCAGCGGATGAGTATTTGCAAGTAGATACTATTTGCTTAAAAGCATTAACTAAAGCCTTATATAAACAGCCAGAGATGATGTTCTTTTTTGCGGCAGCATTAGCAGAAGATTATCAAGACTCAATGGATATTTATACCAACCGTTTGTTACATCCTATTGCGTATAATATTGGGTATGACCTATTAATGCAGAAAAGTGGTATAACTGCGGCATTAGGGAGTTTTGATAAAGTACTCCAAGAAGCAGAGCGATTTGGAACATCAGAAAGAGTATATCGAAGAGCGGTTAAAAGCCTAGTAGATAAAAATCTTATTGAAAAAAGTGATCAAGGTTTAGTAATTATTAATGAAGATGAATTAAGAGCTTTTTTAGAAGGACATGAATAGAATATAAAGCTCGCATCGAAAGGTGCAGGCTTTTTGTGTTTTTGCTAATTTGAAAGCCAAATAATATGTGTGGATCGGCTCCTTTAAAATTTGGTGTCTTGGGATACGTAAATTATGGTAAACCTTAATACTGGTAGAATCAATAAATTCAATATACATTGGTTCCCTTTCGCGATACTTTTCTTCTTGGGCGAAAACTCTGATCGAAGAACTAGCTTTTATTTTCTATCTATTTTCACCCTGAACTCAGGTTCATTAAGTAAATAAGTGATTAAAAAATAATAATTAAAATATTGAAATCAAGAAGTACAACTGCTTTACTTGTTACAAGTAACATTGATTGAGATTTTTATGAGCAACTTACATACACAACGAAAAACACGACCGACATTGCAAGATATTGCTGATCGCGTTGGCGTAACAAAAATGACAGTGTCTAGATTTATCCGTGATCCTAATTCGGTTGCAGAAAAGACTCGTGAAAAAATATCTGACATAATTAATGAGCTTGGTTATATTCAAAATCGAGCGCCCGCAATGTTATCTAAATCTTCCAGTAAAGCAATTGGCATTCTTCTCCCATCTCTATCTAACCAAGTTTTTGCCAATTTAGTTCAAGGTATTGAGCAAGTAACAAAACAGCGTGGCTACCACACGCTTATTGCACATTGTAATTACAATGAATTAGAGGAAGAGGAACAAATCGCATTTTTACTTTCTTATCAGGTAGATGGCTTAATTCTTACCGAAACAAAACACACTGAAAAAACACGCCAAATGTTGAGATCTGCAGGGGTGCCTGTTGTCGAAACTATGGAACTACCAGAACAACCGATTGATATGGCTGTAGGGCTAAATCATATGGAAGCGGCTTATCATGTGATCAATAAAATGATAGCGAGTGGAAAGCGTCATATTATGTATTTCGGTGCTCGATTAGATACTCGAACCAAGCTACGAATGGAGGGGTATAATAAAGCAATGTTAGAAGCAGGTTTAACGCCTCAACATATTTTGACTGACGAACATTCAAGTTTTACCTTAGGTGGTGAGTTACTCCTCGAAGGCCTTAAACAAAATTCTGAGCTTGACGGTATTTTCTGTACTAATGATGATATTGCAATTGGAGCGATGATGGAGTGCGCTAATAAAGGTATATCAGTGCCTGAGCAGATTAGTATTGTTGGTTATAACGCCTTAGATATAGGCCAAGCTATTTCTCCAAAGCTAGTCAGTGTTGATACACCACGTTTTGAGATTGGAAAGAAAAGTGCAGAATTACTGTTAGATACATTAGCAGGAAAGAGACAGAAAAATAGTCTTGTAGATATGGGGTTCTCATTAACACTTGGTGAGAGTTTATAGTACAAAGGTTAAAGGGGGAGTTATTATTAAATAGCTCCCCCTTAACTATATATTCCAAGTTATTGCTAAAACTCGGAGTTAATTATATAAGAATGATGCGCCTTGATCTGCACTTGAGACGTTATCTCTGAATACTTTAAAAATATCACGGCCCCATGTTTGTTGGCTCTGCTCTGTATCTAGTGTTACAGAACTGCTGTGTATCGTATCTGAAAGGTTCTCGACGGTGCCAGTTGTCGCATCTAATCGAATAATATCTCCTTCCTGAATTAACCCAATAGCACCACCACGCAAGGCCTCCGGTGAAACATGGATTGCGGCAGGTATTTTACCCGAAGCTCCGGATAAACGACCATCTGTAACTAATGCAACTTGATAGCCTAATTTTTGAATGTTCCCTAAAATTGGCATCAGCTTATGAAGTTCTGGCATCCCATTAGCCGCAGGGCCATTGAAGCGAACAACAACAACGCAATCTTTATTTAACTCACCACGTTTATAGGCAGCTTCTACGTCATGTTGGCAGTGGAATACTTTAGCAGGAGCTTCGATAATTCGATGCTGCTCAGAAACAGCGGACACTTTAATGACAGCTTGTCCAAGATTGCCAGATAATACTTTAATACCGCCAGACGATTGAAAAACATGGCCTGATGGGGCGATTACTTCAGGGTCGGTCGTTTCACCACAATTGTGCCATTCAAGTATACCATTCACTAATGCTGGGCGTTTCATACAATCGGTAAAATCTCCGAAAGCAGGTAAGGCATCAGTGTTTAATAGTCCAAGTTCATTCAAGCGTTTCATTAGCATTGGAACGCCACCTGCTTGCTCAAACTCATTGATATCAGCAGATCCGTTAGGGTAAACATTGACTAATAATGGAACCACATCAGATAAATCACTAAAGTCTTCCCACGCAAGATGAATACCAGCTGCTCGTGCCATCGCAACAAGGTGAATAGTGTGATTAGTACTACCACCAGAAGCAAGTAACGCCACTACACCATTCACGACACTTTTCTCAGTTACAACGTCACAAAGAGGGCGGTAATTTGATGAATCTGCCGTCATAGAGGCAATTCGAATCGTCGCATGTTCAGTTAAGGCATCACGAAGTTCTGTATGAGGGGGAACAAAAGCAGAACCAGGCAGCATTAAGCCCATGGCTTCAAATACTAATTGGTTCGTATTGGCTGTGCCATAAAAGGTACACGTTCCAGAAGAATGATAAGAGCCACACTCCATGTCTAATAATGCATTACGATCAACTTTCCCTGCTGCGTATTTTTGACGAACATCGACTTTTTCATCGTTAGTCACACCTGTAGACATAGGGCCTGCAGGAATAAAGGCGGTAGGAAGGTGTGCGTAAGTTAGTGCGCCCATCAGTTGTCCGGGAGCAATTTTATCGCAGATACCAAGTAATAAAGTACCATCGAACATATTATGACTAAGTGAGAAGGCGGTTGCTTGAGCAATTAAATCTCGTGAGAAAAGAGACATGTCCATGCCTGCTTGTCCCTGTGTGACGCCATCACACATAGCGGGTACACCACCTGCAATTTGTGCAGTATGTCCGTAATTTGCTAGAGCTTGTTTTATCTTGTCTGGGTAGTTCTTGTAAACCTGATGAGCACTTAGCATGTCGTTGTAAGCAGTAATAATAGCCAGATTTACACGAGTTAAATTTAAAATATTTTCTTTTTCAGTAGAGCAAGAGGCCGCCACTGCGTGTGCTAAATTACCGCAAGAAAGTGATGCTTTGCCTTTTCCACTAAGTTTTTGTGCTTCTATCTTTGCCATAAAAGCAGAACGAAGAGGCTTACTTCGCTCTATAATTCGTTGAGTTACGGAAATGATTGTATTATTAATCATGCGGTTACCTTTATATTGTTGCGTGTTGTTAGCGCATGTAATGCAGTGATAGAGTTGCTAACTACGGCATCAATGTCAGTATCAATATCAACAACAGCGACTTGGCCTTCATTATCTGGGCGCTCTAATGTATTGAATTGACTCTCAACCATGTTTGATTTCATAAAGTGACCTTTACGTGCAGCCATACGATTCATAATTAGATCAAAGCTGCCATCAAGAAAAAGAAAGGTCACATTTTTATTGCCATCACGGATCTGATCTCGGTAACTTTTCTTTAATGCAGAGCACACAATAATACCTTGCTCATTCTTACTTTCTAGGCTGAATGCTGCATCGCGAATACGTTCTAGCCAAGGCTTACGATCATCGTCATTAAGTGGCTCACCACGTGACATTTTTAGAATGTTGGCTTTAGGATGAAGATCATCCCCATCAATAAATTTTGCACCAAGGCGTTGTGCTATCTTTTCGCCAATAGTGGTTTTACCACTAGCACATACACCCATAACGATAATGCTATTACCACTCATACCTGACTCCTGTTTAGTAATTTGAGCGAGCTCTCATTTTTGATAGATACTGACAAATTTGACTTTAACTTATTTAAGTTACGGGTAACATGTTACCCGTAACCTTTGGGGCTGTAAACTAAAAACAACCAATAAAATAGATAATATTTAGGTGAATAAAATGGAATTAATTAGTCAAAGTAATGATCCGGTTTACTTATTAACACTAGCTGCATGTTCAATTGTTGCTTTGTTAATATTAATAATGAAGTTAAGAATCCACGCTTTTGCGGCATTAACATTAGTGAGTTTAGGCACGGCTTTAGCTGCAGGTGTTTCAGTAGACAATGTAGTACCTACAATGATGTCCGGTTTTGGCGGAACGCTTGCATCAGTTGCTCTACTCGTTGGTTTAGGGGCAATGATTGGTAAAATATTAGAAGTGACGGGTGGGGCGAAAGTGCTCGCCGATACATTAATCAATCGCTTTGGGGAAAATAAAGCACCATTAGCATTAGGTGTCGCTTCTTTACTGTTTGGCTTTCCAATATTTTTTGATGCCGGTCTGATTGTAATGATGCCAATCATTTTTAGTGTCGCAAAACGTTTTGATGATTCTCCAATAAAATATGCCTTACCTTCTGCTGGTGCATTTGCGGTAATGCATGCCTTTGTTCCTCCTCATCCAGGACCTGTTGCTGCCTCTGAGTTACTAGGTGCTGATCTAGGTTTACTACTGATGGTAGGTATTCTTGTTGCAATTCCAACATGGTACTTTGGTGCGTATTTATTTGGCTTGTATGCAGGTAAAAAATTCAACATCCCAATGTCAAAAGGGATATTTGGCACTGATGTTATTATCGATGAAGATAAATTACCTAAGTTCGGTACGGTGCTTGCGATCCTTGTAATGCCAGTATTACTTATCTTTATGGATACAGGGTTAAACACATTAACGGTTGCAGGTGTTATTGAGGGCAAAACTCCAGTTGTTGAATTTTTACGCATGCTAGGTAAGACACCAGTAGCACTTCTGATTACTCTACTTACCTGTTTAGCTGTATTTGCTAAAGATTACGGAATGAAGCAATTAGAGAAATTATGTGGTGACTCTTTAGCTCCAATCTGTGCTGTTATCTTAGTAACTGGTGCTGGTGGTATGTTTGGTGGGGTTTTACGTGCAAGTGGTATTGGTGAGGCGCTTGCGGGTGTTTTATCTGACACAGGCATGCCAATCATTGTTGCTGCGTTTTTAATATCTACCTGTCTACGTGTTGCACAAGGTTCAGCAACAGTTGCACTTACAACAACGGCGGCACTTATTGCCCCAATAGTTGCTCAAACAGTGGGATTAAGTCAATTTGATTTATGCTTCATTGTTATCGCAATTGCTGGCGGCGCAACGGTATTGTCTCATTTCAATGATTCAGGCTTCTGGCTGGTTTC
Source organism: Aliivibrio sp. S4MY1 (assembly GCF_028765545.1). Taxonomy (GTDB): domain Bacteria; phylum Pseudomonadota; class Gammaproteobacteria; order Enterobacterales; family Vibrionaceae; genus Aliivibrio. The sequence continues at coordinate 29,779 of NZ_JARACP010000026.1, read as the reverse complement.
TCGTTTACTTGATATGGATGAGAAAACAACACTTAAAACATGGACAGTAATGGAAACATTATTAGGAACAATCGCATTTGTGATTGTAGCTGCGCTAAGCGTTATTTTATAAGGTTAAAAAATGAAAACTATTGAACAACGATTAAAAGAAATAAAAATTGTCCCTGTAATTGCAATTAATAGTGCAGATCAGGCGTTACCATTAGCAAAAGTATTAATGGAAAATGGCCTTCCTTGCGCAGAGGTAACATTCAGAACAGAAGCGGCTGTTGAATCGATTCGTTTAATGCGTGAAGCTTACCCAGATATGCTGATTGGTGCGGGCACGGTACTAACAGCAGCGCAAGTTGATCAAGCTATTGATGCTGGTGTAGATTTTGTTGTAAGCCCTGGATTCAATCCAACTACAGTGAAATACTGTCAACAGCGTAACATGCCAATTATTCCTGGGGTTAATAACCCAAGTTTAGTAGAGCAAGCAATGGAGATGGGATTAAAAACACTCAAGTTTTTCCCGGCTGAGCCATCTGGTGGTATCTCAATGTTAAAGGCATTGACGGCGGTTTATCCTGTAAGCTTTATGCCAACGGGCGGTGTAAGTCCAAGTAACGTAAATGATTACTTAGCGATTAAATCGGTCGTTGCTTGTGGTGGTACTTGGATGGTCCCAACTGATTTAATGGATAAGGGCGATTGGGATAGTATTGCTGAATTGATTAAAGCACTGTAAATAAAATAATTTTAGATAAAACTCACGATAGCCTCTATCGTGAGTTTTTTGTTTTTATAATTAGATTATTAACTCTTTTAACTCTTAATATTTACTCTCTTTCTATAAGTGAATTTCTTAGAATAGATTCCATATTTAAAATTAATAAAAGAACATGTAACAATACATATGTTAATGACTAGTAACCCTTGATATTATTGAGTTTTTAATTTAAGTTTGTAGTAACTTAACCAATCCGAGAATATGGATATGGAACTTAAATTACATTCAAATGCCAGTACTACACCGCGAACACGAAAGTATATTCAGTCTTCGGATAAAACTGATTCTGAATTAGCAAATGAATTGAGTATATCCATTGATACCGTCAAAAAGTGGCGTAACCGTGATTGTTTTCATGACAAATCACATAGACCTAAAGTAATTCATAAAACCTTAACCCCTGAACAAGAAGTTTTTATTCTTTATCTTAGAAAACGACTTTACCTTTCATTGGATGAATTACTTGAAGTAACTCGATTATTGATTAATAAAGGCGTTTCAAGATCAAGCTTAAATCGCTGTTTAAGTGCTCATAAAGTAGGGCGTTTGACTAAACCTAAAGTAGAAGGAAATAAAAACACAATAATTATTGACGCTTTTACTATCCCTGAAATAATAGCCGCTCAAAGCGTTTTATTGATTTTTGTTGAAAAGTTCAGTAGCCATATTAGTTTTGCTTTAATTAAAAAAGATGATGGACTAGCGAAACAGAAAATAGCTAGATTTTTAACTAATGCACTTCCTTATAAGATTGAATCAATAAGCTCATCATCAAACCAAATTGCCCAAGATATCTCGGCATTAATCTTAGATGAGTTTGAAATACATACGGGTTTAGAGCTAAATAGTGATACCAATTTTGACCAAATGATGCCTGATTTATTAGCAGGGGAGTTATTTGATAGGAGGTTAGGTCTTGGCGCGACAATTTTAGAATATGAAGATATTTTGAATAAAAGAGTTATAAGAAAGAGATTTAGAAATTTAACCCCGCACGCTTATATTGCATCAACTTATTGAAAAAATAGGGGAGTTATTCTCCCCCTATAAATTATCTCTATTCTGAAATTATTCGTTCTTTATGCAAATAGATAATCTCTGTTGCCATGTCCATCAATAAAACGGCGTTCATAAGATGGTCTTGCGCGTGAACCATTACAATATGAACGGGAAGTTTTCCTTCTCCTTCATCAAATTCAATAAGTCTAGTTTGAATTGAATGTGCTTCTTTTAATGCCGCTTGTGCGCCTTCAATATGACGGTCAGACTGCTCAAAATTTTTCTGACGAGCAGCTCTCATTGCTTCCATTAATTGGCTACGAGCAGATCCCGCATTAACAAGAAGCATCATTATTTTTTCTTCGTACTCTTCACTGTTCATCATTTTAGCCTTGGTTCATCATATCTAATGCTTGAGCGAGGATCTTATCGCCTTTTGTCATACCGTAATCCATCATGTTGATGAGAGCGATAGGCTTATTATGTTCGTTGGCAATATTGGTGAAGTCATTTATTTTATAAGCAATTTGAGGTGCTATAAGAAAACAATCAAATTCAGTTGCTGCAGAGCTAAAATCTTGAGAGCCTTTTGCTTCAATTTCAACATCAATGTTTTCTTTTTCTGCGTGCTCAAGCATGCGTTTAACAACTAGGCTAGTAGACATACCCATATCACAAATAAGTAGGATCTTTTTCATTTTAAACTCCAAAATTATACAATAGGTGCAGTAATTCGTGCTTGATAAGCATCTAACCATTCTTGGCTAGCAATACTATGTTCTGTGTGCTCACCATTACGAGCACAGGTATATATCGTCGGTTGTTGTTTGTAAGTAGCGACAGAGAACGAGAAGCCATCAATATTGGTGGCAGCTCCAAATTCACCTTCCTTGTTAATACAAACAACAGAAAGGTCACCAGAGCGGCCATAACGTTTTTTTAGTTTTCTTTCTAAATCATTAACGGTACTTTCAGCAGCTTCTTGTGGTGTCATTCCGCCGCCCATACGTCGAACTATTTCATAGCTGACGCAACCTTTCATTAAGTCTTCGCCTAGCCCTGTTGCGGTTGCGGCGCCAATATCACTATCTGCATAGAATCCAGAGCCTGAAATTGGAGAATCACCAACACGACCAGCACGTTTCATAAATAAACCACTGGTTGAGGTTGCTACTGATATTTCACTATTAAGATCAACCGCAGCGACACCAACCGTATCATGCCCAGTGTAAGGGGATAATCCTCGGTCTAAGGTTTCTTGGCAGCGTTTAGCGTAATGTTGTTTTGCGCGTTCTGTTAGCATGTCTTTTTCTTCAAAGCCATGAGATAACGCCCAACTTTCGGCACCTGAGCCAACCATAAAACTGTTGAATCGTTCATTACTTAATGCTTCAGCAACGAGTATTGGATTGGCTACATTTTGTATACTAGCAACAGCACCAATAGCCATTGTTGTCCCATTCATAAAAGCAGCGTCTAATTCAACAACCCCATTTTCATTAGGCAAACCACCATAACCCACACTTTTATAAAAAGGATAATCTTCAACCATTTTTACTGCTTGAATTACCGCTTCTTGTGATGTTTTGTTTTCTTTCAGACGGGTCGCCCCTTCACTGATCCCATCAAAGGCCATACGCCAAGTTGCAATGATTCCCCATTTAGATTCATTCATTATTATGCTCTCTCTAAAGTAGCTTCAGAAGGTGTAGGTTCGTCCGAAACAATAGGGGTTTCTTGAGAACGGTATTGTTTATCAATAATTCGTAAAAATGGTAAGTAAATCATGGCACCAATAGCCAGATTAATTACCTGCATTACAGCGCCAGAAATACTAGCGGTTACAATAAAACCAGAGAAGACCGCAGGTAAAGTCCAAGGAATAAAGACCCCAGTTGTTGTGGCAACTAAGCCTGATGACATTGCAATGTACTGTGTCGTAATTAATATCATAGGAACAAGATTAAAAGGGATTAACATGATTGGGTTCATAATGATTGGTAGACCAAAAAGAACGGGTTCATTAATGTTGAAAATTGATGAACCAACGGCTAACTTACCCACTTGGCGTACATGTTGAGATCGAGCGAAGAGTAACACTGCAATCATAAGTGATAGTGTAGCGCCTGCACCTCCCATCCAAATAAGATCAAAGAACTGCTCTGTAATTACGTGTGGGGGAGTTAATCCATTTGCAACAGCGGTTAGGTTGTCTTGTTGGTTTTCTGCCCATATAGGACGCATGATCCCGTTAACCATAGAGCCACTGTTAATACCAACAGACCATAATAATGTAATAGCCAGACCGGTAAGCATTGCCCCAAAATAAGAGGTGCCAAAAGAGCGAATAGGGGTTGCGACCATGTCATAAATGAATTGGTGGATAGTGCCATACTCAGTGGTTGCAAAACTTAGTCGAATAGCTAAAGCAAGGCACATAATTACGGTCGCAGGAACTAAAGCCGCAAAGGATTTTTCAACTGCAGGAGGCACGCCGTCAGGCATTTTTATTGTGATTTTTCGATCAATAAACCATTTGAATATTTCAGTCCAAACTAATGCTCCAATCATAGCGACGAATAGGCCACGAGAACCTAGCCACTCTGTAGGGATAACAGTTCCAAGCTCAGGATCACTAGCAAAAGGTGTTAATATAAAAAATGCAGATAAAGAGAGAACACCTGTTGATATTTTGTCTAAATTATAACGTTCAGCTAGACGGTAAGCGACTAAGAATGAAATAAAGATCGACATCCCTGAGAAGATAACTGAAAACGGAATTTCAATGTTATTTCCCCAATTGGCACCAAACATAGAGGCCATAAATTCTTTGTATGCAGTACTAGGAAAAGAACTGATAACTAAAAGAATTGAGCCAACGATGATGAATGGCATAAATGAAATATACGCATCACGGATGGCTCCTAAATGACGTTGTTGTGCGACTTTACCTGCGATTGGCATCAGTCTACTTTCAATAAAACTCATGACACTTTTCATAAGAACCTACTTTAGTAATGTTAAGTTGCAATCAGGTGAAACTATTTATTTGTTTTAATTATGCTATCAACATATTTAAAGCAGAAACAACGTTCATGTCACACTTGTAATCTTATTAGTTTCATGTGATTGCTTTATTTATTTTGGTTGTGATTAAGATCAAAATATTACTTTTAGCTAGCTAAAGGTGATCAATTTTATAGATTCTTTCATGAAAAAGAGGACTTTGGAGGTTGGTCGAGTAAGCTGGGCGTTTAGGTGTATCAAATAACCTAATAGCGATAAAGTATGATCAAGGGATGCTAACGGTACTTCCATTAGTTTGAAAATCGAGTTAATAAAGCTCTGAAACGTATTCAGGGAGGGAAAATATCCCTTTTATCATCAGTGCGGTCTCTATAGCAATATTTGAATACTGAAAGTCTCTGCCGTACTTGCCATGATATGTCGTACATTTCCATGTTTCAGCTGCTGAATCGTCAATCAAGAATGTAGCAGAGCCTTGTTATGCTCCGTTCAGGAAGTGTATTTTGTATAAATGAAAAATATCATATAAATATGAGGTATAAATAAATATTTTGAGGGTAACTATTACCCTCAAGTAAACAAATATCTAATATAGTCTTAATTGTATTTTAACCGTGACACCTTTGTTTTTAGTGAGATTGTATATTAAATTTGTTAGTTATAGAGTAAGATAATCATCTTTCTATATAACATAGATGATTAAACGGAAAACAAATTATGGATAGTCTTTCAAAATTAACAATTAGAACCAGGCTTATTATTGGTTTTGGAGTAACCTTATTTTTAATGTTGTTATTAACTGTTTTAGGAATACAAAAAGTTAATACTATCGATCATACATTAACTGAAATGACGGATGTAAACTCAGTTAAACAGCGTTATGCCATCAATTACCGAGGTAGTGTTCATGACCGCGCTATAGCGATTAGAGATATTGCCATAGCACGAACGCCGCAAGAGATATATAAACTAGAACAAGAAATTAATAAATTAAAAGAATTCTACCTTCAATCTGAAACTAAGATGAATCAAATGCACTCACAAGGTGTAGTATTTACAGCAAAAGAACAAAATATTTTAGCTGAGATTAATAAAATTCAAAAACAAACACTGCCTCTTGTTGATCGTATTATTAACGATAAAAAATCAGACTCTGTAATGACGGATACCATCCTTGACTCTGCACGCCCAGCCTTTATTCAATGGTTGAAAGTAATTAATGAGTTTATTGACTATCAGGAAGAGCATAATCAAGTATTAACTCTTGAAGCCAGAAATGTCGCCGGTGGTTTTCAACAGCTAATGTTATTACTTAGTGTTTTTGCTTTAACTATGTCTTTACTTATTGGTTTTATTATTGAACGCAGTTTTAGAATATCTTTAGGTGGTGAACCATGGGAATTATCTGAGATGATTAAAAAAATATCAGAGGGCAATTTATCTCAAGATTTTAATCATTCGTCGAACGCTGTAGGCATATATCATTCTTTAATTATTTTGAACAAAAAAGTTGGAGCTGCAATTAGAAATAGTAGTGACATATCAACTCATGTAGCTACTTCATCTGAGCAGTTAACTATTGTGATGAAAAATACGGCAAGTAATGCTCAATATGAATTAGCACAAGTCGAAGAAATTTCACATGCAATCAGTGAGTTGTCGACAACCTCAAGAGAGGTGACTTCTAATGCTGTTCACGCTGAAGAAGAAGTGAGTAAATCAATTGATAGTGTATCCCAAGGAAATAAAACGTTAGATGAATCGATTTTATTAACACAAAAAATTAATGAATCAGTACAACAAACAGCCAGTATGATTGAGGAGTTAAAAACTAATGCAATGGATATTGGTGAAGTGACAGCTGTTATTAGTTCTATTTCTGATCAAACTAATTTATTAGCGTTAAATGCCGCGATTGAAGCTGCTCGTGCTGGTGAATATGGCCGTGGTTTTGCTGTTGTAGCAGATGAAGTTCGTAACCTTGCTTCAAAAACGCAAGAATCAACACAAAGTATTCAAGAAATTATTGCTCAATTGCAAGATCAATCTGAAAGAGCAAACGATAATATGATAAGTAATGTAGAGCTTATTCAAGAATTAGTTGCTCTATCTGAAAACGTTAAATCATCTTTTGGTTATATTGAGAATTCAGTTCAATCAATTTCAAAAATGAATGCTTTGGTAGTAAGTACGTCTCAAGAACAATTCACTCTTACAGAAAGAATTGGACTTAATGTTAGTAATACATTTGATTTAGTGAATCAGAATGTGACGGCGATTAATCAAACGCAACAATCAGCTAAAGAATTGTCACAATTAGCTGTATCACAAAAGAAAGAATTGGAATTTTTCAAAGTGTAATTAGCTGTATCATAAATAAGCCCTTATAACTTTAGTTACAAGAGCTTTAATCCTAAATGGTATTAAATTTTTAATGATTTAATGCCATTTAAAAGTTCATTAGGATTCTTAATCTTATGAAGATTCAATATTAAAAATTGACCGATAATAAGAGATAATCGTTGTGAGTACTCCAAATCGATAGGAGATTTAATTATATCAAAATCACTGACTTTAGCTACGCCGATAGTCCTTCGGATCATTTCTGTACCCGCATATCCTAAACTATCTTTCCAAACATTATTTAAGAATGAATCTATGACTGCTTCGTTTGATTGGTTCATTGCTTTATTCTTAAAATTATGGCTAAAAGTTTGCCATAATATAACTATTTCAGTAAGAGAGTGAGTGTGGGAATTATCGTAATTGTTAATTTTAGTGCAATAACTTAAAAATAAATTCCCAATCAATGAACCCATATCAAAACCAATAGGACCAAAAAAAGCGAACTCTGAATCTATTAATTTACATTCTTTTTCTGACACCATAATAGAACCAGTATGAATATCTCCATGTAATAATACCTCTGTATTGTAATTAAATTTATGCTCTAATGAAGTGATTTCTTTTCTTAACTTATCATGATTCCAAAGCGTGATTACTAAATCCATTATTTTTGGGTTTATATTATTTCGATCACAATCATAGTATGGATCAGAAAAGAAAACTTCAGCTGTTGTTGCACACATCGCTGGGGAGTTAAATTTTTCTTTTAGTTGTTCTTTATCTTTAGTTGATAAATAAAAATCTGAGCTATGATAATAAATATCAGCCATACAAGATCCTATATGGTGAGCCCTGGATGTGAATGATTTATTATCAATCAAAACTTGGCGCCAAATCTTAAAGTTAGATAAATCTTCCATTATGATAGCTGATAATTTTTCATCAAAGTGTAATACTGATACGATATTCTTTTTACTGTATTTTTTAAAATAGCAGAGAGCATTGAACTCTATTTTTATTCTATCTTGGGTAAGAGGCCAGCCTTCACCCATAATTCTAATATAAGGTGGCGCTTGTTTTACTATATAGCTTTTTTTATTTGCAGGATCCGAAATACGATAAACTATATTTAGATTTCCATCACTGATTTCCTCAGCGTTCATTAATGATGGTAGTGATACATTGGGTATATTATTAGTAACAAATAATATAGCGTGTTTTTTACTTAATGGGATGAATTTATTCATGAATTATTAAATATCCTTCGTTGTGTTTAATCGGATTGCTTGATCAATTGTAAAGTCAGGGCCATTAATAAAGCGAGAATAATAAGATGACGATGCCGGAGATCCTGAGGGCCAATGTTGAATAAACCAATAATCCCATTCTGAGTTCCAATCAATTGCTATTGCGTCTATATAACAATCTTTCAATTTAGTTCCATAGAGGGTAGGGAGGTTAGTTTTATGGGTACTAATTCGAGTAATGATACCGGATAGTTCGGTTTTAAAATTTGGCATTCCTGCTGAACCATTATTAACGACTAGGCGATCGTCAAAATCTTGTATAAATGGTAGGCAAGTATGACTACAAGCAAAAACATCTGCCTCAGTTTGAGTGAACCATGATGATATACACTTACTATTTTGTCCGATAGGTGGCATTGCATCTATTCCTAAACCCCAACCAGCAATAGAATCTGGATCACCATGTAATGCAGTGATTTTTAACTCACCAACAGATACATTGAGAAAGCTTGGTAACTCAGCTAATTTTGCAATTATTTCTTGATTATAAGCTGCGATTTTTTGTAATTTTTTTATTATATTATTCGAATGGGTTACCGTTTGATCTGAAATAGAGTCTGGGTAGGCGCAACCACAACCAGCTCCTTGTGTAGGTGTGGCTATCTCACATTCAACATTTCCTTTTAATGCTAAGTGCTTAAACACTTCTTGGTTAATTGATTTAAATGTTTCTCTCGTAGAGTTTAACCAATTGAAATCCCCATTAAATAGTAAAGTGATTGTCGAGTTATTTTCTGCTTCTTCTTGCCTCTTTCGTTGCAAAATCGTATTGAGTGCTGCCCAGTTCCCGTATAAGCCACCAATAATATAGATAGTTTCACAAGAAGTTGATGTTGATTCTTTTATGTCCTTTAAATTAATTCGATAATTTAAAGGACATATTCTACCTGCTGTCATCAATTTACCCTCGTTAATTTTTCATTTTTAATGCCTAGAGAAAAAATAATAAGTCCAAATAATATAATAAATGCAGTTATAATTAGCAATTTGCTATAACTATGTGTAACACCAAAGATTGATTCAATTAAATTTATATATTCATTTTTCTCAAAGTAATATATCGCCGCACCTATTATAGATACTATAAAATTAGTGATAAAACACCAAGTGGCAACACGTATTTTACCAAAAAGATTAAAAATAATAACAGGAGTTAAGGTGAGTGAAATTGTTCCACTAATAGCAACAGCATCATAAAGATCATTATTACCAAAAAAAACTAGTATTAATCCGCCTATAGCAAAAAGCATCATGGTTAATCGACCTTTTAGTATGGAAATATTATTTTTTCCTATATCGACGACAATAAGTTTTGCTGCACTAGAGAATGTTGAATCCATAGTTGAAGCGGCTGAAATGGTAAGTGCGATGGCAATGATAAACATCATTGGTGTACCAAATAAATCTTGTAGAGCAGGTAATACTCCAGCGGTTATTCCTGATGTTATTTTAGCAAATACACCAAGTAAACCAAAGGCGAAAATTAATATAGTAGATAGAATAAAAGCATATATAAAACTTTTTTTCGTTGTTTTTATATTAGCGATAAATCCACGGTCCATCATTACAGGATCATGCATCGGATAACTAAGTACTTGTAGTAGAGCAATAACAAATAAAATCCACCCAGGATTATCAATTTTAGGACTACTAGTTAAAATAGCATGAACATCAAATAATGGATGGAAAGCAAGGGCTGCCGTTAATGTGATAATTGAAATTATTAATATAGCCGTTTGAAAAACATCAGTTTTTAAGGAGGCTCTTAGACCACCATTCATAGAGTAAAATAATGTTATTGCTGATACTATTATAATTGACCAAGTATAAGATGAAGATCCAATACTGCCAAAAACAATACCGATAACAAGTAAATTAGCAAAAACTTCTGTCAGTAGACGCATTGATATTAATGCATTATAACAATGTTCACCCCATCGGCCAAATTGCTGATGTAAGAAGCTTTGAATACTAGAGACATGATGATGTTTTCTAAGGCTATTAATGATCAGCCATCCGGTAATGAATGAACCGTAATAAGTACTATATGCAATAACTCCTGATATTCCAAATAAATAACCCAAGCTAATTGCATTAAGTAATGAACGAGCAAATATCCAAGTGGTTACTTGTGAAAATGTAAGTGTTAATAGATTAGGCTCTTTTCCTTTTGAGCTAATACCTGAAAAAAATCCTTCTACTGTTTTAGCTCTTGATGAGATATATAAACTAATGAGTGCAATAATTGATAAGATAATGGTTAAATAACCAATATGGATATTAAACATAAAATTCCCTTTGTATTTTAGCAATGGTTATTTGATAGAATTAGTTAAAACCCCAGCTTTTTGGTAGCCACTTTAGATCCTCAATAATATCAATGTCATGTAATTCTTTAAGCTTAGTTACTGACCAGTTGAGATCCTTTATTCGTTGCTCCGTTAGTGCGTAAACTTGATTAGTACTCCAGGGAATATTATTAAAAAGTGAATCATGATGCTTAGTTAATCCAAGTAAAGAGTAACCACCATCACTGACTGGAACTAGACATGAATCTGAATTGTGTAATGAATGAGCAGCAGATTGTAAAATATCACGTGTTAGAGCAGGGCAATCTGTCCCAATTATTATGTATGCTGAATAATCACGGGTTGCCTTTCTTGAAACAGAGGTTAGACGATCTCCTAGATTTCCTTCTCTTTGAAGGCTCCATGTTACTGTTGGTGGAATTGAAAATAGTTTCCAACAAGATGAATTTAGACTAGGTGTTACGCATAATTCAATTGGACCTATGTCTGATGAAATCGCCTCATTTATAGTATGTTGAAATAACATCTTGGCTAAACGTCCTGAATTTTCCATTCCTATTGAAGGAATTAAACGTGTTTTTGCCATACCAGCAACCGGGGTTTTAGCCATAATTATAATTTTAGTTTCGTTCATCTGTATTCCTTTGCGAGAGATTTTGCTGATGAGCCTAGCCAATAGAGTAGACGGAGCTTCCACATCAGAAATATCGTGTACCAAACTCCATTGTTTTCCCACCTTCGGCCTGATGTTGTTACGTGCTTTTTTAGGCAAATAGGAGTAGATATCCGGCAAAGTTTTTTAGATAATTCGATATCCTCCATTAAAGGTTGTTCGACAAAATGGCCAATTTCATTAAAACTACTTCTTCGAACAAAGATAGCTTGATCCCCTGTTGCAATCCCAGTTAAAGCAGAACGAAAATTGACCATTACTGAAACAAGACGGAGTATTTTAAGGTTACTATTAATTTTTATATTAAATCGACCCCATATTTTTTTTCTATTTTTCAATGCTGCGATTATTACATCATCAGCATCTTTAGGTAGTTGAGTATCGGCATGAAGAAATAATAAGATAGAACGAGAGCTATATAATGCTCCTATATTCATTTGGGTAGATCTGTTTTTTGGTGATGAAATTACGGTTAGCCCTTTTGAATTTAAATATGAAACTGAACCATCTTGACTACCACCATCAACAATAATTATTTCACAGCCGCGATCTTGCCAATAATTAAGATGTTCAATTAAAGTATTTAAATTGTTCTTTTCATTTAGTATTGGGACTATAATAGATAATTCTTTTATAATTTCACTCATAATGCTCCGCCACAACTGCTTCCTTGTCCTGCAGTACAAGCAAAGCAATGATCTGCTACACAGATAGGGTAGTTTTCCATTGGTAAATTTATTAATGATGTTAAATGCGCTTGAGTATTTTTACCTAAGTTCATATTAAGTTGTTGATTGAAATCGCAATCATATAAATAACCTTGCCAATCTACACTAATGGTTGTTCGGCACATCAGATTTTCTAAGTTTGCTTTATTAAAGTTGTTTATAAGTAAATTCAAGTAAGAGGTAAATTGACCTTTTGACTTTAATTGATAACCAAACCTTTTTATTGGTACATTTGTTATTGTGTATAACTCATTAAAAGAAATAGAGAATAATTCAAAAAGTTCTTTTTTATAATCTTGTTCTAGTTGTAATTGTGAAGGAGGTAAATTAGTTCCTTGAGGATTAAAAACAAGATTAAGCTTAAGCGGAGAGTTGTGATGTCCATAACCTAGAGAATTAAGTTTTTTTAATGCTTCGATACTCTTATTAAATGTGCCTTTTCCTCTTTGCTTATCGACATTATTTATTGAATAACATGGTAAAGATGCAATTATTTCCACATTATGTTGAGCCAGGAACTCTGCAAGATCTTCTTGATTTTCTTCATATAAGATAGTGAGATTACATCGATCAATGATATGAATATCGGCTTTAAATGCTTCTTTAACTAGATACCGAAAATCTTCATGTAATTCAGGAGCACCACCAGTTAAATCAAGCGTCTTAATATTATGATGCTTAATTACAGGTAATATAAGATCGATGTTCTTACGAGACATCATTTCTTTTCTATTTGGACCTGCATCTACATGACAATGACGACAAGTCATATTGCACTTATAACCTAAATTTACTTGTAAAGTATCTAGTCCTTTTCTTGCGATTTGTGGAAAATTAAATTTTTGTAAATCATTTGGTAAGATAAAATTCATAAAAAACCTTATGTAATATATATTATAAATAATAGGGTGAAGTTATTTTTTTATCTTAAAGGTCCATATGTCATAATCTCTTAATATATAGAGAGTCAAACAAGCAGCAAGCATTGGCCATGCGGTAAAAAACAATAAATTATTAAGAGGGTCAAAATATTTCAAATATGATGAAAATGTAGAGCCCATATGGAAGATAAATATGATTAAATAAGTGATATTTTTCCATATGCCTAAAAGAAAAATGGCAATAAATATAAGCTGACTGATCCCCATTAAAATAGATATATCTGTTGATAAGCTCAGACCATAAAAGTTTGAGAACACACTTAATGCATGTTCTGGAGCTACGACTTTATCAATGGCCCAAACTGTAAAAACTAAGGCAATAGTTATGCGTAAAGTTAATAAACTAATAGCTAATCTTCGAGTTAAATTTAAAGTATCAGAATGAATCATGTATTGAGTGTCCTTATTTTCGTCTTTCAGAATGTTTCTTAAAACTTCAGACATGAACTAAACCGTTTAGTTCATTTGTTGTTTAAATTTAGTGTTCTATAATTTGACGATAGTTAATCAGTAAATTTATAGACAATACCTAAGCTAAATGACCAACCTAAATCACGTTGAATTAAGGGGCTATCAGAATCATGGTGCTCTAGTTCCAATTTTGTTAAGACTAACCAGGTTGGTGTAAACGAGTAGATACCAATAATACCAGTTTGATATACCCAGGTGCTGTTGGCACTAAATTCAGTTAAAGTTGAATTTAGTGCTTCTTGGTAAGTTATAGAGTAGAGATGTTGAGATAAATTTTTATCTCGATAATCAATTTCTAAGTATGGTGTTAAAGTGAAATTTTCAATTGGTATATTCAATGTACGGCCTAAATGAAGCTGTATTTCGTAACCTCTATGTATATTAGTCACATCATGTAAATAGGTTAAGCGGGCACCAACTGTACCAATAGAGATCCCTAACTCGCCATTTTCATTGCGGTCATTTATACCTAATGGCATGACATCTGAATGTTCTGAAAATCGCCATTGGCCAGTTAAACCAAGGTAGGGAAGTAAGGCGATGTTAGCTAAGCTGCCATCAATAAAACCGTTTTTACTATTGTAAAATAGACTTGGTTCAACGCTTAAATTTTGCTCATTAGGAGCAGAAAAAGCCGATTGTCCGTACACACTACTAAATCCAAGAAAACCAAAATTATGGTATTGAGCTTGAGCTTGAGCTTGGGTTGAAGTGAATGATGTGTATATAATAGAAAAAATAAATAATATTTTTTGATTCATATTCTTTTATTAAACCAATATAAATAATGGATAACTGATTAACATGTGCTGTTATGACTGATGACATGTCCAGATAAATTCAATTCGAATTCCACTTGGGTCATAACACATCATATGTGTACTAGGACCTATTTGAAGAGGTTCAGGTGAGAATTCAATTAATGTCCCCGCATTTAATAATCGTTTATAAATTGTAATGAGCATATCTTCACTTTCGACTGATAGCGCTAAATGATGGAGTCCAACATTATTTTTTCTATCAAACTTGATTGAACTATCAGACTTTACTGACCAGAGTGTCAGCATAATAGAACCATCGCTGACAAATATTGCAGGGTAATTCATATCTCTTTTTACTTCTTTCCATCCTAATAGTTCAGTAAAAAATTGTACACTTTCTTCTAGCTTTGATACTGACAACCCAACATGGTGGATCCCACTGGTTAATCCTTTCATTAAATATCCTTATTTTTTCATGAGTAAGATGATGGTCTCATTTAGTAAAAATGAATTCACATCAAATATAAACTAAACTGTTTAGTTTATATTTGCAAGATAATAATGAATGCTTGAGCGAGTTAGATTTCCTATCAATATTTGATACTTAATGTTCACTATTGTGTGATGGAATAGTGAAAATAATTGTTATAACTATACTTAATTGGAAATGGAAAAAATTGTGGTAATTTTATCTGGTTATAGCGTGTTTGATGGGGCGGAGATTCATGAGGCGGCACCACATTATACGAAATAACCCACCTAGTGCGGGCTATTTTTTGTCTGTAATTTATTTATAATCAATCAATCAATCAATCAATCAATCAATCAATCAATTAGTTAGTTATTATTTTCATATTTCTGCTTTGTGAAATCTATTATTTGAAGTAACACCGTAAGTAACCTTTTATCACTCACATATTTTTGGTGTTACTTCAGCAATTTAAATAACTAAAAACTGTTTGTGTCGAAACGTGCGGTTAATTGATGAACTTCCGGTTCTTTTTTTAGTAACCCTTCGTCTTGTGTTGTTCCCATTCGGCGTAAGTAATAATGTACTAAAGCTTTACGAGTTGTGATTTCTAACTCTTTATTTTCCATAGCATAATCGTCAGCAACGATGCATTGTTGTTTTTCAGATAAGTAGGGATTAGGTATAATCGTTAACTTAACTTGGTTATTCCAATCATCATCATATTCTCGCGTATTTGGTGATTTATCCATTAAGTCCGGTTCGTTCCTAAAACGGCTTAATACGAAGTCGCGATAATTACTTCTATCTTCACAAAATGCTCTCACATGCCATCTAATACCATCATAAACCAAGCTATGGGGAGCAATTATACGTCCTCGAACTTCAGGTGTAGAGAGAGACACGTAATCAATATCGATGCGAAGATTAGCTCTTGCGGCAGCAATTAAACTTCGAACGATTTTTGGTGATATAGCCCTTTCAGGAACATTCAATACTGTCGATTGAGCTTCCCCCCAATTAAAGAATTCAAATGTTTCTTCTTGATTATATTGTTGATGAAGCATCATAAGGTATTCATGAGCAGTACCTTGAGTAAATAGAGGCTTAAAGCTATCTGCTGGCCTGTAACCCTTAATTGTCCTATCTAGTATCAATTGATCTTGGCCTGTAAGGCTAATGTACTTATTGATATCTCTAGAAGCCTGTTGGCGGCCTATATGAAAAGCGTCACAAAGGTGATTTGTTGTCAGTCGACCTTCCCATTGAGCGACGATTTCAATTAGTCGAAATCTTACTTGTTGGTCCCACTTAATATCTACTTGAATCATGTTCCTGCTCACAAATGTTACATGTTGATGTGTACAGTATATACATGTATACAAAAAGTACATATATTTATTGTGGATATTGAGAAGGGCGTATTAGATTCAGAAGCCATTTCTGTGAGAGCATAAATTATATGGCAGCTGCAACCTGATTTAGTTGCCATAAATTCAAACTGGTTGATTTTCAGTCAAGAAAAACAACATAACCCGAGATAGATACGATGATGTATGCCGGATTGACCAAAGTTATCGCAATAAATTCTTATCAGAAAAACAAGATGTTTTCTGAGTATTCTTTTGACGCTTCCACTCAGATCACTGGCGGTAACGGAGAAGGAAAAACATCATTATTAAGGCTCATTCCGTTCTTTTATGGAGCGACTGGCACACAGATCGTCAGGAAATCGAATGTTAATAAACCCTTCGCAGAATGGTACTTACCACACAACAATAGTTATATTGTTTTCGAGTACATTACTGCTCGTGGTCAAGTTGCTCATGTCATTTGTTATCGAAACCTTAGTACTAAAGGTGGCATTGTGTACCTTTTCGTTAAAGGTCAGTTTGAGCAATCAGTGCTCATTAAACAAGACAGCGAAGAAAAGCCTTACGCTATCGGCTGTACAAAGCTGGCCGCGGAGCTGAGCGCTAACGGCTTAGATTACGAGTCGCGTATTACTAGCGTCAAAGAGTACCGCGAAATTATCCAAAATATTAATGCAGGGAATTTGAGTAATCAGTTCCTAAGCTACTCTTTGTGCTCTGGTCGTCATGATGTCCGTCATATCGAAAAAATCACCGCCGCATTGATTCAGGGTGAATTCAACATGGCCGACACAAAGGCGCTTTTCCTGGATATCCTTGAGCAAGGGAATAGTACATTAGAGTTTGGTGTGGATGCGAACAGAATTGAACAATGGTGCGATGACTACAGCGGTCTAACAGCTTTCCTAGATAAAAAAGACGCATTCAATGAAGCTATTGCGAATAATCAGCAGATCGCGTACCTAACCACTCAGCTCGCCAATGCCTTAACAATCATTCGTGATGCGTCTGAAAGCCTTGAGGGATCGCTTAAGAAAACCGAACTGGAGCGCTCAGATTTTCTTGAAACTAGTGGCATTCAGATTGGCGAGATTAATGAAAAAAAGCTCGATAAAGAGGTTCGAAAGAGCGCACTTCAACGCTCAATCACAAGTCTTAACTCTGAGATCGAAGTACATCACAGCAAGCTTATAACATACGAAAATAATGGTTACCCAGAACTGTCCGTTAAGCTAAAGCAATTGCCAGAAATGGAAGACTGGGTGGCACAACAAAGACAAAGTTACGCCGATCTTGAAACTAAGGTAAATGATGCCAAAGCAAAGTATGAGAAAGACAAACAAAGCCTTGTTAGTAAGTTCAATAAAGAAAAGTCTGACCTAACAGAGCAAAAACTTGATGCCGAGAAAGAGTGCAAGGTTAAAAAAGACAAGATAGACGATGTATATCAGCCACAGTTAAAGGAACTGACCCAAACCCATACGATTTTTACAGCGGATAAATCTCAGGCTCTTATGGAGCATAGGGCTGAACTCGCTACTCAAAAGCAGCGACTAAAGAACCCAGATATTGATGAGCTTCTCATTGAGCAGAGAGAGCAGTTGGAGTCTGAGAAAGACAGATTGCAAGAACAAGTAGACACGTTAAAACACACGACAACTTTGAGTGAGAAGGACGGAATCAACTTACAAATTAAACGTGAAAAGCTACTCGAAAGATTAGAGGCCACTCGTCGAAATATGCGCGATGCTGAAGCCCGGTTAAAGGTAGTCAGTAACCGATTAGACCCAGATTCAGGAACCTTGTTCTCGTTCCTGGAGGCTAATCGACAGGGGTGGCAAAACTCTCCACTTGGTCGTGTTCTTACCGATGAGCTTTTGATGGACACGACACTCACACCATCAATGACTGAAGATTCAGGTTCAATGTACGATTTATATATCGATACGAGTAACCTAGCAGATTGTAGTGTCACCAACAAAGCTGATGTGGAAGAGCAGACTCACTTGATGGACCGTATCGTTGAGCTTGAAGACGCAGAGGCTGATTTCAATAAGCAAATTTTGAAAAATGATTTTGCTGTTAAGCAGTCAACGCTTGAGTTATCACGATTACGCAATGAACTGCGAAACGCTGAGGGTGACCTATCACAAACTAAGGTTAACCTTAAAAACAAGAAAATAGAGATTGCCCGTGCAAAAGAGGGCTTAATCGAAAAAATAAATATAAGCATCAAATCGATTGAGAAAGCTATATCCCAGATTGAGCGAGAAGACTCAGTGGCGCTTGAACGTTTTGAAGAAGCAAAATTAGAGCTAAACAACGACAGGCTTACTCAAATTAGCAATGTAGAATCATCACTTGATCTTACGATCGGAGCTATTGACGAACTACTTGCAAAAAGTATTCTGACGTTAGGCGAGAACAAGCAGCGCATCAAAACGGAGTATGAACAGCGGTTGAGTGAGCAAGGTATTAGCGGTGAAATCTATCAACGCTATAAAGAAGAAATTGAATTTCTTGATAATGAGATCAAAAACTTAAAAGCGAAGTCTCATAAGATCAAAGAATATGAGATATGGCTTGCTGTTTATGAAGTGGATGATCCTAAGAGACGTGATGATCGCAATACTAAGGTCAAAGAACTTGAAACGGTGCATCAAGAAGTTAAATCTTTAGAAACAAAACTGAAAGAGTTGAGAGCCAAAGCTCATCGAACCCAAAAAGAGTTTGATGAGAAGCTTTCTATCTTGAGAAACCACAAACAGCGAGCTGACAGTGCAATCTCTCGCCTAACTAACTACGTGATGTTTGAGGGCGAAGAAGGGAGCCAAGAAGAGCTCGACTATAACGGTGATTTAAATTCACTATTGAATGATGTGGAGAGCAAATTCCCAGAGTTAGAGAGACTTACTAAGCAACGTAAAAAAGATATACAACAAATGGAAACTATCACTCTCAACCTTGGTGACGGGGAGCTGTATCGTTTCTGGAATGAAAGCAGCCGAAACACCATTACAGAGGATATTGTTGCTAGTGACTCTAAGCGAATAGATATTCTTGAAATAATCATGAATGACATTATACCTCAAGTGACTCGTATAACAATTGAAAGCGCGGTTAACATGGGGCGTATGCTCGTTGACTTCAAGCATCGTCTACTTGGCTTCGATCGTGATATTAAGAAACTTGGTCGCAATATCTCTGAACAAGTAAAACTCAATAATACGTTCTCGGTGGTTGGTTCTATTGACATTAACGTCGAGAGCTCACTTTCCAAACTACAAGGTTGGCAAGATATTATTAACTTCTCTGAGATTTACGAAGAGTGGGATAAAACGGGATCGGCTGAGCTACCAACCAAAGAGTTTTTCAACGCTTTAAGTACACTGACGTACCATATTAGTGCCGAGAAAGTTAAGAAGCCTACTGAGCTGTTTGACATCAAATTTGAAGTCATCGAGAACAACCAGCGTAAAACGGCCAAAACAGATAAAGATATGCGTGATTTGGCCAGTAATGGTACGAACTTGCTCATTCAATCCATGTTGTATTTAGCACTACTGACGCAACAACGTGGAGCCAGTCGACTATCAATAACTTACCCAACCGATGAGATTGGTAAGCTGACGGCAGAAAACCAAGCTAAATTACTTAAAATGATGGGGGCACACAACTTCAATGTTATTGCGGCTCAACCAGATGGCAATAACCGTACAGCCAATTTATTCAAGTATCTGTACCACTTAACGCCTTACAAGAACATTTTCAACAAACCTAAAGTAAGCAAACTTGCGTTAGCTAAAGCCGCTGAAACTAGCACAGGAGTAGAAGCATGAAGCCAGTATCACAAGTCCTAGAATCTCTACTTAGTGGTAGCTTTATCTGCCCAGCAACTGATCGTGAAGCTTACAAGACGCTTAAAGAGGATCGTACACGCCGAGAAATCAATCAAGCGTTGACTCTTATGGGCCGCGAGCTCCAATGTACGAGCAGAACCAGCGCCTATTATGTCACCTATAAAAGTATCGACGACCACAATCGTCGTCAAGTGACCGCGTTGATGAGTAATGTACACGGTATAATTCGACCTGTAGTTAAGTTCGTGGCGACAGTGAGTGAGGCTGCTCAAGTTGAAGCTGTGATGGTTGGTGGTGATGAGTTAAATGTGCCGGCCTTGAGCGCGCAAATCCAATCGTCTCCTAGCTTGATGGAGAAACTCGATAGTATTTATCGACTTCCGAAAGTGAGTCGAAAAAAAGTGCGTGATAGTGCAGCTGATAAACTAAATGTGGTTGTTGAATTTCTGGTTAAAGAAGGGGTGGCTCATTTAGTAAACAAAGAGCGCCAACTTTATGTGATGACGGGAAAATTAGACTTTGTTTACGAGGTGCTCGATTTTATCGATACCCATGAAAAGA
Organism: Aliivibrio sp. S4MY1; assembly: GCF_028765545.1. Classification (GTDB taxonomy): domain Bacteria; phylum Pseudomonadota; class Gammaproteobacteria; order Enterobacterales; family Vibrionaceae; genus Aliivibrio. The sequence goes on along the minus strand of NZ_JARACP010000026.1, from coordinate 9,182 downwards.
TCGTTGAAGCAGTTAACAAAGCAAACGAGAACCAAGAGGAGTTCGACTTTTGATGAGCTCTCAAAACAATGGGAAACATGGTGGTGTCAACCACATGCTTCGCTTAATAAGCCAAGCAAAGGACACATTAACTCATGTTTTTGAAAATGGCACGATACGTGAAACTCATGAGAACGCCAACGACCTACGTAAATTAAAAGAAGCCCGTGTTGTTATCGTGACAAGCCGCGGCTACCGTGTGCATCCTAAGATGGAGGCACTGATGAACTATTTCCTTGAAACGGAAGCAAGTTCATTTCTTGGAACTCAACACGCTGAGCGTATTCCAGAGATTCAAAGCCTTGCACAAGAATATCTGGAAGCTAAATTAAATGGCAAAAGAGAACAAGAGGCTGATCGGTTTAATAGTTTAGAAGGTGTCGTTTATGAAATCACAATGGATTTGCAAGAATCTTGTCGTCGCTTAAGAAACCGTATCAGTTATGACTTTGGTTATGGTCATACGCTCGTCCAAAAGCAAAAAGAGAATCAAGTTGCTATAGAGCAAGCTGAAAAGCTTGTTAGTGGCATGAAAGCTTTCTCTTTTAAGTTGTTGAGTGATACTGCAGGAGATAATTCAGAGCTAAACACCTTGTTTTGTACTGAAATGCACAGTGCGATTCGTAGTTGCCAACAAGAGCTCGGCTCTATCCTAATTCAACTTCGAGCTTTGATGCTGAAGTATCGTAACCGAGAGCGTGATAAGGACCTGATCAATGCCTTTGATCGGTTTATTGATCAAGAGCCACATTGGACACCAAATGACGATTTGATTTTGCCCGATGAGATAGCAAAGCACGATGGCATACCGACGTTTTGGCTTTCAGAGCCTATTCAATTTACGCATCACCCAAATCCTGATGATATGGACCAAGAGCCGGAATTGGCCGATATTGTTGAGAAAATTACGGCACAACCTGTCGAAAAAGAAGAACTTCCGGTTGTTGAAGAGGCTGAGCGCCGAGAATTGGCACTTGATGTTGAAATACAAGAGCTGATTGAAGCGGACATTGATTCACATTGCGATACTTTTTTTGCTGAAGCTTTCATTGGGAAGGGAAAAACCAGCATTTCCGCCTTGGAATATTACGAGCAAATCAATAGTGATTTACCAGAAGATCTTGACCAGCTCACTTGCGCTAAAGACGTGTGGTTATTTAGCGTGCTTAACTTCCATAGCTCAATGCTTCCCGAAGATAGCAAAGGCTTCATCGTCGAGCCTATCGGGTCTTATACCTATTTAGCAAAAGGTAGCAATATAGGTTATGGCAACCTTCACTTAGAAGATGTATCTATAGCGAGGAAACTGTGAGTAGAATTATTGATGATATAACTGGTAGTGATTTGAATCGGCTAAAACAATTGTTCTCTCCAGCGAAGGTTAAAGAAGGGGCCAATGTAGCGTTGAGTGGCGTTTTTGAGATTTTTCACCTCGACTTTGGTGTTGGGATTGCCAGAGGAAAAAAGTTACAGCTTACATCTAGAGATATACGTCAAATTAGAAAAGTAATTAAAGAACAATCAGGTTTTGATCTTTTAACTGATCCTATTCCAAATTCTCGAACGGATATGGCTCAGTTCTTTCCAAACGAGAAGTTAAGCTCAAGGCCAGTCAAAGACAAGGTAATTAAAGTTTATGGGATTTTGTCTACGAACATAAATGGCAGAAAGTATGATTTAGAAGAGGGCATGAACATTGAAATCTCTCTAAGTTGTTTGAAAAGTATCGAACACAATCAAATCGTGATTGTTGAAAACTACGAAGCATTTTCTAAGTTTAGATTGGTGAAAACGGATATGGAGCCTAATCCTCTTATCGTCTACCGAGGAGATAAGGATTGTAGCGTGATATCAAAAGAAATTGCCCTAACTTTTCCAGATATAGAACTTGTCGCTTGGTTTGATACAGATCCTAAAGGTATTTCTTTAGCCTTTGCATCGGGGGCTGATTATATGCTCGTTCCAGATTTATCAAAAGAGGTGCTTAAACGGCATGGACGTTCAGATCTATTTAGTAATCAGTACCAAAACTGGAAACGAGTATCAGCACTAATTCCTTCTAATCTAGAGTTATTAATGGCTAATGTAGCAAAAGGGATAAGCCAAGAATCAATAATAGCAAACGATATAAATGTAAGTTTATATAAAATCTAGTTACGAGATTGTTCTAAATACAAGCATCATGAATGAATTAAATCACAGAGGCTTGTTATTAAAGTTATGCCACAGCTAGTGTGGCATTTTTTATCCCTATTTCTGCCATTAACCCTTCAAAATTACTCCCCATATCAATGATTTCTTCCTAACTTAATGTACAATACGCCGCATTAAATCTTGTATCTTTTGCAAGTAGAAATAACAGAATGAGAAGTAAACGTTATGGCTAAAGCTCCAGCGAAAAAAGCGATCAAAGCAAAACCAAGCAAAGGCTTTGAAGAAACCCTGTGGGATACCGCGAATCAACTGCGTGGCAGCGTTGAATCATCAGAATACAAACACGTAGTATTGAGCCTTGTTTTCTTAAAGTTCGTCAGTGATAAATTTGAAAAACGTCGTCAACAACTGATTGATAACGGACAAGACGCTTTTGTTGAAATGGAAGCTTTCTACCAACAAGACAACATCTTTTATCTTCCTGAAGACGCTCGCTGGTCAAAAATTAAAGCCAACGCCAAACAAGATGACATTGCCGTTCAAATTGATACCGCGTTATCAACCATTGAAAAGCGTAACCCATCATTAAAAGGGGCATTGCCAGATAACTACTTCTCACGCCAAAATTTAGAAGTGAAAAAACTCGCGTCATTGATCGACACCATTGAAAACATCGAGACAATGGCGAAAGAAAACGATCTGACCGAAGAAGATTTAGTAGGGCGAGTGTATGAATACTTCCTTGGTAAATTTGCAGCGACCGAAGGCAAAGGCGGTGGTGAGTTCTATACGCCAAAATCAGTGGTAACATTATTAGCCGAGATGCTAGAACCGTACAGCGGTAAAATTTACGATCCTGCCTGTGGTTCAGGCGGTATGTTCGTTCAATCAATGAAGTTCATCAATAGCCACCAAGGTAACCGTAAAGACATCTCTATCCACGGACAAGAGCTAACGGCCACCACGTACAAACTAGCAAAAATGAACTTAGCGATTCGTGGTATGGCAGGTAACTTAGGTGAAAAGCCAGCAGATACTTTCTTTAACGATCAGCACAAAGATTTAAAAGCCGATTACATCATGGCGAACCCACCGTTTAATCTTAAAGATTGGCGTGCCGATTCAGAGCTAACGGATGATCCGCGCTTTGAAGGCTACCGCACACCACCAACAGGCAACGCCAACTATGGCTGGATATTACACATGTTGTCTAAGCTAAGTGAAACCGGCACAGCTGGTTTTGTATTGGCAAATGGCTCTATGAGTTCAAACACCAGTGGTGAAGGCGAAATCCGCGCTAAAATGGTAGATAACGATGTGGTGGAATGTATGGTTGCCTTACCGGGTCAGCTGTTCTACACCACGCAAATTCCAGTTTGTTTATGGTTTATAACTAAAGATAAAACTGCCAATGTAGGCAAGGGCTATCGTAACCGCGAAAAAGAAACCTTGTTTATTGATGCTCGTGAAATGGGCACCATGATCAACCGTACAAATAAAGAATTAACGGTTGATGACATTGCAAAAATTGCCGATACCTTCCATGCATGGCGCAGCGATGATGCCGAGCTTAAAGCGCGAGTTGAACGTGAAGAGTGCAAGATTGAACAATATGAAGACATCGCAGGCTACTGCAAAAGCTCAACCATTGATGAGATAAAAGCCAACGATTACGTGTTAACACCAGGACGTTACGTAGGCGCAGCAGAACTTGAAGATGATGGTATTCCATTTGAAACCAAGATGCGTGAGTTATCTCAAACGCTATACAGCCAAATGAACCAAGCGGAAGCGTTAGATAAAGCGATCCGTGTGAATTTGGAGGCGTTGGGTTATGGGGAGTGAGTGGAAGAGTGGTGTATTAGGTGATCTAATTACAAGTGGAAATGCTATTTTACAGACAGGCCCTTTTGGTACAGCATTAAAAGCTGAAGAGTACTCTAGTCACGGAGTGCCTCTTATTTCTGTTCGAGAAATTAGAGAAGGCTTTATTCAAATTGAAGATATCACACCAAAGGTAGATTGTTGTGTGACAACTAGATTACCTAAGTTTGTGCTTGAATTAGGCGATATAGTGTTTGCTCGTAAAGGTGGTATTGAGCGAAATGCTTTAATTACAGAAAGAGAAAAAGGATGGTTTATCGGTTCTGATGGTATTTATTTGCGTCTTTCAGATAAGTTTGATTCAACATATTTTAGCTACGTAATGCGAAGCCCACACGTAAAAACGTGGTTAATTAAGAATTGTGAAGGAACAACAATGCCTTCATTAAATCAAAAAATATTAGCTCGTATTCCTATATTTTTGCCTCCGAAAATAGAACAGCAAAAAATATCTGATTTGTTATGTCATTTTGATAAAAAAATCGCCCTAAACCGTCAAATCAACCAAACCCTAGAACAAATGGCGCAAACGTTGTTTAAATCTTGGTTTGTTGATTTTGATCCTGTGATCGATAACGCCCTTGATGCTATTGCCAGTGGTCAGGATATTGAAATTCCAGAATCACTAACGAAACGCTTTGAAGCGCGTAAAGCGGTGCGTGAAAGTGAAGGTTTTGAACCATTACCTGCGGATATTCGCCAATTATTTCCTTGTGAGTTTGAGGAGAGTGAATTAGGATTTGTGCCGAAGGGGTGGGGATATAAACCAGCACAAGACATTGCTTCTATTTCTATTGGTAAGACCCCCCCAAGAAAAGAAACTGAGTGGTTTAGTGACGTAAAAGCAAAAAATGTTACGTGGATTTCTATTCGAGATATGGGGAATTGTGGTGTATTTACACAAGAATCTAACGAGTATCTTGTACCAGAAGCTATATCTAAATTCAATGTGAAGGTTATACCTAAAGATTCAGTCATTTTGAGTTTTAAAATGACTCTAGGCAGAGTTTCGATTGCAAGCACTGAGTTAGCAACAAACGAAGCTATAGCTCATTTTGTTAATCCAAAATTCGGCATTAATAAAGAATATTTATATAGTTACTTGATGACATTTAATTATGACTCTCTAGGAAGTACTTCTTCTATTGCTACAGCTGTTAATTCGAAGTTAATAAAGCAGTTACCAGTATTAGTGCCTGATTCTTCAATATTAGATACATACTTTGAGCGTGTTACTGGGATATTTGAGAAGTTACAGTCTGTTGATTGTGAGGTTTCAACATTGATTAACCTCCGAGACACACTATTACCAAAATTAATCTCAGGTGAATTACGCTTAGATTCACTACAAGGTGAAGCATTGCAACAAGCGGTGAGTGCGGAGTAACCCCCTCTAACTCCCCCTTGTTAAGGGGGAGAACTAGTTTTTTACTTGTGGTGGGTTTAACTGGTAGCAATGAAAACTGCATTTGCGTGGTGTTTCAAAGCAAAACAAGGAATAACGTAACGTTACAGATTAAGCAAAAGAAAGCGCAATAACCAACAGCACCAAAGAAAACTCTCCCCTTGGTCACCAATGCCAAGGGTTCGAATAAGTCGATATAAGGGGGAGCTGGAGGGGGTTGTTAGCACCAAAACCAAAAGGTGACAACAGATCACCAAATCTACAAACAACAATAAAAATAGGAATGCATTAGACATTCAACTTCTTAAAAACAGTGGTATTAGGAAAAGGCGATGAGCTTAAAATTTACAGAAGCCAAATTAGAACAAGCCATTATCGAACTACTCGGTAAGCAAGGCTATTCACACGCAATTGGCAGTGATATTACTCGAAAAGACAAGGAAGAAGTACTCATCCTCGATGATCTACGCCACTACCTCGCAAAGCAGTACCAAGCGGATGGAATCACCGAGAGCGAAATTGAATTCATCATTCGTCAGTTCATCACATTGCCAGCCAGTGATCTCTATGAAAGCAACAAAACCTTCTGTAAATGGTTAAGCAACGGGTTTCTATTTAAACGAGAAGACCGCAGCCAAAAAGATCTCTATATCGAATTAATTGATACCAAGCACTTACCACAAGCATTATCAGAGATGTTTGCTCCTAATGTGTTACAAGAGCATGAATCAGAGCAAGCGCTAGAAAGTAAAGTAGCAGAAACAAAACTCAGCTACCTTTCCAATACCTGCAAAGACAACAACCAATACAAAATCGCCAATCAATTAGAGATTGAAGGCAATGCCGTAAGTGGTGAAGCAGGACAAATCCGAATTCCCGATGGCATTTTATACATCAACGGATTCCCACTCGTGGTGTTTGAATTCAAAAGCGCGATCCGAGAAGACGAAGCCACAATTTACGACGCATGGCGACAAATTTGCGTGCGTTACAAGCGTGATATTCCACAATTGTTTGTCTACAACGCCATGTGCATCATCAGTGATGGCGTAAACAACAAAATGGGTAACGTGTTCGCCCCTTATGATTTCTACTACGCATGGCGTAAAGTCACGGGTAATGAATCAAACGAAAAAGAGGGCATTGATTCTCTTCACACCATGCTACAAGGTCTGTTTAATAAAACACGCTTGCTTGATGCGGTGAAGAACTTTATCTACTTTCCTGATACCTCTAAAAACGAACTTAAAATTTGTTGTCGTTATCCGCAATACTACGCCTCACGTAAGCTCTATTTCAATATTAAAAAAGAGCGCAAACCGATGGGCTCAGGCAAAGGCGGAACTTACTTTGGTGCCACTGGCTGTGGTAAGAGTTTCACCATGCAGTTTTTAGCGCGTCTATTAATGAAAAGTGTCGATTTTGAAAGCCCAACCATCGTGCTTATCACCGACCGTACCGATCTCGACGAGCAATTATCAAAGCAATTCACCAGTGCCAAAACCTATATAGGTGATGAGACGATTAAAGCGGTAGAAAGCCGTGAGAACCTGCGTGAGTTATTAAAAGGACGCAGCAGTGGTGGCGTATTCTTAACCACCATTCATAAGTTTACCGAAGACATTCAATTATTGTCAGAGCGTAGCAACATCATTTGTATTTCTGATGAAGCGCACCGAAGCCAAATCAATCTTGATCAAAAAGTCACGGTAGACCATGAAAAAGGCACCATCAAAAAGATCTATGGTTTTGCTAAATACCTGCATGATTCCTTACCAAATGCGACGTATGTTGGTTTTACTGGCACACCGATTGATGCCACATTAGATGTGTTTGGTGAAGCGATAGACAGCTACACCATGACAGAATCAGTTAATGATGAAATCACGGTACGCATCGTTTATGAAGGCCGTGCAGCTAAAGTCATTCTGGATAACAGTAAACTAGAAGACATAGAAAAATATTACCAAGATTGTCTTGATTCAGGGGCAAACGAGCATCAAGTTGAAGAGAGTAAAAAAGCCTCTGCCAACATGAATGCGATCTTGGGTGATCCAGACCGAATTGAAGCTCTCGCAAAAGACTTTGTTCAGCATTATGAGCAGCGAGTGGAAGAAGGCTCAACCATCAAAGGCAAAGCGATGTTTGTCTGCTCAAGCCGTGATATTGCTTATGATTTCTACAAACAAGTGAAGTTATTGCGTCCAGAGTGGTTTGTAGAGAAACACGCAGTCGATGGTGTTGAGCTAACAGAAAAAGAGAAGAAAGAGATCTTACCGTCTGAGATGGTCAAATTGGTAATGACACGCGGCAAAGATGATGAGCGTGAACAATACGATCTGTTAGGCACAAAAGAGTACCGCAAAGAGCTAGATAAACAGTTTAAAAACGAGAAATCCAACTTCAAAATCGCCATTGTGGTGGATATGTGGTTAACCGGATTTGATGTGCCGTTTTTAGATACCATCTACATTGATAAGCCATTGCAAAAGCACAACCTTATTCAAACCATTTCTCGTGTTAACCGTAAGTACGAAGGGAAAGAGAAAGGCTTGGTGGTAGATTACATCGGCATTAAAAAGCAGATGAACCTTGCACTTGCGATGTATTCAAAAGCTGATGAAACCAATTTTGAAGACATTCGTTTATCCGTGATTGAAGTAAAGAACCATTTGGATTTACTCAAGCAAGTATTTCATAAGTTTGATAGCAGCGATTACTTCTCAGGAGAGTCGGTTGCACAACTTGGTTGTTTGAATCGCGCTGCTGAATTTGTACTAACCACCAAAAAGATTGAAGCGCGTTTTATGGGCTTAGTGAAACGCTTAAAAGCCGCTTACGATGTGTGTTGTGGTAGCGAAAGTTTGTCTCAACAAGAGCGTGATTTTATCCATTTCTATATCGCGGTTCGCTCTATCGTATTCAAGTTAACCAAAGGCGACGCGCCAGATACGGCACAAATGAATGCACGTGTTCGTGAAATGATAGCTGAAGCCTTAAAAGCTGACGGCGTAGAAGAGATCTTTAAGCTAGGTGAAGAGGATGCAGAGTCAGTTGATATTTTCGATAAAGATTACATGGACCGAATCAACAAGATCAAACTGCCAAACACCAAAGCGCAGTTACTGCAAAAGGTGCTAGCCAAAGCCATTAGTGACTTTAAAAAAGTGAATCAACTTCAAGGGATTAACTTCACTAAGAAGTTTCAAGCATTAGTTGATCATTACAACGAACGCAAAGAAAACGATGAGCTAAACGGTGAAGAATTTGAAGTATTTACTGACGAGATCGTAAACCTAATCGGCGAGTTAGAAACTGAGATGACAGCTCATAATGATTTAGGTATTGATTTTGAAGAGAAAGCCTTCTTCGATATCTTGGTATACATGTCACAGAAGTACGATTTCACCTATCCAGATGAGAAGTTATTAGAACTCGCCAAGCGCATGAAGGTTATTGTGGATGATAAAGCCCAATATCCAGACTGGAGCCAACGAGACGATATCAAAGCCTCATTAAAAGTAGAGCTAATTGTTTTGCTGCATGAGTTTGGTTATCCACCAGTCACCTGTGATGATGTGTATATGGGCGTGTTAGAGCAGGCAGAGAATTTTAAGAAAGGAAAAAGTTAATGAGCAGTGATATTAATCAGAAGCAAACTGGTGATGTGGCAATTGATGAAATCAATTATTACTTAAAA
>NZ_JARACP010000025.1 GCF_028765545.1 Aliivibrio sp. S4MY1 | reverse complement strand
GCGGCTAGCAATAAATCATCTAATTCGTAATTTTGAATTGAATATTCAACCTTCATGATTTCTGAAATTCGCTGCCACAGCACCATGCTTAAGCCATCATACTGTTGAGAATTTTGATGAAAGATAAAAGGAGGACAATGGTAAGCTCCAACTTTTAGTTTGGTATTCGCTTCACTTTTTTCTATCCCTACAAACATAGCTGTCACAAAGATAACCATTAAAATAATATAATGACGGAAAACCCTTTTCTCATCATACATAACACCCTCCTATCCATACATCGAAAATGCCCTATTGAGCTGATTCTCTTATTAAAAGGTAGCAGTTGAATGGCGATTATTCTAATTATCGAAATCAATGCTTAGGAACAGAGACAAAAAATCTCCTTTAATTACTAAAGAGAATTTTAATTAAGATGAGTTGTTTAATAATAAAGACTAACTCTGACTAAGCCGCCCTCTACCTTTCCATTGAACTAATTTGCTTACCGTTATCTAGCCAGCTGATACTAACAAAGATCACTTGTTAATATTCAGTATCACTTACGCAACAAACCCTTCGCTTATGTTATTAAACATTTATTTTATCATTACTTTTTCATATAAATTTGTACTCAAAAGTGGTAGATATTATCTAATAACAATAATATATTATTATCTCGAATTTAAGAAACCACAAAGAAAGTATGGAATTTGTAAATAAAACACAACAAACAGATTGACTAATTAAAAAGACAGGAACTTAAACTTATGCAGATTATATTATGAACTTCATTAAAAAATTAACATTTAAACAAAAAATCCTATTTATTATCACACTCCCTATAGTAGGGATGTTGTTTTTTTCTCTTAATACACTAAATACTACAATTTCACTTCGTTCAGAGCTACAAAACATTAGCTCAATGACTGAGATATCAATTGAAGGTAGCCTAATAGTTCATTAGCTTCAGAAAGAACGCGGATCAACTGCTGGTTTTGTTAGCTCAAAAGGCGCTAATTTTAAAAACGAAATGTTAGCTCAGCGAAATGAAACAGATGCGGTATTGAGCAAGTACTTACAATCACTAAAAGAAAAATCAATATCATTACAGCAATCTCACCCTATTGTTTATAATGATATGTTAAGTATTTTCTCACAGCTTGAGCTACTTAATTCAAATCGAAACAATGTTGATTCCTTCAAGATTTCAGCTGCTAACGCCGCTAAATATTACACTGATATCAATAAATTATTTTTATCTTTAAGTAATGTTATCGTAAAAAATTCAACTGAAAAAACATTAACTCCTTACTTAAGAAATTACTCATTATTTTTAGAGATTAAAGAGGCCGCAGGAAAAGAGCGTGCAAGTTTAAATAATATTTTGTCGAGTACGGGGCCTGTTTCTTTATCACTATATAAAACATTTGTCACTCTTGATGCAACTCAAAACGCACACCTTTCAACATTTGAAGAGTATGCAAGTAGCCAACAGATAAAAAGATTAAATACTCTTCTTGCTAGCCCTGTATTTAAAAAAGTATCTGATATTAGAGAAATGGTAAACAATAACTACAAGAAAGGAAACTATACCGTCTCAGCTACAGATTGGTATCAAGCATCAACCAATCTAATTAATGAATTTAAGCAATATGAAGATGAATTAGTTATTGATATAAACACGGTAATTAACGAGTTAAATAATAATGTGAATAAATCTATTTATTCTACTACCTTCATTATCTTATCTACTCTAACTATTACCATTATTTCTTCTGTATTTATTTCAAAATTATTAATTTCTCAAGCTTTACAATTATCACAAATTGTCGAGTCTGTTTCTAAAAATAAAGATTTAACCATTAGAGCTAAAGTTTTATCTGAAGATGAACTTGGAGTTAGTACTAAATATTTAAATGAAATGCTGGACGAGTTTCATTCTATATTACAGAAAATGGATACAGGAAGTGCGCAATTGGCAACCAGTGCTGAAGAATCAAATGTCGTTATGGGAATTACTGCTGAAAACTCACAACATGAATTAGCTCAAATTGAAGAAATTTCAACAGCGATTAGTGAACTTTCAAGTACTTCAAAAGAAGTAACACTGAATGCCACACAAGCTGAAGAACAAGCTCAGTCAGCTATAAATAATGTTGATATAGGTAAAAAGCATTTAGACGAATCGATTCTATTAACTGAAAGTATTAATATCTCAGTCCAACAAACAGCTACAATGATTGAAGAATTAAAAACCAATACAATCAATATTAGTGAAGTCATCGCTGTCATTAGTTCAATCTCCGACCAAACAAATCTCCTTGCATTAAATGCCGCAATTGAAGCAGCTCGTGCAGGTGAACAAGGTCGAGGTTTTGCTGTTGTCGCTGATGAAGTTCGTAGCTTAGCGGAAAAAACACAACAATCAACCAAGCATATACAAGATATAATTTCTAAACTTCAGACTCAATCTGAAAAAGCCAATAACAATATGATAGATAATGTAACACTCATCCAAAAATCTGTTGTTTTATCTGAAGATGTTAAAATATCATTTAATGATATCGCAAACTCAGTTCAAACAATATCTGATATTAATACATTGGTTGCTACCGCATCTCAAGAGCAATATTCAGTTACTGAGGACATTGCGCGAAATACAACTCGTACCTTTGATTTGGTAAATGAAAATGTATCCTCGATTCACCAAACACAACAAGTTAGCCAAGAATTAGCAATATTAGCAGAGCAACAAAAAACTGATCTTTCATTGTTTAAACTGATCTAAGATTGCTTTTATAACTGCTCTACCGATTCAAATAATAAAAAACCACACTTACTATAAGTAAGTGTGGTTATTATAATCTTCAACGCTAGGTTACTATAAAACCATGCTTGCGAAAATGAAACCGAAAATAATACTAAATACCATGCTTAATAAACCTGGGATCATAAAGCTGTGGTTAAATATGTATTTACCGATTTTGGTTGTTCCTGTACGGTCAAAGTCAATTGAAGCAATGATAGGACCGTAGTTAGGAATAAAGAAGTAACCGTTAACAGCAACGAATGTTGCAATAATGACTTCAGGTGGAAGACCTAGCGTGATACCAACAGGCACTAATACTGCTGTTGTTGCACCTTGGCTGTTTACCATTACAGATAAACCAAACAGTGCAAAAGCGAAAGTCCATGGCGCAACTTCAACCAACCCAGAAACCGCTTCTTTTACCATCTCATAGTGACCAGCAATAAAAGTATCGCCTAACCATGCGATACCAAAGATAGCAACAATTGCACGCATACCTGCATGGAATACAGAGCCTTGAGTAATTTCGTTACCATCAGGCTTACATAATAGAATAATCAATGCAGCCATTGCTAACATGACGATTTCAATGGTGTGTGCCATTCCCATTGGTGAGCCATTGAAGTTAGGACGTAGCGATGGGAATGCGCCCATAACAACTACCACAATTGCGCCGAATAAGAACAGGCCTACTGCTTTTTTAGCGCCAGGTTTAATCTCAATCTCTTCAACTTTAACTTCTTGTTCCATTTCTAGGCGGAACTTAGGATCTTGCATACGACGTTGGTATTCAGGATCATCTTTCAGATCTTTACCGATTTTGTTTACGATAACGCAAGCAAGAGCTAAACCACAGAAAGTTCCTGGAATTGTTATCATCAATACGTTTGCTAATGTAATGCCTTGAGGTTCTAAAAAAGCAACCAGAGCAACAACAGCCGCGGCAATTGGACTTGCTACAATCGCAAATTGTGAAGCGATAACTGCCATGCCTAGTGGACGCTCAGGGCGAACACCACTACGACGGCTTACCTCTGCAATAACAGGAAGAACAGAATAAGCCACATGCCCAGTACCTGCTAAGAAGGTGAACATATACGTCACTAAAGGAGCAATGAAAGTAATATGACGTGGGTTTTTACGAAGAATATTCGAAGCTATTTTGATTAAATATTCAAGACCACCAGCGGCTTGCATTGCAGCAGCTGCGGCTACTACCGCCATGATCATTAACATTACATCAATAGGTGGGCTTGTCGGTTGTAAACCAAATACAAAACTCAGTATAGCTAAACCAATACCGCCCATAACTCCTAAACCGATACCGCCAATTCGGGCACCGACTAGAATACAAATTAATACAATTAAGAACTCGACTAAAAACATATCAATCTCCCTGATGATAGGTTTTATATAACTATTTTTAAATTACCGCTTATTACATCAGTAATTTAAACACCAAAAAATCGAGAGGATAATAATCATCTTATAAATTTAATAAATAGCGGCAGATCACACATCATTCAAATTTATAAAAATAAAACAAAATATTTATAAGTAGTTATTATAACTACAGTTTATAGATACAACCAGGTAACATTGCAACTACATTTATCTCCATGTAATCTTCATTATTTTTATCAATTCACACTACAATGAAGAGAAAGGAACTCTATCGTAAATATTCAATAATTTAAGAGGTAATGTTACTCACCTATTATTTAAGCTATACAGAAAAACAGATAAAATTATTATCTTCATTGCTTTTACGATTAAAAAAGTAGAGTTGATCATCATCAATCATAAACTTAACATCGGCTTCAAGCCCTTCCAATGACTCTGTATCCCTAACAAATATAGGCGCACTTTCTGGTTTTTTATGCCAATCAATATTTTTATAGAATAAAGAGAGTTTATTCTTCTTTACTTTATAACTCACATCCATAATGACTTCGTATTTTTCACGGTTACCATTTTTAAAAACGAGCTCGCCACTTTGATAGATAGTTAAATGAGATGAAGAAGCAAAGTAGATAGTGTCTCGCTCTCCTATTTCTTGATATTTTTTATATGCATCAGAGGTAAAGTTGCTCGACAACTCGTTACAACTCCAACGTGAACCTGAAAGCTCAAGTTCAGCCTCCTCTTTCCATTGATAAGCACCATAAGCAATTAGAGTTAACAATAGAAAAAAATTAACTAATCGCATATTAATTTCGCCCTCATTACTGCATTTACAATGACGCTAGAGAGTTCCTGATGTGAAAACTGACTTAATGTATAATTTCCATTCCTATTGCTCTTTTTTGAAAGCATATACCCTCTTAAAGATAAAACATCATCTTCATAAGCTGACTCATACATTCTTATATAAATGTCTGCATTACATTCTTGTAGACCCATTGATTCAAGCTGTAATTGAATCTTATCAAGCTCAATGTTCTTTTGGGTTTTATTCAATAAATAAAAGTCAGTATTATTAATATTGAAATGCTGATAATGCTCTTTCATTAAAAAATGAGGCGCTGATGATTGCCCCTGAGCCCAATATAAGCCACCAATGGCAACTAACAAACAAAAAGTAATAAGTTGTGAAATTCTAGATGATTTACCAAAGATGCTTTCGCGGATTAAGGCTAACTTTTCCACTTTCGTAAGATTATCAGTCTCTACAAGAAAAGTGCTTACTTTTCTTTGAGGCTCGGTAACGAGAAAGTCATCATTAATTGTAAGTAAATATCCTATTTTACTCACCGTCTTCAATTCAATGCCTTCCGCTGCTAACTGAACCAAATCACGCCTTAATCCTGAAATAACATTAGTCAATGCTTGGTCAGTAACAACAACGCCTTCCCAGCATTCATTAAAGAGATGATCACGTGAGACACTCTGTTCTTTTTGATCGAGAAGTAACATAAAGACATTATAAGGTAATGGTCTTAATATTATTGTCTCTCCAAGATGATTTGTTAATGTTCGAGTTTCTGGTATTAAAATCAAATTCGCGACAGCTATCTTTTGCATTTACGCCTTATAACAACAAAAAAATCTATTTATTCTCATGAAAAAGAGATGAAAGTTATAAATAAAAGCCACTGTTTCTATGAGTTTATTTATACACCCGAAGTTTACCTAATAAACATTTCAAATCAACGCCTTACTACTTTTACCGCATTGAAAAATAAGAAAATTCAATATAATCAATTGCTTATATAAATCTAACTTTCAACAAATTTAGTTATTATGGATATATAAATCAAACAAATTTCAAATGTGTTAATTTTATTTAGTTTAACTCATCCAACTTCTTATACTTCACTCACTTTTATCCTTTCAATTTAAACGAGAATCTCATGAAAAAAATTGCACTTCTATTTGTATTATTCTCTGCATTTTCTAATGCTAACGATAACATTTCAGGCTTTTATCTAGGTGGTGGTGTTGGTGCTACTACTTTTGATGATGGTGGTGCATTTGATTATACAGGCACAACTATTGATACTGATGATTCTACGATTAAGTTTTTAGGTGGTTATCAATTCAACCGTATTGTGGCTGTAGAACTTCAATATACAAAATATGGCGATATCAATGTAAATCATTCGATAGTGAAATCTACTGGTTTTAAAGGCGTTGATATCGAATCAAGATCTATTTCTCTTGCTGCAAACCTAGGTTACACGTTTGATAGTGGCTGGCGTCCATTTGGTATTGTAGGCTTAGGTTCATTAGAATCATCGACTGACATTTTAGGTCACTCTATTAGCGAAACTAACACATCTTTTCACTATGGTATTGGTGTTGAGTACGCTCCACAAGCATTAAGTGGTTTAGCTTTTCGTGTAGCTTATGAAGGTGATCTTTTCATTGAAGAGAATGTATACCAAGATTACGGTTACTACAGCTACTCAGACGATTATGCAATGAACATTGGTACTTTATACGCGGGGGTAACTTACAAGTTTTAATATAACTGTTTATTAGTATTGCTATATTATACCAATCTACATAAGTATTTGATCATTCTGGCTTGTTAAAATCGAACACAAACGAAAACGGGTAGCCGAAAAGCCACCCGTTTTTATTTAAGACAAAGAACACTCTCTATTTTAGGCCTGCCGCCTTTTCTGATAATTCAACCGCTTCAATATTCGCTTTTCTAGCTAATATCTTACTAATAGCAATAGCTGCAAACACTGGTAAGAACCAACTGGCATGCGCTTCAAACATTGGAACATAGTCATTCAACGGGATAGCTAGCGATTCTGGCAATAGTCCAAGAATATGTAATGCATCTAAACTACCAAATACCACTGTAATACTAACAATCGTTATATAAGCAGTTACATTGCGTTTTGTCGTAGGTAAGAACAGTGCCGTGAGCACCAAAGCAATGGCAATAGGACAAAGAATTAAAATAGCAGGTAAGCTAATAGCTAAGATTTGCTCCAAACCAAAATTAGCAATAACGCCTGTTAATACTGTTACGATGATTGCCGTAATTGCAAAAGGTGAACGGAAAGTTTGCTGATAATACTCAGCACACGCATTGGTTAAGCCAACGGTTGTGGTTAAACACGCCATTATGATGATACCTGCCAATAAGTACTGTCCTAATGGCCCGAAGATCTCTGCAACATAACGAGTTAGTAATTCACCACCATTCGTTGCCCCTTCTGAAATAGAAGCAGAAGTCGCACCAACATATGCCATCGCTAAGTAGCACGCCGACATTAATAAGGCATACACAACAGTAACTTTTACTGTCGCTTGGAAAATTTCTTGTGGTGACTCACACCCTTTATCTTGAATTGCTTTGATTATAATCCAACCAAAACCAACAGCAGCAATAGCATCCATTGTCATGTAGCCTTGGATTAAACCACTGGTTACTGCTTTATATTGATAATCAGCACTTGGGGTATTAAATGCACCTAAAGGCGTTATGATAGCAGCTACTGCTAGAGCCGCTAGCATCAGCACAAGTAAAGGGGTCATCACCTTACCTATATAATCAACTAATTTTCCACGTTGAAATGCTAATAACAAAGTCGCACCAACAAACAAAACTGAGAAAATTAATAAATAATCACCTTCAACAAAAGGTTTTATGCCCATTTCATAAGCCACAGTTACCGCTCTTGGCATGCCAAATGCGGGACCAATTGCAGTAAATAACAGTACCCAAAAGGCAATGGCTAACGGCTTAGGTAGTGCCTGTGTTAATTGACCACTGCTACTTAACCGGCCTAGTACAATTAGTGTCAACGATGGTAACCCAACGGCAGTAAGCAAAAAACCGAGCATTGCTGGCAAGTATTGAGTGCCTGCTTCTAAGCCAAGAAATGGAGGGAAAATAATATTTCCTGCACCAAGAAACATGGCGAAAGTCATTAAACCGATAGCAAGTAAATTTTGTTTTTTCAATGTCATAGTCCTTATTGCTATTGGGCTTAACCCTAGTAGCTTTTATTGTGGACCGTCAGATTAGCTGAGAAAAACAAGAAGAGAATAAAGCAGTCTCCCGTCAGCCTGGCTGACGGAAGTGCCGCCAGCCTAGTTAATAATCACTAGAATGACAGCAATAATAGATGATGTTACACGCGACACAGCACCGAGCATTGTTTTACACAAAGCAGCAAATTGTAGGGCTGTAGAAGAAAGCATGAATGTATCCTAGTCGTTTATCGTGGTAACCAAATCAATATATAAGTAATAAACCACATTGTAAACACTGTAATAGTTAAAAATATTATTATCTCAACAATAATTAGTTGTCTTATCTATATATTAAATATAAAAAGCCAAGGATTTAATGCCTCATATCAAATCCTTAGCCTAACTATAGCAGCCATAAATTATTCAGGTTTAAGTAATAGAACCTCTGTTATGTCTTTATCACTATGACGCTCAGCAACTTGCTCCCATTGTTCTCCCCATGTTCTATTCACAACTCTGCCACGCTGAACAGCAGATCTAGCTAACATCATTTTCGCCCAACTTTTTACATAAACATAGCTATCAACATCTAAAAATGCCTTCGCATTATATAAGGATCCAAGAACTAAATTACCATACCATGGCCAAATAGCCATATCAGCAATAGTATATTCATCTCCTGCAATATATTGATTTTTAGATAGTTGCTTATCTAACACATCTAACTGGCGTTTTACTTCCATTGTAAAACGGTTGATTGGGTATTCAAATTTCTCAGGAGCATAAGCATAAAAATGCCCAAAACCACCACCAATATATGGTGCAGAACCATGTAACCAAAATAACCAGTTCATCACTTTAACGCGCTTTTCAGGAGCTTCAGGTAAAAAAGCTTTAAATTTATCAGCTAAATATAACAAGATAGAGCCAGATTCAAAGACTTCAATTGGCACTTCTCCTGAAGAATCAACAAGAGCTGGAATTTTAGAGTTAGGGTTTACATTAACAAAACCAGATGAGAATTGGTCGCCTTCACTAATTTTAATTAAATGCGCATCATATTCCGCTTTCGTGATGCCTAATTCTAGCAACTCTTCAAGCATGATTGTCACTTTCTGTCCGTTTGGTGTTCCCATCGAATAAAGCTGTAAATCATGTTTACCTACTGGTAGCTGCTTTTTATGTGTAGCACCTGAAACCGGACGATTAATTTTCGCCCATTCACCACCGCTTTCACTATCAAAGGTCCACACTTTAGGTGGGATATATTGTTGTTCCATACTGACTCCTAAAAAACGATATAAATATTTTTATAAAAATAATATTAGTATTTAGCACTTCCGCTTTTGGCAAAATTTTGCGGATAAAGAGAACGATTAGCCTCTTCATCAAACTCTGATTTAAACTCAACGTTGTTTGCTATATTCCGTGCTTTTTCAACAGCAGGACGACTATTGATACCATCAAACCAACGTTGAATATTTGGGTAAGGAGCTAATCCCTCTTCACCTAAAACAACTGTCGCTTTATCAATCCAACCCCATGCCGAAATATCCGCGATACTAAACTCGTCACCGACAATATATTCACGACCTTCAAGGTGTTTATCCAAAACGTCATAGTGACGTTGTGCTTCAGATAAATAGCGGTTGATTGCATAAGGTAATTTTTCAGGTGCAAAATGACGGAAATGTACGGACTGACCTGAAAATGGACCTAGACCCGAAGCTATAAATAATAGCCATGAAAGCATCTCGGCACGGTCTTCTGCTTTGCCACCAAGCTTCCCCCTCGTTTCTGATAGGTAAAGTAAAATCGCACTTGAATCAAAAACACGAACTCCATCATCAACAATTGCAGGTACTTTCCCATTTGGATTAATCGCTCGGTATTCTTTTGTATGCTGCTCACCTTTTAAGGTATCTACTGGCATTAACTCAAATGGCAACTCTGTTTCAGCTAAATACAAGGCAATTTTCATAGGGTTAGGTGTTTGATGAAAATAAAACTTAAGCATATTGGTATCCTTTTAATAATTAAACAAACCAACCTCATCACCTGCTGGTATTCGGTGGCGTAAAAACAATATAACTAGACTTGAACGATCGTTCAAGGTATTGTTTGAACAAATGTTCAAGAGGGTTATTTGAGGCATCTTTTTATGGCTAAGAATTCAAAATTTGATCGCATACAAGTTGTTGATAAAGCGGTTGATCTTTATTGGGAGAAAGGATTCTATGGAACATCAATGCGTAATCTTCAAGAAGTGATCGATATGCGTCCAGGAAGCATTTATGCCGCATTCGGCAGTAAAGAAGGATTATTTAAAGAATCATTACAGCGTTACACTCAACTAGGGATCACGCATTTAGAACAATGTTGTAATGAACAAAAATCCCCTCTGCTAGGACTTAAGTCATTTATTCATCACATTGTCGTAGAAAAGCGCTCTAGTTCCCCTAGTGGCATGTGCATGTTAGTAAAAACGGTCACTGAATTAACGAATGAAAATGAAGAGTTATTAGCTGAAGCAAAACGTTCTTTGAAGATAATGGAATCTGAGTTTGAAAAGGTATTAAAACAAGCGCAAGAGATTGGAGAAATAGAGAAAAAGAAAGATACAAAACAGCTTGCTCAATTTGTTCAGGTCCAAATAGCAGGATTAAGAACGTACGCACGTACTGTAGATAGCGATCTTCCATTACAGATCATGCTAGATAATATGTTTAGTCACTACCCATTCTAAATATCATTTACTTGTGTGAAACAATACTTATCCGAACGTAAATATGTTCGGATAAGAAAATAACAGCACAAGTAAATAACGGCAAACTAAAGATTATAGTGAGTATTCCCTTTGCATTTTTCTTTCGTTATACAGCGCATATGCCATATAAGCCACAATAAATACGTTAATAAAAAAGACACCGATACCTAATACGTTTGTATGAAAAATCATTTCATAGATTTCAAAAGGTAAGTAAATCGCGCCACTCAACAAAGCAAACCATTCAGTCCATACGAGTCCATTCCATAATCCATAGGCTTCAACGAGTCGAATCAACGAATAAACTAGTGCGCCAATGGCTAATAGCCCCATTCTTGCATCTGTTAAACTACTCGCGGAATGAATAAAAATACTAGGTAAGTGTCCAGCAGGATTTAAATGTAAACGACTGACGATATTTTCTGCAAATTGACGCATATTATGACCAGCAAGAACATGCAAACCAAATCCCACCAAAAGAGATACCACACCTTTGCAAGCCTCTAATACCGCAACGGCTCGCAGCCCTTTTTTTACTACTTTCATGTTTTTCTCTTTATAACGATGAACACTATTTATAAACAGCGCTGTTAGTAAGAGTCTAAGTATCTGCCTTTATCTTCTTCTTTAAAAGTTCTTTATTAATTAGATTCAAAAAGCAATTTTGTACAATAATGAGCTATCTCCTTGAATTATTATAATTTCATAATTAAAACAAGGATTGATACACCATCATGGATCATAATTTTTATTGGCTACGAGATAACAGCAATATCACAACAGTTGCCACTCTGGGACCTAAAAGTTCAAGCAGTGAAGCTGCCGCAAATTACTATGCAAACTTACTCAAACGACCATTAAAGATCTTACTTTTTGATACGTTTGAAAAAGCGTCAGATTTCGTTGAAAAGAATGACAATGTTGCATTACTTGTTGCGAACGCCTATAAAAAAGCAGATTATTTTTACATGAACCCAAAAACATTGCTGTCAGGGTCATTCTTTTTTTCTCCTCCTAAATACTACCTTTGCTGTAGAAACCTTCATGAATTACAACAAAAAATAAATAATAACGAAACCATAACCATCGATACTCATCACGCCCCTATTTCACGTCTTGATGGCTTAATCAAAACTGCGAGTCCAAGCGTAATAGATCTATCGAGTGCCAATTTAAATATCAAACTTTCCCCCTCAACGAGTCAATCTGCAATTCATGTGTCTGAAGGCTTATCAGACTGTTGTCTTGTCAATTCAGATTCAATCAAACTCTATCAGCTAGAAAAGATTTCAGCCCCTCTAACCATTCAAATGACTTGGGTGCTTTTTATAAAAAATAAACAACGTCAAAAGGAAGAAGTGTAATGGACAATCAAAAATGCGTACTCGTGATAGATAAAACCTTGCCACAAGGGTTAATTGCGAATACTGCGGCTGTTCTTACTTTATCGCTAGGTAAATTACATCCAGAACTCATCGGTGCAGATAATATTAATAATGACGGTGAAGTTCACACGGGGATCACCTCTATCCCCATCCCTATTTTAGCCAGTTCACCGGAGTCTATTAAATCAATAAGAAACTCGTTAAAAGAAGAAGCGACATTAGTTGATTTTTCAAACGTGGCTCAAAGTACTAAAAACTATCAAGACTATTCAGAAAAATTAGCTTCTACCAAGGCCGAAGATATCGAATATCTTGGTATCGCGGTCTACGGAACAAAGAAAATAGTTAATAAATACACTGGAAACCTAGGATTAATTAGATGAGCATTATTAATAATATGGTACTGGTATCAGGCGAACCATACAGAAGAGGCTCGAACTTAAGTCCTGATGAACAGCCCGTTAGCCTAATTACTTTATCGCCTTTTTTTATGGACATACACCCTGTGTTAAATAAAGACTTTAGAGTATTCATCGAGCAAGGTGGGTATTCAGATCCATCTTACTGGTCACATAAAGGGTTCAATTTTATTACTGAAAATCAAATAACTGAGCCACTTTATTGGCAGGATAAAAACTGGAATGGTGATAAAAAACCAGTAACAGGTATTAGTTGGTATGAAGCGGAGGCTTATGCAAAATTTGTAGGCAAAGAGCTACCCACAGAAACACAGTGGGAGTATGCTGCCAAAGGGAATGATACCCGAACCTACCCTTGGGGCAATGTAGAACCAACCTCTTCTATCGCAAATTTTGCACCTGATTGTGAGCCTGAAGAATTTGACCGCAGATCGACAGATTGGGATGCTCATCCGCAAAATCGCTCTCCATTTGGTTGTATGGATATGGGTGGGAACCTTGCAGAATGGTGTTTAGATAATTATCTTCCAAATTACGCATGGGATACTCAAAATCAAGACCCTTTATGTATATCTAATATTAACTTTGACCATGTTGTTAGGGGGGGTTCTGGTTTGCATGATGAAGATTATATGCGCTGCTCAAGTAGAGACAATTACCCACCAACAGTTCGAGATAATATTGTTGGATTTCGCTGTGTTAAAAATTTAACGGATTAGTGAGTCGTATTATGGAAGCAATTACGAAAACCCCTTTTATAGAGAAGAAACCCTCGTCATTACGCTATTACCAAGAGGGGCCACCAGTCGAGTTTGATGCACAAAAATGGTCATTGAAAATCTTTTTACCTAATGAGTTAACTCCGTTCGAAATTGGTCTTGAAGAGCTAAAAAATATTGCGCCAATTACAGAAAACCGTCGAGAAGTATGTGTTTGTAATTGGAGTATTCGCCGTACATGGACAGGTGTTTTACTTGGTGATGTGTTAAATCACCTTAAAGTAAATAGCGGTGAATATCGCGACTATTACTTAAAACAAATAAGTGTTGGTACTGAAAAAGGACAATATGATTCTACTATCCCTTTTATTGACGCCCTTGAGAACCGTACTATGCTTATTTGGGCCGTTGATGGTGAAGATCTATCTTTAGAAGAAGGCTATCCATTAAGGTTGATCGACTTCTCGCGGTATCGCTATAAAGGGGTTAAGTGCCTTTCTGAATTACGATTAACCGACGAGTTTAATGCCGGATTTTGGGAAAATAAGGCTGGTTATTGTAAAACAGGAAAAATCAAGGCAAAACGCTATCGTATCGTCGATTTACAAGAACATCGCTTCATTGAAGGAAACAAAGAAGTAACTGAATTTTAAGGATAAATAATGAGTCTTTTTTTAGCGATGGCAATGTTTGCCTTTGTCACTTCCCTCTCACCAGGACCTGTAAATATTCTTGCTACTATCACTGGTGCTAATCATGGATACACAAGAACAATTCCACATATTTTTGGGGCAACTGTTGGTTTTGTGTCTATTCTTATTATATTGGGGCTTGGGCTAATACAAGCCTTTGATGATTCGCATACAGCAACGCTAGTTCTAAATTACCTTGGTAGCGCTTTCCTACTTTATTTGGCTTATAAAGTAGCAACTAGCGAAAGAACCGAACAAAATAAAAACAAAAAGGACGATGCCCCAACCATGTTACAAGGCTTATTGTGTCAATGGTTGAATCCAAAAGCTTGGATTGTATCTTTGTCTGGTGTCACCGTATTTTCTAGTAACGGTGTGATTCCTATCGAAGACCTCGGGGCATTTAGTGTGATATTTTTTATCGTATGTTACTGCTGTATATCAACTTGGGCTTTATTAGGTTTAACCATTGGTAAATACCTTGAGCACCCTATTCATTATAAAATCTTTAATCGAGCGATGGGAGGCTTGCTTGCATTAACAGTAGTGTATGTATTCTTTATATCAAAATAATAAATGGACGTTACGTTGGCTAATTCAAACCCTCACTTTTTAAGATCATCTGCTCTTCCGTTTGAACTACGGTACTCCGATAATTCAAACGCCTGCTATAAAAAACACACTCACCCAGAGTTTTCAATTGGTGTGGTAGATAGCGGGATTAGTGAGTATGTAAATCAAAATATAAAACAAACTATTCGACCGGGTTCAACTGTTATCGTGAACCCGGAAGAAGTCCATTCATGTAACCCACAAAAAGGCACTCACTGGAGCTACAAAATGCTCTATGTTGAACCAGACTGGATTGCCGATCTTCAATCTCAAATATCGAATGGAAGCAATCAAGAATTTCAACCAATTCAAATGACGCACAGTGATTGTCCTTTCTTATATAGAGGATTTCAATCACTGGCTAAAACTCTAATAGAAGATGAATCTGCAATCAAAGTTGAACAAACTGCGATTAATTTTTTCTCTGAGTTAATCCTAAAAGACAGCGATAGTCCCTCTCTTGATAGCATATCTAAAAAAGCCATTGAGTGTGCTTATCAGTATATTTCAGATAACTTTAATAAAAACATTTCCATTTCAGAAATTGCTGAAATCTCAGGGTTAAGTGATTATTACCTCATCCACTCGTTCAGAAAGCAATACGGCATTACCCCACATGCATATCAAATAGTAATGCGGATAAATAAAGCCAAAGCCTTGCTAAAAGAAGGAGAAAATATTGCCTCTATTGCCACAGATCTTGGTTTTACCGACCAAAGTCATTTCCATCGCAACTTTAAAAACATGGTTGCCGCAACGCCGAAGCAATATAAGCAGAGTTTATAATTTCTAAATAGCACTTCTTTGTTGATATTTATGTATTACTGTTTCACTATGGTTAATTAAATAATAATTCAAGGAATGACTCTTTATGAATTTACGTAATTTCTCATTCATTTTATGCGTGGTTACACCTTCGGCAATGGCTCAACTTGCAGATAAAGAAGGCATTAGTGGTGAAATTGCATTAACAACAGGGTTTACATCTTCAACATCCAATTTTAATACCGAAGGTGAAGATACTATTAGCTCCGTGTACCAAAAAGGCTCTAGCGATAACGGATTTATGGCTTTTCCTCTTGGCAGCATAGCCTATACATTTGGCCAAGAGTTAAATCAGCAAGTGTATGCAGGTACCACTCGCCAAGATATCGCCACAGGTACTGTTGTTCTTGAGGTGGGTTATAAGTATCAGTTTGATTCAAGAATGGTAGTTGATGTATCTATTTTACCAACCGTTATGTCAAGCAAGACATGGGCTAACCCATATTTAGTCGACTCAGCTCGAACAGAAACAGATGCATCAGGCAATGCATTTCGTTTTAAAGTGAATAATATTGCTGGCTCAAATTTTACTATTGATAGCGCTTATGCAACCAAAGATATCGAGAACGATGATGTCGTAGATGTACTAAAAAGAGACGCAGATACAATCTACTTAAAAGGTCAATATCGTTTACCATTAAGTCGCACTTCATTCGTCCTACCTTCTGTTATTTACCAATCTTCATCTGCGGACGGAAAAGCAAGCTCTTACGATCAATACGGTGCGGAAGTCAGTTTCTTTAAAATAATGCAAAGACACCAGTTGGTATTAACTGCCGGTTATAATCAACGAACATTCGGTGCTGAAAACCCAATTTATACTGAGATTCGCAAGGACAACAAATTGAGCTTCTTTGCAGCTTACGAGTACATTAAATTCATGGATTGGCAGGATTGGTCGTTCATCTCTTTTGCGGGTTACAGCTCAACCGATTCAAATATTACCTTCTATGACGAATCAGAATACATTGTTACCGTAGGTCTGAACTATAAGTTCTAATACCTGAAATAGTATAAAGCCCTGCTGAAATTATTCAGTAGGGCTTTTTCATAAACGATTCGTTAATATCAACAGCAGCCTTCTAGTTATAAAACAAAAAAACTGTTATTTATCAATAAAACCGGTAATCACTTGTAAAGAAATCGAGCAGTTTATTAATCGCTATATCTCTATAAATGTCTTTCTCTATCAACATATCATGATAAGCGCCTTCAACTTGTTCTAAATGGCTTGAGTTACACTTCTCATGAAACTCCGACTGCGCAATATTACTCACAACAAGATCATCACCGGCTTGTAAGATCAGCATTGGAATTTTTATTTTATGTGCAGTAGCGATGCATTTTTTACCTGCTTTTATTGATTCTGTTATCCAATGCGTACTTGGTCCACCTAATCGTAATCTAGGGTTATTTACAAACAAGTCTACAAATATTTGATACCGTGCTTTACTGTGCGTAAGTACGTTTTCTTCGTATCTCACTTTTTTGAAATGGCTTTGACCCAATGCATAATTTGGTTTACTTGCTAGCACATCAAGTAGATTCAATGTCTGCTTTTTTAAACCATGAGCTTTACCCGGAATATAGACCCCAAACATAGGCGATGTAGCCGCTGACGCTTTCACCGGATGGTCAAATGTCGATAAATATTGAGTCATTACCGCAGCTCCCATTGAGTGAGAAAGCATAAAACATTCCCCCTCCAAGTTTGGCCTCACAACTCTCTCCATAAATATATAAAGATCCATAACATAATCATGAAAATCATCCACATGACCTAATTCGTGATCCTGTGTCATCCGTCCTGATTCACCTTGGCCACGGTGATCATAGGCATAAATATTATAATACTGACTCAGCTCTAAAATGACTTCTTTATATTTCCAATAGCTTTCATTGCGTCCATTTACAATAACTAATGTTTGTTTTTTCTTATTGGGATTAACGTTAATCCATTTTAGCGGAATACGCTCAACACCAAGAACCTCCCCGCAAATTTTACTATTCCAAATAGCATCAATTTGAGTATTGTACTCTTGCTGTTTTCTTTCATCGGTGAAACGCTCTTCACGAGTCTGTATTAAGAACTGCTCTTGTTGAAGGTGCGATAAGCTCAATTTAGAAGCTATTGTTTCAAGAAATAAATTACCTAACGCTTTACCGTGTTGATAATCGGCATCTAATTGCTTTTTCGTACTACCAAGCACTTTAGATTGAAGCGCTTTGTTTGGCGAGATTTCATAAATAATGACATCGTCAGGAGGGTTCGCTAGAAATGCTTGAGTCTTACGATAGTTCTCTTCATGAGTCACTAACATCGCAGCCATATGATCCAGTGTGCTGTTCTTTGTCATCTTAGCAAGAGAGATCAACCAATCGTGATTCTCTTTAAAATCAACAGGCACGGTACGAATAACAACGATATGCCGAAAACCTCGATCATATGCTGCTTGCACTGGAATAGGCGTTGTTAAACCACCATCAAGCCAACGTTTATCGTCCATTATTACGGGCTGTTTATGTAGCGCTGGAATGGCGCAAGAAGCACGCAGGATATCTTTCCAATTACTGGTGGATAGGTCAAAATACTTGGTTTCAAAATTAGTTGCATGGGCGGCTACAGCAAGTACCTGCTTAGTCGTTAAATGTTCTTCCCCTACTTTCCAATTTAAAGGAATGTCAGATTCAGTTTTATCGATTAACCAATCCAAATCCATCCCTTCGCCAGTCAATAAGAAGCGAGACAATTTGAAAAAATCAGGACTGCGAGTCACTTGATCAATAATGCGGTAAGCGTGTCCTTTATGACCACAAATATAAGAAGCTAAATTCAGAGAACCCGCAGAAGTGCCTATTAGTAAATCAAATGGGTTAAAGTTTGCTTGCAAGAAGCTATCAAGTACTCCAGCAGTAAACACACCTCTTTGGCCACCACCTTCAGTCACTAAAGCTATTTTGTCGACTTCCCTCTTTGAAAAGCGAAAAACATCAAAGCTATTTTTACTGATCGAATAATGTTCACCCATCATATTTGACCATTTCCGATAGAGTAATTATGTCCCTCTATTATGGCATATCACTATAAAACTCGGGAAAATAAATAGCCTTTCTATAAATAATGCCGTCATTCCTTTTGTAGTACCAATCGTAGTAAATAATTGATCATCCTCGCTGGTTAAAATGCTCGATAACTCGATATTTAAAATCCATCTATGTTATGGTTCTTGCAACAATTAAGGAGCGTTATGAACGACTATGAACTTTTCATCAAAATAAATGATGCTATTTTACTTGAGTTTGATGTCTTTAAAGCATGGGAAAAAACGTTGCTTTTAAATGCTCAAAACCAATTGATGGATAAGTTCCCTATATCAGAGCCACAAAGGGAACTCCTCACTAATGTACTTGAGAAAAAAAGACCAAAAAAGAGAAAGAAAAGAAGAATATAAAAGCCATAATGATATTTCATCACTATGGCTTTTTTATAGATTACAATCTTGTACCAGTGGAATTGATATTAATACAAGACCATTGTGAGATAACCAAGAACGAGCACTATCATAGAAGTAAGAGCATAAGGAACTGGGTAGCCTACCGCAGGCATATCACTTTGACACTCGTCCTGAGCCCCTTTCATTGCAGGGGTACTATTACGACCACCAGCACAAGCACCAGCGAGAATCGCAGGGTTCATCTTACGGAAATAGAAACCGTAAATCCAAGCAAGCAGCGGTGGAAGTAACGCAGCAACTAAACCTAAGCCTGCAATTTTAATAACCACAATACCTTGGAACGACGCTAGAATCTTAGGTCCAACGGTTGCAGCTAATACCGCAACGAACAAACTCAAACCAATATCTTGTAAGAAGCTACGAGCCCCCTCACTCATAGGGCCACCAAATGCAGGGTTACGAGTACGTAGGAATGAGAAGACAATCCCCGTCAGCATACAACCTGCTGACGTACCTAAAGCAAATGGAATACCGCCTAAAGTGACACTCAAATGACCACATACATAACCAATCAATAAAGAAAGAGCTAAGTAGAAGGTTTCAGTCAGTGTGCTTTCAACGATTGGATTACTATTAAGTTTCTTCGCAGTTTGCTGAACACACCAATCAGAGCCAGCAACACGGATTACATCCCCAACTTCGACTACGGTTTGCGGCAAAATAGGAAGTTGGTGCCCTTGTCTAAATAAGGCTTTCATGTAGATACCAAAGCCAACTTCTTTGCTGATGTCTTCAATTGTTTTGCCTGTGTAAACCGATTTACCTAAGTGAATATCAGCCACTTCTATATCAACATTACGTGCTCTTGGTTCATCAACTTCAACACCAACCGTAGATTCCCCGCCCTCGATTAAAACATGGTAATCACCGCGAATACCGATAATATCACCAAGCTGTAACTGTGGATTATCCGAAGAGTCAATAACCTCATCTCCACGAACTACTTTAAGGATCGCAGCGTGAGGATAACGATGAAATAACGCATCTACACTCTGACCGACCAATTCTTGGTGATCAACACGATAAGCTCGAATATCTAAAGGAAGCACGCCTAAATTTGAAAAACCATTGGTGCTTGGCAATGCTTCTGTATCACCTCCTGCACCAAACTCAGCCTCAGCATCTTTACCTGCTTTAACTGGATCAACCCCAAACATGGCAGGTAAATATTTAATAAGTAAGATAATAAAAACACTAGATAAGATATAACTGATGGCATAACCGGCTGCAATATTGGCACTTATTTGATCAAGCGTCATCCCCGCAGGCGCTTTAACCGCCCCAGAATCAATAGCAGATTGAGCAACCCCCATGACTGCGGTTACTGTGTAACTGCCTGAGATAATCCCAGCCGCATAACCAGGTGCTAAATCTAATAATTTCGAACCAAAGAACACAATAAGAAAGTTACTAAACACTACAATTAGGCCTATAACGACAAAATCTAATCCTCCCCGTGCGAGGCCTGAGAAAAATTGAGGCCCAACTTTCATACCAATAGCGTACATGAACATCATTAAGAAGATATCAGATACCAATCCCGGTGCATTTATATGTAAGCCATAAACAGAGAAAGCAGTTAATGCAATAGCAACACCTACAACCAAGGTACCCGCGGTTGACCCTAGATTAATTCCTTTAATGGTGACTTTTCCTAACGGATAACCAATAGCAATACTTAAGAAAAGAAACACAAATGGATTGTGTGCAATATAAGAAAAGAGAAAACCAAAGACACCAGATGCATCTTGAGCAGCCTGATTTTCTAATGATTCAGCCAAAGCCAAATGACTAAAGAAGGTAACACACAGCAAAGTAAATAATTGAACCCAACCTTTGGAACGGACCCAAGTAAATGGACGACCTATTTGACCGATATTCATAATTATTTCCTATATTTTTAAGGAGGGAAGATCCTCTATAGAACAATAGAGGATCTAAAAAACACCATTTCTAGATATCAGTTAAAAGGATTAACCGTGATTAAAACCTGACGATTCCAACTCATCACTACCATGAGAGATCGGGTGTTTTGCAAAAAACTCAACACAATGTTTTAAGTCAGCCACTAGCAAGTCAGCTTGATCACGACTGAATCCATGACGCACTAAAATACGCATGATGACTAAATCCTCACGTTTTGGCGGCATAGCATAAGCAGCAATTTGCCAACCACGAGAACGAATTCGGTCCGATAGATCAAACAAGTTAAAACCGGGATCAACGCCTTCCTTCAATGACCAACTCATTGCAGGTATACCACCTTTACCATCATAGATAATCTCAAACATACCCAGTTTTTCAATTTCAGATGATAAATAAACAGCCGTGTCGTAACACGCTTGGTGGATCTTACGATACCCTTCTTTACCTAAACGTAGGAAGTTGTAGTATTGCGCTACAATTTGGCCACCTGGACGAGAGAAGTTCAATGCAAAGGTCGGCATATTGCCACCTAAGTAATTCACATTGAAAATCAGATCTTCATGTAAGGCTGACGCATCACGCCAAATAACCCAGCCCACACCGAGTGGACTCAAGCCAAATTTATGGCCTGACGCATTAATCGATTTAACTCGAGGTAAACGGAAATCCCATTCTAAATCGGGATCACAGAATGGGGCCAAGAAACCACCACTCGCCGCATCAATGTGCATTGGGATGTCTAATCCTGTGTCTTCTTGTAGTTTATCTAGCGCTTCATGCACCGCTTTTACAGGTTCATACTGACAAGTAAATGTCACACCCAATGTTGGAACAACGCCGATGGTGTTTTCATCGCAACGTTTAATCACCTCTTCAGGCGTCATGATCAAACGATCACCTTCCATTGGGATTTCACGTAATTCAATATCCCAGTAACGTGCAAATTTGTGCCAGCACACTTGAACAGGGCCACAGATCATATTGGGTTTATCTGTTGGTTTGCCAAGCTTTTTCATTTTTTCTCGCCAAGCCCATTTTAGAGCCATACCACCCAACATTGCCGCTTCACTTGACCCTGTAGTTGAGCAACCAAGTGTGTTTTCTGCATCTGGTGAGTTCCACAAATCGGCTAACATGTGGACACAACGTGCTTCAAGTTCTGCGGTTTGAGGATATTCATCCTTATCGATCATATTCTTATCAATGCATTCATCCATTAATTTATGGACTTCATCTTCAACCCAAGTTTGGCAAAATGTAGCTAAGTTCTGTCGAGAATTACCATCCATCATTAGTTCATCATGAATGACTTGATAGGCATGACGAGGGTCATGTTCTTGTTCAGGCATTTTATATTTTGGCATAGATAACGAAAGGTCAGCTGACGAATAAACATCGTCAAGGAGATCATCTCTGACTGTATCTTTAGAATGAAGAGGCATACGTTTTAGCTCCATTGAATTGAATAAACAATAAGAATATAAACTGTCGAATTAACTAAATTCGGCCTTAATTAATAAGTAACTTACAATAGTGTCAATTAGTTACTCGGTAATATTTAGTTACATTTCTAGACCCTTTAATAATGAATGTCAATATACTTTATAAAACACATGTGTCGTTAAGATGACTATTTTTGCGAACGAATAATCTCTTCATCTACCCATTTTAATAACTGTTTAATCGCCTTAGATAACACCTGATTTTGCCTAACAATATAGCCTAAACTAGTTGTTGGGAACTTAGGTAATGGCGTTACCATTGTTTTAATATCCCGCTTTGGATGAATCGAAAATTCAGGCACAATTGCTACACCAAAACCAGCCTCAGCCCAATCAATCTGAGCATCTACGCTTCCTACTTCCATTATTCGATATTTGGGCAAATTCAAAGACGGTAAGGCCAAATCAAGTAAATCACGAGTTCGAGTATCATGGCCTAACAAAATCAGTGTCGGTTCATCATCTAAGGTAATTGTAGGATCAAGATTCGCTTGCTGCCACTCTGCCAGGTGATTACCCAATGCACACCATTTGATTTGTTGTAATTCCGTAAAATGCAGGGGCTGACTTTCTTTCTGTGCAATAACAAACCCTAAATCGGCCTCTGCACTTTTCACTAATTCAGACGCTTGCGAAGAAGTGGTATTAAGCAGAGAAAAATCGATGCCTGGGAACTCTTGCTTAAATAATTGGAATGGCCCAATCAATAATAAACGCGAAATAATATCACTAGCCGCAATGGTTAGTGTCCCACGGCTCAAATCATTAATCGCATTCAAATCCGCTTGGCACACTTGTAATGCCATTAGCGTATCTTGACTGGTTTGTAATAAACGAGTCCCTGCTTCCGTTAAATGAAACGGATTTCTCTCAATCAACTTTACTCGAGTCGAACTTTCTAACTGTTTAATATGTAGGCTGACATTGGGTTGTGTCATATGAAGGGCTGCTGCCGTTTTACCAAAGTGTTTTAACTCTGCTAACGTGACAAATGTTTTAAGCCAGTTAAGATCAAGCATGCCTATACTCTCTTTTTGAATACATTTCACTCAATATGATATATGGATTTCTTATCAAGTCGATAATTATAATTAATTTCTCATATTGCATTATTGGGATTAGCATAGCGTCTTAATCATTTAGGAGTTTGTGTTATGCCGTCTATTGTTGTTGTTGGTGCTAATTGGGGCGATGAAGGTAAAGGCCGTATCGTTGATTTTCTTGCTGCTGATGCGTCTGCAAGTATTCGTTTTCAAGGCGGTAATAACGCCGGTCATACTGTAGTAAATGACTTTGGTACCTTTAAGTTACACCAACTTCCAAGCGGTATTTTTAACCCAAACTGTACAGCGGTTCTTGGTCCTGGCATGGTAATTAGCCCTGCGGCATTAAGCGAAGAAATCGCAGAAGTTAAAGCGGCTGGTATTGAAGTAAAAATGCACATTTCTGACCGTGCTACGCTTTGCCTTCCTATTCATGCGCTTGAAGATACACTTGAAGAATTACGTTTAGGCGACGGTGCTTACGGTTCAACCCGTCAAGGTATTGCTCCTGCATACGGCGATCGTGTAATGAAAAAAGGTATCCTTGTTGGTTGGTTAATGCAACCTGAGGTTCTTCTAGAACGTATCAAGTTCATGCTTGATTGGAAAATGCCACAACTTAAAGCACTTTACCCTACTTGTGATTTCAACCAAACAGCGGAAGAAATGACAGAATGGCTACTAGAAGTAACTGCACCTTGGCGTAAATTCATTTGTAACGTGACTGAGCCTCTAAAAGTAATGCAGAAGAACGATGCAAACTTATTGTTTGAAGCACAACTCGGTGCTGGCCGTGATTTAGTTTACGGTGAATACCCATGGACTACCTCTTCAAACGTTACAGCGGCTTATGCTGGTATCGGCAGTGGCTTACCTGCATTACGCCCTGAGCGTATTATCGCTGTAGCGAAATCATTCAGCTCATCTGTTGGTACAGGTACGCTAGTTACTGCAATGGAAGAGCAAGATAACTTCCGTGAAGCAGCTAACGAGTATGGTGCAGTAACAGGCCGCCCACGTGACATGGGTTACTTCGATGCAGTAGCAACGCGTAACGGTGTTGAACTACAAGCAGCAACTGAAATCGCACTAACAAAAATTGACTGCTTAAGTGGCATGGCGGATCTTAAAATCTGTACGTCTTACGCTGGCGAACATACTGAGAACCCAATCTGGCCTCAAACATCAGCACTAAGCCCTGTTTACGAAAACATGGAAGCATGGGAAGAAGACATTACAGGTTGTCGTACTTTTGAAAGCTTGCCAAAAGCGGCTCAAGCTTATGTATTACGTATTGAAGAATTAATGGGTGTGCCAGTAAGCATGGTATCTGTTGGTCCTGAGCGTGAGCAAATGATCATCCGTTAATCGGAATCAGCTAACATAATCGATTTTTTAAAGATAAAAGCCACGCTACCTATTTTGTGAGAATTTTAGGTAGCGTGGCTTTTTTGATCAAACTGTCGCTTTTATTCAATCTTCCTTTTTTACTTTTGCCTACAATCCCTAGCAAGAAATAATTCAAAAATAATAAACCATATAAACGGTGATCTGACTTATCTCATTAACAGCACAACAGATCACCATAATTATCTATATGATCCTATTCGTAGTTGAGCTAGAGATCTGATTTTTGACTAAAAACTCAACAGAGTACGATTGAAAAAAGAGGAGTTCAGGTACACTCTGCATTGCATATTTAAAAACCAAGGATAGGAAAATGAATTCGGTTCGTTTTGGAGAAAAATTAATCACTCCATCTAAATTATTGTGTATTGGTCGCAATTACGTTGCCCACATTAATGAATTAAATAATACGATACCAGAACAAATGGTGGTATTTAATAAACCGAACTCATGTATTACTTCTACACTTTCAGCTTTTCACCAAGAGCGCCTACATTATGAAGTAGAGATCTGTTTTCTGATTGAAAAAGAACAGCTATCTGCCGTTGCGATTGGTATTGATTTAACCAAACGAGACTTACAATCTGAGCTAAAAAGCAAAGGATTGCCTTGGGAGCGAGCAAAAGCATTTGATGGCTCAGCGGTATTTAGCCGTTTCATCCCTCTTAATGATATAGATATTAGCCAACTTCAAATTGAGCTCTTTATTAACAGTATGAGAGTCCAATGTGGCCAAGTTAGCCAAATGATTTACTCTCCAGAAACTATCCTTGTTGATTTAAAATCCTATACCCAATTGTATGACGGTGATGTCATCATGACTGGTACACCTCAAGGTGTTGGAGAAATTCACATGGGCGATATTTTTCTTAGCCGCTTAAAACTCGATGGAAAAACACTGATTGAAGCTGAGTGGGTTGCAAGATAAGCGAAATGACAAGTTACCGTGGTAACCCTAGTAACTTAGACACATAAAAGCCACATCCAATACCACTTAATAACAAATATATCATTATTTTTTAACATGCTGATTATTTATTCTAAAATGGCGCTTTAAAAATGGAAAAGTAGATCTTACTGCTATAAAATCCGCCACCTGATTTATAATTCAAAATAAAATAATGATTGATATTACTATTCTTCCTGTTTACTTAACCGCCGTTATCGCCCTACTTTTATTACCTGGTCCGGATATGCTGTTGATTGCAAGTTCAAGCATGAGTTACGGCCGTAAAGTGGGTTTATTTGCCAGCTTAGGTAATGCGACCTCGGGAATTATTTTGACGCTCCTTGCTGCTTTAGGTGTATCTGCGTTAATCGCAATGAGTCCTTTAGCCTTAAAAGCATTGCACCTAGTTGGTGGCGCGTACTTATTAAAGATGGGTTGGGATTGTATTCGAGCAGAAGCAGATGAGGCACCAAAACTACAACAAGGTTCGACAATGGCAACCACGTTTTACCAGCGTGCACTAGTTAGTAATTTACTAAACCCTAAAGCATTAGTCTTCTTTGTGATGTTTTTACCGCAATTTGTTTCAACCAATATAGCGGCAACCTCTGGTGAGCAAATGTTGGTGCTTGGCTTATTGCTTAACGTTCTTGGTTTATTGTTTAACTTAATCTTGGTAGCATTAGTGGGAACACTTGGAAAGTCACTAATCAATAACGTGAAATTCAGAACGTATCAACACAAATTCATGGGCGGAATTTTTATCATTCTTGCACTATGGATGCTGAGCTCTTTTGTAACCACTCTGTAAATCTATATTATTTAAAATAAAAACGGTGAGTTTAATGCTCACCGTTTTTGTTTCTATCCTACTTTTTAAAAGCTTAGTTTCTTGATCTTCTCACTTTTAAACTAGGCTCTTTTGATGCTCTTCAATTAAATGATCCATCGCTTCATTAGCTTTAGTTTGAATGACCGAGTATTCATCTGCTGGTGCAATCGCTACCACCACTTCGTAATAACACTTCAGTTTTGGCTCAGTACCTGATGGGCGAACAATAATACGAGAACCATCTTCTAAATGATAAATCACAACATCACTGGCTGGTAAATCGATTGATTCTGTCGTGCCATCTGAGAGATATCTCAATGACGCTTTTAAATCTTCAGTAACCGCAATATTCACTCCAGCAATTTGCTTTGGTGGATTCGCTCTTAGCTTATCGCCAACCGGCGGATAATTTGGTGCTAAAGCGATACTGCGCTGTGCATTTATATACAATCCATGAGTACGATAAATTAATTCCAACTCATCCCAGACACTCTTACCTTGTGTTGAAAGTTCTGCCGCTAATTGAGCAAAAGCAACTAAAGCAGATAAACCATCTTTATCCCACACTTCACTGCCAATGGTGTATCCAAGCGCTTCTTCATAAGCAAAAAGAAATTGTTTCTCTTCACTTTGTTTTTGCATCGCAACATTAGTTAGCCATTTGAAGCCCGTTAGCGTTTGGAAATACTCTGCCCCTTTCGATTCCGCAACCTTTTTCAATAACGTGGACGAAACAATGGTATTACCAACAAGCTGCTTACTTGGTTCTGTATGTTTCAACAGATAATGCCCAAATAAAATACCAACCTGATCGCCTGTAAGCATTTGATAGCTACCGTCATCTTTTCGTGCAGCAAGTGCAAAACGGTCTGCATCAGGATCATTAGCGCATGCAAGCTCTGCCTGCACTGAATCAGCAAGGGCGATAACCATATCCATAGCCCCTTTTTCTTCAGGATTAGGGAAATTTACCGTTGGGAAGGTTCCATCTGGTTCTCTTTGTTCTGCCACGCTTAC
Organism: Aliivibrio sp. S4MY1; assembly: GCF_028765545.1. Taxonomy (GTDB): domain Bacteria; phylum Pseudomonadota; class Gammaproteobacteria; order Enterobacterales; family Vibrionaceae; genus Aliivibrio. The sequence continues at coordinate 14,414 of NZ_JARACP010000025.1, read as the reverse complement.
CACATGATTAAATCCAGCATCACGCAATAAGGTTTCTGCCATATCGGCACCCACACCATGCATCGCTGTATAAGCAATTGAAATGGCTGATGGGTTGGTATGATTTGAAAGCAGTGGATTGCTGTTCATTGCATTACGATAACATTGATAGTATTCGTCATCTAACCACACTAAAAGCCCTCGAGCCTCAGCATCACTCAATGACATCAGTGGAATAGGCTTTGTGGCTGCAATATCGATCTCATTGGCAATACCTGAATCGTGTGGCGGAATAATTTGCGCCCCATTCTCCCAATACACTTTAAAACCATTATATTCTGGTGGGTTATGACTTGCGGTAACCACGACGGCTCCGGCTGCATTAAACTTCTTAATCCCATAAGCTACAATAGGTGTTGCCGCAACTTTGGTTGTTAAAAAAACCTTGATGCCCAATGCTGTTAATACACTTGCTGTATCGTGTGCAAACTGTTGGGAATCTGTGCGGCCGTCATAGCCTATAACAACACCTCTTTCGCTAGCATTCGAGATATGGTCTATTAAATAATGACCTAATCCAGTAGCTGTTTCTTGAATTACCAGACGATTCATTCGGTTAGGCCCAGCTCCTACCATTCCTCGCAATCCAGCGGTACCAAATTGAAGTCGAGAAGAGAAGCGATCTTCTAATTCTGCCATATTACCAATATCGACAAGGTACTGAAGCTCTTCTCGAGTTCTTGGTTCTGGATCTCTACTCAACCAATTTGTTATTTTCTGCATCATAATAAAAACCTCATTACTGAATATTCATTAAGTCTAGATGATATCTATTATCAATTACATGAGCGCAATCGCTAAACTTAGGAAAATAATAGTTAACTATGAACAAATTATAGTTCTGATACGTAAATACTCTTAATACCATAAGCATTAAAACATTTTATTCATGAGTTTTATCTTATTTTTAGTTAAAGAAGTGGTAAAGTGGAAAGAGTTAGCATTATTATAACCTGTTTATTTGTAAGGATATTATATGAAAATCGCAATGTTCAGTACTAAATCTTATGATGAAGTTTCTTTCAATAGTATCAATCAAAATTACCAATTCGAATGTCAATATTTCAATTTTCAACTTACTGAAAGTACAGCACCTATTGCAGATAGTGCCGATGTAGTTTGTGCATTCGTTAATGATGATTTATCTGCTCCTGTCCTCACTAAACTTGCGAATCAAGGCACTAAATTAATCGCTATGCGTTGTGCGGGATTTGACCGTGTAGACCTTGATGCGGCAAAAGAACTAGGCCTCCAAGTAGTTCGAGTGCCCGCTTACTCACCAGAAGCCATCGCCGAACATGCTGTCGGAATGATGATGTGCTTAAACCGTCGTTTCCATAAAGCGTATCAACGAACTCGTGATGCCAACTTCTCTCTAGAAGGGTTAACAGGCTTCAATTTCTTTGGTAAGACGGTTGGTGTTATTGGCTCGGGTAAAATTGGGCTCGCAACCATGCGAATTCTTAAAGGTTTAGGAATGGAAATCTTGTGTTATGACCCATACCCAAGCCAAGTTGCGATTGATTTAGGGGTGAAATACACCACCTTAGATGAGATTTTTGCGAAATCAGATGTAATTACACTACATTGTCCATTAACCCCTGAAAACACGCACTTATTAGACACAGATTCATTTGAAAAAATGAAAGATGGCGTAATGATCATTAATACCAGTCGTGGTGGATTATTAAATTCAGCCAACGCTATTGAAGCCTTAAAAGCAGGCAAGATCGGTGCGCTCGGTTTAGATGTTTATGATCATGAGAAAGAGCTTTTCTTCCAAGATAAATCAAACGACATTATCACCGATGACGTTTTCCGTCGTTTATCTGCTTGCCATAATGTACTTTTCACTGGCCACCAAGCCTTCTTAACGGAAGAAGCATTAGATAATATAGCTGCGACAACACTAGGTAGTATTGATGCCTTTTCAAAAGGTGAACACTCTGGTAACGAATTAATTCAAGTGTAGTAACCTATAAAAGCGCCTTACATAGTTTGCTTATGTAAGGCGTTTTAATTTGGCACTATCTTAATCGGCTAAGAACAACTTGTTGATCCAAATGTTCTTGATAGTCAGTATATTCCAACCCTTTATCAAAAATATATTCCGTCACTAAACGAGTAACTAACACTCTTAATTCGTCCCCGTTCCATGGCTTTTCAATATAGCTTTCAATACGCGCTCGATTAATAGCGATAATTGTATCTTGATGAGTTGCTTGCCCTGTTAACAGAACTTTTTTTGTTCTTAAAAAGCGATAATCGTGGGAAACATCAGTCAATAATTCAACACCATTTTTTCCTGGCATTACGTGATCGGATAATACTAAAGCGATATATCCTCCTTCACTGTCTAGCTCATCCATCAAGTCTAATGCTTCATCCGCAGATTCACATTCCTCGATATTAATCCATGATTTAAGTGGTGCAAGATCTTGCAAAACGGCACTCAGCACTTCCCTTTGATCGTCTACACAAATCAGATTAAGTTTTTCCATGACCGTCCTCGACTGGCAATTTAATTCTAAAAATGGTTTTCTCTTGATTGCTCTTTACTGCAATTGAGCCACCGTATCCTGTAATAATTCGTTTTACGATGGCTAGACCGAGCCCTAAACCAAAAGAAAGTCCGCCCTTTTTGGTGGTAAAATTCGGTTGGAATATTTTACGGCGAGTCACTTCATCTATTTCAGGACCATTATTCGCAATCGTCACTAAAACAAATCGACCTGATACTCGAGTCGAAATTTCAATTTCTGGTGATTGTATTTTCTCCATTGCATCACTGGCATTTTTAATCACATTAGCCCACACCTGAACTAACTCAGTGGCTGATGCTTTTACCATTGGCATTGCTGCTGGGCTCATATGCACAGAGACGCGCCTCAAATCACTCTGTAATAAGACGAGCGCTTTATTAATGCTGTCATTCACATCAAGGATTTCATCGGTATCTATATCTGTTCTACCTAGTTGTTTCACCGAGCGAACAATACCTACAGAATGCCTTGCCGCTAACCTCATGTCATGAAGATCTCGACCGATATTCCAATAGCGTATGGCTTTTTCAGGAGCGCTTAACCAGTACGTTGATAACTCACCACTAGGCACCGCACGAGCTAATTCACGCGCGAGATCTCTTTCAAGACCATAACGCTCTTCTATTTCACGCCCTCTTGTGCGAACTTCTGATGAACTAATGTTTTGACCATTCATCAAACCTTGATCAACAAAACTACTCGCTTCTGGGTGTATCTCTTCTAGTAACTCTAAAATGATAGACTGAAGACGCTCTGTTTTACTGCTTAAGACTCCAACCGCATTATTAAGCTCATGAGCAATACCCGCAGCCAATTGACCAAGTGTGGTCATTTGCTCTGCAGAGTAGAGTTTTTGTAGTGCTTTTTCTTTCTCTATCGATTCTTGCATGGCTCTGCGCTGACGACGAGAAAGCTCATTAACAATAATAGGCGTAAACTGCGCGGTAAGTGGCCCATAGCGCTCTAGCTCAACTGCTGTGGTCTTTGTATCTATCCACCCAAGTTCACTTTCTGTTTTACTCACTACGGTTGATGAAGCAATTAAGGTTTCAGAAAAGAAACTATGAACGCCTATGAATGCGCCTTCAGAGGCACTAAATACCATAACTTGGCTTTCACTCTCTTCTTCTTGATAGAACCCTTCTAACTCACCAGAGCAAACATAGTATAGACGGTCATTGTCGGCACCCTGCTCTAAGATCGTTTCACCCGCAGGAATAACAATTCTTCGCTCTTCTTGACTAAAATAGGCATCAATCAAACGTTGTAATTTTTCTTGATTCATAGGCTATCCAATATGGCCCACAGTATGAAGGATCCATACCATTACAAAACTTAATAACACACCAACGACGCCCAATATCACACCTGTTTTTGCCATTTGATTACTTTCTACATTACCGGTTGCATGCGCCAATGCATTTGGTGGTGTACTGATTGGTAATGACATACCTAGAGAAGCGGCAAATGTAACTATCAGTATTAAGGTTAGCTCACCACCTAATGGGGTCAATGACGTCATTGAAGTACCTAACGCAGCCATGATCGGCATCAATAAGTTCGCCGTTGCTGTATGTGACATGAAATTTGCCATGACTAAACATAAGAATGCAGCACCAAATAAAACCACATAAGGAGAATAAGCATCAAAAGGAATACTGTGAACCACTAACTTAGCCAAGCCTGTTTTATCTAACGCTAAACCAAGAGCAATACCACCTGAAACTAACCACAGCACATCCCATGATATTTTCTTAAGATCTTCTTTGTTGATGATCCCCGTCAGAGAGAAAACCGCAACTGGAATTAGCGCAACAGTATATGAGTTCATGCCATGACTTGACCCCATTAACCATAAAAGGATCGTTCCTGCGAATGTGATGTACACCATGATCGCTTTTGGTGTTTTTAAGAACTTCCCTTTGATATCTAAATTCATAGTGGTTTGTTTTGCTGGGTATAAGTAGGTAATTAAGAACCAAGCAAGCGCCATCATCACGATGACAAATGGCACACCAAATGCCATCCACTCACCGAATGTGATTAGGTTGTCTCCAACAAGATATTTCAAGGCAATGGCATTTGGTGGGGTTCCAATCGGGGTTCCAATACCACCAATGTTCGCCGCAATAGGAATACACAAAGCAAACGCAACTCGGCCTGGATCTTTCGGACCAAATACGGCAATAACAGGCGTTAAGATCGATAGCATCATCGCCGTTGTTGCCGTATTCGACATAAACATTGAGAAAATACCTGTAATCAACATTAAGCCAAGCATGACAAACTTAGGGTTGGTTCCAAATGGTTTTAACAATACTCTGGCTAAGTTAACATCCAATCGATATTTCGTTGCCGCCATTGCTAGGAAAAAACCACCTAAGAACAGCATAATTATCGGACTGGCAAAGGTTGCCATAATATCACTGTAATTTAGCAACTCTCCAAAATGAGGTGCATCTTGATTCATCTTAAATAAGATAAATCCTTTATCAGAAACCATTAATAGTTCGAGAACAATAATGACTACTGAGGTTGCGTAAATTGGAATTGGCTCAAATACCCAACACAGTGCTGCCAATAAAAAGATAGCAATGACACGCTGCTGAATTATTGTCATTCCTTCAAAAGGAAAAGCGGACAAAGGGAGTAATAAAATAATTAAAGGAATAACTGTTGGGATTAAATACTTCATGTATTGACGCATAACGCTACCGACTTCCATAGAACAGTAAAAATATATTGCCTTTATTATGGTCTTAGTTGCTGTTCGGTATACCGCGTTAGATCAATGAATATAGTAAAATAATTAAAAATATGAAGAGTTATGATTTAATGGCATAAAAAAGGAGCCACATTACTGCGGCTCCTTTTAACTTTTTAGTTAGCTATTTTCAAAAAAGATTATTAATCTTCTTTTTCGGCTTTTGGTTTTTACGCTTATCGGTAATTGCCCACTTGCCATCGATGTATAAACCAGTCCAACCTGATGGTTTGCCATCACTTTCAGTACGAACATAATTCTCTTTCGTTTTACGACTAAAGCGAATCACTGCTGGCTTACCATCTGGATCGTGCGTCGGTGCTTCTGTTAAGTATAAGAACTTAGGAGACAGACGATCTTTAAAGCGAACGAGCTCTTCCACTAATGGCGCACGAGTTTCACGCGATTTAGGGAATGTACTTGCTGCTAAGAATAAACCTGATGCGCCATCACGTAACACAAAGTACGCGTCTGATTTTTCACATTCCAATTCAGGAAGATGTACAGGATCTTCTTTTGGTGGCGCAACTTCACCATTTCTTAAGATCTTACGTGTGTTTTTACACGTTTCACTCGTACAATCCATATATTTACCAAAACGGCCGTTCTTAAGTTCCATGTCTGAACCACATTTGTCACACTCGACAATTGGACCATCATAGCCTTTAAGTTGGAATTCACCTTTCTCAATAATGTAGCCTTCACAGTTAGGGTTATTACCACAAACATGAAGCTTACGATCTTGATCAATTAGGTAAGGGTCCATCGCCGTTTCACACTTAGGACAACGTTTCTTCGCTCGTAGTGCTGCGGTTTCTACGTCTTCTTCAAGAACATTAATAATGCCCTCTTCATTGCCTAAGTTAATGGTTGTCTTACAACGTTCTTTTGGTGGTAATGCGTAACCAGAACATCCAAGGAATACGCCAGTTGATGCAGTACGAATACCCATATTACGGCTACAAGTAGGACACTTAATATCAGTTTCTACGATATTATTTGGTGACATACCGCCTTCTGATTCATCAAGCTCAGCTTTAGCAATATCGTCAGTAAAATCTTGGAAGAAAGCATTAAGTACGTCTTTCCAATCTTTATCGCCTTCAGCAATCTTATCTAAGTTGCCTTCCATACGAGCAGTAAAGTCGTAATCCATTAAATCATCAAACGATTGATTTAAACGGTCTGTTACGATCTCACCCATTTTCTCGGCATAGAAACGGCGACTTTCAACACGAACATAACCACGGTCTTGAATAGTTGAGATGATTGATGCATAAGTCGATGGACGACCAATGCCTTTTTTCTCAAGTTCTTTAACCAATGCCGCTTCTGTGAAACGCGCTGGTGGTTTAGTGAAGTGTTGTTTTGGATCAAGCTGTTCAAGTTTTAGCTTATCGCCAAGTTGAACCGCTGGTAATAATTGATCTTCATTCTTACCCATTGGACGTTGCACGCGAGTCCAACCATCAAACTTAAGGATGCGTCCTTTTGCTTTTAGAGTAAATTCATCGGCTTTTACGCTTAATGTGGTTGAATCGTATTGTGCTGGTGTCATTTGACAAGCAACAAATTGATTCCAAATTAGGTTGTAAAGTTTATGAGCGTCCGCTTCCATACCTTGTAGGTCATCAACTTTCACATCAACACTTGAAGGACGAATCGCTTCGTGGGCTTCTTGTGCGCCTTCTTTGCTACCATAAAAAATAGGGGCTGAAGGTAAATAGCTATCGCCATATTCAGAACCAATAAACTCACGTAACGCCTCTACAGCCTCTTTACTTAAGTTAGTTGAGTCAGTACGCATATAAGTGATGTAACCGCCCTCATAGAGGCGCTGAGCTAACATCATGGTCTTTTTCACACCATAACCTAGACGTGTACTTGCCGCTTGTTGCAGTGTTGAAGTGATATACGGTGCTGATGGCTTACTTTTTGTTGGGCGATCTTCACGCTTACACACTTCATATTCTGCTTTTTCAAGAATACTAGCAGCTGCAAGAGTATCCGCTTGATTTAACGGCTTGAAGGCAGAACCATTGCGTTGAGCTACTTGTAGACGGAAGTTTTCTTTGTCTGCAGTTAACGTGTCTGCATGAATATCCCAAAACTCTTCAGGAATAAATGCATTGATTTCACGCTCACGCTCAACCAATACCTTCACAGCAACTGATTGAACACGGCCAGCAGATAAACCACGGGCCACTTTTTTCCACAACAATGGAGAAGCCATGAAACCAACTACACGGTCTAAGAAGCGACGTGCTTGTTGTGCATTTACACCAGGCATACTCAACTCACCTGGAGTTTCAAAAGCCTGCTGAATTGCATTTTTAGTGATTTCGTTAAAAACCACACGTTTAAAGCGTGAATCATCACCACCGATGATCTCGCGAAGGTGCCACGCAATAGCTTCCCCTTCACGGTCCAAATCGGTTGCGAGATAAATAGTATCTGCGCTTTCCGCTAATTTTTGTAATTCAGCAACTACTTTTTCTTTACCTGGAAGAATTTGATAGTTAGCAGCCCAATCATTGTATGGGTCAATACCCATTTTATTGATTAGATTTTTTTTATCTCTTTCTTTCTTAATGCGTGCTTTTTCTTCAACACTTAAGCCTTTAGTCGATGCCGCAGCCGCTTTTTTACCTGTGCTCGTTGAGCCCATAGGTAAATCACGTACGTGACCTACACTGGATTTTACGATGAAGTCTTTGCCAAGGTATTTATTTATTGTTTTTGCTTTGGCTGGTGACTCCACGATAACTAGAGATTTACCCATAATGTCTCACTAACGTCCTCGTGCTGAAATACAATGCTGCTTAAAATAATGATATCAACAGCTATAAATTAAACTTTATCTATATATTACTATTGAGGGAGGATGGCACTACGTCAACCACTTTTTTTACATTCGTTACTGAATGGTCGTAGTTTGGACAGTTGTTAATTAGATGTAATTTAGACATAACCTACCATCAAACTCCCTTTTTTAATTAGGCCGACTCTATTATCATTTACACGTCCATAGCTCAAAAGGTGAGTTAAATATCTTGCACTTGCTCACAATAAAATTGTCAATCTTCACTGAATTTTTATTTTACTAGCCATGATTTACATCAATTGTATTTTCTAACCGTTATGCTTAAAATCCCTCTTTTATATAGCAAAAAATGAGTGATATATGAGCGATAAAAAATCCATTTCAGAGGCAGATTTACTGTTAATCGCCAACCAAATCATTCAAGATCACGAGAGCTACGTTGAAGGTATGCGAGCAACTAGCGTAGAAGAAAAAGACGAAGTGTTAGTATTTAAAGGTGAGTACTTTTTATCAGAGCAAGGCTTACCAACAGAAAAAACAACCGCTGTATTTAATATGTTTAAATACCTTGCTCACCAATTATCAAAAGAATTTAGCGTTAAGTAAATTCTAGTAACTATAAACAATAAAAAAGGCTGAAATAATCAGCCTTTTTTATATCTTAAGTATCAACAGGTTATTATTGCAATCAAGTAGTTATTGACTATAAACATAACTAACTATTACATATTATGACACCTGTTGGGTCACAATGTGGCCAGAGGGTTGAATTCTAAAGCCTCAGTTAAATAGTCTGGGGCAAGGTGTGCATATGTCATTGTCTGCAGCACAGACGCATGACCTAGTATTCTCTGCAAGGTCAAGATATTGCCTCCATTGATGATGAAATGACTCGCAAATGTATGCCTTAATACATGCGCTGCCTGACCTTTAGGTAGATCAAAATTAAGGCTCTTTAATACTTCGTAAAAATCCATATAACACGGCTTGAACAAGCTCCCACTTTTACCTGTGAATATCTCACTAAAAAGCTCAGGGGTTATTGGCACCGTTCTATTTTTACCATTCTTAGTATTAATAAATATTACCTTACCAGAGATAAGGTTGGAGCCTCTTAGATTTGCGGCTTCACTCCATCTCGCACCAGTAGCTAGACTAAGCTTTGCAATTTTCAGAGCGTCCCCTTCTAAAGAATTAAGCAAGAGCCTAATTTCATCAAGGCTCAAGAATCCCATCTCTCTACTAGGCTCTTTTAATTGCGCGAACCCCTTTAATGGATGCTCTCCAACTAATTCTCCAGACTTGATTAATACTTTAAATACACCACTTAATCGCCAGTGATTTCTATTGATTGTAGTCGCTTTTTTTCCAGCAGCTAACATGTTAGCGCGATAATCAGAAAGAAGACTCTTAGTAACTTGGTAGGCTTTGGGCTGACCAAGTTCTTTATCTAATTTAATAAGATGCCTAAGTTCTTTCTCGCCAGTTTTAAGCTGCTGTCCATAATGCTTGTACCACAAGTTAATCAAGGTAATTAGCGGTCTTTTATCTTTAGGTTTCTCTAGCCAGCCCTTTTGGTTCTGGGTTGAGATAAGCCAACGTTCATACTGAACAGCTTCCGCCCTAGTTTTAAATCTCTTTCTATACCGTGTACCACTTCGACCTTGCGGACGACAATCGACCTCATAACCATTAGGGATAGATTTAATAGACATTGAAATGCCCTCCCCAACGATAAAAAACAATAGCTAAAACAGCTAAGCCTTTTTCTGTATATCGCCATTGCCAATAGTTAATCCGCATTTCTCTTGAGTTGAGAAAGCCGGGCAAATTTGTCCGGCATCTGGATTAACATCACCAGTCATTAGCCATAATGTGTACTTTTTAAATTTTTCATGATTTACAATTCTTAACATAACCCCTCCTGCAGGCTCCTGCTTTCCAGAAATATACTTTTCCACCGCTGATGTTGATATCCCGATCTCACTTGCAAAACCTGCTTGTGAATAACCCTCTTCTTTAATTATAGCTTTTAGTTTTTTTTCAAAAGACATGTTGACCTCCTGACAATTGTCTGGAATAATCCAGACGTATGGGTGGTATTGCAGGCTGTTGCACCAGACTGCGCCAGTAAAACTTTTAGAGGATACAGTAAATGAATGGAAATAGTGAGCGTCCAGTAATAATCATTCAGCCAGATATGGCTCCGATTACTTTAAGGGAATACGCTCAAAAACACGGATTAACACTTGAGGCTGTGCGCTCTATGGCCTACAGATGCCAGATACCAACACTTCAAATTGGGAAGTGTTCCACGCTTTATGTTAATCAGGCACAAATGGTTATGGCCTCTTTAGAGGCGGCAGGTTGGGATGTAAAAGTCCCTAAAGATACTTACGTGGCATAGGTATGGTTTCAGTACAAATATTCTCAGTAACAAAGCACAAGCCAATTAGCATTGTTCCTGCTCATGAATATTCGTCGAACTTCTACCGCGCCATCGTTCAGATGGAAATTAAACACAACAAATTCGCGGAGGAAATGCTCATATTTCCCCATGAAAAAATCGCTATTATTACGTTAAACAACAACCGACAGGTTGTTATTCGAGAGAATACGGATCATGACAAGCACTAGCGCACTTACTGTTGTATATAACGGATTGCTTCAAGGTTATCAATTCCAAATGGAAGCCATGAAAGAAAATGGTATGCCTGACAGCTCTTTTCATTTCCGCTCAGAAAAAATGCGCGAAAGCCTAACAAATCAAATCGGCTCGCTATCTCAGATGGCTTACGATTTAGGTGATCATGATCTAGCTTCAACGCTTTTATCGGTAGCAACAGAGTTTGGCTCTGACGCCACTCCACCAATGCCTCTTTAATTCAGGGCTGTATTATGAATATTTCCTTAGCTTCACTAGCTAAAGCATTTTGCATGCTTGTATTGCTTTCGTGTGCGATTACATCTGCATATCTAACGTATTCATTCATGTACGAATTAGGCTCTGCCATTGGTGTGGCGGCTATATTTGCGATCATTGGGATCACTCTTGATTTAGTAAAAACTATTTCACCCACTTTTATACCCACTGTCGCTAAACAGAATTCACTTATCGCCTTACTTCTTGTTGCGTTAACAGGCTCGCTTATGGTGATAAGTACTATTGCTTCTATCTCAGCGATTGAGAAAGGCGCAAATCAAATGACGGTAGCCACAAAACAGAACGTGGCCATAACCGAACAAATCAATAATAAGAAACTGGAGTTAGACAACTTACAGTTACTTTCTAAGACGCAACTCAGCGCAAACCAAATATCAAAAGCGGATAAAACGGCAATCACGGTTTCTCGTGTAACCAACGAGCTGAATGCGCTTTATCACGCGCAATCAAACGCAAAAGACTCTTCAATTTTGAGCCAGTACGACTCAAAAATCACCTTGTTTATAGCGGTATCTATCGAGGTGGTTTCTGTCGTCATGGCTCTCACTTTACATTCATTAAATACACTTGAAGCAAGTGTAAGAAGTGTATCAAGCCAAATAAATACAACGGTTACACCACCAAGTGTAAGTCAACAAATTCAAAGTGTATTGCCAAGTGTAAGTACAAACAAAACACTTGAGATGCACTTTGCTGCAAGTGTTTTAAGTGAGGCGAAAGAGGCTATTTTAAGTGGCGCAGTAAAGCCTAGTTATCGAGGGTTAAAAGCGGCCTTTGGTATACCACAAGAGCAAAGCAAGCAGATATTAAACTTACTCCACCAACAATCAATTTTAGAGTCGTGGAATAACGGTGGCTATCGACTGAGGACAACGTAATGATGCAACAGCAAGAATTTATCGCAAAAATGGCAATTGCATATATGCAAAATCATGGGCACACACCGGCGACCGCTCATTTGAAAGATTGGGCAGATTTATGGCGCGCCACAAATAACGTGGCTCAGTAAGTTAGAAGAATAAGTGATGAGCAGAGAAGACTTTTTAATAAAGATGATCATGGCGTATGCGGAAAATCACAGCTGCGCACCTGTAGCCTCGCAGATTAATGGTTGGACTGAATTATATAAGAGCTATACAGATTAATGATGAAAAAATGGTGGCGAATTAACGCCACCAATTAAGGTTAATTATCTTTTCGCTTTAATGTTTCACCGCCAAGGTGAGTCATAAAAAATTGAAATCGAGTTAATTGTTTATCACTTACATCTAAACCCATTATTTTACCTGCTCTAATGTAAGCGGCGGCTTCAAAATTGCGAATGGTTTTTAAATCATCTTTTTGAATAACCTGAAATGCTTGCATTAGCTCTGTATCGGAAAGTGATGTTTCAATCAATTCAATGTAACGCTTTTGTTGAATTTGAAATAAAACACCCTTTTCGCCGGGTTTAACCACAAAAGAAAAAGTTGAAAATGCAGTAACCAAAAAGCCGACAAATAACGAATTAAGGTTTGTCGCCATCACAGTGGTACCAAGAAGTATTGATAAAAAAGTAATACTGGAACTGATGCGCTGATAATAGCAAGCATTCATATCTGCAAGCGAATGAGAGTAGTGAATGTTAAACATTAATTCATGTCGAGCTAATTGGTTACTCATAAATTTATCCTTTTTTGTTAGATGGCGGCGGTGGCGGCTTCTCAGGTGGAACTGAAAACTTTTCTGAGGAGCTTACCATTGAGTAATAACTTAATTTATTCATTTAATACCTTGTGTGTTGATGTTTTTTTGGAAGCTACATCATAGCACCGCTTACCATGTGCGCAACTGGTCGTTCGCCTCACGTTACGAGGCTATAAATTCTTAAATGGTCGCTCGCGTTAGAGCTAAAACAACACAAGGATACAGCATGAAAGCTTGGACAGTACCAGAAGCAGCGAAAGCGTTTCCTGTCGGTGCAAAAGTGAAGTTTTTCCGCATTGTCTCTGATAAAGAGGATTTCCATGAAGGCGTAATTTCTAGCAAACCTAGAATAGTTTATGGCGAAGTTGCTGTTTCATTGGATGGATATATCGGTTCGTTTTCTATTAATCACTTGGAGTTATCAGAATGAAACCAATCACAAGTAAGCAAGAGTTTTTGCTTTTCATGGCCAAAAGATACATGGCTCAACAGGCGCATAACGAGCCCTGTGATGAGCGCTTTGATGCGTGGGGAGCTATGTATGATAAGTATCTTTCGCAATCTAATGCGCTTAATGCGCCTAAAGGTTGGAAGTATTGCATCTCAGCTTTTGCGCGTTTCTTGTTTGCGGGACTTCTAATATCCATTCCTGCAATGTTAATTATTTCTACCGCTTTTACGTTGTCTGGATATGAGCCATTAATGATTGCTTATGCAGCTCTTGTTGTATTGCAACTAACTTATGTGTCGTCAGCTATCAACTTAATCACTAGGTATATAGCTCACGGATTAGCAAGGAAGAAAGCATGAAAAACAAGCACGTAAAACAAATGATATGCACGCTATGTCAAGAAAAAATGAAACTATCAGATCTCAAAAATAAATACGTTTTTAAATTTGGTAGAAATGGGCTTGGTTTTTACATCAACAACTGCAGTGTTCTTATTGCTGCTTATCCGTTTGGTGTTATCTCGATAAAAGCTCGGTCTTTAAAAGGGAAGTGAAAGCCATGAGAAATAATTCATCAATAAAAGCAAGTTACAAAGAGCTCTATGCAGCCGTTCGCACAGAGGGTGCTCTTGGTCCTATTGCAGTTCTTGATAAAACTCGCACAAAACACGGCGTTATGATTGCGTGTGATTTATCAGAAAAGGCACACATTGTTTTTCATAGAGAAACTGAAATAAGACGTCATAAATCATTATCTGAGCGATTAATTCAGTACAAGCAATATAAGCTCAGAAGACAGCGATTAGATGACGCTTTAGATTGTTAGGTGTTGATATGAAAACAGCAAATAAGTCAGTGACAATTAAACAGCTCTACAAGGATATTTACTCGGCTAATCGAAGTGGCGGGTTGCTTGAGCTATTGCTTGCTGTCGATGAAGTGGAAAAGAAAAGCGATCGTTTCACCTCACGTAAAATCGTAGCCTGCATAGACCGTATGCGTAATGAAAACATCGCCAAAGTTAGGTTTGATTTAGAGGAAAGGTTGCGTCACTACAAATATGAAAAGCGCAAAGTAATCCACATAAACAACGGTTACGGCATTACTACTATTAAGTAACTCAAGAGATAAATTAGTGAATACACCCAAGCACATTAACGACAT
>NZ_JARACP010000024.1 GCF_028765545.1 Aliivibrio sp. S4MY1 | reverse complement strand
GTTTGAATTACCCATTTGATAGCCATGTTCAAAACCAGCACGACATTCAGGACGAGAAGCATTGGTACCATCTTCATTTTTCATGAAGCTTAATACACCATGCACGCCTTTTTCATTACACGCTTCGACACACTGCCCACAGCTAATACAACGATTGGCATCAAACACGATGAATTCAGAGCTGGTATCAATAGCAAACTTCTGTTTACTTTCGTTGGTTAAATCCGTTTCATCCGCTTTGTATTCCGTTGCATAATCACGTAAACCACAGTTGCTGTTTGCCTGACATGCACACTCTAAACAACGTTCTGCCTCATTAATTGCGTCCGCATTATCAAAGCCCGTTTCGACTTCTTCAAAACTTTGCTCACGCTGCTCAGCCGTAAGTTCAGGCATGATCACGCGCATCGCTTTTTGGATATGTTCAAAGTACTGAGGATCAACCTGCTTAGTCTTCTTCTCTTTTTGAGAATTAAACTGTTTGGTTGGAATTTTTTCCATATCACCTTTAAAGAAACGATCAATCGCTTCTGCAGCAATACGTCCATCAGCAACCGCTTCAATCGCCGTTGCAGGACCACGACGGAAATCACCGATGCTAAAAATATTTTTCACTCCACTGTGCATTGTCAAACTGTTTGCATCAGCTGTATTCCAACGAGTCAGTGGCAAATCAATAGAGTCGTTCTCTAAAAAGCTTAAATCCGGCTTTTGCGATACCGCAGAAATGACAGTATCAAACTCTTCAATAAAGAATTCACCGGTTGCTTGAGGGCTGCGACGACCAGACGCATCCGGCTCACCCAATGCCATTTTCTCCAAACGAACTTGGGCCACTCGTCCATTATCGTCGGCAATATTTTCAACCGGGTTGGTTAAGAAATGGAATTTAACACCTTCATGTTCAGCTTCAACCACTTCATAATCTTCTGCAGGCATCTCTTCACGAGTACGACGATAAATAAGCGTAGTATCAGCACCATCACGCACTGCTGTACGAGCACAGTCAATCGCTGTGTTGCCACCACCAATAACCGCTACTTTTTTACCTGTCGTTAATTTAGATTCTGTTACGTAATCTTTTAGGTAATCAACACCTAAATAGCAACCACCAAGCTCACTGCCTTGATAATGCATTTCAACCGCTTTTGAAGCACCGACAGCCAAACAGACTGCGTCATACTCATCACTTAACTGTGTTAATGAGAAATCCTCACCTAATTTCACAGACGTTTGAATTTCCATACCGTTACGACACATCAATTCGATTTCTTTATCTAAAATCGATTTTGGTAAACGATATTCAGGAATACCATAACGTAGCCAACCGCCTGCTTTAGGCATCGACTCAAATACCGTTACATTGTAACCTTCATTAGTGAGGTAATAGCCACAGGTCAAGCCTCCAGGGCCACTACCGATCACAGCAATGGATTTTCCCTTGTCTGCTTTTTTCGGTGGTACGTAAGATTCCTGCGCATTCAAGTCGGCATCTGCAGCATGGCGTTTTAACTGACGAATAGCCAATGGTTCATCAACTAACCCACGGCGACACTCGGTTTCACAAAAAGCAGGACAAACGCGACCAATCGATAATGGCATTGGTAATGTTCGTTTAATAACTTCAATCGCTTTTTGGTGATCATTTTGCGAAATATGGTATAGATATGATTGTATATCTACGCCAGCAGGACATGCCGTTTGACACGGAGCCTCACAATCTGCGTAGTGGTCAGAAAGAATTTTATTCAATGCACTTTGTCGACGCTTCACTAATGCTTCAGACGAAGTAATCACTTTCATACCTTCAATCGCTTTGGTTTCACAAGCGCGTTGAATACCTTGTCCCTCAATATCTACGACACACAAATCACACGGTATTTTTTCGCCATTGATATTGTTTCCGCACAGTGACGGGATCTCGACATTGCATTCCTTTGCAGCAGCTAAAAGTGTTAACTCTTCATCGATAGTGAATGTTTGGTTATCTATAGTTATTTTCATCATTCAGTACCCTAGATTTATTACTAATTATCTTGATTATATCATTTGATCTCTATGCAATTTGAAGTGCATCGCAAATCTGGGGCTGACTCATTCGAAAACGCGCAAATTATTCTCTCTACCATCGGGTAAAACCCCATAAAAAGCCTTCGTTTAATGAAAAACATGTGACTCATGTACCATCACGAAAACAAAACGAAAGCGCGAACGAACATAATTGCGCTAAATCAAAGAAAGTGTAGAAGATAAATATCATCATAGATTCATACATAAAAAGTGGTAAAAAGAGAGTAAATTATGGACAAAACGTCTCGATTAGAAACGTCAGTGATCATCATTGGAGGTGGAGCAACAGGTACAGGGATAATGCGTGACTGTGCTCTGCGCGGTATCGATTGCATT
This sequence comes from Aliivibrio sp. S4MY1, assembly GCF_028765545.1. Classification (GTDB taxonomy): domain Bacteria; phylum Pseudomonadota; class Gammaproteobacteria; order Enterobacterales; family Vibrionaceae; genus Aliivibrio. Next base: position 40,892 of record NZ_JARACP010000024.1, on the reverse strand, counting down.
TTGATTGAAAAAGACGATTTAGCCTCTGGAACCACAGGGAGAAACCATGGTTTACTTCACTCAGGGGCTCGCTATGCCGTTACTGATAATGAATCCGCCAAAGAATGTATCCATGAAAATAAGATCCTAAAAACTATCGCAAAGCACTGTGTTGAAGATACTCAAGGCCTATTTATCTCTCTTCCAGATGATGATTTAGATTTTCAAAAGCAGTTTATTGAGTCATGCCAAGTTGCTGGTATTGACGCGAAACAACTCACCCCTAAAGAAGCCTTATTACTTGAACCAAACGTCAACCCTAACCTAATTGGTGCGGTTCAAGTACCAGATGGAACACTTGACCCTTTTCGTTTATGTGCGGCAAATGTACTTGATGCGAAAGAAAATGGCGCTCGTTTGCTCACACATACTCATGTCACCTCGCTTATCCGCCATCAAGACACTGTACTTGGGGTTAATTGCATTGATGTTAGAACCAACCAAAAGATTGAAATATTCGCTTCAGAAGTCATTAACGCCGCTGGTATTTGGGGACAAAACATTTGTGAATACGCTGATTTGAGTATCAAGATGTTCCCAGCTAAAGGCTCATTATTGATCTTAGATTATCGTATTAATAATTTAGTGATAAACCGTTGCCGTAAACCTTCTGACGCCGATATTTTGGTACCGGGTGACACTATTTCATTAATAGGAACAACCTCTGAGCATATTGATTATGACAAAATAGATGACCTTCATGTCAGTGCTAAAGAAGTGGATATCCTACTAAGCGAAGGCGCGAAACTTGCCCCTATTATGGCGAATACTCGAGTACTTCGTGCTTATGCTGGTGTTCGTCCGCTAGTCGCTGTTGATGATGATGGATCTGGCCGTAATATAAGTCGTGGGATTGTCTTACTTGACCATGGAGAAAAAGACGGACTGAACGGCTTTACGACCATTACGGGTGGTAAGTTAATGACCTCTCGTTTAATGGCTGAAATGACCACCGATCTTGTGGCGAAAAAACTAAGAAACACTCAAGAATGTACCACTCATCTTCGTCCACTCCCTGGCTCAAACAGTGCTTCTATTGCAGCGAAAAAAACCGCAAGCCTTGCAAAACCGGTCTATCAAAGTGCGGTTTATCGTCACGGTGAACGAGCGCAAAGCTTCTTAACTGATAATGCTAAAGATCAAGCTGTGATCTGTGAATGTGAAATGGTGACTCAAGGTGAAATTAACTACGCCATCAATCAATTAGATGTTCACAATCTGGTGGATCTTCGTCGTCGTACCCGTTTAGGCATGGGACCGTGCCAAGGTGAGTTATGTACGTATCGCGCTGCAGGGCTTTTTGAAGAATGTGGGCAAGTCTCTGGTAATCAATCAAGCCAATTATTAACACACTTTCTAGAAGAGCGCTGGAAAGGCATTAAACCCGTTTTCTGGGGTGATGCATTACGTGAAGCAGAATTCAGTTATTGGATTTATGAGGGATTATTTGGCGCAAGTGACATCCCAACGAATAATAAGTCAACATCCAATACTCAAATAGAAGAACAAGAGGCAACATTATGAATTTCGATACCATTATCATTGGCGGCGGCATGGCTGGCTTAAGTTGTGCTCTACGCTGCTTAGAAGCCGGATTAAAAACAGCGGTGATTGCCTCTGGTCAAAGTGCCCTACACTTCTCATCTGGCTCTGTTGATGTATTAGCAAAAACACCCGATGGCACGCATGTTATCGATCCAATGTCAGCAATTGATGGGTTTTCAACTCATTATCCTGAGCATCCTTATGCCACATTAGGAAAAGAAACGGTAAACCGCGCGATTGATTGGTACCAAGCAACGTTATCTAGTATTGGCGTTCCGCTAACTTCTCAAGTAAACGGATGTAATCATTATCGATTAACGCCTTTAGGTACAATGAAATCAACATGGTTATCACAGCCTTTTGTTCATCAATTCCCGATGGCATTAGAAAATAATACAGTGCAAAAAATCGTACTGATCACAGTGGATGGCTTTCGTGATTTTCAACCAAAGTTGGCGCAAGATAACTTAAAGCAAATCACTCAATTATCTGATGTTGAAATTTCAACAGCAACCGTCTCTTTATCTGCTTTTAATGACATTCAACGTAATCACTGTGAGTTACGATCCATTGATCTTTCTAGATTGTTAGCAAAACGAGCGAACCTACAAGAATTTGCACATGCATTGCAGCAACACGCCAACCCCGGTGATCTTGTCGTGATCCCTGCTATCTTTGGTAATGGCAAAGGCTTGGGACTTTTAAAAGAAATTGAAGCATTAACTCAACTGACTTTATGTGAAGTCCCAACCATGCCACCGTCATTATTGGGTATTCGACTAGAAGAAACCATGAAACACGCTTTCATTGATCAAGGTGGAACGCTACTCAATGGAGATCATGTTATCCAAGGTGAGTTCTCTTACGTGGATAAAGAAGATCCTGAGCATTCACATTACCGATTAAACCGAATTTTCACTAAAAATCATGGTGACTTCCCACTACAAGCAAAGCAATTTGTACTAGCCACTGGCAGTTTCTTTAGCCAAGGCTTAAAAGCAAGTGCAGATTCAATGGAAGAACCTATTTTTGGCTTAGATATGGACCAAACTGCTTCTCGCACAGATTGGTACAGCTCTGCTTTTTTTAGTCCACAATCGCACCCGTTTTTAAGCATGGGTGTAAAAACGACGTCACAACTACAAGCGATAAAATCAGGTCATGTTATTGATAACTTCTATTGCGCAGGTGCCATCTTATCTGGTTATAACCCCGTATTAGAAGGTAGCGGCAGTGGTGTGGCAATTAGTTCTGGCTTTCATGCTGCCGAATCAATAATCAAGCAAATAAAACCTGAGTTTTTATCAAACAATAAAATGAAACAACAACAAGAGGTCGCATTATGAGCAGCCCACTATTTCGATCTGACCTATTAAAAGACAGATTTGCAAAAGACAATCTAATTTTTAGAGCACCAGCAAATACTAGCTTTGATCAATGCTTAAAATGCACCGTATGTACCGTGTATTGCCCTGTTGCTAAAGAGAATCCTGATTACCCCGGTCCAAAACAATGTGGACCTGATGGTGAGCGTTTACGTTTTAAAAGCCCAGAATATTATGATGAAACCTTAAAACTCTGCACCAATTGTAAACGCTGTGAAACCGCTTGTCCGTCAGGCGTTAGAATTGGAGACATGATTGCGGTAGCTCGTGGAATACACGGAAAACCCGCTTATAACATGAAGGGGATCCGAGATTTTGTACTAAGTCATACTGATCTATTTGGCTCAGTAGCAACGCCTGTTGCCCCTATTGTAAATGCCATGACTAGCGTGCCATTAGTTAAAAAAGTGATGCACAAAACCATTGGGGTCCATGACCATAAATCGCTGCCTAAGTATTCTCACGGTACTTTCCGCCGTTGGTATAAAAAAGAAGTATCAGATCAATCAATCTACCAACAACAAGTCCATTACTTCCATGGTTGCTTTGTAAATTATAACCATCCACAACTGGGTAAAGACTTCATTAAGGTCATGAACAACATGCACATTGGCGTGCAGTTATTAGATAAGGAAAAATGTTGTGGTGTGCCATTAATTGCTAATGGATTTCACAAAAAAGCACAAAAAAACGCCGAGTTTAATGTCGCTAATTTAGAAGCTGCCATTGAACGTAGAGATGTGCCGATTTTGTCAACCTCTTCAACCTGTTCATTTACGTTACAACAAGAGTACCCACACGTATTAGATGTAGATAACAGCAAGGTAGCGAAGAAAATAGAATATGTGACACGCTTTTTATTAAAAGAGATCATGAATGGTCGCGGACCTAAAATGAAGCCCTTAAATAAGAAGGTTGTTTATCATACGCCTTGTCACTTAGAGCGTAGTGGCGGCAATATTTACACTATCGAATTATTACGTACTATCCCCGGTTTGGAAGTGCAAGTACTAGACAGTGAATGTTGTGGTTTAGCTGGCACTTACGGTTTTAAAACAGAGAATTACGATACCTCTATCGCTATTGGTAAAAACGTATTTGACCAAATAAAAGCCGCTAAGCCAGATTATGCCATTACCGATTGTGAAACCTGTAAATGGCAAATAGAAGAGAATACAAATATCACGACGATTCACCCAATCTCGTTATTGTGTGAAGCATTAATATAGTTCCATAAACAGCCTGTCTCATAAGTGGGCAGGCTATTGTTTTAGATACATCCAGCATCAAATAAATCCTCAAAAAAAACACCAGCGTTTCATATAATTAATGCAAATACATTCATTTTATAAATGTGAGCCACATCACAATTTAAACACCTATTAACATAGTAACTAAACAGCTAGGCGTGATAGATTAGCCACAAATTTAATCTAGAATATAATTATAATAATGCTTGAGAATACCTACTTCATTTATCAACCAAATTTCTTCGAAGGCTCCATTGTTTCCTATGAAGCATTAATAAGAGTTAAGGGCTCTGATGACTTACCTCTAGACTTTATTTCAGCGATTGATAATAAAGAAGAGTTTGATAAAGCAGTAATTTCTCATATTCTTTCCGATAAATTGAGTCTAAATAATCAAAATAATGTTCATATCTCAATCAATATATCAGTCAGCAGTTTAGAGTCTGAATCTTTTATTGAATATTGTGAATCCGTATTCAAACATCATAAAGGCTTCTCATTTGAGTTAAACTTTAAGCATCAAAACGTGAATCTTGAAAAAATACGTTCAAGTATGCAACGATTAAAAAAACTCAACCTGTTTTTTACGCTTGATGACTACGGCACAGAATGTAAAAATTCAGATCCATTATTAAGTCTTAACTTTGACTATATTAAGATCGACCGCTCACTAATTAGCCCAATAGAAGATGACTATTTATCATTTTGTTTCTTACGCTCGTTGTACCAAAAATTAAATAAATTTTTAGGTAATAACGTCGTGATTAAGGGAATTGAAAACGTTAATCAGTTAAATTTAATTCAATCTTTAGGGTCAGTAATATCTCAAGGGTATTACTTATCTTACCCTATCTCGCTTTCTGATTTAGATCAAAAACTTAAATTACATACTTCTACTATTGATCATCAATTAAATGATTCAATGCCACCCATTGATCGCTACATTTATAATATCAATGTAGCAAAAGACGATACCCAATTAAGTCAAGCGTTAGAAGCCCTAAAACCACAAGACCCATTTAACTTATTAGGCATCGACTACAACAATTTCAACTTACAGGCACTGAATACAAAATATCAAGAACTACTCGATGGTATAAAAAGTCCTTCGATTCTATTTACAACCAATCTAATGAAGCACTGTAATTGCCTTTTTATTCTAAGAGATGAACACGGTGTAGCAATATACAATAATAAAAAGCACACTGATTATCTTGGTTGTGATTTAGTTGGAATGTCTGTATCTGAAGTATTACAGCGATTCCCTGACTATCAAACTTGTCTGCAACTTGATCAACAGTTACTCAATAATGAGTCTGATATATTAATGTCGAATGAGACGGTAGAGGTCGATTCAACAACAACGCATTTCCATACTTATCGCCAAAAAATAAAGTATTTTTATAAAACCTTTGTCATGGTATTTGTTTATGAAGATAACCAAGATGTACAATCGCCGATTGACCCATTAACAGGATGCTTTACTAAAGCTAAACTTAATCATATTGATGTAAATGCCTATAACACCATGGTATTTATTGATTTAGATGGGTTTAAGAATATTAATGATCAATACGGGCATCAATTTGGAGACCAACAACTTAAGGAAGCCGCACGATTAATCAATCAAAACTTAAGAAAAGAAGATCTTCTTATTCGTTTTGGTGGGGATGAATTTGTACTGTGTTTTGACTCTCATTCAATTCCAGATATTAAAGTAAAAATGAAAAAAATACGGGCTAACATTGAACATCATTTTCAACAGAGAGAGATCTTTTTATCTTATTCTTTTGGAGTAACTCCATTAGACATGGATATCCAGCTTGCCTTAGATAGTGCTGATAAAGAAATGTACATCAATAAAAGAAAACGTAAAAAAATCGTTAATAATCAAGCCTCATAGTGAGGCTTGATTAAAGAGTTATCTATATATCTGGAGTCACCTCTTGAACATGGAATGTTCCTGAATCTAACAACCGTTTTTCTTCTACTTTTCCAGTAAAGTTGATCTTATTTAAATCCACTTTTTTTATCGTACTATCACGCATGGTTTTATAAAATAATAATCCATTTGTTTGGTCTACGACAGAAGTCCATTGCGTCGCACTTGGTAAATCAGGAATATGTGCTTTATCATTAAACTCGCTTCCAATCGGAATATCAAAATTATTTAAAATATGGAATGCCTGAGATACCGCATCGGCTCCTTCCTTCATTACAGGCGTTGAATTTATATAAAAGGCAGCACGCACAAATCTTGACGGTGGCGTAATATCACCCGGCAACCCTAAAAAGCTAGAACCAACGCCAAACGAGAAAGCATCTACATCGTTGATCTTTTGCCCCGGACTTACTCCTGGAGTTAAATGAATATAATTATTTAAATTAGTTACCTGCCATTGGTAATCTGGCGCATTTGTCAGCACTTTAGCCACATTTTTATGGATATTAACTTCACCATTATTCATGATTTCAATAACAATGTTATTGCCTTGCTTATCAGCTACGCGCCAATGTGCTGTTGGGGATGGCACTCCTTTAGCATCAATATAAACTGGCACTATCTTTATATGCTTAATCGCTTGTTCGACTTCAGCTACTGTTTTAAACTGCGATAACATCCAACGGTTAAAGTCCATATCAGTAATCGTTGTCTTAGTATCATTTGAATTGTATTTCTCTAACGACCCATAATTTTTAAAATAAAATAGGCCGGCAGTTAATCCTTCCTCATTAACACCGTCAGCAATAAAACGATCATCGCTGACCGAGATACCAACAAATCCATACTTAGAATCCCACTTTAATCCCTGCTTTTGATCTGGCATGGTAGATGTATATGAATAGTCACGAGGGGATACAATTAATTTACTGTTCAGATCATTTTGACCCCACTCAATCGTTCGAGCCTGAATGTAATCATGATTAACAGTTGAAAGAGAAATACCCGTACAGGCACTCGCTGAATACGCGACACAAGACGCAATAAGCACTGAAAGAAGTTTAATTTTCATTTTACGATCCCATTAATATGACCTTAAGATAGTACTCTTATAGATGATAAATCCAAGTATTTCTATAAAATCAAAAAAGCCTGAAGCATACTTCAGGCTTAATCAAAAGATTTAAATTTAACATTAACTCACTTGCGCAAGTTTAACTCCCTTTTTTGTTCCTAATTTCTCATTCATATATTGAGCTACGGCATCTTGCTGGTCTTGAGTTAAATACAACCCTAACTTGGTTCGGCGCCACAATACATCTTCGGCTTTTTGAGAAAACTCATGCTGCATTAAGTAATCGATTTCTGCTTGGTACACACCTTCAGAAAATACTCGGCCCATATCTGCTTCTGAAGTTACATTTTCTAATAACGTCCAAACCAGTGTTCCAAATTGATTTACATAACGAGTGGCTGTTTTCTCTGATAACCATGGGTATTGACTGCAAATATTACTTACTAATTGCGATCGAGGGTAATCAAAATTACCGCCCGGTAACGCTACATTTCTTGTCCATGGGGTTCCCATTTTAGAGAAATATGGCTTCAGCATCTTCATTGCTGTTTCACCCAGTTTTCTATATGTTGTTAGCTTTCCACCAAAAATAGATAACAATGGTGCCTGATCTAACTCTTGTTCTAATTCTAAGGTGTAATCACGAGTTATAGCTTGAGGTGAATCAGATTCATCATCACACAATGGACGTACACCGCTGTAAGTCCACACAACATCATCACGTTTTATTTGATCAACAAAATGCTGGTTTACAACATCAATTAAATAGCTAACTTCATCTTCTGAGATCGCGACTTTTCTTGGGTCACCTTTATATTCAACATCGGTTGTACCAATGATAGAAAAATCTTCCATGTAAGGAATGACAAATACAATTCGGTTATCTTTATTTTGTAGAATATAAGCCTGCTCTTCATTATGTATTCTAGGCACCACAATATGCGAGCCTTTAACCAAACGAATATTACGAGGGGATTCATCTTCTAAGCTGTCATCAAAAAACTGTTTAACCCATGGCCCCGCCGCATTAACCAGTGCCTTGGCTTTTCGCTCAAAACGCGTGTTTGTTTGCTCATCAAAAATACTGACATGCCAAATATCATCAACACGAGTGGCTTTTTCCACTCGGCAATAGTTTTTCACTTCTGCGCCATTTTTCTCTGCAGCCATTGCATTTAGGATCACCAAACGAGCATCATCAACCCAACAGTCTGAATATTCAAAACCTTTAGTCATTTCAGGCTTTAATAAACCTGATGCAGCAAGGTTAACTGAATGACTTGCAGGAAGAGTTGTACGTTTACCTAGATTATCGTAAAGGAACAGACCTGCACGGATCATCCATGCAGGTCGTAAAAATGGGCGATGAGGTAAACGAAAACGCATTGGCTTTGCAATATGTGGCGCTTTAGCTAATAACACTTCACGTTCAGCAAGTGCTTCAGATACTAAACGAAATTCATAATGTTCTAAATAGCGCAAACCACCATGAATTAATTTTGAGCTTGCTGATGATGTTGCAGAAGCAAAATCAGATGCTTCATATAAGCCAACAGTTAGTCCTCGACCAGCGGCATCAGCAGCAACACCGGCCCCATTAATACCACCACCAACTACAATTAAATCTAAAACAGCGCAAGTTGTGTGTGTTTGGTTTTCATTATTCATAGTAGTGACCTCAAATGCCCAACAATGAGCGAACGAACATTAATTACGATAAATAGACGATACCTTGACTTTCGTTTAGAGTCATTATTTATTTTCGATTTCGAACATTTACTGTGATGCAGATACAAAAAATCCCTGATCTTAATCAAGAACAGGGATTTTTTATTTATTAGAAGTGAGCGCTACTTTGAAATTACTTCATAAGGGACTTCATTATCTTTTAGAATTGCCACGATCTCTTCTGGTGGCTCTTGATCGGTAATAATCATTTGCAGTTCACTAATATTACCTAAGTTCACCATTGCATTTCGACCAAATTTTGTATGGTCAACCGCAAGGTAAACACTACGACTATTCTCAATAATCGCCTTTTTCACTCGAACTTCATGATAATCAAAATCGAGTAATGAACCATCGTAATCAATACCACTGATCCCCAAGATCCCAAAATCTAAACGGAATTGCTTAATAAAATCTAATGTAGCTTCGCCAACAATACCACCATCACGATTACGTACTTCACCGCCAGCGAGGATGACTTTAAAATCTGGATTAGCCATTAAAATCATAGCGACATTGATGTTATTAGTCACTACCCGTAAGTCTTTATGATTCTTAACTAAGGCTTTAGCAACAGATTCAGGCGTAGTACCAATATCAATGAATAGGGTTGCACCATCTGGGATATGCTTAGCGAGAGCCTCTGCAATGGTATCCTTTTCGTTCAACTGCATTACCTTACGAGTGGTATATTCTGTGTTGACCGAGCTTAATGGAATAGTTGCACCACCATGATGACGACGAATTTTATTCTCATCAGCTAATTCATTTAAATCACGACGAATGGTTTGTGGACTGACTTTGAATTGCTCTACTAAATCTTCAGTACTCACATATCCATGTTGTTGCACAAGGTTTACGATTTCTTGATGTCTTGATAATTGCTTCACGAATTACTCCCCTAATTTCGATCAATCAATGACTTATATTTTTCAACTCAAATCAGTGTACTAAAGAAAATATAAGGAATGAAATTTTTGACGTAAATATGCGTGATATATATCAAACAAAGTTCGGAAAAGAAAAAGGAGCACATAAAATGTACTCCTTTCGTTTATTTAATCATCAAATTAGATTAATTACTCTTCGTCATGCATCTCTGCCCACGATTGTGCACATTTCACTGCTCGTTTCCAACCACGATAACGTTGATTACGCTTCTCTTCATCATGATGAGGTTCAAACGAACGATCAATTACGGCTTTACCAGCCAATTCATCAAGACCACCCCAGAATCCAACGGCTAAACCAGCAAGGTAAGCAGCTCCCAAAGCGGTAACTTCTGTTACTTTTGGTCGATGAACAGCAACATCTAATACATCCGATTGGAACTGCATTAAGAAGTTATTGGCAACCGCACCACCATCAACACGGAGTGCTGATAATTTGATACCTGAATCCGCTTGCATTGCATCAATAACATCACGTGTTTGATAAGCAATACTCTCTAATGTTGCACGAATAATATGGTTTGAACCACAGCCGCGAGTTAAACCAACAATCGTGCCGCGTGCATACGCATCCCAATATGGAGCACCAAGTCCAGTAAAGGCAGGAACTACATAAACACCGTTTGATGAATCGACTTTAGTTGCAAAGTATTCTGAGTCTTTTGCATCTGCCAACAGTTTCATTTCATCACGTAACCATTGAATCGATGCTCCGCCCATGAATACCGCACCTTCAAGTGCATAAGACGCTTCACCGCGAGGTCCGCACGCTAGTGTTGTTAATAGACCATTGCGAGACGTTACTTTCTCTTTACCGGTGTTCATTAGTAAGAAACAACCTGTGCCGTAGGTGTTCTTCGCTTGGCCTTGTTCAACACACATTTGACCGTAAAGTGCTGCTTGTTGGTCCCCTGCAATCCCTGCAATTGGAATACGCGTACCGCCTTTACCACCAATGTTCGTTTCACCATATACTTCAGATGATGACTTCACTTCTGGCATCATTGAAAGTGGAATATCTAACTCTTTTAGTAGTTTTTCATCCCATTGCAATGTATTGATATTGAATACCATGGTACGAGAAGCATTTGTGTAATCAGTAACGTGAACACGTCCTTGCGTCATTTTCCACACAAGCCATGTATCTACTGTACCAAATAATAATTTACCCGCTTCTGCGTCTTCACGAGCACCTTCAACGTTATCAAGAATCCACTTAATTTTTGTACCTGAGAAATATGGGTCAACAACTAAACCTGTATTTTCACGAATGTATTCTTCAAGGCCTGCTTCTTTCAGTTTTTCACACGTATCAGCAGTACGACGACATTGCCAAACAATGGCGTTATAAACAGGTTTACCCGTTTCTTTATTCCAAACAATCGTCGTTTCACGTTGGTTAGTAATACCAATACCCGCAATTTGATCACTGCGAATGCCCGCTTTTGCTAAAGTTTCAACCAGAGTCGAACTTTGCGTTGCGTAGATCTCTAATGGATCATGCTCAACCCAGCCTGCTTGAGGATAAATCTGGGTAAATTCACGCTGAGAAACACTGACGATATTAGCATCGTGGTCAAGAATGACGGCACGCGAGCTAGTAGTTCCTTGGTCAAGTGCAACAATGTATTTTTGCTCAGTCATGATGGAATCCTTTTGTGTATAAGTTTTAATGTATTATCTCACAGGGAGGTAATTGTTAGTTTTATTTTTATTTACACTTCAGCAGTTTTGGTTTCTTCTTCTGAATCACACTGATTCGGAATAGTACAACCATGACCTGCTTTTGGTAGATAAGCGCCAATCATTTTTGGATACGCCCAACCACCGAAACACGCACCAGCAATTGGCGCTAGAATTGGAACGATAAAATAAGGAATTTCTTTTGCTCCCGTTAATGCATAATCCCAACCAGCTAAGTAAGCAAACAGCTTTGGACCAAAATCACGAGCAGGGTTCATTGCAAAGCCAGTTAGAGGACCAAGAGAACCACCAATAACAGCAATTAGTAAACCAATTAGAAGTGGATTCATTGCTCCGCGAGAAGCACCATTATGCTCATCACCTAAAGCAAGAATTCCAAACATAAGAACCGCAGTAATTACAAATTCAACCGCAAATGCGCCTAGTATCGATAAAGAAGGATGTGGATAAGTTGAGAAGATACCAGCTGTAGATAATGCTTCTTTACTGCTACGTAAAAAACCATTTGCAATTTCATAATCAGAAAATAAATTGCTGTATAAAGCATAGACCAATGCAGCTGAGCAGAAAGCCCCTAATACCTGAGCAATGATATAAGGAATTATTTTTGCTTTATCAAACCCATGAAACGCAGCAAGTGCAATGGTTACCGCAGGATTTAGATGAGCACCAGAAACGCCCGCAGTACAATAAATGGCAATCGCAACACCTATGCCCCATATAATACTGACTTCCCACTGACCAAACTCTGCGCCAGTTAATACTAAAGCGGCAACACAGCCGACACCAAAAAAGATCAATAAACCGGCACCGATAAATTCAGCGATGCATTGTCCAAGTAATGTATGTTGTTCATTATTCGCCATGATTCATTCCTTTGTTTCGTTATTTATTATTAAAGTAGGTTTACTGCATTCACGTTAAGCTGCGAGAAATGTACTCCTTTTATTAATAATTTAAATACCTACAAACCCGAAATGAGCGTTCGAGCACAAAAAACGCGTGTTAGAATAACAAAAAGAAGATCTAGAGCATAAAGCAAGCAAGCGAATAGGTATAACCAGGTTTAATATCAATGCATACTTTAATAAAACATCTAAGTTCTCTTAAATAAAACCAACCCTGAAAATTAACATAATTAATTGAATAGTAAGCAATTAATTGCATTAAGGGGATATAAAGCAACCTTACATATAGAAAATATTCACAATCAGAAATACCTACCGATGTTCGTTTCCAACCATTCTGAAACGAAAAGAACATTATATAAAGCATCAATACAATAAATAAGGACATTCTTAAAAATGTTAATCATAGCCAAATCAGTACGAGTTACTATTACGTATCAGCTTTACTCCCTGAAATGCACTAAAATGTAGGCTACATATGCTTTTAAAAAACAAATTTTTTATTACTCTTACTGGAAGTATCACTATTTATGCTATTGCAATATCAATAGCCTCTTTTCAGATAATTTCTGATAACGAAAAAGAGATTACGATAGCGGCTAAAAATGTAGAAAATAAATACATAGAAGAAATTGTTTCAGACTATGCATCTGATATTAGTGATTCTTTAAGTGCTGAATTGGATGATATTAAAAGTATTGAGCATAGATATTTAGATTTAATAAAAGAAATAGGAAACTTAAACACAAAAAACATGATACAAATTTCCACCATGGAATTAGAAAAACATTCTACCGTTGCCTATATCACAAACAAAGAGACTATAATAAATAAAGAACCAACAGATATATTAACGAGGCAATACAAAATAAACCCTGATTTGTTTTTAAATTTTGAAACTAATATATCAAGCATAATAAGAAAAATTTCAAATGATAAAAACCATACAAAATTCACAACCTTATTGATTGATACTGATATTAATATGCTAACTGGTGATAAACTATCAAATAAATACTTAAAGAAATATAAAAACAAATTTAACGACCCAAAAGGCATAACAACATTAAACAAGAGTGAAAGAGTAATGTTGGAAAAAATAAAAAGAAAAGAAGAATGGAATTCTGAAATGGGGTTTGATAATGAACAATATATCGCAGCAATAAGGCCAGTAATTGGCTATTCATGGAATATTGGTGTGATAATCAAAAAGAAAGATTCTAAAACATACAATCAAGAACTAACAAAAAAAATACATAATAATTACAATGCTATTGTGTACAAAATAATAAGCATGGTTATAATTATAACCATAATCACATTAATAACATCAACGATTATTACAAACTATATAAAAAACACTTTAGTTCTATTTAATAAATGGATAAAAGAAATTAGACATGGCAATTATGAGTATAACAATCCATTACTTGATAGAAAAGATGAGCTTGGTATATTAGCAAGAAATGTATCAAAAATGGCTCAACATGTGTCAACACGTGTCGATAATTTAGAAGGTGAAATCAACGACAGAACAGATAAATTAAAAAAAGCGAAAGAAATTGCAGAGTCTGCAAATATTAATAAATCAACATTTATTGCCAACATATCACATGAACTCAGAACTCCTCTAAATGCTATTTTAGGATTAAGCTTATACCTAAGCGAAAAAGAAACAGACAAAGATAAAAAGGAAACATTAGATACCTTGCATCATGCTGGACTTGGTTTGTTAGAAATGGTTAATGACGTTCTCGATTTAAGTAAAATTGAAGCCGATAAAACCGTGTTAAATAATGAATCACACTCTATTGAAACTATCATCACTAACACAATTAATATAGTTAAGAATCAATCACAATTAAAAGACATTAGCATTGAATTTAAAAACCACCAATTTAGTAACATAAAAATTGATAAGAATCGTTTAACCAAAATAGTAATGAACCTACTAAGTAATGCCATCAAATTCACAGATATTGGTGGGCAAATTATTATTAATGTAAGTTATATAAAGACATCGACATCATCAACTGACGTAATCCTTGAATTTACAGATAATGGCAGAGGGATACATGAACAAGATATTAATCGTGTTTTTGAACCATTTGAGCAGATGTATAATAAAGATAATGAGCATGGAACAGGCTTAGGTCTATTTATAACAAAAAAAATCATTGAAGACATGAACGGTGAAATATCAATAAAAAGCAAAATAAATATCGGCACTTCAATTTATGTTACCTTAAAAAACATTGAGATAGATCAGTCTAGAATTATAACAAAAAAACAAGTTTCCGAACGACAACTTGCTAAAATCCCGCCTCTAAAACGCATTGCCATTGTTGATGATATTCAATTTAATCGCGAAGTATTAAAAAGAAAGCTGGAACCTTATAAATTCAAAATTATAGAAGGCATTAACGGGCAGGATTTATTAGATAAGCTTGCCCAATGCTCACAACTCCCAGATGCTATTTTTACAGATATAAAGATGCCCGTCATGAATGGGATTGAACTCTCTCAAATAATTAAAAGTAAAGAAGATATGCAACATATTCCGGTAATCGCAATTACTGCCCAAGGCATGCTAAATGAAGAAATTGAAATCAAACAGCATTGTGATGGGTATTTAGTTAAACCTATTGAAAATAGTAAGTTAGATGATATTGTAGCGAGGATATTTGAAGATGAACAATCATAATAGAAACGATTAAGCTGAATGAATATTATATCCATTCAGCTTAATTTCACACATAGACAGTATCAATTATACTAAATTTTCTTAATTTCAACTCTGCGGTTTTTATCTCGACCAGCCTGCGTTTTATTACTATCTACTGGTTCAAGTTCGCCTTTTGAAGCCACTGTATATTGCTTTGGATCGGCACCATGATCTACTAAGTATTTCAGAACCATATCCGAACGTTTTAAGCCTAATGCATAATTATACTTTTTACTGCCTTGAGAGTCAGTATGGCCTATGACTTTTAATCCATCACTTTCATTTTTTATACGACCAAACATTTGATCCAATACGTATTCAGAACGCTTGGTTAAGGCTGATTTATCAAAATTAAAGTAAACACGAGCTAGCAGAGTATCTCCTTTGGTAACTTTTGAAGATGAATGGCTTAATAAAAACTCTGTACACTGCTCATCGATTGCCATCCGATTAAACTGACTACGGATAAAAGCGGTTTCAGGCTTTACACCTTCAATCTGCTGTATTTGAGAAAATCCACCTTGATTTAGCGATACTCTTACCCCTTCACCAACAATGACCTCTTTTTGATATTCTGCATTGGATGAACCACAATAAAGCATTATTGATTGGTTTACGGATTCTTTAACTTGCGCCTGCACATTAAATGACAAACAGGTAGCCAATACTATTACTGCAAAAGATTTGTTCATAATTTTGTTCTCTACTTTTTTACGCACAATGTGCTACCTATTTATTTTAAATGCCCGACTTCTTCACTGATTAACTCAAGAATTTTATCTTTAATTTCATCGGCATTTTCGGCTTTATACAAATTATCAGCACCAACACAATTTTTTAAAGCTTGATTGGCACTTGCGTTATAATCAAAACCAATCGCAACAATTTGAGCTTTAATATCACGGCCATCAGGCGTTTTATCTGCTTCTAAACCCTCTCTAATCTTGTCGCACATACCTCCATTAACGAGTGAATTAGAAAAACTTTTAACATTAGGGCTATCATGGTTTGGCCCCCCGTCTTCACCATCAGATAAAACAATTAATAATCGACGAGTATTACTGCCTTCTTTAAGTAATTGTGCTCCACGAATGATCCCAGAATATGATGCGGTACCTCCTTTAGGCCTAAAAGTAGATAGTTCTCGATTGAAATCAACGAATTTTTCAGTTAAACGCATTTCATGAAAATTACCTTTCCAGTTGTAATTAGTGCAATTACTTTGAGTTTTAGGTATAAATATATCCCTTAGAGTGTCCGATACTGAAGGATAGCGATACCCTCCTTGCTGCTGCATTAAAAAACAAAGAGCACCTCCTCCGTTAGCATATTCAGAGTTAGCATATTCGGAGTAACCAACGATCCCCATGGTATTATTATGATCGCTTTTCTGTAAGTCATTAAACTTTTGTAATTCCTCAGATATATCATTAATAATATTACGTAGGTCTACGTACTTCTTGTTATAACTTCCACTCCATTGTCTATCCATTGAGCCAGAGTAATCCGCTGCAAACATCACATCTACAGCCTCACTCTGATATTTTCGCGCTCGTGAATCACCATAGGTGTCAAAGGTTTCTCCCATACCAACGATTACACCTTGTCCTGGAAACCAAGATTTTTGAGTCGTTGTTACTTCAATTTCATGTTCAAAGAAACGTGGTTTTCCATTTTCAACCCCTTCTTTGCAATCGGCAATGTGCTCACAGGTACGCTTATATACTTTTACTTCCTTCACGCTATCTACGTCATTAATATAAGCATTCACATACTTTTTAGCTAAGGTATTGTTATATCTGCTTGCTGTACCATTCCCATTCTCATCTTGTGCTGTATCGTTATGGGCTGATATAGCAAGTACAGCTACCTCTGCCGCATCTTCGATTCTTGCTTTAGTTTGCAGCGCTCTTGCCCCATCACTTGCTAGAGCAAATATGCCAAACAGTACAGGGATCATCATGGCAAACAAGATTGCGGCATGACCTTGTTGGTGTTTTTTTAATTTCATCGAACTACCTTCCTATGATGATGGATGATGAGTTCACATCAGTAAATTTCTTATCTACCAAAGAACCAAACATGTTAGTTGTCTTATAGCACAAGGTAATTCGATACAACGTTGCTTGTCTTGTCCATGTTGTTACCACTGATAGGTCTTGAAATTTATCAATCGTTTTAGGTAACGAACACGTATAAGAACCAAGATTATATCGTGTCGGAGAATTTGGTTGATTTATCCCATGAAATGTTAACTCTTCAACTACGGCACCAAAATTATCACTCTTATAGCTATTTTGCACACGAGCCATCGAGTTTTTAGCAATAGTAAATATAGAATCTGCTTCTTGTTTCTCGAGTACATAATCTTCGTCATACAATTGTGTTCGTTCTTTTAATACGTTTACTAATGAGTATGACAATCTGTCCAATTTACCTTTTATTGCTAACTTGATAATGACATCAGCACTGAATACAAATATGAGACTCAGAGCTACACCAACTACTGCAAATTCAACAGAGAAATTTCCTCGTTGTTTAAATCCCAAAGGCATCACGCTCGTACTCCTGAATAACAATAACTTCACGACTAAAAAGACTGTCTGTATCAACAAAGTAATTAAAAATAGACGAAAAGCGATAATCAAGATGATAAATAGCAATCGCACTGTCTTTAGCAACACCACACTCTGCTGTTGTTTCATCATCAGGAACTACGCATGGATCTTTAGTTCCTTCTAAATCAGCCACTTTATCTAGATATTCAATAGATAATGTGAATTTATTAGGGTCAATCACATCTCCCCAAATGGATTCGTTCTTGTCTACTGCGTTGTGAAAGGCGTCCATATAATCAGACTCCGAGGTCTTAGCAACTCGTGCTGATTCAGAAACAACGAGATCACTAATAGCAGAGACATAAGACATGTAACTCATCTCAACCCATCCCATGCATATTAACCAGAACCCCATGAATCCCAGCGTAAACTCAATGCTGGCGATCCCTTTATTTTTATTTCGTCTTATCATTTTTTTATTCTCAAGCGGTTTTTCTTACTCTTCTTGACGTGATATTCCACGTAAAGCGTTATACCTCTGTTTGATTTCACTTTCTGTATACTTAGGCGATAACACTTCTTTCATTAGTGATAAGTCACCCGACTTAGCCATAGCGAGCATTAAGTTTGATTCAATTCGATGATTACTTTGATCACTCATATAAACATGTAATAAACGATTATTAGCTTGGTCATATTTCCCTTCTATAATATCGAGCATGGCTAAATTGTTTTTTATTTTAATATCGCTATATAAATGCTTTCTTGCTAAATTAAAATAATATCGAGCCTGAATAACATCTTTTTTAGTACCATAAATAACACCAAGTAAATTCTCTATCTCTGCATTATCTTTATTAAACCAATATACTTTTTTTGCTATTTCTAGTGCGTCTACAACTTTTCCTGAATCTAATTGAGCATTCGCTTCAATTAAATAAGATTGAACGGTTCGAGGATCTTCATCATTTGCCTGAATAGTAAATAATGCCGATTCAGGGTCTCCATCGTTCAAATAAGTTTGCGCTAATTTTTCTCTAACTTCTGGGTCTGGTTTACTTTTTAATTGCTCTTTATAGAAAGCGATCAAATCTGGATAATTTTTAGTATTTACTAAAATTTTTTCTTGTACCGCTTTAGTATCTACCGTTGGTTTTGTTGCACACCCCGTCAAACTTAAAAGCAAACCGAGTATCAATATATTTTTAATATGCACCTGTCATCATCCTCATTATTCCTGGAGCCGCGATTAGAATGACCACTGGGATCATGATAAATAGAATCAAGGGTACTGACATTTTCGCCGCTAATTTACCCACCTTTTCTTCAAGCGCAAGTAAACGCACCTGACGAATATCACCAGCAAGTGTATTTAACACACTATAAATTGAGCTTCCGTAGTGAAGACTTTGCTTTAATGTCATTACAAAACTTCGCATTTCATTCGTTGGAACTCGTACATATAGCTCATCTAACGCAACCGCTAAACCGACAATACGGGCTCGGTCATTCGTTCGACTTACCATGTGCGCTAAATCTTTATCAAAACCTTGCATCTCTTTTGCTAAATACGTTAATGATGACTCAAGCGTCATCCCGGTATGAACACACATAGCAAGAAGATCTAATAAATAGGGTAATTGATTCGATAACTTATCTTGCATGGCTTTGATACGATAGTTCAATATTCCATCAGGTACTGAAATACAAAACACTAACCACATACACATGAATGCTATGATTGTTTTTTGATCTGAACCTCCATTTAATGACCAATAAATACTGCTACAACCAATAATAACGGCGGCATATTTTATCGGCATATAAATGTGTGAAAATTTAAAATCATAGAAACCAGCAGAATAAAACTTACGTTCAACCTCGTCATTATTTGTCGTTACTGCACTTGGTAAAAGCTGGTCTACTTTATCTAATACATTTATGCTTTTATTCAGTGATTCACTGCTTGAAAGGTATTTTCGCATTGCTTTTTTCTGTTGCAGTTTTTGACTTAATAACCAAAATACAATTAAGCAACCAAGAGACACAATTCCTGAAAATAATAATGCTGGAGATACCATCACGAGCGTACCCCTTTCATTAATAGCCAAATAATAAATATCCCAATGGATTCACTAATCAATACATAGTAAAGAATGGGTTTGCCTGCCGGGTTAAACATGACAAATTCATAGTTCTCAGGGCTAAGATATTGCAACATAAACAAAAAGATAAATGGAATGGCAGCAACAATTTTTGCTGAAGCTCTTGCTTCCGAAGTTAATGCATATTTCTTTTTCTCTATTGCTCTTGCACCAAACATCAAGCGATTAAGACGCGTCATTACTTCTTTTAATTGACCACCACGCTGCATACTGGTACGTAACGTGATAACAAAAAACTGAAATGATGGATAAGGGAACTTTATACAAGATTTACGAAAAACGGAATCTGCCGTTTCGCCCAGTTGCAGCTGTTCTCCCATTCGTTTAAATTCTTGACCTACTTTTCCTTCAAGAGAATTTCCAACAAAAATAATCCCATGCATAATACTTTCACCCGAACTCACCGCACTTGAAAGCATATTTAGAGCGTCAGGAAAGGATTCTTCAAATCGACTTTTTTCACGATTACTTAGCCATACAATACCAAAAGAAATACCAAGGACTTCAGTAATGAAGATTACAATCAGTGGGTTAGTTTGTATAAATGTCTGATTAACATAAATACCCGCAGCAACTAGCAATAAACAATATACGACAATTTTTACCATCGCATGAGAATCAATATGACTATATGTTCTTGTAAATAAACGTAATAATTTTTTATTAAAACTCTCATCAGATAACACGCCTAGCTTAACGGCTTGGCGATCTTCGTCAGTAAGTGCTATAGAAGTTTGATTAAGGTATTCATGGCTAGATTTGGAATGAGAATAAATCAAATATAATGTAATTAACCCACCAAATATTAATGACAGCCAATATATCATGCCATTTGTTCCAGTTGATTAAATGCCGAGTTCAACTGATCTTCCAACCCAAAAAATCTCGCTTTTTGAACAAGGACAGAACGTTGCATTAAACCTTCAGTTTCAAAGCGACCCATAATTTTCCCACCATCTCCATGCTGGCCAGTGGGGGTGAATTTATAAAGTTCTTCTAATACAACGCTACTGCCTTCAAGACCTACCACCTCTGTTATACTCATTACTTTTCGGCTACCGTCATGTAAGCGGCTAATTTGAATAACCAAATCTACAGCGCTGACAATGGTACGACGAATAGCCTCTAACGGAAGACTGCTGCTTCCCATCATAACCATCGCTTCTACACGAGCAATTGCATCACGTGGTGTATTGGCATGGAGCGTTGACATTGACCCATCATGGCCCGTATTCATCGCTTGAAGCATCTGAAACGCTTCACTGCCACGGCACTCACCAACAATGATGCGATCTGGACGCATACGTAAGGCGTTAATTACCAGATCTTTCTGCGTTACCGCACCAGTTCCTTCAATACCTGCATTTCGAGTTTCTAAGCGCACAACATGAGGTTGAAGCATCTTAAGCTCGGCAGCATCTTCAATCGTAATGATACGTTCTTTTTCTGAGATATATTGAGACAAGGCATTTAGCATGGTTGTTTTACCAGAACCTGTGCCTCCTGAAATCAAAATATTAAGACGACAGCGAGATGCAATCATTAAGATCTGCGCCATTTCAGGGCTCATGGCACCAAATTCTGTTAGTTTATCTAAACCAATACTGCCTTTTTTAAACTTACGGATCGACATTGATGTACCATCAATTGCAATAGGCGGGATCACTATGTTTACACGACTACCATCTTGTAAACGGGCATCACACGTTGGAGACGAATCATCGACTCGACGACCTACTTGCGAGGCAATACGCTTGGCAATATGAATTAACTGCTCTTCATCAATGAAACTCACCGGAGCAACTTCAACTAAACCATTTCTTTCGATAAAAATACTATCGTGGCCGTTGATCATGATGTCACTGATACTTTCATCATCCATCAATACTTGTAAAGGTCCAAGACCTTGCAATTCATTAACAAGATTTGAAACAAACTCAGAGCGAACAACAGAGCTTACATGCCACTCTTGACGAGCAAGCAACATATCTACAGCACTGCTTAATTGTTGACTTAACTGCTCTTTAGAAAGTGAATTTACTGCATCTGCTTCCAACGCTTCAAAGATCTGTTTTCTAATTTCAATATAAATTAATTTATTTTGATTCATGATAGATTCTCTTCGTTAAGCGTTGAAATAGACTTAATTTCTTAGGTGTTTCACCAAGTAACAATGAGGTTAAGTGACTAAGACTTCGGCTTATAGGAAGACTTTTTGAATGAACACTTTCACCACGTAAAAGAATAGAACCTAGTTTGGGTTCAAATGGGCAAAGAACATCAAGTTTTTTATCGATATATTTTTCAATTCCATCCAAATCAACCGTTGAGTACTTTTCAGGTTTTATTTGATTCACTATCACAATGACACGTACTGCCAGTTTTTTTTCATTAACAGCATTCAATACCAATGATGCTTCTCTCAAGCTAGATACTGACTGTTCTATCACTAAAACAAGGACATCAAGCTGTTTTTCAATATCTTGTGCTAGAAAGTCGAGTCTTTCACTCGCAAAACCAGATAAATCTTCAATAATGAAGTTGGTATCTTGAGCTAATTGATTGGTAAGTACCTCAACATAGCCTTGCATGTCACTCGTTGATAAATGTTCAGATTCTATCGCTAACAAAGAGAGTTTATCGTTGATTTTAGTCGCCATGCTGGTTGCAAAATCAACATCCAGATTCGAACTTAACATTCCAGGTGAAAGTAGACGTCTTTTAAATTGTTTAATTCCGATCATAATATCTAAGTTGCCAGCACTAAAATTATGATCAACAACCAAACAAGAGCTACTGCGTTTTTCAGACAGTTCTTTACTTAATTGAGCGGCAATAAATGAAGTTCCAACTCCCCCTTTTGTCCCCCAAATCGCAACTCTCTTAGCTTGACGGCTCTTTTTAAGCTTACTATTTCTCGAAATATCTTCATTAACACCGCGAATAAAATCTATTAATTCCAACTTATTGATAGGCCAGAATAAATAGTAATAACCCATTGTTCTCAACGTTCGGATCGTTGAAATTGAGTTCTCAGAACCAATGACGATAACAGAGGCACTCGTCGGTAGTAGATGACTGATTAACTCTATTTCATAAGTTACATCAAAAGTCTCATTCAGTTCGATCATAATAATATGATCACTAAAATCACGAGCATTATTACGGATTTCATCATCACTGTATTTAAAGACTACAGGAGCAGTAACGCCCTCAAAACGAAAGACCTCTTCCATTAACTCTTTGTATTCTTCTGTCTGATAAAATAAAACTAATGATATTGTTTTTTCTTCTTTAACAGGCAGACTGATTGATTTTGTAAGATCAAACATATTACTCACCAACCTTTGGGACTAAATTAGTGGTATCTAGCAGCATTTTTTGTGGGTTAACCATTGAAGACCAACGTGCATTGTCAGTAAAGCAACCATCGGTCTTGGTTCCGATGTTGTAATGTGTTGCATATTCGCAATGTGAAACAACCACTTTAGGAGCAATGAATGACACCTTCATATCAAAGTGAGAGGTTGCTTTCTTACCTTGATGAATCACAATGACTTTTTTATCTATGCCACTCGAAATAAGCTCTTTATCAAGTTCATTTGCCCATTTTTTACCTTTATTATTAAACCATTGAATATCTACACCATGATTTTTCATTTCACTTTCATGTATATCAATAAATGCCGATAGTTTTGCTTCTGCCTTATTTGATTTCACCAATTGAATAGAGAAAGTTACGGGAAATACATCGATATCTGTACCGTGACGCTCACTCACTTGATCGGCACAACCACACATAAATAAGATAGGTAAGAATATTAACGCCTTCCAATTGATCATTTTTCAAATCCTCCAGTTGCTAATAACTCAGTAGCCCATTTATCACTGGCTTTAGAATAAGAACTTTCTAAACCAAAAAATCGGCTTAATGTGGTTGTTTTTCTCATCATTGGTAGTTGTACTTGAGATGGATGAATTGGTTGAACTAAGTTGACAGTGGCCACAATGATCAACTCTGTTTTATTTCTCTGGGTTTTAGAATTACGGAACAGAGCCCCAAGAATAGGAATATCA
Organism: Aliivibrio sp. S4MY1; assembly: GCF_028765545.1. GTDB lineage: Bacteria > Pseudomonadota > Gammaproteobacteria > Enterobacterales > Vibrionaceae > Aliivibrio. Next base: position 16,841 of record NZ_JARACP010000024.1, on the reverse strand, counting down.
CCAATTAAAGGAATTTTTTGCAGATCTTCCTTATCTTCAGAGTTCAACAAACCACCTAACACAAAGCTCTGACCATCACCGAGTTCTACGGTAGTACGTGCTCGACGAGTTTTTAATGCGGGTAAATTATAATTATCATTTGCATATTGAGTATCTAAAGAACTGACTTCAGGAACTAATGATAACGTGATCTTGTCATCTTTTTTTACCTTGGCCATTAATTCCAATCGAACACCAAATTCTTTGTAACTAACACTTGGGGTATTATCAATCGTGGTAACAACAGGTAATTCACCACCAACTAAAAAACTCGCACTTTCGCCAGAAATAACAGATAGGTTAGGTTCCGCTAATATTTGTCCCACTGAATCATTACCGATTGCGGTAATCACTGACATTATATCGGATGAACTAAAGTTAGTTAATGGCTGTACAAATACGCCTGCGCCACCTCCTGCAGTACCATATTGGATGCCTACTTGTTCTAAAAATGATTGCGAAACTTCCGCAATTGAAATTTTAACGTTAACTTGTTTGGTTGTTGTTACTTCAATATTATTTAAAATTCCATCATAACGATGACGTTCCATAAATTGCATTTCATAATCATCGTCTTCCATATGCTGCTCAAACGTAAAGTCTGAACTCTCTTTTTTTAATAGTTGACCAACAACATCGTTAATGTCATCTTTTTCTTGCTCTGTTGGTGCAGTTCCGCTTAATACTACTTGCTCGCCAACATTTAAAATATCAACATCACTGCCAGGATATTTAACCGAAATATATTGCTGAATAGTACTTAAGCTTTTATTAACAATGATTTTTTTACTTGCTAATGTATTACCATTCTCTCCGAAGATAAGCGCTGAGCTATTGCCCATTTTTTTTCCGTAGATCACTACTTTTCGTTTATCAATAACTTGATAATCTGCAATTTTTGGATCTGATAAAAAAACAGAGGAAATATCTTGTTGTACAGTGATCGTTTCTGCATCGCCTTCTGATAGATTCAATATGCCCGCAGCAAAGCTCATAAAGGACAAGCTAAGTAGACCTATCACCGCAATTATTTTGTAGCATTTAATCCACATATCATTTGTCCTATTTAATCGTCACATCATTTGCACGATATTCAGTGATAGCATTAAAGTCGGATAGAATATCTCCGGCATCCGCATGTAACTCGCTAGGATCATAATCACCAACAGATTTATACACTTCGATATCAGCAATCTTTTTTGCCACGATCATTTTGGCAGCTTGTTCTCGGGTCAATTCAAGAATTAAAGTCACCGTTTGAGTTTGGTCTGAATCTCGTGAATTTTCTAACACTGACTCTTTAACTTGTAGCACCTTAACTCGATTAAAAATTGGTGTTATAGATACGCCTTGTCTCAAGGAGTTTTTAGAGTTGTATTTACTTTGTTGAGGAGATGCCAAGGCCAAAATATCAACAAAAGAGTTCGCACTGATCACACCGCCAATAACAGAAGAAGGATCTACAGAAATAGGAAAAGGAATTCGTTCTGGGGCAATAACATAATTAATGTAACCATCTTGATCGGGTGTAATTACATCATTCATTGATATGTAGCTCCCTTCAGAAAGGGCATTTCTGAAGACGACTCCTGGTTTGGTGTCAATTGATACATTTTCATCAAAGCCAAGTTCATTTGCTTTAGACTCAGAAACAAGACCTAATGCTAATGTGCGTTGGTCAATTTCCTCACCTGAAACTACATCTTTTTTAAGTCGCCAAAGCTTAAGCTTTACCACTTTATTAGGCATAATCTCTTTAAGAGGAGGGGGAGATAGGGATAAGCTATTTACTAAACCGTATAGGCCAAAAAATATGGTTACGACAGCTAGTAAAATTATTAATTTAGTTTTCATTATTCACCTCAAATTGATGCTGCGATACCAAATAGGTAGCCAACACAAATAGGGACTCCGTAAGGTACGCCGTTTAGATTTTCATTACTTCGATATTTCCCCCAAAGCAATTGACTAAAGGCAATAACACCACCAAGCAATAAAATAATAGTAATCACTAATAATTGGTACTTTGGATTTACTGCAACAGCAAAAGCAGATGCAAGTTTAATATCACCCGCTGCTATAATGTTCATTAAGAACAGAATAAAGCCAATAATAAATATAAGAATCGAATATTGAACTGCATTGTAGTTATTAATAAGAATACAAATAACACAACATAATGCTAAAACCATCATGCACATTCGATTTGAAATAACTCGAACTGATATATCTTTATAACAAATAAAACAAGAAATGGTGGCTAATAAAAGCCACCATTTAAATAACAAATTACTCATCATTAGTAATTATTATTCTTTAATATTTGCAGTTGAGATATTATCTGAAACAGTCGTCATTGCACCGACTAAAGCATCTTTTAAAGTACCGTTGAACATTAATAAAACGATAGCAGAGATTGATACACCGATAATTGCGTATTCAATAGCTGTAACACCACGTTGGTCATTTTTAAAATTTTCGAATGCGATTTGAGACTTAACTACAAGCTTAGTTAGCATGTTTATACCTTATTATTAATTTTTTAGACAAAGAATAATCGATTTTATTGTATTCTCTGATGTTTATATTTAATGATGGCCCTATTTATTTAGGCTCATCAAGAAACTGGAAATTAGAATAATAATCCATCGCCAACATGAATAAGGCATTTTCATTTTCAAAAAAAAATAAAATGCCTATATCACTACAAGCTATTGAAAATTAAACATATTACCTCCAAAAATAATGAATCTCAAATGTGAGATACTGATAATTAAAATATCATCAACTTATTCCATAGAGAAAACATAAAAATCACAAATAGAGGTTTATAAAAAAGGGGAAGCAACGCTTGTTTTGATTTGATGGAGCTAGGACTGGGACTGGGACTGGGACTGGGACTGGGACTGGGACTGGGAATATTAATTCATAAAATCTTTGTTGTTTACAATTTTCATATATTCTTTTTCTAGCATTACTTTCAGAGAATTCACTCTAATTACTTGATGATAATGCTCTAATTTATTGCATATTTCATACAATCGGTTCAAGCCACCATAGCTGGATATACCTTTAATAGCATGAATCGTTTCTTTTATTCCCTCTTTATCGATACCTCTTATCTCATGTTCAAGCTGCTCTTTAAGCATTACTTTAAAGAACTGAGCATCATCTGTACCATTAATAGTACTTGTTCCCACCGCAAAGTCTTCAGCATTAAATGCTCTAAGGTGGCTATACATAATAATCAACCTGCTGGTTATTAACCTCCTGCTGCATAAAGCTCTCAATAGATATAACGATGTCTTCAGCAAGGATTGGTTTTTTAAAGGCATTAAGAATATTAACACCACTGGATTCTGCCTTGTTCAGCGCTTTCTCAATATTTTTTTTGTTGACTGACGACACAATAATCATAGGTATTTTATGATTATGTCCAGATAACATATGTATTAACTCTAACCCATCACCATTAGGCATCATAATGTCAGAAATTATGCCATTAATTGTAATGTTTTTATTAAGAATGCTCTGCACGTCATTGCTATTATTCGCATCTAATATATTAACTTTATCACCAAAATTTTTGTTTATTATGAAAGAAATGACCTTCCTTGAAAATTTAATATCATCCACCAAAATCACATTTATTTTATTCTTCATGATACTTCCTTCTAAACGTAGTAATCAGATACATTGCTTCTTTTGAAATACTTACATCAATCTTAGAGAGCTCTGACGTTTTTTGGTTTTCTCTATTATAAGGTTCATTGTACTTAACTTTCGCCTTTAACTTTGTAAAGAGCTTATGTGTATTTTTTTCTATTGAGGATAAGTATAACTTCACATCAAGAGTTGGTATGCTCATGAATTCATTTAATATATTTCCAAGAATAAATTCTAAAGTCGGCAAAGTTGAACTATGAAACGAGATAGCAAATGGGTGACTTCCTGAATACGATTTCATATTTAATATATCGATATTGTCACCCATAACATCTACCATGAAATCAGAAGTAACATAAAGTGTAATAGAATGAGCTATCAATCTTGTTCCATATTTGCACAAATAAATTTGCGTATTAAAGCATTCAATTAGCATCGAAATAAACGCTTTCATTTCTGTTATCTGAAATGCCTCTATAAGTCGTTTTAAATACAAATCATTTGTTACGATAATTTGAATATCACTGAGAAATAAATCTATGTCTGAAATATTATTTCGATCAAGTAGATATAACGAAAACTCATCAATAGATCCCATATACTGATCGGTTACAAAATATTCATTGCTATCAATTACTGGCAATTCAATACCTAATTCAATAAGTTCATCGATAGGATCAACTTCAAGCAATTGATATACTTCAATTTGTTTTCGAAATGGAGGTATCGTTATCCCCCTCTCCCAGCGGCTAAAAGTCACATTATCTAGTTTATGTAACTTAGGAGAGTTATTACTTAATAAATCGACCATGAACTCTTGAGTAATTCCACTTCTTATTCGATATTTTTTTAAAATCTGCTCAAATAAACGGTTCATAAAATTCAACTATTCCTCTACCTTGCCGCACGGTAAGTCTTTATCTTTCAACTCACATGGCACTTTGAATTGCGCTCTAAATTAAAATGCCTACAAGCAATATGAGTCTATAGATCTTTCATTGACTTTTGCGTCACATTTTTAAGATTCATCAATAACTTATTTTATAAAAAAGGGAGGGATAATTAAGTATAAACAATCACTCCCTCTGCCTTTTTTTACGTAGCTATATTTTATTTGCCATAACGAACTAGCCACTCTTTCTCTAATGCCACCTGCCAGCTTGGGTGCGGCTCAGCTAATGATTTAAATAGCTTCGTATTCTTCGCTGAGCCCGTTAAATACTGTGACGACAGCACAGATGGGTCACCCCAAACACTTAAATCACCTTTACGAGACTGAGCTTCAGGACTCAATAAAAAGTTAATTGCGACTTGAGCGCCCTCTTTTGCTGATGCATTCCACGGAATAGCGAGAAAGTGAATATTTGATAACGCACCGGCTTCCATGGCATAAGCTTCTGTGGTGTCGGCTAACTTACCACTTGCTTGTGCAGAAAAGACTTCATTTGGGTTAAACGTAACCGCAAGATCAATTTGACCGTCATCTAATAGCTGTAGTGATTGCGCTGTACCTGATGGAAACTGCTTCCCTTTACGCCACGCAGTTTGATGCAACTCATCCAAATAGATCCATAATGGCTGAGTGATCTCGGCAAAGTTTGCTTGCTCAACTGGCTTCATTAACTGAGGATTGTTATTTGTAAGTTCAATCAATAATGCTTTTAAGAAACTTGTACCATGGAACTCTGGCGGCTTAGGATAAGTAATTCTATTTGGAAAGGCCTTGCTGTAACTAAGCAATTCAGCAAAAGATTGTGGCGGATTACTTAATGTCTGCTTGTCGTGAATAAATACAAGTTGACCCACACCCCACGGCGCTTCCAAGCCTAACGTCGGCTCAGAAAAGTCACTGTCTACAGGTAAGGTTTTATCCACAAACTCCCAGCTTGGTAGCTGATTGACAAATGGACCAAACAGCAGTTGATTGTTCTTCATGGATTTAAAGTTTTCACCATTAATCCAAACCATATCGACACTGCCACCGTCGTTTTTCCCTGCGGTTTTTTCAGCTAATAAACGTGACGTACTTTCTGCAATATCACCCACTTTTACGTGTTTTAGTGTCACACCATAATTTCGCTGTAGCTCTTTATCTGCCCAACGAAGGTAATTATTAATTTCTTGGCTTCCCCCCCACGCATGAAAGTAAACGGTTTGGCCTTTGGCCTTTTGTTCTATCTCTTTCCATGTATCTGCAGCATGAACGCTAAAAGAAAGTATTAGGCTATTTAGCAATAACAACCACTTTTTCATCTGTATTTCCTTTATCCATTAAAGAGTATTTTTATTATGTTCGTCCCGATTATAGTGTATAAATTATGATTATTCAGAGCTTTGTGGTTATATTTAATAATCAAAAATATCAGTGGTTTCTTTCCTGACTACCTGATGACTTTGATGGTTACTTATTGCTGTTTTTATTAAATAAAAGGTAATCGCACGACTATCTCAACAGGCATTATGCCTGCGGTATCACAACCGTAAATGTAATCTCTCTACTCTCTTGATAATCAACCGATAAATCATAACCATTTAATTGAGCTATATTCTTTACAATAGCTAAGCCCAACCCATGCCTATCAGTGTGGGTTCTTGATTTATCTACCTGATATAACGCTTTGAATATGTTATTAAGATCATCTTGAGTTAATGGATTAGAAGATATGTTTTTAATCTTAATCACAATGCTTCCATCACCCTCTTTTTCAATGCTCGCAGACACAATGGACTCTTCTACACTATAAAAAAGAGCGTTATCCAATAAATTTTTAATCACGGTTTCCAAGCTAAAACGGTCAACATGAATCATCGGAGAGGCTAATGATGAAGAGAAAGCAACTCTCTCTCCCATTGTAGGATGCTTAAACTGTAATTCTGCACAAATCTCCTCAGTCAAGAGTCGAACATCCACTTCTTTCTTCTCAATCCCATAATTTCCTGATGCACGTTGGCTTAATGCCATTAATTGATTTACTATATTTTTCATATTATTCGAAATCGATAGCACATCTTCTTTGTAAGTAGCTGAAATGCGAACATCATCAGGAAAACGAATGTTCATTTCACTCAAACTAATGAGTTCTGCTATTGGCGTTTTCAACTCATGGGCAATATCGGAAGAAAGGCGTTTTTCATTAGCCATACCTTGAATGTTCAATTCGATATAACGATTTAGCTCTTTACGAATAGGGGCTATTTCTTTACTTTCTTTAGGGTTCTTTTTTATCTTCTTCGCATTTTCATCAAGCTCTGAAATCTCTTTATTTAATAAATAAAGTGAATCTAGTTCTTTATCGACAACTTTAATTACAACAAATCTCACCCCGAAAATTGCCGTTATAAACACAAATAACAACGATAAATCAGCAATCAATAATATGTTACTCACTCGTTGATTAGAAATTGCCAATGTTAGGTACATGGTTTCAATATAAGTAACGTCTGTAGGAGCAACATCAGATGACAACTGTGGCTGAAAGCGCGAAGAAATAGCTTTACCCATGCTGCCATCAGGAAGTTTTATATCAAAAATACGGCTCTCATGAGTAGGGACATCTTGATAATCAAGGTCAACATCATCAAAGTAGTTAAGAGATTTCGACTTTGCAAAAGTGCTCTCACCTAACCAAATTTGAAAATATTGCGCATCCTCTTTTCGCTCAAACTGAGGCATAAAACCTTTGTGGTATTCAAACTCAATACCATCACTTTCCACTTCAACTAAAGATTTAAAGTAATTTGATTTCTCAACTAAAGCGTCATCAAATTGCTGATCAACCCATGCATCGAGAATAAAATCTAAAGATAAAAAAACCACTAATAAAATAATACCAATGATCACGGTTAACGCATTAACTAACCTATCTTTTATTGAGTACATGAGCGTCTTTCCAAATAGTAACCAAAGCCTCTTTTGTTCTTAATCGGCAATTCTCCACCTGCCGCTTTGACTTTTCTTCGAATAGAAGAGAGGTGCGATTCAATGGTATTTTTCGATAATGAATCAAATGAACCAATAACGTAGTCACTGATATTTTCCGTCGTCATTACCTGATTTTTTGATAGGAATAAGCATTCAATAATTTTATATTCATTTTTAGTAAGCTCTATTAACTGTTTCGAGAACTCTAACTCTTTTTTTGCCAGATCGAGCTTAAAATCACCTAATCGAACATCATCATCGCTGTTTTTAACCACCCCTCGACGGGCTACGGTTAAGATACGAGCATGCAGTTCATCAAACGAAAACGGCTTAACTAAATAATCATCAGCGCCTGACATTAAACCTTCAACACGGTCCTCTGGTTGTGATTTTGCTGATAAGATAATCACCTTTACGTCATTACCCATTTTACGAATGCTTTTTAATAGCGTGATACCATCAACATTAGGAAGCATTAAATCCAAAATAATAAAGTCATACTCATTGGTAATAGCCATCGAAAGCCCTTTTGAGCCGTCACCAGTTTCATCAATGGTAAAACCAAGGTTACTCAGCCCCACCACTAAACTACGACGTAAATGTTCAGAGTCTTCTATTAGCAATATTTTCATTGTTCTGTACCACTTTATTATTTTATATAATCATAGTAGCAAAAATGGGCTAACCATTCTCATGATTAACCCATTTCTTAATATGATGAACTAAAAAGTAACTAGTTCGCCATAATATCTAAGCTATTGTCTTTAGCACTAGTCTTCACGCCATATAAGCCCAGTAAGGTATGGAACAAGTTATCATGAGAATAACCACCCGCTGCCGCTTTACTGATAACACTGGCTTTATCTATCCCTTTTTGGTTTGCATAATCATCACTCATCCAAATATAGAAAGGCACGTGAGTTTGTTCTTTTGGCGCAATCATATAAGGCGCACCATGAAGATATAACCCATTCTCACCTAATGATTCACCGTGATCTGAAATGTATAGCATCACAACGTTATATTTATCAGAGTAAGTTTTTAGCTTTGCAATCATCTGCGCAATCACGTAATCGGTATAAACTAAGGTATTGTCATACACATTGGTGATCTCTTCATCACTGCAATTTTCAATATCACTACGATTACATGCAGGGGTAAATACCGCCATATCCTCAGGATAACGCTTCCAATACGTTGGTCCATGACTTCCTATCATATGCAGTGCATACAGCTGGTCACCCGTCGTATTTTGAATTCGCTCATCTAAACCTTGCAATAATACTTCATCATAACAACTTGAACCGTCGCATAAGTCAGAAGAAGAGTCACCCGGAATCATCTCTTTTTCAATGTTCTTGGCAACCGCTTTATCACCACCGTCATTATCAATCCATACTGATTTAACACCCGCATGAGTCAACACATCTAATACATCATCTTGATTATTGGCACGGTCTCTATTGTAATTAGTACGCACCATATTAGAGAACATACATGGCAAAGAGTGAGCTGTTGCTGTTCCGCATGAAGAGACATTTTGAAAAGCAATCAAACCAAGATCTTTAGTGTATGGATTGGTCTCTCTTTCATAACCATTATAAGCACTGTTTTGCGCACGTGCGGTTTCACCTACTAACACGACCATTAGTGTCGGTTTACCGTTTTTCGCTGGAATAACTTCTGCATCTTCACCGATTGTGATGTAGTCCAAAGGTGCAGTTAGATATTCATTATTAATGTACTTAACCGTATTGAAGGCATCAGCAGGGTTAATCATTTTATTTAGATACGAATTATTACGGCCAATCGAGGCATAATCTTTAAAATAGAACACAGAAATCAGCAGTAAACCCACAATCGCAACACTCATTAATGCTGCGCGATGAAATAACTCTTTGCTCCATGAAGCATTGCGGATCACTTTTACTTTTAATAAAAACAATGATGGAAGTACACCAAAAACAATAAAGTAACCTATAGATGCCGAGCTTAAATAGGATGAAGCTTCACCGACATTAGTTTCAAAGATATTCTCGATCATCGCATAATCAAACATGGTGTTGTATTGCAATGCCGCATAAAACGCCATCGAAGAGGTGAGAGTCAAAATAATCACAATACCTTTGAACAAGTAAGGCACTGCAATTATTGAGAAAATAATAATAAAAGCACAGGTAAGAATCGCTGGTGTTAGAAACAGAAAAAGACCGTTACCTTGAGAAAGTTGGTAAATTTTTTCATTAATTGGGTAATTAAATACCACGGCAAAATACAATGACACCAAAGTAATTAGTGACACCATGTTCATGGCTATTTTTTGGTTTTTAAGTTTTGAAATCAGATTGGACAGCACAAACATACCTTCAGGCTCCTTAAGAATGAGACGAGTGTTACATATCAAACTTAAGATTCACTGAAGATAAACTTATGATTTACTGTTTTTCATTATTAATTTGAATGAATAATTTACGCAACTCTCTAATTTATCATCCATACTAAACAACTAAGGCAAGTTAAACAGTCTTGATCATAAAAGTAGTAAATGGAGATTAAATGCATAAAAAAGGACTTTGGATTGCACTATTGATTTTACCTAGCCTGCTGTGGATTTCACTCTCTTATGTACCCGCTATTTGGTGGTTAGAAAACATTTTAGGAATACCAAGTATCATTGCTTTTGGTTACGCCTTTCTTTTTATTGTTTTATTATTGCGCCGCTATTACTTTTATTCTTTCTTAGCTTTGAGCTTATTCTTTACTTGGTTCTATCAGTCCCCACAAGCGAATTACTCAAACCAAAAGTGCCACAACCCTCTTGTGATAGTTCAATATAATCTGTATTACACCAACCCTGATCTCACTCCTTTTTTAGACTATTTAAAGAGTAATGATATTGATCTTGTGGTACTTCAAGAAACAGCACCGTGGCATGGTGATCGACTTATGGAGTTAATAGAACAATACCCATATCAATTTGGAGGAACGCCTGGTTTAGGCTATCCAAGCGGGCAAATGGTCATCAGTAAACAGCCATTGAATTTAAGAGCACAAAACACACCAGCAGGTCATTATATGATAAGCGGTATATGGCAAAGCAGCGAACATCGTCCTGTGAGTTTATATACCGCTCACCCACCATCACCAAGAACCAAGCAACTTTGGCATGAAAGAAATGCACTCATCGGTAGTTTAGAACGCCTAGCAGATTACCCCCCTTATGCTGATACCTTAATTATTGGTGATTTCAATTTATCTGCAAACACACAACGCTTTAAACACGCTTACAAAGAATACCAAACAGCCCCTATTCAGAGTTGGCCAAGAGAGATCAAAGGCATTCCTATCCCCACTTTTGCACGGATCGCCATTGACCATTTTTGGATAAGAAATTCTGAGGAACCATCGCTATTTATCTGTAAGCGTGAAGTATTGCCTCAGTTTTCAGGCTCTGATCATAGTGCGGTAGTGACTTATTTAAGCCAAAATACTAAGATTTAATGAACAACTTATTGTTTTTAAATACGCAACCAACACCATTGAGTTGAGCTAAGGTAGCATTGTCTTCAGCATCAGACCAGATAGATTCGATAGTGGAAAACCTAGTAATTTCTGTAATACCAGCACTGAGTGTCATAAACTCACTTTGGTTTCTAATTAAGAAAGGGAGGGTTGAAATAGACGTCAACACATCGTTAATCTGTTGGTGTTCATGATAGCTAGCTTCTGCCATATAATGCGTAGAAATAAGCATCACAAATCGACCTGAGCCTAGGTGATATAAGCATTCTTTGCCTACTGTATTAAACAATCGCTCAACCATCTCTTTAATCATCTTATCGCTTTCTTGATAGCCATACTTTTTTGTGTAATGGCTAAAGTCATCAATATTGAACATCACAAATGAGCTATAACGTTCACTATGTTCATTCATTTCTTTGATTAAAGAGTTTCTACTTAATGCCCCCGTTAACGGATCATAAGCACCTAAATATTGAATATAATCTTGAGCAGCTTCTCTCTCTATTTCAAATTTACGGCTAATCGCTGTTATAACTAAATAAGTGCAAATAAAGTTAAGTACAGATACAAAGAATTGATTTTTATCATGCAAAGCAATTTCAAATAATAATGAACCAATCTGAATAAATAAAAACAAGATTGAATAGATAAAAGCATTAGAGCAACCAAGCAGTAAATAGAATAGAATTGGAGCGGCAGTTGACCAAATATATACCCCTTCATCGATCGGCTTAGCTATTTCGCCAAAAAACATAATGAAGGTAATAATAAATACATGAATATATGTATGAAAAGCGATGTTTTTATCATTACGAATATCATAAAGAGAATACAAGGCGACAATAAAATACAAACACTCAATGAAAGCCAATAGATAAGACTTATTATCAAAATAAAAAGCATTACCTACCGCTAATGGAAGGGCAACAATGGCTAAACCAGTACAAAGTCCTTTTAGAACCTGCTTTCTCATTACATCATTTGAGTTCATCATTTTATTAACTTACACCAACCTTTTTAGTCACCTCATTGTAATACTCGCGCAGTCTACATTATGCTTGATGTTTTTCAATACCTTAGTCACCAGCTTTCAAGCTTACATTCTCAACTAAGACAATCATCTTTAATTATAAACGCAAAAAAGATAACCCTTAACTTAAAAGAGTTATCTTATTTATGAATAGACGAAGTGAGTATAAGTCTACATAGAGAACTGAACACCAAGGTTAAATGATCGTTCACTCTCTTTACGCTCAGAGAATTCAAAACCAGCGACTAAACCAAATACACTGCCGAACTGAAAAACATTAGTAATATTAATCGTATCTTTACTCACATCAAACGCTTCATGCTGATACGAAGCATCAATAAGCCAATGGCTAGCAACTTGCCCTCTAACTCCAGCTTTGCAATACCCTGCATTGTCACTAAAAGAAGAAGAGTAATCACTGTCTGCACGATAATTAACAATGCCACAAGAAACAGGAAAGGAAACACGATCTTGTACCAAGATATTGTAGCCACCACCCACTCGCCATGTATCAACTTCTGAACTGAATCGAGTTATAAAATCGGCATAACCATCAACAAAAAACTGCTCTGTGACGTTAAAGCCTAAATTTATATATAAACCACCATAAGATTTCGCTTCATCATTAACATACTTGCCATCCAAATATGGTGACATCGCTTCTGCATCCAAACGAGCTTGTTTATAACCTATACCAACATAAGATAGGTTATTTACTATGTTACTGTCAGCTAATGAGAAAAAAGAGGGGGTCACTAATAAAATAGCGCTTATCAATCGAATCATATGCTCTCCGTAATTTACTTTATTCATGTCTTTTTAAATTCATATGTGCTGCAAGAAAATTACAGGTTTAACGAATATCGTATTTGAGTAATCTTACCCGCTTTATCTGTTTTGATAATATAACCAGATAAATCTTCGAAGAAGTCACCTGTTATTAACTCCCAGCCTTTTGTTGTTCTCTTAACCTGCTTTTCAAAGGAATCTGAAAACATCTGATCTTGATCAAATACACTTTCAATTGCTTCCATCAAGAGTTGTGCGCCATCTTCATCGGTTACGGTAAAGTTAAGCTTAATACAAGACTGCAATGCAGGCATGGTTTCATTGCTACTTGGCTGTACTAAACTATCTAACTGATTACCATTTTTATAAAACAGATAACCACCAATACCTGTAGTTCCACCATCTGGAGTTTTAAACTTTGGTGACGCGACATAGAAGTCACACGAAAAAACCATTTTTTGAATCGTACTCTTTTTTTGAGCAACCTCAATATCAATCCAAGTCTGAACTTCTTCTCTTATATCATTTTTTACAACATCATTCGCATTAACCATCATCGAAGTAGACATTAACGTCAACACACACAACGATTTTTTTATATTAAGCATAGATAACCTTATATTTTATTTAATAATCGAATTAAACTCAAACTGCTTTGCCGCTAATACTGTGCATACTAAGAGGTTTAATTATCTTAATCGAGAATTGAATTGTAAGTTTTGTAAGGGCATTTATATTGATATACTCATTTCAAATGTGAGCCAAAATACAGGATGATAGTTTATTAAAAAATTAGTCCCTAATAAAAAAGGACTTTATTTTCTATACTCAATATATATAATTGCCCGGAATTTATTGGCGAGGTTAATCATTTGAGCAAAGGTAAAATACTTATTATTGAAGATGATCCTGAAATTGGTCGCCTTACCCAAATGTATTTAGAAGCTGAGCAATACCATTCTTACATTGTTGAAGATGGCTTAGCTGCAATCGATGCAATAAAAGAATATCAACCTGATTTAATATTATTAGATCTTATGCTGCCGGGAATGAGTGGTGCTGATATTTGCCGTGAAGCTAGATTATTTTATAATGGCATGATCTTAATTCTTACCGCCTCTGATGACGAAATGAGTGAAGTCAGTTTATTTAAGTTTGGGGCTGATGATTACGTTACTAAACCAATTCGAGGCCATGTATTACTCGCTCGTATTGAAGCCTTACTTAGACGCTCTCGCCTTTCCGCTGAATCAGTACAAACAGAAACTCCAAGCGCAGACATTACTATAGATACTCAAACTCAAACCGCCTGGTATAAGCAAGCTGACCTACAACTCACTAGCGCTGAATTTGAAATATTACATGTACTTATCGACAATGTCGGTCAAGTCGTCACTCGAGAAGAGTGCTGTAAAGTGTTCAGAGGTATTGATTATGGTTTCAATGACCGCTCTATTGATATGCGAGTGTCAGGATTACGAAAAAAACTCATTTCACACCACTCACCAAACAACCTGATTCGAACCATCCGCAATAAAGGATATATGCTTGTTTCCCTTTAAATCCCTGCCTTCTATGTTTACGAGGCTATATTTTGGCCTTACTGTTTCATTAATTGCTACCTTATATCTCTTTTTTATTTTTAGTGAAAGTTACATTAGAAAGTACGATGTTGAGATGTTTTTAAGAGATGGTCGTTATTTTTTAGAACAATACATCGAACAAAAAGGAAGTGATAATTCACTATATAAAGAATTAGAGACTACACAGAAAGAAACTTTTTATATAATTGCTGTCTCAATGGGATGGTTCATCGCCTTGTGATAACTGCGATAAAATATTTACTATTGATTCGGTTCCTGTCTACTTAAACGATAACAATTTATATATTGCCGTCTTCCCTATTCCCAATACGAATAACCATTTTGTATTTAGAGAGCATGCAGAGTTCTTTTCTCATGATGTTCCTTGGTACCAAAACCCAACGGTTCTTTTTATTTTAGCCCTCACCAGTTGTGTTATTTTCGTTCTTTGTATAGCAATCTACTTACCACTGCGACAATTACAAAAACAAACCTACAATTTTCAGCAAGTCCAAATGAAGTTTGGGGATGGAAAGCTGGCAGAAAGAGCAAATGAAAAACTTCCTGCACCAGTAGGCCATCTAGCAAAAAGCTTTAATAAAATGGCCAATGAGATTGAAAGCCGTGTTATCCAAAGCCAAATCTTTGCTCAAGCCATTCCACATGAAGTTCGTACCCCTCTCAGTAGAATTCAATTGGTGAACGATCTTCTACGCATGAAAAGCCAACCCACTGAGGCTGCTTTACATGATGACATTGATCTATATATTGAAGATATTAATAATCTGACTACCAGTATTATTATGTTATCTAAACTGACTTCGATGGAGTCATCTTTCTATGAAACTCATCGTTCAAACCTTAATCTAAGCACTTTCATTCCATCACGACTTGCCGCTCACCCTCATCATAACCTTACTGTTTCAACTCAAATTTCAGAGGATATTGTTGTTCGGTGTGATAGTACAATGGCAAGACTAGTGGTCGACAATTTAATTAAAAATGCCATTAAATATACCCATACTTCCGTCAAAATAAGCTTAATTGATCATGATACCCATCTTGAATTGTCTGTTGAAGATGATGGTTCTGGAATTCCTGAATCAAAGCGAAAAGAAATCTTTATGCCGTTTGCTCGATTAGATAAAAGCAGAAACAGTAAAACTGGTGGATTTGGACTAGGATTAGCCATTACTCATGCTGCAATCACGCGATTAGAGTGGGCGATAGATATCACACTCAGCGATATGAATGGAGCAAACTTTACCGTCATCATTCCTAAGTCATCGAATTTAGATTGATATTACCCTAAACATAAAAAAGAGAGCCGAGGCTCTCTTTAAACTTATAAATAATACTAATTAACACAAATATTAGAGGTAATATTCTGAAATTTCAGAAGGCATAGTGTTAATGGTAAAATAATAATTTAGCTTAGAATGTGTAATCCATACCTAAATAAACCGCTGAGATATCATCAATAGATTTGTAACCTAAATTAATACCTACTTGTTGAAATGAATAACCGATTTCAGCACCCGTTAATAGTTTCCACTCATCAACAGAACTCTTTGTCGATGAAATTGCCACATCAGCAGACAGGTTGTTCAACCCACCAATAACACCAACATAGAAACCACCAAAATGATACTTAGGCATTAAATTCACACCATATGATGTCGCTGATACTTCACCAGTATAAGGACCTAATAAACCTTGACCTGATACTTTTGCACTACCAAGATCAGCATAAGAAAATTCAGAGTTTAGATACAGATTTTCAGTTAAACGCGAAGTATAACCAACTTGAACACTGTAACCTGTGCTCTCAGTATTTGATGTTTGAGGGCCTAAAAGACTCGTCACTGCAAGAATATCTAGCATATCAGATTGAACATAATCAGCACCAACGTAAAGACCTGAATAATCAGAACTTGCCGCATGTGCAACATTTAGTGATGCTGCCATTAAAGAAACAACTAAGATTTTTTTCATTGTAATACCATTATTAAATTAGAGTAACATGTTGGGGATATAATAAAGATACCATGATGAAATATTCGTTCAGTAAGGGGATGTAAGCCATTTGTAAGTGCTAATCTAATTGAATATCAACTTTTAAATTATTAGTTTCTCTTACTTTTGCTTACAAACAAAAATATTAATTCAGTTATATTACTCACCTTATATTCATATACATAGCCAGTGAGTTTTACAATGGAATACCTAATTAATGAAGACAATAAATTCACTACACACACTTTCTCATTATCTACTTCCATTAAGCTAC